>CAZBMZ010000001.1:0-13260 GCA_964492845.1 uncultured Clostridia bacterium
GCTATTAACCTACTTATTTTTCAATATTTATGCTCACTGCGTAAGATCAGTTAATAGTTTAAAAAGTTAAAAATCCCAATAACGAGCAACGTTATTACAAAAATGAACATTTCTTTTGCTCAAAAACCATTATTGGTTGTTACTAATGCCATTTATAAGAATTTTACCAGCATATTATTTGGCCTAGAATTTGCCTTAGTTTTTAAAATTAAACAAATTACTTTATTTAATGGAGAAAAAGATGAGTATTGGTAAATTTTTCTTGTTTTTGTTTATCGTAATATCGCTTCTTGTTTTACCTATTCAAGCACAACAACCAAGAATTGAAATACATAGATTTGTTAGCTCAGAACAATCATATCAAGCTAATGCTTATTGGTTAGAGTCTAAAGATGGAATAGTTTTAATTGATAGTCTTATGTTAAAAAAGGATGCTAATCAATTAGCTGCAACAATAAAAACAACGGGTAAGCCCTTGGTAGCCATTATTTTAACACATCCTCATGTGGATCATTTTGGGGGAACTCGTGTTATTGTAGATGCTTTTGGCGGTAAAGTTCCGGTAATAGCTACAAAAGCAACTGCTGAATCAGTAAAAAAAGTACATGAAAACGCAATTGCTACCTGGGCCAAAGCTTTAGGAGATAGTTACGAACAAGATGTTTTTGTTCCAAATCAAATAGTTAAATCAGGAGAAATAGTTGAATTAGCGGGTATGCGCTTAAAAATTCAAGATTATGGTGCTATGGAATCAGATAATAACTCTGTTATTGAACTTATGGACTTAAAAGTATTATTTACAGGTGATGCAACTGTTAGCCATGCTCCTTTTTATATTGGTGAGGGACATTCTATTAATGCTATTGAACAACTAGAAAATCTTGCTAAAGATTTTGCTCCAAATACTATTGTATATTCGGGCCATAATGAACCTAATAGATTAGCTTATATAGTAAAAGAAAATATCAACCAAATTAAGTTTATGCAAAATGAAGTCAAAACAGCACTTTCTGACCCAAAAAATCTTGATAAAGATGGACAATTAAATAAAGAAGCTAAAGTAAAAATTATTACAAATATTGCTAAGCACTTTGACCAAGAAGGGTTTACTTCTTATGGATTAAATCAATTAACATTGGCTAGTCTTAACTTACCTGGATTAGAACAAGAATTTATAAAAGACAAATAAACAAATTCTTGCTAATTATTTCCTACTTTTGTAACCAATAAATAAAACTCGACGTTCAAAATAAATGAAAACCAAATAGAATTTTTAATGTAGTAAATTAAGATTAGAAAGGTACAGTTATGATTATTAGAAAAGTAAATTTGCTTATTATATTAGTAGTTTTATGTCTTGCTACGGCTTCTGTTAGTTTAGCCAACACAGCGAACTATAATTTTATCAATATGTTAGCTGATAACAACAATAACACTAATAATACTGTTCAAATGATTAGTGTTGCAGAATTAAAAGCAAAGTTTGATAAAAAACAAGGTATGGTTATTTTAGATGTACGCGGTGGAGATTATGATAGCAGCACAACAAAAATCAAAGGTGCTATAAGAGTTGCACCAGGTGAAGTAGAAAAACACTTAAAAGATATTCCAAAAGATAAAATGGTAGTCACTTATTGCAGTTGTCCAACAGAAGGCGGAGCTATTACTGCTGCTCAAGTCTTGCTTAACAATGGATTTAAGCAAGTTTATGTGCTAAAAGGTGGTTGGCCTGCTTGGAATACAGCTAATGGATTAGTTGAGCCAAAATAACAGAATTAGAGATTGTTATTTGATTTCCATAATGCTAAAACTCACTGATTTTTATAGAATTTTATAAAAATTGGTGAGTTTATTTCTTTTGCAAATAAAAACAAGATGACAAAATATATCTGTCAATTAAGCTTTTCCAAAATTCTTCTGGCAAAGGCTAGAAGGTATTGATCCTACAGTAATAAATAAGTTAATCTCTGATTACTAACTAGTAATATTTTCTAAAACAACTAATCTCAGTGTTATGGGAAGATATATTTGGAAGTGTATTCGAGTCTGTATAAAAAGCTTGCCCCTCTACATAAGAATTCCATTTTTAATAAACTTATTAATTCTCAAAGAGTAAGAATAAACATGTTTGAATCAACCCAATTTATTGGTTTAGTAATAGATGAAAAATACCAAATCAAAAGTTTACTTGGTCAAGGTGGAATGGGAGCAGTCTATCTTGCTTTACATTTAGGAACAACACGTCTTGTAGCAGTAAAAGTTATTGCTCCGCAATTTATGGCTAATCAACATTTTGTTGAACGCTTTAAGCGTGAAGCTCAAGCTATTGGACGTTTACGCCATCCAAATGTTGTTAATATTACAGATTTTGGATTTTCTTCTCTTGGGCAACAAAGAGTTGCTTATCTGGTAATGGAGTATTTAGACGGTTGTTCGTTAGGTGACTTACTAAAGAAAAAAGGATCTTTGCCACTAGAATTAACTGTAGAAATAGTTGGACAAATCTGCTCAGCCATTGATAAAGCACACCAACAGGGTATTATTCATAGAGATCTTAAACCTGATAATATTTGGTTAGAACAAAACTGGCGAGGTAGCTACAATGTTAAAGTGCTTGATTTTGGTCTAGCTAAACTTCGAGATTCTGTTTCTCCAGAAATTATCACAGCAGTTGTAAAAGAACCTAATAAAGAAGAAAGTTCTTCTAATGTTTCTAGTCGTCCTGTTAACAAAGAAATGGTATCTGCTATTACACAAGTGCAGCAGGTTAATGGAGAAGCATGTACAGAAATACATGATATTTCTAAAGAAGAACAAAATACAATTGTTGCTGAAGATACCTTAGACAAAAGTATTACTACTAATAAAATTCCAACAGCAAGACTAACACAAGTAGGAATGGTTTTGGGAACACCTCTTTATATGTCTCCAGAACAATGTAAAGGTGCCGTTATTGATGCTCGTTCAGATATATATAGCCTAGGTGTAATTACCTATCAAATGCTTACAGGTGTGACTCCATTTGTTGGAGACTCTTATGACTTGATAGATAAACATATGAAGCTGGAAGCACCTTTTATTAAGCAGCATAATGACAATATACCAACATCTGTTGCTAATATAGTTATGTCAGCACTTGCTAAAAAGCCTGAAAGAAGACCTATTTCAGCAAAGGCTTTTGCTATTGCTTTACATTCTAGTGCAGATGGAGAAGTGCCTTTACTGGAAAAAGCACAAGAGCTTTATATTAAAAAACGTTTTACTTTTGCTCGTATAGCAATTTTTTTGTATATTCCTGCTATCTTATTTTCATATTTTTTAGAAACATTATACAGACCATTATTTTTGTTGTCTTTTCCAATACTGATGTTTGCTAATACATTAAATGTTGCTGCCTGTGCTTTAGTTCTTGAAAAATATTCTGATTCTACTATTAGTTTACGTTCTCTTTTTAGCACTCTTATTAGATACATATTTGAACTTGCTAAAAGCTCTATACAAAGTTTTTTTGCTATCTTGCTAGGTTTAATAAAATTAATTCTTCCTGGAGTTCAAACCTATGTTGGAAACGCCTTTTATCCTATTTTGGTTGTGTTGGAAGAAAAAAAAGCTGCAACTGCGTTAGATGATTCAAAAAATCTAGTAGATAAGTTGCGTTATATAGTAACCACAATAGAATTGGGAAATTTGCTTTTAACTCTTTTTACGATGGTTTTGATTTTTTTTGCAGTACGCTTATCAAAGGTAGGTTTTGTTTTTCCTTCTCTTACAAACACTATATTTGGGTTTTACTTAGCTATAATTATGATTACTTGTCTAAATTACTCTCGTTATTCTATTGCAATGTATCTTACCTACCTAAAATCACGTCAAATTCAAGGAGAAGTGTTTAAGGATATTTCTGAGGGTAGTTTTGAATTTGAACAAATAGCAAAACGAACAAAAACACTTTATAGAAAAACAGGTGAGCAGCTAGTTAAAGTATTATTAAAACAAATAGGTACATTTGTTTCCTTATCAGGAATTGTCTTTGTTTTTGTTCTTATTTCATTTATGTTTTACCAGCTTACTGCTAGAAATAATGCCTTAGTAATTGCTTCACAAACAGGAAATCTAAATTCTGTTAAGGAACTAATAGCTAAAGGAGAAAATGTTAATCAGCAAGGTAGTTTTGGTCTTACACCTCTCTTTGTTGCAACACAAACAGGACATACAGATATAGTAAAAGAACTACTTGATAATGGTGCTGAAATTAACTCAACAATAGCTTCCATAGGAAAATTCACTCCATTAATGATAGCTATACAATCAAACCGAGTTGAGATAGCAAAACTACTAATTCTTCGAGGTGCAAATGTTAATGCTCGTGATGAAAGAGATGTAACTCCTTTAATGATGGCTATAGAGATTGGGAATATTGAGTTAGTGAAAGTGCTTGTGGCAGCAGGTGCTGAAATAAATGCAAAGGATAAAGAGAATAATACTGCTCTAAAAACGGCTACCCTAAAAAAGAGTTTTGATATAGTTGAGTTTCTTAAAGCTGCTGGAGCAAAAGAATAAGCTAAAATGTAAGCTTTTTAAGGTGATTCTATTTTATAGATTTTCAGTCCATAATGGTTAAGTTTTTTCTTTGTTATTTTTAGCTGGCATTTCTCTAGAGAAAATACTATATCATCAACCTAGTTTTTCTATTAAGTCTTTTCCTTTTCCCAAATTTTCCTTAAACCACCATACAAAAACACAATCCATTTATTTGTAAAAACAGTCCACTAGTTTGAAATAAGTGAGAGCTTATTAAAAAGTTGTGTCCTTTAGTAATTTTATTGGTTAAATATCAGCTTCGCCAAAAATATCTTTAATTTATATATTTACAATCATATAAAAAATCTTTAGGAGAGTTTATGTTGTCTCATTTGAGGAAAAACGCGAGTTTTTTATTTCAAACTAAAAAAGAATGCCTTGGCCTAGTTATAATACTAGCAATATTACTATATTCATCATCAAATGTTTTTGCACAGCAAAAGCCAGGTTTACGAGGAACAGTTACTTTAAGCGAAAATAATCAGCCATTATCTAGCGCGACTGTTGAAATAGTTGAACTAAGACGAACTGTTAGCACTAATGCAGATGGGACATATGAATTTAATGATTTACCTGCTGGTCAATATACGGTAGTAGCTCACTTGAAAAAATTCCCTGATGTTGTTCAAACTATAGTGGTTGGGGCAGAAGATACTGCTAATTTAGATTTTTCTATGAGCATTACTTTGCAAGAACAAGTGGTTGTGACTGCTTCTGGAACAGACCAAACAATATTTGAGTCTTTTTCTGCTATTAACTCTTTAGGCTCATTGGAACTTGCACAAAAAGGGCAACCATCGCTTGGAGAAACACTAGATAATCAACCTGGAGTAGCTAAACGTAGCTTTGGCCCAGGCTCATCTCGTCCTGTAATTCGTGGTTTTGATGGGGATCGTGTTTTAGTTCTAAATGATGGGCTTCGTAGCGGTACACTTGGCGGGCAATCAGGCGATCATGGCGAGACAACAGATGTTTTAGCCGCAGATAGAATTGAAATATTAAAGGGGCCAGCCACTTTTCTTTATGGAAGTAATGCTTTAGGTGGTGTGGTTAATGTTGTAAGTGGTAATGATGATTTTTCTCATAACCATACAGGTTTAACAGGCTATGTTACTGGTTTAGGTGCTTCAAATAATAACCAAGGTGGCTTTAATGGTGGCCTTCAATATGGCACAGGTCGCTTTTTATTTTTTGGTAATGGTGGCGGACAACGAACTAGTGACTATAATACTCCCATTGGTAAAATACCTAATACAAAATCTCGTACTAGTGGCGGTTCAGGTGGTGTAGCTTTTTATGCAGATAAAGCTTATTTTCGTTTTAAGTACGGCTACCAGGATGCAACTTATGGGATCCCCTTTGCTGCTATGTTTGAGGCTGAAGAAGAGGGTGAAGAGGACGAAAGGTTAGCTAAACTAGCTAGAAATAATGCTTTTCCATTAACTCCTAGCACCCGCAAAATGCTTAATCAAGTCTCAACTATTGCGGCTGATGAAGGAGAAGAGGAAGAATTTATTGGTCTAGCCATCCGTCAGCATAACGCCCGGTTTAGTTTTGGTTTTAGAGATTTAGGATCAATCTTTAGCACTGCTCAATTTTCAGTAAATTATAGCGATTATAAACATAGAGAAATTGAAACAGCAGGCGACATATCAACTGTAGCTACAACATTTAACAATCGTGAAACTACTTATCGAGGACTCTTTACACAAGCTCAAAAGGGCAAATTATCAGGTAGTTTGGGTTTTTCTGGATATTACCGTAATTATGATGTAGCTGGAGTGGAAGCATTAACCCCACCTGTAGACGCTAACAACTTTGCTTTCTTTGCTTTAGAAGAACTAAAATATGAAAAAATGCAGCTACAATTTGGTGCCAGGGTAGAAACAACTAGATTTGATCCTGTGGGGCTTCCTAAACGTAATTTTACAGGCTTTTCCGGTGCTGTTGGGCTTCGCATCCCAATAAAAGATAGCTTTGCATTTGTAGCAAATTATACTAGCTCTTATCGCGCTCCAGCACTTGAAGAACTTTATAACAATGGCCCGCACATAGGCAGTTTAGCTTTTGAAATAGGCGATGTTAACCTTAAACGTGAGCGCAACAATGGTATTGACACATCTTTTAGATATTCAGGTAAAAAACTACGTGGTGAACTTAACTTCTTTTACTATAACCTAGATAATTTTGTTTTTCTTGCTCCAACAGGAAATATTGAAGATGGATTAATAGAAGCTAATTTTACACAAGCAGATAGCCGGTTTATTGGTACAGAAGCAAATTTTGATTACGCAATACATCCTAATTTTTCATTAAATGGCAGCCTAGATGCAGTTGATGCAGAAATAAAAAATACTAACTCTCCGCTACCACGTATCCCGCCCTTACGCGGTCGGATTGGCTTTGAAACTCGCTACAAAGGGTTTTCCTTTAAGCCTGAAGTTGTTATGGCACGCGCTCAAAATCAAATCTTTTCTACCGAAACTCGCACAGCAGGCTATACTACAGTTAATTTAGCTGCGTCTTATACGTTAGTACAAAAACATGCAGTGCAAGTTTTTTCTGTTAATGCTTTTAACTTAAATGATCGGCTGTATCGCAATCATTTATCTTTGATTAAGGATTTAGCTCCTGAAATTGGACGAGGTGTTAGATTTACTTATACTGTTAGATTTTTCTAAAAGTTAAACATACTAAACAACATACTTAAGCTTTGCCTTAAAACCCAGGGTATAAAACTCTGGGTTTTTGTTTTTGTCATTATAAGTTACTCAATCTATAGGGTTAAACATTACTAAAGATAAAATAAATGGCTGTTTAAGAAGTTTATAATAGGAAAAAATAGTAAAATAATGTTTTTATTGGTGTTAGGATAAAATAAATTACGAGAAAATAGCTTATTAAGAAGGAGGTGGTGGATTATTCCCTAATCAAAATGTTTGGGGATATCTGCTGTTACTTTAGTGAAGGAATGTTTTACTTGTAATAGATGTTTTGGTGATCATAATGAAAGTTGTGATGTTGACCAAACCCTACTAGAAACTACTTTATCGGGAATACCTTTAATAAAAAATAAATATAGATTAGACAAACGTATCTCTAGAGAAAATATTAATATTAATTACTTAAGCTTTGATATAGAAAAAAGACATTTTGTGATAGTTAAAATATTTTTAATATCAGAATTGCCTATAGATCCTAATAATTTTTTATCCAAAATTGAATTAGCCACACAAATAAATCATCCCAATATAATAAAAATACTTGATTATGGAAAATGTGATAATAGTTTCTTTTATGTAGCTACAGAATATATTGAAGGTCAAACTTTAGAAGATATTTTAACGGAAAAAAAACAATTACCTCTTGCAGAAGTAGTAAATTACATTAATTTACTTTGTGAAATAGTAAATGTTATTAATGAGAGTGAACAGATTCATCAAGACTTAAAGCCTGCTAATATAATAGTTACGTCAGATAATCAACTTAAGCTATATCATAGTCTAGTTGCTCATCATAAACGCTTATCTAGGATGAAAAATAAAGCAATTACTGTTTTTGAACAGCCTTTTTATTTTTCTCCTGAACAATGCCAAAATACAGAGGTTGACGAACGTTCAGAAGTTTATTCACTAGGAGCTATTTTATATAGGATGTTGACAGGAGAAGTGCCATTTACCGGGCAAAATCACTTAACTATTATGGAGCATCATATAAGGCAAAAAGTTAAAGATCCATGCCTTTTATGTCCAGAATTGCCAGATAATATAGCTAGAGTAATTTTAAGGACTTTAGAAAAAGAGCCTGATCGCCGGTTTCAAAGCGTTTTAGCTATTTCTAATTTACTAACACAAGCGACTAAGCAAAAGAGCGTAAGTAAAATAGTTGATGAACGCCCGACAACAGAAAAACTTCCTTTAGCCCAAGCAGTAGAATTAGTTAAGACAAAAAAAGCAACCTTTCCTGTACCTGATACACAAGTACAAGAATTTCCACAAACTAATGTGCAGGAATTTCCACGAACAAGTTTTAATGAACTTCAAGAAACACGAGTGGAAAATCCTATAGTAGAGTTGGAAAATAATACTTGGTTTGATGATAGTTCTGTGAGTAGCGTTAGCGAAATAACACTTCTTGATGAAATAGATACAAATAGAACAATTGAAGTAACTAGTTTTAAGCTACCACAAAAAAGAAAAAGTGAAATTGTTAGTAGAAAAGAAATAATAGAGCTAGAACAAGCTCAACAGCAACAAAAACAGCAAATGGAAATAAATAAAGCTAAGGAAATTATTAGTAGAAATGATGAAATAGAGAATATAGTTAAAAATATAGAAGATAATTTAGTAGAAGTTCAGGCTATATCTATTAATACAGATCCCTTACCTAATAGTTTACAGGATGGAACAAAACCTTTACCACCAGAACTTCAAGCACTTTATGGTTCTCTTTTACCTAACCCAAAAACAGATAATTTAAGTGATAAAGAAAAAAATAAAATAGTAGCAATAAATAATGAAACACCGGCACAAGAAATTATTAATAAATCTGCTAATAATGTAGTTGAAGTAAAAACACTTTCTCCATCACTTATTGCATTACTTTTTGCTGATAAAATTTTACCTCCAGCCAAAGATAGTCAATATAAACGCAAGCTACATAATGCTTTTGTGGTAGAAAGAGAAGCTTCAGCTAGTTTATTATTAGTTTTATCAATTTTTTCTCTAAGACGACGAAAAGCTATAAAATTTGTTCCTTTAAGTGCAATTCCTCCAATTTTACAAAGAAAATTAATTGTTGGAGAAGATGAAAAAGTAGTTATTCAATTAGTAAATGCTGGTGTAAAACCTTTAGATAGTTTTGAGCAAAGTATCTTAAAAAGTTTAGGGAAAAATAATGCAATTTCTTTATATGGCCTTTACCAATACTTTTTTGTAATCTCTGATGAGCAAAAAATTGCTATAGCAGAGTTAATTAATGATGGTGTAGCAGACGAGTTAGCCAAAAATAAATTGTTAACCTTAGTAAGTAGAGATTCTAAAACTCCAGTTGAACCAGGAGGAAGTCTTCAAGCCTATGTTCTTGCTCAAGGTTTAGAGATAAATAACTATTTATCACAATATAATGATTTAGTAGAGTTTATAGAAGGCTTAAAAAAAGAGCCTCCATTAAGCGTAAATAATGAACAAATGCAGCTTTATAGTTATATGTTAAACTATTACAAAGTTTTGTTTTGTCAGCATTCCTATACTTTTGAATATTAATAAATAAAATTAGCAAATATTTTGATTTCTATTACTATTTGTAAGCGAGGTTTAGAAATGTCTACCCCATTTGAGCTAAGTCAAAAAGGTTTTAACCCTCTAGTTGAACGCCAACATGAACGGTTAATTCAATGGGCAGAACGTGTTTTTGCTCAACCTATAGCGGATGGTAATAGTATTAATCCTCAACAATATGAAATAGGTTTTGTTAGTCGTGAACAAGAAACTGTACTTTATAAAGACCTCTATAGCCGAGATAGCGAAGTAGGTCTAGGGCTTGTAACTTGGCGTAAAAGCGACCTCTTAGATGCAATAGCTTACTTAAAATCCTCTGTAAAAAAGAAAGAATATAATGCTTCTTTAGCACGAAGTCGGCAAGAATCCTTAGATAAACTTGCTACTAATAATAACATCACTGATGACCAATATTTTCAATCCCGTAATGATATTGCAACCGAGCTAGAACGCTTGGACATAGAGCTATCTTTTTTGCGGGCATATAGTTCAAAAATAGATGCACTAGAAAGAGTAATTAAGTTAATAGGAAATGAAAGTTCTTTAAGAGTCACCCGAACTTCTGAACAAGTTTTGCGCCTGTTTAGCCAAAGTTGGAGAGGGCTAGTTAAAATTAAAGCTTGGGAAGCACATTTTAGCGACCAAGCACAACTTCCCGCCTTACAGCTTTATAAACAGCCAGGTGAGCCAGCAGGGTTTATCTTACCTTTAGGTGAAAGTATGGGAGCAGTAGCTATAAGTCGAGAAACGGCTGGTTATTTGCTTCATATGCTAAAAGGTATTAATGTTTTAGCAGAAGCCTATCGTAATCAATTAGTTACACAAACTGTTGACCTAAATATTGAATGGGGCTATCCCCATATGCTTGTTAGGGCAATTGTAGAATTTTTCTATTTCTGTAATTTTGAAATGCCTTTTTCTTATGTTGACCTAGCGATAGATCCAGAGGATCCTTCACAACTCTGTGTTTATAATTATGGTAGCGGTCAATGGGAAGTTGTTACAGAAGATGCTAATTCTAGCCGTACCTTAAAACGTGTTGGAACGGAAGCCTCTCAACTTCTAGTCAATAGCGGAAAACTACTAAAATGCCGTCAGGATAATGAATTAAGCGATATTATTCGCCGAGAGTCAGCACAAATTACAAGTGCAGGCGAATCACATAATTATCGCTTGTTTATGTGTTCTGGCCTTTCTGAATTTGATTTAGACCCTGCTAGTCAAAAAGTTAAATTCCGTATGGCTTTTAGCTCTATGTCTCAGCTAGTAGAATCCTTACTAGGTGAAAACACGGAATTAATTTTAGTTAAACGTAGTAATTTAGGCGGAGCTTTACAAACGATTTTAGGAATGGCTTTACTTGATTCAAGAGCTTTTTCTTTGCCTGAAGGGATGAGGGGTTTAGATCCAATAGGACGTTTTCAAATACTTTCTGGCTTTTGGCGTGTTTTAGGTCGTCGTCGGGCTATTTCTATGCTTGGGGATGAATATGTAAAACAAGTAACTAGTGGTCTAGCTTCCCTAGGCGAACAGGGGCCCGAACACCCTACATTTTTAACTATGCGGGCCGGGACTGTAATAGGTTTTGGAGCTAATGCCCGCCCAGGCGTTGCAAAAGTTACAAAAGCAGGCGAGGAACAAGAAGAAGAAATACCTGCTGCTAGTCCATTTGCCACACTTGGACTTTCTGATCAAATTCGCTTGCTTGATCTTGGCGTTCAAACTTGGAAAATGTCCGAAGAACTGCTGCAAAAACTTCCAGAAGTCCATTCACAAGGTAAACTAAAACGTATTTTAGAAACTTTACCTGCTTTAGTAGCTACACGTAAAGATGATATTCAAATGCGGTTTAACCCTAAATGGTTAGTTGCATCTCATTGGCAATGGACATTTATGCGAACCTGCGCACCTGTAGCTTGGGATTTTTGGACTAAAATTAGTAGTGATGAGGCATGGGATGATGTGTTACTAAGTTTGCCTCCTTATCAATCTCTAGGACAATTAATTAGATTATTTAGCGATGTAGTCAGACTAATTTTGGTAATGGAAATTTCTGGTTCTGAAGTTGCAGAAAGCTTACAAGTGCAATCTGAATCTGCTGGTCAAACTATTATTATGGGACTAGAAGGCTTTTTTAGAGAAGGTGAACGCCTTCCACCACAATTAGCCGAAGCTATTAACTTTTATTATGACCCTGAAATTAGATTTGATTCCTGGCTAGCTTTTACTAGTAGTTTTCGTCATTACTTAGGTCAAATGAAAAAAGACCTAAAATTATTAGGTGTTGATCCACAACTTCTAAGTTCTATTAGAGGATTAGTTGAACAAATCGAAATTCTTTACCCTGTGCGTGATGAAAAGGCTGCTAGCTTGCCCGTTGCCGAAGTAGAACCAGAAAAAGCTCTTAGCGACTTAATGATTGATGAAGCAGGTGCAGAAAGAATAGATTATTTATTAAATAATGTACTTAATGCGTCGGATAAAGATAATTGGACTTTCTTTAAGCTTTTATCTTTAACTATAAGAGCAGAAAAAAGACATTTAGTTACTATTGTAGTCACACATAGCAGTGTTATTACTCAGCTTTTACCAGAATTAAATCACCTAGGGCTACTTTTTAATGTTCCAAATACAGCAAAAACATTTTTTAACTATTTAAGTGGGCTAGATGAAAATAATCTCCCTGCACAGGAAGCTTTGGTAGAAATGCGTCCAAAGATAACAGAATATTTTAATCAACTAGCTGGGCTTTATAGTTCTTTAGTCCCATTAGCTAACCAAATACCTAATCTACTTCCTGATGATAAGAAAAAGCTAACAGATTATTTGATTGCAGCCCCACAAAAGAGCAATGGATTAAATTTTCTAGTTTTGTTGGCTTGTAATCGGTTAGTAATAGATATTGGTGATAATACAGAAGTTGCTGCTACTCAAGTAGAACGTGCCGAAACCAAAATTCGCACTTACTTACGTGAGCAAATAGGGGCTAGTGCTGAAGAACCTTCTGTAGAAATTTACCCTATAGGTGGAGGACGTATTTTAGCACGTCGTGGACAAGCAATTATTACCCATCAAGATGAAGGGTTTGAGCCATTTTGGAGTGAGATAAGCGAAGTTTATTCACAAAAACTTTATGCTAGATTTGTTACAAAAAAATTTGCTCTAGTCGCTCAACTTTTAAGTCAAGAATTTCCAGAATATCAAATATTAGTGAGGTAAAAACAAAAACTTTAATTTTATTATTTAAGTCGTCCTATCATTGAAATATACCTGTTAACCGCTTTTATTGCAACAAATAACTCTATAAGTGTTGCTGTAGTTTTCTTAATCTATTAATGTCTATGTTGGTTTATAAAACAAAACAAAAATTTTAAGCTAGCCTTCTATTTGGACAATTAAG
>CAZBMZ010000001.1:13360-196349 GCA_964492845.1 uncultured Clostridia bacterium
TTTTTATTCAATAGCAATGTTTTGGTCTAGCTCTGAAAGCGGAAAAGTGCTTTTTAGTTTGTTTATTATTTTTCTAGCCGCAAAACTAAGTGCAGAAGTTTTTGAACGTATTCGTCAACCAGCAGTAGTTGGAGAAATTTTAGCTGGCGTTTTAATTGGGCCTAGTTTGCTAGGATTAGTAGAACAAACTGAACTAACAAAAGCTTTAGCCGAAATTGGAGTAATGATTTTACTTTTTACTGTTGGACTTGAAATTAGCCCAAAAGCCTTGTTTCAAGTAGGTAAAAGAGCTTTTTTAGTTGCTGTTCTAGGCGTTATTGTTCCTTTTTTTGCTGGATGGTTACTGTTAGAACTTTGGGGAGAGCCAACTATAGAAGGTATTTTTTTAGGTGCAGCTATGGTAGCAACTAGCGTTGGTATCACTGCTAGAGTGCTAGCGTCTTTGGGTGTCTTAAGCCTACAGACTAGCCAAGTAATTATGGGTGCTGCTGTTATAGATGATGTGCTAGGTTTAATAATTTTAAGCATAGTTAGCAGTATGGCTAAAGGTAAAATTAATTATGGTGAGCTAATTCTTACAGCAGGTCTTTCAATTGGATTTACCTTGTTTATGGTTTTTGTTGGTACAAAATTGGTTAATAAAAGTCGTTCATCTCTTGAACGCTTAAAAATTGGACATGCCTTTTTTATTTTTGGATTAATACTTTGTTTAGGTCTTTCTTTACTTGCTACTTATGTTGGAGTTGCTGCAATTATTGGTAGTTTTCTGGCAGGAATGGCACTATCTGAATCTACAGAAGATACAGAACTACATTTACAATCAGGTGCGGTAATGGAATTTCTGCTTCCATTTTTTCTAGTTGGAATAGGCTTACAACTTGATCTAACAGTTTTTAAGGATAAGCAGGTAATAATACTAACTATACTAGCAACTATTATTGCAGTTATAACAAAATTAATTGGCTGCGGTTTGGCCGCTTTACCAATGGGTCGGCGAGAAGCCTTGCAAGTTGGTATGGGAATGGTGCCACGTGGCGAAGTAGGAATCATTGTTGCTCAAATAGGTCTAGGATTAGGGGTTATGTCTTCTGCTCTTTATGGTGTGGTTGTTTTTATGTCTGTAGCAACTACATTAATTGCTCCTCCTTTTCTTGTCCAACTTTTTAAGGGTACTCATAAGATAGTTAAAGAAGCAAAAGATGAAGTAATAGAATCTAACCAAGATCTTTCACCCATAGAATAAACAAATTTTAGGGGATATTATGGACAGTACAAACAATGAAGTAATAAATGAAGTTATTGTAGATAAAGTAGAAGATATTTCAACTTTTGCTGGTTGGGGAACAACACAGAAAATTGAAGATCTTGGCTCAGAGCATATTAAGGTTACTCATTTGGATTCTGGACTAGCTCATAAACTAGGTGAATGGAAATCTACAGCTATTTGCGGCAATGATATTACTTCAAGTTGTCTTTATGTCTCGGCTCTTTGTGCTATTTATGCTGGCCCTTATGCCCCTATTGCACTGGCTTGTGTAGCAGTAGTTTTATATTTATTTCGTAATATTTATGCAGAAGTTGGGCTAGCACTTCCTCTAAATGGTGGGGCCTACAATGTACTGCTTAATACTACAACTAAGGCAAAAGCCTCTATTGCTGCTTGTTTAACGCTGCTTTCCTACTTAGCTACGGCTGTGATTAGTGCTAATGAAGCAATGCACTATGCACATAATCTTTGGCATGGATTAAATGTTTTTTGGGCAACTATTATTTTATTAGGTATCTTTGCAATACTTAATCTAATTGGTATTAGTGAATCAGCAATTGTAGCTCTATTTCTTTTTATTTTTCATATAGTTACCTTAGTTTTACTCTCATTATGTGTTTCTGTGCTTTTATTTAAGGACTTATCAATATTTTGGTCTAATTGGCAAACTCCTACACCTAATGGAATTCTTAAAGCTATATTCTTTGGCTTTTCTGCCGCAATGTTAGGTATTAGCGGCTTTGAAAGCTCAGCTAATTTTATTGAAGAACAACAAGAAGGAGTTTTTCCTAAAACTCTGCGCAATATGTGGATTGCTGTTGCAATATTTAATCCACTAATTAGCCTTCTTTCTTTAGGTATTTTACCATTAAGTGAAATAGCTAATCATAAAGAAGACCTACTTGCTCAAATGGGGCTTCTTTCTGCTGGGCGTTGGCTACAAGTTTGGGTCAGCATAAATGCTGTTTTAGTTTTGTCAGGTGCAGTTTTAACTAGCTATGTTGGTGTAACTGGTCTAATTCGTCGTATGGCTTTAGACCGTTGTTTACCACAATTTCTTCTAAAAGAAAATAAATGGCGTAATACAAACCATTGGATTATTCTATTATTTTTTGCTCTTTGTTGCTCGGTTCTAGTAATTACTGGCGGCAGAATAGAAACTTTAGCTGGTGTTTATACCCTTTCATTTCTTTGTGTTATGGCATTATTTGCTGTTGGCAATATGCTACTTAAAATAAAACGTGACCGGCTACCTCGTGAAATTCGTGCTAGTTGGGGAGCAGTTATTATAGCTTTTATTGCTGTAATAGTTGGCTTAGTAGGTAACTTATTAATTAATCCTGCTTATGTAAGAGTATTTCTTATTTATTTTGGTGTAGCATTTTTAGTTGTAGAAATAATGTTTCTACGTGTTCAAATACTAAAAGCCATTTTAGCTATTTCTCAAATGATGATTGAAAAAGTTAATTATCTAAACCAAAAAATTGCTAGTAATATCATTTCAGGTATTAGTCAAATTAATAATCAAACTGTAATCTTTTTTAGTAGAGGTGATAGTTTAAGAACACTCAATCAAGCTGCTCTTTATGTGCTGCAAAATGAACAAAGTAAAAGACTAGTGGTTTTACATTGTTATAATACAGAAGAAGAGATCCCTAAAGAACTTACAGAGCAACTAAATACTGTTGATAAAATCTACCCTGAACTAAGAATAGATTTAATACTAATTAAAGGAAGATTTGGCCCTGAACTAATAGAAAAAGTTTCACAACGCTTAAAAGTACCAAAAAATTATATGTTTATAGGTACACCTAGCGACCGTTTCCCACATAATATTGCTGAACTTGGAGGAGTAAGATTAATCATGTAGCTATAAACTCTTATGTAGAGTATTAGCTAACCCTACCTTATTGATTATTCTATAAATTAACTAAACCAAGATATGGAGTAAAAATAATGGCATCTGGAGAAGTATTTGTTGCTTTGTTTGCAGTTGCAACTGCTGTTGCAATAATTATTCGCTGGCTAAAAGTTCCTTATACTGTCGCATTAGTAGCAACAGGCTTAATATTAGGTACTACTCATACGCTTGAACCTCCACATCTTTCTAAAGAATTGCTTTACTCTCTTTTCTTGCCGGGCCTGCTTTATGAAGCGGCATTTCATTTAGAATTTAAGGATTTTTGGAAAAATAAATTAGCTGTTCATGCTTTAGCTATTCCTGGAGTTATTGCTGCAATAGCTTTGACAGCAATAATTTTAACCCCTATTGCCAATGCTTTACAGTTTGTTGAAGGCTTTTCTTGGCAACATGGCCTAGTTTTCGCCGCGCTAATCGCTGCAACAGATCCTATTGCTGTAGTTGGGTTGTTTAAGAGTTTAGGCACGCCTAAACGTTTGGCTATTTTAGTAGAAGGGGAAAGTTTACTAAATGATGGTACTGCAATAGTCTTTTTTACTATGATTTTAGGAGTTGTTGCTAGTGGGACATTTTCAGTTGCTAATGTGGTAATGGATTTTATTAAAGTTGTAGGAATGGGGCTTTTAATAGGTGGTGCAATTGGTTATAGCATTTCTAAAATAATTCAAAAAGTAGATGACCCACTAATAGAAATTACTCTAACTGTAATTTCTGCTTATGGTTCTTTTGCTGCTGCTGAACATTTTCATTTTTCTGGGGTAATTGCTACAGTAGTTGCAGGAATGCTATCAGGTAGTTATGCTGCTCGAACCGGCATGAGTCCTTCAACAAGAATAGCTGTAGAAGCTTTTTGGGAATATAGCGCGTTTGCTTTTAATTCAGTAATATTTTTGTTAATAGGTTTTGAAGTTAATTTAGGTACTTTACTAGCATCTTGGAAACCAATTGTTGCAGCATTTTTAATAGTAATAATAGCTAGGGCAATAGTTGTTTATGGTGCTTCTGCTGCTCTGCGACCAACTAAAGAGGCTGTTCCTTGGAAATGGGGCGTAATACTTACTTGGGGAGGATTACGAGGCAGTCTTTCTATGGTTTTAGCTTTAGGCTTAGCTGCTGATTTTCCACATAGAGAGCTAATAATTAATATGACTTTTGGCGTAGTCATTCTTTCTATTATTGTTCAAGGTTTAACAATGTCTCCTCTCTTGTATAAATTGGGGATTTTAGGCACAGAAGAAGGACAAAAAACCTATGAAATTGAACGAGCAAACGCCCGTTCTGCATCGGCTGCTCTAAAGGAAGTAGAGAAAATGGTTAAAGATAGTGCTGCTCATATTGATTTGTTAGAAAAACTTAGAGAAGAGTATAAGAATAAATTAGAAAAAGCAGAAAAAATTATTAGGGATTTGCATATTGAAACAAATCAATTACGCGAAGATGAACTGAGAACAGCCCGACGACATTTAATTTTAGTAGAAAAAGATGCTGTTATGCAGGCTTTTCATAATGGATTTATTGGACAAGAAGCTTTGGATAAAATCTTGTCAGAGTTAAACTTACAGCTATTAGCAGTCGAAGAATCAGAAGCAAATCATTGACAAAAAATAACTACTGTTCACTAGCTAAAATAACATAGGTTTTTCGTTGTGCTGCTATTGCTGATAAATCCTTAAGATAAATAGCTTTTACTAATCGATGTTTTTTTATTTCATCTGCCATTTCTGTTAAAGAAAGTGGTAAATGCTCAAGAAAAACTATTGCCCAAGTCGGTATATGTTTAGCTGTCTCTAGTATTTGCGAAATACTTTGTAAATAAGCTTCTTTACTTGTAACAAGCCCACTAGGACTATCTTTGACCTTTGCAAGTAGCTCATCATAGAAATAATCTGTTTGGCTTACCCAGGCTTCTTTCCAAGATTCTGAACTATTTAAGAATTTAAGAATTGATGCTGGCCTAGGAAGATTTAAGTAAAGTAAATCTGCTTTAGTGCGTCTAACAAATTCTGTTGCTTCTAAATTAGTTGCACGATTATAGCTTTGGTTATCAATAATTTGATTAGCTATTTTAATCATTTCTAAAAAAACTTCTGAAAGCGGACGTTTAAGAAATTCCGTTTCTTCATTAAATGAAAGCGCGTAATTACCTGTTAAAATCCCTGCATAAATAGCCAATGCTTTACGGGTTTCATTATTAAGCTTGTTTATATTAGTTCTTAAGTTATTTAACCAATGAGCATCTGATTCACTAAACCAATTTAATAAAATAGGATTATTTAATTCTTGGTATAAATCTACGTCAGATAACAAAATATTTAAGTCAAATTCATCTAGTTGCTCGCTATTATTTTCTACACGAGCTTTTGCCACTTGCCAAGCCCATTTGCAAATATCATTATTGATAATTCTTTTATTCCAAAGTTTTAAGTACCAATCAAGTTTGGAATTTCCAGCAAAAGCAATAGCAATAGAGTCAAATTTTTGTTGTGCTAAAACACTAGCTTCAAATGCAACCCAACAGTGGTTATTTTCACTAATTTTCAACATTGTTTTTACTTATGTGTTCCATTTCTTCAAGATTTTCTTTTTCATTTATTTCAGCAGTTACTGGGCTAGGTTCAGCTAGTAAACTTGTTTGAGCCGCAGATAGTTCATCGGTTTCTATGTTATTTATAGCAAATAATGGTTTTGTGGCGTTTATATCTTCTGTAAATTCTGAAGCTATTTTTTCTGTAGGGCTTTCAATTTCTTCTGTCTCTAAATCACCAGTATCAACTCTATTAACTTCATTAACTTCATTAATTTCAATTGTTTCTATATTTTCGCTTACCGCATTGTTAGCAGTGTAATTAACTTCATTTATAGTATTTTCTACTTCATCAACTTGGTTAGTTTGGTTATCTTCAATGTTTTCAATATTTTCAACTTCGGAAGTAAGATTGTGTTGATCAGATAATGGGCTTTCAATATGTTCTTCTATTACAGATATTACAGATTGAATTATTGGTTCAGGAGCTAAATTTGGAGGATTTGTTATTTCTTCTTTTTGACTGTCTATGTTTTGTTGAGAGGACAAAGACATCTCCGTTAGCATTGTTAGAAAAATTTTAACTAAGAAAGGGTCAAATTCTATACCTGAATATTGGGCAATAATTTCTTGGGCTTGGGTTTGAGAAAATGCCTGACGATGAGGGCGATCAGCAGTTAAAGCACTATAAGTATCAACCAAACGTAAGATTCTAGCACCAATAGGAATGGCTTCACCTTTTAACATATCTGGGTAACCTGTCCCATTCCACCATTCATGATGGAATCGAACCAGGAGTTGGGCCTGTTTTGGCAGATCTTTTTTAGCTAATTGTTGTTCTCCAATAATTGGATGTCGCCAAAGATCTATCCTAGTTCTAAAATCTATTACTCCATGAGTTCTCATTACAGGGCTATTCATTACCATTTCACCAACATCATGAAGTAGGGCAGCAACTTTTAAGGCATTTAAGTCTGAACGACTTAAACCTATTCTTAAGGCTAATGCTTCAGCAAAACGGGCTATTTGGCTGGCATGTGGATAGGCATATTGCTCAAATTGGTCTATAGTTTGAGAAAGCTTAAGTAAACTATCTACGCTTAATAACTCATTACTCTTGAGTTTATTATCACTCATTAAGAAAAATCCTAGTAGTTTGATTTGGGATAACTCCCCTATTATAGCTAGTGATGATTTCTCGTCAAGTTATCGAATATCAACTAGAAAAATATTTCCTTGCCCTAGTAGCTTGATTGATAAAAGATAACCAAGTTATTATTGCCGATTAGGTCTTAAAATCAACTTAAACTCTATTTACCTTAAAATAATAATTTTTCAGCAAAAAACCTAAGCTCGTTTTACTAAGGAACAAGTTATGCAGAAAATAAAAATAAAATTTAATTATGGAAATGATTTCCGTATTTTTGATGTAACTTTATCAATTGCTGAACAAGTGCAAAAAACAGGTTTTGTTATTGCACTTGGACAGATGGAACTGGAACGTTATATATTTCTTTCACCTGGACATTATACGGCTCAAGCCTGCTATGACATACTAGATAGCAATGGTAGGAAGAAAACATGTCTTTTTGAAAAACAGTTTCAAGCGGAAAATACAGAACGCCTAGCCATTAATTTTAGAAAGCCAACATCTACCCTAGATGGTTTTAATGAATCAGAACTCTCAGACTTATCACAAATATTAACTTCTACAATAGGTGGTAGGTTAAACCTACGGCCTAACCAATCCTTTGCTACAAATGTTGTTAGTGAACTTAGCCGAAGTGCTAGCTTAGAAGAGCGTGTAGTCATTGATAAAAATGGAAAAGTTGAATATGAATTTAATTATAATGAAATAGAATTTGACTATGAAATTCCTGCTGAATTTGCACAAAATACACAATTAAGTGAAGATACTTTGGTATTTACTTCTAGTGCAGAGAAAAAAACAGAAACACCTAGCCCTAGACCTTATACTATGCACTCTCTTAATTATGGACATTGGAATGTAGGTCTTTATGGGCTTAATTCTAATATTAGTGGTCAGCAAAGAAATGGCTATCGTAATTTTCGTGCAGTAGGTTATTTAAGACCTCGTTCAGAACTTTTTAACCGTTTGCCAAATTTTATTGCTGAAAATATGATGGTAGCTCGTAGACTTAATGGAATTTAACTTAAATTGGAGATTTATTTATTATGGCTAATGGTTCAGTAATAACTGATGAGGAAGCAACTGTAACGGACGTTGTACTAAAACATCAGTTAATACCACATTTTGCAGAGCTTTCTAAATGCAATTCATTAGAAGAACTTTATAACCACCCACTTTATAAACAATTAAAGCCAGAAATTGAAAAAGTAACTAATGGCATAGAGTATCGTAATGTCAACAACCTATCGCTACCCACAAAACCTTTTTATAGGGCAGTAGCCTGGAATGTAGAAAGGGGTATGTGTTATGACGAAATATTAGAAGAACTTAAAAGTCATCCAATGCTAAAGCCTGCTGATTTGCTTTTGTTGACAGAAACAGATTCTGGAATGGCACGTTCTAAAAATCTAAATATTGCTAGGGAACTGGCTCTAGCCCTGGGGATGAATTATTATTTTGTACCTGCTTATATAAATCTTTGCAAAGGTAATGGCATGGAAGTAGATTTTGCTGGAGATGCTGGAGATAACGATCTAGCACTACATGGAAATGCCATACTATCGCGCTATCCTATAAAAGATTTACAAAGAATCCCACTAAAAAATGCTAAAGATAAAATGTCAGGAAAAGAAAAACGTATTGGAAACCAACAAGCCTTGGCCGCAACTATAGCATTTCCTCAAGGTGATTTAAGAACCGTTTGCATTCATTTAGACGCACTTTCAACCCAAAAACAACGCCAGCAACAAATGATTTCTATCCTAGAACGCCTAGAAGTAAATAAACAAATGCCTGTTTTACTTGGTGGAGACTGGAACACTAGCACATATAATTCAAGTCATGCTTTTTATGCTATTTGTGGTTTTTGGTATCGTGTTTTTATGGGTGTTGGCAATGTAATTGCTAACCATTATCCTTATCCAGACCGATATTTTGAACGAGGGTTATTTGAGTCATTAAAAAAAGCTGGTTTTGAATATGAAAAATCTAATGAACTAGGTGCAGGAACTAATCATTATTCTAGCGATGATATGAAAAAATATAAAATTTTAAGAGATTGGGTTCCTCATTGGTGTTTTGCTTTTATTGAATGGGCATTGCGTCCTCATGGCGGGCGTTGCTCACTAAAATTGGACTGGTTTGCTTCACGAAACTTAAACCTTGTAAAAAGTAGCGATAAACTAGAATATAATGGTTTAACGGCTACCGGCCCTAAAGTAGTCAATGGTCTAAAAAGAGATGGAAAAGAACTTTCTGACCATGACCCTATTGTAGTAGATTTTGTTTTATAAACCATTTTAGGAATTATTTGTATGGAACAAGTTGTTATTGACACAATGAAAAAATTAATAGAACTTACTAAACAAGGTTCTTTGCGCTGGCATGCTAGTATGTTTTGGGGAACAGGCTACACTACAGTTTATCGTAATGTTGTACTGCGTATCCAACCTGATAAACTAGAGTTAAGCAATGCTGAAGGAGATGTTGCCCGTTTTGAAATTGCTACTTGTGGAAGTTCCATCACTCCTTATTTGGCAGATTTACATGCAGGTGCCCGTAGAGCGATTTCAAATTACCAGTCTGTGCAAATTAAAGGCTTAGATAATATGATGGAAGGTATTTGTAGAACTATTTTGGCTGAAGAAGATTAAGCTAAGCATTGATTAGACAAAAAATAACCCAGTGTTATTAATTTTTAATAGCACTGGGTTATTTTTATTTAAGAAAAACAAATTACGCGCTTACTTTAGTAGCAGTCTCAGTTTTATAAATTGGAGTACACCAATCTTGATATTTTTTATTATGTCCTCTAACTACATCAGAATAAAGTTTTTGTAGTTTTAGTGTAATTGGCCCGGGGTTGCCATCACCTACATTACGATGATCAACAGAACCTATTGCAGCAATTTGCGCACCTGTTCCACAAAAAAACAATTCATCAGCAATATAGAGTTCTGAACGGTCAATTTGCCGAACTTCCATTTCTGTATTTATTTCTTCTTTGGCAATCTTTGCAAGAGTCGTTCGGGTAATTCCTTCTAAAATATTGGCTGTAATGGGGGTAGTAATTAACCTGCCATCTCGTACCATAAAAATATTCATTGCTGCACCTTCAGCAACATGTCCATCATTATTTAGTACAACTGCTTCATCAAAACCATTATCACGCGCTTCTGTTGCTGCTAGAGCAGAATTTACATAAGAGCCACAGATTTTTCCTCTTGGTGGAATAGAATTATCTTCTACTCTACGCCAGGATGAAATACAAACTTTTAACGCTCGATTTGTAGCAATATAATCATCCATTGGTACAGCAAAAACCGTAAAATCACTGCCTGGAGATAGCTTAGTACCTATTTGACAAGCTGTTTTATAAGCAAGGGGGCGAATATAAATATCGCGGCGGAAATTGTTTCGCTTTACAAGTTCACAAGTTAAATCTGCTAGTTCTTGTTCATTAAAAGGTAGCTCAATTTTGATTATTTTGCAGCTTTTTAGCATACGTCGATAGTGTTCTACTAAGCGGAACAAATATATTTCTTCTTCATCAGGGTTATAGTATCCACGGATTCCTTCAAAAATCGCAGTTCCATAGTTAAAGCCATGTACCTGCACACTTATTTTAGCGTCAGAAAGAGGAACAAATTTCCCCTCAAAAAAAGCAATTGCACTATCGGTCATAAATCCTCCTGAAAAATATAGGGTCAATAATTAGTTGTTAAAATTTAGGCTTTTTAATTAAATACTTAAATTGGTTAAAGGTTTTGCTATATCAAGGGCAAAGTATTTTGCTTAAAATTATCACTTGCAGACGAGTAAGAACGATTAAGCAATTTAGTAGCAGTTTGACCTAATATCTTAAGTCCTCGATCTAGCTCTGTTTCTGTTAGATTTCCAAAACTAAGCCGCAAAGTATTATGGCCGCTACCATCAATATGAAACAAATGTCCACGAGAAAAAACTACTCCCGCTTGTCTAGTTTCAAGTAATAACTCAGTTGTGTCAATTTGATATGGTAGTTTTACCCAACAAAAAAGACCTCCTTGGGGTTCACTCCATTGAGTATTTGCTGGGAAATAACTTTGCAGACGAGAAATTACAAAATCCCGCCGTCGTCTATAAATTATTCGTACACGTTCTAAATGTGCTTGATAACGACGACGGTGGCAAAAATCCCATAATGCTGCTTGTAATAATGGGGATGTTGTAATATCTCCAATTTGCTTAAGAGCTACTAACCTAGTAAAAACCGGAGCGGGAGCAACACACCAGCCAATGCGAATACCTGGTAATAAATTTTTAGAAAATGTGCCAAAGTAAATTACTTGGTCAGTAACATCTAACGCTTTAAGAGATGGTATTTCCCGACCTTCATAACGCAAGTCTTCACCATAAGCATCTTCTAGGACAGGAATTTTATATTTTCTAACAATTTCCATTAATTGATGACGACGTTCTAAAGACAAAGTGTAACCTGTAGGGTTATGAAAAGTTGGTATTGAGTAAATTAATTTGGGGCGTTGTTGAACTATTATTTGTTCTAAGTGAGAAATTTGCATCCCTTGATTATCAACAGGAATGCCAATAAGTTTTGCTCCCAAAGCAGCAAAAGCGTTTGCTGCACCAGGATATGTTGGATTTTCTAAAACAACTTTATCTCCAGCAGAAATAAAGCTACGCGCTAGCAAATCTATAGCTTGTTGTGAGCCATTTGTAATTAAAATATTTTCTGTATTTGCATTTATATTACGCTTACGCATATCTACAGCTAGATATTCTCTTAAAGCCTGCAAGCCTGCTGCTTGTTCATATTTAAGGACTGATTTGCCAAATTCGCGTAAGGCGTGATTAAGCGAACTCTTAAACTCTGCAATAGGAAAAGATGACTCATCAGGGAATGAGCCAGAAAAGGAAATTACATCAGCTATTGTACTAACTTGATATAAATCAAGTAAGGCTGAGATTGTGCGCCCTTCTGATTCACCAGCAAAAAGACCATCCCAAACCATTTTTTGCCAAGCAATTGCTTCTGCTTTTATTGGCTCGGTCTTAAATTCAGGAATTTCTTTTTTGTTGGCAACAAAAGTACCTTGTCCAACATGTGAGCTTAATAAACCATCCGCTAGCAGTTCATCATAAGCATTTGTAACGGTACTACGATTAATACCAAGACGACGTGCTAAGTCCCTAGTAGCGGGCAGTCTATCACCTGGTCTAAGAGTACCAGCTAATATTTGCTCAATGATTCTATTTTTTATTTGCAGATAGAGAGGAACATCACTTTTGCCGTCAATTTTTAATTCCATTTTTCTACCTTTTTAGCTCTAGAAGTGGCCTAGTCCAATTTCAAATTTTAGAAAATTAAATTAAAAATGAAAACAGCCAATTTTAGAATTTTATTCCATCCAAACCAGCCAATTTTAAGTTTTATGCTTTAGTTAGGAATAAAAATAGCAAAAACTAGCGGGATAACTCCCAAACCATATGTGTTATTTCTGGCAAAATAAGTTTTTCTAATGCTAGTTTGACTGCTGCTGGTGAACCAGGTATTGAAATAACAACACGTCCTTGATAAGTGCCTGCACAAGCCCGCGACATAATTGCAGATGAACCAATATCTAAATAACTTAAATAGCGGAAAATCTCCCCAAAACCTGTCAGCTTTTTTTCAAGTAAAGAATCAATTACATCAAAAGTTCGATCTCTGCGAGAAATACCTGTTCCACCATTAAAAATAATGACTTGACAATTTTCTAACTTAGCTAAATTTAATAAAACTTCACGAATTTGTGCTGGTTCATCTTTAACTATTTGGTAATGAATAACTTCATGGTCGTTTAAGGTAAGTTGTTCCTTAATAATTTTTCCACCCATATCAGTTTCTACTGTGCGAGAATCACTAACAGTAATAACTACACAACTAACACACTTTTTAGCTTTTTCCTTATGTTCTATATGGCTCATAAATTAACCTCTGAAAATTTCATCAATGACTAAAGCTTCTATTTCTTGATCTTTTTTAACTTCTTTTATGCCTTCTTCTAATATTACTAAAGCATTTGCCCCTAACATAGAGCTTAGTACACCTGAACCTTGCCTTGGAGCTAAATGAGCATAAAAGTTGCCTTGATTATAGCGAACATTAGCACGTAAATAAGTGCGGCGATCTCCTTTTGAACGTGCATCTGTATCTAGTATTACTTTTATTTTGGGTGCATCCCAAGGTGGAAGAAACCCCATAGCTTTTTTTAAGGCTGGTTGAACAAAAAGTAGAAAAGAAAGCATACTGGAAACTGTATTTCCTGGTAGCCCAAAATAAGGCTTTCCAGCTAGCAGCCCAAAAGCTAAAGGTTTACCAGGTTTTACTGATACGCGCCAAAATCTTAAATCTGCTCCAAGTGTTTCTAAAACTGGTTTTACATAATCATAATCGCCAACAGAAACCCCGCCGGAAGAAATAATAAAATCTGCTGCTAAGGCTTGCTCTATACTGGCACGGATTTCTTTTTCACTATCTCTTGCGATTGGTTGAATAATAGGAATGGCACCAGCAGATTTAACTAATGCTGCTAAGGAATAGCTATTAGAATTTACTACTTTACCTGGGGATACGGCTTCTTCTACTTCTACTAGTTCATCTCCTGTTGAAAGAATTGAAACAATGGCTTTACGGCTTACTTTTACAAAAGGTCGCTGAATGGATGCTAGCACTCCAATTTCTGCTGGAGTTAATTTAGTTCCCTGAGTAATTAGTAAATCTCCAGTTTTTAAGTCTTCCCCTTTAGCGCGAATATGATCACCTGGCTTTGCTGCTTTAAAAATTTTTACTAGCTCACCTTCGCTTTTTGTTACTTCAACCATTACTATGCTATCAGCACCTTCAGGTATTGTTGCACCAGTCATAATACGAATAGCTTCACCTTCATCAACTTTAGATTTAGCTAAATACCCGGCTGGCAAATCTTCTATAACTTTTAATAATGCAGGGCTATTTGTAGATGCCCTTTGAGTGTCTATAGCTCTAACTGCATAACCATCCATTGCGGAATTATTAGTTAAAGGTACATCCATAGGAGCAGTAATGTTTTCTGCAATTATTCTGTCTAAAGCTGATAGCAAATCTACTCGTTCAGTTCCTAGGGTTTTTATAGGCTCTAGAACTTTTGCTAAAGCTTCTTCAACAGTTAGTAAGTTAGTCATTAAATTAATTCTCCAAAATTAAAGTTAAACTTATCAAAATTAAAAGGGTTCTGGAAAATTTTCCAGAACCCTTTAATTTATCTATTTTAGGTAAAATAGATTATTTCTTTTGATTACGTCGGCGTTGACGTGAAAGCATTACTGCAAGTGGCAAGAAGATAATAGCAAATCCAACTGCTGGAGCAGCGGAATTGACTTTATTAGGCTCACTGCCTTCATTAGTAGCTTTCTTAGCTGCTTCTGGTCGGACAAATTTCTTTGGCTTACCATTCTTAGCTGGATCGTTATTTACCTTAGTTTGTACTCTCTTGAGCATTTCCATTGGTACTGGGCCAGCACCACGACGGTTGAATACTGAAAGTTGATTACCACTTTCATCAACACCACGGTCACGGTCTAAACCTTTGGAAAGAGCTAAAGCTTCGCCTGCTGTATGGTAGGTAGCAATAAGTTTTGGTCTTGGTCTTGGACTCCAACCATAAACATCTGGATTTTCATCTGGCCCAAATAATTGGACAACACGTAATCCATGATGACCGTCTGCTAAATAAGCATAAGCACTATTAGCAACCATACCAACTTTAACGTCATGTGTATCATTGATTTCACCATGTTCATTGAAGGTTTGATCTAAAACAGGTGCTTCAGGTTTGGTGACATCAATAATTGCTAAACCATCTTTACCTGCTGCTACATAAGCATAGGTACGAGCAACATAAAGTTTATGAGCATCTGCTAGAGGAACTACTACGGTATTCTTTTGTTTGTCTTTAACAACTTTTGGTTTAGCTAAGTTAGCAACATTAAGAACTTTCAAACCATCTTTATCAGTTACAAAAGCATAACGGAATTGTACAGCAACATCATGTGGATGATGAATTCCATCTGCATCGCCTAATTCAGCAGTGATTTGAGGATTGGTTGGGTCGTTAATGTCAATGACATATAGACCATGATCGGTTGATACATAAGCATATGTACCAGCGATTGTGACGTTTTGCGCGCCTTTTAATTTACCATCTGGATTGAAAACTTTCTTACCTTTATCAATAAAGTTATTACGGGTTTCACCATCTAGTAATGTACCAACTGGGCCAATTATAACAAAGCCTTCTTCTGAGTCAGTGCCATAGAGGAAAGCATACATTAAGTGAATTGGGCCTTCTTCATTTTCTGGGAAGCGTTTACGTGTTGGGTCAACACCTAAAGTAGTTGGAGATGCAATTGAAGTTGCATTCTTACTACGAACATAGAATCTTTGACCTAATGGAGACACTGGAGCAGTAACAAAACGCTCAGAGAAGTCCTTAATGTCTACAGCATTAGTATCATAAACACGGAAACCACCAGTACCATTAGCAGTATAGAGATATTCGCCTCTTAATTGTAAGCTACGAATTTCTGAACCATTAGCACGGTGTTCAAAAACATCAGTCTTAGGATTATCAAATCCTCCATGTTCACTCTTCTTAAGTTTCTTAAATTGTTCTGGATAAGCTAGTTCATGTAATTTACTACCAATTACGGCTTGAGGTTCTTCACGTTCTGTTACTGCAATAGCTTCAAAACCATGATGACCCGTTGCTACATAAACAAAACGATACATAAAGTTAACTAGGTTTGTACCTTGTAGGTAAACTTGAGATAACCATGCATTGTTGTCATTATCGCTAGAAATATGGCATTCGCTACATTTCTTAGTTTCTTCTGTTCTTACGGTATGAGGTACAAAGGTAGAGAATGCTTGACCAGAGAAACCTTCACCAGAAATTGTTTGTTGTTGACTATAAATCCAGTTACGTAAAGCGTTTTGTGAACCTACTAAGATTGCACAAGTTGAACGAACTGGAGCAATACGATGTCCGCTTACTGTACTATCAATACCTAAGAAGAATATATCGTCACGTAGGGTTTGATAGTTGTAATTTGTAAAGTTACGGAAATTCTCTCTACTACTAGTCTTAGCATTGGTCTTATCTTCATAGTGGAGTAGCGGTTTTTGTTTATTAGCTTCCATTGGCAAGTGGCAACCAAAACAACTAGTTGTCCAAGCAGTATGACAAGCATAACAAGTCATTTTACTATTAGAGTGAGCTAAAGTTTTAGCTTCATCAGCCGAATCTTTAGGTAATGCACCCCAACTACCACTACGAGTATAAGTTTTAGCCATTGCAGATTCTGGATCGTAATCCTTATGTTCTGGGTCAATAGTATCAATGGTTTGCATTACTCTCCAACGCAAGCCCTTTGTAACCATTGAATTTTGGTAGACATCTCCAGTAGCTTTATCAACTTCAAAGAGCCTCTTACCAAAAGGAGTACGAATAGTAGCCATGTTAAAGCCATCTTTCTTATCAATGACTTTACCATTAAAGCGGCCTTGACCGGCGGCTGGGCCAGAAGTACGTAAATTAGCTTTAGAATAAATTGTACCGTGACAATCTATACAATCAAGTTCAATAGCTGCACGACCTTCATCATAAAGATTACCGTTACCGTGAGAATCATTACGGAAGTGACAATCTACACAGTGCATCCCTTTATCTAAGTGGATGTCGCGCATTTGGACAACTTTTTTAAACTTTTCAGGATCATCAAAACTGACTTTTTCACCTTTTTCATCTAACAAGTTGCCTTTAGAGTCTTGTTTATAAACAGTACGAAATACCCAACCATGTCCGTGGAAATCAGCAAATTGAGTATGTTTGAGTTTTGGATTAACTTCTTTCCATAATTCAGCTAAAAACTGAGGGTCTTGTCCCCAAAGACCGCGAACAGCAGAGCCTTCTGGATTACGTTCACGAATGGCTTCTATTTGTTCTACGCTGAGGTTTTGTTCTTTAGGATACATATGTTCGCCATCAGTTTCATTATCCCACCACATCATACCAAAGTAACCAAGTACCATATTACCGCCTGGGTGGATATGGCAAATCATACATTGGCTTGAAGGAATACCATTTGTCATAGCATGCTTAATTGGGTGACCAGATTCATTTTTAGCAATGGTTGGGTCTTCTGTTGCAGTATGTCCCATATTGCCAAACTTAGCAAAATCAGCAGAGTGAATTGGGTCACGATCATTAGCATAAACTACGTGACAAGCAGTACAACCAGCACTTCTAAAATCGCCTGGTTGATCATTTGTACCTAAGAAGGTAAGTAATGGGTCAAGAAGTCGGGTCTTTTGAAGACCTTGATAAGTTGGATCTGTACGAAGTTTTGTACCAAAACCACGATCAGATAACTTAATATTTGGTTTGCCTGGATCTTCTAATGGATCAGGATCACCTACATCTGAGGGTAGGCCAACAAAAAGACTACCTCTTTCAAAAGCACGTAGAACGTTACCTGGTTGGCTAATTTCATAACGTGGTAATGGGTTTAGGAATGGTAATACACCTTTAGTTTTTGTTTCTTCAGGTGTTGGCATTGGTATAGTTTGGATACGTTGCGGCCGTCCATCAGGACTATAGCTTTCACCATAACGAGTAGACTTAAATGGTACTGCACCATTGTTATAAAGTGCTGCTCCCCAAAGCATACCGCCATGAGTCATCATGCTTTTCTTTGAAGCATAAACTTCTTGTGGATGGCATTCTGAAGCACCACAACCAATAGATGCTACTCGTAGATCACCTGGGTTAATAAAACGAATAAACTCTGGACTTTCACGATTGAGTAAAGAGTTAGTTCTTTCAGGGTTACGAGAAGAATCACTATCTTTTTGAGGCTTACTTTTACCCCAAGCTTCTGGGAAACGTGGTTGAACGTGAGCCTTATCTTTAACTTGATTATAGCTAGCTGAGCCTTTTGTATCACCTGCTGTGATTTCAAGCGTAGCATCGCCGCCGTGACAATCAACGCAACCTATGCCTAGTTCATGGTCTGAAGAGGCTTGGTGCATTGATTCTGAACCTTCATGACAGGATAGACAACCTTTAGTTTTAGGATCCTCTAAACGAGTTTTACCCCGTTTTTTGTACTGAGACTGGGAGTTAATAGCAGTATTAGCACTGCTATCAGCGTCTGCAACACCCGGACCGGAACTGAAGGCGGCCACAATGGCGACCCAAGCAATCACAGCAATGCACACCACTTTGATGCGATTGTTACGAGTTTGCTGAGCCATATATTTCCTCATCTTCCTTAAAATTTATTGGACACTTGGTCCAGGATGAAATTAATAGTTAATCTTCACAGTAGCGAACACATTAAATAATGTTTTATTACCTGTTTCTCTACCGCATTCTACTGGGCCAGCAGGTTTACAATTTTGTTCAAAAATAGAAGTAAAGCCTGCACCTGGTCTAAAAGCAGATACACCTGAGAAAATAACAATATTTTCAGTTAAAATTGGGCGATATTTAAGTCCAGTACTAAAATCAACACCTAAGCTTTTCTCAACAAATGGTTGCCCTAAAGCTTGTTCTAAGGCTTGTGGAGCAGCAAAGCTTAAGAAATTAACATTACTGATAACACGAAGTTTTTGTGTAAGATCAAAGTCAGCACCAATATTATATAAATAAAGCCCTGGGTTAACGTGGTTTGCTTGTCCTTGAATCTTGCTTGAGCGCAGATCTGGAATCAAACTATGGGGGTTAGAAAGCTGTGTAGTTGTACCTAAGAAAGGTATTCCTACTTGGTTAATAAAGCTAAATTCGCCACCACCAAAGTTATTGTTATCTAAGATGTGGTCAAAACCTCTAGCAGTACCATCAGTTGGATTACTATCACCAGAGGAATAAAGGAAAGAGGTACGAAACCGCTTCCAATCACGATCTACTGATAGTTCAACAGCAACTAATTGAGCATTAACATCTACTTTACGACCAGCCAAACCATTAAAATCATCTTCTCCAAGAACTTGATAAAAGGCAGTACTTAGATTTAGTCCACCACCAATTTTGTTTAACCATAGGAAACTTGGAAGTCTTTCTCCAAAGTGACCATCAGAAGTAAAACCAAAATAATGGGTTCGGACTTTATGTGGAACTACTCTTCCAATGACTGCTGGACGAATTGGAAAACCATTATTGTCAACCTTACGGTTAACACCATCATCACGGTTATAATGATAACTAAATTGAATAGTGTAGCCTTTCTTTATAGTATCTTGACGATAAAGGTTAGCTATTAATACTCGTTGTGCGCGTGAATCCAAGGTATTTAAGCCACTATTAGTGTCTTTTTCTAACATATCAAAGTAAGCAACATTATATTGGTAACGATTAGAAGCAAAATTACCAAATAATCTTACCCCAAGGTTAGAATCATTAAAGACAAAACCTCGGAAATCGCTATTAAAATGTTGGATACCTGCACGAAATGAAGTTGTATCAAAGAATGGGCTATAACCACCTTTGCTGCCTTTACCACGTAGAAATGGGAATATTTTAGTTGTATCACCTAAACGATATTCTCCATAAGCTTGTTGTAGGGCAACAATACCATCTCTACGAGTGTTGCCTCGTCGAGGGTCAATTCTAAGGACTACATTTTCACGAGCATGGGCATAGTTTATATTGAATATGACTTCAGCATGAATACGCCAATCAACAGGTTTAAAGTTAGCAGCACCTTTGAAGAAATCACCTTGAATAAAGAAATTTTGATTAAAGAGGAAAAGACCTCCGCGACCAAAAAACTCTCTACTATCAGGGCGTTGTGCGCTAATGTCGCTAGGTAGCGGAATGCGTCTAGCACTTAAAAATGTTTCACTACCTAGGGTTAGGGTAAAGAACTTGTCTGTACCAAGGATTGGATAATCTCCCTTAAGTACATTCTGTCTATATGGATTGAGTAAACTACCTTTAGTATAAGGATAGTTCGCTTTGGTTGGGTCACCGTGTCGATCCCATTCAGGGAAGCCGACTCGCCACCGATCATCAACAGGGATGAAATCTCCACTATCTTGTTCATCTGTTCTCATTGGGTTACTTACTCGAACAGCAGATTTTGGGCCAACAAACCCAAGAGGTGGATCTTCTGCACCTGGTGGAGTAGGTGGAGGATTACCGCCAGAAGCGGGGCTATCGCCTCCAGAATCTACTTTCTTTTTAACGTCTGGTTCTTTTTCTGATGAAGCTTTCTCTGTTACAACCTTTTTTTCGTCCTTCTCATCACTAGCAACATTAACAACTGAATTGCTAGCAACCAAATTGAACAAGTTTGGACTTGTTGAATTTGAAGGACTATTTTGTTGGCTACTTTGAGCAAGAACTGTGGTCAACAAAAAGCAAAAGACTATAGGTAGAGCAAACCCTCTCCAAACGATGTGTCGTTTACACATTTTCATAGTCCTACTTCCTATTAGAATGAAGAGTTTAACAAACTTAACTTAGTTCTAGTTTTTTATTCTATATAATTTTTATAAGCACTCGCTGACAGTCGCGTATTATAGGATCTTTAAAAAGCCTGGATTGCGGGATACTCGCCAATGGTAGCACAAAGAGAAAAGTACAAGCAAGTAAGTAAAGGTCGGAAAAATTCCTAAATTAGCAGATTTATAGGGCTAGACAAAAAACCAAGCAGCATGCTATCTTAAACCCATTCACTGTCTCGCGTTATAAGGACCTGGAAGCCCTGCAGATACAAAAATAATTTTAATACTATATAAGTAAGAGTAATATCTTGCCGGAGGAAGATTATGGCAACCCAAAAAAAGAGATCCTTTTGGGGTCTGGTCTTGTGTTGTGGTCTAGTCTTGGCAATTTCAATGATTTGGGGTTATCAAAACCCTGCCGCTAATACAAGTTCTGATCCTTCGATAGATCGGGAAAAAACAGTATTAAAACCTGGCAAGAAGCAGCTAGTAATCGTTGGTCAAAATTTCGAGTCTAACATGTCTATAGAGATTGCAGGCAAAAAAGGAATTTTAACCAAGGGCCAGGCTAACTTCCAAAATTCAAACACAATTATTATTACAGGAGTCAGTAAAAATGATTTTCCTGATGGTGTTGCAACCGTAAAAATGCGTAACTCAAAAGGTGTTGAAGTCACGGAAAAATTAGCTGTTATTCCCAGTGCTATAGGGCCAAGCCCACTGACAGAAGCCGATATTAGACAAATCATTGGTCAAGGTGTAGCACAAGCTCAAAGACTAAACGTAGCAGCTACTTTCACAATTGTTGATCGTGAAGGCAACATTTTAGCTATTTACCAAATGAGAGGAGCTACTAAAACTGTAGTAGTTCGTGATGTTGGTAAACAAGGAGTACCCGGTAATCTTCAGGGTTTAGAAGGTTTAGGTGGTACAGTCCTTCCAGGTGCTGTTCCAGCTATAGCAGCAACAATTTCCAAAGCAGGTACAGGGGCATTCTTAAGCACTTTTGGAAATGCTTTTAGTACCAGAACCGCAGCATATATTATTCGTGAAAACTTCCCTCCATTTATTACTAACTTAAGCGGCGGCCCACTCTTTGGAGTGCAAGTTTCTAGCTTAGGTTGTAGTGATGTTAAGCAACCAGGTTTACCATTAGGTATGTCTGGTGACACTGGCGGAATACCACTTTATAAAGCTGGTATCCCTTCTGGTGGTTTAGGGGTGGAAATTAATGGCGAATATAATGTTGCGCTAAATAGACCTGAAGATTTTGCAAAACGAATGGATCCAAATAACGAACTATTCTTTAGAGAAGGAATAGAAGAAATTACTGCTTTTGCTGCTGCTAGAGGCTTTGAGTCTCCAGATGGTATTACAGCAGATAAGATTTTTGTTAATGGTTTTCGTTTTGTATACCGAAGTGACTTTGATATCCCTGCTGTTCAAGCTGCTTCCCTTAATGGAGTAGGTAATTTCTTACCAATTCCACCTTTAAGTACTAATCCAGCAGATGTACGTATTAGAACTAATGTCCCAACAGAATTTAGAGATATCACTTTGCGTGGTAAATCGGTTCGTGTTGTGCCTCGTTTCTTCCCATTTAAGAATGGTACTTTGTTAACTGCTTCTGATGTTGAGCAAGTTTTAGTACAAGCTGTTACAGAAGCTAACCGAGTTAGAGCCGCTATCCGTCTTCCAAGAGACGTTCCGGCAGATGTCAACATGACTTGTGTTGATGTCAATGGACAAATACTAGGTATTATCAGCACTCCAGATGCTCCTATATTTGGTTTTGATGTTTCAGCACAAAAAGGCCGTGCTGCTACTCTATTTAGTCGTGCAGGTACTGATCAAATCCTTAATACTGCTGGCTTAAATAAATATACAAGGGCTTTATTTGCTGAAGGTCTTAGACTAGATGGTGCATTTGCATTTGCTGCTCGTTCTGTAGGGTTTATCCATCGTCCATTCTTCCCAGATGGAATTGATGGTGCTGCTGAAGGGCCACTTTCAACCCCAATTACTACTTTTAGTCCTTTAAACAATGGTTTCCAAACAGACTACTTGTTACAAGGTGCTAATAAAAATCCAAATTACCAAGTTGGTAAAAACGATCTTTCTTTTGTAATTGGTAGAAGTATTGTTAATGTTTTAGCTGGTAAAGATACTGATACCCAATTTAAGCAACAAAATAATTTCTGCGATGCTACTAATGGTAGATCAGGAACTAATTTACTTAATAGCACTGTAATGATTTTCTCTGGCAGTAGTCCTTTATATAAAGGTGGAAGATTAGCTGGTGCTGTTGGTATTAGTGGTGATGGTATTGACCAAGACGATATCATTGGTTCTTTTGGTAGTGAAAATTTTGAAGCAAATCCAGAAATTAGAATTGACCGTTTCTTTATGCGCGGTATTCGTATACCTTTTACTAAATTCCCTCGTCACCCACACATTGGCGAAGAATAATTAGTTAAACTTAATTAATTAAATTAACTTAAAAGCCTGACATTGAAAAAATGTTAGGCTTTTACTTTATTAATAGATAAAGTTTTTCTAAGTGTTTAAACTAAAATCTGTTTTTTAACTTAAAAAGTAGTCTTTAATAGCAACTACTAGATCAATAGCGGTAGATTGATTTGGACAAATAGCAACTTCTAAGCCAAAATCCTTAGCAGCTTTTGCTGTCACCGGGCCAATACAAGCTATAACGGTTTCTTTTAATAAATCACTTAAATTTGCTGGTGCTATTAACTCAGCTAAGTTATTTATTGTAGAAGGACTAGTAAAAGTAATTAAATCTATCTTCTCTCTATCGAAAATATTTAATAAATCTGTTTTTGCACTAGCAGGAATAGATGTTTTATAAGCAGTAACTAAATCTATTTTTGCACCAATTTTTGCTAACTCTACAGGCAAAATATCCCTCCCCATTTCAGCACGAGGAAATAAAAAGCTACATTTGGCTAACAAATCAGTATTTTTATAATATTTTTGTAAACTGTCCAAAACTCCTTCAGCATGAAATACTTCAGGAATTAAACTTACTGGAAGTTGAGCTTTTTCTAGTGTTTTAGCTGTTGCTAAGCCAACTACAAGAATTTTTAATTTACTTAAATCTGATAATGCTATATTTAATTTTTTCATTCTAGCCACAACTTTTTCTACTGCATTGCGACTAGTAAAAATTACCCAATCATAGCTAGAGAGATTACTTAAAGCCTCATCAAGAGGGGAATAATTTTCTGGGTCAATAATTTCAATGGTAGGGGAGTAAAAGACCTTAGCCCCATAATTTTCTAATTGAGTAACAAGTTCATCTTCTGCACGCTGCGCACGAGTTACTAAAATTGTTTTATTAGATAGAGGTTTTTCTAAGGACATAAAATCTTTTAACTTATTTAGAACCTTGTGTTTTGCGGGCAGTATAAAGTAGAGGCTCCCAAACAGGAGCAAAAGGTGGAGCATAACTTAAATCTAGCTGTAAAACATCTTCTATTCGTAATTTGCCGTAAAGCGCAGTAGCTATTACATCAATTCTTTTTGCTACCGACTCTCGGCCTACCATTTGACCACCAAGGAGTTTTCCTGTTCGCTCATCATAAACTAAACTAGTGTAGATCTCCTTAGCACCAGGATAGTAACCAGCACGAGAAACGGAATGAGAGGAAATTTCTTTAGCTAAAAAATTAGCTTCTAAAGCTTGATTAAGAGATAGTCCTGTAGTAGCAATTTCTAAGTCAAAAATTTTTATTGCTTGTGTTCCAACGACTCCAGCAAAATTAGCACGACCACCTACAGCATTAATACCAGCCACACGACCTTGTTTATTTGCTGTTGTGCCAAGAGGTATATAACAGGGCTTATCTAGCACTAAGTGATATGCTTCAGCACAATCACCAGCAGCATAAACATTAGGAAAATTTGTTTGCTGATTGTTTTTAACAGCAATTGCTCCACTTGCTCCAAGGCGTATATTGCTTGCTTTTGCTAAGTTAACCGTAGGGCTAATGCCTATTGCAATAATTACTAAATCTGTATTAAGTACTTGTGATTTTGTAATGACCTGCTCAACTCGACTTCGGCCAGTTATTGCTTGAATTGTCTCACCAAGTATTACATTGACTTTTTGACTAGCTAGTTCTTCTAAAATTTTGTCTTTTAGCTCACCGTCAAAAGAGCTAAGTAATTGCTCTGATTCATCAATAACAGTTATCTCAAGACCTCGCATCTTTAATGCTTCGGCCATTTCTAGGCCAACATAGCCAGCACCTAAAATTACAGCACGATGAGGATTAGAAGTTTTTAAGTAACTGTCAATAGCCCGTGCTTCTGCCATATGGCGTAAAGTAAAAACTCCTGGAAGTTTAGCTCCTTCAATATTTAGCTCTTTAGCCCTTGCTCCTGTAGCTAGGACTAAATAGTCAAAAGAAATTTTTTCTTGAGATTTATTAATTAAATTATCTATATCAAGATATTGTGCTGAAAGATTAAGCCCTACTACATTGCTATTAGTCAAAACTTTAATTTGATATTTTTTTTCTAAATCCTGTGGCTGATAACGAATAAGATGATCTAAGCTAGGGACTTGACCACTAAAAACATAAGGCATTCCACATTCAGAGTAAGAAACATCTGCGCCACGTTCTAGAACTATAATTTCGGTGGTAGATGAAAAACGACGCGCCCAAGTAGCCGCTGTCATACCGCCAGCAACCCCACCAATGATAACTAATCGCTCTGACATTTAGCCTTACCTCACTTTAGAACTATTACTTTTTAACAATGCTCGACATTTTAGCATAGACCAAACTGCTAGCGTGATTGGTTAATGTTTATTAACTAGCACTAAATTTTTTGTTAAAAATAATTTCTTGGAATTAAGGTTAATATAGAAAATAATCAGAACATCTTTAGACAAATCAAAATAATTATAAGGAGAATTACTATTCACGAATTATCTATTGTTTTAAGCATATTAGAGATAGCAAAAGAAGAAGCTGAACGCCAACAAGCTAAACAGGTTCAAACGGTTTATCTTAAAGTAGGTCAGCTTTCTGGAGTTGTAAAAGAAGCCTTGCTTTTTTCTTATAAACTGGCTTGTGAGGGGACAATTTTTCAAACTTCACAACTGGTAATTGAAGAACTGCCGGTTATTGTATATTGTTATGGGTGCCAAGAAAAAAAAACATTAACTTCTATTCAAGATTTTTCTTGTCCTACTTGTAAAACTCCTAGTTTTGAGATTGTACAAGGTAGAGAATTGGAAATTGTTGCCTTAGAGATTCAAACATGAATACACCGCGATTAGTTGAAGTTAGAGAAAAAGTATTAAAGCAAAATGATATTTTAGCTCGTAGCTTAAGACAAAATTTTAAGACAGCAGGAGTTTTTGTAGCAAGTTTTGTTTCAAGCCCTGGTTCAGGCAAAACTAAGCTGTTAGAAAAAACTCTTTTTGCTCTAAATACAAAATATTCTATGGCAGTTCTTGTAGGTGATTTGGCTACAGATAATGACGCTGTAAGACTTGCTGCAACAAATGTTCCTGTTAAGCAAATAATTACAGGAACAATTTGTCATCTTGATGCTGCAATGATTGATAATTCTTTGAAAGAATGGGACTTAAATAAACTTGATGCTTTATTTATTGAAAATGTAGGAAATCTTGTTTGCCCATCTAGTTATGATCTTGGCGAAGAGTTTCGCTTAGTCCTAATGTCTGTTACTGAAGGTGAAGACAAACCCCTTAAATATCCAACTATTTTTAATACTGCTGATATAGCAATAATAACTAAGCTAGATTTAGCAGAAGCAGTTGAATTTGATTTTTCTTTAGCACACAAAAACATCCAAGCTGTACGACCTGGCATGAAAGTTTTTGAGCTATCTGCAAAAACTGGTCAGGGAATGGACAAGTGGCTAGAATTTATCCAAAAACAACTAGAAAAAGGTTAATTTTATGTGTTTAGCAATACCAGGAAAAATTGTTGAATTTATTGATCTAGAAAACTCAATAGCCAAGGTTGAAATAGGTGGAGTAAAACGCAATATTAACACTGCATTACTTGATCCAACAGAAATAAAAATAGGGGACTACGTTTTGATTCATGTTGGTTTTGCTATGAATAAAATTGACGAACAACAAGCACAAGAAACTTTAAGGCTTTTACAAGAATTAGGTGAATATGAAATTGAAGAATAGAATAAAAAATAATAATTTAAGGTAAGAATTATGAAATATATAGATGAGTATAGATCAGGAGAATTAGCTAAAAAACTAGCAGAAGAAATTGCTAAAATATCAGCTAAAAAACTAAGCATAATGGAAATTTGCGGCGGTCATACTCATACAATTTTTAAGTATGGAATTGAAGACTTACTACCTCCAAATATAAACCTAGTTCACGGGCCTGGCTGTCCTGTTTGCGTAATTCCTCTTGGTAGAGTTGATGATGCAATATCAATTGCTTGCAGTCCTGGAGTTATTTTTACTACTTTTGGTGACACAATGCGTGTGCCAGGGTCAAAAACTAGTTTGCTAAATGCTAAAGCTGCTGGTGCAGATGTAAGAATGGTTTATTCGCCACTAGATGCTTTAAAAATTGCTAAAAATAATCCTGATAAATCAGTAGTATTTTTTGCAATTGGTTTTGAAACCACTACACCATCAACAGCAATGACTATTTTACAAGCTGCTAAAGAAGGAATAAAAAATTTTAGTATTTTTGCTAACCATATAATGGTTGTGCCAGTGCTTAAAGCTTTGTTAGAGTCTCCTGACCTTAAGCTAGATGGTTTTGTTGGCCCTGGACATGTTTCTACAGTAATTGGTACAAAACCCTATGAATTTATTGCTAGTACATATAAAAAGCCAATTGTAGTTTCTGGTTTTGAGCCGCTAGATGTTTTACAGTCCATTTATATGGCAGTAAAACAAATAGTTAAAAATGAAGCAAAAGTAGAAAACCAATATGGACGGGTAGTTACAGAAAATGGAAATCAAAGAGCAATGGACGCTATTTCAGAAGTTTTTGAGCCAAGAGAATATTTTGAGTGGCGTGGTTTAGGAACGATTGCTTATAGTGGTCTTAAATTACGTAAAAAATATGAAGATTTTGATGCTGAACTTAAATTTCCAATAGCTAATCTACAAATTGCAGATCCTAAAGCTTGTCAATGTGGCGAGATCTTAAAAGGTATAAAAAAACCTTGGGAATGTAAGATTTTTGGGACTGCTTGCACACCTGAAACACCTATTGGATCTTGTATGGTTTCATCTGAAGGGGCTTGTGCAGCTTATTATAATTTTGGTCGGCTTTCAAAAATTGCTCAACGATAGAAAATTAAAAATAGATAAAAAATGACACAAGATTTTAATTCATCGCCTCTATTTCAGAGTACTGAAATAGCTAGAAGAAAAAAAACAAAAATAAAAGATAGTCTTATTACCCTAGCGCATGGCAGTGGCGGCAAAGCTACACATGAGCTAATAAATGGCTTATTTTTAGAATATTTCGGTAACCCTATTTTAGAAAAACTTGAAGACCAAGCCACACTTGAAATTAATAGCCCAAACTCTAAAACAAGACTTGCATTTACGACAGATTCATTTGTAGTTGACCCGATTTTTTTTCCTGGTGGAGATATTGGAAAACTTGCTGTTTATGGGACTGTCAACGATTTAGCAATGAGTGGAGCAACACCGCTTTATCTTTCAGCAAGCTTTATACTAGAGGAAGGTTTTGCGGTAAAAGACTTAAAACAGATAGTTAAATCAATGCAAAAAGCTGCTCAAGAGGCGCAAATTCAAATAGTTACAGGTGACACAAAAGTTGTGCAAAAGGGAAGTGCAGATAAAATATTTATTACTACTTCAGGAATAGGAATTATTGACTTACCCTTACAAATTTCTTCTACACAAGCGCAGGTTGGAGACAAAATAATAGTAAGTGGAACTATAGGAGATCATGGAACAACTATTTTGATTGCAAGGGGAGAGCTTGAGCTTGAAGCTGAAATTGAAAGCGATACTGCGCCGCTAAATTTACTAGTCAAAGATATGTTGGATGAAGTTTTGCAAATAGGCAATTTAGAAGCAATTCATTGTCTACGTGATCCAACTCGTGGAGGAATTGCAACAACATTAAATGAAATTGCTTTAAGCTCTAATAAATACATAGAGATATACCAGCAAAGTATTCCAATTCGTGAAGAAGTTAATGGAGCATGTGAAATTTTAGGGCTTGATCCTTTGTATGTAGCTAATGAAGGTAAATTAATTGCTATAGTCTCAAATGATGTTGCAGAAAGGCTTTTAGAGCGAATAAGAAAAAATCCTCTAGGTAAGGATGCTGCAATTATTGGAGAAGTCAAAGCAGAACCTAGCGCGATAGTAGGCTTAATAACGAATTTTGGCAGCACAAGAATAGTAGATATGCTAGTTGGTGAACAATTGCCCAGGATTTGTTAGTAGTAAAGTTTAAGGTATGGCAACCATTTACTTTTTAGTATTTAGAATAGTTTTTTTCTCAAATGAATCGGTTGTTGAAGCATGATTACGGGTAAAAAGCGTTTCTTGTGGAGTTTGTGTAGAAAGTATTTTAGTAGTTGGGTCATTGGATAAATCATTATTTGTTGATATTTCATCTGTTTGTAAATCTTCAGCATCATTTACTAAGTGCTTAAAACCAACTACACAAGCAAATTGCTCAGCTAATTCTTTAGTGGTTGGACGGTCGTTTGGATTTTTTGATAGAGCTTGAAAAATTACTTTTTCTACTTCAATTGGAATTTTAGGATTTTGTTCTGTGATTGACGCAGGTGCTTCAGTTAAATGTAAAGATATTATTGACCAAAAATCTTCTTTACTTGCTTGAAAAGGAGGATGACCTGTAAGTAGTTCATAAAGCATAACACCTAAGCTATAAACATCAGCTTTTCCATCGTAGGCTTTACCCGTTAATCTTTCTGGAGCCATATAAACAGGTGTTCCAACAATGCTACCAGCTTCTGTTAGAGTATCAACTTTGTTGCTATCTACATCTCCTAGCAGTTTAGCAATACCAAAATCTACTACTTTGACAATCTCTCCATTTACTCCTTTATGTAAAAAAATGTTATCTGGTTTAATGTCTCGGTGAATTATTCCTGCACCGTGAGCTTTTGAAAGAGCATTACAAACAGGCAGTAGAATTTCTACACAACGTTCTAAGGAAAGAGTCCCTTTTTTAGTTAGTTCTCTTTTTAATGTTCGTCCCTTTAGCAGTTCCATTACTAAATATGGAATACCTGCTGCTGTTATGCCTGAGTCAAGAATTGAAATTGCGTTTGGATGGTTAACTCTACAAGCAGATACTCCTTCCATTTGAAAGCGTTGCAGTGCTTCTAGCGTAACGTTGTTATCTATGGGACGAAAGACTTTTACTGCAACCTGATGATTAAGATTTAGGTGTGTTGCTCGAAAAACTATTCCAAAACCGCCACTACCAATTTTATCTTCTAGTCGATATTTGTTATCTAAAATAGAACCGGGCAAAAGGTCTGATAAAGCAGAGAATATAGTTTCTATTTTTTGATTTGATTGGATTAAATCTTCTTTAGATTTAACAAGCTCTTCATTTTTTTTGTTTAACTCTTGATTTTTTCTATTTAGCTGTTCATTTTTTGATTCCAGTTGATTTTTTTGTGAAAGAACTTCATTAGTTCTTTCTTTTACTATTAGTTCTAATTGTTGTTTTTGCAGTTCTACTTTTCTAATTCGGTAAGCATAAAATCCATATATTGATGCTGTTATTATAAAAAATGACAAACTTAAAAACCAAAACTGTAGCCAAAAAGGTTTTTGAATTTCAATTTGTAAGGTTTTAACCTCGCTTGGTAGCTCGCTTTTATTTAAGGCTTTAACCTTAAATAAATACTTTCCTGGGGTTAAATTAGGATATTTAGCGGTTTTTTCTTTGGTAATTATCCAGTTTTTATCAAATCCTTCTAATTGATGTTGATAAGAAATTAAATCTTCATTAATAAAAGATATTCCTAAAAAATCAAACTCAAAGCTATTTTCAAAATAAGGAAATAAAATTAATTTATTTCCTAGTAGTTGAGAATATTTTTCATATGGTAAAAGTTTTTGATCTAACCGAATAGCTTCAATTTCAACCGTAGGAGGTGTTTTAACTTGATAATCAAGTGAAGGGATATATTTTTTTAGCCCAAATTCAGTAGCAAACCAAAGGTTATTTTCTTTGTCTAGCATTAAAGATCTAACATCAGAGCTTTTTTGAGATGTTCCATCATTATAGTTATAGTTCTTAAACTTACCATTAACAAACCTATCAACTCCTCTAGCAGTAGCAATCCAAAAAATACCTTTAGGCATTTCTAAAACTGTATAAGTAATATTGCTAGATAGACCATCTTTTGTAGTATATTGGGTAAAAGTTTTACCATCCCACTTAAACAAGCCTGAATTGTCACTGCTAAACCAAATATTTCCAAGCGAGTCTTCATAAATATTTTGTACACGTTTAGCTGCTAAACCTTCTTTAACAAAATAATGCTTAAATTGAGGCAAGCCATCTGACCCTAAAGTAATTTTTATTGCTCCTTCATTTGCTCCTACCCAAATGTTTCCTTTTGAATCAGTATTTATAGAAAGAGGTCTAGTTTCAGGAAAACTTGCAGTTGTATTACTACTGTAAAATTTAATAGTTTGTCCATTGTAGCAAATAAGTTCTGCGGCAAAGCTTGCAATCCATATTTGACCTAAATAGTCTTCAACTAGGCTAAATGCTCTATTAACTTTATCTTTTGGTTCTAGGCTAATTACTTTTTTAAGAGATATTTTTCCCTCTTGACGCTTTTTTTCAAAAGCATAAACTCCATTTAATTCTTGTACTACCCAAATTCTTTTTTTGCTATCAATAAATATGGAGTTAGTGTTATTACCTAGTGTTGGATCTAGGTTAGATAAAATTATAGCTTTATTATTTACTAGTAAATTTACGCCTTTATGAGTTGCTACCCAAATGTCACCATCTGCATCTTGGACAGTTTTATAAATGGTGTTAGAAGATAGTCCAGTTGCAATATCATAACTAACAAATTTTTCACTAGTTAATTTGCTTAAGCCGTGATGAGTACCAAACCATAAATTATCTTCTCTATCTAACAAAATAGGGTTCATATTGTTATGAACTAGTCCATTTTGTTCTTGAAAAATTTGTAGGATTTTTAATTTATCAACTTGGTTAGTTTCTAAGGATTGTTCTAGTGTAAATTTAACTACGCCATTATAAGTAGTCGCCCAATAGTTACCAGCCTTATCTTGAAGTATCTTAAAACATAAATTAGAAGGTAATCCGTCTTTTTCTGTAAATAATTGTGTTTTAGTAACAGTTTGATCCTTAAAAGAAACTCGTAAAATTCCTGACTCTTGAAATAAGAGCCAAAAATCTCCTAATGTGTCCTGATAAATACCTCTAATTAAATTATCATTTGATAAAATGCCATCTTTATTATCATAAACTATGTAAGTAGAAGAATGTATATCTAATTTAATAAGACCCTGGTTACTTCCAACCCAAAGATTATTTTTAGGGTCTTTATAGCCACAACGAAAGCGCGTTTGAGGATTTGAAGGAAGATTAGGAAAAAGACTAAATTGTTGACCATCAAATTTAATAATTCCTGTTTTTCCAATAAAAAAGAGTTGATTATCTTTTTCTAAGATATTTGCAATTGCTCCAACATCAGGAATATCTAGCAGTTGGGTAAATTTTTCTTTACCTTCTTTAAGTTCTAACTTTGTAATACCTGTTTCTGTACCAATCCAAAAAAGGTTATCAAATTGTTGGTAAATTGTATAAATTCGGTTATTAATCAGCCCATCATCAGTAGTGTAATTCTTAAATTTAGCTCCGTCATAACAACTTACACCATCTCCTGTACCAATCCAAATTTTTCCAGATTTGTCTTGTAGTAGATCTATAACTAAATTGTTGGCAAGACCATCTTGAGTTGTATAATTGCGGAAATTATATTTTTGGGCAAAAACTACCAGGTTTGAGCAAGCAAAAAAAACATATAAAAAAGTTACAAATAGAAAAACTTTCTTAACCATAACTGCTTTATTACTTATACTTAAAATTTCGGATATTAACGGCGGTAGTTTTGTTTATTCTAGCAGAAGACACAATTAAACGAGATAAAAATCTATAAAAACATAGCCTAAAACCATAAGTTCTAGGCTATATTTAAGCTTTATGCTGTGGCATGAGCCTTAGCTTGTTTTACTTCCTGAATTTGACTTAAGTGGCGTACATCATGATAAGCTAACAATGAAAGCCAACCCGGGCCACTAATCATCATTCCCATTTCTTTAACTGGGTGTTGAATTTCAATAGAAGCTAAATCATCTAAAGTAGTATTGTTAAGAAGCTCTCTTAAAGCATTACGGGATTCTTCTAAATATTTAAGTACTTCACTAAGTGCTGGACAATCAGCAGGTACTGCTCCTTCAGGTGCTACTATACGTTGTTTTCTGCCAGGGACGCGTTCAGCAATTTGTTCCCATTCAAAACGCAAATATTCATCAGATTTTCTTTCAACTTTTTTTGCTGCTAAAGTTTTTTGGATACCTACAGTAATAATTTTTTCTACTAGATAAAGATGATAAGTAATTTCACTAACTGACCAACCATTTTCAGGCTTTGCATCTACCCCATCACTTATTTCATTAAGTACCATTTCTCTTGCTGTTTCAAGTGCTGCTAGACGATCAGAAAGCGTTGCTGGAAATTCTTGTAACGGATTTGACATTAATTTTGACTCCTTAAGATTTAACTCTAGTTTATATTAATTAAATTATTTAATTGTTAAAAACAATTATTGTTTAAGCTCTTTAAGTTGTTCTACATGTCGTAGTTCATGACGAGCAATTAAAGTAAGCCAGCCTGGGCCACTAATTAGCCCTGCTTCTTTTACTAAATGCGGACGAGAAACACAAGCTAATTGGTCAAGTGTAGTATTATTAATTAAGTCTGATAAAGCTGTACGAGACTCTTTTATTAGCTCTAATGACGCACTTAGAGAAGGGGCGTTATTAGGTTCTACTACACTAGGTGCTTGAACTTTCTCTTCTCTATTTGCGGCAAAACCAACAATTGTTTGCCATTCTATTTTTAGCTCTTCATCAGATTTTCTTTCACTTTTTTCTGTTGAGGCTAAAGCTTTTTGAAGCATTCCAGTAATACCTTTTTCAACAATATATAAATGGTAAACAATTTCGCTTACTGACCAACCTGATGCAGGTTTTGTGTCTACCCCATCTTTAGTTAGTTCTAGTAAAGCGTTTCTAGTTGCTTCTAACTCAGCTTGTCGAGCGGCCAAAGTTGCTGGAAATTCAGTTAATACATTTGACATTGATTTTGCTCCTTAGATTAAAAAACTTAGAAATTAACCAACATGCACATACGGACGACGTTTTGGATTAGGTTCAGCTAGTCGCAGAACTTCGCGCGTTACAGGGGCAGTGTCACCTTCACCAAATGCTAAGTATTTTAATACATAAGTAATAGGATTGCCTTCTGTCCATCCAAAATAAACGTGTGGTTGTAGATGCGTTTTATCACGAATATGTAAAAGTAGCGCAGCTATTGCATTAGGTATAGCCGGACTTTCACATCTTAAAATATAATGTTTTCCTTCTTTGACTCCATGCACCTCTAAAACTTCATCTGTAAACTCTGAAGCATCTCCAGCTTTTATTTCAAGAAAAATTATCAGATCATCAAAAATATTATGAGTATCACGAGCTTCTTTTTCCTTAAAAGTATAAGTATGTCCACCAGGTCTATGGGCTACAATGCGAATACAGCCTTGTTTAGTAGCTTCTTTAATAAGCTTTTGTGCTATATCATCCAAAATTACTTTCTTTGTACGAAGTTCTGTAGAACGTAAAGCACGAGAGACTAAAGATGTTCCTACTATTGTAAGAATAAAAAATGACGCTATTTTTATTCCTTCAGGTCTTTGATATATATTAAGTAGTAATGTATAGCTAAAAATACCAGTTATGATAAAAAATGGTATTCTTTTCTTCCACCCACTTTCCCAGGTTATAAGGCTAACTGCTATTGCTGCTGAAGTAATTAAAGCTAAAACACCTGTTGCATAAGCTCCACCTTGAGCATTTATATCAGCATCAAAAAGAACTGTAAGAATAATACCTACAATAGTAAAAAATATTACTAGAGGTCTAGATGCTCTAGCCCAATCAGGGGCCATTCCATATTTAGGTAAATATAAAGGTACAAGGTTAAGTAGCCCAACCATTGCCGAAGCACCAGCAAACCACAAGATAGAAATAGTGCTTAAGTCATAGACTGTACCAAAGATATTGCCTAAGTAAAAATAAGCTAGATAGGCTAATGCCCGTCCATTGGCTTGTCCGCCAGTTTGAAATTCTTGGGCTGGAATTAAAATAGTTGTTATTAGACTACTGCCAATTAAAAAGAAACTCATAATTACAGCAGCAGTTGTTAACAAGTATTTTGTATTACGAATGCGACCGAGAGGTTTTTCTATTTTGTCTGTAAGTTCGCCTTTTACTAGTGGCATAACAGAAACACCAGTTTCAAAGCCTGACAAGCCGAGTGCTAATTTTGGAAATAGAAGTAAGGAAAAAGTAGTTATTCCCCAAATAGAACCATGTGTATTAAAAATATTTACTTTCCAATTAGTAACTACAGAAATATCCTTAGCTATATAATAAAATCCTACAGCAATAACAATTAGATTTAATAATAAATAAGCAAAAACTAAGAAAACGGCTAAATTAATAGCTTCCTTAAATCCTTTTAGAAAGATTAGACCCAAAGCTATTATCAAAAGGGAAGTAACTATAACAGGATGGTGAAACATTGCTGGCACAAAAGGATTTTCAACAATATGTGCTGTAGCATCTGCGGCTGAAAGTGTAATAGTGATAATAAAACCTGTTGCTGCAAACCCAAGTAAAACCAAAACTAATGCTTTACCTTTCCAGCGAGGTAGCATTGATTCTAGGATAGAAATACTTCCTTGACCATGAGGGCTATTTTCTGCAACTGTGTTATAGACAGGCAATGCTCCAAATAAGGTTACTAGAACTAGAACTAAGGTTGCCATTGGTGATAAAACACCAGCGGCTAAAACCGCAATACTAGGTTGATAACCTAGTGTAGAAAAATAGTCTACTCCAGTTAAACACATCACTTTCCACCAAGCAGAGCGTTCATGGACTTTTTGTTTTTCTGGAGTTTTAGTAGTTTCCTTTAACCCTTCTAATAACCATAAATTAAAACGTTTTTTTAGAGCTTTATTTATCATAATGAACCTTATTTGATAGACGAGTAGCTATAGAATTTTTGGAGAGAGTTTAAAGAAAAAGGTATTTGGAATGGAAATTTAAACATGGGGTAAATTTAACTGCATTCTTAAAAAAAAGGGAAGTAAATTTTGGAAGGAAAGTTTATTGAAAAGCTAGTAGTTTATACTGTAAAGTGCCTAAGCTACTAGCTTAAAGTAGAAATTTATTTATTTTTCTTACCAGCGGCTAAAATTTGTCTAATAGGGTCAATTAAAGTAGCAGGGCTAAAAATATGTACATTATGAACAGTGTTTGCACCTGTTAGAGGAAAGAAAAGCTTGCTAGAAGAATCTTGGGTTAAATGAGTATAAAGATCTTGGTGTTCCTTAAATGTATAAATTCCATCTTGTTCTAGTGCGATTAAGCCAGCAGTTGTACCTGAAGATTTAGCAAAAATACCGGCTGCAACGGTTGGACGTTGAAAAGGTGGTGCGCCAAGAAATTCCCCAACCATTAATGCTGAATCGTTGGAAATAAAGCCATTAGCTACAGCTTGATCTGGGGTTGGTGCGCCAGCAACAACATTACCCATTAAATCACCATAGAAAAAGCCTATCCAAACAGGAGGAGGAAATACTACAACTCTACCTTGTTGTGGATCGTCTACACTTAACATAGAAAGCACTGCTGCACCTGTTCCGCTATCGGTAAATGCCCAGGCTGGCGGGCCAACAATGTCTGGAACAACAAAGATAGCTGTTTTAACACCAAATTCTTTTCTAAAACTACTATTTTGGCTAACAAGTCTTTGTTGGGCTAAATGTAGCATTTCTGCACCAAGGCTATGACCCATAATTACATCTGGAGCCATATCAATTTCATTAAGTCTTCTTAAAGATTCAATTAGCGCAGTCACATAATCGCCCAATGTTAAATCACCAAATTTAACGCCAGTTGTTGAAATAGGAAGACTGCTATTGCCATGTCCAGGATAGTTTAACAAAATGGTTCTGGCTACGAGTTTGCTAGTATTTGTATCAGTAAATAATTGTTGGGAAAGAGGAATAAAGGTATTGGAATTTTGACCAGTGCCGTTTAATACTAAAATTGTTGAACCTTTTTTGGGTTTAGCTGGGTTAAGTACTACATTAGCTCCCATATCAACTGTGACACCTGGTTTAACTTGTACTGTAAAATTGACTCTAAAAGTTGGGCCTTGAGCGTTAACTATATTGCTAAAACCTAAAGTTAACATTAGAAAAAGCCCAAGTAGTGTGGATAAAACAAACTTTTTCACTATATATGTCCTTTCTAAATAGAAGATGTTTTTAAGCGTATCGTTTAAGTTAAATTCTGAGAATTTTTAAGATTTGTAGATTATTCCATAAATCTTAACCAATAGCCAAGTCTATTTTTGCTAAAATTTAATAAAATCTTAATTTCTAGTTTATTTGCTAATATATTGATAAATAATGATTTATATATGGTTATAAATAAAATTTCTTTTTTCGATTTAATTACTAGTAAAGAAAATGTACCAATAAAAATACATCTTCTTGCTGTTTTAACATTGCTAATAATTATTGTTGGAATGTTTGCACGGGTTTTCTTTTTAGGTGAAACCTTAGTTGATTTAGCAGCACATTCAAATCAATTACCCTGGGGAGCAAATACAACTGAATATAGCAGTTATGCTTATAATCGACGAGATTTAACCGACACTTATATAACACGAGATTATTTTTTAGTAGATGGCTATCGCAGCAAAGAATTACCACTTTGGAACCCTTATATTTTGGCTGGACACCCAATTTATGCTGATGGAGTGACAAAAATTTTTGCTCCTATAAATCTACTTTATTTAATTTTTGATATTCCTTTAGGTTACTCACTTGCAAGACTTTTGGAATTAGCTCTAGCTACAATTTTTATCTATCTGTTTTTAATTAACTTAGGCTTAAGTCCTGCGGCAGCCTTTACAGGAAGCTTAGTGTTTTTACTCTCCGATAATGTAATGCAGCATTTAACCTGGCTAGGTTGGCTAGGTGGGTTGATGTGGCTACCTTTAATGTTATTAGGGGCTGATAAAGCTTTGTCAGAACGTAAAATCTTACCTGCAATTGGTAGCGGTATAGCTTTAGCCCTACAATTCTACTCAGGTTATACCCCAACAGCTATTTATTATCTTGCTGCATTGATTAGCTATTATTTGTTAGTTAGTTTGCTAAATAAAACAATGACTAGTAAATTAGCTGCAATTAAAACTTCCTTAAAATACTTATCTATAACATTGCTTGTAGGGTTTGGGCTATCGGCTGCAAATTGGTGGCCTGTTTTTGAACTACTTAGCTTTTCTAATCGCAAAATTGTTCCTACAGAAATTGGTTATATCTGGCTTCCGCCCTGGCACTTACTGACCTTAATTTTACCTCGTGCCTTTGGTCGTGCCTTTGACCATAATATTTCTAGCCGCTTTGTTGATATTGGTGTTTCACAAGACCATATAATTTACTTAGGACTAGTTACTTTAATTTTAATTGCTTTTATTTTTTGGCGTAGCAGATGGAAGCTAGCCGACACTAGAATTTACTATTTTCTGTTTTTAACTTTAGGCGCGTTGCTTGTAATGACTTGCACACCAGTTTATGTACATATCACTAAATATATTCCTGTACTAAAAACTATTAGAGCAGTTACTAGAATTAGTGGGCTTTACTGCTTTGGTGCTACGGTTTTAGCTGCATATGGAGCAGATCTTTTATTAAAAGCAAGTTGGACAGAACTAAAAACTTATCTCCAACAAGTTAAAAATATTATGCTAGTTTTATTAGCTAGCTTAATTGTGGCTATGCTAGGTTTTAATATTGTAGCTATACCTAATAATTTTAGTGAAATGTCAGGAGTCAAACGCTTGCTATTAAGAATATTAGTTTCTTTACAAGAGTATTTTTATTGGCGTAATGCAGATTTTATAATCTCATTAATAATAATAGTTATTTTAACCATACTTTTATGGATATTGGTTAACTCTGCAAAAGACCAAAAAATAAAATTTGCTGTTACGGCCCTGTTAATTTTGTTTTTAGAACTAAATTGGCAATCTAATCAATACAATCCTACATATAAAAGCGCGTTAATTTACCCAAAAACTAGTGCAACAGAGTTCTTAAAAAATAATATTGGGTTTGAGCGTGTAGTTGTTGCACCTGCGGAACTACGCGGTAAAACAGAAAAAATCATTGGTGATAAAATCGTTGCTCCTCCTAACACATTACTTCCTTATAAAATCAATACTATTTATGGTAAAGACCAACTATTTCCAAAATGGTATAGGGAATTTACTAATTTAAGCGAACGACAAGATAGACTAAGCCATATTGTTTTTAATCAAGTAAGCTCGCCAATGTATGACTTTCTTGGTGCTAAATATTTGCTTACAGAAAATAATGTAGAGGTTGATAACATTAATTACAAAGAAGTTTATGAGGGCGAAGGAGTAAAGATTTTTGAAAATCTACTAGTAAAACCACGAGCTTTTTTTGCTGCAAACTTTGAACAAGTTGATAGACAAGATCAAGTAATCAATAAACTTAAGGAGCAAACACTTGATAATTTATCAAATATAATAATTAGTGATAAAAACGTAAATTTAGATAATATACAACCTGCTAGCAACACTGATAAAGTAGAAATAACTAGCTATAAAAATAATCAAGTAGTCTTAAAAACAATTTCCGATGGCACAAAGTTATTAGTTTTAACGGATACTTATTATCCAGGTTGGGAAGTGTTAATTGACGACAAGCCAGCACAGCTAATTCGCGCTAGTCATGCTTTTAGATCTGTTGTAGTTGATAGCGGAGAACACAAAGTAGAATTTATTTTTCGTCCTAAACCTTTTTATTATGGTGCAGTTATTAGCCTTATAAGTTTTATACTAACAAGTGCTGCTATTTTGTTCTATAGAAAAGACTTAAACTAAGAATATTTTTTATAAATTTGAAATTTATAAGTAAATTTTTGATTTTCTGAGTAATGACTTTCTTCTTGGACAAGTTGCCAAACTTTGAGGTCTAATTCAGGGAAATAAGCGTCTCCATCAAAATTTTTTTCAATTAAAGTTAGATAAACTGTCTCAACTAACGGCAAACTTTGTTTATAAATTTCTGCTCCACCAATAATAAAAATTTCTGGATTTTCTGCTAGTTCTATTGCCTCTTTTAAGCTGTGAGCAACTTTAACACTTTGTGCTTGATAGTTTTCTCGGCGGGTGACTACTATATTTTCTCTTGATGGCAAAGGTCGCCCAATGGACTCAAAAGTTTTTCGCCCCATTATTATGGATTTACCTAAAGTTAGATTTTTGAAGTATTTAAGATCTTCAGGTAGTTTCCAAGGCATGCTATTATTGATTCCTATTACCCGATTAGCTGACATTGCTGCAATTATTGAAAGGCTCATACAGCTACATCACCTTTAATTGCTGGGTATGGGTCATAGCCAATTAGCTCAAAATCTTCATACTTAAAATCAAAAATAGAAGTTATTTTAGGATTTAGCTTTAATTTAGGAAGTTCTTTAGGTGTTCGTTTAATTTGTAAGTTAACTTGTTCTAAATGGTTGTCATAAATATGAACATCGCCAAATGTATGAATAAATTCGCCTGGAACTAAATTACAAACCTGTGCAACCATAGTTGTTAGCAAGGCATAAGACGCAATATTAAAAGGAACTCCTAAAAATACATCAGCACTTCGCTGATATAATTGGCAAGACAATTTGTTATCAATCACCATAAATTGAAATAAAGTATGACAAGGCGGCGGCGCGTGGTGGTGGTTTTTAATTAATTGCTGTATTTCTCCAACATTCCAACCATTAACAATTAACCTGCGGGAAGTAGGGTCAGTTTTAATTAGGTCAATTAAATTTTGGATTTGGTTAATTTCCTCGCCGTTTTTGTTTTCCCAACGAACCCATTGTTTACCATAAATTGGCCCTAGCTCACCCCATTTTTTAGCAAATTCCTCGTCCATTTTTATATTGTTTATAAAATTTTTAAGCTCTTCTCTCCAAGTATTTGAGTAACGAGGATATTTTTCTACTAAATTATTTTCTTCTAAAAAAATTTGATATGCCCATTCATTCCAGATACTTACATTATTATCAACCAAAAATTTTATATTTGTATCACCTCTTAAAAACCAAAGCAGTTCATAAGCAATAAACTTAAAACTAATTTTTTTAGTAGTTAGCAAGGGAAAGCCTTCTGAAAGGTCAAAACGCATTTGATAGCCAAAAATGCTAGTTGTTCCTATTCCAGTACGATTAGCTTTTTTATCACCTTTACCTAAGATGTGATCTAATAGTGCTAGGTATTGTTTCATAAGTTAATGTAGAGTGTTTGATTTTTCTACTCTATTTTTGTTTAGGTCTTCAATTAGGACTTCCAAAATTCTTAGCCGTTCGGTTTTAATAACAGTAAACACAAAGTCATCAAACTCTAGTTTTTGACCTAATTCCAAAATATTTCCAGTTTCAGACATTAAAAAACCTGCTAGTGTAGTGTAGCCTTCTTCTTCAGGTAATTTTATTTTTAGCTTACGGTTAATATCTCGAATAGGAGTGTTACCTTGAACTAAATAAACACCTTTGTCTTTTTCTATAATGGTTTCAGGAGTTTCTTGGTCAAACTCATCATCTATTTCTCCAACAATTTCTTCTAGTAAATCTTCTAAGCTAGCTATACCAACTGTTCCACCATGCTCATCTACAACTACACCTAAATGCACACGGGCGCGGCGCATTTGACGCATTGCTTGTTCTAGGGTGACGGTTTCTGGTAAATAGAAAGGTTTATTTAGTAATTTTTCTAATACAAACCCTTCAGGTTTACTAAAATAAGGCACAACATCTTTTAGCACTAATACGCCTACAATAGTATCTAAGTTATCTCGATAAATTGGCAGACGGGAAAATTTATTTTCAATAAAAATTTTATAAATCTCGTCTACAGTAGCTTTATCAGAAAGGGCTGTAACTTCTGCACGAGGGGTCATAATATGGCGAAGTTCTGTATTAGCAAATTCAATAACATTATTTACCATTTCCATTTCTTCGTTTTGTAAATGTCCACCTTGATGACTCATTTCCACAAGTTGACGTAGTTCTTCTTTAGTATAAGCTGTAGCATGTTCAGCAGAAGAACTTAGTCCAGCAAGACGCAGGACAAGCGAGCCAGAATGATTTAATAGCCAAATAGGGGCTTTAAAAACTTTATAAAAAACTTCCATTGGCCAGGCTACAAATAGAGCTACTTTTTCAGTACGTTCTAAGGCAAGGGTTTTAGGTGCAAGTTCTCCCAAAACTATATGAAGGAAAGTAATTGTAGTAAATGCAACTATAATTGCCGCGGAATGAGAAACTGCTACAACATAAGTTGGAGGTAATAAACGTTGAAAAATAGGTGTTAATGTACCAGCAATTGCTCCTTCTCCAACCCAACCTAGGCCAAGGCTTGCTAAAGTGATACCTAACTGAGTTGCAGAGATATAAGAATCTAAAGAATTTATTACTCTTAACAATGTTTTAGCTCTTGTGTCTCCACTTTCTACCATAGATAGAACTTTTGAGCGACGTACACCTACTAGAGAAAATTCCGCTGCTACAAAAAAACCATTAGCAAATACTAAAAAAAACACCAGTAGCATTTTTAGTGAAAATGAAAGAGCCGTTTCACTAGATTCAACTATAAGAAACAACATCATAGACGGGTAATAGTCCATAATTTTATTTAATTAATATCCGAAGAATTATTATTATTAGGGTTGTGTTCAAAAACTTGACCAATTTCCTCTTCATTATCTGCAAGTATTTCCATTGCCTCTAAGCTTAGATCTCCAACAGTGTGCATAGAGCGCATCATTTCAGCTTTATTTAGTTGGCCTGTTTTTAATACCTCAGCAAGCAGATCTGAAACTACTCCTAATTCTGCTTGCATCGCTAAAACTACTTGTAATAGATCGCTTATATCTATTTCTTGGAACTCGTCTAAGTCATCAAGTTGATCTTCTGACATAAAAGTTTATCCTTAAATTACTAGTTTCTAAAAGACTTATTTTTCAGTTAAAAAAGTTTTTACTTCTGCTAATGTTGGGAGTCCGGTTTGCGCTCCTAAATGTAAACATTTCATTGCTGCCACAGCATTAGCAAAACGTAAAGTTTCTAAAATAGACATTTCATTTAATAAAGCATAAATAAAACCACCATGAAAAGCATCTCCCGCGCCAGTTGTATCTCGGCAAACTATTTCAAAGCCTGGAACATGTAAATATTCGCCTTCGTGATAAGCTAAAACTCCATCACTGCCCAAGGTCATTGCTACAAAATAACTTCCGCTTATCTCTTTTAATTTAGCCAAAGCTTCTTTGGGATCGGTAATTCCTGTTACTCGGCGAGGAAAATCTGATGAGGTTACTAGAAAATCAATAAAAGGAAGTAAATTACCTGCACCAGGATAAAAATTATCAACATCAATTACTACAGCCATTCCAGCCCTATGTGCCATTTGTGCTGCTAAAATATCTGCTTCTACATCATGACCATCTATATGGAGGATTTTTCCACTGTTTATAGCTTCTTCCTCTACTTCTTCAGCAGAAAAAGCTAATTTTTCGTCTCGATCCCAAATTATGGTTCTTTCCCCATTTTGTTCATCAATGATTATAAAAGCAATTTGGTTTGTAGCACCCTTTACTTGTTTAACATAGGAATGTTCAACGCCTTCTGCTTTTAATCGAGAAAGTTGCAGATCCCCACTAAAATCACTTCCTACTTTGCCAATATAGCGAGTTTTACAACCTAATCTAGCTAGTGCAGTTAAGGCTGAAGCTACTTGTCCGCCAGGCTGTTGGCTATGACTGCTAAGGCGAATTTTAGTATTAAATTCTGGGTACTTTGGAACAACAATAATATGATCTACTGCATTAAGACCAAGACCTACTACATCAAAAGATCTATTTTTTGGTAAAGGGAAGTTAAAATTTCTTTCCACCGCGTTGCTTTATTCTCCTACAAACCCTTGAGCAATCATTAGTACTACTTGAATAGTATTAAAAATTAAGTGAATAACAAAGCTTGGTAGTAGTGAACTACTATAAGCTCTAACTAAAGTTAGAGTTAGGCTAAGAAATCCTAAGCCTACTATAACACCCCAAGCCCCCCAATATTGAGGAATATGTACCAAAAGAAACAGAAATGAAACACCAATTATTGCTGGAGCAACTCCAAAATCTCTACGAAGTCCAGCAAAAAGAATACCGCGATAAATTAATTCTTCAACAAATGGCGCGCCAATTATTGCAATTATTCCTACTAATATTCTTACAGCCATAGATATTTCAATAAATTTTTGCATATCTGTTTTTTGATTAGGAAACAGAGAAATAATTATTGCTGTAATAAAAAAGATAAAAATTGTAAAAAGAATTGTTTTTACTAAGCCAAAACGCTCAGGCCAATGCCATCCCAATGCTGAAAAGAAACTACCCTGACTACTTCTAGTAATAAATCGGTAACTAGCCATTAGAGTAAGTATTTGGGCTAAAAATGTTCCACAAATAAAAAATATCGCTAGCTCTGGATTTTCTTCTATTTTTGGTTTATCTGGTAGAATCTGACCCGATAATTGCATCCAAATTGACCAAGTTAACATTGCAGGTAATGGGGCGGTAATTATTAAAAATACAGACAACAACCAAATCACAATCCCAGCCCCATAACCCCAAGCAGGTTTGTCAGGGTCTAAATTATTAGTAATTTCACTAGTGGGTTTATTTGTCAAAGCCTTAAAATTATTGCCACATTTAGAGCAAGTTACAGGGGGCATTTTAGGCAGTGGACTTAAGCATTCGGGGCAACGATATTCTATTGTCATTGAAACACTAGCCTTATTATTTAAGTAATGTACTTACTTTTAACTTTCGCTCTGTTGCTAAAAGTCCAATGATGGTTTTAGCATCTTGAATTTCACCACTAAAAATCATTTCACAAGCTTTAGAAAATGGCAAAACTACCACCTCTATTTCCTCGTCAAATTCTGGACTACTACTTACTGCTCTAAGCTCTTTTGCTAGATAGATATAAAGCCTTTCACTACAATAACCTGGTGCTGGATAAGTAATACTAAGTAGTTCTAGCTTATCAGCTTGAAATCCTGTTTCTTCTATGAGTTCTTTTGCAGCAGTTTTTTCAGGGGTTTCTTCTTTTTCTATTTTTCCCGCAGGTAATTCTAGCAAATATTCACCCATTGGATGACGATATTGTTTAACTAAAATAACTTCTTGTTTATCAGTAAGTGCTACTACTGCCGCGCCACCATTATGATGAATTACATCTAGTTGTATAGTTGCGCCGGATTGAAAGCAGACTTGATCAATGGAAAATTCAAAAATCCGTCCGCGATATTTTACTTCCCGACTTAAAAGCTCATAGGCCATAGGATTTCTCTTGATAGGGTTTTTTGTTATTTTTTAAGTACTGTTTAACACTTCCAACTAAATGAAGTGAGCCGCTAACAACTACTAGTTTTTCCTTAACTGAAAGATTATTAGCAATTTTTAGGGCTTCATCAACACTTTCAACAATAAAATATTGTTTTGCTAAGTTTAATATTTTCCCGTCCATCTGTCGAAAGTCTATTGCTCTTGCATCTTTTTGATTTAATAAAATTACTGAATCAAAAAGGGGAAAAAGCAAACTAGCCATTTTGGATAGTTCTTTATCTTTCATTACACTAAAAACTAATGTTTTATTAGAGTAGTTTTTTTCTTTTAGCCAACTAGTTAAAAAATTTGCTAAAGTCTTGGTTCCTTGTGGGTTATGCGCTCCATCAAAAAGCAGATCAAATTCTTCTAATTTAATTAATTCTAATCGTCCGGGCCAAAGTGTCTTTTCTAAACCTTCTCTAATATTTTTCTGAGATACACTAAACCCTTGTTGATTAAGCATTTCAACGGCTTTAACTACTAAAGCAGAAGTTATTACTTGATGATAAGCTCTAAGACCTGTTTTTATTGCTTTATAGTTTTCTTTTTCAGTATAAAAATCAAACTCCCAATAGCCATTTTTAATAGCTAAAGCATTGATTTGACTAGAATCTAACCAAATTAACGGTGTTTGAATTTCTTCTGCAACTTCTTTAATTACTTTTGCTGCTTCTTCAACCTGTGGAGCGATCAAAGCAGGAATATCTTTTTTTAAGATACCTGCTTTTTCTCTAGCAATTTCTGTTAGTGTACTTCCTAGATATTGTTGATGGTCATAATCAATGCTAGTAATTATACTAAGAACGGGTGAAACTATGTTGGTAGAATCAAGTCTACCGCCTAAACCTACTTCTAGAATTGCCACCTTAGCTTTACACTGCCGAAAATGTTCAAAACCAATAGCAGTAATATGCTCAAAAAAAGTTGGACGAGATAATAACTTCTTTTCTAATAATAAGTTATCTACTTGAGATTTAACTTTTTCTAGCAAATTAGAAAACTGAGTTTTTGAAATAGATTTAAGGTTGTATTGAAAACGCTCAGTTATATCTAGTAAATGTGGGGAAGTAAAAAGCCCTGTATCAATTTTAGCTTCTGCTAAAACTGATGCTAGAGAGGCGCAAAAAGAGCCTTTTCCATTTGTTCCAGCCACATGGACTGTAGAATAAGCTTTTTGTGGCTGTCCTAGGCTCTTAGTTAAAATATCAATGTTATCTAAACCTAGCTTCATTGCTAAGGTTTCATGTCCTAAGCTATAAAGATAGTTAAGTGCTATCTGGTAGTCCATTAGCCCATCATAAAATCAAATGATTGACAAATATAATCTTTTAAGTTCTTACGGTCAATTACTGCATCCAACATTCCATGTTCTAATAAAAACTCTGAACGTTGGAAACCAGGGGGTAATTTTTGTCTAATGGTTTGTTCAATTACTCTAGGCCCGGCAAAACCAATTAATGCGCCAGGTTCAGCAATATTAAGATCGCCTAACATTGCAAAACTAGCCGTAACTCCGCCAGTTGTTGGGTCAGTCATCAATGAAATAAAGGGAAGTCTAGCCTGGTCTAAATTTGCTAGTGCCGCGCTAATTTTAGCCATTTGCATTAGTGATAATGCACCTTCCATCATACGCGCACCGCCAGAAGCAGAAACAATCAATAAACCGCAACGCTCTTTGATGGCACGTTCAATAGCACGAGTAATTTTTTCTCCTACAACAGAACCCATTGAGCCGCCAATAAACTCATAAACCATACAACAAACTATAATAGTATGATTACCTATTTTGCCTTTAGCCGAAATCAAAGCATCTAAAACACCTGTTGTTTGTTGAGTTTTAGCTAATCTTTCATTGTAAGGTTTAGTATCGACAAACTTTAATGGATCTGTGGAAGCAATATTTTGATCAAATTCTTCATATTCGCCATTATCAAATAACATTTTTAAGCGTTGATGGGCATCAATACGAAAATGATGGTTACATTTAGGACAAACATAAGCACTTTCCTCAAGTTGTCCCTTAAAAAGTGTTTGTGAACATTGAGGGCATTTACTAAATAACCCTTCAGTTTTTACTTTTCGCTCTTCATCATTTGGGAGTGGAGGTAAATTATCAGTTTTCTTACGCTTAAACCATGCCATTGAATTACTGCCTCATAGAAATAAAATCAGATTTTGTTGTTGTAGAGAAATTTGTAAACGACGAGTCTAACATGTTAACTAACTTTAGCGCAAAACTAGCTAGCAGATCAGTAATAATACTTTATTGCTAAGAAATAAACTATTTTAAACTAGTGCTATTACCTAGGTTTATGCTAAAGTAATATTACTTTAGTTATATTGCACTTATTCATTAAAATAAATAAAAACAAGAAAGTTATTTGCCAACTTGAGAACAAAGAGATTTATTTTAGTAATTCTTCTAATTTCTTGTACCAAGGAGATTCCATAGATTTTTTATTTTTCCATAGACCATGAAATTGAAGCCTTTTTTGTAAATCCGCTGCTAAGGCTTTTTTTTCAGGAACATTTGGCAGTTTTGCAATGTCAATTACTACATCATTTAATTGTTTAGCATCTTCTGATCTGCTTAAATTACCTATCTTCTTTTTCAAGTTACCCATCATAGCTAAGTCTTGAATTGATACTTTTGCTGTATCAGTTTGTTTTTGTTGATTAGTGAAATTCTGTTGTTTTGGAACATCTTTTCTTTGTGGAATTGGGGTTGACTCGTTTTTTTGAGAATAGTTATTGTGTTTATAGTTAGTTGTAGGTGCTGAGGTTTTATTTCCTTGTAAAAGGTTAATTTGACTTATTAATGTCTTTTCTCCTACGTTTAAAGGATCTGGTAAAACAGGACGATCCTTAAATTGCTTAATTTCCATATAGTTTGTTTGATCAATTTGTGGGCCAGGCCACTCCATCATTTTTAAGAGCATTTTTATTCGCTCTACGTCAGATAATTTTGTGTTCTGTTCCTCAAGTTTTCTTAAAATATCTTGTTCAAAACCTTTGATCAAGTTTTGTAAAGTTTTTTGGTCAACTTTACTTTCTGCTAGTTGCCAATTATCACCATTAAAAAGCGATTTATAACGCTCTTGGCGGTTAACTAAATGAAGTTCGGCATCAAGTTTAACTGCCCCCATTCCTAGAGGTTTTCCCATACCTAAATGATGATAGTAAGGTTTACTAGGATCATTGTTTGGTGGGTTAAGAATCCAGCACATTGCTCCAAGTTCTTTGTTAGAAAGATTTTCAAAGTGTATCTTAAACTTAAACTCAACTTCTGGGCGCAAAGGCTTAAATTGTGTGTGTTGGGTGTCATTTTCTCTTACTTCTTTATCTTCTTTAATTTTATCGAGAGTTGTTTCTAAACCTTTGTGCCAATACTTTTTATAGCCTCGAATAACCGCTTCGTGTGGTGGTGGGCTACCATAATGATCAAGTCCCACTAAATTATTGGGTTCTTGTTGTGTAAGGTAATGTTGAAAAGTTGTAGGTTTAGGGCCAGCCAGAGTTTTAGGAACTATACTATTTTGGCTTAACCAAATCCCATTTTGGTTCTTATCTTTTAGTTGTGCATCTGTGATAAAAATTCGGCTAGCATAGGCATAATTTTTGTTTGTTTCTTTTATTTCAGATGGTTTCTTTTTTGTATAGCCAAATATGGCATCAACATAATCAATTACTTTTTCATCTTTTATTGACGTAGGGATAAAGTCTAATATTTTTTTCTCTGTTCCGTCTGACTTCAAAGAAGGCACACGAAAATTAGGGCTATGTCCAAAAAATCTTACTTCATTATTTTGTGCTACATAAAAAATAGGTCTTCCTTCAACTAAACAACCATTGTTTGAATCAAAATACTCTTTTTGGAATGTTGTTAAATTTTCCAAATAAAGCTGTATTGCTTGTTCATTTATTTTTATAAATGGTGCATTTTCATTAGGTTGTAAAACTATTGTGTGATATTTCCGATCGCTTTTTTGTAAATCTTCACTGGTTTCTGCCATATTTCCTGAGCAGACAAGCATACCTTTATATTTATAATTATTTTTTCTTGTTCCTATTTTGGTAAAACCTAATTTGCCTTTTTGTTTTTGAACATCGAAACTTATCTCATAATACTGTGGCTTATAATCTTTTACTTTTAAGCTAATAAAATTAGGAATATTACTAACCTGAGAGTCCTCTATCTTCAAATACACTCGTTTTTCAGGTAAACCTAATTCAAAAGGTTTAGATGCAGGTTTAACATACCACCCATCAGAATTTTTTATCAAATATCCAACATTGACATTTTTACCAAATTTACCAAGTATTTCGTTATAAGGTTTTCTTAAAGGGCTTGTTTCTTTATCTGCAACAGCACGATAAAAAACAGCAGAATCATCAACAAAAACCATTTTTGAATAACTAACAATCTCCAACAAACTACGAAGCATTCCGCGTAAACTACTGCCAGGAATAACAGGTTGCGCTTGTTTTGTTGTATAGAAAAATTCAGGAGTGTTTTTAACTTGCTCTCTAAAAGGTAAGTTTTTGTCTTGTTCTTGTTGCTTAAATTTTTCTTCTGTAATTGCACACCTAATATAAAGAGGGGATTTAGTTGTTAGTATAACTTCAAAATGACCTGTATTTGGATAATTTGCATCTGCATATGTGTTGTGATTTGGTAAATGGTCAGCCTTGTTTGCGGCTGCAACTATTTTGTCAGGTAGAGGAGTAAAATTATAAGGTGCTGTAGCAATTCGATCACGTCTTGTAGGGTTTCTATGTTTAGGTAGACTCATTATTTTTTTACCTTTAAGCTTAAAAGTCGGCTAGCAACTATTCGGTTAAATCCGTTTGTGTCTTCGCTAATATAATGTCTTACCAATAAGCGCAAAGGACGAGATGTTTCATCAAATTTTCCTTCAATTTTTATTGGCACAATATGACGCAAACCTTGAGAACCTTCTTTCATTAAGCTAAATTCAAGTTCTGGACTATTTTTGTAAATTTTTGCATCTGTACCCCATAAAATTTGTTCCTCATCAATTGCTTCTGTAAAATCTGGCTTTTCTCCATCTATTAAATTGCTAATAAGTCTAGCGTTTAACTGATTATCTCCATCGCGCCAAACTAATAATTCTGCTTCAAATGAAAAAAGCCTAACTTGTTGTAGTGTTTCAAAAATTAATGGTGGTGAAATTTGAGAATCAACAGCACTAGAAAGCAATAATTTGTTATTTTTCACTTTGCCCCAAATCACGCCGTCATCAGTATGAGCAAGTAAATACTCAAAATTAAATTGTTGATTTTGCTCTATTTGTTTTTCTAGCCATTCAACTAAATTTTCAACATCAATTACAAGAATATTTTTTATTGTTGCATTACTAGGAATAATTTGACGTGTCATGCTACCTCGCTAATTAGTTCAAGGTATTTTAGCAAGTGCTGTCCAACATAAGTTTCAAGCTCTTGAGATGTACCATTTTCAAATATTAATTTACTGTTAACTTCTTTTACCAACCATTCTTTTACATCTTTATCAACCAGTTTTAGATAAGCTTCTTTGCCTTTTAATCTGCCCCGGCCAATGCTACTTTGACCCCCAATAACTAAATCACCTGTCCATAAGTCTTTTAATAGTAATAGTAATAAGCCTATTTCATAATTCCCAGGATTGATAAGTTTTATATTTAAGACAACTGTTGAATCATCTGCACCAAAAGCAGGTTGTTCATTAAATAAAGCGGTGTTACGCGCTCCACCCGTAAAACGGTCAATGCTAACTCGGTTTTGTACTAGATTAGTTGTTACATTTTCTAAAACAGCTTCGCTAACAATTAGCCGACTAGCTTTGCTATCAGACTTTGTTTTTTCTGAATAGCCAAACATTTCTTGAATTATTATTTTTGTTTTAGCCTGGTTAGTTTGTGTAAGAGTGTTGATAATCTTTGTAGCTCTTGCACGTAAAACGCCAGCTAAACTAGTGCCAGAAATTACAGGCTTATTTTCTAATTTTTGTGTTAATTCATTAAATCGTTGTGAGTGTAAATGTTGTATGTCTGCGGCTTGTTGGCTATCTGTGACAACACGAATTATTAAAGAACTATCCAAAGAACAAGTTATTTTCATTGTAAAAATATTTTGGCTGTTACCAAAATCAGCAGGATCAGTTAAAACAGTTTTTAAGTCTTTTTTGTATTGATCAGAAAGCTTTTCTGAACCGGTTTTTATCCAATCACAAAGCGCAACAGGGGTTGTTAAATCATATTCTTTTATTAAAAACTCTTTTATAGCTACATTGCCAAACCCACGTCTTTTTCGAGATCCAAGAGTGATATTTCCTTGGCTAAGACCCTGTAAAGCTATGGCTAAAGCTCGTTTAAGGTTTTGTGCGTCATCAGTTTCTCTAATTAATAATTCAAATCTTAAAGGAAATGTTGTTCCAGCTTGCCAAAATTGAGTGTTAAAAAGGTGATCGTCTTTGGCTGTACGGCTTTGAGGCTCTATTGTTACTCCCTCACGAATTTCAAAACCAAAAGTTTTTCCTAAAGAGTCTTCAATAATTAATGGGCTTTGTTCGCCGTTATCATTACTATTATCATCACTTTTTGAAATACCAAAAAGCAGGTTGCTAATACCCTTATAAGAGGAATTATTTTTTTCAAATTCATTTAAATAACTTCGTAATGCTCCAGCAATTGACGCACCTGTTAAAAGAGGCGTTTTTTCATCTAGTGAATCAACCAAAAGAGGCATATCAGTTAAGGCATCATCTCGATTTCCATTACCAAAATGTGCAGGAGTTTTTAAGACTAAATCGCATTCAACAACTATGCGAGACACAATCTTGCGAGAAAGTTCACCTGACCAAAAAGCTATACTCATAAACTAGTTAGCTCCTTTTCTTGCTTTGATTGCATAAGCTAAAACTAAATCTACTAGCCTTAATTGGTATTTATAAGCTAGCTCATTTGTATGAACTTTAATATTTCCAATCTTTGGAAACTCACGATGTGAAAAATTATCTAATACTTCCCAAATGTCACAATCAGTTAAAAAATATTTTTCTAACCAATCAAAAAAGGGCTTTCCAGATAGTTTTAATTGAGAAAATTGTTTTCTAATAGTTGGGCGGCTTTTTAAATTTTCAAGATATTCTGCTAAATCTTTACGACCTGGATCTTGTTCTTTTAACAAAGCATTGTGGATAGCTAGTCGCAACCGAGAAAGTTGGCTATTGCTAAGAATATTTGCTTGCTTTATTTGTTTTGCTAAAGCTTTTCCTAGTTCATTAGCTCTTTTTATTAAAGCTGTTTCCAATCGTCCAGCAACAATACGATCTACCATTTGTTTAGCTATTGTTTGACTAACAGCATCAAGTATTTCTATATCATCAACTTGTGTTTCTGTTTCTTTAAACTCTTTGAAAGTTAGTTGTGTTTCTGTTTGCCAATTAAATACAACACATCCAAAACCTTCTGCCCGACGTTCACCTATACCTTTTTGCTCAAGTAAACGAATTTTTTCTAATAGTTTTGTTTCATCAATATTAGGTTTATCAAATACCAACACACTACCCATTTTTGACGCAATAGTTTGTGGAAGAGGTAAGCCCCATTTGCGGTTAAATCCTGCTGTGATTGTGGGGTACAGGTGTGTACGTTTCGGACATAGTTTTAAGTTATCTATTGCTAAAGCTTTTGCTATCAAACTAGTTATAGCTTCAGGATCAGCAGCATATTGACCGTTTTTGTCTCGCAAAATTAGATCACTTAGTAAAGTGAAAATCAAATGATCCCAGTCTTCTAAATCAGGTTCTTTATCAATTTTTTGCCATTTTGATGACTCAACAACATTTTCAATTTTAACTCGCCCATAACCAGCACTGCGAGAACCCCCTAAATTTGCTTCTCCATTAAGCAATGGCTTAATAATTTCGCTATCTTCATTATTATCAAAAATTATAGAAGCTTGGAATATTTGATCTTTTTGCAAAGCTTCATAGCGATAAACTGCACCTGGGTTATCATCATAGCTTATTTTGTCTGATGGCATAGCGCGACCGTGACGACGTGTTCTAGCCGTATGCACATTTATTACTCGATCAGGGTTAATTATTATTTTTTCATCCAAAATACAAAAAGAATTACTTTTGCTTTTCCATTGTTTTTCAGGACAATCTTCCTTTTCTGTTAGGTCTACAGCAAAATCAAAATACTCGCTTTTGTTGTCTTTTTCGTGGTGTAAAGATAGTGGAGTAGGCAAAGTAGCAATTGAGTTATATCCATCTTTATGAACTAAATAACCATTTAGGTAACGTGTTGTGCCATCAAAAAATAATCTTCGTATGAAAGGATCAATAGCATTAAATGTTTTGTTTTCATTGATATACTTTGATATTAAAAACCCTCTTAAAACGCTACCAGGAATGTAATCAAAAGAAACACCGCTGTTTGGATCTCCATCTAAAGATGTTAAAAGTAAAGGTTCTTCTAAAATAATTTTGTAGGTAAGAACTTTCATTTTTTATGTTCTTCTCCTAAAACTAATTTTTCAAAATCTGAAAATTTTGTTGTAGTAAACTCGTCGTCCTCTAACCAAGCTTTTAGCCGTCCTCGTCCGCGATTTCTGCCAGTTCCAGCACGATGTATCGATAAAACACATGCACTTAATAAAGCTAATGTTTCATTTTCAGGAGTTCGGCTAAAAGTTAACAATGAAGTTAGCTGTGTTTGTCGTAACAAAACGCGTAAAGACCTTAAACTATGGTCTTCAGCCACTCCAGTTTTTTCATTAATGGCTGTTTGACGGCGTATTGAAGTTAAAGAATTTAAGACTTCAGCAGAAGTTAACCTTTCTTTATTTATCTCTACTTCTACGGCTTTTCTTAATTCTAATGGCAACATTGCCATTCCAACTTTCATTGCTGAATCATCATTTATAGTGCTGCCAGGGCTACCAAAAAGAAATTGTGCAGATGCTTTAAACACAGAAAGTTTTGAAGAATTTTGCTTTTCTAAAGCAAATAGAATATTGGCACATTCTTCTGATAATAAGCCTTTTAATGTGCGTCCACGTAAAAAAGGTAATCCCAAATTGTCATGTTCAATTTCTGTATCTACTAAACTTGCAACACCATCACCATTGCCAAAAGTGCCATCGCTAAGAAGTTTTAAGTGTAAATTTAGCTGCAAAACTTAAACCTCCTCTTTTAATGAAATAAAGCAATCCATCATTTCTATTGCGTCAAAATAAGGACATTCTTTGTTATGCCAACCTTTTTTGCGATAATCTGCATCGCTTAACTCAAGCTCTGGTAATCTATCTTCATCAAGAAATTTGTTTATAAATTGTTCTATATCATCTTTGCCTTCACGAAGAGCTTCACGAAGGGCTTTTATTTTGTTACGCCGTGTTGCCCAATCAGAGGATTGAAACGCTTCTAAGGCTTTTTTTACTGTTTGCCATGAATGGATTTTTTGAGAAATATTTTTATGCAAAGTGACAGGTCGCCAATGTAGTTTACCTTCTTTTACTTCATATTCTCGCTCACGGATGGCTTCAATCTTGCCAGATAAGCCACTTAGAGCAAAATGCCAGTCTAAACAAGAATCATCAGTCTTTTCATCTTTGCGAAAACTTTTTGCTGATTTGCATAATTCTTCTGCTAGTTCATAAGCTCTAGCAAATGGATAATGTGTTTTAACTATGCTTATTCCAGCGCAAGCAGTAAGACCAGGTTTTCCATCATTGTTTAGTATATTTTTAGTTTGACATTCAAATTCTTGTAAATATTTGATTGCTAAAGATATACCTAACCTACCATCACAAACAAAAGTTACATCATCGCCACCAAAAACAATTGGCCGAAAAGGTAAATAATACTTGTTAGATTTTGGATCTTTTTTAAGATGAATTTCTGTAAGTCTTTGCCCTTCTTTATTTCTATGGATTATGTTGTAGTGATTATTAACACGTTCTATAGAGTTTATTAGACCAGTTAAAGTATTTTCCAAAGCTTTTTTGGATGCTTGTTCAACGTTTTTTGAAAAGGCTCGAATTTGGTTTATATATTCCCTATTTTGCACTGGCTGGGAAAACTTATCTCCTATTTGGTTTATTATTTTACCCATACCATTTCCATCAGCATGAGCTACTGCAATATAGCTATGTTCTCCATAGCTACGTCCCATATCATCAAATTCTTTAGGAAATGTAAAAGAGCTATTTTTTAACAAGTTGCTAAAAGTGTCAGTTAATCGCCTATTTGCTTCATCTACAGCATCTAGTTTAGCCAGAATTTCAGCAGAAACAGGATAATCTTTATAATAAATGGCTGGCAGTCCTGTTGATTGGCAAACGGCTGTTACTCCCAAACCTAGAAGAGGATTAGAAATTGAGCGACATTGTTTTTGTTCTGCTAAGTTTTGAAAGACTTTCTGACTCGTTTTACATAAAGATTCAGACCAACTAAATTTTTTCATAGCAATAACAATCTGCAAATTAGGAGCATCACAAAGCACTTTTCGAGATAACTTTCTAGTAAATTCTTTAGCTTTGTCCTCATCTTTCAATAAAACAACAAAATTACCGCCACCAGAATAAATAACCTCTGCTGCTAAGGAATTATCTTTATTTATGTGAGTAGATTCATTTAATTGAGAAGTTTTTATGTCAACAATATTGTTAGGTTTTGGGACAGACTCTAATGCCCAGTTTCTAGTAGCTTGATCAACCAAATATGAAGCTCCAATATTTTCTTGTAGCCTGTTGCTACCAAAAATATAAGGCTGTATTCCAGTTGTATCAACAATTAGCAAATACATAAATTTCACCTTTAGAGTTATTTATTTTGGTGGCTTTGATCTTTAATCCATATTTTTAGTTTATTGGCTAGATCTGGTAAATCTTGCAATCCAAAAACTTTTATCCGTCCTTCTGTATCAACATCTCTATGTGCCTCTTTTTCGACTTCTTGAGGATCTGTTGAGCAACAAACTAATGCTACTCGCGCTTCATCGCCTCCAAGTTGACGCGCACGCATAAAAGCCTCAAAAAGTTTTAATTTTAACATTCCTTTTTTGCTATCTGTTGTACAGGAAAAAGCAAACAACTGATAGCCGCACACAGCGATTGCGTCAAGCTGAAAATCTATTTCCCTAACTTTTATATCTTGCCCAAAATCACATAAACTTGCTTCCTGAAAGATTTTTTGTAGTTGTTCTAGTAAGTAATACTCTAGCCAAAGACCTTCTAACCATTCACATAAACTTTCAGGATCTTTAATGTTATTAAATATAGATTGATCTAGATTAAGATTTAGTTCTAATTTCAAACATTCTATAAAACCTGTTAAATTTTCGGGCAAAGTTAGGGTTATTTCTTTTAGTTGCGTTTTGCTTTTACGTTTGTTTGGATCTTTTTCGCGTCTCGTTTGTTTTCTAAACTCGTCTGTTATCCAGATTTCCCATTCATTCCAAATATTATCTTTAATTAAGTTGATTAAGTAATTAGCACTTTTTGGGTAAATAGCTTCAGTATTAAGTTCTTTTCGTAGAGTCCAACCATGTAAATTAAGTAGATCTGTGAACTTTAAATTAATTTTTTGACCTATAGCTTTTGTTTTTTCTGATTCACTGCTACTAGGGTTTTTAGGATCAAACACCATTTCTAATTTACGCGGGTTAAGATAACTAAAAGAGGTTTTAATTGTTTTTGTCTTGCTTTGTTCAGCAACCCATTGTTCAATAGCTCGGTAAGAGTGGACAGACATTATTTTCGTTCCACCTGTATAGTTAAGGCCAATAAAATCTGCTTTAACTCGATCTAACTCTTCAGCAACGCCATTAAAAATAGATTGTGGAGAAGATTCTTTTATTGATTTAAGTTGAATCTTAGTTTTTTGATCAAATTTTTCTTCTAACCAAGTTTGCAAGCGTTGAGCTACATCATAAGAACCTTCAGACGTAATTAAGGATATATTTCCATTTTCTTTTGCTAGTAATAGCCCTGCTAAGGCACAAGGTAGCGCATTACTACCTACTAAAATAAACAAATGATCTACTTTTTTGTCATCAAATTTCATTAGATATTGCTCCAATAAAAATACTTGATACTTAGTTTTTATTTATGAAGTTTTTGGATTAAATAGAAAAACTATGGGAATAATGGTAGCAAATGTTACTTGGTTAGCAAGTATATGGCAAGTAAAAAAACTTACTCATTAAAAATAATTGTAACTACTTAAATTATGCTGTATTTACCTAGGTAAAGTTCCTCTATTCGGGAAATCACATTTTTCATTAAAAATTTTTCTTCAACAAAGCTGTAAGCGTTTTGAGTTAATTTTTTTGCTAAGTTTTTATCATTTATTAATAAGCTAAGTTTTTCTGCTAGCAAATTGCTATTACCTACAGGAAAAACTAGTCCTGTTTCGCTGTCTTTAACAAGTTCTGCTAAACCACCAATATTAGTTGCAATAACTGGACGACGGCAAATCATTGATTCTAAACAAACTATAGAAAAAGCCTCGTTTTCTGAAGAAATTACAACTATATCTAAAGCGTTATATAAGCTAGGTAAATCTTTGATATGTCCAAGAAATTTTACTTTTTCTGTTAAATTAAATTGTTTGGCTAAATCTTCTAAATATTTAGTGTAAGGCTTTTCTGGGTCGTGTTCATTTCCTGCAAATACAATAAAACAATGAGCTTTTAGCTTAGCAACAGCCTCTAATAGCAAATGTTGGCCTTTTGCTTGGGTTAGTTGGTTAACAATTCCAACAACTGGCAAATTACTTGAAATTCCAAATTTTTGGCGGGATTCTTCTTGAGTCTCAGAAATAGTAAATTTTTCTCTGTTTATCCAATTAGGAATAACTACTAGTTTTGGATAAGAATTACTAGAATTATCAATTTTTAAGTTAAAAGATTTTGCCCAAGTATCACGAACACTTGTAGATACAGCAATTACAGTGTCAACATTGCTCAATAAACTACGATAAGCCCAATTAGCCTTTACAGGTAAATAATGATGTCTAGTAAGAAAAAACTTTGGTTTAACGCTAAGTTTTTGACATAAATAAACAGCAATTGCGGTTAACGGATAATCGCGGGCATAATGGGTATGGACTACATCGATCTTTAGCTTTTGAATTAGGTTAGCTAATTTATAAGCAGAAGCTAAATCTATTGCTCCACGTAGGGCTAGAGTATGGCAGTTTATGCCAAAGTCTTTAACTTGGCTAGGCAGTGGACTAAGGGGACGGACTACAAGATGAATTTCATGACCACGAGAGGCTAGTTCAATGGACAAATCTACTACATGGCGTTCTGCTCCGCCAAATTCTTGTGCTGAACTAATCTGCAAAATTTTCATAATTTTGCTATTTTAGTTGACAAATTTTCCAAAAGCCATTACTTACAAATTATTAAGCTCGCTCTAAACCAGAAATATCAACAATTCTTATTACTTGTGAGGCAATGTGGTAAATACGGGTATTCCAGACATTGATCTACTTCCAGAATGGTTTTGGGTTTTTACTGTAACTTTATTTGGTTTGGCAATAGGTAGTTTTCTAAATGTTGTAATTTATCGTGTCCCTTTGATGTATAAAGATGAATGGGAAGAAATGGAAGAATCTAGTGATAGTGAAACTAGTAATGAAGGCAAAGAGGCTAAAGAAAAACAAATAATTAAAGAACAAATAGCAGAAGAAAAAATAGAAGGTATACAAAAAGAAGTAATACCGATAGAAAATGATAAAAAAGAAATTGTAGAGGCTAAAGAACAATCTACAACAGACGACGAAGGAAAAATCTCTCTAGTTTACCCACCGCGATCTTTTTGTCCTAATTGTAAACATCAAATTACTGCACTAGAAAATATACCTATTCTAAGCTACTTAGTTTTAGGTGGAAAATGTCGTAAGTGCAAAGTTAAGATTTCTATTATTTACCCACTTGTAGAAGCCTTAACGACTATTGCCTTTTTGTTAGCCTTTTATCATCAAGCTTCAAAACCTGTTTTTAGCATTGCTGATTATGTTTTTAATGTTGCATTTATTTCTGTCAATATAGCTTTAATATTTATTGACTACCAGAAAATGATTCTGCCTGATGTGCTGACTTTGTGGGGAGCATTGCTAGCCTTAGTAATTCGGGGTTTTGTTGTTAATGAACCACAACTACAAAATGTATTTTTGGCTACTTTACTTGGTGGCTTTATCTTCCTAATGGTAGTTGTTTTAATAGGTTTACTTTTTGTAGACACAAAGATTTTTCAATTATTAGTGATTGCAGGAGCATTAATAGCAGTTTGTCTTGCTTTGACTTGGCTAATGGGTGATCCAGATAGGTTCTTTGATATTCAAGATAGTTTTATAATTTTCTGGCAGGAAAAACTTGTTCCTTATCCAGCTTTAACCTCCATAATTAATGGCATATTAGGTGCAATAATTGGCTTTGGCATACTTTTTAGCCTATCAGAAATCTATAGGTTGCTACGTGGGGTAGATGGTATGGGAGGCGGTGATTTTAAGATGATGTTATTTGTTGGGATGTACTTAGGCTGGCAACTTTGTCTTTCTACTTTGCTGCTTGCTCCAGCACTAGCAATGCTACCTATAATTGTTATTTTTATCTTAAAAGGCAATGAAGCTTGGCAATCTAAACTACCTTTTGGCGTTTTCTTAGGTTTAGGGGCAATTGTAAGCCTGTTATTTGGTCAACAAATAATTGACGGCTATTTTTGGATAGCACAGCAATATCTTGCTCCTTAATTAATATTAATTAAAACTATTGTAGTTTCTCTGCAACATCGCTTGTTTAAGATTGTGGTTAACTTGCAACAGCTTAAACAAGCGTCTTATTTTTGGTGAAATGTTAACTCCAGCAAATAGAAATATTTGTTTAGATAAGCAAGAAAAAAACCTTTTGGTACAAAAAATGCTTAATTGCTGAGACTTGGAATGAATGGTAATACTTTATTTTGCTCAAGTTCTTGGGAGGATAGAAAAGTTGACAGTTTTTACGCTCTCGCAAAATGTTCTAAGTAATCGGCTTAGCACTTCTTTTTCACAGCGAACTCTTAAAGAAGCTATTAGTTGCCAAGGTCATGGATTACACACAGGCTGTGATGTAAAAATGACACTTAAACCTGCTCCTCCTAACACTGGAATTTGTTTCCAACGTGTAGACTTATCTAATTTTGAAATTCCTGCCTCAATAGAATATGTTGCTAGAGTTAGCTACGCTACTACACTAATGCGTTTAGGTGTAATGGTAGCTACTGTAGAGCATTTACTTTCTGCCTTAGCAGGCTGTCAAATTGACAATTGCATTGTTGAACTTGATTCGCTAGAAGTTCCAATAATGGATGGGAGTTCACGAGAATTTATTACTTTAATAAAAGCTGCTGGTGTAATTGAACAATCTGCCGCTAGGGTGTGTTTAAAGGTTTTAGCTCCATTAGAAGTGTGTGATGGTAACCGTAGAATTAAAATAGAGCCAGCAGAAGAACTTTCTATTATCTCGTTAATAGATTTTTCTCATCCATTAATAGGGAAACAAATGTTTAGTTATAGTCCTAGCAAAACAGATTACATCAATGAAGTTGCTCCAGCGCGAACATTTGGTTTTACCAAGGAACTAGATGCACTACGCCAAGCAGGTTTAATTCGTGGCGGATCACTAGAAAACGCTATTGTTTTAACAGAAAATGGATTACTTAACACAGAAGCCTTACGGTTTGTTGATGAATTTGCACGGCATAAAGTGTTGGATATTCTTGGAGATCTTGCCTTAATAGGCCGTCCAATCATTGGTCGAGTGACAGCCGAGCGTTCAGGACACGCGCTACATGCTCAATTAGTTTCGCAATTGCTACGCGATTCTAGTTCTTGGCAGTTAGTTGAACAAGAAAATCTACAACTATTAGCTGTTGCTAGATAAACCCAACCCATTGCAAAACGACACTTCTAAGCTTTCCGTCTAGCAATCCAGACTTGACCTGGAAGATTTTACGGTTAAGCTATCAGGTTACTATTTATTAGCTATCCTATTAGCTATAAACATTTATTTTGGTATTTGTTTTATTTTATGAGTAAAAAATTATTCTTTCTTGGTTTAGATGGAACAACTTTTGATCTGCTTGACCCATTAATGCGGGAAATAGGATTACCTAACCTTGAGCGTATTATTGCTAGTGGTGCTAGAGCCTCCTTAGAAACAACTATCCCACCAATTACACCTACTGCTTGGGTTTCTTTAGTAACAGGTAAAAATCCTGGTAAACATGGAATACTAGAATTTTTGCTTAGACGCAATGGATCAATGCACAACCTCCCAGTAAATCAAGCACTTAGAGATAGTCCAGCAATTTGGGATATACTTTCCCAGCTAGGTAAAAAGGTAATTGTTACCAATATGCCGGTTACTTACCCGCCTGCGGCGGTTAATGGGTTGATGGTGTCTGACTTTTTAACTCCAAGGGGAAAACGAGATTTTACTTATCCAAAAGATTTACTAGCAGAACTAGAATCAAAGTTTGGCCCATATCGCCTTTATATTACAGAAGTTTACGCACCTGGCAATATTGATAAAGTGTTAGATCAGCTTTTTGATGAACTTGAATATAAAACCAAGGTTACAGAATATTTAATGGAACAATACCCTTGGGATTTTTACGCTAATCATATTTGGAGTACAGACCGTTGCCAACATGAACTTTGGCATATTTGGGATGAAAAACACCCACTTAGCAACCGTAAAGAGGTTACTAAACATCGTGACCGAGTTATGCAGTTTTGGAAGGCAGTTGATGAAGCAGTTGGAAGAATGGTAAGAAAAGCTGGGCAAGACACACTAGTTATGATGGGATCGGATCATGGTTTTGGCCCAATTCATAAATTCCTTTGCTTTAATATTTGGCTACTCTCTGAAGGGTTATTAGTATTAAAGAAAAGTGCTATGACTCAGTTTAAGAAATTGCTTTTTAATCTAGGGTTTACTCCAGAATTTGGCTATCGTATGTCAATGCGTATGGGACTGGCTAAAATCCGTTTGGCTGCTGGGGTAACTAATCGCTCACAACTGTTTAAGATTATTAATAGTTTGATGCTTTCGCTCCAAGATGTAGATTGGACACAGACAGTTGCTTACTCTAAAGGAAATTACGGCCAGATTTTTATTAATTTAAAAGGACGTGAGCCTAATGGAGTAGTTACGCCAGGCGTTGAGTATGAAAGAATTTGCCAAACAGTTGTAGATAAATTAAAAGCAATAGTTAATCCTGATACAGGAGAAAAACTAATTAATCAGGTTTGGCGACGTGAAGAAATCTACACTGGCCCACACGTTGAAGCGGCTCCTGATATTTCTTTCTTGCCGCTAGATATGCGCTATAAGCCTATGGGAACGCTAGATCTTACCTCTAATCGCTTTATTACTGATGTTTATGGTAATTCAGGGGATCATAGAATGAATGGGCTTTATATTGCTACTGGCCCTAATATCAAGCCTGCAATGAGGCTTTCCCGCGCTCGTATCATTGATATTGCACCAACAATGCTTTATTTACTGGGCTATCCAATTCCTAAAGATATGGATGGCGAAGTTTTAACGGAAATGATTACAGACGATTATCTAAACGCAAATCCTATAAGTGCTACAGATGGAATTGATAAGCAAAAAATAGCAGCCGACTTTTCCGAAGAAGACAGTGAAGAAGTAAGCGCACGCCTTAAGAGTTTAGGATATTTATAAAATGACGAGCAAGTTTAATTCTATTTCCGCTGTGCTGCCAGCTTTTAATGAAGAAGAAAATATTGAAGCCGCAGCACTTAAAATGCTAGATGCACTTAAGACACTTCCTTTTTCTTCATATGAAGTAATTATTGTTAATGATGGTAGCAAAGACCGTACAGGCGAAATTAGCGACTCGCTAGCAGCAAAATATCCAGAAATTCGCGTAATCCACCACCCAACTAATCTTGGTTATGCTCAAGCTTTAAGTAATGGTTTTACAGGTGCTAAATCAGACCTTATTTTTTATACTGATTCTGATAACCAGTTTGATGTCAAAGAGTTAAAGAACTTTATTGCACCTATTGAAGATTATGATTTAGTTTGTGGGTTTCGCATTTATCGCTATGACCCTTTAACTAGATTATTTTTGTCTTGGGGCTTTAATTTATTGGTTAGAATTATTTTCCGTATTCGAGTTAGAGATATTGATTGTGCCTTTAAGTTATTTCGCCGCAGTATTTTTGATAAAATTAAAATTGAATCACAACGCTTTTTTGTTGATGCTGAAGTATTGGCTAAGGCTAGATATCATAAATTTTCTATGACGGAATTAGGCGTAAGACATTACCCTAGAACCGCAGGAAGTTCTACTGTCCGACCTTCTCATATTTTCTACACTTTACAAGAGTTAACAAAGATTTGGATTAATATTCATTTGAAAGGCAACAAATCTTGAACTCACAGTCACCTGAAGCTACTTTACTTAATCCTAGCCCTGTTACAGATCTAAGACTTAATCAAAACAAATCAAGTTTGCTTTGGAAAATATTACAAATTGCTATTGGACTAGTAGCTTTTACCTTTGTTTTAACACGAATTGATCAAAAAGAACTATTAAAAGTTATTGCTCAGGTAAACTATTTTATTTTATTAGGTGCAGTGCTAAATACATTATTTATGACTTATTTAATGGGTTGGCGTTGGCAACTATTAATAAAAGTAAAATACAAAGTTAGTAGTTTGACATTGTTTGGTCAATATTTAACAGCACAATTTTTTAATCTATTTACACCTGGTGCTGTTGGTGGTGATTTAGCACGACTACTTAGAGTAGGGAAAATTACAGGTGATAGCAGTTTTGTTTTTACCTCTATTGTAGTTGAACGCTTGGTTAGCCTTGTAGGGCTGCTTTTAAGTAGCCTTGTAGGGCTTTATCTTGGACGAGATTACTTAAATAATCCTAATAATTATTACTTTGTTGGAGGGTTGCTAATAATTTCTATTTTTCTTTGTCTGCTACTTTTTAGCAAAATGGCAATGAAGCTATTTCTTAACTTAGTGATTAGATTTGAGTTATTGATTAATCGTAAATTAGTTAGTAGTACAATAGAAAAAATTGGTAATCATTTAGCTACTTTTAGTCAAAAACCTTTGCTAATTTTAAGTATTATTTTGACTACTTTTTTAGTTCGTACTACTTGGACGGTTTCTTGTTGGCTAGTGGCACAAGCTTTAGGCTTAAACATCCCTTTATTTGTTTTAATGGCTTTATTTGCTGTTGTTGATTTAGCTAGAATGCTTCCAATTTCGCCACCTAATGGAATTGGGGTTAGAGAATACTTACTGGTTTTACTACTTACACCATTAGGAATATCTAATACACAAGCAGCTTTATTTTCTTTTTTAGCTTATAGTTTATTAATGGTAAATGGTTTAATAGGCGGACTAATTTATACTAGTCAAACCATACTAGAAAAAGAATAGGAAGTAAAGTTTAGTAGTATTAAACCTATAACTTATTGATTAATTACTTGTAAACTCACCAAAAAGCACCACTTCATTATTAGCCCGAATTTCAACACGTCTAATAGTAGTAACAGGATCTAAACTTGTAGGTAAAGGTTTTTGACTACTACCTATGTTGCCTTTAGCTTTTTTAGCAAACATAACTTCAATTGCTGCACCATCGTCATCTGATTCAATATTGGCTACTTGAGTGTCAACTAATAGACCATCAACAAAAATTTCATAACTTTGAGACATTTTTAAGTTAGCTCCAACAATTTGAAATTTCTGCATTGCATTGCCTTTGGTCTTAAACATTATTTTAGCAATTCCATTAGCATTAGGCTCGACTGAAGTTGCTTGCAACTTAATAATTTTATTGACTTTATTTGGATTACCGTTTCCGTTGCCAGGTTTTTCTTGGTCAATGCCTTGTGCAAAAACAAATGAGAAACTTAGCAGCATTAGAAAAGTAGTTAATAAAATAGATAAGTGGTTTAGTTTGATATTCATAAAAAGAAATACCCCCTTAAATCTTGTAAGCCAATTATTTTTAAGTAAAAGAAGTATGAAAAGATAAAAGAAAAAACACAAGGTCTTGTTAGGGGATTTTAACAGTTTCTTAATAGCTTTATTTTGCTTTAATCACAAAATACTTAATTGATTGAAAATTAATAGCTAGTAGGCATCTTCCTTGACACTTCTTCAAAGCTCAATACATAATAACAATTCTTTATACCCAGCCATAAATGGCAGGGCTATTATCAAAAGCCCTATTCAGGGCTTATATCAGAAGATTAAAAAAACTTGTTTGCAATCTACTTAACAATTTCAAATCATTAACTTAGGAGCTTTTAGCCTTGATAGAACAAGACCACGAACAAACTTTGCAACGAAAGAAAAATCTACAAGATATTATAGAATTAGGTTTTCCTGCTTATACCCATTCTTATGATAAAACTCATACTATTGCTGAAGTAGTAAAGCTATATTCAGGAAAAACTAAAGATGAATTAGCCGAAGCACATATTGAAGTGCGTGTGCCGGGTCGTATTCGTGCTGTTCGTAAAATGGGCAAAGCTGCTTTTATTACTTACTCAGATGGTCAAGAGATTTTACAAGTTTATCTACGTAGCAATGAAGTTGGAGAAAAATTTTGGAAATTGTTTGAACTCTTAGATTTAGGTGATTTAATTGGAGTTAGCGGACATTTATTTCGTACTAAAACAGACGAATTTTCTATTCATGCAACAGACCTTAGCTTTTTAGCTAAAGCTTTAATCCCACCACCAGACAAATATTATGGACTACATGATAAAGAAGTGCGTTATCGTCAACGCTATGCAGACTTGATTGCAAATCGAGATGTTAGAGATGTATTTGTTAAACGCTCCCAAATCGTTAGGGAAATTAGAAGTTATTTTGATGCTCATGCTTATGTTGAAGTAGAAACCCCTATGCTATCACCTCTTGCAACAGGAGCCGCTGCATGTCCTTTTGTGACACATCATAACGCGCTAGATATTACTCTTTATGCTCGTATTGCTCCAGAACTCTACTTAAAGCGTTTGATAGTTGGCGGACTAGATCGAGTTTATGAAATTAACCGTAATTTCCGAAATGAAGGTTTATCGATTAAGCATAATCCTGAATTCACCATGCTAGAGTTTTACCAAGCTTATAGCGATTATCAAGACTTAATGGAGTTAACCGAAGAGCTAATAACTGATTTAGTTGCTAAAGTTTGTGGGACACTTGAAATTGAGTATAACGAGAAAAAGCTTAATTTTGCTCGTCCTTGGACACGTTTAACAATGCGTGAGGCAGTAATTAAATATTGGCCTAAAAATCTTCCAGCAATTACAGAATCTGATTTAATTGGTAGTGAAAATTTACGCTCACTTATAGAAAAAACGGGTGCAGATGCTCATCCAAATGCTAATGCAGGGCAATTGCTAGGTGCTTTATTTGAACATTTAGCTGAACCTCATTTGCAAAGCCCAACATTTATTACAAAGTTTCCTACAGAACTTTCACCACTTTCTAAACAGTCAGCAGATGACCCAAATTTTGTTGACCGTTTCGAGCTTTTTATTGCAGGTATGGAAGTAGCTAATGCTTTTAGCGAGTTAAACGACCCCATAGAACAACGCAGTCGCTTTGAAGCACAAATGAAACAACGCGAAGGAGGCGACGAAGAAGCTATGGTCTTAGATGAAGATTATATTCGCGCTCTTAGTTATGGTATGCCTCCAACAGCCGGCGAAGGTATAGGAATTGACCGATTAGTAATGATTTTAACTGGGCAACATTCTATTAGAGATGTAATTTTATTTCCTCATATGCGCCCAGAAAGAAAATCTAGCGAACAGATAGAAGAAACAGAAGGCTTTCTAAACAGATAATTTTTGATTAGAAAAAGATAAGCTCACTTTAGGACTGTGTTTTTTGGCCGCGACACTAGTTTCTAAAGTGAGCTTATTAGGTGTGATTTTTATAAGCTAAAGCGGAAAGTTATCACACCTTGAACTTTTACGGGTGTACCGTTAAGGAGGGTTGGGTTAAATTTCCATTGACGAGCAGCATCTAAAGCAGCTTTTTGTAGTAAGCCGTGTCCACCTAATACTTTGGTAGAAACAACTTTTCCATCTTCACTAATTAATATTTCTACTTTTACTTCACCAGTAATATTACCATTACGAGCTAAGGCTGGATAATCTGGAGCCACTCTAACTAAAGCATTACCAGCTATTACGCCTTCGCTACGTCTAACAATTGATGGTATGGGTTTAGCTTCTGGTTCAGCTACTTTAAGCTCTTCCTTTGCTGGGGGAGGGGGTGGAGCAGGTTCGGTTGTTAAAGTGCTACCAATTACACCTCCATCTTTACCACCAGGTATGCCTCCAGGTATACCATTACCCGTACCATCGCTAATATCTAATCCACTTGCTCCAGAAGCATTTACTAAAGTAGGTGTTGCTGCTGTCTTGGGGGTAGTTTCAGTAATCGTTTCAATATGGTCTGGAACTTTGTTTGTTGGATAATCTGGTTTTACAGGTGCGTTGTTGTTTCTTACAACAGGTGATCCTGCTGGAGGTGGTGGAGGTGGCGGAGGTGGTGCCACAAGCATTGTTAAAAGTGATATTTGCTCGTCTAGTTTTGCATCATATAAGAAAATTCCACCAACAATTGAGCCTGCTAAAGCTAATGTCCAAATTGTTGAGGTAACAGCAAAATACATCCAAGTTCCTTTATCTTTCTTTGTTTTGGTACACTCCACCAGATTGTTAAACATAGTTATACACTCCTTATTGTAATAGTTTTTAAGATACTTAAATTTGACTTATTGAATAGTTATTTGAGTGTTTCTGATGGGCCGGCTCTCTTTATTCACTCTCTTGCTTTCTGTAAACTTTGACACCTTGTTTTATTTTTAGTTCCCAAAAAGTTGCAACTTTTTTAAAATTTTTGCAAAAATTAGATAAATCTTTATTTTAATACTTCAGATTCTTTTCTTCTTTAATTATCTAATTATTTGTAATTAAAGAAGAACGCTAACTAATATTAGATTTATTTACAAAACTTAAAACTCTTTATTTTGCTATTAGGTTTTTTAATTGTTGGGATATAGCCTTCATGCTAAAATCCTTTGCTAACCCCAAAAGCTAAAATTCAATCTAACTGCTATCAATGATTTATAAAAAGGTGGGACGATGAAAAAATATATTACTAAATTCTTTTTATTATTAATTATTATTATTTTTTCCAGTAGCGTTTTAACATTTTCTCAATCTAATAATGAAGTAGCTAAAAAAACTCCAACACAAGAATCTAATAACACACAACAACCAACACAATCTGCACAACAACCAACAAAGTCTGAAGAAGATGAAGATTTAAGTGTAGAAGCAATTAAAATTGGTGGTGAAGTTGTTCTACTTAATGTATTAGTTACAGATACAAAAAACCGCTATGCAGAAAATATGAGAAAAGAAGAATTTGAATTGTTAGAAGATAATAAAAAACAAGAAATAAGCTTTTTTTCCAGACAAAATGAGCCTATTAGCCTTTGTATTATGGTAGATGCTTCTAATTCTATGATTGAAAATGGCAAGTTAAGAGAAGCAATTGAAGCGGCTAAGGAATTAATTAAGAAAAGCAACAAAGAAGATGAAGCTTGTTTGATGAAATTTGATGACCGAGTTACTTTAATTCAAGATTTCACTAGTGATCAAAATTTATTATTTAAACAAACTGACCGAATTAAACCTTATGGCGGAACGGCCATTTATGATGCTTTAATTAGAGGAATGGTTCATACAAATAAAAATTCTAAACGTCTTCGCCAAGCCATTGTTCTAATCACCGATGGACTAGACCAACATAGCCTCAAAACCTTCCAAGATGTTATCCCTATTGCACAATTAACAGGAATTCCTTGTTATATGATTGGAATTTACACACCAGAAGAAAAACAAGCTTTTTCTACAGGACAACAAAAACTTAAATTAGATACTGGGGTAATGGTTGACAATCCAGAAATAGTTTTAAATAGATTAGCAGAAGAAACTGCTGGACGTGCATTTTTCCCAAGCTCAGAGAAAGAATTAGTGGTTATTGCAGAAAAAATAGCTAGTGAACTACGTAGCGGCTATGCTGTAGGCTATTACCCACCAAACACTTCTTTAGATGGAAAATATCATTCAATTTCTATAGTTTCCAAGTCTAAAAAGTATTTTGTCCGCGCTCGTCGTGGATATATCTCTAAACTACCAGAGTAAAATTAATAGATAAACATAGACAAGCCCTAAAGGACTTGTCTATTGTCAAATGCTACTACGTAGCATTAAGGATTTTAATATTTTTAGTAATAGGCCACCCATTTATGGGTGGCCTCTAGAAATTGCTAACCTCTGTTTTGCTTAGTTAAAACTCTATATATAATGCTAAGTTTAAAGTGCAGGTATCTTTAGCACTTTAAACTTTAATCCCCCCAGCAAATTTTTCTTAGGAGTTTTTATGAAAAAGATTGTCAGTATTAGCCTTGGCAAAGCCGAGCGAGATTATGAATTTACGGGTAGCTTTTTAGGGAAAAAATTTCAAATCAAGCGAGTTGGCTGCGATGGCAATATAGATTTGGTTAGAAAGCGAATTAAAGAATATGATGGACAAGCTGATGTAATAGGCTTAGGTGGTATTAGTGCTTATTTTAAGATTGGAAATACTGTTCATATTCATCAAGAAGCACAAAGCTTAATCAAGTTAGCAAAAAAGACTCCTATTGCTGATGGTCGTGGGCTAAAGTCTATTTTACAAGGTTGGACAATTCGCTCTATTAATCAACGCTTAAAAGACTTATTTAATTATGAAAATGTGCTATTTCTTTCAGGGATTGCTCAATATGAAATGGTACAAGTTATGCAGGAATATACTAATAACTTTTCTTTTTGTGACCCACTAATTCATTTTAATACACCTTATACTTTGGATTCAGTAAATGCTTTAGAATATTATGCTGCTGCTTCTATGCCTGTTTTAACACGTATGCCTTATTCCTGGTTTTATCCAAAGGGCTGGGATGGCGATCAATGGAAACCACTACTTTTAAGCAAACCTTTTGAAAAAGCAGAAGTTATTGTTGGGGATTATACTTATATACGTCATTATACACCTAGTATGTTACCTAATAAAATTGTAGTAACAGACTCGGTAGATGATGCAGCTATCGCGCTTCTTAAAAAACGTGGAGTTCGTACTATTATTAGCACTGTTCCAGATTTATTTAAGCAACAAAGAATAGATATCAATGTAATGCACGCGCTTTTTGCTGCTTATTTAGAGAAAAAGCCGCAAGAAATTAGTGAAAATGATTATTTAGAGATTTTTGATCGTGCCAGCATTGAACCAAGGGTTATTTATCCACAAGGCGCGCCAAAGGAAAAACATAAATTTGCTTTTGTGATTCACCCTCTTAGCCGTCGTTATTTATTTAAGCATCCTTACTTAAAATGGATGGAAAATACTCCTAAACAAGTCCAGCAATTAGTAGAAACTACTATGGCTTATTCTCCACCATTTATTTACTCACATGTAACAGGAATCAAGTCACCTCAAGGAGTAGAGGCCGAAGGATGGCTAATTGCGCTAGGCGCAACACCAGAAGAAATGATGAGTCGTGATCCAGAATTTACTTATCAAAAATTAGAAGAAGCATCCCGCATGGCAGAAAAATTAGGTGCTAAGATGATGGGACTAGGAGCTTTTACTAAAATTGTTGGTGATGCTGGTATTACTGTAGCAAAACGTTCTCGCATTCCTATTACTTCAGGAAATAGTTGTACGGCTTCGGCTACGCTTTGGGCTGCTAATGAAGCTTGTAAAAAAATGGGCATGAAAACCGATAAAAAAGGACGTGCTACAGGCTATAAAGCAATGGTGGTAGGTGCTACGGGTGCTATTGGTGCTGTTTGTTCAAGGCTGTTAGCTTTAATTTTCCCTGAAATTGTTTTAGTTGCTCCTCGTGGAGATAAACTATTAGAACTTAAAATGACTATTGAAAAAGATAGTCCTGGAACAAAAGTTCATGTCACAACTAATGCTAATTCTTTTGCTGATCAAATGGATTTAATTGTTACAACTACCTCGGCTCGTGGAAAAAAAGTTATTGATATTATGAAGGTTAAGCCTGGGGCGGTAATTTGTGACTGTGCGCGTCCATTAGATATTACAGAAGAAGACGCAGTTAAACGACCAGATGTTTTAGTTATAGAATCTGGAGAATTAGAAGTTCCTGGGCCAGTTGATTTTGGTGGCGATATTGGGTTACCTCCAAAAACTGCTTATGCCTGTTTAGCAGAAACCATTATTTTAACTTTAGAAGGGCGTTATGAGTGTTTTACTTTAGGTCGAGATATTAATCTAGCTGGAGTAAAAGAAATTTATAAAATGGGCCTAAAACATGGCTTTAAGTTAGCTGCAATTCGAGGCCATAAAGGTGTTATTACTGATCAAGAAATTTCTTTAGTTCGTGCTAAAGCAGAAGAGTCCCGCGCACGTTTAGCACTAAAGACGGCTGAAGAAGATGAAGCAACGGTTGAAATAGCAGCTAAACCTAAAACTAAGAAGCCTCGTGTCGCTAAACCTAGGATAGAAAAGGTTGTAGAAGAAAAAGCTAGCAAAGCTGCTAAAGCTAGCAAAACTACTAAAACGGAAAAGGCTGCTAGAACCACTAAAGCTAGAAAACCAAAGGAAGTAGTAGAAGCCATTGAAGTTATAGAGACAGTTGAGGCAGTCAAGGCAACAGAAATAGTTGAAGAAGAAAATAAAGCTACAAAACCCAAACGTGCAACTCGCAAAAAGAAAGTAGTTGAAGAAGTAGCTGTAGAGGCTTTAATTGTAGAGAATGAAAATTCTAAAGATTTAGAAGCTAATGCAGCAACAAATTAATTTCATTATATTTAGAGGAAAATTATGCCCCGTGGCAAAAGATTAGTTTTAATTACAGGCGCGACAGGTTTTATAGGCCGTCGTCTGGTAAAAAAGCTTTTAGCACAAAAACAAGTTCAAATTTATCTGCTAGTGCGACGCAGTTCTTTTGCCAAAGTTGAGCGAATGATTGAAAGTTTGATGTTAGATTTTCCTGATGCTCCTGCTCGAATACATATTGTTAGTGGCGATCTATCAAAACCAACTCTACTAGAAAGTGCTGTAGAATGTGGCGAACTGCAAAAGAAAATCCAGGAAGTCTTTCATCTTGCTGCTCATTATGAATTAGGAATTAGCCGAGAAGATGCTATAAAAGCTAATGTAGATGGTACACTTCATATGCTTAATTTTGCTCGGGGTTGTGAAAGGCTAAATTGTATTCATTATGTTAGCACTCTAGCAGTTGCTGGTGATTATTCTGGTGTTTGGTATGAAGAGATGCTTTTAGCAGGCCAACAATTTGATAACCACTATGCTTATAGTAAGTTTTTAGCAGAAGTAGAGGTTAGAGAAGCAGCCGAAGACTTACCCGTTGCAATTTATCGTCCTGGTGTAGTTGTTGGTGATTCAACAACAGGAGAAATGGATAAAATCGATGGGCCTTATTATTTATTAGTCCCTTTTATGAAAATTCAAGCCCTAACAAATATTATTTCCCCAATGATTCCAACTATTTTTGCTATTGCGCCAGGTGGACAAAAAATTAAATGTCATGTAGTTCCTGTAGATTATGTAGTTAATTGTTTAGACTATATTAGCCGTAAAAAAGGAATTGAAGGGAAAACCTTTAGTCTAACCGATCCTAACCCGTTAAGTATGCGACAGTTTATAGATATTTTCTGTGAAAAAGCTGGTTGGGTTAAACCATTTTTTAATATTGCTACTGATCCACTAGTTTGGACACTGCGACTGCCAGGAATTAAACAACTAGCTCAAGCTTTTGAGCCTCTTACTAAAATACCTGTAGAAATGGTTCACTATACTGCTTATTCTACAAAATATGATACAGCTAATACTAAAGAATTCTTAAAGGGGTCTGATATTAGTTGTCCATCCATAAAAAGCTATGCAGGTAAATTGCTTGCTTATGCTCGTAGACATTTTGTTTGATTTATTAGTGAGGAAAAAATGTTTAAGAAGGAATTTTTTATTGTTTTTACTTTATTTATTAGTTTATTAAGCTTTACGGCTTGTGATGAAGCACCAACAGAAGCAACTAGTAAAGAAGAACCTGAATGGGTTGGAGATGCTGATCCGGTGCAAAGTAAGCTAAAACAAAGAGGTGAACAAGCTACTAGAGCTTTGGGCTATCAAAAAGAACTAAAAGAAAAGTTAGCAGAAATGCCTTTAATTGAATTATTTACCCGTGAAACATTAGAAAAAGAGGCAATTGCTAAGTTAGGTAAACCAGATGAAATTAGAGAAGTAAAACTAGAAAATACTCCTCAAAAAGTGCTTTATTATAATAATTCAAACTTTGCCTTATGGTTTTGGCAACCAATAGATGAAAAAAGCCCTTATCAATACCGGGCTACAGTAAGCCTTAAAGAAGGCAAATTTGATATGCCAATTCATAATGTTTTTGATGAAGGCGAATTAAAACAAGTACAAAAATTATTTGAAGAAAAACCTAAGTAGCATTACATTTTTATTGATTACTTTTTTGCTAAGGCATAGAATTCACACTACTTAGTGCAATTCTGTGCCATTTCTCGTTAAAAAGGCTTAAAACTAATGACAGATACTAAAGGAAGTAATTTTCCTAGTACGGAAAGATTTCTTATTCAAGAGTGTTTAGGAACAGGCGGGTTTGGTGCTGTTTATAAAGCCTTTGATAAAGAGCAAAACACTTTAGTAGCCTTAAAAACCTTTACTGAACTAGAAGCAGAAGCCCTTTATGCTTTTAAGCAAGAATTTCGATCTTTGGCCGACGTTACTCATCCAAATTTAGTAGAACTTTATGAACTCTTTTTTGATAAAGACCAATGGTTTTTTACCATGGAGTTAGTCGAAGGAGTAAATATCTTAGATTATATTTGCCAACCTCTTACAGAAGAAGACCTTTGGCGAGGTGTTTCAGAAGAAATATCTAGCATTAATTCTTTAGATACACCTGTTCCAGATTTAGAACCTAGTTGGAAAACAAAAGCTGCTGGTGCAAATACAGAAACTATTAGTAATAGCAAAAACATTAATCCAATAACAAAAAGATTAAAGTCTCCTGCTAGATTTGACCGACTTCGCCGGGTATTAAAACAACTAGTAGAAGGGTTAAATGCACTACATGAGGCAGGAAAACTACATCGTGATATTAAACCTTCTAATGTATTAGTGACTAAGCAAGAACGTGTAGTAATCTTAGACTTTGGTTTAGTTACAGAGGTTACAGGGCAAAAATTAGATAAAGTTAAAACTATTGTAGGTACACCAACTTATATGTCACCTGAACAAGGTGCAGGGCGAGTAGTAACAGAAGCAACGGATTGGTATAGCATGGGAGTTGTTCTTTATGAGGCTTTAACAGGACAAGTTCCTTTTGTTGATAGTTTTGACCCAAACCCTATGAGAATTTTGTTAAATAAATTAAGGTATGAGCCTACTCCACCTAGTCAAATAACTACAAATATTCCTTTAGATCTAGAAAAACTTTGTCTGGATTTGTTAGCTTGTGATTCTATTAAACGCCCCTCTGCTACAGAGATTTTACGGCGTTTAACAGGTGTAGAAACTAAACAAAAACGTAAGTTAATAGCAGATCAAGCCCGACTTATTGGACGTGAAGAACAATTGGACATTTTACAAAAAGCTTTTTTATCAGTTAAAGCTGGTAAAACTATGGCTGTCTATATTCATGGTCAATCAGGAATGGGAAAAAGTGCTTTTATTCGCTACTTTTTAGACAAATTACAAAACCAAGAAATAGAGATAATAGTTTTAACAGGTCGTTGCTATGAACATGAGTTTGTACCTTACAAAGCTTTAGATAGTTTAATGGACTCCTTAGCTAGTTATTTAAGTGATTTAACTAGAGGTGAAAAAGCTTCCATAATACCTAAAGACATAAATGCTTTAGCTAGGATTTTTCCTGTTTTTAATCAAGTCTCTGAGATTTCAGAAGCTAGTGGTGAACTTTTAGATCAACTTAATTTTCAACAACTACGCCAAAGAGCTTTTATTGCTCTTCGTGAACTATTAACACAACTTGGAAAAGAAAAGCTTTTAGTTCTTTATGTAGATGATCTGCAATGGGGAGATAGTGATAGTGCTATTTTACTTCAAGAAATACTTCGTATTCCAAATGCTCCAAGATTATTGTTTTTAGCTTCTTACCGTAGCGAAGATGCTTTAGGGAGTGAATTATTGCAAATACTGCTACATGAAGATGTAGATATGTTGGCGGAAAACCAGGAAATAGAATTAAAAGCTTTATCTTCAGAAGAAGCTTATAAACTAGCAAAAATATTGCTAGATGAAGTGTCAGAAGAACAAGCAGAGGTAATTGCTGTTGAAGCTGGCGGAAGTCCATTTTTTATAGGCGAATTTGTTCGCTATTCCCAACAAGGTCATAACTTTACCCACACAACAGCAGAAAGAATGGTAAAAAGTGACTTAAATTCTTTAGATGAGATTATACAAAGAAATATTCAAGAACTCCCAGAAATGGCTCGTAACTTGTTAGAAATAATTGCTATAGCTGGACAGCCTATAGATAGGAAAATTGCTAAACAAGCGGCTAATATAAAAGATGAAGATCAAGTAGTGGTAATAAATGTTTTAAGAGCTAATCGTTTAGTACGTGCTAAAGCCTCAAAACAACATTATGAGTTAGAGCTTTATCATAATCGCATTAAGGAAGCCATAGTAAAAAGTTTAGATTCTCAAATAGTTGAATCTCACCATGCTAATTTAGCTCTAGCCTTAGAAGAACTAAGTGGAGATCCACAACGGCTAGCATATCATTTTAGTTGTGCTGGTAATAATGCAAAAGCAATTAAATATATAATTTTAGCTGCTGAAGAAGCTTGTCATACATTAGCTTTTAATCAAGCTGTTCAGTTTTACCAAAAAGCTTTGGAACTTGCTGCAAAATCTTCTGAACTTGAAAATTTGTCTTTAGGAATACAAAAGCAAGACCTAGAAATTAAGCTAGCCGACGCACTTGCTTTTGCAGGTCGTAGCAAAGAAGCAGCAGAAATTTATATAGCTATTGCTGATGAAATCTGTAACCTTTGTATAACAGATAACTTAGCACTAAAATTTCAACAACGAGCAGCAGAAGAATTATTTCGTTGTGGTCATATTGATGAAGGGTTAGAGGTGCTAAGTAGTGTATTAAATAAAGTAGGTATTAAAGTACCAACTATGCGTTGGCAATCACTACTTTCTTTTGTTTTTCGTCGTTTGTGGATTCAACTAAGGGGACTAGAAACTAAAGAAGTTACAGCAGATAAAATAAGTTTAGATACATTATTACAAGTTGATATCTGTTGGACTGGAGCAATTGGATTAAGTTTAGTTGATAGTATGTTAGGTGCAGACTTTCAAACCAGACATCTTTTACTAGCACTTAAAATAGGCGAACCTTATCGTTTAGCTCGTGCTTTGACTTTAGAAATTCCATATTCTGCTATTGATGGTGCTAGAGATTGGACAAAAACCAATCAGCTAATTGAAAAAGTTAAATCACTAGCAGAAAAACTTAATGATCCCTATTTAATTACTTTAGTAAATTTCTCTGCCTGCATAGCTGCTTTTTTGATGGGTGATTGGAAAAAAGCTCATGAACTAGGTGAAATATCAGAAAAAATGTTGCGTGAGCGTTCATCAGGTGTAAGCTGGGAACTCTCTACAGTAGTAATCTTTATGTTACGTCCTTTGTTTTATATGGGACAATGGGATAAATTATTTGATCGTGTAACAGCTTTAATTCAAGAAGCACAAAGATGTGGAGATTTATATACAGAAACAAACCTAAGAGTCAGACTTTATTATTTAATGCGTCTTGCTAGCGATGAGCCAGAAAAATTAGAGGTAGAACTTAGAGAAGCCTTAGAACAATGGTCACATAGAGGTTTTCATGTGCAACATTATTGGGAATTAGTTTGTCAGGTGGAAACTACTATGTATCGTAGAGAAGGTGAAGAAGGCTGGATTTTTCTTAACTATCGATGGCGAGATATGAAAAAAGCACAATTTCTTAGAGTACAATTTGTAAGAATAGAAATGTATCATTTACACGCTCGTAGTGCTTTATCTGCAATTATGTCGGGAGCAGATAAACACATATTACTTAAAGCAGCAGAAAAAGATGTAATAAAGCTTGAGAGAGAAAAAAGAACTTATGGAGATGCTTTAGCTTTATCAATTAAAGCAGCTATAGCTGCTATTAAGCAAGAAAAAGATCTAGCTATAAAGCTTTTAAGTCAAGCTGAGGAAAAATTTACTCTTGCTGATATGCAGTTATTTGCTATGGCTGCTCGTTATAGACGAGGACAATTAACTTTAGATAAAAATTTGATGCAAAGTTGTTGTCAATGGATGAAAAAGCAATATATAAAATGTCCAGAAAAAATGTTTGATATGGTGGCACCAGGTCTTTGGGAAAATTAAACCCTTTTAACTACAACTTTATCTTATAGCAGTAATTAAAGAATTTCTCTTGATGCTGGCTTAACAAATTTTGCTATGTTAGGATATGCAGCAAATAAGCATCAAATACCGTGCCATATTGGGAGAAAGTAAATGGCAGAAAAAACAAAACTTAAGTGGTTACGTAAAGAATTTAGCTCATCTGAAGAGCTAGAATATTACCTAACTCAACTTAAACACCAAGATAAATTAAAGTCTGATATCATTGCTTTGCTAGAGCGTTTTCAACATTTGCTCTTTCAAGACTATGAACCAGACTTTCTTACCCTTACTTATAATGGTCAATGGGATGTTAGTTTTGGGCCAACTATTTTGGAAGAGCAAAAAAAAGTAGATTCTGCCAATTCTTTGTTAAATGCTGGTAAAGAAGAAGTTAATGAAAAAGTAGAAATTCCTAAAAAAACACTTAAAACAATCTTAGAAAGTCCTTCCACAAAAATAGAAAGCAATGTAAAAGCTAGGGAAAAAAATAAACCTATTAACAAAGCAGTATCTAAAGAAGAACAAAAGGCCAAATTAATTAAAAAAGAAAATAAACCTACTAGAAAACATAAAAAAGTTGGTGAAAGAATAGATTTATTTGATCTACTTGAAGCAAAAATGCTAATAGCTGGGGCAAAACTTAAACATAAAAGCCAAACAAATATTTTTGGTATGGTAACAAGAGAAGGTAATCTTAAGGTTGGCAAAGAAGAATATAGTAGTTTGTCGGGTGCTGCTACTAGTTTAGCTCCTGCTGGTCGTCGAGATGGTTGGCTTTGTTGGCTATTTCAAGATTCTGATGGTGAATGGAAACCCATAGATCTACTTAGGGATAGATGGAGAGAGAAGTTTGCAAGCCAAAGATAGCGATGAGATATTAGAGAACTATTTTGCTAAACTTGCGGCTGCCTTTGTCCGAGGCCAATTTATTGATAATAAAATACCTTATAGCCTGTCTTCACATCTACTTGAAACTCCGCTAGATGATTTAGAAATAGAAGAATTTGCAGAAATTATTCAATTTGGTTTAGCCATTGGACTAAAACTAAATAAATTTAAGAAAACAATGGGACTTGCTAGAGTGCAACGTGTTTTAGGTGTCCTACATGGCCTAATGCCAAATACTTTGCTAGATATAGGCAGTGGACGAGGCACTTTTCTTTGGCCCCTTATGGACGCTTTACCAAACTTAACTGTAACGTCAATTGATAAAGAAGAAATTCGTGTAAGAGATATTAATGCAGTAAAAAAAGGTGGAATTACTAACCTTACTGCTAAACAACTAGATGTAACGGAGCTAGATTTTGAAGATAAAAGTTTTGATGTGGTTACAATGCTAGAAGTCCTAGAACATATCCCTAATGCCCAACAAGCTCTAAATCAAGCTGTAAGAGTTGCTAAAAATTTTCTTGTCCTATCTGTTCCTAGTAAAGAAGATAATAACCCTGAACATATCCATCTATTTAATAAAAATAGCTTAAGTAATATGCTAGATTTAGCTGGTGCTAGTAGCTCTCGTTTTGATTATGTATTAAACCACTTAATTATAGTTGCTAAAGTGCAGGTCTGATAATGCAAATCTATAAGTATCCTAGAACTCCACATTTAGAAGGCTCACGCTTTCAACCAGGCGATGAAGATTTAGAATGTCTTCCTTTTTCAGAAATTGCTGATAGCTATGTTGTTATAGAAGAAAAATTAGATGGGGCTAATTCAGCTATTAGTTTTAATGAAAACGGACAGCTAATGTTACAAAGCCGAGGGCATTTTCTGTTAGGTGGTAGTAGTGAAAGACACTTTAATTTGCTTAAACAATGGGCCAATTGTCATACTAGTATGTTATGGAATCTATTAGGCTTACGCTATATTATGTATGGTGAATGGCTTTACGCAAAACACACTATGTTTTATAATGCTTTGCCTCATTATTTTATTGAATTTGATATTTTAGACCTAGAGAAAAATTGTTTTTTAAGCACTGAGCGTAGACAACAAATGCTAAAAGACTTGCCAATAGTGTCGGCTCCAGTGCTTTTTAGCGGAAAAATAAAAACATTAAAAGAGCTACAAAAATTATTGACTACTTCTAACTGTATTAAAAACAATCACTTAGAAACATTAAAGGAGATTTGTCAGGAGCAAAATTTAAGTGTTGAGCGAGCTATCAAAGAAACTGACTACAGTACAGATATGGAAGGGCTTTATATTAAAGTTGAAGAAGATGGAAAAGTAAAAGCTCGGTTTAAGTATGTACGCGCTAGTTTTTTAACTGCTGTTGCTGCTTCAGAAAGTCATTGGCAATCACGTCCGATAATCCCTAATTTACTTGCCGAAGGGATAGACTTATTTCTTACTGGTAATCCCTTATGTTAGAGCCTGATAAATTTTGGGACTGCTGTCCAACTGCTCCCACTTGGTCAATCAACTGGACAAAGATTTTGGAATATTTTCCCATATTAAACACAAAAATATCATCATTTACAAAGAAGCTTTGTGAAAATTTAGTAGAACTAAACAAGTGGCAAGAGCTTACAGAAGGCAACCGAGCAGCAGTTTTTCTTGCTGCCTTTTGGCAAGATTTTCCCAGTTTTATAGACACAGAAAACAAGCAAGAGGTTTTAGTAAACTTACGTAACAAGGTAAAACAAGCAAGACAAATTTTTTGGCAATCAAAAATACCTTTTTATTTTAGAGAGCAAGCTGTTAATTTAATTAGATACAGTAGTTTACCTTTTTTTATTTTTCATTCAGCTAATCCACAATATAGCTTAATTAAAGCTAGTCAAACGTTAAGGTTAGATTTGCTTGCTGTGCTAGCAAAAGCTAGTGTAATTGCAGCAAAACCTGATCAAGAAAAAGATTTATTAGAAAAAATAGAGTTATTTATAGAGTTTGCTAAAGAAGAAAATTGTTTTGATAAAGCAAAGGAATTTCCTTCCTCACATAGCCGTTTTATTTATTTTCAAAAACAAGGCGGTGATCCTAATTATTTAGCTTATGATGACACTTTATTTGAAGTGATTCTACTTTCAGGACTACCAGCATCAGGAAAAGATACATGGATTAAGCAAAATAACCTAAATGATCTACCTGTAATATCACTTGATGATATTCGTAAGGAGTTAAAAATTTCTCCTAAAAAAAATCAGGGAGAAGTTTTAGCAGAATCTAAAAAACGAGCAAGAGAATTTTTAAGAGCTAAGCAAAGCTTTATTTGGAATGCTACTAATTTAATGCGTTCCCGACGTAGCCAGCTAATAGAGCTTTTTACAGCTTATAAAGCTCAAATCAAATTAATTTACTTAGAGACATCCAAAGAAGAAATACTTAGACGTAATAGCTTACGCCAAGAGAGTGTACCAAAAAATATCATTGAAAAAATGTCATCTAACCTAGAAATTCCTGACTTAACAGAGGCTCAGCAAGTAGAATGGGTAATTGAGTAGGTTAAATTATTTCTTAAGCTTGGCTTTGATAATAAGCAGTTAATTTTTCAAATATTTGGTCTAAAGAATCTGTAATGACTCGAGGGCCAACAATTTCTTGGGACTCAAAAATAAAACGGCCCGCTTGCCAGCTAATTAGTGAAAATAGGGCAGTTTCTCCATTGAGTGCTTCATATTGAGCATCGGTTATCCAACCTTCTTGAAAAGAAATAGAGCCTATTGATTCATCATTAACTAAGGTTAATAACCCAGTTTTAGCCATATATTCTAACATTCTCAGTAAATGAGGCATAGGAATAATGCCTAATCTGCCAGATAATTCTGCTTGATCTGGGTATGAAGCGTTTGCAGAAGAGGCATTTTTTTGCCATTGGCGTTGAAGAAGTTTTTTAGTACGTGCAGCAAGTTCTGAAATAACAAAGGGTTTAACCCAATAATCTTCTACACCTTTGCTAAAAGCAGCTAGCTTTTCATCTTCTTGGCCGCGAGAGCTAAGGCAAACAAAAGGAATATTTTGTGTTTCAGGGTTTTCTTGTAATTTAGCAAAAAATTGGCTTCCATCCATTTGAGGCATTAGTAGGTCAGAAATAATCAAATGAGGTTTCCAGCTAGCTACAATTTGCAAAGCTTCTGTTCCATTACTAGCTGTAGAGGATTGACAGCCTATAGAGCGAAGCATTGCAGTCAAAATTTTACAAACACTTTGATCATCATCCACTACTAAAACTCGCATAGGAGCAAAAATAGCTTTTTCTGTTGGAAGTGTAACAGGGACTTTAGAGGCCGTATAACCGGGTAAAGTAGCAATTAGTTGGGTAGGTTTAGGAGAATTTTCTTCTACCCAAGTTCCTCGCGCACCCTGGGCCCAGGCCTCATCTTTTTCACCAATCATTTCCCTAAGTTCTTTACGATAAACAGCATCTTTTTCACCCAAAGCAGCAAGATTAATTACAAAACCTCGAGCCGCTTCTTTTTGGTTAATTTCCAAATAAATTTCGATTACTTGTCTAGCGGCTTTGTAGGCTTCTTCAAACTGTCCAGTAAGATGATAGGTTTTTTCTATGTCTTTCAAAATTGTGGCGCGTTCTGTTTGGTCGGCTAAGCGTTCAGCTTTGCGAAAGTAAGCTATTGCTAGTGCTGTTTGTGGGCTTTTTTGATAAATTCTGCCTAATATAGAAAAATGCTGTATTGCATCTCTATTTAATCCATGAGTTTCGCAAGCAGTGCCTAATTGCCGCAAGATTTCTGGATCATTAGGTTTATTTTGTAATTGTTGTCTTAATTCTGCTATTTCTTTAGGTACTTTTGCGTCAGTTGGTGCAGCGTTTTGTTGTTTAAATTTATCAAATAAGGACATAAAAACCTTTCCTAAAAACTACTAATGAGTATTAAGCTAAATCCAAATGAGCAATTTTTTCTCTTTCGTGTAATAATACACTTTCTGCACGTATAAATTCCATTTCTAGTTGAAGTAAAAGATTTTCTAATCCTTCAAAAGAATTATTTTTACAACGTTGTTCCATTTCTGCACAAATTTTCATCATTTGATTTGCTCCAAGTGATCCAGAACTCCCCTTTAATGTATGAGCAATTCGGCGAACCTCTACAAAGTTTGACTGTTGCAAGGCATTACGTAAAATATCTAGTTTTTTTGGTGCATCTTTAACAAACATATCAATTAATTCTAGTAAAAGGTTAGGTTCTCCAGGAACCTGTATTTGTAGTAGACTTTCTACAACACTTAAATCTATAGGAGGTAACATAGTTAGTTCACTTAGTTTATTAGTTAATTTACTAGTTAAATGTTCAGTGGTTTTTCGAGCTAGTTTTTCTGTAGGCAATTGATAACAGCGTTTTAGCACAGCTTGTAATTGTTCTATTTTAACAGGTTTACTAATATAATCATCCATACCTGCTTCTAAACAATTTTCCCTATCTCCTTGCATTACGCTTGCTGTCATAGCAATAATTCTAGGCTTATGGTTAGTATAACTTTGACGAATTTCACGAGTAGCCGTTAAACCATCCATTTCTGGCATTTGTAAATCCATTAAAATTACATCATAGTTTTGACGAGCTAAAGAATGTAATACTTCTAGTCCATTGGCTGCTATATCAGCACGATACCCCATTTTTTCAAGCATTCGTAGAGTTACTTTTTGATTTACTACATTATCTTCTGCTACAAGTATTCTTAGAGGATGTTTTAAGGCCATTTCATAATCTATTTGAAGTAATGTATTTGTATGACGTGATTTAAGTGGTAGATTAGAGAAAATATTAGTAAAAATTTCATATAAATGTTGAGGGTTAAAAGGTTTAGTTAATGAACCTGCTATTATTGCATTTAATTGTGATGTAGGTTTTTCAGGACTTACTAAAGTCAGAAGAGGAATATTTTCTTTTAGTTGGTTAAGAAGAAGTTGATAGTTATCAACTTCTGTATCAATAACTACAATATCAAAGGATGAACCATCCCGCAGCCAATAAATTGCTTCATCTACAAGCGTTGTTGCACGTGGATGCATGCCCCAGGCAACGGTTTGTTGTTGTAACAAATATTGATCTATTGGGTCATCAACAATCATCAAAAGCCGTTTATCTACTAAAATATTTTCTACTTCGCCATGAGTAAATTCATCATCTGTTACTTTTGCCAAAATAGTAAAATGAAAAGTAGCTCCAGACCCTACTTGGCTTTCTACCCAAATATTTCCTCCCATTAGTTCACAAAGTAATTTACTAATAGCTAAACCTAAGCCTGTACCACCATATTTTCGAGTTGTAGAAGTATCTAGTTGAGAAAATACCTGAAATAACCTATTTACTCTATCAGGAGCAATACCAATGCCATTATCTTTAACAGAAAACTGTATTTTATAAATTTTGTAACTATCTTTGTCTAAACAAGAATTAGCCTGTAAGGGTTGTTCTAAAAGGTTAGCTTTAACTGAAATAGATACTTCTCCAAGCTTAGTAAACTTAACAGCATTACTTAATAAATTAACTAATATTTGACGTAGTCTAGCTATATCACCTAGTACAATTCTTGGGGTAAGAGGATCAATAGAATAAGTTAAATTTAAGCCCTTTTCTGCTGCTTTAGGTGCTATTAACACCAAAGATTCCTCCATACAATCTTTAATATCAAAAGGAGCTTGTTCAAGCTGTAATTTGCCGGCTTCAATCTTAGAAAAATCTAAAATATCATTGATAATTGTTAAAAGAGCATCACCACTACTACGAATTGTTGCTACATAATCTTTTTGTTCTTCTGAAAGGCTTGTATCTAGTAAAAGTCCAGTCATACCAATAACAGCATTCATAGGGGTACGAATTTCATGGCTCATATTTGCTAAAAATTCTGATTTAACCCTTACAGCCATTTCTGCTGTCTCTTTGGCCTTTTGTAGCTCTTTATGAACTTGTTTTTGTTCACTAATATCAGTGGCAATACTTAAGAAACCAAGTAGGTTTCCTAGGTTATCTTTTAATGCTGTGACGGATAAATTAACAGTTAGGTTTTGATTATTTTTCTTAATATATGTCCATTCTCTAGTTTCTTGTTTACCTTGGCGAGCATACTCAGTTAAAACATTTACTCCTGTGATTTTACGGCAGAGTTCGTGACTTAATTCTTGTCCACGCAAATTAATCTCTGAGCTTAAATGAAAGATTGTTAATTCTTTTCCTAGTACTTCTTCAGAAGTATAAGTTAGCATTTTCTCTGCACCAGAATTGAAAATAGAAATAACGCCGTTAATATCTGTAATAATAATTGCTACTAGGGAAGCTGCTTCTAGTATCGTAGTAATATTAGCTAGGGGATTAAACTTTGTTCTTAAATTATCTTCTGAAGGGTTAGAAGAGTTTGTTTTTAAGTCAGACAATTGTATTTCTAAAATTTTGTCTTTGGAGCTATTTTTTGATAGCTTGGTAACACATCGACGTAATTTTTTTAGTTCCAAAATTAACTGTTTCTTGTTTTTTTTACTATCCCTCATACTTGTCCTTTGAAAAAAGTTAATCTCAGTAACATAAGGTATTTCTTAAAATTTTTATTTAAGTGCAAAGCTAAGTACTATTAAGGATTCTGTGTTAAGTATAAGGCTAATGTTATTATTAATAATCCAAATAACACTCCTACTATGATGATAAGAAATTTAACTTGTTTTTCGCTTGTCTCCCTAGGACTTATTGATGATTGATGAACTTCTCTTGAAAAAGAATCACTATTCATACTATTTATAGAATTTGGATTTATAGATGGAGAAGAATCAATTTCACTAGGCTGAGAAATTTTATTTAAGGTAGGAACTTGAGCAATAGGAGAGTTAACAGCAATAATATTACTAGGCTTAGTTGCTGTGTTATTTATAGCAGCTATTTCAGCTACAGGGGAACGGCTAGGCATTTGTTCTAGCGAATTATTTGAAAAAGGTAAATCTTTTTCTGAGAGGTTATATTCCTGTCTTAGTTCTGAAATCATTCCTTGATCTAGGACAGGTTGCGTTGCTTGAGAATATTCTAAGCTAATTTCAAAAACGGCTTTTTGGAAATTATCAAATAACTCTTTTGCTGTTTGGTAACGTTTGCGAGGATCTCTAGATAAAGCAGTTTGTAGGACAGGGTCTAAAACTTTAGGGATAAAAGGAAACTTTTGTGATGCTATAGGGGGATCTTGATTAATCTTAATAGCTAATATTTGCCTAACATTGCTGCTTTCTATAGGCATTTTACCTGTAAGCATTTGATAAAGAATAATTCCAAGGCTATAGATATCGGCTGTTGGGCCTAGTTGTTGACCAATAATTTGTTCTGGAGACATATAATAAGGAGTGCCACAAGCTTCTCCCATAGCTGTAAGGTTAGAACCAGCGGTAATTTCACTATCTGGTTGCAAAAGTTTTACTAAACCAAAATCTACTAGTTTAATAGCTTCTTTTCCTTGGCTGTCTTTAGCTATTAACACATTAGCAGGTTTTAAGTCTCTATGTAGTATATTGCGCTTATGTGCAGTATCAAGTGCTTCTGAAAGAGGGCGCAGTATTTCTAAGGCACGCATAACATTAAGTGGAGATGAGTGGGTGATGTATTCATCTAAGGTTTTTCCTTCGATAAATTCCATAGCCATAAATAAAATACCTTCTGGAGTTTCTCCAAACTCATGAACTTTTACAATATTAGGATGAGATAAAATAGCTCCTACTTTAGCTTCTCTTTGAAAGCGTTTAACAAAAATACTATTGGCTGTTAAGTGAGGGGAGATAACTTTAATTGCTACTACTTCATTAGTACTTATTTGAGTACCACGAAATACAGCACCCATCCCACCTAGAGCCACTTGGCTATCGATGCGATAGGTTTGATTTAATACCTTACCTAGAAGGCTATTAAAGTAACTAATTTGTCCAGTTTTACCACTCATTTGAGTTTTCCGGTATTTTAGTCAGCTTTATGGGCAATACGAAATCCTAAGTTTTCAAAAGAAAAGCTAGGTTGTTCCCAAAATCGGTATATTATGGGATCAACTTTTCCTAGCTTATTATCTTCTTTTAGGCCACGAACAATATAAAATACTCCAGGATCTAGCTTAGGGGCTTTTGAGCCTGGATAGGCTTTAAATTCTGAATTAGTCCACTCAATATTATCTTCCATTATCTGTTTTACATTCAAACTTGCATGGTTATTTGCCAAATATTCCCATTCTGCTTCTGTAGGCATTCTATAGGCTTTACCTGTTTGTTGTGTTAACCAATCACAGTAAGCTTTGGCATCTTGCCAACGAATTGTTGTTACTGGCTTTTCCAATTGATCATTAGGAGGAGTTTTTTGGCCTCTCCAGTTGTCTGGAGGAGGATAGTTGGAGTTTTTAATAAATACTGCATATTGGTGGTTAGTAACTAAGAAACTAGAAACATAAAAAGATTCTAATTGTACTAAATGTTCTGGAGAAGAATAGAGGTCAACTTTGCTATTTCTTCCCATTTTGAACGAATCACCTTTTACTTTTACCATTGGAGGAATTTCTGTTGGAGATACCTTGTTATTAGTAACAATATTTTCTGTATTAGCTTTAGACTGGTAATATTTCCATCCCCCAAAACTAGCTCCAGCCACCAAAATCAATACTACAACATAGACGATAGGGTTAGTACGAGGTTTCTCGTAAGAAATAACCTCGGGATAATCATCTTCTGGCGGAAGATTTGCTTCCGGCTTAACACTAGTATCCCGTCGTTTTCCAGATGCTGTAGTGTTATGACGTTGAGTTTGATTAGTATTATTAAGACTTTGTCTGCCAGTTCTACCAGTTTTATTAGTAGCATTATTAGTACTGTAGTATAGTCCACTGGCATCTTCAACACCATCTCGAATAATGTCCATCATAGCATCTTGCTCAACATTATCTATCTCTTTCTTAAGTGATAGAGCAGATTGCTGACGTTGATCAGGTGATTGGGCAAGACCTTTTAAGATAATATCACTTAAACGTAAAGAGATTTCTGGGCAAAGCTCATGTAGCGGTTGTGCTAGGGACATTACTGCTGGAGGAACTATGCCAGCTAGCATTTCATAAACAATTAAACAAATACCAAAAACGTCTGAACGGGCATCTACAGGAGTGCCTAAGAATTGTTCTGGAGTCATATATTTTAATGTTCCTAACAATTCTTCATTAGATGTCAAGTTTTGACTTGATGGATCATCTACTAATAATTTGGCAATACCAAAATCTAAAACTTTAGTTACTATTTCTTCTTCGTTAAGTTGTTGAACCATAATGTTTTCTGGTTTTAGATCACGATGTACAATACCTTGGGTATGTGCCGCATGAAGACCAGAACACATTTGTTTAGCAATTTGAATAGCCTGTTTTTCAGGAAGTTTTCCCATCTTTTCAAGTAAAGATCTAAGGGAAACGCCTTGAATATATTCCATTACAATATAAGGGACTTGTTCTGCTGTAACCCCAAAGTCTGTTACCATTACTACATTGGGATGAGCAATCTTAGCTAATGCTTCTGCTTCACGTCTAAAACGAGCTAAATGGTTTGGGTCTGTAACATTTGAACTAAAATTCATAAGTTTAAGTGCAAATGTTTTATTTAAGTTTAAGTGAGTAACTTTGAAAACTTTACCCATACCGCCCTTGCCCATCAAAGAATCAATGCGGTATTTGTCTTCAATAGTAGTTCCGATTGCTGGATCGGCAGCTTGCGCTTGAGACATATTAATCCCCAATTTGTAAACAGATCTAAAATACTTCTAGATCCAAAATTAATGAAAGACTAAACTTTCAGCTAAGGGTTTTTGATATTGTGTTTAGGCAAACAAATAATAGCTATCAATATATATTAAGGTGGTAGTAGAGACAAGATTTTAGTTATAATTTTAACAAGTTGTCTACCTAAAGCATCTATAAGAAGGATTTTCTCACATCGGTTAATTTAATGTAAAGGGAGAATGTTGGTAATGGTTGCTAATAACAAATTAAATAGTGTGTTAAAAAGAAAAAAAGGCTTTTTTAGTAAAATTATTCCTACTACTAAAATAGCATTAATTCAAATTTTGGGAATAGGACTCTTTTCTAATGTCTCTCTAGCACAACAACCTATTGCTAATAACCTAAACATAGAGACTAGTAATTATTTAGCTAATGTAGTTTCTTTAATAAATAATAAAGAATCACAGTTTTCTTTATTGACTGCATTAACTATTAATACTCAACGTCCTGGTACTACTGGTCAATCTGGTACAACAACTCCTTTATCACGCCCAGGTACAGGAACAACTCTATCACGTCCAGGTACAGGCAACGCTTTATCACGTCCAGGAATTGGAGGCACTGTTGGATTAAGTAAAGGTGTTAGTTTATCACGGCCTGGAACTTCTAATGTTCTTTCACGTCCTGGAATAGAACGTAGTCAGGCTCTTGGAGTTCAACAAGTAGGTGAAGCTACGGCACAGGCTACACGACGTATAATAACTGGAACCACTGGCCCAGAAACAATACTAAAAACCGGTGATACAATAGTTGAAAAAGATCCCGATAAAGCTATTAGCATTTATAAAAACTTGATAGAAAAAAATCCTAACTTTGGCCCAGCCTATGCTGCCCTTGGTTATGCTTATATCCAAAAAGAAGATTTTGACCAGGCTATTGATAATCTACGGACTGCTATAGAAAAAGATAGTAAAGACTCTGATGCTCGCCTTAATTTAGGTGTGGCTCTTTATCGTAGCGGGGAAATTGAAAATGCTATAAAAGAATATGAGCAATTAAAGACTGATAAGTCTGATAACCCTGACGTTTACTATAACTTAGGAGTAGCTTACGCCCATCAAGGAAAATTTAAAGACGCTCTTGATGAAATAAATCTAGCAATCACCAAGCGTAAAAACAAAAAATACCCAGAAGCCTACAACAATTTAGGGCTAATTTATGAAGTTATGGGGCAATTTGATAAATCAATAGAAAGTTTTCAAGCGGCTATTGAACAACAAGGAGGCATCTACCCCATTGCTAACTATAATTTAGGAAGAATTTATGTAAATAAAGGTAATAGTAAAGAAAATAAATTTGCTGCAATTAAACAATATGAGCTTGCAACTAAACAAAACACAAAATTTGCAGAAGCTTACTTAGAACAAGGAAATACCTGGCTTTTCCTTAATAATAATGGAGTTCAAGGTTCTTTAGAAAAAGCAATAGAAAAATATCAAAAAGCTTTAGAAACAAAAGAAAATTTTTATCCACTTGCACATGAAAATATGGCTATTGTCTATAGTAAATTAGGACAAAAAGATAAAGCCTTACAACATTATTATTTAGCTTTTGAACAATATGATGGCCGTTGCCCTGAAGCTTTACAAAATCTAGTAAATACTATTATAGATGAGCAATTTTTCTCTATAACTAATGAGCTAGATAAAGTAAATAATGCAGGAAGCTTAAAAAATAAAGTGGTACAAGAAAAAATTATTACTAAAGATGGTGAGGAAATAGAAGCAATATTTTTCCGAACAATGAAAAATTTGCTTTCCTATGCTGATGTTGATGAAGAACTAAAAGATAATGCCTTTATTCGCTATTGCGCAGGTCGTTCTTATGCTTTTGTTGGTGATTGGCAATTAGCAACTAATGAACTAGCAGCAGCTTTAACCTTAGCTAAAAAAGAGGCAAAACAACCTGATAAAAATAAAGAAAAAGCAGATAATGAAATAAATGTTAAAGAAGACGCTGAACGCGCTTTACTTACAATAGCATCTAATAATTTAGTAGCTATTCTACCGTAGTAGTGTTAAATATTGTTGGAGGATCTGTGTACAAAGGGCAGTTATTGGATTTAATAGGAAATACACCTTTAGTAGAATTAAAAAGTTTTAGTAAAAAACCTTCTGTTAAAATATTTGCTAAATTAGAGTTAATGAACCCTAGTGGCTCTCTAAAAGATCGTATTGCAAAATATATGATAGAGTCAGCCGAGCTTTCAGGAAAATTAACAACCAGTAAAACCATCATAGAAGCATCAAGTGGAAATACTGGTATTTCTCTTTCAATGGTCGGCTCGCTAAAAGGATATCGGACAAAAATTTTTATGCCTGAATCCAAAAGTATAGAACGACGAATAATGATGAGAATGTGGGGAGCCGAACTTATACTTACATCCCGCAGTAACCCACATAGCCATATTGAAGCCGCAAAAGAGCTATCTGCCAACACTACAGACTATTTTTATATTGACCAAAACGAAAACCAAGATAATGTACTGGCGCATTATCACCATACAGCAAAAGAAATCCTAGAACAAATGCCCGGTTCAGTTGATGCTGTTATTGCAGGTATTGGTACTGGTGGAACTATTATGGGAGTTGGACGAAGGCTAAAAGAAGCTAATAGTAAAACCCAAGTAGTTGCTGTACAACCGGCTGAAGGTATTAGCAAAATAGAAGGACTACTTCATTTAGATGGTAGTTATGTACCTGGTATTTGTGATCTATCTTTAGTAGATAAAAATATCTATGTAGAAGATCCTAATGCAATTGAAACGGCCTGTAAATTAGCCCTGCAAGAAGGTATTTTTGCTGGTATTAGCTCTGGAGCAGTACTTTATGCAGCTTTGTCTTTAGCTGAAACAATGGAAAAAGGACAAATTGTAATTATTTTAGGTGATCGCGGGGAACGTTACCTAAGCACAGATTTATGTTTACATGCTAGAAGCTAGTAACTATACTAGCTTCTAAAACCTTACTTAAAATCAATTTATTACCAACCTGATCGCCTTTTTGATTCTGGTGGCAGTGTAACATCTTCAGGCCAATCTGTTTCATGAGAAACTACATTGACAATTACACTAGGTGTTAAGTACCCATAAGCAGGGCGAAAAGAATAAACATATTGTATATCTTGAACCGTCCATAGCTTTCTATTCTCACCACTTACAATCATAATGCTTTCTCCCACACGAGGAATGCAAGAAGTATGCTGACTAAAAATTTCTTTATCATAATGTAGAAATTTTACTAGCGGGACATCCATAGCAATTAATCTCCAAATAATATAAGCATATCAATAATAATTGTTATTAACATAGCTTATTAACAAATACTTAGCAGAAAGTAAACGACAATTATTTTGTTTTTGTCCAAATAGTTCTTTTTCAAACTACATTTTATAGATTTGAAAAGGATGTTTTAAGATTTTTAAGCTATTTTGCAAGTATTTTTTTGATTGTGCAACCTGTTAAATAACTAAATCAATGTTAAATAGTTTATTCTTTTTAACTTAAAAAGTAGTAAAAGCAAGACTTAAAAGAATAAACCAATCCTTCGCTATTCCATAGCTTAAATAAGCTAAATAATGATTACTTAATGTATAAACATCGAGTAATACTTCTTTGCTGCTTTGCAGTTTTACTTTTAATGCAGCAGTTTGCTTATGTTATGTTGTATTAAATGTGGTTTTTTTAAAGTAATAAATTTGTATAGTTTTGAGAAGAGGCTTAATAGAAGTGTTAAATTTCGCTTAAATTGAAAATAAAATGGGTCAATAAAATAACCAAAAATGAGAAGTTGAATGTGTAAGACTATGATGATCAGATGTATAAATATATCATCTGACTATCATAGTCTTTTTGCAAAATGAAAAGCTATTTTGGTTCAATCCTAACTAAAATTCCTTCAATATTACGTGACTGTCCTGTTGTTCCACAAAATTGGCCGTTTTTAAGCATAGGGGTATCTATTTGTCCTTCCAGTTGTGCCATATATAAAATGTTGTAATTATTTGCAGCACTACCAGTAAGTTCAATCGAAAACCCTTCTAACCTTCTGGATTGTCCACGAGTACCAATAAATTGTCCTTCACTAACAAAAGGAACATTTCCAATACCTTGTAAATGAGCTTTATATCTTAAACTTACATTAGGAATTGGTTGGGTAATGTTTATTTGAAATCCTTCTAAAATGTTGGGTTGTCCTTTTGTTCCTGTAAATTCATTATCTCTAAAAACTCTGTCTCCAATGTTTCGCAAATTAGACAAGACTCTTAATTCTGGGCCTCTACGACCATAAAGAGAACAAACTCCTTGAATATCATCGTTTGACAAAGAGCGTAATTGTCCACTATAGTTTGCAAACATAACAGCGTTTTGTACTGTAGAGTGAGCTAAACCTAATAAATGACCTATTTCATGCAAGCCGACTGTTTCAGTATCAAATGTGTTTATTGAGTGTGACAGTCCCCAAGTTTCGTCTTCATCAAAATGTAATGTACCAGCATTTACACCACCACATGGAGGAGGGTAAAAAGCATGTGCTAAAACATTTCCAATACCATCAAATGGATTATTATCTCCATGGTTGCCAGAAAACCATCCTATTCTAAAGTTTGGACTGTTAGCCAAACCAACTTCTTGAAAATCTATGGGGATTTCTCTTTGCCAAGTTGCAAAAGCATTTCTAACAGCTTGTTGCTCACTGTTGCCATTTATATCATTTGTTCCATTTATAAAAGCATAAGTCAAAGTACGAAACCTTGCTTGGTAGCTACAACCACGAACGACAAAATTTGAAGCTATTTCTTCACCTGATGGAGGTATATCTCTTAGACCGCATCTAGGTAAATTTAAAACATCTACAGTCTCTTTATCTAAATAACCTGTTTCTTTAAGGCTCATATTTCTTTGATAAAGCTTCAAAGCTTTTTCTGTTGGTTCATCTAGCCTTCTATCTTCACATTTTTGCTGTAGGTATCCAAAACGTCTAAGATATTTTTGTACAAGGTGCATTTCTTCATTTACATCATTTGGTTTAACGTCACAAGTCTGTATAACAAAACGTCTAGTATTAGACATAAAAATAGAGTCCTTTCTATTAGCTATTTTATTGGGGTCAATCTTAATTTACAGTAACTTACTGTAAGGTAGGGTGATCTAGATTCTTGAAATCTTTGGCAAGGTTTTTAACTTTTCTGGCATTTATATAACCTTTGTAGTTTGTTAAAGTGTCTGATAAGAGAACTTTACCTGTACTATCAAAAAGGTTATATAAAACAATAACACCTCCGCTATGAGAAAGGCGATTGCCACCAGTAAATATATCTATAATTAGATTGGTTTTGATTCGGTTGTTACCGCCAGCCTTGATAACTTTTAATTCAATCCAACAATGTTTTGGAGTTAAAGCTTGATTTAAGTGTTCTGCCTTAATACAAGATGTTAAAAGGTTAGTTTTTGTTGTGCTATCAACTTGAGTAAAAGATGTAACATAATTATCAAACTGTTTGTTGAGATTTTTTAGTTGGGTAATAACCACTTTTAATTTTTCTTGATCAAGTTTTGCTAGATCACCTGCTAAACTTTCAAACTCTTTTTTTAGAGAACTTAATTCACCTTCAAGCTTTAGTTTTTTGCTTGTTAAAGATGTCTTTAAATCTTGGATAATCTTAATGTTATCTCTAAAAGCTAAGATCATTTCCTTTTCCTTTAAAGGCATGGAATAGGTTGAAGCTGCTATTTTGTTGAATTTTGCTGAAATATCTATGTTTTCTTTGTAAACATCAGGTGCATAAACTTCCATAAGTCGGGAAGCTTTTTCTATTTCTTCTTTTTCTTTCTTTGAGGAAACTAATAATTCTTCTTCCGTTGATTTTATACTTTTTTCCTTTTCTGTGATTTCGCTATTTTTATCCTCTATGTTTTGAGACAGATTTTTAAGATTATTTACTTTTTCTAGAAGATCTAAAATTTCAGAACCGATGTTTTCTAAAAATGGAGGAAAGGTTTTAGGATAATAAAGGTCTTTTCTTAAATCTTTATCTGTTTGAACGGCTCTAAATACCTCTGCTACTAATGCACTTTCATCTATATCAAAAGTTTGTCCTTTTATTTCGACATTTGTTCTTAAAAAAGCTGTTAAATCAACAAAACCACCTAAAAAACTTTGTGCTATTTTTAGAGGTGCTATTGAAGTAATAGAACCACTAGTCCCATCAGAAGGTTTTTTAGGACAATCAGAATTAGTTATCAAACTACAATAAGCACCCTGCATTAATTCAATTTGTTTTGTTGCCACTTGATAAGTGAGCAACAAACTAACATCTTTTTCATTGTAGACAGATAAACTTGTACTGGATTTCAAAGTCTCATTTTCTTTAATAGTTGCAACAATTCTGTTGGCAAGCTCTGCCATAGAAATATAAGAAACTGTTTGAGGTTCTATTACTACATTATCATTAATGGTTGTCATTCCTTCCAAAAGCTTGCTAGTAGAGATAGGAAACCTTGCTGAAAAAGCTGTATTGGCGGCATCAATCTCTGCTTTTCTGGCATTTGCTTCAGCTAACCTAGCTTCAGCTCTTAATTTTTCAGCTTCAGCTTCAGTTTTTCTATCTGCTGGAGTGCCTTGCGCTAGAACACAAGGAACCATGATAAATAAACTAAATATAAGTAAAGTTAAGAATTTAAACTTTGGCAAATTGTAACTCATAAATTTCTCCTTGATTATTTTTAAGAAAATTCATATTAGGAAAGAACTTTCTTTTTAAATTTCTTGCTAATAACTAACTACTTACTATGTAATCAACTATACGTGAAGCTTTGTACCTAAAATCATAGGAAATTATTTGTGTTTTTAGATTGATTTAATATAGTAGTATTACTTTTATAAACTTTTCTTTTGGTATTGATTAGCTTGATGTTAGATAAACAGCTTCCAAAAGTAAAAGAACAACCTATGAATATTTAGTTAGTAATATTCATATAATTTAATGCACTTAATTAGCTGTTATTAGGAGACGTAGAAGGAAAGAAAAAACATACAGAAAATAAAAGAATTTTTCCTAAACTTTCCAGATTATCTTCAAAAAGTAGTTTTATAAAAAAATATCGCTTATTATTTTGAAAAACAAAATAACTAAGGAAAATACATGACGACTCGCCACATTACTTCTTTACGCTGTGTTAAGTGCCATAAAATCTATACTTTAGAACAAGAATATACCTGCTCAAGCTGTGGGTTAGATGGAATTTTAGACATAGAATATGACTATGATCTAGCTGCTAAAACGTTGACTAAAGAAACTCTAACTAGTCGGGAATTTAACCATTGGCGTTACCTAGAACTACTTCCTATTGCAGAAAATACACCACTACCGCATCTTCAAGTAGGATGGACACCTGTTTATAATGCACCAAAAATTGCTTCAACCTTGGACATGAAAACTGTTTATATTAAAGATGATGGACGTAACCCTACGGCATCTTTTAAGGATCGTGCTAGCTCGGTTGGAGTGGTAAAGGCTACAGAAAAAAAGGCGCAAATTATTGCTTGTGCCTCAACGGGCAATGCTGCTAGCTCTTTAGCTGGTTTTGCTGCGGCAATGGGAATTGCAAGTATTATTTTTGTCCCTGAACGCGCACCAGAGCCAAAAATTACTCAACTTTTGATTTTTGGTGCTACTGTAATACGTGTTAAGGGAAGTTATGAAGATGCGTGGTGGTTTTGTCAAAGGGCTTGTGAAAAGTGGGGTTGGTATAATCGTAATGCTGCTGTAAACCCTTATTTAGTGGAAGGAAAAAAGACTGCTGGCTTAGAAATTGGTGAACAAATGGCGGATAATATGCCGGATTGGGTCGTTTTTTCTGTTGGCGATGGTTGCACTATTGCAGGAGCTTGGAAAGGCATTTGGGAAATGCACAAACTAGGAATAGCAAAACGTTTGCCTAAAATGCTAGGTGTACAAGCCGAGGGTGCAAGCCCAATTGTAAAAGCATTTCGCACTAATTCAGACTTAATAACATCAGATGCACAGACCATTGCTGATAGTATTTGTGTTGGTGAGCCTAGAAATTGGCGTAAAGCTCTAAAAGCAATTCAAGATTCTAATGGTGAAATGATTCAAGTCACGGATGAGGAGATTTTAGAAGCAATGAGGCTTGCTGCTAGAAGTGCTGCTGTATTTGGTGAACCAGCCGGAGTTGCTGCATTAGCAGGGCTAAAACGCGCTAGAGAAGAATCCATTGTAAAGCCTGATGAGACAGCTTTAGTTGCTATTACTGGCAATGGATTAAAGGATGTGCAAACTGCTCGTCAAGCAGCAGGTGAGCCAATATCAATTGAGCCAGATATAGAAAAATTAGCTCAAGTTTTACAGGAAAAATTTTTAATTTAGCTTGTTATATTGTTATTACTTTTTTTGTCTTCAATGGTAGCTTCCAAAAATATCTATTAACCTTAAGCAAAACAAGTAAATAAATAAAAACAATGACAAATATTGTTGATGAGTTAAAGAAAATTATTTTTGCAGCCAAAATAGGCCCCTGCTATTCACGGGATGAATGGCAAAAGTTTTACTCTGGCAATTCTAAAGATTTGCCAATCAAGCATTTAACTAGTTGTGGTAAATGCTTAGATATTGTTAATCAACTTCATTCATTGCCTTTGCTAAATGAACGTAGCCCTTTTGATGTTCTTGATCGAGATGGCAATAACAATGATGATAATTCTGATAAACCCAATCAAAACAATAACAACAGCCCATTTAACAGCAATAAAACTGGTTCTAATCAGGCTTTATTATTAAAGCAACTAGAAGAAAAAAGAAAAGAGCATTTTGATTATTTACCACAAGAAATTACTTTTTGTGCAAATGGTTGGCCTTTTACCTCTTGTAAAGTAGATGATCAAGTGAAATTGCTTAGTCTAAGACCGAATTTAGATGAGCCTTTGGAATCTATAGAGCTTATAGATGAGAGAGGAAAACTGATTTTTCATAGAATATTTTCTGAAGAAATAACACAAGAACTTAAAGAAAATATTAAGCTTAATGAAAATCAACAAATAAAACTTGCGATAATTTACTTAAATGACACTCCAGAAATTAACTTAGAATATACTGACAGCCGAGTTGTCAAAAGTAGAGTTAAAAATAGCTTGTTTGCTAGTTTTATTAGTAGCTTTCAGCAGTCAATGGTTTTTCCTAAACTCTTATGGGCTACAAGTGCAGCAGTTATAATGGTTACTAGTTTAGCTGTGCTGCAAATTTACTGGCAGCAAAAATTTAATCAATTACAACAAGAATTAACCAAAATTAATCAGGAAAAAAGAACTTTTGAAGATAGATTGGTAAAATCAGAAACATTAAGTAAAAAACTTTCAGATGAATTAGCTAGTATTGAGCAACAGAAAATAGACATTAAGCCAAGTATTATTGAAAAGCCGACAGTTATTAGCAAAATCCCTAAGATTAATGTTTTAAGCAGTATAAAACTAGCATTGGCTTTAGCTACACGTAACACAATTAGTAATTTAATTAATAATACTCGTGCAGTAATTTCACCGATTTTATTAACACGAGGAACACAATCAAGTTTTGCTGTCAGGTTGCCAAAATATGAAGAAAATAGCCAAGAAGAATTTACTTCTTATTTAGTAAAAATTAACCTACCAAAAGAAAAAGCATTAGTAGAAAAAATAAAGCTTCCTAAAACCTCTACAGACACAGAGTTTATTTCTGTAGAAGTTAAGCTTGCTAATACCAGTAATTTACAGGCAAGTACTTTAGCAGAGGCAACTATTATTGGTATTGTTGGAAAACAGGAAGTAAAAATTGCTACACTGCCACTAAAATTTGAGTAAAGTTAAAAAATTTTAATGAATGAAAAATGCAGGCAACTCTATTCTATAGAATATTTAACAGGAATAGAGCTTTTTAATCAAAGAAAATATTGGGAAGCACATGAGGCTTGGGAAGAAATTTGGAAACACGCTAAAGGCGACGAAAAGATTTTTTATCAAGGGTTAATACAAGCAGCAGCAGCACTACTTCATTATGATCGAAATAATACACGTGGCGCACATCTTTGTATTAATAATTCACTTAAAAAACTAGAAAACCTTCCTACTCCTTATATGTCATTAGAATTAAACAGTTTATGTAAAAATTTACGAACTTTCCTTGCTGATGTAATAGAAAATGGTGAAACTATGGTGAGCAAAAACATTGCTTTACCACATCCGATTATTGTTTTAGAGGAGTAAATTGTTTTGCCATTGCAAAAGCTAGCTAGCATTTTGGCTATAGATCAAATTGGTAGTTACCAACATAGATTAAAATGTCTTGAAAATGAAACACTACCAATAGTTTATCCCCATTCTATTGAACAACTTGCAGAAGTTTTATTATTAGCAAATAAAGAAAAACTAGTTGTTATACCAGTCGGAGGAGGGACTAAGCTAAAAATAGGTAACCCTCCAGCCAAGGCAGATTTTTTTCTATCTACCAAAAAGCTAAATCAAATCTTAATTCATGAAAGCGCAGACCTTACAACAACTGTTCAAGCTGGGGCAGTATTTGCTGATTTTCAATCTCGCTTAAACCAACATAATCAATATTTACCGCTAGAGCCTTCTTTTGCTAAGGTTGCGACTGTAGGAGGAATTATTGCTACTAATAGCTATGGCCCAACACGCCTAGCTAATGGAACCATTAAAGATTGGTTAATAGGAATTAAAGTTGTAGGTGCTGATGGATCAATCTCTAAAGCAGGTGGAAAAGTAGTAAAAAACGTTGCTGGTTATGACTTAATGAAACTCTATACAGGTAGTTTTGGGACGCTAGCCGTTATTGTTGAAGCTAGCTTTAAGCTACGACCTAAACCATTAGACAATGCTATTGTCTTAGGTGTACTTACCTCTAGTAATTTACATACAGCAGTAAATAATTTATTAAGTAGTCAACTGCAACCCATTGCTTTAGAGCTACTTAACCAACAAGCCGCAAGGGTTTGTTTTCCTCAAGTACAAATAAAAGAAAATCAATGGCTCTTAACTGCTCAATTTGCTGGCTCAACAAATGCTATTAAATACCAGCAAGAAACACTTTCTACATATTGGAAAAGTTTAACAAAAGAAATTACTATGATACATCAGTCTGATAAAAATTATATTAACTGGCAAAAATTAGTAGATTTTGCAGAAGAGCCAAATATTTTTGGTCAATTTCAAGTTGCTGTGTTGCCCTCTCAAGTATTAGGGCTAGCTAGTGAAATTACTAAAATTCTAAATTTAGTAACAAAAGATTATTATTTATTGGTTCAGCCAGGAAAAGGAACTATTCAGGGATTTTTTGATCAAAGCTTTATTAATAATGTTTCTATCAATGATTTAGATAACTTAAATGAAACTACAGCCTATAAACTAGGTGAGTTAGTTGCAGCACTTAGCCAAATAAGAAATTCTGCTGAAAAAGTTGGCGGACATTTAATTTTACTGGATGATGCTTTTACTGGATTATTAGATACTTGGGGAACACCTCCTGCAAGTGTTATGCTAATGAAAACAATAAAAAATAAATTAGATCCCTTAAATATACTTAATCCTTGTAGATTTGTTGGAGGAATTTAACCGCTATGTTATTAAAATCTATAGTTTTAACTTTATTACTAAGTATTTCTGTTAGTGTTTTAGCTCTGCCTAATTTATCTAGTTCAGCCAATAAAATAACTGTAAAAAGTTTTCAAGATGAAAATTTTAATTTTAAGGAGATGCAAAAACAGGCAACAAAGACATCTTCTGGGCTTAAGTATATTGATTTAGTGGAAGGTAAAGGAGCTAGCCCAACTAGAGGCAAAGTAGTAGTTATTAAATATACAGTAAGGCTAACTAATGGAAAAGTAGTAGAAACTTCCGAAAATAGAACGGAAAATTTTAGTTTCAGATTAGGTTTAAGACAGGTAATTAAAGGGCTAGAGGAAGGTGTTACAACAATGAAAGTAGGTGGAAAACGTCGGCTAATTATCCCATCAGTTTTAGGCTATGGTGAACAGGGAAGTCCTGGCGGAATACCACCTAATACAACACTCGTATTTGATGTTGAATTGCTTAGGATAGAACTTTAATTATTAAAACTTAGGACTAGTTATGCAATATAAATTTATGGCTTTAGTATTAAAATTATTGGTAATGATTCTACATCGGGTTACTTATAGCAATTTTAAAGATGATCCTCAGTGGCAGTATTATACAGAAAACTTAAAATATGAAGTAGATAAATTTATTAAAGATACTGAGGAAAAAAGCTAGTAAGTATAAAAATATGGCTAATATAGAAAATTTCTTTCAACTAGACAGTCAAGGCTTAAACTACTTGCAAATAGAGTGGAAGGAATTGTTAACTAATTATGGCATTCAAGAAGAAATTGCAGAAAAATATCTTAAAGAAATAATAGAAAAATACTCGGAAAAAAAGCGATTTTACCATAATTTAAGTCATATACATTTCTTATTAAAATCCGCAGCAAAATTAAAAAATTATTTTCAAGACTATAATTCAGTACGGTTTGCAATTTGGTTTCATGATGTAATTTACAATACAAAAAAAAGTAGTAATGAAGAAAAAAGTGCGGAACTTACGGTAAAAATGCTAGTAGAATTAAATATTCCTATTACTACCATAAATTTAGTAGAAAAAATGATAATTGCTACCAAAACCCATAGTATCAATGGATTAGCTGAAGATGGAAAGATATTTCTAGACCTAGATTTATCAATTTTAGGAGCTAGTCCAGAAATTTATCAGCAATATCATCAGGCAATTAGAAAAGAATATTCCTGGGTGCCTTGGTTTTTATATCGTCGTAGCCGTAAAAGCATACTTAGTAGCTTTTTGGCACGAGAACATATCTTTTTTACTGATGAACTGGCAAAATTAGAGCAGATAGCACGGCAAAATATTAATGAAGAAATAATATTTCTTTCAAAGTAAAAATCATTAAGGACTTTTAATTGTATGACAAAAGATACTTTGCGTTTAGAGACAAAAATTATTCATGCTGGCGAGCCGGAACCTAGAATTGATGGCGCGGTAAGTATGCCAATTTTTCAAACAGCTATGTTTGAATATGAAGGAGAAAACAGTTACCACGATATTAGATATATAAGGCTTAATAATTCACCAAACCATATTGCATTGAGCAAAAAAATTGCTGCATTAGAAAATGGTGAAGCGGCTCAAGTAACGGCTAGCGGTATGTCGGCAATTACTACAGCACTTTTAACTGTACTAAAAGCAGGAGATCATCTTTTAGCTCAAAATTGTCTTTATGGTGGAACACATGATTTTGTTAGTAAAGATTTAGAAAATTTTGGTATTTCCTATGATTTTATTGATGGAACTGATCCTAGTAGTTGGACAGCTAAGCTAAAACCTAATACAAAAGCTATTTATGTAGAGTCTATTACTAATCCGCTACTACAAGTAGCAGATCTAAAAGCTATAGTTGAATTTGCTCATAAAAATAATTTAATTTCCTTAATTGATAATACTTTTGCTTCTCCAGTTAATTTTCGAGCTTCAGAATTTGGTTTTGATTTAACCTTACATAGCTGTACTAAATACTTAAATGGACATTCTGATATAGTTGCTGGTGCTGTTGTAGGTTCAGCAAAGTTAGTAGAAAAATTTACTCATAAACTTAATCATTTAGGTGGTAGTTTAGACCCGCATGCAGCTTATTTGCTTCATAGAGGAATAAAAACTGTTGCTCTAAGAGTTAGATGTCAAAATGAAAGTGCATTAAAGGTAGCTGAGTTTTTAAGCACTCATCCAAAGGTAGCAAAAGTTAATTATCCTGGTTTAGAAACACATCCAGAACACAAACGAGCAAGGGAGCTTTTTGCTGGTTTTGGTGGAATGATAAGCTTTCAGTTAAAAGGCGACCAGGCAACAACATTAAACTTTATTAAAAACTTAACAATTCCTCTTAAAGCTCCAAGTTTAGGTGGAGTAGAAACTTTAATAAGCCAACCTGCTTTTACTTCTCATGCTGGAATAGCGCAAAACGAACGTGAAAAAATAGGAATTACTAATACATTAATTCGCCTCTCTGTTGGTATTGAAGCAACTGAAGACTTAATTGCAGATTTTGAGGAAGCTTTATCTAAGTAGATTAGGTAAATTTATGGTTGATAAAGATAAATCACCTGTAATGCTTTATGATGGTGTTTGTGGTTTTTGTAACCAAACAGTACAAACAATCATTAAGCTAGACAAATCTGGAAAAATACTCTTTGCGCCTTTACAAAGTGAATTTGGCAAAGCTGTTGTGCTACGTCATCCAGAACTTGTTCAAATTGATTCCGTTATTTTACTAGAACGACTTTCCGATAACTCAGAGCGAATACTGGTTCGCTCTGAGGCTATAATTGCAATTGCTAAACATATTGGAGGCATTTGGCGACTTGCTCAATTAACTAATATAGTTCCTAGAGCATTAAGAGATTTTTTTTATGATCTATTTGCTAAAAACCGCTATAAAGTTTTTGGGAAATATGACAGTTGTATGATGCCTACTCCAGAAATTCGCGCTCGGTTTATAGATATGGCTTAAATAATTAATGATGCTATTTTATAAAGATAATATCCAAAAAAAACTTTAAGAAAAGATAAAAATTTGTCGTAAAAGTGTCTCTTTTTTAATACAATAAAGCACATTCCCTACAAAATAACCCTAACATTTTAATAAGGACTTTATATGAGCCAAGATAAAGAAATAAAAAGAGCTATTCTAAGGGCATTTCATAAATTTGGTGAAGGATTAGAAAATGAGAGGTTAGGTCTATATAAAATTGTTGAAGAAGTTGGTTTGCCAGAAGATGAGCTTTATAAGCCAATTTCTGAACTAGTAGAAGAAAAATTAATTGAACCTGTTGGTTTTGGTGTTGAGTGGTATAGGCTAACCTTTTGGGGTGAGCAGTATGTAACTAGTAAAAAAGATGGTTTATTCCTAATAGGGGATGTTTTAGGAATGCTAGGTAAATAAATAGGTTGTTCTCCCAGTTGTTCTTATAGAAATAAACTAATAGTTTTAATATTAAATAGAATATAGCTAGTAAAGTTATATTTTTCTAATAAACTAAAATTATTTCTAGCTAATTTTCAAAAATTTTGCTAATTAATAAACAGACTTAAGTTTTTAATTTGTTGGAAAATAGGGAGTTTTCCTGAAATGGTAAAGTGTTCCAATCCTCGTTGCGTTGATACTAGGGTAACATCTACGGAACGTTGTTCAAATTGTCGATCATTATTTGCAGGTAAAGTATTACGCAATAGATATAAAGTAGACCGAATGATTGGTAAAGGAGGGTTTGGAATTACTTATTTAGTAGAAGATAGAGATTGTTTTGGTGAATATAGAGTATTAAAAGAGCTATTTCCACATGTTACAGATAACATTGAAGATGCAGAAGAAGATCCAGCCGTTACAGCCGAACGGCTTTTCCAGCGTGAAGCAAAAGTTTTACTTAGTTTACAACATCCTGGGATCCCAAAACTTTATGCTTATTTTACTGATAGCGGATATTCTTACTTAGTACAAGATTGGATTCCAGGCCAAACTCTTTATGATGAATTAAAATCACGTAAAAGAACTTTTGGAGAACAAGATGTTTGCACTATTTTAGTAGAAATAGCAGACATTTTAGAATATTTACATGGCCATAACCCTCCAATTATTCATAGAGATATAAAACCTCAAAACTTAATGCGTCATGATAATGGCAAAATACAGTTAATAGATTTTGGAGCAGTTTATCAATCCACAAATATAAAAAGTAATATACAAACATTAATTGGCTCGCCTGGTTATGCACCACCAGAGCAAATAATAGGTTCACCTGTGCCACAAAGCGATCTTTATGCTGCTGGTGCTACAATACTTTATTTATTGACAGGGATTCACCCTAGCAAAATGTTTAACCATACGACTAAGCATATGGAATGGGAATCTCATGCACAGGTAAGTTGGGAATTAGCAGAGCTTTTAACTGAAATGTTGCTAGTAGATTTAAGTAAGAGATTAAAAAGTGCTACAGAGTTAAAGCGTAGACTACAAAAAATAGTTACTCAGTATAGCAAGCGATCTAATGCTTTTGTTTCAGAGTTTATTAACACTAAAGTTTTATCAGAACAAAACAATACAGCTAATCCAAATAAGCCAGAAGATATAGCTGAAAAGGCTAAAAGTCCTGCTGTTCAACAACAAAACACACTTCCATCAGCAACTTCAAAAAACTATGTTCCTCCAGTAGAAACTTGGACATCTCCAATTAGCGAAAATTCTGGAGCAATGGAATCACAATTTGATAGTACAGGTGATGGCCCACCAGATGAGGGAGGCAACTTTTATGATATGCCTTTCCCATTTTTGCTAAGACGCATTTATAGAGAGCGTTTAAGCGGTAGACTTACTTGTCTTAATGCAAATGTTACTAAAACCCTTTACTTTGACCAAGGTGCCATTGTTTATGCTAAAAGTAATTTACTTGAAGATGGATTTGGCGAAACAATGGTTAGAATAGGGCGCATTGACCAAAAAACTTTTAGCCAAGTTTCTCAATTAGTCAAAGAAAAAAATTTACGCTTTGGTGCGGCTTTAATTAAAGGTGGATGGATTTCTCCAGAACAATTAAAAGATTTAATTTCAGAACAATTTTGTAGCATCACTTACTCGCTTTTTACCTGGGAAAATGGCCGCTATGAAATTTATAGAGAAGTTGCTAGAAAAAGCTCGATAAAGGTTTCCCTTTCTACAGCAGATATTATTTTTGAAGGGCTAAGAAAAATTCAAAGCATTGATTTAGTAAAAAAATGGCTAGGTGATTTTCGTTGGAAACTTTGCGTAACAAAAGACCCTTTTTTACTCTACCAATCAATAAGTCTTAACCCTAAAGAAGCTTTTATTGTTTCGCGTATTGAAAATGCTCGGTCAATAGAAGAAATTCTATCTATGGGGGGACTTCCTGAAGATGAAACCATTAGGACACTTTGCGGTTTAGTAGCCGTTGGGCTACTTGAATGGGTTAAAGAAGAACAGCCTGTTCAACAAGATGAAGAAGCAATGTCAATTTCTCAAATAATAGTTAACCATAAACCCAAAACACCTGCTTTTGATATGCAAAGCGCGGCAAATTTTTGTTATGAAGTAGAGAAAATAAACACTACTTTAGATAGTATGAATCATTATGCTTTATTAGGTATTTCTAGAAGTGCTACAGAAGAAGAAGTTAGACAAGCTTATGCAGAACAATCACAGAAATTTCACCCAGATAATAATGCTCAACTAGCTAAATATAACATTAGCTTGCGCAATGATTTAGAGAAGATTTTTACCCGTATCTCTGAAGCTTATCGAGTTTTAATCAATCTAACTACTCGACAAAACTATGATCGTAGTTTTAGAACTACTAGTTCAAATGCTAAGGTTTCAATACCAAGTGATGTAAGACATGACAAGGTTTACCAACCTGCTAGAGTAGAAAATAGAGCTAGTAATAATGCTAATAACTTTGCTAGTTCCAGGGTTGATAGCTATCCTAAAAATAATTTTTTTAATCGAACATCAGAACCCTATCAAAATAGGACTACAAGCCCACAACAAAATCAGGCTGCTCAAAGTATGTTTGAAAAGGGAATTAAATATTTTCAATCTTATGAATATAAACAAGCCTATTATGCTTTTCAGGCTGCTGTAGATGTTGCCCCTCAACATGCAGAATACCGAATATTTTTAGCTCGTACTTTGCTACATCTTAATGAACAAGCTAAAGCAAAAGAACAATTTAGCAAAGCTATTGAACTTGAGCCAAAAAATCCAGATTATTATGTAGAGTTTGGGCTACTTTATCAAAGGATGAATATGCCAAAACAAGCTTATTTAATGTTTGATAAAGCTTTGGAAATTATGCCAGGACATCTTTTAGCAAAACGTGCTAAAGAAGCTTTAAGACCATAAGTTACTTAATGTATTTGTCTAGCGTACTAACTATTATTTCTAAGCTTGGCCTATCTTTAGGGTCTTTGGCTAACATCTTCATTATTAAACTAGCTATTTCGGGTTCTATAAGAATTATTTGGCTAATGGGTGTTGGTTTTTTACTAATATGAGCTATCAATATTTCTACATCTGTACCCAAAAATGGTACTTGTCCAGTAAGCATTTCATAAAAAACTATTCCTAATGAATAAATATCTGTCTCTTTTTCGATATCTCGTTTATTTATTTGCTCTGGAGACATATATTCTGGAGTTCCAATTATAATATTAGGGTCTGTCAAACGTTCAGGAGCAGATTTGTTGTCATCAGGTTTAACTTGCAATATTGCAATACCAAAATCTAATACCTTAACCATTGGCTCATTTTCAGGAGAATATACTAGAAAAATATTATTTGGCTTTAAGTCTCTATGAATTACATCTTGTTTATGAGCCGCTAAAACCCCTAAACAAGCCTGCTTCATTATTTTTAAGGCAGAGTCTTTGGAAACAGTAATATTTCTTCTTAGCTCATTCATTAGTGAATGACCTGTTAGTATCTCCATTGTGATAAATGCTTGTCCAGATGCTATTAACCCATATTCATAAGTTTCAATTACATTTGGATGTTTAATTCTTAAGGCTGTTGAAGCTTCCCGGGCAAACCGCCGAACTTCAACACTGTTTGAAACATATTCTCGACGAAGTAATTTTAAGGCAATTTCTTGGTTTTTTAATAAATCATGCGTTCGATAAACTATCCCCATTCCACCGCGACCAATAGGTTCTAATAGTTTATACCTGTTATTTAATGTTTTGCTGACATGTAAATATGTTTCATTTGGTTCATCATAATTTTCCAAAGAATCAGAAGAACCCGAACTTAAAAAATTTGGTGGTGTTAAGACGGCTCTTGTAACTGTATCAATATCATTATTATTAGATTGTTGGTTGCTTATAATTTGTGAACCTGTTTGAGATAAAGTAAGCCTACTTAAAATTTTTTTAGTTCTTACTAGAATTTCCTTTGCATTAAACGGTTTATTCCAATAATCTTCAACACCTGTTTCTAAAAGGGCGATTTTAGTTTCTTCATCATCTGAAGTAGTAAGAAATATAAAAGGAATGTGTTGCAAGGCCGCAGAATTTTTTATATGAAAAAATAGGTCTATCCCATCCAATACAGGCATATGCCAATCAGAAATAATTAAGCTAGGTTGAATTTCGGAACATTTTTCCAAAGCTTCTTGCCCATTTAGTGCTGTAATTACTTTACAATCTAAACTTTGAAGAGCCTTTTCAAGGATTTTCAAAGTCATAATGTCATCATCAGCAATTAAAATACAGTGTTTATCCATTTTAGTTAGTTAGTTTAATTAATAGTTTGTTCTATGTGCATAACTAAGCGTAAACCATTAAAAGGGCTTCTAATATGAACTGTTGCTCTATCACGAAAAGCAGAGCGACATCCATAACCAAAATAGTCCCATGAACCTCCACGTAGAACCCTTAAATTTGGTTTTTCTCCCACTGTCCAAGCAGTACCATCAACAGGTGCGCCTTCATAGTTATCATGCCAAACATCTTGGCACCATTCCCAGACATTTCCATGCATATCATAGAGTCCAAAAAGGTTAGCATTAGCTAAACTTCCTACTGCTGTAGTAGTATTGCGATAAATAGTTTTGCGAGCTTGGCCGTAAGGGGCTTGACCATCATAGTTTACTAGTCTTGTGGTAACTGTTGTACCATAAGCAAAAGGGCTTGTAGTTGTAGCACGGGCAGCATATTCCCATTCTGCTTCTGAGGGTAGACGATAGTAATGGCCTGTTTTGGCTGATAATCTAGCACAAAACTCTATAGCATCATACCAAGAAACCTGTTCTACAGGTAAATCATCACCTTGAAACATAGAAATTTCTGCTGGTAGATCCTGGCTAATCTTAGGCCAACTAGCAACGACTCTCCATTGAGCTTGTGTAACAAGGAATTTACCTATGAAAAACTCAGGGACATTTACTAAATGTTGAGGTTTTTCGTCTTGATCGCCTTCAATGCTTCCCATCAAAAACTTCCCAGATGGAATATAAACCATTTCTAAAGCTACCCCATCAAGATCCTGGATGTAACAGTTGGCTGTTTTTTTACGGCGTTTTACTACACGACCAAAGTCATCTACTATTGGAACTGAAAATTCAAAATTAGATAAGGAATTTAACATAGCTTTAGTTTACTAAAGATTTGCCGAAAAAATAACAATTATTTTTTTAATAAATGTTCTAAAGCAGGTAGTAAATTAGGGTAGAGAAATTGATAACCATTTGCCTGAAGTCGTGCTGGAATAGCCCGACAACTTGAAAATAATGCTTCATCGGCTAGCTCTCCAAACGCAATTCTAGCAGCAAAAGCAGGCACAGTAAAAAAGCTAGGTCTATATAATGCTTTAGCAAAAGCTTTAGTAAATTCTGCGTTAGTAGCAGGGTTTGGGGCAGTAACATTGATATTTCCAGATATTTCTGGATTTTTTAGCAAAAATAAAATTATATTAATCACATCGTCTAATGCTACCCAACTCATATAATGTTTTCCATCGCCAAGCTGACCTCCTAGGCCAAGTTGAAATGGCAGCATCATTTTACTTAAAGCTCCTCCATTAGGGCTAAGCACTATACCAATACGTAAATTAATAAGTCTAATACCATTGTCAGAGATGATTTTATTTGCTTCTTCCCATTCTTTAGTTAGGTCAGCTAAAAATCCTGTGCCTGGGCTACTTTCTTCAGTTAATATTTCACTGCCACGATTACCATAATAACCAGTAGCCGAAGCCATAATAGCTACTTTAATAGGGGCATTAGATTTTAGTAGAGTATTACAAAGATTTTTGGTTACTTTAATTCTGCTATCACGCAGTTTTTGTTTTCTTTCCTGTGTCCATCTACCTTCAGCAATATTTTCTCCTGCTAAATGGATTAAGGCATGTGCATTTGTTAAGACAGAAGGGTCAATATTTCCTGTTTCAGGCTCCCAATTAAATTTATTAAGTTTTGGATCAGCAGCAGAACGAACTAGTTTTTTTACAGAATAACCAGATTGTTCTAGTGATTTTACTAGTGCTGAGCCAATTAAGCCTGTTGAGCCTGTAACTAATACTTGAGAAATATTTGATAACACAAGAAATACTCCTAAATAGTAAGTTTTTGTAGTAGATACAGGGCCGTTATTTACAACCCTGTATTTATATTAAACTTCATAAAGTAAGTCTTCTGGAAGTGTTTGCGGATTATCTACTAAGTAAGGTGTACGAGGCAGACGAGAAGTTTTACGGCTATCTACTGATAATAAATGATGATAAGCCTTTGTTAAAAATCTTGGAATAATTAAATCATGTGTACGGTTAACGCGATCTTCTGCTTTAAGACTTGCTAACATTTTGTTAAAAAGCTCTTCTCCATTGTGTGCCAGGATATGTTCTCGTTTTTCTGGATCTAGGAAATTACGTAAAATACTATCTCTATCAGCTTCAGGATGAAATTGAGTAGCCTGGATTTCCTCACCAATAGATATTGTCATTAAGGCTTTACCCCTTAAACCATGTCTACTTTCTAGTGCTAAAACTTTTACACCTAAAGCAGAAAGGGCTGAAGCATCGGGATGAACAACTTGATAATTACGGCGTTCAAAGGCAAAAAATCGCTCTCCTAACCCTTCTAGTAAATAGGAAGTAGCTCCTTCCGGCGTTGGGTAAGCTGGCATAATTCCATAAACTGAGCGTGGAGCATCACAAACCTCTGCAAAGCCAAAATGCCTAGTTAATACTTGAAAAGAATGGCAAATTGCAAAAAAGAAAGATTTTCTTTCTCTATGTAAGTTATGTTCAAACACATCATCTAGCAGTTGGAAATAATCAACTTCCCATTGTTTGCCTTCTCCGTCATGAGGCGAGCCTGGGCCGCCACTAGAAACATAAATATCAAAACGATGTTTTGGTACTTCTCCAAAATCTCTTACTCGGAAATGCTCTATTTTAAGGTTTAAGTCATAATTATGACGAGTTTTCCAATTTTGCTGTGAATCATCTAGTAGTTGGTATATACAACTAATACCTTGGTTCTTAAAACCATCGTTTAGGTCTAACACAGCAACGGAAATAGAATCAGATTTAGGTAAATTACTCATAATAGTTGATTTGTAAAAAATTTTTGGTGACGAATAGAAATTTTCTGTTTATAATAACCCAGTTTGCCAACTAAAAACACCTAGAAAAACCTTCTATTTATTAATAATTCATGCTAAATAAATTTAATCATAAAGGGCTATATGCAATAACAGATAGAGAAATTACAGGATTAAACCATATAGAAATTGTTAATGAAATTCTTGAAGGTGGTGGAAAATTAATTCAATTAAGAGAAAAATCACTACTTACAGGGGATTTTTATCAAACTGCTTTGCAAGCAGTTACGTTAGCGCGTAGAAAAGGTGCTAGTTTGATTATAAATGACCGTGTAGATATTGCATTGATGGTAGAAGCTGATGGTGTTCATTTAGGGCAAGATGATTTAGACCCAGAAAAGGCTCGCTCGCTTTTAGGCCAGGATGCTATAATTGGCCTCTCAACACACTCACTAGCACAAGCAATATTAGCAGATAAACGCCCCATAGATTATATTGCGGTTGGGCCTATTTTTCCTACCCTAACAAAACCTGAAGCTAATGCTGAAGAGGGCGGTTATATAGGGTTAGAATTATTATTTAAGATTTGTCAATTAGTTAGTAAGCCTGTTGTAGCCATTGGGGGAATTACCTTAAACACAGCTAAAGATGTTTTAGCAACAGGAGTTAGTGCTGTGGCAGTAATTTCTGATTTGCTAAAATATGATAGCATCAAACAACGCACTAACGAGTTTTTAATTGAACTAGAACCATTTACAAAACTTTAATTAAGTCTACTGGTAAAATTTAGTAAGGTATAATTTTAAGGAGGCAAGCAAGATGAGTTTTTTTGAACTCCCACCATTAATTGAGAAGATGTTAGCAACTAGTGACAATGTTAGCGACTTAAATTTCTCTGTTGGACGACCTCCACAAGTAGAAGTAAATGGTAAACTTACACCAGTAGAAATCAAGGGTTTACGGGTACTTACCCCTTACCAAACAGAACTTATTTCAATGTCTTTGCTGTCTGGTAATAAAGATGCTGCCGAAAAATTGCTAAAGAATGGTTCTGTAGATATATCTTTTAGTATCCATCAGCGTACAAGATTTCGGGTTAATATTTTTTCTCAACGGGGTACTTATTGTATTGTAATGCGGGTTATTCCTACAGATATTCCTTCTATAGAGTCTCTGCAACTACCTCCACAACTTGGGGAAGTATCTTTTTATAAAAATGGAATTGTTTTACTTACTGGCCCAACAGGTAGCGGTAAATCTTCCACTTTAGCAGCAATTATTGATAAAATTAATCGAGAAAAATACTATCATATTGTTACTATTGAAGATCCAATAGAATTTCTACATTCACATAAAAACTGCACAATTAATCAACGTGAACTAGGAAGTGATACACCTTCTTTTGCTTTAGCACTGCGTGCAGCCTTGCGCCAAGCTCCAAAAGTGATTTTAGTAGGTGAAATGAGAGACTTAGAAACAACAGAAATTGCTTTAGAAGCTTCTGAGACAGGCCACTTAGTATTATCTACCCTACACACTACAGATGCTTCTAAAACGATAGACCGTATCATAGGACTTTACCCTAAGAACGAAGAACATATTATTCGGGTACGACTAGCACAGTCATTTCGCTATATAATTTCACAAAGATTATTACCAAAAGCAGATGGAAAAGGAAGAATAGCTATAGTAGAAGTCTTAAAATCTACTCCTAGAACTCGTGAATATATTGAAAAAGGTGAAAGCGAAGGCAAAACCTTGTTAGATGCTATGAATGATGGCGAATTAGAAGGTATGCAACATTTTGACCAAGTAATTGAAAAATATATTCGTCAAGGAATAATAACTAAAGAAGACGGACTCTCATTCTCAACTAACCCAAGCAATTTACAACTTCGTTTATCAGGTCTTGGAACTTCTAGTGATTTTTCAGTTAATGGACAAGATAATAGTCGTGGGGATAGTGGCCGAAGTAGTTCTTTTGGTGCTGGATCAATGCGTAATTTGATAGAAAGGTAAAAAGGAAAGATAAAAAAGGAAAATTTTTATGAACCAAATGTGTCCTTCTTGCGGTTTTGATGTTCATATTGATGATAGCCAAGCTCCACCTTATGCTTTTACTATGGAATGCCCGCGTTGTCGTAAGTCTGTAACTATGTCTCCTCCTCCTAAGCCAGAACCAACATTAAAAGTTGACAATACAATGGCTCGTACTAATGTTATGGGATCAGGAAATGCTAAAGCAGGTGCGCCAGCTAATATGCAGGAAACCTTAATGGCTTTTATGCAAATGATGAGTGGTGGAGCTACTCCAGCAGTAGCAAAAACACCAGAGCCTTCTAAAACACCTTATGCCTGGGCGCGTAAAAATGTGTTAATTTGTTGTGCTGATCAAAATCAACGCCAAATAATCGAACAAGTTATAACAAATAACTATGATACTCACATAGCGCAAAGTTCAGCACAAGCTCTAGAAATAATGCATGATGTTAAGGTAGATATGCTAGTGCTAGATCCTCAATTTGATGCTGCTCGCCAGGGGGGTATAGCTGTACTGCGCCATGTTAGTTCTTTAATGCCAAAATATCGCCGTCGTATTTATGTTGTGTTAGTTTCTCCCCAAGTAAAAACTTTAGATACTTATATGGCATTCCTTAACTGTGTTAATTTAACTGTAAATACTGATGATTTAGAATCTTTACCAGCAGTTTTAGAAAAAAGCTTAAAAGATTTTAATGAATTATATCGTCCATATTTTGAGGCCGGAGGGGGAGACTTTTTATAAAATTAAAAAGTTATTCTTCTAACACAATATCTAAACTATCTCCCCAATCTAATTTTTTTGCTGATTTATAATTAGCCTTACTAGCTGAAATGGTAAGGCTTTTTAATCCATTACTAGTACATAAACTTAGTTGCATATGACCTTTTCTTTTTAATGGATGGCGGATAATACGGGCAAAAGGTTTATCTACAAGAAATTTAGAAACAATAAGATAAGAGAATTTTTCATCTTCATAGGGTAAATATCCAGCTTTTGCTCGACGATGAAGACTTGAGCGCGGTAGACGCTCGGAAAAATGACACCAATCATCTTCCTGCATTGGGCAAGTTTCTTGGTGTGGACAAGGTGCTACTATATTTGCTCCTAAACTAATTAATTGCTCTCTAGCCTGTAAAATATTACTAAACCCTTTTGGTGTTCCTGGTTCAATTAATAAAAGTATTTTATTTGTAGCTTGCCAAGCTTTTTGTAGTATGTTTTTTCTTTCTGCTAAAGGTAACTCTCCTAAAACATAAGACATAGTCACTAAGTCATTTGCTAAAAATTTATAATCTTTAAGTAGATTTAAGTTAAGCCATTCAGCAGATTTAAGACTAGTATTATTAGATAATTTTTTACCTAACATCAACATGTCTTTATCATTTTCTACTAAGGTTATTTTGCTAATTTCTGGAAAAAGATTTAATGCTGCCCATGCAACTGTGCCAGGGCCAGCACCTAAGTCTAATAAACTAGCTAATTCTATGTTAGGTAAAACTTTTTTTAACTGTGTTAATGCTAACTTTATTACAGCATAAGTAGCAGGAAGCCTTACTCCAATATAAGCAAGACGATGGGCAGAGGAGGAAATTAATACTTTTTCGCTATTGCGATAGCGAGAGGATAATTCTTCTATTGCTTTAGAAAAAAGAGAAAAATCTATAGTGTTTAACTCTGTTTCTATAGCTTTAGCTAATTCATTAGGTAAAGACATGTCTAAAATTAGCGTATAGCTAACATTTCATTTAATACTTCTGTTTCTGTTACTTCTACAGAACTTTCTATTAAGTATAATGCTTCTAATTCTTCAGGTGCTTGGCCTTGATTAGATAGACACTGAATACAATAAAACTTTTCTTCTCGGACTAAAGCGCGTTGTATTAGTTGGTTACAGCCAAAACAATTAAAAAGATGGGTCATAAAATTAACCTTTAAAGCATATTTTTTAGAATAAATAAAAATTATTCAGAGATTTGTAGTTTTACTATAATTATTAGTATTTTTCAACTATTGAAAATAAAAAATGAAGCTAGATAAATAATTAATGCTTAAGAATTTATGGTAACTTCTTTGTTTTCTCTGTTTAGCTTGCGGAAAAAATAAAGTCCAATTAAAATCCGACCATTAAATTACTGGTAGATACAATTGGCTTTAGCTGTGGGCGTCACTAAGTTTATAGCTGAAATAAAACGAAACCTAAGAAAAACAATGGAGTTTTTGAGGTAACCCACAATGATTTTTAACTTGAAATTAAGTTATGTTTATTAATGAACCCTTTGTTTCTGTAATTATTCCAACAATTAACCGCCCAAAACTATTGATGCGAGCAGTTAATAGTGTATTGACTCAAAATTTTACAGATTTAGAGCTTATTATTGTAATTGATGGCCCTGATGAAACTACTTTGTCAGCATTATCACAGATCACAGATTCTAGATTAAAAATTTTAGCATTACCTCAATCAGTTAAGCTTAGTTCTGCACGAAATATAGGAGTAGAAAAGGCTAAAGCAGACTGGGTTGCTTTTTTAGATGATGATGATGAGTGGTTACCTACAAAATTGTGTTGTCAATTAGAAATTGCAAAAAAATCAAAAAATAAATACCCAATCATTAGTTGTTTTTTTATTGTTCGTAATGAAAAAGGAGATTTAGTTTGGCCGTTACAGCTTCCTAATAAAAATGAGATCATAAGTGAATATTTTTTTTGTCAAAAATCTATTTTTGGGGGACAAGGTGTAATTGTTCCTTCAACCATTTTGACTAAAAAAGAACTACTTTTAAAAATCCCATTTTCTACTTCAATAGTAAATTGTGAAGATATAGATTGGATGTTAAGAGCAGTAAATAAAGAAGATGCTAGAATAGAATTTGTTGAAAATACAAAACCCTTATTAATTTACTATGCTGAGGAAAATCGCGCTAGAATTTTAACTACAGTAGACTGGCAAAATAATTATAATTGGTGGAAAGCTAACCAAGATTTATTTACCAAAAAAGCTTATATTTCCTGTCTTTTAATCAATGTTGCAGTTCAAGCCGCACGAACTAGGGACAGAAAAGTTTTTTGGCTTTTACTAAAAGAGTCTTATAAAGTGGGTCGTCCACGTTTTTTAGATTTGCTAGCTTATTTTTTAATTTGGGGTATTTCTAAAGATTTACGGGATCAAGTTAAAATCTTATTATCCAAATTAAAGCTACATCCATAAAACTAGCTAATAGAGATATTGGTAATATCTTGATAAACTTCCCTTAAAGCTAAAGTACAGTCAATCGAAGAAAGGTAAATAGAGCTTTCTAGCCCATTAATTTGACTTGATAGCCAAGTGTTATCCTCAGATTTAACATAATGAATAATGCTAGGACTAGTTTGTTCAACTAATAAATATTCTCTAAAGCTTTCAATTGATTGATATAAAGTAAACTTAGCACCTTTATCATAAAATTGGCTAGTTGGGGAAAGAACTTCTGCTATTAACAAAGGATTTACCAAAGTTGCAATCCCACCAACAGTCTCAAATTCCAAGTTTCCACAAGCAACTAAAAGATCAGCATAACGAAAAGGAGGTGCTAGAGGTACTTTGATAGCAACTTCTCCACTCATTGCACGACAAGGGCGATTTTGTAGTTGGAATTTTAAGCTAGTTAAAATGTTATCTGCTATTAAGGTATGATTTTGGCTCCCGCCAGACATCAAAAAAATCTGACCATTCCAATATTCATACTTTTCTTCTGAAGTCTTAATTAGTTGAAAATATTCTTCTAAAGTATAAAAAGGTTTTAGCTTTGCTGACATTTTTAATCCTAAATTTTGTTTCTTATATTGTTAGAAAGTATAACAGTTTGAAGAAGTTAGAGAAAGTTTAATGGTAAGGAAATTAAGCAAAAACAAAAAGTGATCACGGTTGCAAAATCCTAAATTCTAAACTACTATTTATAGTTCTTAAAATTTACCTTACGCTATTTATCTTAGATAATAGAAAAATCTTATAATTTTTGCTTATGCCAAATGATTCATTTATAAACTCAAGTAAAAAAAGCACTTATCATATTACTTCTAATTGGGATTATCTAAACCCTTTAATTGATGGTGTAAAAACAAGAGAAGTAAAAAATATTATTACCCGTAATGGTCATACAACAGAGTTATTTAGAGTTGATTGGGGAATCTTTTCTTACCCAATAGAGCAAATTATTAATGTTGCTCTTCGACCCCAAACTATTAGTGCTTGGCATATGCACAAACTCCAAACAGATCATATTTTTGTTACTTATGGAACAATAAAAGTAGTGCTTTTTGATGATAGGCAAGATTCTACTACTAAAGGACAAATAGATGTTTTTCATTTAAGCTTACTTAGGCCAATGCTTTTAATTATTCCTCCTGGTATTTGGCATGGTGTACAAAATCTTTCTAATGAAGTAAGTATGTTTATTAATTTTTTTGATAAACAATATAATTATAAAGATCCCGACGAATATTACTTAAATTATAATACTAATGAAATACCTTATAAATTTTAGTTTATTTTATGAATGAAGAATTTAGTTTGACTATATGGACAAATGATTTAGAGCTTGCTCAAAAGGCTGACGAAGCAAGGATTAACCGTATTGGACTAGATTTAGAAATATTAGGAAAAGCTAATCGTCAAAAAGGTTTAGAAACCTGGATTTCTAAACATAAAAAAGAGGATTTAATAGAGTTAAGAAAAGTAATAAAAAGAGCAAAGCTTTTTTGCCGAACTAATCCTATTAATCAAAATTCATCTACAGAAATAAAATCTTTAATTAATTTTGGTGTAGAAGTTTTAATGTTACCAATGTTTACTACTACATCAGAAGTTATTAAATTTATTGAGCTAGTAGATTGTCAAGCAGAAGTAGTTTTACTACTAGAAACTGCTAAAGCTTTACAGGAAATTAAAAAAATAGTTCAAATTAAAGGAGTAACAGAGATTTATTTTGGATTTAATGATCTTTCCTTAAGTCTTGGACTAGCAAATCGTCATTTAGCCTTGGTATCAAAGGAAGTTGAAGAGGCTGCTAAAATTATAACAAATGCTAGTATTAAACTAGGCATTGGAGGATTAGCTCAGGCTAAAACTACAAATCTACCAATAACTTCAGACTTACATTATGCACAATTTCCTCGTTTAGGTGCTAGAGGTGCAATTGTTTCAAAGTCATTTTTTTTGCCTAGTATAAAAACAGTTAATTTAGTTAAACAAGTTACTTTAGCTCGTGAAAGAATGGCTTATTGGTTTCTACAAAGTGATGAAGAATTAGAACTTGTTCGGCAACAATATTATGAAATTGCTAAAAATATTAAGCATTGGTAAAAGTTTTCTATGTCAACTGAGATTCAAAAATATCTGGATTTTTTGATTGGACTTAACACAGAGCAAACAGAACATATTGAAGCAAATCTACTTACACACTTAAAAGGTGTTTATCAATATCTGCAAGACTGGAATTGTTCAAAAGAAATTCAATTGGCAGGACTTTTTCATTCAATTTATAGCACTGATGAATTTAGGACAAAAAGCTTGTCTTTTGATAAACGCCCTGAACTTCAAGAACTTATAGGTAAATCAGCAGAAACGCTAGTTTATATTTATTGTTATTGTAGCGAAAAATCTTTCCAAAGTAGTGTGTTAAATAACTGTTTACCAAAATTGCAAGATAGATTTTCACAATCTCAAATACTTTTAAGCGAGCAAGAATATAAAGCATTACTTTGGATTAGATTAGCTAACATTGTAGATATAGAAGCGCGAATACAACAAAACCACTCTAACAAGGCAAATTTTATTGCTTATTGGTTAGGTAGAAAAGCTGATGCTTATTTTTGGAGAGTTGTTGCAGAAAATCTTCAAAATAAAGCTTTAATAGGTTGGGATAGTGTTTTTGGTCAAATCTTAAAAAATTATCAAATTCCTAAAAATAAATTAACTAAATACTTATTTTGTCAATTACTTAAGCTAAGATATTTTCTTCGTGAAAAATTAGTTAGACAAAATAACTAAGCTATGTCTATTAATCATCCTATCGTTTCAGTTATTATTCCAACCATTAACCGCCCAAAATTATTAATGCGAGCCGTTAATAGTGTACTAACTCAAAGCTTTACTAATTTAGAACTTATTGTTGTAATTGATGGGCCGGATGAGGCTACTTTATCAGCATTGTTACTAATTAATGATCCTAGATTAAAAATTTTAGCTTTACCACAATCCGTTAAAAGTAGTGCTGCACGTAACGCTGGAGTAGAAAAGGCTAAAGCAGAATGGGTTGCTTTTTTAGATGATGATGATGAATGGTTGCCAACAAAATTAGCTCATCAAATGGAAAAAGCAAAAGAGTCTCAAAGTAAACTCCCAATTATTAGTTGTTTTTATACTGTTCGCACTGAAAAAGGTGATTTGCTTTGGCCCCTACGCTTTCCTAGAGAAGATGAACCTATTAGCGAATATTTTTTTTGTCAACAATCTATTTTTGGTGGTCAAGGCGTAATTATTCCTTCAACAATTTTAACTAAAAAAGAGCTACTTTTAAGAGTACCATTTAATACAACATTAACAACTTGCCAAGATATAGATTGGATGCTAAGAGCTGTAAATAAAGAAGATGCTAGAATAGAAATCGTTAAAAATACAGAGCCACTATTAATTTATTATGCTGAAGAAAATCGTCCTAGAACTATAACTACAATAAATTGGCAAAATAACTATAATTGGTGGAAAGCTAGTCAAGATTTATTTACCAAAAAAGCTTATATTTCCTGTCTTTTAATCAATGTTGCAGTTCAAGCAGCACGAACTAAGGACAGAAAAGTTTTTTGGTTTTTACTAACAGAGTCTTATAAAGTGGGTCGTCCACGTTTTTTAGATCTTCTAGCTTATTTTTTAATTTGGGGTGTTTCTAAAGATTTACGAGATCAAGTTAAAATCTTATTATCCAAATTAAAGCTACATAAATAATTATTATTTAAGAATTTATGGTAACTTCTTTGTTTTCGCTGTTTAGCTCACGGAAAAAATAAAGTCCAACTAAAGCAGGCACCAAAGAATTGATTATATAGGCTAGAAATGTTGCATTAAAAGCTACTTCCTTAGCAATAGTAAATAATGCAAATAATGCTACTGAAGTGCTTTCACGTACTCCTAAACCACTAATTGTAATAGGAATTAGATTAGTTAACATTACTAGCGGATAAACAAAAACTACAGCCTTTAGATTATCTACACCTAAAGCGCGAACTAGCACATACAAAGAAATTACATCTAATAAATTAAGTAAAATTGTTAAGGAAAGATTAATTGCAAGTGCTGTTAGAGTAAGGCGTTTTAGCCCAGTAGATGCTGCACTAGTGACTTCTTGAAGTTTTTTTATTGGAACTAATTTTGCACCTAGTTTTAGAAAAAAATCTAACTTAAAAACTCCAATTAATAAGAAAATGTTAGCAATTAGCAATAATGGTAAAGTAGCTGTACCAAAAAAAACAAGCATTCCAATTGTGCCAAAAATTAAGACTACTGAGAGATCTAAAAAACGGTCAATTAAAACAAGTCCGCTAGCCTCGGCACGTCGTCCGTTTTTAAGAAAAGCTACACGGCTTAAATCTCCTACTCTAGCCGGGGTGACTAACGCAAAAGACATTCCTCCTAAAAGCGAGGCAAATGTTTGTTGATAGTTAGCTTCTCCTAAACCTTTTTTTACTAGCAAATGCCAATTAAACCAACGAATTAGCACCATTAACGCGCTTAAGAAAGACGCAAGTAACATCCACTCTAATTTTACCTTTGTAAAAGCAGCAACTAGAGTTTGAAGGTTAATTTGAGTAAATAATAATGCTAGTATTGCTAGGGTTAAGAGTAATTTAATTGCTCGTTTAGCCGTCACGTTTAGTTAGAACCTCTTAAGCTGACTCTTCTATATCAACAACAGGTAATCTTTTACCGCGAATAACTTTATCTACCGTGTAAATTGTTTGGTTTTGTGATTCAAAATAAGTCCGGGCTAGCAGTTCAGCAATTAATCCTGTAGAAACTAGTTGAACACCTGTTAAAAACAACATCATAGCCAAAATCATTAGCGGGCCGTGTTCAATAAAAAGGTCTGTTGCAAAAAAGATTTTCTTAAAAAGTAAGAAAAAGCTTAAAAATCCGCCTCCAAGCATACCAACTAGACCTATTGGCCCAAAGAAATGTAGCGGACGAGTGACATATTTAAGTAAGAAACGAACCGTAAGCAAATCAAACATTACTCTAAATGTCCGAGAAATTCCATAATGAGATTTTCCATTTTCCCGGTCAATATTTTTAATTGGGACTTCGACAATTCGCGCTCCATTCCAGGACGCTAAAGCAGGAATAAAGCGATGAAGTTCACCATAAAGCTTTACACGTTTAATTGTATCTTTTCGGTAAACCTTAAATGTAGTTCCAAAGTCATGCAACTTTACACCAGAGAGTTTTTCCATCATTAAATTAGCAATGCGCGAGGGAATACGGCGAAGAATTAAATTATCTATTCGTTTTTTTCTCCAACCAGAGACAAGATCATAGCCTTCATGTAGTTTTTCTACTAAATCAGGAATATCAGCCGGGTCATGCTGTAAATCACCGTCCATAGAAATAATTATTTCACCTTCAGCATAATGAAAACCTGCTGCTAGGGCAGGAGTTTGGCCGTAGTTGCGCTTTAATTTAATTACTGAAACACGTTTATCACAAGAAGCCAAGTCTTTAAGCAATCTATAAGTAGCGTCCCGACTATCATCATCTATAAAAACCATTTCAAATGGTTCATAGCGTCCTTCCATCACTTCTACAATGCGTTTATAAAGTTCAGGAATACTATCTTCTTCATTATGAAAGGGGACTACTACAGAATAAGTAGTTAAATTATCATCTTGTTTAGATGTGCTAAAAATAGATTTGCTCGCGCTTTGGCTCATAAATCACTGCTCCTAATATGTAGGCTTCTACATTACAATTTTGCTAACTCACGAAAAGATGTTAATTCTATAGACTGGGCTTTTAATGCAGCAAAAGCTTGATCAGAAGTAACTGCTGCTAGTTCTTGTTCACGAGAATGTTTTAACCTTGTTGCGGTTGCTTTTAACTCTTCATCTAAAACAGCCGGATGACACATTAATTCACTTAAACCTTCTTTTACTTGTGCCAAAATTTTGCTAATTAATGATGGAGTTAAACAACCTGTAGCAATAAAGCCTTGAAAATGATCAGGATAATGTAGGTTGCTGCTACGAATTTGTTTGTGAAAATTCCAATTATAATAATCTAACATTCTGGTAAGTAAATATTTTTTTCCTATGTCTAACCTAGGGTATTCACTATAAACTTGGCGCAATTGCCTGATGTTGCACTGTTCAAAAGGTTTACGGATATAGCGAATTTTATATTCTTCTGCTACTTGAATTACTGCGTCTAAAACTTTTGGATGTGCATGTGAATGTTTATGCGAATCACAATGAGAAATAGTTAAACCTTTAGAAAGTAAATAGTCAAGTTGTGCTTTAAGTTCTGTAACTATCTCAGAATACTTGACTTGTCTGACTGTCATCAGCCAAATAAAATCCGTTAAAGTACGGGGTAATTTGCCCTTACTATCTAATAATGATCTAATCTGTGATGGTTTTGCCATTGGTTCTTCACCAATTAACACTAGATGACAGCCTAAACTAAGCTTTGGAGCATCCTTTAGCCGAGAAAGTCCGTCTGATAATGCTCGGCCAGCCGCCATAATAGTTGTACTTGTAACAATTCCTTTTAGGTGAGCCTCAATAATTCCAATATTAATCCCTTTGGCTTGACCATAATCATCGGCATTTACAATTAATTGCTTTTTCATTATTTATTAAGTCCTGATGATTTTTCAGTCAAATTTTGATTAAGATCAGTAATATTTAAGCTATTGATTTTGTAGATCTTTACAGCCGAAGCACCTAAAAATTTTATTTCTTTTATAGGCTCATAGTTAGCTTCAATAAAGTTTAATAATTTTTCATTTTCAAAATATCGTCGTCCATCTTGAAACATTACATAAGTTGGCTGAATATCGGAGAATTGAAATTTAGGATCCGACATAGTTTCTGACTTAATATCAAGACGGCCAAATTCTTTACAATAATAGTTAATTACTCCAGGTGCTTCACTTGCAATAATTGAATTAGGCTCGGCTTCTTTAGCTACATAATTTATAGCTTCACGTAGTCCTAAGTCATAAAACTCATCATGTGGGAAGTAATAACCTACTTTATCTTTACCTCCTAATGGATTTAGATAAAGTGAGTAAAATGGAGCAGCATTAATTGCAATTAATGTTGGTATAATAAGAAAAACTATTGATACTAAACTAGTTAATGCAAATTTTGTATTAGAACTAAGTTGAGGATATCTTTCTTCCCACCAAGTTTTTAAGTGTTCATAGCCAAAACTTAAACCTATTGCCATAATTGCGCAAATTTGTGGCATACAAGCCAAAATATAGCGTAGCCATTTGGCCCCAAATATTGAGTAAGGGATTATCCAAACTAAAAACATAAATCTTAAGAAAAAATACCCTTCTTCGTTGTTGCGGCGAAAAGTTACTATTAGCCCAAGTATAAAAGCTAAAAGTATTGGCAATGGAGTTTTAACTATTAAAGCTAATAAATAAAAGTAAATAGGTAGCCCGCTAAGTGGAATGGCTGCGTCGGTTTGGTAAAGTTCGCCCATCATATAATAACCATGATGAGTAACTGTTAAGGTGCGTGAATACTGAGCCATATATTTAATTATACCTGGCATTAATACTGCCGGATTAGCAATTAAAAAGACGACTCCCATCATAATAAAAAATAGTAAAACGTGTTTACCTTTAATTTTTGTGTTCCATTTATTAGGCCCAAGTAAATGATAATAAAGAAAATTTAAGCCAAAGAAATGAGGAAAATACTTAGACGCTAGCATTAAACCAAAACTTGCTCCACTACTAGCCCAATAACCTAGTTTAGCAAAACTTTCTGTCTCTGTAGCTTGTTTAGCTTTTCTGGCTAAATAGTAGGCTAGCCAAAGGAAAAATACCATTAACGTATCTTCTTTAGCTACACGATTTATTAAAATTGCATGGATATTTATTGCCCACATTAGAGCAGTTAGAATGCCTATGCGGAAGTTAAATAGATTGGAAAAAAACAAGTATAAAATTATACAGGTGAGCGAACCAAAAATTACATTAGGAAGACGTAAAGCACTTTCAGTAGCAATAGGATTGCCCAGTTGATTATTTGCTGCAATGCAAACTGCTCCAAGGACTTTCATCAACATAGGATGTTCTGCATTAGCAGTATAATCACCTTGTTTGTAAGCTTCTATTGCATCAGTTTTATGGGTTTCATCCTCACTTAAACCTGCTATATCTAGTTGATAAAACCTAAGCACAAAAGCAAGTAAAGTGATTAGCAATAAAAGAACAACTCTACGTTTATAAAGTGCTTCTATCATTACAACTCTACAACTCTGGACGTTAAAGAAAAATGAATTTTTATTATTTAAGCTATAAAATCAAACATTATTGGATTTGTAAAAAAAAAGTACAAATCTAATATCCGAAATTTCAGCAGATTTTTAGCTTTATTAAAACTTTAAAAGCATTCTTAACTATTAAAGTAAGGCAGTTTAAGCCAAGAATGCTGATTAGAGAAAAACTTGCAAAAATTATAGCTTAAAAATCAAATTCAAATTTTCCTCTAAATGTTCTGCTCACACTGTTATAAAAAGTGCCAAAGTTAACACTATCAATATTTGCTTGTACATCTCTAGGGTTAAAATTATTGGTAATATTAAATATTTTTACTCCAACCCTAGTTTTATATTTTTTACCTAAAACAGGAATATTTATTCCTTTAGTAACTTGCATATCTAAGGAAACAAAACGAGGAAAACGATCTCGGTTACGTAGTCCAACAAAGTCTTGATTTTCATTAATACGGGAAAAAGGAAATCCAGTACGTAGATCTAAAACAGGAAATGCCATTAAGTCAAAAGGAAGCTTAATACTACTAGTAACTAGCAATCGGTTTGGTGTGTCAAATGATAAGCGGGAACGTTGATTTTCACGAATTATAGGATTACGGAAATTTCCAAAGTAAGTGTTAAAGTCGTTTAAGTCACCTGTTGCACGAGAACGAACATAAGAAACAGTAACTTCATTATCTTGGTTAACTTTATAGCGGCTTGTAAATTGAAATTCTTGATAGCGAGAACGTCCCCCATTTGAAAGCAGTAAGGCAGAGCCTTTTACAGGATCAGTTGAAGGATTAACAATAAATTCATCTCTACCTTCACGACGTTGATAACCAAAACGCAAAAACACGCCTTTAGCTACTTGTCTATCTACTTCAAATGTAGTTGAAATACTGTAAGGAATGCGCAGTTCATTAGCAAAAGTATTACGCAGTAGCCGATCTTTATCAATAATACTACCATCATTAGCAAAACTAGTAACACTACGGCTTTGGAGTTGTTCAAATGCTCCTACACCAAGGGCAACTTTGTCATAAAACCGACCTACACCACCACGAAAAACCGTTTTACCATCGCTAAAAGGTACAAAAAGAAATCCAAATCTAGGTGCAAAATTTGCTCCTCCAGCAATTTCATCATGGTCATAACGCAGGCCAATATCAAAAATTAACTTGGAGTTAACGCTATATTTATCTTGAATATAAAGAGTTTGCTCTGGGTTATCTCTATCTATTTGACCAGCACCAACAAAATTAATTTGTTGAAGAGTATTTGTTATTACTGGGGTATTAACTACAGGAGACATAGGATCGTTAGTATTATTAAAAGTTCTTACTACATTTATTGTAGAGTTTTGATCCCGTCCATTGTAATTATTAAAACTAATTAATGTTCCAACTTTTAAGGCATGACTACCCTTAAACCTAAAAGATGGAAGACTATAGTTTATCTGAGTGTCATAGCGATCTGTAAAACGAGATTGACGATTAAAGAAACTACCAAAGTTATTTTCCTGAGAAACAAACATTGATTTGCTGTCTTGAGGAAAAATAAAGGCATCAAAACTTTTTGCACCAAAAATTGCTTCTAAAAACCCACCATTATCAAATGCTACACGTTCTGCAACTGCTAAAAAAAAGCCTCGTTGACGGAAATTTGGGCTAACATCCATTGCATTAAAAGTATTTAAGTTAACAAATGATAAGTTTTGAGGAAAAAATGAAAAATTAAAAGTAATATGATTACGATCATTTACTGAATAGTCAATTTGTGTAAATATATCAAAAGTTTCTAGTTTAGTGTCATTTCTAAAATTTGGTAATGAGGGAATACGAGTACGAATAAAACGATATTCTAATGATTGAGAAAATGTTAATTTCTTTTTAATAATGGGGCCTGTGATGATAAAACGAGGTGTAAAAGATTCAAGGCCAACAATTTTACTTTCGCCTGTCACAGGGTCATTACGACGACGCAGACGAGGAAAAAAGTTGGTAAATAGAAATTTATATTTATCTCCACCAGAACGAGTTCCAATAGAAGTAACTGCCCCAGTAAATTTGCCATATTCGGCTGAATAAGGGCTAGAAAGTACGGCTACAGACTCAATTGCTTCAATTGGCAGACTAATAGCAAAATCTCCTGTTACCGGATCCGTTACATTAGTGCTGTTAACAAGTAGTCCACTTTGGCTAGAACGTGCGCCTTTAATGTTTAGCAAGCCATCTGGCCCACGAACTACACCTGGAAGTAGCGGTAATGCTTCTTGAAAACGCTCATTTGCTAGTGGTGCATTGCGGAGTTCTTTTTGTTTTACTTCACCAACATTAGTTGTATTATCAGTATTTATCTTGTTGTCATCATTAGCTATTACTTCTACATCAACTCCAACGCTTTCTATTTTAAGTACAATATCTAGATCGCCAACCGCACCAGGTAAAAGTTTATAAGTTTTTGTAAATGGTTCAAAACCTGGAGTTTCTACAGAAACTGTGTAATCACCAGGTGAAAGATCTAAAATAACAAATCTGCCTTCTTCATCTGAAATAGCTTCTAACTGTTTTACAGCCGCAGCACCAGCACCAGAAAGCGTTACAGTTGCACCAGCTAAAGGAGTTTTAACCCCATCTGTTGCTAGTGTATTTACTACACCTTTTAGCTTTGCTGCTTGCGGTGTTGCTAAAGCTAAAAAGCTATAGGAAAGAATAAATACTAAAGAAACTAGTATTTTATACATAATTGGATTCCTTAGAAGAAAGGTAGGTTTAAAGTAGAGTTTTGTTAACATTTAATTAGCCTTAAATAGCCATAATTATTTTACGTTATAAGCAAATTTATAGTCTTGAAAAGTTATAATCCTGCTTGAGTGTAAATTATTTCTTAAATTAGTTTTAGTTTACTTGAGCGTTTTTACTAAAACTTAAATATTACAATAGCTTTTTAATGATCTTCAAGTCAGAGGAAAAGATGTTTAGGAGAAATCAAACTAAAGGGAAGTGCTTATTTATAAGTGATCCTGGAATTTCTTACCAAGAAAAGCTTGACTTTGTTAAAAGGCAAAGTTAATAATATCGCTTTCCAAAACGAAATGGTTTTTGAAATCTTTTGAAAATAAAAGCTTTGTGGGCCGTTAGCTCAGTCGGTAGAGCATTTGGCTTTTAACCAAAGGGTCGGTGGTTCGAGCCCACCACGGCTCACTTCTACAAAGTTTTGTTTGTCTCGGTCGTCTAGTCAGGCTCAGGACACCGCCCTTTCACGGCGGCGACACGGGTTCGAATCCCGTCCGAGACGTTTTAGTTTCTTTCCAAATTACTCTCTTAAATTTTTCAAAAAATCTCTGCTTTATTTGTCTAGCTTTATCCTATTTTAATAAACGCGCTGTCCTAATTGTGCATCTTCTTAAGGTATCATTTCATTACTTTAGGAATGCTTTGTTGGACGGCTTTTTTGTTTTGCGCTTTAATTAAAGCTTGCCTCACAAATCCTTTTTGGGAGAGATCAGGATGTTAAACAAGTTATATTCTGTTTTGCAGTTGCTTATAGGCTTTTTTGTTTTGTCTCAATTTAATTTAGTTTTTGCTAATCCTAATGAGACAGTTTTAACTCTACCCTTTGAAAATGTTTCTAATAAAACAGAATATAATTGGATTGGTGAAGGCTTTTCTTTAGGTATTGCTAATTTATTAACAAATTCTGGCTTGATCGCCCTTGATGTAGAGGAAAGAAACTTAGCTTATGAACGTCTAGGACTCGCTCCAACAGCAATACTTACCCGTGCTAGTGCTATAAAAATAGGAGAAAAAGCTGGAGCAGATATTCTAGTAATAGGAACTTATAGTATTGTTGGGGAAGGTAAAAATCGTACTCTCACAGTTACATCTCGAATGATTGACCTACGTGAAGGCCGTGCAATAGGAAATGATTATACTTTTAGTGGGACGATTACAGATCTTCAAGTAATTCAAGGTAAACTAGCTTGGGAAATTCTTTATAACCGCATTTCAGGCTTTCCTTTTTCTCGTGAACAACTAGTTAACAAAGCAACATTGATACCTTCTAGTGCCTTTGAAAGCTATGTTAAAGCACTTCTTACAGCCAACAGAGATGACAAAGTTAAATTTTTATTTCGTGCTTTGTCAGAGTATCAACAAAATAACAACGGGCAATATTCACAGGCCGTATTTACACTAGGGCATCTTTATTATGATGAAGCTAATTATAAAGATGCTCTTAACTGGTTGACAAAAGTAGATCTTAAAGATCCTTCTTATCTAGAATCAGAGTTTTACAAAGCAGTTGCTTATATTCAAACAGCAGATAATGAAAAAGCTGCCACAATCCTAAAAGCTTTAACAAATGATTTACCGCTTTATGAAGTTTTTAACAATGCCGCAATTATTGAGATCAGAAAAAATAACTTTAATGAAGCAATTCGCCTTTTTGGACTCGCCTTACAAGCTGCTCCACGAGACAATAATCTATTATTTAATTATGGCTATGCCTTTTGGCGAGCAGGTCAATATTCATCAGCCGCTAATCAATTAAATCAATTAGTTAGACGTGAAACAAAAGACGGACAAGCTTATTATATACTTGCAAAAAGTCTTGAAAAAATGGATCAAAAACTAGAAGCTGCAAATGCTTTAGATGAAGCTAAAAAATATCTGCCAGATTTTGCTAAGTGGGAAACAGATGGCAAAATACCTAATTTAAGCCGAGTAAAAGATCATTTTAGTCGTAGTGCTTACCTAAGAGTGATTAGAGGAAAAGACAAAGCTGCTACCACCTTGGCAAGAAGATCTGAAGAAATAGAAACTCTGCTAGCAAAAGCACAAGGATTTTTTATTGCTGGTCGAGATCAAGAAGCAATTAATAGCTTAAATGAAGTTTTTAAGTTAGCCTCAGATAATGCAGATGCTCATTTGCTTATGGGAAGGCTTCAAGAACGACGTGGAAATATGGACGGTGCGATCACTTCGCTTAAAGCCGCCGTATTTTGGAACCCTAAATTAATTGCAGGACATATTTTATTAGGACGAATTTATTTCCAAAAAAATGAGTTAGTACAAGCTAGAAATTACTTAAGACAAGCCCTAGCTCTTAATCCTGAAGATAGAGACGCTTTAGCTCTAAAACGTTTAATAGATTCAGAAAATAAATTAGAAAATAAATGAAAATAGTATTTTTCATATTAGTATTTCTAATGATTATAGCTACAAGTTTAATCCTATATGTTGTTTATGCTTCTCGAAAACATAAGTTAGATAGTACTTATAAATCTGTACTTGGAGCAAAGGTCTTAGCTGAAACAGATCTAAATCCAAAAGGTGTAATTTTAATTAATGGTCAAGCCTGGATTGTAATTTCTAGTGAAATAGTTAAAAAAGGAACTTTAGTAGAAGTTATTGAAACGGACGAGGTTTTTCTTAGGGTAAAACCTGTATTTTCTACTATTTTTTCGGCAAATGAATAGCATTGTTTTTTCTTGGTATGCTAAGATTAGCCACTATTTTAACTCTACAAAAAATCTATCAAAATAAATAATTTTAATAAATAAAGAGGTCTACTAAAGTGGATAAAGAAGGGGTCAAAACTCGTGAAAAAGAGCTTTCACCTTGGACAGAACGCCAAGGCGTAGTAAGTTTTGTTATTTTAATAATTCTTTGCTTAAGCTTTTATACGTTAGGTATTTTTGTAGGGCGTTGGTCTAGCAATAATACTACTGCCCAAGCTACAAATAATCCTGCTATGGCTGCAAGTATGCGTTATAACGGAGCAAGTGCAGACACAAACGAAGTTACAAAAGATAAAACAGAAGAAAAATCAATTGTTGAGCCAAAAAATAGCTTTTTACCTTCTAATAGTGAAAAATACTCTGTTCAAGTTGCATCTCCTAATAGCCAAGAGGAAGCAGATAAAATTGTAGAGAAATTACGTAAGATTGGGCTTGATAGTGTTCATGTAATAGCTCCACAACCAAATTCAGTAGCTCAATTTTATATTGTTAGAGTAGGCCCTTATGATGTAGACACAGCCCGCCAAGTAGCAGAAGAATTACAAACCGATCATAATTTCCGTGGCGTACAAGTAATGCCAAAACAAACAAAACTGTAAAAATTTGGTATTTTGAGAACTTATATCATTATGATGTTTGTGCTTGGGATTCACATGCTTGGGATTCACATCCCAAGCTAAAGATATTGTCGTCCCTTGCGGGACTCTAAGCAGGGGTGTAAAACCTTTGACTTGGCAGGTCACTGCCAAGAATAATAATCATGAGTGCCAATTCCTAACATCTATTGGGATTTTTGACTTCTCTGCTAAACTTATTTGCATGTCTGATCTAAAAAAAACTACAAAAACTACTTATTTAATAAATACTTTTTTAGCAATTTTATCTGCTTTGACACTTGTGTTGTCATTTCCTAATTTTGAACTCTACTATTTGGCTTGGTTTTCACTAATACCGCTACTTTATGCTTTAGTAAGAACTACAAAAACAAGTTTTGCTTTTCTACTAGGTGAAATATTTGGCATAGGTTATTTTTATGGCACCTGTTATTGGATCACCTATTCAATGATTAATTATGGAGATCTACACCCATTAGTTGCTTATTTTCTTGCATTTATACTTGTTGCAATAGTTTCGTTATTTCCTGCGCTATTTTCAGCAATATTTAGTTACTCAGTTAAAAGATTTGGTTTTGAAGCTATTTTATTTGCTCCTCTTATTTGGGTAGCAACTGAGTTTTTACGGCTAAATGTTGCTGGAGTTGGTTGGAATGCTTTGGGATATTCCCAAGGATTTCAACCAATATTAATTTGGCCTGCTCGCTATGGTGGAGTTTCCTTAATTTCAGCCTTAATTGTTTTATCTAGTTCGGCTATAGTGCTAATTCTTTACAAACGAAGTCGGCTAACTATTGCTATATCTAGCTTATCATTACTTTTATGCTTGCTTGTGCCAATAGTTGGAAAACTAACGATTAAAGAAATCCCATCCCCTAAAGAAGCTATAGATGTGGTTGCTGTGCAGGTAGTAGCACCTGTTGGTGTTCCACAAAATGAGCTTGTAGGAAGCTTAAATCGTCAAATTGGTATGAGCTTAATGGCTGTAAAAGAGCTAAGAGAAGCAAATCAGGAACAACAAGAACAAATAATTTTAGTCGCCTGGCCCGAATCACCTTTTAGTTTTAATTATAATGAAAATGAAAACTGGCCTAGAATTTTTGGTGAATTTACTCGGGAAAATAAAATTTATTTGTTAATTAATGCTGTAACCCCTACAAAAGATAAAACAGGTGACTATACCAGCGTAATATTAATTGATCCTAATGGAGAGCTTGTAGGACAATATAATAAAATTCATCTACTCCCATTTGGTGAATATGTTCCAATGCGCGGCTATTTACCTTTAATAGACAGGATTCCAGCCTTAGCCGGAGATTATAAGTCAGATAATAAATACACAACCATTGATCTAGCTGGTGTGACTATTGGAACATCAATTTGTTTTGAGTCTGTATTTCCTGATATTACCCGTGAAATGTCCAGGGCAGGAGCGCAAACCTTTATTAATATTGCTAATGATGGTTGGTTTGGGCAAACTCCAATTTCCCGTCAACACTTAACCCATTTAGTTATGCGTGCAGTAGAAACTAATCGTCCAACACTTAGAGTAACTAATGTTGGCATTTCTGCTTATATTGCTGCTAATGGACAGATCAAAGACGAAACACCAGTTTTTGAGTCTGCTGTAAGAAAATGGAAGATTGATAAGACAGCACAAAAACAGCCATTAACTTTTTATTCAAGATTTGGGGATGTGTTTGCCTTTGCTTGTTTGCTAACTAGCTTATTGCTAATATTAGCCGGTTTTAGAAAAAATAGGAGCAAGTAAAAATGTTAGATGACTTAAAAGAAAAATTAGATAATCTTAAAAACAAGGTGATAGAGCTAAGGAGGTTCCTTTGATGTTGATAGCAAACGCCTTGAGCTAGAAGAACTTGAAAAACAAGCCTCAGCCATAGATTTTTGGGCTAATCAGGCTCAAGCTCAAAAAGTTTTACAAAAACGCCGTCGATTAGAAACACATATCCAACAATCAGAAAAATTAACCAGGCTACTAGAAGATTCAGAAGTTTTATTAGAATTTGCTCAAGAGGATGAAAATTCTCTAAATGAATTAGGTAAAACTCTTGAACAGTTAGATAAACTTGCTAGCGAAGTAGAAACAGAAATGCTTTTTACAGGAGCTAATGATAATGTTAATGCAATTGTAGAAATTAAACCTGGTGCAGGCGGAACAGATGCTCAGGACTGGGCAGAAATGATGCTAAGAATGTATTTGCGCTGGGCCGAGCGTAAAGGTTTTAAGACAGAAATCTTAGACCAACAAGCAGGCAAAGAAGCAGGAATTAAATCTGTTACGTTTACCGTTACAGGTGATTATGCTTATGGACTTCTAAAATCAGAAATCGGAGTTCATCGCCTAGTACGTAACTCTCCTTTTAATGCTGGAAATAGTCGGGAAACAAGCTTTGCTTCTGTTGATGTTACTCCAGAAATAGATGATAATATCGAAATAGAAATTAATGAAAAAGACATTCGCATAGATACTTATAGATCTTCTGGTGCAGGCGGCCAACACGTCAATACAACAGATTCAGCCGTTAGAATTACACATTTTCCTACAGGATTAGTAGTAAGTTGTCAAAATCAACGTTCCCAACATCAAAACCGTGAAGTAGCATTTAAGATTTTGCGTTCTCGACTTTATGAACTAGAAATGCAGAAAAAGCGCGAAGAAATTGCTAGACAAGAAGCTGCAAAAATGGATATTAGTTTTGGTTCACAAATTAGAAATTATGTTTTGCAACCTTATCGCTTAGTTAAAGATACTCGTACACGCTATGAAACCGGCGATGTAGACGCGGTTTTAGATGGTGAAATAAACGCCTTTATCAATGAATATTTGTTGCAAAATTCACGTCAACAACAGCAAGTAGATGCTGTAACAACAGAAAAATAAAAAGCTCTAAACCTAGAATTTAGAGCTTTTTAGATAACTTAAAACTTATTTTTTTAACAGCTTATAGCTTATTTTTGTGCAGTTTGGCTTTTTCCATAAATACGCTTATATTGCTGGCTGTTACGAATTACACCAAAAACATAAAGGCGAGTTTCTGTAATAGGTATTGATTCTACCCAATCTTCTATATTGCTTGTAGGTAAAGTAGTTAGCCATTTACTAACACGACCTGGGCCACCATTATAAGCTGCTGCTGCATATTCAATTTTTCCATATTTATTAAGCATTTCAGCTAAATAAGCTGTTCCTAATTGAATATTTAATTTTGGATTATAAAGTTGTTCGTTAGTGATTCTACCTGCACCTTGTTTACGTGCAACTAGTTGGCCTGTTGAGGGAAGTAGCTGCATTAAACCTAGAGCATTAGCACGAGACTTGGCCCTTGGGTCAAAAACGGACTCTTGACGAATTAAACCCGCAACTGTATAAGGATCAAGTCCATGTCGTTTAGCTTCAGCTTGAATAGTTTCCCACTCAATTAGCGGGAAGAAAATATCATAAACTTCCTGAGAAACTTCATCACCTTGATAAATACTATAGTCTGGATGTGCTTTCCTTAAGGTGTCAACAGCACGGAAATTTTCTCCACGATCCCGATAAATAACAGCTTGAGCAAAATTAATTTTGTGGGATGTAGGAAATTCTTTACGCACAAACTCAATTTCGCTAAATGCTTGGTCATCTAGCCCCATCTCATGCAATTGTTCAGCCTTTTTTAAGTAGGGGTTAACTTTGTCTGTTGCTGTTTCAGGTAAAGGGCTAGCAGGTTTTAAGTTCTCAATTGCCCTGGCTAATTGTGAGCCGTCAGCAGCTTTTTGAGCTTTAACACCTTGTTTTTTTAGTTGACCTAGGTATTGCTCTGTTAAATAGCCATAATAGTTATATTTATAGCGTTTTAGCAAAGCTTCATAAAGAGCTACAGCTTTAGAGGTTTGACCTGCTTTTTCAGCATTACGAGCAGCCCAAAAGATGGACGGGCCACGAAAATCAGTGTTAGGAATATTGGCTAAATGTTCAACAAGTGCTTCGCTTGCTTCTGCATATCTTTTTTGCTGATGTATTTTCCATGCTGGCTTATAAGAAACTTCATCAGCTTCTTTAGAATTTGGATAATTTTGGATTAATTGATTGCGATAGCGTGTTGCTAGTGTTTCATTAGCAGTTTGATAATACTCAACCATTGCTCCTAGCAGGCTAGCAGCTTGTTCTGGACTAGGTTTTAGGGTTGTTAAAACTTGACTTGCAACATCGGCAAACTGTCCCATTTGTTTTTGTTTTAAGTAACTATTGGCTAAATAATAACGAGCCTGTAAATAGTCTTCTTTATTGCTATTAGAAACATTTTGCAACGGTGCAACAGCTTCGCGGAAACGATTGAGTTTATAGAAACTAATTCCTAGCTCTAGCTCGCTATTTGCACTAACAGCTTGGTTTGGAAAATTAGTTTTTAAGCTAGCATAAGTTTCTGCTGCACGGGCATATTGACCTGCTTGAAAAAGCTCTTGTGCGCGGGTTTGATAAAGTTCATAAGCTGATTTACTAGTTTCTGGTAAATATTTTTGTTCTGTAAGTCGCTTTTCAGCTAAATCTGCTTCGCTACTTTGAGGGGTTTGGAAATAAAGCTTTCTATAAAATTCTACTGCTAAATTATTTTTTTCTAGTTTTTCATAACCTTGAGCCGTTAGAAGTAAAGCGGCTGGGTCTTTGCTGTCGGCTAGCCGACTAAGTTGTTTAATTGCTGTTTTAGCATCATTTAATTGATTTAATGTTATTTCTCCAACAGCTATTTCAGCATTTCGAGCAAACAGAGAATCGGAATATTTTTCTGCTAATTGGTTAAAAGCCGCAATAGCTTTATTAAATTCTCCTATCTCACGATAAGAGCGACCTTGATAATAAAGCGCGTAATCGCTTAAAACGCTGCCTTGACTGATAAATTCAGCATCAAAAAGCTTTGCACTTACAGAAAAATCACTTTTGTTGTAATGCAAGTACGCTCGTAAAAACCGAGCCAAAGCCCCTGTTTTTGACTTAGGAAACTTTTCCTCTAATCTAATTAAGTCTTGATCTGTAGGATTACCATTACTAGCAACTACTAGTTGTCGTATTTGTTCAGTTGAACCAACAATGCGTTTTCTATCTGCTTCGGCTGGGGAGGATGCACTGTATTTTAGTAAAAATGCAGAAAATACAGCTAGAATAACTACTGGAAGTAAAATAGCATAATAAAATTTAGAAGAACGAATAAAGGAAAATATTTTTTGCATATTAAACCCTTGTCACTAACATAACTACTTAAGTAGTTGACAGAAAATTACTATAAGTTATTGGCTTTATTTTGTTAATTTTGGCTTATGTTCTAGTAAATGTGCAATGAGTTTGTGTATTAGTTTTGGTGTTTTTAAGAGTTAGAGAAAAGCAAACCACGAAGTATACAAAAAGCATGAAGAAAAAGCCTCTTAAACCTCATGTTTTTAGTAAACTTCGTGGGCAGTTGGCTGCGGTAAAATTAAAAGCTTTGTCAAAACTTTCCTAGCGTGCAAGCTACATTTTTTATTGTGGCATTCCACAGTTTAAATAAAAATTTTTCTATAAACCCTTTATTGTGAAGTAATAAAATATTGGCTAATCGCGCCTTTTTCTTTTAACTGAGTAGCAACTTTTTTTGCTTCATCAGGATTTTGAAATTGACCTGTTCTAATGCGGAAGACCGTTTTACCTGACACTACACCTTCAGCCACATACCAGGTTAAACCACTGCTACGTAATCGGTTACACATTGCTTCGGCTTCTATTCGATTAGAAAGTGAGCTAACTTGAATAGTATATTTACCTTTTCCTTGACTGATGCTTTTTATTTCATCATTGGCGGCTTTTATATTTTTACCTTCTAGTTCTAAATTACTTTGACTTGTTTTTGTTAAAGTAGAATTAAGAGGTTGTTCATTAGGCGCGTCCGATAAGTTGATTTTAGTTGGGGGTTCAGTCACTTTTTTTGATAGTTTTGATGGTTTTGAAGCTTTTGACACTATAGGAAGTTCTTTAGCTTCGCTATCAATTTTAGGTAAAGCTACGATATTTTTTTGGTTGCTTGTTTGATTATTTTGCTGAACACTTGTTTTATTAGGAGTTTGAGCAGATGTATTATTACTATAATTAGTATAATTGCTAGAAGAATTATTAGCTAATAATTCTAAAGCTCTTTTAGATGTTGCATTTAAGCTGTTAGCTTGACTTAAAAATTTATTAGCATTCTCCTCATCCCCTAGGGCAGAAAAAGTTTTGGCGATTAAGGATAAAGAAGTTAGTTGTTCTTCTGTGTCATCAAGTTTTTGCCAAATAGCTAAAGCTTGCTTAAATGTATCGAGGGCTTTTTGTGTTAGTGCATGATTATGGTAAGTTGTTTGAAGAAAGTTTTGGGAGCTTTGTTCTTGGCTTTGTACCATATAAAGATAGCCAATATTATTAAAAGTCATTGCCTCGCCACGTAAATCAGCAAGCTCTTGTTTCTTTTTTAATGCCTTCTGAAATTGATTTAATGCTTCACTATAATCTTTTAGTAACATATAGCTTCTACCTAAATTATTTAGTGTAGATGCCTCACCATTACCATCGCCAATAGCCTTAAATATAGCTAATGCTTCATTATTGTAATCAATTGAAGAGGAATAATCTTGTTTAAGGTTATAAATATTACCTAAATGAGTAAGCGTAATTGCTTCACCTCGTTTATCACCAAAAGAGCGTTTTAAGAGCCTAGCTTGTTGGTAATAGATTAAAGATTGGTCAAATTCTCCTAAATCAGAACATACTTTTCCTAATCCATTTAAGGTAAAAGCTAGCCATTGAGGATCATTTAACTTTGTTGCAACTTGTTGGGCTTTTAAGTAAAAGTAAAGAGCGCGACGATTATCTTTTATTGTATTAGATACAGTACCTAAGCTATTTAAAGTAGCTACTTCCCAAAGAGGATTGTTTAGAGACTGCCATATTTTTAAGGAACGTTCTAAATATTGTAAGCTTTCTGTATATTGTTTATTAGTGTAATAAACTGAACCAATAGCATTAAGTGTGGCTGCTTCGCCCTCTTGATCGCCAATTTGTTGCCAGATAGGAAGTATTTTATTGTAGATTGCAAATGCTTTTTCTAAGGATTCATTTGTATTTTGTGATCTAAGTTGTTCTGCTTCATCATAAAGAGCCTGGCTTGCTATACGTCGTTTGTCTATTTGTGTAGCCGTTCGTAATTGCTTGATTTTTACACCATAAGAGCCTGTTTGTATAGGGTTTTTAATACTAATTTCTAGTCGATAGCTACCAGTAAGTTCCATTAATAAATAAATTCCAAGTTCAGGGTCTTGAGGACGATCACTACTAGTAATTTCTAGTAGTTTCTTCTCATTAGGATCAAAAACTTTTACAACAAGATCTGTGTCCTTTTTGATAACAGTCAGGTTTAAGTATTGATCTTGTTTAAGGTAGAGTTGATATTTATGTGTTTGGTCTGCAAGCAGTTGTTTTTCTATATAGCTATTTTTTTCTGATAGAACATAGCTTTCTGTAACTCTTCTTTTTCGGGAATTATTGTTTTCTTGAGCTAGACTAGGAGAAATTAAGCCTAGACAGAGCAGGAGACTGAAAAAAAAGCAAATTTTTCTATTTAATCCCAAGCTTTTTAGCATGACTTGTATTTCCTTAGAATTGTTGAGCAAAAAGGCGGTAAAGAAATAATAACACAAGCTTTTTGATAACAGAATTTTTGATTTAAGTTTTCAACTAGTTTCTTCAGCTTTTTTGCTAACTATTATGTGTAGTAGAATCTGTTGCTTACAAAGTTAAAGTTTAACTTTTTCTTTAATAAGGTTGTTAAGCTTTTCTAGTTAACTAAGCACTTACTTCAAGAGAGGAATTAAAGCGTTAATGTATCAAGAGCATTTTGATCGCTTGTTGGATTATTGCCGCAAAGAGGATTGGCAAGGTTATGATCCATATGATGGGTTAAATAGCTCGCTTTACCCGCTAATGCCTAACTCTAAGTTTTTACGTATTGCTTGGATTCAACTATTAAAACGATCACCAATAAATTTTAGAAAGCTAGTTGGAGTAGAGAAGGGGGAAAATCCTAAAGGACTGGCTCTTTTTATTCGTGCTTTACTTTCTGCTTATCAGGCTACCAAAAAAGTAGAATACCAACGAGATGCAGAAGAGTTATTAGAAAGGCTTTGGTCGCTACGTTCTCCAGGTTATGAAGATCGGATGTGCTGGGGCTATAATTTTGATTGGCAATCAAGAGCTTTTTTCGTTCCTAAAAATACCCCTTCAATTGTTTGTACAACTTTTGTAGCACAAGCCTGGCTAGATCATTACCAAATCTTCAAAGACCCTACATCATTAGAAACTGCTCGTGCTGCTTGCGAGTTTTTGCTAAAAGATTTGTATCGTAGTCAGGAAAATAATAGTTTTTGCTTTAGTTATACTCCTTTAGATAAAAGCCAAGTACATAACGCTAACCTACTTGGAGCAGAATTACTTGCTAGAACAGCTAAATTTAGCCATGAAGTAGAACTAGTTGAAACAGCTATTAATTCAGCACGCTTTAGTGTTGAAAGACAAAATAGCGATGGATCTTGGCCCTACGGTACAGCTAACAATCAAACTTGGATTGATAATTTTCATACGGGTTTTAACTTAGTATCTTTAGATGTGGTAATAAAAGAAGGTTCAGTAAAAGAGTGGCAAGATGTTTTAGTTAAGGGATTAAACTTTTATTTGGAAAACTTTTTTTTAGCTGATGGCACGCCTAAGTATTATCATAACAACACTTATCCAGTAGATATTCACTCAGCCGCCCAAGCAGTAGTCACTTTTATTTACTTAAATAATTTAACTGATAAAGCTAAAACACTTATTGAGCAAGTGCTAAAGTGGACATTAGCAAATATGATGAGCCAAGAAGGATATTTTTATTTTCAACGCTCAAAGATGTTTGCCAATAAGATTTCTTATATGCGTTGGTCACAAGCTTGGATGGCTTATGCAATGGCTTTAGCAACCTATGGGGCAATTAAATAATCCATGAAATTTAGTGGGTTTTATTGATGAACCCTGTGTCGGAATAGAGGGTTTTATATAGTGATAGTTTTGTGTAAATTAATAGTTTTGAAAATTCTAAATTTCTAACACCACAATAAGTAGAACTTTATGCAGAATTCTGAAAGTGTAATTAAATTTACTCATCCAACAGATTTATTAGCTCTAGCCCGATACTTAAAGTATGAAGCCTATCTTTTACCTCTATTTACTGCCTTTATTATCCTAGCCGATATTTCAATTGCAATTGGGAGTTTTGTTTTAGCTTATTGGTGGCGACAAGGTGATGCTGCTTTTTTTAGACCTCAAGGCGCGTTTTTACCTGTTGATATTACTTGGAGTTTTCGCCCCTACTTTAGTTTGCTACTGTTTGTTCCTTTAGTAAGAATTTGGACGCTAAGACATTATGATCTTTATAGATTAAAAGGGGAGTTTTCCCTGCTTCAAGATTGGCAAAGTTTGTTTAAGGCTACTTTAGTTGGGTCTTTAGTAATTACTTCTATAGCTTTTCTTTATCGTGGTGGTGTTGAATATCGGGACTTTTCTTATTCAAGACTTGTTTTTACTTATGATTTGGTCTTTTCTTTTGCTGCTTATACCCTTTTACGGTTAGCTGTTCGCTTTTGTCAAACTTTATACCGTCAAAACTCTGGTAATTTAATTCCTGCTTTAGTTGTTGGCTGTGGACAAAATGCGGAGGTTTGCATTAGTGAAATTGCTGAAAAACCTCGCTTAGGTTATCGTGTAGTAGGGGTTTTAGGTGTTGAAAATGATCAAAATAGCTTTGTTGCGGGTGTTCCTGTCTTAGGAAATTTTGCAGACCTACCTAGTTTAGTCCGTCAATATGGAATTAAAGAAGTTTTAATTACAGATGATCGAATTAGTCCACAAACAATTTTTGAGTCCATAATGAATTGTGGACGTAAACACGCTGTTGAATTTAGAGTTTTTCCTAACTTATTTAATTGTTTACCTCGTAAAACCGAAATTGATCAAATTGGCTCACTACCAATGATCAAGCTTTTTGCTGAACCTCTACAAGGGCCAAATCGCCTATTAAAACGTGGAATGGACATTGCTTTTTCCTTAACAGGACTACTTTTAAGTTTTCCTTTGTGGCTAGTAATTATTATTGCAATAAAGCTAAGTTCACGTGGGCCAGCTATTTATCAACAAGAACGTGTTGGAATGGATGGGCGAGTTTTTCGCATGTATAAATTTAGATCAATGTATGTTGATACTAATGATATAGAACATAGAGAACTGATGCGTCAAAATATTAATAATGGGGAAATGGCTAATCAGGGTGATGGAACAATCCCTATATATGGGAAGCTAAAAGATGACAATCGTGTTACTAAGATAGGTGCAATTATTCGTCGTTATAGCCTGGATGAACTGCCACAACTTCTTAATGTTATATTAGGAGAAATGAGTTTAGTTGGCCCAAGACCACCTATTCCTTATGAAGTTGAATGTTATCACGATTGGCACCGCGCCCGTTTTCATGTTAAACCTGGTCTAACAGGTCTTTGGCAAGTTTCTGGACGTAATCGCTTAAACTTTGAACAAATGGTTAGGCTTGATATTTATTATATTGAAAACTGGTCTTTTTGGTTGGATCTAAAGATTTTATTAAAAACCCTTCCTGTTGCTTTACGTGGTGATAATGCTTACTAATGACCTACTTTTGCAAATTAATCAAACCTTAAGTAAAGATAAAGCAGCTATTTTACTAACTATAATATCAGTAGACTTTCTACCAACTAATTCTAATATTGCTATTGCCAATAAAAGATTGTTGTTAAGCGATGGAAAAACAACAGGCAGTTTAGGAGATAGTGATTTAGATTCTGCTCTTGAAAAAGAAATACAACTTCATCATAATAACCAAAGTATTAATACAGTAACTCTTTGGACAGATAAACTACAAGCTATTGATAATGCTGATTTTGTAAGTAATGTTAAGCTAAATAAGGCTCCAAAAGTACGTGTTTTAATTGAATTTCTACGCCCGCAACCTTCTTTATTGATTTGTGGAGCAGGACATATTGCACGGGCTTTAACACAATTAGCAACTATCTTAGGTTTTCGTGTCATAGTAATTGATGATAGAGTAGAGTTTGCTCACCGGGATTATTTTCCTAATCCAAGTGTTGAGCTAAAAGCCGAAAGTTTTGAGCAAGCAATTAAATCTATTGATATAACTAGTAATATGTCCGTTGTAATTGTTACTAGAGGACATAAGCATGATGAAGATTGTTTAAGACTGCTATTAAATTTACCTGTTCAGTATTTAGGAATGATTGGTAGTCGTCGTCGAATAACTGTAGTAAAAGAAAAGTTAAAAGAAGAAGGTTTTGCCCTAGATCAGTTAGCAAAACTTTATGCTCCAATTGGGCTAGACATTGGGGCAAAAACTCCAGAGGAACTTGCTTTAACTATTCTAGCTGAAATAGTTTTAGTACGTAATCGAGGCTTAGAAGCAAGAACTTGTCATCCACTTAGTCGGCTAACCAGGATCAATTAACTAATTAGCTCTTGACGAAATCCAAGTATAGATTTATAAGCTTTGCAAACAAGTTTTAGATAAAGTAAAGGAGTTGCTATTTTGAGAAAAGAAGTCCATTGGTGGTATAGTCCAAATCTTGGCCGAGAAATGCCTGTTGGTGTCTATGGACACTTTGGCATGCCCTTACTTATGTTTCCTACAGCGGCGGCTGATTTTGAAGAATATGAACGATTTTTAGTGATAGATGTTATTGCTCCTTATATTAATAGCGGCAAAATAAAAGTTTTTAGTATCAATAGTATTAATAGAGAAAGTTGGTTAAATGATCATGTTCACCCAGCGGAAGCAGCACGCCGAACAGTACAATATGATAAATATATTTCTGAAGAAGTAGTGCCTTTTATTTATCAGAATTGTAATACTCCTAATATTGGAGTGGCTGCTACAGGAGCAAGTTTTGGAGCTTTTCATGCTGCAAATATTGTCTTTAAACACCCAGATCAATTTAAGACATTGATTGCAATGAGTGGCTTTTATGATCTAGGTAATTATTTTCAAGGTTACTATGACTCTAATTGCTATTTTAATAATCCGGCTGATTATTTGCCTCGGTTGACAGATTCTTATTATTTAGATCGCCTTAAAAATGATGTCAGACTTTATTTTGTTACCGGACAAGGGCCATATGAAGCCCCAGAAGCATCTCGCAAAATTTCTCGAATACTAGATAAAAAAGGTATTCCTCATGTTTTAGATATTTGGGGTTATGATATGGAACATGACTGGCCTACCTGGAGACAAATGTTAAAATATTACATTCCTAAATTATTTTAAGCTAACTTAAAGTAAATAAATGTTTTAGTGAAAAAAGGCTAGAGATCTAGCCTTTTTTTATCTATTTTAGAAAAATTATCTGTCCGACTAGACAGATAATTTTATTAATTAAGTTGCTTATTGTGTTGAATTAGGTGATACTCCTATTTTATTCATTTTATTGATTTTAGGTAATCGTCCGAGTTTACGGCTTTTTTCAATATTGCTATTATTGGCAACTTAAGTTTGTTAAAAACAATCCTAACTGAAAAGAATTATTCTCTATCTTTGAACCCCAATTATAAATTCACAAAGCTTTAATGATAACTTAAAAAAAGTTATTAGCTCTGACGGTTGTTTCTATACTAGAAACTTACTTGTCTTAGTATTTGCTTAATTTACTTATTGTTAAGTAAATATTATTAATCTTATGCCTAGATCGTCAATGAGCTTTATACTAGTATAGTGGGCAAAAAATATTGAGTAGAGGTGAAATGGGAAATTATAAAGAAACATCTAAAGACAAACTACGTGTTCTAGTAATAAAAGAGCAACTTAATCAAGCAAGTTATGACAGTTTGCTAGAAGAACAAGGGCGTTTTGATATTGTTGGTGAAGTTAACGATTTAACTACAGCAATGGAGCTAGTTAATGAGAAGATTCCAGATATAGTATTGATGGAGTGTTTAGATACAACATCAAAAGATATTGAAACAATCAAAAAGCTTAAAGAACATAGTCCAGATTTTAGTGTTGTCATACTTTCTTACCAAACAGATGATAAATTTATGTCTGAAGCAATACACGCAGGTGCTTCAGGATATATCATTAAAACTAATGTTGGTAATGAATTAGCAGAAGCAATTTCTAAAATACAACATGGTCAAATTTACTTAAGCCCTCTTAGCCCAAAAGCTGTAGTAAAAGAGTTTATGCCCAGGGGAAGACGTTCTGAATCAGAATCACTTACTAATCGTCAAAGAGAAATTCTTAGGTGCTTAGTTATAGGGTTAACTAATAAGCAGATCGCACTAAGATTTAATCTTAGTGTGAAAACTATTGATGCTCATCGTGCCAACATAATGACCAAGCTAAATATTCATGATTTACCTGGGTTAGTTAAATATGCGCTTCGTAGCGGGATAATTCTTTTAGAAGAATAGCAGGAAGTAAAAAAAGGGTAGAATTTCTACCCTTTTTTTGTTTAGCTTATAAAACTTAAGTTGCTACTTTTGATTTTCGCTATTTTGTGTAAAATAGCCCTCACGAGCGCGAATACTTAAAGATGGCATACCTTTTGGAGCTTTGATCTTAACCTGTAATTTGTGCCAACGCTTATCAGTTTTTGTTCCAGTAGGTTCATAGCCAATACTATATTGGTGTCTTAGTTCTAAACCAATACGGGTAATAACTTCTGTTAACTCAGCTTCATTATTTGGGAAAAATGCTCTACCACCTGTTAAACGGGTCAGTTCTTCTAAAATTACTTGTCCTTCAACATCTAGTTCCCGACCAGAAAAAACATTAGTAATCCCAATAGAATAAAGCTGCACATCAGCTTCTTTAAGTAATTGCCTTAGTTCTTTTAATGAATAACGGCTATTATTATCTTGACCATCGCTAATTAAAAGAAGGGCTTTTCGTGAATAACGCCCTGTTCTTACTTTTTCAACTCCAATATAAGTAGCATCATAAAGAGCGGTTTGACCTTTTGGTTCTACTAAGGAAAGAGATCCCATAACATTACGAGAATCTGTAGTAAAGTCATGTAGTAATTTAGCATTATTATTGAATGTTACTAAAAAATACTCATCCAACTGATGACTAGAATCACAAAAACGGTTTAATGCTTCAAAAGATCTAACTAAACGACCTTTCATACTGCCAGAAATATCAAAAATGATTCCAACACTCATAGGGGCATCTTCATCATTAAAAAATTCTATTTTTTGCGGCACTTTGTCATCATAAATTTCAAAATGTTCTTTGGAAAGGCCCGTAACATAACGCCCATAAGGATCAGTTACAGTAACACTAAAGGTAACTAAATTAGTGCTAGTTTTAATTACAGGCATGGAATCTTTTTCGGCTTGAGGATTATTTGATTGGTTTGTGGGAGTATCTTTTTGTTCTTTATTTTGCTCTTTATTTTGTTCTTGAACTTCTTGAGCAAATAATGTTGGTAAAGCTAGTAAAAGAATTAAAGAAGAAATTACTGACCAGGTAGCGAAATTCTTTAAGTTAAATTTATGCGTCTTCATGAGAAACCCCACTTAGTGAAACGAAGAACACTATATAATAATAATTATTTTAAGAGTTTGCGCTTGATAGGCGCGTTAAATTGTAGATGTTTTTATAGTTCAAAAAGTATCCTCATTTTATCACAAAATTTTTACCTAGCAATAAGGCGACTAAATAAATTTACGACAAGTTAAAAACAGATATTTGAGCAATATAAATAGTGATTAACTATAGGTATGTAACTTAGGCCACACAGCTATTTTTTATTATCTAGACCAGTTATTTTAGTATAAATATGTTTTATATAATTTATTTATATAGTATTTTATGTTTTCTTTTGCTTTTTCTTTTGAAATTTCTATACAAATTCTTTGCAATATTATATTTATTTACATTGTATACTAATTTTTTATTTTCTTATCGCCAATAATAGATAATACAAAACTAGACTTAGATATTTAGCTAATTTTAGTTTGTTACCTCACTAGGTAATATGCTATAAAATTGCCTACCTTTCATCTTCCATCAAAAGGAACAATATTACATGAGTGTTGGCAAAAACATTACTCGTACAGAGGGACGCAGTAAAGTAAATGGTAGTGCAAAATATATTGACGATTATCATTATCCAAATATGTGGTATGGTAAAACCATCCGTTCCACTATGGCACACGCAAAGATTTTATCAATCAATTACTTACCTAATTTTGATTGGTCACAAGTTGTAGTAGTTGATTACCGGGATATACCTGTACGTAATATTGTTGCAATGATTTTTGATGATCAACCATTGTTAGTTGAATCTGTAGTTAAACACGTGGCAGAACCAATAGTTTTAGTTGCTGCTGCTAGCAAAGAATTAGCTCAAAAAGCAGTTGATCATATAGAAGTTGTTTATGAAGCTTTGCCAACCGTGTTAACTATTGAAGAAGCATTGGCAGTAAAAGAAAAAATCTTTGGCGATGATAATATTTTTAAGCAATATACTATTACTCGTGGAAGCGTGACGGATGCTTTTCAATCTGCTGAAATAATTGTTGAAGGAACTTATAAAGTAGGTCATCAAGAACAGCTTTATATTGAAACCAATGGCGTAATTGCCACAGCAGAAAAAGATGGAAGTTTTGTAATTCAAGGTTCAATGCAATGTCCTTATTATGTTCATCGCGCAATAAAAGAGATTTTTGGCCTTTCAGATGAACAAGTTATAGTAATACAAACAGTTACAGGTGGTGGATTTGGAGGAAAAGAAGATTTTCCATCTGTTGTAGCAGGTCATGCGGCCCTTTTATCCCGTAAATGTGGACGGCCTGTAAAAATTGTTTATGAACGTGGTGAAGATTTTGTGTCTTCAACTAAACGCCATCCTGCAATTATTCACCATCGCACAGGTTTAACCCGTGATGGCAGACTACTTGCCTCAGAAATAGACATTACTTTTGATGGTGGAGCCTACTGCACACTTAGCCCAGTGGTTTTATCTCGTGGTGTAATTCATGCTTTAGGGCCATATAAATGTCCAAATGTAAAAATTAGTGGACGTGTAGTTGCTACCAACACCGCGCCTAATGGGGCCTTTCGTGGTTTTGGTGTTCCTCAAGCTTGTTTTGGCGGCGAACTTCATATGGAAAAAATTGCCCAAACCTTAAATATTTCTCCTGTCGAACTACGCCGTAAAAATATGCTAAAAGAAGGAGATACGACCACTACAGGCCAACAACTTTCCTATAGTGTTGGTACACAAGAGGTTTTAGACACTGTGCTAGAACGCTCAGACTTTTTAACTAAATGGCAACAATATCAGCAAAAAAATACGTCGGATAATAAGCGTCGTGGTGTTGGGTTATCGTTTTTCTATCATGGAGGAGGTTTTACTGGTAGTGGTGAGGAAAAAATCAAAGGAAAAGCGGCTGTCCAATTGACCACAGATGGACAAGTTTGCATTTTAACAGCTTCTACCGAAATTGGTCAGGGAACAAAAACCATCTTTCGTCAAATTGTTGCTACTGAATTAGGGGTAGACACAGATTCAGTAATTTTTGGCGAAACTGACACATCCAAAGTTCCTGACAGCGGGCCAACGGTTGCTTCTCGTACTTGTATGGTAGTTGGCAAAGTCGTCCAAATGGCAGCCGCTAACTTAAAACAGGAAATTGCTAGAAACCTGTCAGCAAAACTTGGTTGTGAGCCTGGAGAAATTGAAATTTCTAATAATCAAGTTTCTTACCCAAATTCAACGCCAATTAATTTCCAAGAATTTGCCCAAGAATTTGTTAAAGAACATGGCGAACTTAAAACAATGGCACAATATAGTAGTCCTCCTGGTATTAAATGGGACGAGCTTAATTATACAGGAGATGCTTATCCGGTATTTTCCTATGGTGCTGATGTTGTAGAAGTTGAAGTAGATTTAGACACTTATGAAGTAAAGATCTTAAAAGTCGTCACTTCATCAGACATAGGTAAAGCCATTAATCCAGCTATGGCCGAAGGACAAATTGAAGGCGGAATGGTACAAGCTCTAGGCTATGGACTGTGTGAAGAAGTGGTTTGGAAAGATGGGAAAATGATTAACAATCGCTTTACCAATTACATTATCCCAACTGCGCTTGATATTCCTGAAATGGAAACTATTTTAGTAGAAAAACCTTATCCTTATGGCCCATTTGGAGCAAAAGGACTTGGTGAACTACCAATGGACGGCGGCGCACCAGCCTTAGTTGCTGCAATTTCTAATGCTACAGGTGCATTTGTGACGGAAATTCCTGCTACACCAGAGCGTATTTTAGCTGCCCTTGAAGCAAAACAATAGAAAGATGGAGTTTTGACGGATGAATATAAAATTTACAGTTAACAATAAAAGTTATGACTTAGAAGTTTCTCCAATGAAACGCTTACTTGATGTTTTGCGTGAGGATGTTGCGCTAACAGGCACTAAAGAAGGTTGCGGTGAAGGTGAATGTGGCGCGTGTTCAGTTTTTATTGATGGAGTTGTAGTTAATTCTTGTTTAATTCCTGTGTGTCAAACTAACGCGTGTCAAATTACTACTGTAGAAGGCTTATCAAATGGCGAATTAAGCAAATTGCAACAAGCTTTTATTGACTATAATGCTGCTCAATGTGGGATTTGTATCCCTGGAATGCTGGTTTCAGCACAGGCACTACTAGATAAAACTACTTGCCCAAGCCGCGCGGAAATCCGAACCGCTATTGCTGGGAATCTTTGTCGTTGCACGGGATATATGAAAATTGTTGATGCTATTGAAGCCGCTGCATTAGCTAAGGAGTAACGTTTTTATGACTACAGTTTATTGTGTTGAACAACTTAATGAAGCTTATAAAATTTTGGCAGAGCAACCTGTTAAAGTGCTAGCAGGTGGAACAGATTTAATGGTGGTTTATGGTAGCGGAGGCAAATTACCTAGTAATCTCTTAGATATTTGGCGACTAGATGAACTACGCACAATAACAGAAGAAAATGACTACTTAAAAATAGGCGCATTAACAACTTACACACAACTTGTTAATAATGAACAAGTTAAAAAATATGCTCCTACTCTAGTTGATGCTTCTCTAACTATTGGCGCGGTACAAATTCAAAATCGCGGGACTTTAGGCGGAAATATCGTTAATGCTTCACCTGCTGGGGATTCTTTGCCGGTACTGTCGGCTTTTGATGCAAAAATAGAAATAGGCTCAATTCGTGGCAACAGACAAGTTGATTTTAATGACTTTTACACTGGTTATAGACAAACTGTTTTAGCTTCAGATGAGCTTGTCTTAAACATACTTCTACCAAAACAAAAAGAGAAGGAAACAGCTAAGTTTTATAAAATTGGGACTCGTGCAGCACAAGCTATTTCTAAAGTTGTAATGTCGGTTAGGGCAACTGTTGAAAATAAAAAGGTTCTATCCATAGCTATTGCTTTAGGAAGTGTTGCACCTACAGTAATTAGAGCTAGGGAAACCGAAGAGCTATTGATTGAAAAAGAAATTACTCCAAGTTTATTAGAAGAGGCCCGCCAAAAATTAAGCCAAGAAGTTAAACCAATTGATGATATTCGCTCTAATGAACATTACCGCCGAGTAATTTCTGGTAACTTAATAGCTAAATTCTTACGAGATTTTAATTAAGTTATTTGTTATGATTTTTGTAAAATAAATAATATGTATAATGCTTGGCCTACATAAATAGGTGACAAAATACCTATTTTGAATTTTTCAGTTCTGCTATAACCAGATTTAATTTTTGCAATTTCAGAGTATACAAAAGCTATAGAACCAGCTTTATCAGTAGTTATTACAAAATTTTCGTCTGTAGCTGTTTGCAAATAACCAACATAATAAGAGCCAGTTTTTAATTTTATTCTTAGTCTTGTTCTATCTTCTTTCTTCGCTTGTTTAATTACAAATTCTTTAATTTGCTGTTCTTGTTTTTTTTGTTGGTCAGAATTATTTTTTTCTTTAGCAAAGCTTGCTAAAGGTAGAAAAAGTAACAAAAATCCAATAGTAAAACTTAAAATTAATCTCATAACTCTCTCCTAGTCTTTTTATAAATAACTTTTTAAGTAAATTAAGAGAAAGGCTGTTTTGTTTCAATAACATCTGTTGCAGTTTGTAAAGTGCAACAATCTAAAACATTTTTAGTTAATGGGCGAATCTAGGTTAAATTGTCCATTCGAGCTAAATTTTCTTAGGAGTATAATGGCTGTAGTTTTCAAGTCAAAAAAAGTCAAAAATTTAGGAGAAACATCATGAATAACAGAAACCCTTTAGAATCAATGATCAATGCAAAAAGAATTATTATATTAATTACATCAGCAATAGTAATTTTAATTGCATTATCTAGTACAGTAACTTTAATTAGTCCTGGTTATGTAGGCGTATTAATAAATCGTAGTGGTGGAGGGGTTTCTGATAAACCACTTGGAGTAGGATTTCATATTAAATGGCCGATTGTTCAAGAAATAGAAGCTTATCCTATTTACATGCAAACTTTAGTTTTAACTCGATCTGCTACAGAAGGCAGCCCAAATAATGATGAAATAAATGTTAACTCAACAGAAGGCCAGCCCATAAGTTGTGATGTTTCTCTTTCCTTTGAGCTAGACGCAAGCAAAGTCCCTCAGCTTTATTCCTCATTTAGAACGGACATAAGAACTATTACGCATGGTTTTGTTAAGCAAACCATTAGACAATCTCTACAAGAAATTGTTGGTAAAACAGAAATCGTTAATTTTTTAGGCAAAGAAAAAGCTAAGATTGTTGCTCAAACTCAAGAAGAAATACAAAATCGTTTAGGTGGCTACGGATTTTTAATTAAACAATTTACCTTAAATGAAGTTCGTGCGCCACAATCAATAGTTACAGCAATAGAAGCTAAAAATACTATGGCACAAGAAGCTTTAAGAGCGCAAAATGAGTTACAAAAGAAGGAATTTGAGGCCCAACAAAAAGTAATTGAAGCTGAAGGTGAAGCTAAATCTATATTAGCTCGTGCAGAAGCCCAGGCTAAATCTAATCGTTTAATTGCTGAATCTATTACACCTAACTTAGTTGAATATCAAAAAATAGAGAAATGGAATGGACAACTTCCACAAGTTGCTGGCACAGGAGCTACTCCATTTATTAATTTGCAAAAATAATAATTTTATTTTTCTTAGCAAAAAAGGCTTACAGCATTGTCTGTAAGCCTTTTTAAGATAACGAGTTAACTAGCGGTAAAATTACTAGTTATTACTATTAACTTTATCAAACTCTGCTTGAGTTAATAATTTAATTGGCTCAAGTTTTTTAGCTGTTAGTTTGTTGTTAAGTGAATCTAAATCTTTGCTAGTAATAGCTTCAAAATCTTTGCTAGCTTTTTCTACTTCATTAATTAGACTTTGAGCGCGTTCTAGCTGAGATTTTGAAGGACGACCACCATAACCGGAAACTGTTCCATAAAGCTCTACAATTCTTTCACGTAATTTTTCTTCGCCCTTAATACCATAAATGCTATCAAGCTTGGTTACAACAAGGTTTTCATGTAGTAAATCTAGCTCTTTAGCAAACTGAGTCAAACTTTTAGCTAATGGGTCAGTGTCTTTTAAGCCTTTAGCTTTTTCTTGTGCTTTGTCGCGCGTGCTAGTAATTACTGCTGTAACAAAAGCTAGTCGTTCTTGTAAGCGATAAAGATTCATCACAGTTTCTTGTTGTAGTTTTCTGTCTTCTGCTGAATGAGGAAGTCTAGCATCACCAACAAGTTTAACTGTACCTGAAAAACTCTCTTCAGCCTTAACTATTTTTACTGTATATGTCCCTTCTGGTGCTGTTGGCCCAACTAAAGCCCCTGCTAAAATATTTTCTGATGCAGCAACTTTAGGCGGTTTAAGACGTGGATACCAAAGAACGCGGTTTATTCCACGACGCTTTGTACCAGGCAACGAAGTCATTAACTTACCTTCAGAGTTATAAATTTCTACCTTAAAGTCACCAAAAACATGACGTTCTTTTAAGTAGTAAGTTATATAGGCTGCATCAGCTAGTGTTGAGCCAGAAAACTCGTCTTGATTGCCAAATCCACCATTATCTAAGGTAGGAAATTTGATTTGTGATGGTCGAGTCTCAAAAATATGTGCTGTTTTAGGTAATATTTCATTAGAAAGCTGTCTTAGAGGTGAAATATCATCCAAGATGTAAATTCCTCTACCATGTGTAGCAATAATTAAGTCTGATTCTCTAGGCTGAATAGTTAAATCATAAACCGCTACACTAGGGAATTTTCCAGTAAATTGCGCCCATTCTTTGCCACCATCAATGCTTATAAATAGCCCAAACTCTGTACCTAAAAATAATAAATTAGGATTGACTAAATCTTCTCGAATTACACGAGCATATCCATTAATTGATGAACCTGCGAGAGATTGCCAAGTTTTACCAAAATCTGTAGTTTTATAAACATAAGTTTTCATATCGCCCGTCTGATAACCCATAAAAGTAGCATAGGCTGTAGACAGATCTTTGTTGCTTGGTTCAACACTGCTACACCAAGTATTAGCAGGAAGTCCTGAAATATTACTAACTACATTAGCCCAGGTTTTTCCACCATCGCGGGTAAGTTGTAGATTTCCATCATCTGTACCTACCCAAATAACATTTTCATCTAGCAAAGAATCTTTGACAGTAAAAATAGTGCAATGATTTTCAGCACTAGAATTATCTGGGCTAAGTCCGCCGGATTCAGCTTGTAGCTGTTTTTTAGGGTCATTAGTTGTTAGGTCAGGTGAAATTGTTTGCCAAGAATCTCCTTTATCTGTTGAGCGAAAAAGAAATTGTGCGCCAACATAAATTGCAGATGGATTTTTTTGGCTGGCTGTAAATGCTGCATTCCAGTTAAATCTATATTTTGGTTCACCATTTTTAGGAAAAGGCTTTATAGCTTTAAGCTCTCGTGTAGTTCTATCAAAACGCTGTATTGCCCCGCCTTGAGCTTGGCTATAAATAATGTTTTTGTCTGATGTATCAACAAAAGAGTTAAAACCATCACCACCGACGGTTGCTTTCCAATCGCTATTGGTAATAGCACCTGAACTATTAGAAGGGCCAAACCAACAATTATTGTCTTGAAGTCCTCCATAAACATTGTAGGGAATTGCTTGGTCATAACTTACATGATAAAACTGTGATAAAGGTAAGTTTCTCATATGGTGCCAATTTACACCTTGGTCATTAGAAAGATAGACTCCTCCATCTGTACCAAGAAACATACGAGCAGGATTATTTGGATCAATCCAAAGCGCGTGTAAGTCTGGATGGAAGCCGCCACCAAAACCACCACTAAAACTTGCTCCACCATCACGAGTAATTGAGAGTCCAACCCCAAGCTTAAAAGCTTTTTTATAATCTTTTGGGTCAGCTAAAATATGGCTAAAGTAAAATGGCCGTGCTGTTACATTAAAATCAACAGCATTTATTAACGTCCAGCTTTCTCCAAGGTCGTCTGAACGATAAAAGCCTGTTTTTTTAGCTTCAATATTGGCATAAATAACATTAGCTCGTGCTGGTGCTACGGCTAGAGCAATACGACCTAGTATACCTTCTGGCATACCTTTAGTAACTTTTGACCAGGTTTTTCCAGCATCTACACTACGATAAAGTCCGCTTCCCGCACCACCAGAGGAGAACGACCAAGGTTGACGGCGAAATTGCCACATTCCTGCATAAAGACGATTAGGTTCTTGAGGGTCAATAGCTATATCAGAACAGCCTGTATTTTCATCAACATAGAGGATTTTTTCCCATTTCTTACCACCATCAGTAGTTTTATAAAGTCCTCGCTCTTCGCTACTGTTCCAAAGCTGGCCGACTACGCCAACATAAACCGTATCTGGTGTTTTTGGGTCAACAATTATTTTGCTGATACGCTCAGATTTTTCTAAGCCCATTAATTGCCAATTTTCCCCACCATCGCTACTTTTATAAATTCCTGTACCAACCGAAACACTATTTCTAGTACAGGATTCTCCTGTGCCTACCCAAATGATATTTGGTCGAGATTGATCAATAGTGATTGCTCCTATGGATTGAGTATGTTTATCAAAAATTGGCTTAAAAGTCGCTCCTCCATTGGTTGTTTTCCAAACACCACCACCAGCAGCACCAACATAAATTGTATTAGGTTCTTTTGCTACTCCATCAATAGCCATTACTCGACCACTCATAACCGCCGGGCCAATGGAACGAGCTTCTAAACCCCCTATCATATTTGAATCAAATTTATTTTGTGCTTGTGCTTGAGGAACTAAAATAAGAAAAAATATTGTAAGAAAAAAAGTTAGTTTCAACATCAACAAAACTTTGTGGTGCATTATTCTTTTGCTCCTAAGAGATATTTTAATTTTTAAGAATACTTAAAAATAGCCTAGCAATTTCTTACTAGGCTATTAACACTTTATTTTTTACTTAATCTAATTTATTTCTCTGCTGATTTACCGGGCATCTTAAATAAATTGTCATCTATATCAAGATTAACTTCGGTTTTATTGATTTTTACTTGAAGGATTGTTTGACCTTGAGTTTTGCTTTCTATTGAATGAGAAAAAAGCACACCTTCTACAGGTTTATAATCGCTTTGGTAGTTTTCTATCTCCAATTCTCCTTGAGGAGTTTTACGGGTTTCAGTGCTTTTAATTTCTAAATTATTTCCTGCATCAATATAAGTGTGAATAACATCACCATTTTTCTTGGTAATTTTTAATTTATAAGCTGGGCTACCTTCTAAATCTTCTTTACCAACAAACTCAATTTTGTGGCCTTTTTCTTTGTAGTCAACCAATAATCCATCAATATCTGATAGGTCAATAGCATCTTTGGCTTGTTCTTCAGGCAATTTTTGGGCATCTTTAGTGCCTAAAAAAGGAGAAATCCCCCAAGCTGTTTGACCGTCATAGGCTAAAATAATTTGTTGTGATTGAATAAAAAGCTCAAATCTAGCATTACTAGGACGCTTAACTTGAATTACTACAGGCAGTTCTTGACCTTGTTGGAGTAAAATACCAGTTTGTTTAATAGTTTTTACAGCTTTAAGCTTTTCTAAACCACCTCGTGCTTGAATATTTTTGCTAATAATTTCATCAGCAGTTTGTGCTTGTGTAGTTAAGGAAAAACAAAACAAAATTAATGTGAATAAGAAAAGTTTCTTTAACATAGAAACGATTACCTTTTACCTTTCAATTAGTTAATGGATTATCTTGGCTGAAATATTAGCCTGCTCTACGTTCTCTAACAAGTCCTAGTTCATCAACATTAGCAGGATATTTGCAGTTTTAAGTTGTTTGTCTAGGTACATAAGAAAAGCTTTTTGGTGTAAAATTACCAAACATTTCTAATTAAAACTTATAGGTTGACTAAAATAATGATAAAAAAGAAGTTACCAGTACAGCTAATTTTACTATTTGCTATTTTATTTAGTTTTAATAGTTTAGTAGATAGTAATGTTGTCTTAAGTAGTCAAAACAAAACTGCTAATCCGACAGCAAAAAAAACTAGTACTACTCCTAAATTAACAATTTTGCTAGTTGTTGATCAGTTTCGTGCTGATTATTTGACAAGACTTAAAGGCTTATTTGGACAAAAAGGCTTTAATCGCTTAATTAATCAAGGGGCTAATTTTACTAACGCACATTATGCTTACTCTAATACTTATACGGCAGTAGGACATACAACAATAGTTACAGGATCCCTTCCATCAATACATGGAATTGTTGCTAATAAATGGTTTGATAGAAAAGAAAATAGATTAGTGCGTGCCTCAGAAGATGACAGAACTACGGGTTTAGGTGGTAAAGAGGGCGCGTCACCACAGCAATTATTAACTACTACTTTTGGCGATCAACTAAGATTAAGTAATAATTATCAATCTAAAAGCATAGGTATTTCAATTAAAGAGCGTTCAGCAGTATTTATGGCTGGCCGGCGTGCAACGGGGGCTTACTGGTTTGATGGCAGCCAAGGGAATATGAGTTCTAGCTCTTATTTTATGAATGAATTGCCAGAATGGGTAACAAACTTTAACAAAGAAGGCTATGCAGATAAATTTTTTCAAAAAAACTGGGATAGAAAACTTCCTATAGAAGCTTATAGCATTGCTGATAAAGACGATGCTAGTTATGAAGGGACTTGGAGAGGTAATTCAATAACTTTTCCTCATATTATGGATGGAAATAGCAAAGAAAAAGGGCCAAGCTTTTATCGACAATTTGGAGATACTCCTTTTTCTAATGATATGTTGACAAAATTTGCTTTAGCTGCAATTGACAATGAAAATTTAGGTAAAGATGAGTATCCAGATTTTTTAGCCGTTAGTTTTTCTGCTCCTGATTTAATTGGACATATGTTTGGCCCTTATAGCCATGAAGCTCAAGATATGATGCTTAGGTTAGATGACACAATAGGAAACTTTTTAGATCAATTAGATAAAAGGTTTGGGCTAAATAATTTGTTAATTGTACTTACTGCTGATCATGGAGTATCACCTATTCCAGAATATGCTCAAGCCCATAATTTAGGCGGTGGACGTATAGATGGGCTTGCATTAAAAGTAGAAATGGAAAAGCTACTTGTTAAAGAATTTGGAAAAGTAGGAAATGATAAATATATTTTGGCTTTAATTAATCATCAGTTTTATCTTAACGAAGAATTAATTAAGCAAAAGAAGCTAAGTTTAACACAGATTGCGGAATTTTTAGGTCAAGAAGCAGCAAAGACTAAAGGTGTTTCTACTTATTATACTAAAGAGCGAATTTTAACGGGCCGAATGCCTGACACAGATATTAGCCGTCGAATTATGGCAGGTTATAGTAATGAAAGATGTGGAAATGTATTTTTGCTAGTAGAACCTTTTGTTTTAATTGCTGAAGCAGAAGATGAATATGTAGGGACTAGTCATGGCACACCTTATCATTATGATACTCATGTACCTATTTTAATAATGGGAAGTCAAATAAAACCAGGTATTTATAAAGAAGCTTGCACGCCTAGTGATATTGCTCCAACTCTAGCTAATTTGCTTTCCGTTGAAGCTCCTAGTGGATCGGTAGGACGTATTTTAACCGAAGCCTTAAAATAAAATACATAATAAACTAGGAAAATAAGTTTTGTTTTCCTAGTTTATTCATCCACTTGTAAAATTATATCTTTAGCTACTTTTAATAGACGTTCTTTCATTAAATCCCACATTAAATGTTGAAGATAAACAAGTTCACGACCATAAGCATTAATTTTCTTTTTTAATACCATATCTTCAATTTGATCTTGATCTAAATTATATTCTCGGCGAATAGGTTTATTTTCTATTTCTGAACGTCGGTTAATATTAGGTGGTGGTAGGTATTTATCAGCTTTAAGCGTAGAACTATCAACAAAACATTTAATAGCTTTGTCAGATTTTGCTGTTTTTGAGCCTTTAAAAATATGTAAGCCTGCTTCAGTGCTAAAGTATAAATAGCTTAAAGCTCCATCTATTGCTAATAAAATAGTAAAAGTATCTTCTGATGGACTATCAAGAAACTTTTCTACTTTAATAACTCTTTCTCTAATCAAAGGTAATGCAAAGGTTTTTTCTGGATTAGCAGGGGTTTCAGCCGGTTCAGGCGGTTCATTTTGCTTAGACTCTTTATTAACTGGTTTTTCAATAGATTTATCTCTTTTTTGTTGTTCTTTATCAATCTTAAGGTTAAATACTTCTATTTTAGCTCCATTATTAGTAGCAAGGTTATAGTAAATTTTAGCTACTTCAAATAAATTTTTATGATTTTCACCATAAAAAGCTAAAGTAACAAAATTAGGGTTAGAAAACTTAAGCGCGTAAACATTTAATAACGCCGCTTGCCATTGCTCAGAGTAAGTTGTTATTTTAGAACTTGCTAAACGGTCTACAGGCTCTTTACCATAAAAGGCTAACAACAAATTATTTTCTAGCAGTTCAACATTTTCTAAAATAGTTTTACAATCTTCTACAACTTTTTTTAATAAAGGTAAGCGAGTTAACTTAATTAAATCTGCTGGTTTTTTCCAAGTTTTATCTTTTAGTTTTGCTTCTAAACGAATAAGACGGAAAATTTCATTTTGAATGTCTGTAAGGTCTGAACTAATTGCTAAATAGTGAGCATTGCGGCGTAGAGAGGTACAAAGTTTTACTTGATCCAATAAATTAAGGTCGTTAGATAGCAAAGAAATAGGCCGACCATCTTTACCTACTCTTGGGCGAACAGTTACTTGTAAGGTTTTATTAGGTTCTAAAAGGCTAATTTCTGCTGCTAGGGTTGTTTCTCCTATATAGCTGTTAAGGCGTTCTGCTAAGGGTACTAATAATTGTTGTTCAATTGCACGTTTAAGTGGGCGTGCGCCATAACGAGGGTTATAACCTTTTTGAGCAAGCTGGTTAGACACTTCTGTAGAATATTGTAAAGTTACACCACGATATAAAATGCCATTTCGTTGAGTAATTTTATCTAACTCTCTATTAGTAATTTGCTTGATAATTTCTGGTAGCAGTGGAGTAAAAGGAACAATTCGGTCAATTCGGTTATATAGCTCAGGACGTAAAAATTCACGTACAGCAGTAGCAAAATGTTTATTAGCTGTAAGTAAGTCATCTTGTTGAAATCCAACTATGCCTTTTTGAAAAGATTCTGCTCCTAAATTAGAGGTCATTATTACAACTGAGTTACGAAAATCAGCTAATTTGCCTCCAGAATCAGTCAACCGGCCTTCTCCTAAAACCTGTAATAGTAAGTCAAAAAAGCTAGAGTGAGCTTTTTCAAACTCATCAAATAAAATAACGGAAAAAGGTTGTTCTCTAACTTTAGCTGTTAGTAAGCCTTCTGACGCAAAGACACCTCCAATTAAGCGTTTAACTGAAATAGGATCAGAATATTCACTCATATCAAAACGGGAAAGACGCTCTTTATTTTGAAATAGAAATTCTGCTAGGGATTTTGCCATTTCAGTTTTACCTACACCAGTTGGGCCAATAAATAGAAATGAGGCAATAGGTTTATTAGGGCGTGTTAGCTCTGCTTTTACCATTGCTAAAACATCAATTACACAATTAACAGCCTCTTGTTGCCCAATAACACGCTCGGAAAACCATGTATTTGTACTAGTTAGGTCAAATTTAACTCTATCATCTAGTAAAAATAGGGGTAGGCCAGTTTCACGAGAAAAGGCGGAAATTATGTCTGGTTCTGTTATTTGTTGGTCTGGGGCTAAAGTAATATGGTCTTGTGGGGAGAGGTGGGAAATTAGGTTCTTAAAAAATCTAAGGGGGCGGCCAGGATAAGCCGAATAAGTAGCATAACGTCGGTGTAACTTGTCTAATAGTTCTAAAGCTTCAATAGTGATGATAGGTTTATTTTTTCTTGCTGCAATAGCATAACTTAGCAAAATTGCTCGACCTTTTTCCAGATCTGGTTCAGCAATTTTAATTTGTTGAAAAGCTGATAATAAATGTGGGTCTTCTTTTTCTATTAATGGTAATTGTTCGGGAGTACATTCAACTACAGCCGTAAGATCGCCACGTACTAAGTAGGGACGGAAAAAAGAAGCAATACCTTGGTTAGTATGGTCACTTTTACCTACATGCATTAGCTCAACTAAATTGCCAAAAAATAAAACAGCCTTTTGTTTAGAGGCTTCTTGCCAAACTTCTTTGCAGCGTTCTTGCCACATTCCAAAACCTGACATTCCTGCAACTAATTTTGCTCCACTAGTAGCCCAAAAGGGGGTGTTAGTAAGCTGAAATTTAGCTCTATCCTTAACTAGTTGGTGAAAAATAGCTGTTTTACCTACTCCAGAACTACCAACCAATAAAACACTTTTAGCCATACGACCTGTTAAAGCATCGGCTAAACGTTTTACTTCCGACTCAACTTCATAAGCTATAGGCAAGGGCTGATTATTAAGATGAGTTCCAATGTCTTTTAATATAGATGGTTTATCAAGTTCATTTTTTTCTATTTGAAGAGCAATTTGTTTTGGGCTACGAATATCTGTAGAAAGAGATATTTCCTTTAGTTCAAGCTGTTCAATACGTTGAAGCCAAGTTAGCTGTTTTAGCGAGTTAGCTGCTTTACGTCTAAGCAGTTCGGCTTTAATTTCTGATAAAACTTTTTCTGGTAGTTTATCTCTATCTTTTTGTTTATTAATAATTTCAATTTCTAAAGCAGGCACATAAACTATGTCTAGGGTTTCGCTATGTTGCCATTCAACTATATGAAAAGTAAGCTCTAAGGGTTCTTGCCACTCAAAAACCTCTTTATTTGGCGATAAAGTTAAAGAAACCTCTTTAACTAGGGCTGAACTGCTAAGTTGACGACGATGTATGTCTATTAAAGGAAGTTTAGGCAGAATATATTTTAAGCTAGCAACTAAATTTGTCTCAGCTTTTTCTAAACTCGTGTGATAGGCAAGCACTTCTGGAAAGAATAGGGCTTCAGTTAAAAATGTCTCGTTTTCTAAAACTTGACCAATAGCCGATATTTTAATTTCTAATTTCATAAAATTAATATTTTGTTTTAGGAGAAATTTTTTAATTGTTTATAATCTTTTTGCAATGATAATCTGGTGTGAGGTAAAAAGCTATGTCGGCAAAACATTTATTTTTACTAGTTTTTATTAACTTTTTTTTGATTATTGGAGTTTCTATGGCACAAGAAGAGTATTTTGCAATAAATAAAGGTACTAACCTTAAAGAACATATAGATAAAAAAATAAAAATATCTGGTAAAAAAGCTAGAATGGTTGCACAACACCCAATTGTGACCGTACCTGCTGTATTAGCAAAAGATGGTAAAGCAGAGCTACAAAGCTATTTAGATACAGACTTTGGACAACTAATAATAGTTTCTCAAGAAAAAATAGATTGTCCCAATGAGGAAGTTACTTTGTTTGGAAAGCTAAAGCATTTTTCTATGGGTGGTAAAAAGGATACGAAAAATTCCTATAGCAATTATATTGTTTATGTTGACAAATATGAGTGTAAGTAATATTTAATAGACAAACCTTAAAGGGTTTGTCTATTATCAATAAACCTTACAAGAGTTAAATTAAACTTTTTATTATTTTTAGTTTTTAATTAAATTTATGTCCCAAACCTTACGCCTAATACTAAAAAAGATTACCCTAACACCTAAAAAAGACGGACAACAACATATTTTAATTTGGCTGTCTGCTCGTGAAGAAATTTATGTTGGAGAAGCTATTGTTAGCGAAGATGAAGATGATTTACTTGCAGGAATTGTTGAGGCTACGCTTCAAGCTATCAACAAGGCATTGACTAAGCCTGTTACCTTAAAACTTGTTCATTGTCGGCAAATTTTTCTAGCAGAAATAGCTAGTATTATATTCTTGGTAGTTATTCGAGTAGAAGCAGAAAATGATACTAAACTATTACCAGGAATTTCTTTATTTGGTAAATTTACTGCTGAAGTAGCAGCAAAAGCCGCGCTAAAAGCCTTAAATCGTACCATCACACAGTATTTCTAAAAACCTTAAATTTCTCCTAAACCTTCCTTGAGTTTTGGATGGAGTTGAGTAGCTAGTTTTGCGATTAGGTAACGTCTGCTAGTGAAAAGTAATGTAGTAGCATGAGAAAGATATTTATTTGTTGCCTCTTTATCTGTTGCAAGTACAGCTAATATTCCTAATCCATGTAAGGCTAATATATCATCTGCATTTAGTATTATTGCTTGACGAAAATACCTTTCTGCATCCATCAAATTATTTTGCTCTAAATAAAGTAAGGCTAAAGCTGTATGATAATCACTTCGGTAAGATTCACAGTTAATAGCTAAACGTAAGTAACGTTCCGTTAGTGTTAAATTATGTTCATATTGCCAATAAAAATTAGCAATTCGGAAATAATTATGAGCAATTCTTGGGCTAGTGCGAACAACGCGATCAAAATCAGCTTCACCCTCTGAATATTGTTTATTGATACAACGAACAATACCGCGATTAATTAAGGCTATAGAGTTTTTTTGATCATAACTTAAAGCAAGACGAATATAATCTAAAGCCTCTTCATAGCGTTTTTCCATTATTCGTACAGAACTAAGTCCGCTGTAAGCTTCTGAACAATCATCTTCTAATGTTATTGCTCGTTGATAACGACGCTCTGCACTGCTTAAACGGCGGTCTGATAAAGCAATATGTCCTAGAAAACAATGAAATGCTACTTCGCTGCTATTAAATTTTAAGCCTAGTTTTAGAACATCTTCTGCGGCTTTATAATTATTTTTTTCACAAAGCATTGCAGCATAGGTAAGACGAGCTTGCAAAAGAGTTCCATCTAGCTTTAATGCTTGATTAAGATGATTTTCTGCTTCAGTACGTCTACCTAAATATTTATATACATCTCCTAAAGCTTCAGGAACTAACGGCCAATTAGGTAAAAGTTCAGCGGCTCTTTTATAGTGGTCTAAGGCTTGTTCATAGAATTCTTGTTTACGGGCTGCTTGACCTTGGCAAAAGGCTTCTGCTGCAATTAATTCGGCTAATCCTTCATGACGCGATCTTAATTGGCTAAATTCTTCTGTTGCTGCTTGCCACTCTTGATAACTTTGTTTAAGCCAAGATTTTGCTTTTAAACGATACGCTTTTATTAAAGGCTGTTGATTGATTTCATTAAACATAGTATTACCAATAACTTGAAAGTTTCTTATTCTAAGCTTTTACCTAAACCACATTCAAAAGTTAAAGCAATTTTAAGCAATGTTCAAATCATTATTGCAAGCCTGGAAATTTTTTGACGCAATGCGTTATTTTTTGTTGACACATTTGACGCAGCGCGTTATATTTTGTTCATCAAGGAGATAAACAAATGGCAACTGTAATCAAGCGATATGCTAACCGTAAGTTATATGATTGCACTGCCAAGCGTTATATAAAGCTAGAAGAGTTAGCAGAACTAGTTAAATCAGGCCAGGAAGTTAAGATCATTGATAATTCAACTGGCGAGGATATTACTAGTGTAACGTTATCTAAAGTGTTATCGGAGGTAATGTCTGATACTAAAGAAAACGGTCATATAAATGCTTCAATGCTAAGAGAAGTATTGCAAAAGCAATCCGACGCAGTAGTTGATTATGTAAAACAAGGTATTGAAGCAAGCGTTCGGACAGTAAAGGGTGTAGAACAACAACTACAACAACAAATACAACAAGTTCAACAAGGTTGGAAGCGCGTTACAGGTCAAGAAGAATCTAACAATTCACCTACAGAGGACTTTAAGTTTGTATTTCAAAGAATGATAGAAGAAAGTGTACAGTTTTTAATTACTAAGATGAATTTGCCAACTAGGGCAGAAATTAGCCAACTTAATCAACGTTTAGATGAGATAGAGCAATTAATAAAAGAAAATCACAAAAAAGTTGATAAAACAGTTACTAAAAAAACTAGAAATTCTCAAAAAAATATTAAACAAAATTAATTTTAATAAATAGCAATATAAGGAGATAAGCATATGTCAAAAACTACAGAAAAAACTACTAAAACCACCAAAACTACTGGTAAAACTACTAAAAAAGTTCAACCAAATACCACTAAAACTGCTAAGACTAATAATAGCTTTAGCTTTATTAATACAGCCCAAGCTCCTATTGAATTAGTTAAAAATGTTGCTACCAAGAGTATTTATTTTAGTTTAGGATTAGGTTCTTACTTACTAGATGGACGTGAAAATTTACAAACCATACAAAACTTTAAGTTTGAGTCTTTAAGAGGTGATTTAAGAAAGAATGTAGATAAATTTATCACCACAACAATTAATAAAGGCGAAAAGCTAGAAGCTGACACCACAAAATCACTAAAAAGTTTTGAAGAAGCTCAAAGAAATAGAGTAAAAGAATTTTTTACTACACCAAAACCAACCATAGAAACTAATGAAAATATTGAAGAAAAAATTGAAGAAGTTATTTCTTCTTTAGATCTTCCAACTCGCAATGAAATTCATCAACTTAATCGCCGTCTAAATGAGCTTTCAAAAGAGTTATCTCGTCAACGCACTAGCAGCACAAGCCGCAAAGCTACAAAAACCAGTAAAACCGAAGGTGCAGAAGAAAAGATAGAAGTTGCTGAAATAGTAGCAGTAGAAAGCACCAATGTAGAAAAGACTGCTAGCGTTTAATCAAGTTTTTTAAGTTTTTTTAAGTTTAAGCCAAGGGTAAATCCAATAGCTTAAACCTCCTCTCCAACGTGTAACAAAAATAGGGCCAATAGTTTATGCCACTGCTAAAAACAGTGGCATTTTTATTTTTTAAATATTTTTATTATTTGGGGTTAAACAAACTTTCATAGTATTATTAGCCAAGAAAGGGTAGACATCATGATAGCTACTTTTGGCTTAACAAAATACTATGAGACAATTTCAGCAGTAAAAAATGTAGATCTTTTTATAGGCCATAGTGAGATTTGTGGACTTATAGGCCCAAATGGAGCAGGGAAAACTACACTCTTAAAAATGCTTTCAGGGCTTTTACTTCCTACTAGCGGACGTATTGAAATTGCTGGGGAAGAAGTAGGAGCAGAGCCAAAAAAACTTCACTCCTTTGTAGGTTACTTACCAGATAATTTTGGGCTTTATGATGAACTAACGGTTTGGCAGTTTTTAGACTACTTTGCTAATGCCCAAAAAGTTGAGCGTCAATCAATTCCTAGTCGTATTGAAAAAGTTTTAGATTTAACCCGCCTTGTGTCTAAACGTAATGCCTTGGTTGGAACTCTGTCACGTGGAATGAGACAAAGAGTTTTAGTTGCAAAAACTCTTCTATCTCACCCTAAAGTTTTACTTTTTGATGAGCCTGCTTCTGGACTAGATCCACTGGCAAGACGTGAGCTTTGCGAGTTAATTAAAATGTTAGGTTCAATGGGTCAAACCATTATTGTTAGCTCTCATATTTTAAGTGAGTTAGCTGATTTTTGTACTTCTGTTGCAATTATGGAACAAGGCCAATTAGTTAGATCTGGAAGAATTAACGATATAGTAGAAACACTTGCAACAGGTATTAATGTAATTATAGAAATAATGGAAGATTTAGCAGAATTTGATAGACTAGCTGCTAGACTAAGAGAACTGCCTGTAGTACAAAGTCTAGCTTTATCAAATTATAGATTAAGTTTTACTTTTCTTGGTACACGTTCAGACCTGGCACAACTGCATAGGGATGTAGTATTAAATCATCCGGGAATAGTATCTTTTTATGAGAAACAATTAACAGTTGAAGATGTGTTTATGGCTGTTAGTAGTCATCAAACTTCTTAATTATTAGAGGCACTGCCTATTTTAGTGAGGTAATTATGTTTAATAATGCAGAATTTTTGCGTAATGTGCGCGTTCAACTAACCCCTAGACGCTTGATGTTTACCTCGGGTTTAACTCTAGGGTTAATTATTATCAGTGAACTACTGATTTGGGCTGCTACTGCAAAAACAGGGTATTCTTCTTTAGATTATAATAGATGGGCAGAATTTGGTATGGCTAGTTTTAATTTACTATTTTTTGCTCAAATTATTCTTTTAACTGCAATGGCTCCTAGTGTGGTAGGAGGCTCTATTATCCAAGAACGTTTACGTAATACATTGATTTTTCAACAAATGACTTTGCTTTCTTCACATGAAGTTTTACTTGGCAAAATGTTTGGCTCAACCATTGTTTATTATGTTTTAGCTGCATTAATAATGCCTTTTGCTGTTTTAGGAGGACTTATAGCAAGAATTCCTTTAGATAGCTTAGTAGGGATTTATTTGGTTTTACTTGTGGGTGCTTTATCTTGGCAAGCAGTAAGTTTATTTATTTCTAGTTCTATTGTTAATGCTCAAGAGGCGGCAGGGCGTAATTTAGCAGGTCTAAGCTATAGCATTGGTGGTTTAGCTGTGTTTTTTATGATGATATTTTTTAATATCTTTTGGCGACAAAGTTGGGAAATGCAGCATGGCAACACTTATTTTTTTGGTCAACCTATTTTAGCCTTAACTTTTGCTGTAATGGTGATGCTATTTATTGGGGTTTGGGCATATGTTGGAGCCGTAAGAGCATTTAAGGATTTACAATTAATTAGATTATCTCCTAGAACAGTTTGGTATTTCTTTATTGCTTTAGAAGTTCTTCTAGTCGGTTGGTTTTGGGGTGGAATAATTAGTTCAGAAGGATATACAGGTACTTCTCAAGAGTACTTTAAAAGAAATATAGGTGCTTTATTTATAGCTTATCTATTTATAAACTGGATTTTCTTAGCTGCTTTAGCAGGTATTTCTGTAATTTCTCGTAATCAACTTCGTGAATGGTGGAGTGGTAGTTTAGATGCTGTTTCCCTGCTTAAACGTTTAGAAATTAAAAACTCAATCATTAACTACCCTATTTCAATAGCTATTGTTTTAGCCGGGGCCGTTGCTTTATGGGGAAGTATGTATGTAGGATTACCAGACAGACAAAACTTATTGTTACCTTTTAGTTCACTAATTGCAATGATAGTGGCTTTTGTAGTTACAATGCTATCAATGGCTAGTTTTATACAGTTTTGTGCTATGTATCGATTTCGTGTAGCTAATCGTGCGGGTTTAGTGCTTTGGGTAATGATAATGGTTATTGCTGCAATTGCTACAGGTATTTTAGGCTCAGAAAGCGTCCCAGGACTCTTTAATCCAATAGTGTTTTCAGCTTTATTAATAGAAGAGAGTGGCAAAGCACTTTCAACTATTAGTGTTGGGTTATTGATTGAAATACTTTTTGCATTGCTATCTATAGGGATGATGTATTGGAAATGGCGACGTACCCGCGATGAAATGCTAAAAGATAAAGATTAAATCAAGACACGCGTTAACTTAAAAAGAGAATTAAAATAGCCCAAGCTGTGGGCTATTTTAATTTTTGTCTTTCTTCTTCAGTTAAAATTCTTTGCTTAGGTATGCTTTTTTCTTTGAGCAACCGAGGGGCCAAATCAAGTTTTAGAAGAACTTTTTCATTGTTACGCGTAACAACAACCTCACATTCGGTAATTGCTGCTGCTTCTCTAATAGAAAGTAACATATTGTTAAAGTTTTCTTTGTTGTCTATTAAGTAACTTGACATTTGTGTTAGTACATCCCCTACCTTAATACCACTACGCTCTGCTAGTGAATTAGGTAAAATAGATACTACCAAAACCCCATGAGGAAACTTTTGTACTTTGGTAGGATCTGGATTTTTTGGTGGTTCTGGTAAATCAGAAAGTTTAACACCTAAAAATTTTTCTGGAAAATTTTGTTCTAAATTATAGTTAAACCTCTTTAATTGCTTCATTAATTTAAGACGTTCAGATTTTAGTAAAGAAATTTGACTGGATAGATTTTTTTGAACTTCTAAATTATTTGCTAAAGAAGCTTCGTTTTTGTTATTTGCTAAAGAAGCTTCGTTTGCTTTTGAGTAAGCAGATTGGAAGTTTTGTAAGGCAGTATCAATAGATTTTAAGTCTTGTTGTATAGAATACATATAAGCTTGCTTGCCAATACTATCTTCTACAAAAGGAGACTTATAACCTCGCTCACCTAAAGTTACTTTTACATTTTCTAGTTTTTTATTACGTAAAACATCAAATGTAATAATTTCTCCAGCAGGTTGTAGAGCAATAAAAGAATATAAATGAGAGTCTGATTCTACTGTTTTCCCATTAAGATTAATTATTACATCATTTTCTTGTAAGCCGGAAACTGATGCTGGGCTATTAGGAATAATATTGCGGACATAAAACCCTTTAGGTTTATTTAATATGCCTAATTCTTTTAATTGATCAAGGGGTAATTTATTGCAATCAAACCCATTAACCCCCAACCATCCACGAGGTATATTTCCTTGACGATCAATAATTCTTTTTGCTATTCGGCGTGCTTGTATAGCACTAAAAACTTCTACTACATTATTTTGTAAAGTATTAGGTATTCCTACAACTTCCTTATTGTTATTTATTACTACTCCAAAACTCAAGGATGTAGCACCAGCAGTATTATTACTAAAGTCAATACTAAAAAATTCTTGATTAGGGAATTGAAGTATTTTAGCATTTTGTGCCAAAATATTTCGGCTAAACTGTGGGGTATTAGCTTTATCTTCTGCAAATTCAACATTTAAGAGTATTACGGAATCATTAGATACTAAACTAATATTATTAGCAAGAGGTACAGGTTTAATATTAAGGTTGTCAACTGCCAATAAACAAAAACCACTAGGCCCATCTAAACCAACAAAACGAGCTTGCTTTTGTTCTCCTGAAGGTAAAACTACGTTGATAGTACCAATAGCTTGTTCTCCCGCTTCAGGGATCAAATTTACTAGTTTAGTTAAAATATGACCTTTTTGGTCAACTACAATGCCTGTTGTAACATTAGTGGGTTGAAACTTTGTTAGTTTTTCATTAGGAAGCTTAGTTTTTATCCCTCGCTTTAACAAGGAACTTCGTATTTCTGACAAGTTTATTTCGTGAATAATTGTAACTAACCAAGGCTGATCCTTAACTACTTGTGATGGGTTTATAGAAGGTTGAGATTGAGTAGTAGTATTTGCTGTTTGAGCAAATACATTAGGTATTAAACAAGCAATTAATATTGCAGAAATAGATACTTTAGAAAAATACTTACTTAGTTTGAACATAGTTACTTTTTACCAACCAATTTAGAAAATTTTTGATTCTGGAATTATTCCAGAACTTCTAATTTCGCTAGTATCTGGGTTATCAATAGTTACAACTGGTTTTGCTCCATAAATTACTGCTGAAACAGGTAAAGTTCTAGAGGAGCTATTACCATAGTGTATTTCTATATTAATTTTTTCTGGCCTGTTTTGAGACTGTGTTAAGTAAGCACGATTAGTAGATCTAACTATCCGTCTATTTGCTAGGATACGTTGTGTAGCTAGTGTATTATAATTATCGATTTTACTTCTTGGTGATGGTTCAATGATTTTAGGTGTATCTAAACCTTTATTGGTTAAAAACACATTATTTGCTAGTTTATTGAACTCTTTTTTTGCAACTGGGGTTGAAGAAGCTATAGGAGTTGAAATAGTTGCTTCACTAGGTTTAGCCCCAAGCATAAAATAAAAATAATCTGCTCCCATTAAAATGCCAACTATTGTTAATGCTGTTGCTGTAGCAGCTAAAGCAGGTTGTGACATCCACTTCCACCAAGGAACATTTAAGCTAGCATGCTTATGAGCAGCTATTTTTTGTCTTAATTTAATATCAAAGTCTATAGGAGCTTTAACTTGCATTTGACTACGTAAGAGTTTACGTAGATTGGATAGTTGATAAGAATAGCTTTGGCAAGTCAAGCATTTTTTACAATGGCTTATGATAGCAATTGGTATTACAACATCAAAGTCAGCACTTTCTAAAGTTTCCCGTACCATATGGCACTCAGTTAGTGTTAAAGGAAGTTCTTTATTTGAAATCATAGTTTGTTCCCTAAACTTAGACATATTTTTGTAATTTATCTTTTAGTAAATTACGAGCGCGATTAATACGTGATTTTACTGTACCTTCTGATAAACCAGTAATATCAACAATTTGTTCATAACTCAAGCCTTCAACATCTCGCATGACTAATGTTAATCGGTATTTTTCTGGTAAGGATTGAATTGCAGTTGTAACGGCTTTGCGTCTTTCTGTGTCAATCATCACTTCATCTTGCAGTGGTGCTTGTGCAGGAAAATCCATTTCTTGTTCTTGTTCATCATCTTTACCACGAAAGGGGGAAAAAAATGAGATCCAACGTCGGCGTTTACGCTGCCTTAATTCGCTTATAGCCAAATTAGAAGCAATGCGATAAATATAAGTTGAAAAACTATAAGTTGCTTGATAGCGATTAGCACTAGTATAAATGCGTAAAAATGTTTCCTGAGAAAGATCTATAGCACGGTCATAATCATTTATCATACGATAGATAAAATTAATAATTTGACTGCGATAGCGTTGCACAATCTCTTGAAAAGCAGCCTCATCTCCCTGCCCAATAGCAAGCACTAGTTCATGATCAGTTGCCGAAGAAACCGTATGAGTTAAGTCTAGCTCTGCGCTATAGCTCAGTGCGCTCATTAACAAATCCTAATTAGTTATTGATTATTGTTTACTTCGTTTGCTAACACGCCAAAAAAGGGAAAAGGTTCCCAGATAAGATTAACTGTTAAGATATTTTTTCCTAAAACTATTGTCAACTATTATTTAGATGGAGAAAAAACACAATAACATTAATAGTATTTACTATTTGTTTAGGTAAAGTTAATTATTTAAAGAGTTTTATTATGGTCTTTGTCTACTTAAATTATAACTCTCCACCTTCATATTTATCTTTGCGATCAATAAATGTTGGTATTTGAACTTCAGGTTTTACTTCGGTTTTAGTGGGCTGATCTGTTTTTTGTGTTTGATCGGGTTTAATTGTAGTAAATGGTTCTGAAATTTTGAAAGTTTTCATTTCAGAGGCAAGAGTATAATCCCCAGTAAAGCCTACTGGTAAAATTACTCGCCATCTATATTTGTGATCTGGTTGAAGTAAAGCAAGCTGCTCAGCTTTAAGACTATAAGAAGTTTCTTTAGTAAATTCTTTGATAATAAATTTATCTTCTTCATAAACTTCTAAAACAAATTGAGCTACTTTTTTGTCACAAATCCACTCAAATTTAATATCTTTTGCTGCTAAAGTTACATTTTCTTTTGGCCCAATTAAGGATACCGTGGGTCTAATAGTTAGTTGATAGGCAAAGGCAGCAAAGCCAATAAAAAAGACAAATAATATTGTTAAACTTTTAGTTCTAGAAATAAACTTTGGCTTAGTATTTTCGCTACTTATATATTTAGTTTTACCAAACTTATCTTTATCTAATCTTTTAGTTTTATCTAAGTTTCCTGTGTTATTTTCTTGCTGAACAGTATCGGTTAATTTTCTAGTATTATTTGTTTTTAATGCACTAGTTAATGATTTGGTTTCTAAATCATTAATTTCTTTTAATATATCATCAGGATTATCACTAGTTGATTTACTATTTGTTATAGTTTCTGCTGGATTTTTTACTAATTTCTTTTTAGATAATTGAGTAGTAACAGCAGATGTTTTAGCTTCAAGTTCATCTATTTGTTTTAGTATAGCATTGGGATCATTTGTTATATCTGCTATTTCTTCTTTTTTAGTAGTAGGTTTTAAGGGTTCTAAAGGTTTTGTATCTTTTGATAATTTCTTTTTAGATAATTGGCTAGTAACATTAGATTTAGCTTCAAGTTCATCTATTTCTTTGAGTATATTTGCAGCATCTTGAGTAATTGCAATTTTACTAGCAGCCTTTTCTAAATCAACTCCCATAGCAGCGGCAGCAGCTTTTATGTCTTCTTTCATAACTTTTTGTGTAGTTATTTCAGATGAATTTAAGGCATTTTGCAAATCTTTAGTCATACCAGATTTACTTTTACTAGATTTATTTTTTAATTCGTTTAATCTAACGTTTAATTCTAAATTATTAGGAAATATTTCTATAGCTTTATTTAATATTTGTTCTGCTTCTTTATAAGTATTAATTTCTTCAGATAATAGATCTACTAATTTTAAGCAATAACTAATTTTTTTAGGTGCATATTTATAAGCTTGTTGATAACTACTGATTGCTTCGCTACGATCTCCACGAGATAATAAGTCTTCTGCTTCTAAAAAACACATTTCAGCCAAAATTTCATTTGTGCTTCCAATTTGTTCTTCAGGAAGGGAAGAAACACTTTCAGGCGATAGAGAATCTTCTAGGGGTTCTAGTTCTATTTCATCAAATTGAGGATTAATATCTATCATAAATCACTTCCATATCCTTAAATAAAATCACTCAATGGATTTAAGCCCATTGAGTGATTTTATTAATAAAGGTTAATCTCTTTGTTGTACAGAGCTTTCTTGGAAGCCCTTAAAGTCAACTAATTGCAAAAATGGTGTTGCAGGAGGCAAGGTACAAGGACGAGTAAAATCTAAATCAAATACCCAGTCACGTGTAGGAGGTACATAAACATAATCAACCGCAGTTTGTGCGCTTGCACTAGATACACGCTTAAAAGCACCATTACCTTGTTGGCTCTTAAATGCTCTAATTAATGAACCACCATAAGTAGCCTGTACTCCTCCCCAATCTTCTAAAAATCGTGGGAAGTTGTTTAATGCACCAGAAGCATGTTCTGATTCTGGGCCTTGATTCCAACCAGAATTACCCCAAAAACCAGGATACCAACTAGGGGTAAACCCTGTAATCAAAGCAAACCGATATACAGTATTTCTAGCAGTTCTAACTTGAAGTGATTGGTAAGGGCTAACAAATGACCGAGCATCTAACCAGCCATTTCTGCCATTAGTTCCACCCCAATCAGAATTTGAAGTACCTACTAATGGCCCAGATAATAAAGTTAAAGCATCAGACACGACTGAAGAAGGAACATGACAATTAGGACTACAGCTATTAAAATTTTGTCCATTATATCTAGTTAGACGTGTAGGAGATTCAGGATTATTATTAAGGCCTGGGTAAATATCACTATCATCATTGGCCTTAACTCCTGCTGGAGCATTAAAATTACCAAAAATATATATAGGGTTTTCTGTAGCAAATGAAATTCCTAACATAGCACTAGGACAAGTTGGATTTGCACGTGGGCCTGTTGGGAACAAATTACTAGCATTAACCAATCTTACCCCACGTCTAAATAGCTCAACATTACGATCGCTACTATTATCTCGATAAGTAACAGGGGGTTTATAGCTCCAAGATTGCTTTCTAACAGTAGGAATCTGAGTCATTGCTACTAAGTTACCTCTCCTACTTCCAGTGTTAATACTAGGGTTATAAGTAACTAAATCTCCAATAGATTGATCAGCATTACACATTGCACTATAGGGGGAGGTCTCATTATAGGCTTGTTTAGATGTACCATTCTCATCTTCATCTTCATTAAAAATCCAACAGTCATTGTTAGTATCTTGAGGAGATTTACCAGTATCTTGATTATCGGATTTAGTTCCTGTTGCAGCATTTGGTTCACAACCATATTTAACAGCACCATCTATCTTGGGTGCTAAAGCAACAGGTTTACCACTACTACTAGTAACATTACCACCTAAATTCCAAATTACATTTTCACGATTGTATGAACCATCCCCAATAACACTTTCAAGATTAGTAAAATTCGGTACATTTGGATGTTGGGAAAGAGGTTTTTTCAAGTTGATATTGCTAGAAACTACAGGCTCATCACCACGACGGTCAGAAATATAAATGACCCAACCATTATCTTGATTAACATTTATGTTTTCATGAATTAAATCATTAGCAAGGTTTGCTGCTCTTAGTGGTACACCAGTAACGCTTCTATAAGCAGTTGTTCCCATTTGAGAAAATAGACTATCAAAATCACCTTTAAATAAACGTCCTAGATTACCTGCATCTATTTCAACTAAATTCATAACACCTGGCTTATTAATAGAGTCTGTTTCTAATCCTGGAACAGGTTGTCTTTTATCATCAGTACTAGCCCCTATATCAGCTTGATGAGGTAGTCCTTCACGAGAATCATAAATATTGATTGGAAAAGGCACTAGAGCTATTTCTGTAGTGTTATTTTTCAAAATCCAAGTATTTTCGCCCTTGAAATCTTGGCTAGTAACATTAACTACTTTATCGGTTTTATTTTTAGGTAAATTTACATTTTCACTTAAAGCAAATTTTTTACTATTACTTTCCCAGTTAATATATACAACTGGAGAAGATGATGTTGCTAGAGGTGAATAAACATTACCATTACTAGCTGACTCTGTACCCTGTCTAGTGGTTTGTGCAGTACCTCTAAAATCAATTTCTGTACGAAGAGGATTCATTGAAGGTATAGGAGCCCTAGCTATATCTGTGTAGTAACCTCCTGGATCTGGTTGGGGTTCAGCATAAGGAGCAGGGTTTAAGTTACTATCGTCATCAAAAACTGTAGATGCAAATCTAGTAGTAAATTTCTTACGTTTATATTTAGAGTTTGGAGTAGGACAAGAGCTACACTCATTTCTTCTATCCTCATCATCTCTGATACCAAACATCTTAATACTGCTATTGTTATAGGCTTGCATTGCCATACTAGAATAATAGTCAAAATTAAGAGTTGGACTAAGTTCATCTAGTGTAGGTTTAAGCTCGGAGCTATCATCTAAATCTGGTAATTTATCATCCAGATCATCATCAATATTTCTATCTCTTTCAACTTCTTGTCTGTAAGGAACAGCCATACGTTGAAGATGAATAATTGAATTTTCATCTAAATACGGGCCAAAGGAACTACTAACATCTACAGGCAAGGCTATTGGAAAACCCACACTAGTACGGGGATAATAAAGTTCTGGTGTTGTGGATCCTGATGTTTTTGCTTGGAAGGGAACTGTTGTTCCTAAATTAAGAATTTCTTCAGTAATATCTAATGTTTGACCATTAGCTCTAACTAACTCTACTTTAATCCACCCATGAATGCGTGCGCCATTAACACGCGCCCCTGTTGGGCGGGGATTGCCAGAAGAAGGATCTTTTACTTTTGGCTGATAACCGCGTGGAATAGGCCATTTATTGTTAGCTATTTCAGGAGGACTTTGTCCAACTGGAGTTTCATCCATATAATACCAAAGCGGATTATTAGGATCTGATCCTCTAGGAGTTAAATTAGTTGTGCCACTACCAACATTTTGGGCTAGCCAGGGATCTGGGCCATCTAATTGAATACCCCCAAAATTACCTGTTCCTTGTGCAGGATTATCACTAGCTAATACAGTGCGAGGTAGTTGATTTTGGTAATCAGCTAAGGTAACGCGAATGCCAGGTTTATAATAATAACGTGCTGCAACAAGTGGGGAAGCAATTGCAGGTGCAAAATCACTAGGCAATCCACGTTTGATAATTTCAATTGCATTAAGACCTAATAAATTTTGAATCGGTAATTTTAGTGGGCGTACACCAACTTTGATTGCTGAAGGGAAATTAGTGTTACCAGTGCAATTAGCAGGTGCAGTGTCTTCAGAAGAAGCAATTTCACCACAATCTGGATCATTAGAAGGGTTTTTTGCTCCAGTAGTAGAAGTTCCTTGATTTTGATTTACATCATTATAATCTGACGCGCCACCTCCATGGAAAACCCTGATGTAATTGGTTCCATCTCCAGAGAAAGATGACCCAGTTTTTTCTGTACCGATAACCAGATGTTTGGCAATAGTGATTCTTGCACCGGTTGGCACCATGTTTCCTCCAGTATCAAAAGCGTACTGACGAAAAAGATTTCTTGGTGCCCCACTTCTTGTTCCACCAGTAGTAAAAAAGTTACCATTAGTGTGTACCCAACCACCAAAAGCCCAAGTAGGAGGGATATAAAGCTCAAAATCAGCATCGCTAAAAATACCAAATTGAAAAGTAGGTATTAAATAGTTGTTAAAATCACGGGTAACTTGTACATCTGAGCCAGCAGAACTTGATGCTCTAGCTGTAGCAACCATACGAAAACGGCGTGCAAAGCCTTGTAGTCCTGCATAATCACCACGTGGAATTGTAACTAAATTAGTTGGTCTTAAAGGATAATTACAAACAGGTGCAGCCCCTGGATTACAAACATCTACTAAACAAAAACCTCCTGGTGGAAGCGGATCACCTTCCCAACCTAAATCAAAAAGGTTTGTTCCAGCCATGTATTTACCAGAATACAAGTTAGAACAAGGGCTATTTGGAGGACAATTAACATTAGGTAATTTTAAGTCGTAACCATTAACATTAGTTGGTTGGTTGATAATCACCCGACACATCGAATCATAAGTTGGTGATAGTGATGTTAAAAATAGGTTACTAAAATCACCTGTCATTTGTTCTAGTTTTGAATAAGCAGAAAAGAAGGCTCTCTTTTTTCCTACTTCAAAACTTGATGAAATTGCATCAGAAGTAGCATTCATTAAAGATGCACTAACATAAATAGTAAGTAGTGCTAAAACTAATGTAACAATAACGAGGGCAGAACCTTTTTCTTGACTTTTTCTTAATTTCTTAAAGATTTTTCTTAGCAAATTTCTTTGTTTTCTCATATATCCTCCTAGCCTTAATTTATTCAAGCGGCTTAGGCTTATAACTATTTCCGTAAAAGTTTCTAGTATTAAAAGTACCTTCTAAAGAAAAGCGGTAAAGGTATCCATTACTACTGTTATAGGGATCTCTAACTTTTGTATCTCTTTCTTGTGCGCGAGCTTTTATAGAGACATTTACACGGCGAATATCTAATAATCGATAATCTGTACCTTGAATTCCTTGATTGACACCAGAGCCATAAAATCCAGGGTCATTAACAGGACTAGTTGTAAGAGCCGAATTAGTATTTGGATTTTTTCTTTCTGATAAAAGATAGGTAAATTGTAAATCTTCTATACCTGTAGCGATAATGTTGTCATGGTAACAATCATTTCCTGTTCCACAGTCATAAGTAGTTGTAACTGGTGTAACAGAGGCCGCCGTCATATTGCTAGGAGAAAGACTAGCTGTGTGAGGTGGTGCAAGGCGTTCCCGACGAACTAAATTACCATTTCGATCTACAAAATAAGTAACAAAATAAAAAGTGTATAAAGTGATAAGTCGATTAACTTGTTGAGGGTCAAGGTCTGATAAAGGCCCTACACCAGGTCTATTGATATTATAAATATCTGCTCCACCCGATTGAAAATTAATCCTATTTGTACCAGTTACACTTGTTACTACACCAATAGCAGTTTCTTGACCAGCACTTAAAACGCAAAAATCACCTGTGTATAATGTTGCTTGTCCTGTTAAGGAAAGACCAGGTATTAAAGTAAATTGACTTCCTGTTGAATTTACTGTTCCTGTTAATGGTAAACCGTTGTTGAAAATTTGATTTGTGTAAACCATAGTGATTTGATCTGTAGCATTTGTTACTGTTCCACCGGCGGAACTAACTGTTTCTACTAGATTTACATTATTTCCAGGGATTATAGGATAAAGATTACTGACAGCTTGGCTACCTGTTCCAAGTAAAGGAGTTAAAAGATTTGAACCTGAAGTATCTATTGCAGGAGTGAAATTATAACCAGCATTTTGCAAGTCACGTCCAATTAAAACCAAAGCAGCACGAGCATTTTGTTCAACATCTGTTAATTTATAAGAAGTAGAGCGAAGTAGTTGTGCAGATTTCATAAAGGAAAGCAAAGGCCCTAATATTACTAATAATAAAGCTGTAGCAACTAAAAGTTCTATAAGTGAAAAACCAGATTCTCTAGCTCTTTTCATTTGCTTATCTCCATGATTTATAAGGTCTTAAAGTTAGTTAGTCTACAAATTAGTGTGATAGTTTCAGAAGTTCCTATAGGTGTTTGATAACTAACCTTAACTTCAACTTCTTTGACTGCAACTGGTGCTGGGGTTAAATCTCGGATAATTACCTGTCTTGAATAACTAAGCATTTGTACTTTTCTGTTATTACTGACTGTATCATATCTACCGTCTGGGCCAGGATCTAACGTAAATTCACGTAAGTTTACTCCTAAACTACCGCTTCCAGAACCTGCACAATTAAGAAAGCCGTCTGAGTCTGAACGGCCATCATCACAAGTTCCATAAACACCATCAGGGCCAGCTGTAAGCATTTTAGTTATATTTGCATTAGCAGTAGAAGAAACAAAACGCCCTTCAGGGTTATCACTTCCATAGCTGAGAGCATTAAAAGTAGCAAAGCCTGTTGGTGCTGCTTCTTTAGCAAAGATAATGCTTTCCATTATTTCATTGGCTAGCTGTTTGGCAATTTCTTGTTGTTTAGCTTTTTGTGGTAGTGTTATGCCTACTACCAAAATGCCTGCTAATGCTACTAAGCCTATAGCCATAATTATTATTGCAATTACTATTTCAACTAATGAAAAACCTTGTTCTTTGTGTTTTTTCATAATTACTCCTAAAACTATTGGCGGTTGTTTCTCCATTGGTCTTGTTCATAACGCCAAAAACTTACTCCACCTGTAGCCCCATAAAGCGTAATAGCTCTAGTTAAAGCGTTCATCCCCTGAGCATTTGAACTTGACTCTTTTTGTGGGCAAAAATAAAAAGTGCGGTAAAGTTGGTTAGCTGATTCGGTTGCCGCATTTAACGCTCTTCCTGCTGGATCAAAATAAAAAGCATAAGTGCTGCTAGGAAAAGCACTATCAATAAAAGTACGTTCTAAAGGTGGAAATTTAGTAGTTTTGTTAGGGATAAAGTAAGCTACTGCATCAGTAGGATTTACTATTACATCTCTTGGGTAAATATTGACATTTTGTATTCGTTCGTCTGTTTGAGAACTAAGCGATCCCATATCTACTAGGGAAACGCTATTACCAATAAATTTAAGACTTAAAGTCGAGTTACTAAGAGTTAAGTTTTGTTCTGTTTCTGCTGTGTTTATGACTACAGCGTAATAAGTACGTCTAGTTATAGAAAGTATTCTGGCTTGTCTTGCAGTGTTATAAAAAGCGCGAGCCGCATCATCTGCTTTAATTTGACGACGATGAGGAGCTAGATATAAAACGGTCATTGTAGTTAGTGTTGATAAAATAATTACAACTACCAGCAGTTCTACTAAACTAAACCCTTTTGTTTTATACATATTTACTCCTTACAACTCCTTGAATCTAAAAGTCTGCTTAAAGAATTTAGTTAAAACTTGCTCTATTTGTTAGATTAAAACCTGTAAAAGATTGTAATTTTTAGGTTTAGTTGATGGTTAATAATTAATAATCAATTAACGAATTATTAACGAATTATTAATGTTTAATATTAACTCATTGTTTTATTAGTTAGGTTTATCAAAGTTTTGACAAAACTTCAGGAAGTTTATCAAGATTTTGTTTTTTTTTCATTAAAATTTTTATTAATAAGTAGAATTTTCAGAAAGTTAGTCAAAATTTAGATTTTTCTAAGAAGTTGCACCTAAAAAAAGATTTAATTGTGGAGGGTGTTAGTTTCTATAGAAGTTAATAGTTCTGTAATGGTTAGTGTGGCTGTCCCACGTTTCATCACTACAATAGCACCAGCGTGATTAGCTATTTTTGCTGCTTGTAAAAAGCTAGCTCCACTAGCCAAAGCCAAAGTAAATGTAGCTATAACTGTATCTCCTGCACCAGTTACATCGACAGGTTCTTTGCTACCTACAACAGGGATTAAAACAGCAGGATGATCTTTTTGAAATAGGATCATTCCATCACTTCCACGAGTAAGAAGTAATATTTTTAGTGCTAGTTTACTGCGCAGATCTTCTCCAGCTTTAATTAACTCGCTTTCTGTAGATAAAGTGCTGTTTACAAGTGCTTCTAACTCTGCTTGATTGGGGGTTGCGGCTGTAAAGCCATAGCAGTCTTTTAAGTGAAATCGGGAATCTATTATTATTGGAATTTCAGAATATTTAACAAAGGTATTTTTTAAGGCAGTTAATAAGCTTTTAGTTACTACACCATAGTTATAATCAGAAACAATTATTGCATCAATTTTTCCTAAGTAATTGGTTAGTTTTTCAGCTAATTGATCAATGATTTTTTTATTTAATGGTAGAGAAGGTTCACGATCTAAGCGAATTACTTGTTGACGTGTTGAGTGAAAAGAGCCTGCTAAAATTCTGCTTTTTGTTGGTGTTTGATAGTCAGATAATGCTAGTACGGCTTCGGTATTAACATTATTAGAATTTAGTTTTAGTAATAATTGCTCGCCAGATATATCTTTACCAACAACACCTAGCACGCTAGCTTGACCAGCTAATGAAGCAACATTAGAAGCGGCATTTCCCGCGCCTCCAGGCATTGTTTCTGTTCGCTCATGTCGCAAAATCATGACGGGAGCTTCTCTAGATATACGGGTTATTTCTCCATAAACAAATTCATCAGCAATTAGATCTCCAATTATCAATAACCGACATTTAGAAAAATTCTTAACAATTTCTGATAATGACATATTAAATGGGTAATTTTTAACGTGCTGGGTAAAGATGATAGAGCATAAAATAAACTACTACGCCTGTAACAGATACATAAAGCCAAATAGGGAAAGTCCAACGAGCTATGCGAACATGGCGTTGAAAATCACTTTTCCAACCACGATAAAAAGTAGTTATAACTAAAGGTAAAACTACTACAGCTAAAACAGTATGTGTAAATAGAATTGTTAAATAGATATTTCGGGCTAGTCCTACGCCAGTAAACTTAGTAGAACCATGAAAAGCGTGATAAATTAAGTAGGAAATTAAAAATAAACTAGATGACACCATCGCGCCTATCATACAATTGCGATGGGCTGTTTTATTATTTCGACGAATAAAAATATAACCAGCAATCATAAAAATTGAGCTAGTTGCATTAAGAATAGCATTAAGTGTAGGTGTAGAAATAGGTAACATCTTTTTTTACAATATTTTACCAAAATTTTTAAGTCTCTTTCTGCTAGTTTAGCTTAGTTTTTTAGTTCAATCAAAACTAACTGGCTATTTTTAAGCTAAACGCAAACAGTTTATTAAAAATACAATTATTAAGAGGTTAAATAATCATTAATGGAAAAAGCAAAAAAATTAATTATTCTTTCTATGTTGTTAATGTTTGTATGCGTTTCTTTGGGCTATGGTCAAACTAGCAAAAGGAAAAGATCTCGACATGGCAAATCAACTAAACCATCTGTAACCAAAACTAAATCGACTGTGCCGGCTCCTACAAACTTAAATTCTAATGCGGTAACTACTGAAAGTGGACTAACTTATGTTATTACCCAACAAAAGGATAAAGAGGGGCGTAAACCAGCTATTGGCGAAACCGTGTTAGTACACTATACTGGCACATTAACGGATGGTACTAAGTTTGATAGCTCACATGATCGTAGCCAACCAATTGCTTTTAAGCTAGGCATAGGACAAGTAATAAAAGGCTGGGACGAAGGAATTGCTAAATTAGGTATAGGAGATCAAGCAATATTAGTTATTCCTCCTAGCTTAGGCTATGGTGAGCGTGGTGCAGGGGGAGTAATACCACCTAATGCAACATTAATTTTTATTGTTGAACTTGTAGAAATAAAACAATAACTCTAATTGTCTAAATATTTTCCATGAAAGAAAACTTAGAACATAGTAACTCTCCTAAAATGGAGAGTTACTATAAGGTAGTTGCTGATTTATTAGAAAAAATAGCAAAAAAAGATACTGCTGCTTTAAGTAGTTTGTATGATTTAACTAGTGCGCAAATTTATGGAATTATTTGTCAGTTAATTAAAGATCCTACTATAGCTGAAGAAGTGCTTTCTGATACTTACCTTTATATTTGGCATAATGCAGAAAATTATGATCAACAAAGAGGTAAACCTATCACTTGGCTTTTTATCCTCGCTCGCTCTCGCGCTTTTGACGAAATACGCAGATATAAATGGAAAAATCTAGTTACACAAGATATATCTCTAATAGATAGTTTTACTTTAATATCAGTATTTAATAAGCAACCCTCTCCAGAAGAAAACTTTTTTGATAGTGAAAGACAAAAATCTATACAAAATGCCCTAAAAAAATTACCAGATGAGCAAAGGAAAGTAATTGAGCTTGCTTATTATGGGGGTTTTAGTCACCGAGAAATTGCCGTAGAAACTAATCAACCTATTGGCACAGTTAAAACACGTATTAGAAGTGGTACTGATAAACTCAGAGAACTACTTAAACCTTTAATAGAGGATAAGGTATGAAGCATTGCGTGGATGAAATTAAAGAGCTTGTCACGCTACATGCTTTTAGTATGTTAGCAGAAGAAGAAGCTAATCAAATAAATCAACATTTATCTGTTTGTGATGAATGTAAAAGAGACTTTTTAGAGTTAGAAATTTTAACTGGTACTTTATCTTACATCACTAAACCTGTTTTACCGGCACCGTCAGTAAAAGAAAAAATACTTGCCAGTGTAGAAAAAACAAAAAGAAAAAATACCTATAAAAATAATGAAGCTTTTATTACTATCAAGGCTAATGAAGGTGAGTGGCAAGAAATTTCTACTGGAGTATTTAGTAAAGCACTTTTTAGTAATTTGCAGACAGGCACTATTACTAGTGTAATGAGAATGCTTCCTGGAGCAAAAGCCGAGCTTCATTATCATACTTCTATAGAAGAGTGTTATGTTATTTCTGGGGATTTTCATGTGGGTGATAGTCAAGAAACAGAAATTGAGCTTGGCCCGGGTGATTATCATTGTGCGCAAGCTGGAAGCACTCATGCTATTGCTTATACTAATCAAGGTACAGAGTTACTAGTAATAATGCCACTAAATTGTGAAATTGCTTGCGAGATACCTAGTAAGTAAAATACATTATTTTGAACAGGGGAAAATATGATTATTAAAGATAATGAATTTGTAGATTTAAACACTTTAACTGGGTCGATGAGGACGCATATTTTTCGTCCAGTTGCTGCGGGACGCTACCCAGGAATTGTTTTATTTTCTGAGATTTTTCAAGTAACAGGCCCTATACATCGCACAGCAGCCCAGCTTGCTGGCAATGGGTTTATTGTTGTTGTTCCAGAAATATTTCATGAACTAGAAGACACACCTGGGACGGTAATAGCTTATGATGATGCTGGCGCGGCAAGAGGAAATAGCCATAAAATTACTAAAGAGCTTGCAAGTTATGATAGCGATGCACGAGCAGCATTAGATTATCTTAAATCACATCCTGCTTGTACTGGAAAACTTGGAGTTATGGGAATTTGTATTGGCGGACATTTATCTTTTCGTGCAGCAATGAATACAGATGTCTCGGCAGGCGTTTGTTTTTATGCTACAGACATTCATAAGCGTAGTTTAGCTAAAGGACAAAACGATAATACACTTGACCGAATGGGTGAAATTAAAGGGGAAATGTTGATGATTTGGGGACGACAAGACCCGCATGTTCCTCGTGAAGGTCGGATGTTAATTTATAACGCAATGAGCGATGCCAATATACATTTTCAGTGGCATGAATTTAATGCAGCACATGCTTTTATTCGTGATGAAGGCTATCGTTATGATCCGGCAGCAGCAGACATATCCTTTGCAATGGTTTTTGAGCTATTTAAGCGAAAACTGGCTGAAGGTGATATCTTAGGTGATACCTCTACAGACAAAGAAAGTAAGTGTTAACCCTACCAAAAGCCCCGCTGGGGCTTAAGAAATAAAAAAATAAACCTTGAATGCTACGTAGTAGCTTTTGATAATAGCCAAGTCCTTTAGCCCAGCCCTGA
>CAZBMZ010000001.1:196449-450157 GCA_964492845.1 uncultured Clostridia bacterium
AGGGCAGGTCTATTGTCAAAAGCCCCGCTGGGGCTTAAGAAATTAAGAAATTAAAGAAATAAACCTTGAATGCTACGTAGTAGCATCTGACAATAGCCAAGTCCTTTAGCCCAGCCCTGAAGGGCAGGTCTATTGTCAAAAGCCCCGCTGGGGCTTAAGAAATTAAGAAATTAAAAAATAAACCTTGAATGCTACGTAGTAGCATCTGACAGTAGCCAAGTCCTTTAGGGCTTGGCTATTATCTTGGCAATTTATATGAAACTTGGCTATTATTTGGCGATTTATATGAAAAAAGTACATTTACTAGTAGCTACAATTACAATTTTTGTTTTTCTACTTTCTGGAATTTATATGCGGACACAGTTTCCTGCTCTTTATGCAGGTAATGAAACAACTAGAATGATGTTTCGTGCTAATCATATTTATATTTTGTTTATTGGTTTATGCAACTTGCTATTAGGTCGATATTTAGTCACTTATCAAAAAAAAGCTTATTACCTACAATTAATTAGCTCTGCTATTATTTTAGTTGCAACAACTTTAGCCATAATTGCTTTTTTCTTTGAGGCTGGAAAAGGGCAAATGGAGCGCAATTTTTCATCAATGGCAATTATATTAACTACTTTTGGCGTTTTAGGCCATTCACTAGCAAGTGCTAGACAAGAAACAAAAAATGAAAAATAAAATAATCTTATTAACTTGGAATATTTTATTACTACTTGTTTTTCTTGTGCCTAACATTAAATTAAAGGCACAGGAAGTAAATATTTCTGCTGTGGAAATTAAAGAACTAAAAGAAGCAATGCTAAAGCTAATAAATGAAAGCCGACAAAGTGAAGGGCTAAAGCCAGTTGAACTTGATGAATTAGCTAGTCAGGTTGGAGATAAACATTGCCAAGAAATGATCTCAGAATTTTATTTTAGTCATTGGAATAGTCAGGGCTTAAAACCTTATATGCGTTACTCTTATGCTGGTGGCAAAGATGCTTTGATGGAAAATCTTTCTTTAACTGAAGGAGGAACTTACTTTAACAGTAAAGAAAAATTAATAAATGTCTTGACAGCAATGCACCTTCGTATGTTTAATGAAAAACCGCCTTATGATGGTCACAGGCAAGCTATTCTTCAACCTCAGCACACACATGTTGGTGTAGGAATAGCTTTTAGTGAGTCACAAGTTAGATTAGCTCAAGAATTTATCGCCCGTTATGTTGAAATAAAAACTCTTGCTAGCAAAGCAAAAGCGGGTGATACAGTTAATATTGTTGGACGAATACTTAAAAGCAAAATATATGAACTTGCTGGAATTAGCGTTTTTTATGAACCAATACCAACAACTTTAACTAGAGATGAACTTAATAGCCGAGGAAGTTATTCTTTTCCTGAAGAAGAGAAAATTTTAAGACCTAAGCTGCTAAGTCAATATACCTATAAAGATGGCTCAACAGGCGAGGTTGCTTATCAAAAATCTAACGGTGAGTTTAGCAGCCAATTTAGCTTTGAAAAAAACAAAACAGGTATCTATAGCATAGTGGTTTGGTTAAAAGAAGGAACAAACAAGTTTCCTGCAACAAATATTTGTGTGGAAGTTAAATAATATGCGACAAGTAATTTTAATCTGCTTACTAACAATTTTAGTTTTTTCTGGCTGTACAGGTGTTTTTTCTCGTGATGAAGAGCCAGGAAAAATTCGAGTTGGAATTGTTTATGATATTGGTGGCAAAGATGATCGCTCATTTAATGCAGCAGCCTGGGAAGGTGTAAAACGCGCCCGTGATGAAATGGGAATAAAGCTACGGGATGCTGAACCAGGCGACCCAACATCTATAGAGCCATCGCTTCGCGCTTTTGCAGAATTAAAATATGATTTAGTAATTGCAGTTGGTTTTGCTCAATCTCCAATTATTGAACAAGTTGCAAAAGATTATCCAAATATTAATTTTGCTATTATTGATGGTTTTGTTTTGCTTCCTAATGTCTCACCACTACTATTTAAAGAGCATGAAGGCTCGTTTTTAGTAGGAATGATAGCTGCAAGTAAAAGCCAAAATGGAAAAATAGGTTTTGTGGGGGGAATGGATATTCCATTAATTCATAAATTTGCTGTTGGTTATCAAGAGGGTGCTAAATATGTTAATCCTGATATTAAAGTAACAGAAAATTATGTAGGAATTACTGATTCCGCTTGGAATAACCCATCTAAAGGTAAAGAGCTAGCTAAAAATCAATATGAAAATGGATGTGATGTAGTTTTTCATGCTGCTGGTAATTCTGGGATGGGCGTTTTTGACGCAGCAGAAGAAACTAAAAAACTTGCTATTGGCGTAGATTCTAACCAAAACGGCATCAAACCCGGCTTTGTGCTAACTAGCATGTTAAAACGTGTAGATGTTGCTGTTTATAGCATCATTAAAGATTTAGTAGAAAAACGTTTTAAGAGTGGAATACACGTTTATGGACTAGAAAATGAAGGCGTAGATTTTGCACTTGACGAGCATAACCGGGCTTTAATTCCTTTAGAAGTAATTGAAAAAGTTAAGCAAGCTAAACAAGAAATTATGGATGGTAAAATAAAAGTTACTGATGCTATGGAGAAGTAGAAAAAGTTGAAAATTCAGACAAAGTTTAGTACTAAAACCGGGCCACTTGCCCTAAAACAACTTCCTCACCCAGCCGATAAATTTTTTTGCTCACAGCCTTTAGGAGCTATTTACACTCCTGATGCTACTACTTTTCGTGTGTTTGCTCCTACTGCTAGTCAACTTATCTTAAATCTTTATCAATCTCCTATAGGTGGAAAAGCCGCACTATTTCCTATGACTTTTAACCAAGAAGATGGTAGTTGGGAAGCTAGCATAAGTACAGATTGTTTAGGGTTTTACTATACTTTAACAGCATTTGGAGAGGATGAAGGCTTTCATCCTGAAAAAGAGTTAATAGACCCTTATGCCCGTGCTGTAACAGCGCATGACGGACGTGCAATAGTTGTTTGTGATCAGTTTCCTATTGCTCCAAGACCAGATTTTCCTAATCAAGATGCAATTATTTATGAACTACATGTTCGGGATTTTACTATAGATCCTGACTCTGGAATCCAAAGACGAGGAAAATATTTAGCTTTTACAGAAAATGACACACATTTATCAAACCGTGTAGATATAAGCACTGGACTTGCCCATTTAGTTGAACTTGGAATAAATACAGTCCAATTAATGCCTATAGGAGAATTTCATAGCGATGAAAGTTTAGATCAATATGGCTGGGGTTATGATGTAGTTCATATTAATAGCCCTGATGGTTGGTATGCTTCGGAACGCTTTGATGGTAGGCGTGTTACAGAAGTTAAACAAATGATTGATGCTCTACATCGTCGCGGTATTCGTGTAGTTTTGGATGTGGTTTATAACCATACCTTTGAAGTTACTAATAAAAGAGTTTATAGCTTTGAAGGTTTGGTTCCAGGTTATTACTATCGTAGAAAGCCTGACGGGAGTTATTGGAATGGTTCAGGTGTGGGAAATGAATTTCGCTCAGAAGCACCAATGGCAAGACGTTTTATTCTTGATTCTGTTAAATATTGGGTAAGCGAATATCAAATTGATGGCTTTCGCTTTGATTTATTAGGACTAATTGATCTAGAAACTATTTCACTGCTTACAAGTGAATTACGAGCAATAGACCCTAATTTGCTAATTTATGGTGAACCCTGGGCTGGTGGAGATAGCCCTATAGAGCTTACTTACAAAGGAAAACAAAAAAACTCTGGTTTTGCAGTTTTTAATGACCATTTTCGAGATGCTCTAAAGGGGAGCGTTTTTCATGCTCGTGAGCGAGGTTTTATTCAAGCTGGAACAAATATTGAGCGTGTTAAACAAGGCATTAAAGGTGCTATAGATGATTTTGCTCATAGTTCAATAGAATCGCTTAATTATCTTGAATGTCATGATAACCATACATTTGCAGATCGTTTGCTACTATCTACCTTAGATGATAGCTCTATTAGCGATCAAGATCGTCGGGCTATGAACAAACTAGGCGCGGCAATTCTTTTTACTAGTCAGGGAATACCTTTTATTCAAAGTGGGCAAGAATGGGGGCGTTCTAAAAAATATATGGATAACACTTATAATAAACCGGACTCAGTAAATATGCTACGTTGGGAACAAAAGCTAGTTGATAATGATCTATTTAATTATTACCAAGGACTAATAGCTTTACGTAAGGCGCATCCAATTTTTAGACTAACCACAGAAACACAAATAAAAACGGCAATTAAATTTTTAGATACAGATTTAAGATTAACTTTACCAGAAAATACTATTGCTTATCTTTTAGTAGATGTAACTGAGCAAGATAGCTGGTCAGACGCTTTGATACTTTTTAATGCTACTGCTAAAAAGCAAGAATTTCCTTTGCCTATTGGAAATTGGCAAATTTTTGCTGATAACCAACAAGTTAGCTTAAACCCAATAAAACATTCATCAATTAAATTAACCAAAACAACGGCTAGAGTTGCTCCGTATAGTGCTACAGTGCTAGCAAAAATACGTAATTAATTTTAAGATTTAATTTAGGTATCAAAATTTTTTTTAACCTACTTATTCTAATTAGCAGCAAAAAATTAGTTATAAAAAAGATAAATTTGTCAAAAATTTGTAAAAATTAGTTAAATGTTGATAAATAATGCAGAAAACGTCTAATCTTCTCTTGACGGATCTTAAAACAGATGGTAGAAATGGCCTGCGAAAGTAGTTTATAAATAAGTTTTCTTAAACACCCATTTAATAATACAAACAATAAAGGAGGAGTCTGCTTGTCAGCGCGAGGATTTGCTGGGACTTATGAAATTGAGGTGCGACTTGGCCCTCAAGAAGTATGCTTCTTAGAATTTGATATGCCGGAGTCTGAAGAAGAATTGCGTAGGGTTAAAGTTGACCCTCCTGGAGCAGAAGCAGAAGAAGTTTTTCGTGGGCTATTTGCTACTATTTTTTCTACTGCTAGTGGTGGTCAAACTACTCAGACTATTCAAATTTATGAGCTAATGAACAATGTTGCTTCTGTTCGTGAAGCTGTTCAATCTCAAGAATCATATACAACCATTAAAAATAAAATAGAAAGCTCTACTCAAGATGAAGTTTCTAAAATTAGCTTACGATACTTTTTCTTTATGGTAGAACTAATTAGCAGAGATAAAGTAGTAGAAATGTTAGCGCAATTTTCTAAGTTTCTTTTCACTAAAAAAGAAGCCTTACCCAAAGCTGCTAGCGTATCTCGTGCTAGTAAAGACTCCCCACGTTGGGATCGAGTTGTAAAACAAAATGTTTTAATTAGTGATGAACAATCTTCAGACATAGAGGTTAATCCATTAGAAGAAGAAGTAGTAGAAGATGCAGAGCCTTTAGAAGGTGATTGGACAGAAGGCCCGGCTGATTTAGAGCCTCTTGGAGATACTGAATTAGAAGAAGATGAAGTTGATCGCTCAGAAATTTCTTAAGTATAAATTTTTATAACTTATTAAATACCAAAAAGCATAAAATCAACATTCTATGCCCCTCTAAAAGGGGCATTTTTAATTTGCTATCCTGATTATAAACAATAAGTTATGACAGAAATTTTTATAAGTAAATTTTTAATTTTCTAACTTGACAGCATTACAGTAAATATCTACAATGCTGTTATGATTTTAGAAAATAAAGAGCAAAAATATTCTTTGGCAGAACTCTCACAAGCAGTAACTAAGTTATTAGCTGACAATGGGTTACTTGATGCCCAACAAGATAATCGAGTTTCTGCCGCGCCAGATGCACGGACAATCCGCTATTATACAAGTTTAGGACTCTTAGATCGTCCCAATTTAATAGGTAGGCAAGCTTATTATGGAAAAAGACATTTGTTGCAAATAGGAGCAATTAAAGCCCTGCAAGGGCTTTCGCTTCCTCTTTCTGAAATACAAGCTAAACTTTATGGATGTAGTGAAAATGAATTAATAGCAATCTTAACTAATATTGCTAAAGAACAAGCTAAACGCCCTGTCACAGTGCATTTAGTACGTTGGCAGGAAGTAACCATTGAACCAGGGCTAAAAATATTAGCAGAAGATGGTTGGACAACTTCTCAAAACCTGGATTCATTGATGGAAAAAATTAAGACTACGTTATCTGCTTTATCTAACTTTTCATTAGAAAAAGAACCAAAAAACTAAAAAGCCATATTTAACATTATCATTGGCGGTGGAAGAGGCTTAAGTTTTTCTCTAACAAGCTTAAATGATGCTTTTGTAGCACTATTTTTGTTGCTTGTATCGCCTAGTTTAATTTTAACAAGTGTTGGTTCAACAAATTTTTCTAAAGGTAAAATATTGCCTGAACGATCAAAATTATTCCATTGTGCATTAGCAAAAAAGTAAAAATGATTATTAACAATTGTTGCTAATGTTGGATCAGGCATTATATTTTTGTTAGCTGCTAGGGTAGTAAACTTCTCTATCTTATCAAAACTACTACTTAAGGATAATTTAATTACTCGTCTTGGATTAATTCCGTTTTGAACTGCTATCAAAGAATTTTGGTAAAAATAAATCCCATCGATACCAAGTAAAGTAGCATTAGCAGGGCTTTCAAGTTTTGTTACTTTGTTTTTATTTTTTAAGTCAACTTCAAAAATTCCCTGGGAATAGTCAGAGACAAAAAGATGGTTTCCATCTTCAGAAAGGCTAATTCCTTGTAAAGAAACAAAGGGGCCGCTAACAAGAGTTTCTATTATATGTCCTGTAGCTGAGATATGATAAATATTAGGTGAGATGCTATCAGTAATAAACACATCTCCTTTAGAATTAAGCGTTAAATCTCCAAAAATATGTTTTTTATTGTCTGATAAAGAGAATTTTTTAAGTAATTTTTTTGTTTTTAGGTCATATTGAAAAATAGCTGCTTGAGCGTCTTCTTCTTTACGAAAATCAGCTATTTCTGGAAGAGAAGATGTTGCAACCCAAAGAACACGGCGTTTAGGGTCTATTTGCATACCAAAAACACCCCAAAGCCCATCTTGTTGGCTAGTGGTAAAATCGCTAACTTTTCCATTTTTATCAATGGTAGTGATTTTTCTTTTTCTTACACTGCCTGCATAGAATTTTTCTTCTTGGCTATCATAGGCTAAGCCTTCTGTAATTAGGTCTTTTTCTGATAAGCTAGCTACAGTTTCTATTTCTCCAATAGGAAGGCTATTTTTTTCAATTTTTTTAATTACTTCTTGAAATTCTGTACTGTCTTTAATTGAAGTGAAATCTTCATCGGCTAGAGGGTTGGCAATTACACCAAAATCAGCAAATTTATTAAGTTCTTTTAAGGCTAATTCTTTTTTACCTGTTAGGGCTAATGCTCCAGCATAGTTATAGGTTAATTCTGGATGGTTAGGACGTAGTTTATTAGCCTTTTCCATATTTTCTAAATAAGCCGGATAGTTTTTTTCTTGATATAGTTTTAGAGCAGCCTTTACAAATTCCCTAGATTGTTGTACTTGATCTTGGGCAATTAAAAGTTTAGGAAAAATTTGTAATAAAATGATTATTGTCAACAGATAGAAGAATTTTTTCATGAAAGCCTCAAATATTTATCCACTTAATTTGCGTTTTTTATTAATATTGGCAGAAGTGTTAAAATGCTAGCGGGCTAAACGCTGACTTTTTGGAAAATGTTTCCAGCTTTAACCCATAATAAATTCAATAGTTTTGCAGTAGAATAAAGCAAAAACGAGTTACTTTAATTTATGAACCGTTGTCCAAATCATCATTGTCGTCACTCTTGCGAACCAAACCAAGGTTTTTGTAATCATTGCGGTATTGCTATAAAGCTTTGTAGTAGTTGCCAGCAAAATAGAAAAATAACACTTAACCGTGCAGATGGTTTTTATTGTCGTCGTTGTGGTAGTGTTTTGCCTGCTCCTAAACGTAGTCAAGAAACCACAGGTATTTTTAATGATAATAAAAAAAACCTTTTATCTAGCTTAAAACTACCTCTTAATGAACGTAGCGACTCTTTTTCACTAATTTCTTCTCAATCAAAACTTTGGGTATTGACTAGTAGTAATAGCTTAAGAATTATATCTAATAGAGCAAAACAGCTAACTTTAGATCAAGTAAATACAGGAAGACTAAATATTGACGAACTCCAAACGGCTATTAAATATCTTGAGCCTATTACCTCACCAGTAATTTTTCGTGATCGATTAATTTTATTTGGACTTAAAAAATTTTTAAGTTTTTCTATTCATCCTAATGAAAATCGCTGGTTACAAAATAGGGAAGAAATCGCTTTACCAGAAAATTGGCAAACAGTTTTTAGCAGTGATATTACTTGCCGAATTAATTGTGTTGAACTGCCTATTAAATTGATGGAAAGCCGACAATATGCCTTAGCTAGGCTCTCTTATGAAATAATTCTAAATAAAACTCCAATAACTCCAAAAATACTTTCTAATGAAACAGAATTTCTCCCTATAAGTGCTTTGGACTCAAACGGTCATTATTATTGGGCAAAAGATCTACAAACAGGCTTAGGTAGAATTTTATATTTAACGCGACAAGAAAATAATTTGCTATTAAAACCTATTAATTATTCACCTTTTTATTTTTTTGTTCGCCCAGTAATGATTAATGAAAGACTTTATGCAGTAACAGAAGATTTTCGTTTAGTTGAACTTATCTTGCAACAAGGCGAAGTCACTCGACAACGTAAAATTAACCAAGTTACTCGAGGAGCGCACTGCTTAGTTGTTACAAAAGATAAAATTGTTGTGGCTGTACATCAATCACTACTTTTCTTTGATTATCAAACCGGAGAATTACTTAATATTGGTCAGGATATTGACCCTACACATTTATTTATAGACCCACAAGGGAATTTATTAGCTATACATCGCACAGGAAAAATACTAATGATTAACTCTGCACAGCCCTTAGAACGGTGGGGAACAGAAGATGCAAGTATAGATGATTCTAGAGTTTATGATGCTTTTGTCTCAGGCAATTCGCTTTATACATTGTCAGAAAATGGGGAGGTTTGCCGCTTTGATTTTAACTAAATTATTAAAAACATCTTTATTTTTTGTGTTCTTTGCTCTGTGTTTACATTTAAGCTTAATTACTGCTAATGCTACTGAGGTTTATTATTTATTTGATAACTCGGCTAGTATGTATGATGGTTATCCTTCGCCGCGTGCAGGGGCAAAGTTTTATTATCAACGACCAGAGTTTCAAGCCTTTATTCGTCAATATATTGCTGCAACCTCTAAATCAGACGACTCTATATCAATAATTACTTTTAATCGTGTAACTAATACGGTATTACCTCTTACTCCAGTTGGAGATATTAACTGGGAAAGTGTTTTCCCTCCTGTTGGAAAACTAGATGTTGTTGGTTCACAATCTCCACAAGATACAGGCTTTACCCGTATGCCTGACGCGCTAAGAGAGCTATTAGCTAAAATAAATGACAAAAAGGCTGTTGTTTGGTTGCTTACAGATAATATTGCTGATAGTGGTGCTAGCAATGAAGCGGCTGACACAAGAGAATTTTATAGCCTTTTAGCTACAGATCCTCGTGTTCAAATGGTTCATGCTTACCCTCTTTTACGAGATCCTATTAATAGCAAATCTACGCTAATGATTTATGGTATTGTGCTAGGAGATAAAGAGCCTTTTTCTTTACCAGAATTAAAAGAATGGGATGAAAAATATGTTGGGGCAAAAACAATGGTTGACCTTATGGGTCAAGATGCTTTTCAGATGAAACCCCTTAACCGTAATACTTTAGAGCTATCCTTAAAAGAACAATTAAAGCTAGATGCAATTGATGAAGACTCTCCCTTAACAGGTAGTGTTGATTTAGTAATAAAGTCTTATTTTCATTACCATACTATTACTTCTGCTAAGTTAAATTTACGTGCTGATGACTTAAAGCCAGAAAGGGCTAGCATTAGTTTAATACCTGGCGATAAATTCCAGTTTTCTCCAGAACAACCTTATGAGATTAATAATATTCGTGCTAAATCAGAATATAGCTTTAATGTTAAGTTTACTACTCCTCAAGTAACTGTTAGCCCATCACGCAACAAATTTGCTACACTTTTAGCAGATATTTTTGACGAAACTTTCCCTATGCATGGTGTCTTATGGGCAAAAGTTGATGATGTGCAACTAAAACTAGAAGTTCCTCCCTCAATGCAAAAAGCCTTTGGAACTCAGGATATACCAGAAATTTTTCGTCCAGAAAAAATCAATATGGACGAACTGCGCATGGAAATTAATCCTACTGTGCGTAATAGCGGCGGGCGATTATTATTATTTTTACTAGTCGGAGCCTTACTATTAACAGGGCTTATAGCTTTTTTTATTTGGTTTTTTCTACCACAAAATTACTATGTTAGTTTTGATGATAGTTTTGAATTTTATAAACGCTATAGTATGCGCCGTAAAGGGGAAGTTCGCATTAAAGCTGATTCAGGAGAAAATTTAGGCCGTCTTTGTAGAGGTTGGGGAACAGATTGGAAGTTTTTCCCTAATCGAAATGAATTTAAGCGGGTATCTGATAATGTTTTAGGTAGTAATGTTGCTTTAGCACGTGCTGAGGCAGAGGATAGCGATATTGCTTATCGTTTATATATTCGTACCAAACGGCCTGCACCTAAAAGAGAAGAGCTTATATAGAGATAGAAGAAGCAAAGGTTAAAGTTAAGAAACAAGTGTAAAAATATTAAAGATGAAAATTAGAATTTATAATAGAAATAAAAATAAAGTTAAAGTTGTGCTAGAACCCTGGGCAGTAGAATTTGACTTAGAAGTAGAAGATTATTTAGATTTTATTGATGAAAAAGTAGAAGATAAAACCGCTTATTTTGCAGTTGAGGTAAAAGATTTTTATATTTCTGTTTGGCCTGAATGGAAAACAAGTTACATTAATGTTTTTGATAGTTGTGGAAAAAAACTTGATTGGTAAAATTTTAAGATAAAATTTTGGAGGTTGGGATGAAAAAATTAATTTTGGTTTGCTGTTTTATGCTATCGACAACTTTTGCACAAGCTCAACAAGACTCTTTAGCAAGACAAGAATATGATAAATGGAAGAGTGCGCTAACAAGTAATGTTGCTAATCTACCTCATTTTTACTTACAAACTACTTCACAACGCCTTGATGATAGTAGTGCTTTAATAAAGTTAGCAATTGCTAGTCCAAGCGTTTCTCAGAAAATCCTGATAAAACCACTAAAGATTGAAAAATCATTAAATAATGAGCCAAATTTGGTTGAAGTTGGCAAATCTTCCACAATTTCTAGTGAGTCTACAAAATCAAATGGCATAGCTAATTTTTCTGAAGTTTCAATAATAATTCCTGCTGATAGTCAGGCAGATGCTTTGGAAATTATTGTTTTTTCTGATAATGATCAAAATAAGAGAAGCCTTGTTATAGACTTAAAAGACTCAATTTCTAGAGCAATGATTACTTCTTTAAGTCGTTAATTTTCTGTTATTTACCATAAAAATTTTACAAATAAAAAAGGTCGGCTTTAATCTAATAAGCCGACCTTTTTTATTTGTAAATATTAGCTCTTTTACTAGGATTGGCTATTAATGGCTACTTCTGATGTTTCCGTCTCTGTTTCAGGGGAGCGTCTTTTATCAAGCAAAAATTTAACTAAATATAATGTTGCTAGTCCAGCAATAAACACTAAAAGTAATTTTAAGCCATACTTAGCCATAATATCTCTTGCTGCTTCACCAAAATAAAATGCTAAAACTCCTAAAACTCCAAAGCGAAGAGTACGACCAACTAACAAACCTAAAATAAATCTTGAAAGCTTAAAATTAAATACACCTGCACATAAAATAAAAGGCTTAAAAGGAAATGGTGGAGGTAGTATTGATGCTATTACTAAAGCTAAAGCATCATAACGGCCTAAAAAGTTAGCAATTTTCTGTCTTTTTTCAGGGTTAACTTTTTTTAGGACTTTTTCACCACCTTTTTTAGCAATTAAATAAAGTATTGTGCAACCCAAAGTTGAGCCAATAGAAGCAGCTAAAACTAACTGGATAAGTTTTAGAGGGTATTGGTAATTTTCTACAGCTAATTTAGTTAATAAAAGATCTGGGCCGCTTGGTATTGGAACAAATGTAGAATCAAGGAAAGAGATTACAAACATTCCTAGCACACCGTAAGCTGACAACCATTGTGAAAATTTTGTTAATGCTTCTATGATTTTGGATTTCCATAAAAATAGAGCAAATAAAGTAAAATAATAATTAAAAATCATAACAATTTCATAAATCCCATAAATTTAATTTGCTGATAAATTGGTGTTAGGAAAGTAAAACTCTAAAATCTCCAAAAAACTGCGATCTTGCCGAGCTTGCTCACTTGCACCAGCCAAACATAACCCAAGGTTATGACCAAAACCTTTTCCTACAAATGTAATTTGTTGGTGTTGAAATTTTACCTGGTAAAAATTACTAAGAACAATATTCCAACCTAGGGTTTTGCCTACTAAATGGCGAAATTTTGCCGCCGAAATTTTTGTCTTGTAGTTATTTTCTTTGATATTAAGTGCAGTTACTACACCTTTGTCATTATATATTGGTATCAATTTTGTTTCGGCATTAGGACGCAAGTTTAACATTGTTTGCAAAGCTTTCCATAACTGTTTAGCCGCAATAGTACGTTCCCAAACATAAAATCGGTCATTTTTGCAATAATTACATTTGACAGAAGAAAAGGGATAACTGCTATATTGTTTTCCTGTCCAAACCTCCGTAGGTAAAGCAGTTAGACCACCGCAACAAGCTGTAAAATATGTTGGGACAATTTTATCCTTAAATTTTAATACCTGAGATTTAGTTTCTATGGTTGCTTGTGTAATAATACTGGTTTGTTTTGAATTAGCCAGGCTATCTTCGCCTAAATAAAGTAAACAATGGGTATTATCACAAATATCATAGGCGTCCTGGCGATGGCGGCCTTTTTCCGATTCAATATAGCTACGAACTACTATAGCAAACGCCTTAAAAATAGCTAAAGCTTGAGTGTCATTAATATTATTTATTTCAGAAACTTCTGAAGCAAGTGCTATTTTTGTTGTTTCTTCTAGATTTGTTAATAAAGTTGTATAAAGTAGGCCATTTTTAGCATAAAAGCTAATTTGTGCTGGAACTTGTCGTTTCAACCTATTAGCAACAAATAAAGATAAAGAGTTATTACCAGATAAATTAAGTTTGTCTACTTCCCATTTTTTAATAATTGTTTTTTGAGAATTTTTTAAGTAACAAGTGATTTTATTTGTTTTTGCTATTAGGGTTAAACTTTGACCTAATAACAAAATTTTAGAAGGTATTTCTTGAGAGTTTTCTTGGCTATTAATAGCTACTATTTCATCTGTAATTACTTCAATATTAATGGTTTTTGGTTTAAGTAGATTAAATAGTCCTATTTTTAAAGTAGTTGGTCTAGCCTGTGTTGCTGTTACTGACAAGGTAAATGCCAGTAACAACAATAGAGCTAATAACAATTGATAAAAATAAGATTGCCTATTCATCAATTTAATTCAAAGAAATTATGCTTGACTAGCTTTAGCTAGTTCTTTTTTTATACTCTTAAATAGTTTTTGCATTTCATCAAAGAATGGATCTTGAGGAATAGTTTTAAAATTTGATAGAAAATTTTCTAACAAACCCTGTGCTTCAGAAAATTGATTAGCTTTACATAATGCCAAAGCCAAGTTATAAACAGGTTTTGGATCATCAGCAGTTACAAATTTACAGGCTTGAGAAAATTGACGAATTGCTTCGGCTATATCACCTTTTTTAAGTAATATTACTCCTAAACCATTATGAGGTACATAAGAATTTTTATTTAATTTAATTGCAGCTTTATATTTTTCTATAGCTTTGTCACTTAACCCACTCACATCATAAAGCTCTGCTAAGTAACAATGAGGTTGCCAGGCTCTAGGATTTTTCTTTATAACTGTTTGGAAAATTTGTTCTGCACGTTGTACCTTACCTGCTACTAAACAAATTTTTCCTAGCTCTAAATAGTCTTCCATAAGTCCACGTTGTGCAATTACTTGTTCCCAAAGGTTATAAGCAGATTGAAAATCACCTTTTAGCAAAAAGAAATCCCTAAGCATATCTACAGCTTCCCAACAAGTAGGGATTCTTTGAATACATTCTTTTAAGATATTAATTGCTTGGTCAATGTGATTGCTTTGTTGGTAAAGTCTAGCTAAAGCTAAATAGGCACGTTCATATTGTGGATTAATTTTTAAGGCTTCTAAAACTTCGTAAATAGAGCTTTCTATCCTCATTTGATAAGCTAAGGTTTGAGCTAACTCAAAGTGTAAATGGTAATTTTGAGGATCACGTTTTAAGCCTTTTTGCAAAGCTTCCTCAGACTCAGAAAATCTTTCCAGGTCTCTTAAAGCTGTACCTAGATTAGTATAAGCCATTATTAATTCAGGGTTTATAATTATTGCTTTTTGATAGCTTTCAATTGCTTCATTAAGTTTTTCTTGACGAGAAAACATAATGCCTCTAAAAGTTAGAATATCAGCATTATCAGGAAATGAGCTAAAAGCTTCTTCAACAAGCTTGTCGAAATCTTCCCACTTTTTCACTAGTCCTAATAGCCGCAGTAATTCTACTTGTGCTGTAGCAGAAGATTTATCTATTTCAACAGCTTGACGAAGTGTTTTTTCTGCTTCTAAAGGTTTTTTTTGTATTAGTAAATTTTTTGCTTGATCAAGTTTTTCTTCTACATTAGTCATTATTTTTGCCTTCTAATTTAAGTTATTTAGTATTTATTTTATCTCTTAAAAATGCTCGTAGGGATTTTAAGAAATCTAAACTAGGTAAATTTCTGCTTTGATTAATAAAATTACCAATTTCTTGGCTAGTTAACAGTGGAAAAGCAACACTGCTATTAGAAATTTGGTAATTATTTTGCTCTATTTTATAAATAGTAAGATTTTGTCCATTATGAAGCCAAATTTCTGGAACACCAAGGCTATGATAAAAAGGTAATTTATCCGTTGAACTACTAGTAATATCTATTTCTATAACTAAGTCTGGAGGAGGATCTATGGTTAAATCTATATGTTTTTTACCTTGTATCGCAATTTGATGTTGAATATAAAAGCAAGAATCAGGTTCAAAACCACGAGTAAGAGCCTGACTCTTAAATGTAGTTGATCCTAAACGCTGAATATTTATGTTTAACTCTTCTGCTATAACATCAACTATTAAAGCTGTATTGCGATTTATCCATTCATGTTCAGGTAGAGGAGCCATAATTTCTAATTTTCCTTGATCATAAGTTAAACGGGCAGCAGCTTTATCAGCTAAATCATTTAGCAAACTTTCATAGGTTGACCAGCTAATATTAGGTAAAACTATATGCTTTTCTTTAACTATTTCTTTTGATTCAAGAATTGGTGTTTCAATTATTGCACTCATACCTAACTCCAAAGACAAGTTATTAATTTTTAATATTTGCTTGCAGAATTTAACTTATCTCTTAAAAATGCTCGTAAAGATTTTAAGAAAACAGTTTTTTTCAAGTCTTTACTTTGAGTAATAAAATAATTTATATCAGCGCTAGTAAGTAAAGGAAATGAAGAACTATTATTAAGTATTTGGTAATCATTATTTTCTAATTTATAAATAATAACTTTTTTGCCATCATAACGCCAAACTTCTGGAACTACTAATTGTTTGTAAATAGAGAGCTTATCTATAGAGCTATTAGTAATGTCTATTTCTATTATTAGATCTGGAGGGGGATCAACCTTTAAGTCAAACTTAGTTTTTCCCTTGGCTATAGCTTCATGCTGAATATAAAAGCAAGAATCAGGCTCAAAGCCTCGAACAAAATCTTTGTGCTTAAAAGTAGTTGATCCAAAAGACTCAATATCTATATTTAATTCTTCAGCAACAACTTCAACTATTAATGCTACTATTCGGTTGATTCTTTCATGTTCAGGTAGAGGGGCCATAATTTCCAGTTTTCCTTGATCATAAGTTAAACGGGCAGCAGCTTTATCAGCTAAATCATTTAGCAAACTTTCATAGGTTGACCAGCTAATATTAGGTAAAACTATATACTTTTCTTTAGCTATTTCTTTTGACTCAAGAATTGGTGTTTCTATTATCGCGCTCATAACTAACTCCAAAGCGACTTTTTAAGGGATTTTAGCACAAGATAAAACGCTTGTTTTTAAATAAACTTGATAAGCTTGATAGTCTAGCAAGATGCTAGCTATCATGACAATAGTTTGTTACACAAGAGAAAAGAAGGAAAATTTTATGGTAAAGTTTGCTACATTTAAGATTTTGCTAGTTTCTATATTTTTTCTTATGGTGGCTTGTTCAGAGCCAAAAGAAATTACAAACAAGACTGATCCAGCAGAAACACCAAAAATAGCAGACACTCCAACTTTAGTTAAACCAAAAATGGGAGAAATTACGGGTGTTTTGCCAAAAGGTTGGATTGCTACTGCACAGCCTCAACCAAAGGAAACAGAAGTGCTTTCTTATATCCGTAAACTAGATCAAAAACTTTGGGCAAATCCTGGGCCTGCAGGAACAGGTAATTTACCAGTAATGAGCCTGACTGTTACATTAAGAGATGCTAAAGCTAGCCGAGCCGACCTTGATCCTAAGAGATTAGGCAATGGTTTAGTAAAACAAGGGGTTTTTACTCAGCTAATAAGGGCTGAAGAAATTAAGGTTGCTGATCTGCCAGCTACAATTGTAGTTGGGGATTCCCCAGAACGTGGGCGAACTAGCATTATAATGCTTCCACATAATGGTTATCTTTATAAATGGACGTTAGATGGGGCAAAAGAAACCGATATGGAGGCAAATGGAGATTTAGAAGCATTTCTTGATTCAGCTAAACTTAATAAAACTAACTAAATTTTTTAATAACCACAAACTAATGAGGGCTTTTGCTCAATATTAGAAAGGAAATTTATGAGTGCCAAAACAATTGCTGCTATCTTTACAATTATTGTAGTAATTATTACTACTGTACTTGTTGCTGCTAATATTCAATATACCCAGGAAGGAACAGTAAAAGTGTTTACTCAATGGGGTTCAATCAAGCGAGTTTATACACCTTCAGATAGCTGGTTTACAACCATGCTCCCTGGTCAGCAAGCATATGAAGTTAATATGCGTTCTTTTACCGAAACTACTACACCTAGAGTAACTTCTAAAGATAATGCTGCATTGCAAGTTCCTGTTAGCGTTACTGCCTCTACAGCACCAGATAAGGTTATGGAATATGTCCGCAAGTTTGGTTCTGATGAACCAGAACGACATAAACGACGCAATGAAATTTTACATGGTATTGTGCAAACTGAAGCTAGAAATGCTTTTTCTACCTATAATGCTTACGACATTTATGCTAATCAAGAAGCTATACAAAAAAGAATAGTTGAGTCTTTAAGACCTATATTATCTAGTCAACTGCTTTTAACTATGGAAAGTGTTCAAATTGGGAATCCAGAGTTTTTAGATAACCGAATTGAACAAGCTGCAAGTGCTGTAGTTGCAAATGAAAAACAAAAACAAGCCGAAGAAGCCAGACTTCAAGCAGCCGAAGTTGCTGCTAAAACCAAACAAATTGAAGCTCAAACTTATGCTAATCCTGCACTGCTAGAAATTAAAAAGCTAGAATTACAACTAGAAATTGAAAAAGCCCGTGCAGAAGGCATTAAAGGCCACAACGGGCCACTTACTTTAGTTCTTGGAGATGGTAAAACAGGTCTTCAACTTCAAACACCAACCCGTTAATTAACAACAAGTTAGCTACCTGGAAAAGATAGTAAATAATGATTCCCACTTTTTTTTCCAGGTAGTCTTACCCAAACAGCTAAGGTTAATTTTTTTTCTACAATAGGCTCTTGTGATTGTAAAAGTTGAAAAAAGATTCTTTTTAGATGGAAATGAAACAGCTTAAAAATTACTACTTTAGCATTTTCGCCTAATTTTAGACGAGTAGCCTCATAAATTGCTATTTCTTTGCACCAATCAAGACAATCTGAATTTTTTATAATAAATTCTGCAAAAGCAATTGCATCATCTCGATGTTTTTTTACTCCTGAAGGTAAATAACTATCGGCAAATTTAAGAAAAAGCTCAGAAAACTTGGTTTTTAAGCTTTTTGATGTAAATGGAAGTAAATCTCTTACTTCTCCCATTCGTTTATAGTGAAGCGACTCAGAAAATTCGCGTAAGTGAAAAGTAGAAAGTTGGGTAAGGTGTTCTAAATCTTTAGGGTTTAGTCCTAGAGATTTTGCAACCGCTTTTGGACTAGCTAAAAACTTTTCGCGCAACTCTCTACTAGTGTAAAGCTGTGCAAGTGTTTTTTGGACTTCAACTAAACCCATGATAATTCCTCTAAAATTGCTAAAGAAGGTTTGTTGACTTTTATTGCTTGGCGGGCTTGTTCAAGTTCTGCTAGAAGTTCGCTAAATGGAGGGAAATTTTCATCCCGTTCTAAAATTACACCCTTTAAGCAAGCTCGTTTTGCTACTGTTTCCATTAATTGCCAAACTTCTGTTGGAGTTGGATGAGAATGACTATCTATTAGTAAATTGTGATGGTAATGTCCGCCAACAAAATGAAGTTGAACTACCCGTTCTAAAGGGATTGAGTTAAGAAAATTTTCTATATCAAGCTTGTGGTTAACACAGTTAATATGCAAATTGGTTATATCTAAGAGTAAACCACAGTCAGTTTGCATCAAAATTTCGCTAATAAATTCTGCTTCGCTCATTTCTGCCCCAGGAATTTCCATCATATAAGTAATATTTTCTAAGATTAATGGAGCGTTAATGTATTCTTTGACTTGCTTAATGTTTTTTACTATTACTTCTATTGCTTCCCAAGTAAAAGGTAGCGGAGAAAGATGACCTATATCTATTCCACCAGCCTGAGTAAAGCAAATATGTTCGCTCCACCAAGGCGGGTTTAGCTTATTTACTAAATTAGCTAGTTTTTTTAAGTAAGCTTGATTTAACCCTTCAGCACTACCTAGGGAAAGATTAATAGCATGAGGAACTAGGGTAAAGTGTTCTTTTAGAATAGTTAGTTCTTTTTCTTTGTTTGGGTGTGGGTCAATATAATGATCTGCAATAATTTCTAAAAAGCCTACTTTATCTTGATTAAGGAACAGTTCGCCAGCAAACTGTTCCCTAAAACCAATTCCGACTCCTAAAGCTGGTAAAGTTATGCGACCCATAAATTTTTCCTTAGATTTATTAGTTATAGAAAATAAATAACTTATTATTAGCCACCACAACCACCACCGCCGCAACCGCCACCACAACCACCGCCACCGCCACAACTGCTACTACTGCCACAACTACTGCCACAACCGCCACCATAACCACTATAGTTATTAGCCGCGGAACGATGGAAAGCATGCTCAAAGGAATCAAAAGAAGTTCCGGCTAGTATTCCTACACCAAATATAGCCATTGCCATTGGTGCCATTCCTGGGGCATATATGGAATTTGCTGCACTTAAACTTTCTTTACTTGATAAATTAGAAAATACTTGTTTAAGCATTTCTAAGTAATTTCTACCCCGTTTGCTTAATCTAGGAGGTTTAGCAGCAAAAATTAAGATTGTTAAAGAAACGATGGTTAGAAAGATTAGAAAACCAACATTGTGGCGGCCTTGGCTTATGGCTATAGCAATTTTATAACCACTTAAACACATTAGAAGTAATGCTGATGCTGTACCGATTCCCCAAGCAGCTTGTTTAACTTCTTCAGATGTAACTAAATGTTTAGTTTCTAAGTTATATTGATATGTTTGGCAGTATTTTGTTGCTATGTTAGATATAGTGGAATTACTAAAAATATCTTTTGCTTCCATACTACTGTAACAAGCTGCAAATATTTGTTTGTCTAGTTCTGAAAGTAACCCTGGGTCAGGATGATTTGGATTCTTACTAATTTTGTCACTACTAATTTGTAAATATCCTTGAGAAATTAAATTAAGAATTGAGAGTCGGATAACTTCGTTTTCTTTCCCTCGTAAATAAGCGATCTCATAAATATCAGGTGTTTGAGGTATGTGTAAAGGGGGCATTTGGTCGGTTTTATCTTGTCGTCTTACCATTAACCGAGCAGCAAAAATTGTGCTAGTTGCTACACAAATATATAGGAAAAGAAACTGAAATCCGTGTAGGTTTGTAAGTGCATTGTTTGTTAACCATTCCATAAATCACCTCATTAGTTTTAGGTATGTTAATAATTATAGTTTTTGTAACTCTTTGTTTATCTTATTGTTACAGTCTTACTTTATCTACACACATTATGCTTTTTCTTATTATCTCAGAACAAGTAAAAATAATGTAACGAAAATTTAAAATACTTGTAAAAATTATTTATAATCAATAACTTACAGATACTAGACGGACAGTTTTATAATAAAGCGTCCAAGGTCTATATTTAGTATATAAAATTTTCGATAATACAAAATATAGTATGGTTATCTTTGATTTTACATATATATTTTAGTGCTATAATTAGCGGCTTAACTCATATAACTTAATAAGTTAAAGTAATAATTGTAGGTAGTGTTATGAAGACAGAATATTATGTTCGCAATGTAAAAATTAAGCCTAATTTAATACTTGCACCAATGGCAGGAGTAACTGATTCAGCTTTTCGCAAATTAATTAAGCGTTGTGGTGGAGTAGGTTTAATTGTTACAGAATTTATTAGTGTAGAAGGCTTAACTCGCAATAATCTAAAAACACACAAATTAATGCACTTTGAAGCGGAAGAGCAACCTATTTCAATACAATTTTTTGGTCATAATGAAGATAGAATGGCTGCGGCAGCAGAAGTTGCTGAAATGGCTGGAGCCGATATTGTAGACATAAATTGTGGTTGTCCTGCAAAAAAAGTTGTTAATGGTGGAGGCGGCTCTAGTTTACTTAGGGATTTGCCTAAGATGGAAACAATCCTTAAAGCTACCAGAAAAGCAATTAAAATTCCTTTGACTCTTAAATATCGTATTGGCTGGGACGAAAATTCTATTAATGCTATTGAAGTAGGGAAGATGGCGGAAGCTTGCGGTATTGAGCAAGTTGCAATTCATGGACGAACAAGAATGCAAGGCTATAGCGGTTTTGCTGACTGGAATATTATTGCTGAGGTTAAACAAGCTGTAAAAATTCCTGTTGTTGGAAGCGGAGATGTTTGCACAGTTGAACAAGCATTAAAGAGATTAAGAGAAACAGATGTTGATGGGGTAATGATTGGACGTGGAGCAATGGCAAATCCTTGGATTTTTCGCCAAATTGATGAGGCTATGCAAGGGCTACCTAGTTATCAACCAACAATAGAAGACAAGCGAGTTTTTTTAAATGATTATCTCAAAGTGATGCTTGAGGAAATGCCTACAGAAAAATCTGCTTTAGGTAAAGTAAAACAGCTTTGTGGACATTTTACTCGTGGATTGCCGGGTGGGGCTACTTTTCGCAATCAGATTTTTCATTCTCTAACGGTTAATGAATTAACAGAAAGAATTAATGAATATTTTTCTAGTATTGAGCCAGAATTAACTTATGCTTGAAGAAAAAATCCAAGAAAATATTTCATTAAGTCCTTTTACTACTCTAAAGATAGGAGGGCTAGCACGTTATTTTGTTAATGCTACAAATGAAGAAATTATCTACCAAGCTATAAAATGGGCTAAGAAAGAAAATTTACCATTGTTTATTTTAGGTGGTGGAAGCAATTTAGTAATTTCTGATAATGGCTTTGCCGGGCTAGTCTTACATATAAATAACCTAGGAATAATCAGTAAAGAAGTAGAAGATAAAATAATAGTTTCTGTTGCTGCTGGTGAAGTTTGGGACAACTTTGTTTCACAGGCTGTAAATAATGGTTGGTCTGGTATTGAGTGTTTATCTGGAATACCTGGCAAAGTTGGAGCAACTCCTATTCAAAATGTTGGTGCTTATGGTCAAGAAGTAAAAGACACAATTATTAAGGTAAAAGCTTATGACCGACTAACAGAAAAAATAGTGGAATTTGATGCTTTAGAATGTGAATTTAGTTATCGTCAAAGTTTATTTAAGTCAAAAGCAAAAGATAGATATATTGTAGTCAATGTTACTTATGCTCTAACGCTTAAAGACGAGCCGACTATAAAATATCCTGAGTTAAAAAAATATTTATCAGAAAATATTTCTTTAACGCCTTCGCTTTTGCAAACTCGTCAGGCTGTAATAAACATTCGTCGTAAGAAAGCAATGGTTGTAGATGAAAATGACCCAAATAGCTTTAGTGTAGGGTCATTTTTTGTTAATCCAATTATTAAATTAGAAAAGCTTGAAATGTTAAAAGAAAAATTAAGGCTAAAAAATATTAAAGAAACAGTTCCAGAGTTTCCTGCTGAAAGGGGCAAAGTAAAACTTTCTGCTGCTTGGTTAATTGAAAAAGCTGGATTTAGAAAAGGTTATAGAAAGGGTAATGTAGCAATTTCTAGTAAACATGCTTTAGCTTTGATAAATTCTGGAAATGGAACGGCTAGAGAGATTCAGAATTTAGCTTTAGAGATTCAGCAAAAAGTAGCAGAAGATTTTAATGTTTGGTTAGAGCCAGAACCAGTTTTTATTTAAAAAATAAAAGGAGGGACGCATCCCTCCTTTTATTTTTTCTAGGTGCTAACTTTTAGAAATTAAGTCTAAACCCAAATTGGAATTGACGAGGTGAGAAAGCATTAAGGAAACGCTCTCTTGGAGCAACAAAGCGTCCACCATCATCTTGAGAAGGTAGATTAAATGTACCGGCTGCGGTTCTTGGGAAAATACGATTAATGTCACTGATGTTAACACGGTTAAAGAGGTTAAAGCATTCTGCAAGTAGTTGAACACGGAATTTATCTTTGAAAATAAAATTACGTGTAAGACGTAGGTCTACGTTAGCAAATCCTGGGCTAATACCAGCATTACGAGCTAAAAATGCAGGACGATCTCCAGCAGGTTGATCACCATCAAGGTTTAAGTCTTGACCTGCTAGTAAGTTATAGGGACGGCCAGAATTTAGAGTCATAATTGTAGACAATTGTAAATCTTTGGTTATAGGACTTTTAACAAAACCAAAATCTACTGTGCTAGATAAAACAAAACGGCTACGTACATCTTGCAAGGAAAGACCACGTTCTTGGCGGATATTAAGAGAGTTGTTGATTTCGCTTAAGTCAGAACGTAAATCAATGAAGTTATCAATTGATTTAGAGAAGGTATAGTTAAGGAAGATAGAAAAGTTGTTAGCTAATCTTCTGTTAAGAGTTAAGGTTAAACCATGGAAATAGCTGTCAAATGAAGATTCAAATTGGAAGTTAGTTCCATTGGTTGGGTCTACTCTACCCATAAGCGCGCTATCAATTGGGTTAGCAACTGGGCGTACAATAGGGTTAATGTCTCTTTGTGAAAGTAGTTTAAGACCTCTTACATAGTTATAACCAGCAGAGAATACAGTATTGTTGCCAATAATATAATCAAAGCCTAAGCTAACTTGTTGGGTATAGCTATTTCTAATGTTATCATCATAGGTAAATCTACGGTTAAGTTGTGGAACAAAATTTATTCCTGGAGGAAGAGTTGTTGATTCTGGGAATGCTCTTGTTGGTAAAGTACCAGGAATGATTGAGAATGGGAAAGGTAAGAGCAATTGTTGTAATTGGTTTGTAACACTACGACCGATTACAAATGCTGGGCCAGTAACAGAAGCAGCAAAGAATAAACCATAAGAAGCACGAATGCTTAATTTAGGTAATTGATTTGGACGAAATGCAATTGCTACTCTAGGAGCAAGATTACCGCTATTTTCTGGCATAAAGCGTAGAGTATTGCGGTCATAACGTGCGCCTAATTTTAAGGTAAAGTTAGGTTTAAGTTTGAAATCATTTTGAGCAAAGAAGCTTAATTGAGTAGTATCAACTTCAATACGTGGTTCGCCAAATCCTTGGATATAGGCAGTTGGTAAAGAAAGTTGTGTTAAAGGTAATACTGGAAAACCAGGTACTAAGTTAGGTAGTTGAATAGAAGCAACTTGTAAGAAAGCTTGTTGTGCTACACTACGTGAACCTGGGTCAAAAGCTTCTAATCCGGTAAAGTTAGGTAGACCGGGAATACCTGTTAAAGCAGAAAAGTTAATTGGGTTATAGAGAGCAAAACCACCACCAAAAACTGGAACAGAGGTTTTAAGGTTTGGTGTATTTGTATAGTTAACATCAACACCAAATTTACCGGTATAGATACCTTTGGTAATAGTTGAAGTATTAACAAATTGGTAAACGCGCAAGTCACGTGGTTGAGGTGAGAAGGTGCTACGACCAGCTTGGAATAAACCTTCTGGGCCTACTACACGAACTTGTGGGCCTTGGTTAAAAGGATCTACTGCTTGGTCACGTTGAGTATAGATAAAACGTGTTTCATTAACAAATCCTAGCTTAGTACCAACATAAGTGTTATTAGCTGCAATAGTATTATCATCTAAGCGTTGTGTACTAGCACCGCTTTCAGCTATTAATGCTCCAAATGGTTCAAAAGAACCGCTATATGAGCCACCATAGTTGTAACGTACCCAAAGATTGTCACGGTCACTTACTCTAATATCAGAACGAGCAAGAATAGTTGTATTACCAATAGAGAATGGTACTGGGCCATTACGATCACCAGGGAAACCATTTCTATTTAATGCTCTGATAGATTGGTCAGAAATAGTAACAAAATTATTTTGGGAAATAGTTAATCTTTCAAAAGATAAAAAGTAAAAAGCTTTATCTTTTTTGATTGGGCCACTTAAAAATGAACCAAATTGATATTGTTTATATTCTGGTTCAAATGGAGCAAACACGTCTCTAGCACTAGTGCTATCATTACGAATTAGTCCAAATATATTGCCATGAATGTCATTACCGCCGCCTTTGGTTACAATATTAACTACACCACCTAAAGCACGGCCAAATTCAGCAGAATAGCTATCGCTAACTACTTGGAATTCTTGGATTGCGTCTTGGCTAAATGTTGAGCGTACTGAGCCAGTACCAAGGTCATTATTGTCAAGACCATCAATGGTAATGTTATTTACACGGCCATTTTGACCATTAAAAGAAAGGCCAGAAGTTGCTGCCGCACCTTGTGCAGGTACACGGTCAGCAGTAACACGAGGAGAAGTTAAAGAAAAATCTAAGAAGTTACGTTTATTGATGGGCAAACTTTGTATACGTTGAGTATCAATATTTGTACTATTTTCTGTCTTAGCTTCTTCTATAACTGTGTTGGTAGTTACTTCAATAATTTCTGAAGTGCTACCAATCGTCATACTAAAGTCTAGTTTTAAGGATGTTCCCAAAGATAATTGTAGTTGAGATGTTTGTGTAGTAAAGCCGTCTGCTACGGCGGTTATCTCATAATTACCTGGGGTTAATTGTGAAAGTAAATAACTACCATTTTCATCAGTAGTTATTTCACGAACTAAATTAGTCTCGATATTTCTTGCTTTTACTGTAACTCCTGGGATAACGCCACCTTGTTCATCTGTGACAATGCCAGAGAGTCCAGCACTAGTTGCGCCACCTTGAGCCATGACTAACATATGTGAGCCAAAACCCAGAGTTACCATTAGCAATATGAGACTAGATAATAGTACTCGCGCTGCTTGGTACATTCTTTCCTCCAAAAAATTAAAATAGAGTGATTGTAAACTTACTAAAATGTTTTATTAAAACCTGATCTGTTATTAAATTTGTTATTGATTTAGTCTGAAAGCCAGCCTTTATCAACAAACAAATAACTGTATTTAGCTTTTTTGATTTACGCTAGTATACTGGTAACAAGAAAGTGGTTCAACCACATTTTGAGATTAAGATAAATTAATTTTAGAGAATAGTTTAAATTTTTATCTAATAAAATTATCAGTCAATAAGCTTAAGCTTATTGACTGATATTAAACTAAAAGTTTAGCCTTAATCCCAATTGAATTTGACGAGGAGAAAATGCAGAGACAAATTGTTGTGGATTAGTAGTAAAGCGATTTCCATCTTTAGCAGGTAAATTAAAGTTACCTTGGCTATCAGGTGGAAATATTCGTGCTACATCATTAATGTTAGTTCGGTTAAAAAGGTTAAAAATTTCTACAAAACCTTGAAAACGAAACTTTTCTTTATAAGAAATAGTTCTGCTAAAACGTATATCTACGTTAGCAAAACCTGGAGTTAATCCAGAATTTCTTGCAATAGGAGTGCCTCCAACTAAGGGACGATCACCTACGGGATTATCATTATTTCGGTTTAAGTCTACACCAGCCAATAAATTATAAGGTCTACCAGAATTTAAGTTAATAATGGTAGAAAGTTGATAGTCTTTTAGCAAAGGATTATTGGTAAAACCTATATCAAATAAACCTGATAAAACAAATCGACTACGTACATCTTGGAGTGAAAGACCTCTTTCTTGACGAGGATTAAGCGGATCAACGGTTTCTTGTAAGTCTGTACGTACATCAATAAAGTTATCTATTCCTTTAGAGAAAGTATAGTGAGCAAGTACAGCAAATCGATTGGAAAAACGACGATTAACAGATAATGTTAAAGAATGGAAATAGCTATCAAAAGCTGATTCAAATTGGAAAAGATCCCCTTTTGTTGGATCAACACGCCCTACTAGAGCATTTATAGCTGGATTTGGCGAAGCAGGATTTACTATTGGGTTAATATTACGAACGGAAAATAGCTTAACTCCTCTAACATATTGATAACCAGCAGAAATAATTGTATTTGCGCCAACTAAATAATCTGCTCCAAAGCTCACTTGTTGAGTGTAGCTATTACGAAGACCTTTTTGATATTGGAAAGATTGTGTTAGTTGTGGAACAATGGTTAATCCAGCAGGAGGAACGCTATTAGAATCAGGAAATTTATTTCCGGGTTGGGAAAAAGCTAAAATAGAGAATGGAAAAAATAAATTAGGTAGTACTAAGGAATTTGATCCTGTAGTAGTTTGTACAGCAAAAGCAGCACCAGCAACTTGAATGCCTGCAAAGAAAAGACCATAAGAACCACGTAAACTTAATTTAGGTAAAAAACCTGGTCTATAGCTAAAACCAACACGAGGGCTAAAATTGCCGTTATTATTTGGCTGAAATCTAACACGATTCAAATCATATCTTAAACCTGCTTTAATCAATAAATTTGAGCGAAGCTTAATTTCATCTTGAACAAATAAAGAAAATAGTTTTTGAGGTACAACTAATGAAGTATCGCCAAAACCTTGAACATAGGCTGCTGGTAAAGAAAGATTTGTTAAAGGTAAAACAGGAAATCCTGGCACCATTTGAGGAAGTAGTCCAGATAATCCTATAAGAAAAGCTTGTTGTTCTGGAGTACGTGAGCCAGGGTCAAAAGCTTGTAGGCCGCTAAAAACGGGTAGACCGGGTATACCTGTTAAAGCTGGGAAATCTATTGGGAAAAAGAAAGCTAGTCCACCAGGAAATATTGGTACGTTAGTTTTCTTATCTGGTAAGTCAGCAAAAATATAATCAAAGCCAAACTTTAGAGTTTGGCGGCCACGTGTCAAAGTTGTATTGTTAAGAATCTGGTAGTTTCTTTGTTCTCTAAATTGAGGTAAAAAAGTGCTGCGTCCAAATGTTACTTGTCCTTCTGGTGCAATAATACGAACTTGTGGGCCAGGATCTACTTCTCTAACAGACTGATTTCGTCGTCCATATAAAAAGCGAGTTTCATTAACTAAATTTAAGCCAGTATTTAAGTAAGTATTAGTGATAGCAATAGAGTTATCATCTAATTCTTGAATACCACTATTTGATTGTGCTACTAAACCTCCAAAAGGTTCTAAAGCACTATTGGTACTTCCACCAAAATTATATCTAATATATAAATTATCATTCGGGTTTAATTGGATATCACTACGCACTAAAGCCGTAGTAGTGCCAAGGCTTTGACCCAATGGGCCATTGCTAATGGAAAAGCCATTACGCCTAATAGCGTTAATAGTATTGTCACTAATAGTAACAAAATTATTTTGTTGAATAGAAAGTCTTTCAAAAGCAGCAAAATAAAAAGCTTTATTTTTTTTGATAGGCCCACTTAAACTAGCACCAAATTGATATTGTTCAAATTCAGGTTCAAATGGAGCAAAAACGTCTCTAGCACTAGTTGAATCATTGCGGTTAAAGAAAAACAAACCGCCACGATATTCATTACCACCACCACGAGTAACAATATTAATTACACCGCCTAAAGCGCGGCCAAATTCGGCTGAGTAACTATCTGACACAACTTGGAATTCTTGAACAGCTTCTTGACTAAATGTTGAACGTACTGAACTAGAAGCTAGGTCATTATTGTCTAGTCCATCAATGGTAATATTGTTAGCACGGGCTGTTTGACCATTGACAGAAAAACCAGAAGTTGCCGATGCTCCTTGAGAAGGAATTCTATCAGTAGTAACACGAGGAGTTGTAAGAGAAAAGTCTAAGAAATTTCTTCTATTAATTGGTAAAGAATCTATCCTACCACGATCAATATTTGTACTATTTTCTGTTCTGCTTGCGTCCATTAAGTTGCCTGCTTGAACTTCTACTACTTCAGTTGTAGTACCAATACGCATAAGAAAGTTAAATTCTGTATTTGTTCCTAAAGCTAAATTAAGTTGTGTCGTTTGAGTAATAAATCCTTCTACTACGGCTGACACTTCATAATTACCGGGGGGGAGTTGAATAATTAAATAACGGCCATCTTCTAAAGAAACTACTTCTCTAGAAGCATTAGTTTCCAAATTTTTAGCTGTTATGGTAACTCCACCAACTACCGCATCTTGTTCATCTGTTATTACTCCTGAAATGCTTGCAGTAGTTGAGCTATTTTGCGCCCAACTACTTATAGGTAAAACAAATAGCACCAGCAGCAACGCCAGACCTGAGATCAGTTTCTGGAGTATCTGATACATTTTTTTCTCCTTGGTGAATTTTTAGGGCTTATAGTTATTTTTAGGGGATATGCTTATTATGGGTTTTAGCAAAATAAAGGTCAATTAGTTGTACCATTCCAAATCATCCTACTTTATTTAATACTAAAAAGCTTCTTAAGTAGAATTTTTGTTAGTAGAAGAGTTGGGAAAGGCTTTTTCTTTAAGTTTTTCTGCTAGACTTTCATGGTCGGTTTCTTCAGGATGATGATGAGATTGGCTTAAAAAATTGGTAATACGGTCTACCATATCTAAATACTCAGCCTTACAGGAGTGTTTTTCTCCTACAAGTAACCAAGCTCCACATAGATTGCAATGATAACTTTTTATACTCATAAATCAATTGCTAATTTGTTCTAAAGGTTAAATTTAATTAGGGTTCTCTTGTGCTTTTTTTATCATTTCTGCTAAAGGTGTTTCAGGCTCTTTTCCCTCTAACATTGCAATAAGTTCCTGATTCTCATACCAACAGCGGTTATGTAAAACTTCTGCACGACTATGAAAAGTTAGATTACGAGTTGAATCTAATGGACGAATTAAATTATTACAAACAGGACAAGGTGAACTACTTTGACGCATTTGATTTTCCTCAAAACCTAATTTTTATGAATGTTTTACAGCATTAAGAAATCGGCTACCAAGAATTTCTGCTACTCTTTGATAAACCATCATTGGTACACGAATAGCAATATTTTCACTATCTTCACACCAAATTGTAGCATTACGTTGATTAGCTTGCGTTAGCATAGAGAGAGAAGCTGTAAAAAACTGTCTTCTAATTGGTACGTTATAGCCTAAGTCTTGAAGAATTTCATCATTAGAACGCATATCTGTAGGCGGAACAATAATAGCTAGCGTTGAACGTTGACCAGAATTTAGTTCAATCTCTACTCTATATCGTCCAGAAACTAACCAATAATGATATTGGGTTTCTGGCCCCTTTTCCCCTTGAAATACAAGTCCATCCCCCTTACGAAATACTATGTAATCACCATAACGACCTAGCGACATTAAAGCTAATTTTTGTTGTTCTGTTTCTACAAAGTAATCAACAACAGCCATTGCCAACCAGTCTTGATAAGCTGCCTCACGCATTTTGCGCATAGGCTGGGCCTTGGTTTGAGTATCAGGATTAAACTTTGAAATAACATTAATAGAGTTGCTTATAGAGTCTTGAGCTTTGTTTTGAAGTGCTTCACCCTCAAATTGTGCAAGAATTACTGTAATATTGTCTTCGCCACCACGTTCTTTAGCTAGATTAATAAGGCGATGTGCTGCTATATCTAAAGAACTAGATTCATAAATAGTTGACTGTATTTCTTGGTTATCAACTTTTCCATATAGACCATCGGAACAAAGCAAAAATATATCTTGGTTTTGTAGCTTCATTGAGCTACAAGCCACTTGTAAATGTTCTTGTTGTCCAATTGCTTGTAATAAAACATTTTTATAAGAACTTTTTTCTGCTGTTTCTTGGCTAATTGCTCCACTATCTAGTAAAAATTGTAGAATAGTTTGATCATTGGTGAGTTGTCTCATTGAATTGTCACGGATAATATAGGCTCGACTATCGCCTACTTCAGAAACATAAACCCAGTCACGCTCAATAAAAATTGATGTAACAGTTGCCCCCATTCCTTTTAGCGAAAGATCTAATTGTTGCTTTTGCCAAACAGCAAAATTAGCTGCTTCAATGGCTGCTTCTAACCTACTATGTGGAGAAAGTATTTTGGGAAGTTTAGGAATTTCTGTCATCAAAGCTTTAACTGTCATTGAACTAGCTACTTCTCCTCCTCTTGCTCCACCCATACCATCAGAAACAACTAAGAGTAAACTATTAGAGTCTATAGGTAAAGTTACTCGACATCGATCAGCTAAACGCTGACCTGTTTTAGGGTAAGCAATAACAAAAGCATCTTCGTTATTTTCTCGCACTAAACCTATGTCTGTAAGACCTACTATTGTAGAAGTAACAAAACCCATATAAATCTACCACTTTCAACTTTTAATGTGAGGAATCAGTTTACTAACTTAAATTATTTGATGAGCTATATTAATATAGTTCTTTTTTTTCAACATGCTAAATAACTGTAACTCGAAATTAATTGTTTTTCTTAGTTTTCTTTAAGAATATATTTTTCTCTTTGCTTTTACACAAGAAAAAATATTCTCTTTTATTAAAATTTTATTATAAAGCGTGTAACTTTGTTGCTTTATTGCTGGTTATTAGACTATTCTTTCCTAACAAAAATTAATTTATATAAGAAACTTGCTTAGTATATCCTAGCATTTTAGCTTGTAATTTATTTAAATCAATATCTTAAATTTATAGTGATATTCTGAGGTAATTAATTGAATGGTTGAGTCTTATAATGAGCAATGCTCAAATCTACGTTGTAGTCAACCATTAGGCGGCCCTTCAGGTCGTTGTTTAACTTGTAACTCATTGTTAATGGGAATCTTAGTCCGTAACCGCTGTTTGGTAAAACAATTAGTTAGCCGAGGCGGGTTTGGTACTACTTATTTAGTAGAAGACCAGGATTGTTTTGATGAGCCTAGAATCTTAAAAGAGCTTCGTCCTGCACATTTAGAAAATAACGACTCAGAAAGTGATACACAAAACCGTAAAGCTACTGCCGAAAGACTATTTAAGCGCGAGGCTCAAACCTTACTTAATCTTAATCATAGAGGTATACCTAGGTTATATGCTTATTTTTTAGAAAATAATTATTCATATTTGCTACAAGAATACATACCTGGAGTTAATCTAGCTGAAGCAGCAATAGAAAAAGGGGAAACCTATGATGAAAGAGAAGCTAGAAATTTATTAAGAGAAATTGCAGAAATTTTAGATTATTTACATAATCAAAATCCTTGTCTAATTCATCGAGATATAAAGCCACAAAATTTAATGCGCCATACTAATGGGAGATTATTGTTAATTGACTTTGGTGCAGTTTGTCGAGCAGTTAATAAAGCTAGTAGTCAAACCCTTATTGGTTCACCAGGCTATGCTCCACCAGAACAAACCTTTGGTCAACCTGTTCCACAAAGTGACCTTTATGCTTCAGCCGCAACAGTCGTAAGGCTACTAACAGGTATTCATCCATCACAATTGACTAATAAACATACAGACCGAATTGAATGGCAACAACATGTTGTAGTTAGTGAGCCTTTTAGAGATTTACTTAATCGTTTATTAGTACGTGATCCTGAACTTCGTATAAATAGCGCGTCAGAAGTTTTACAAAGACTTAAGGATATGGAAACTGTACCAGCTTTAGTACGTGGTATTCGTCCAACGCCTAAAGTCAGTTTGCCTAGTAATGACCCTACAACTGCTACTATAGATATGGAGAGCCATACAGCAGAAGAAGTTTATGATATGGGAGCTTTAATGCAGGCTTTACTAGTGGTTTCTGCTCCAGATATTGCTAGTGTTATTAAACAATTGTCAAAAGTAGACTCAGGATCTTTAACTGATATACCAGTGCCAATAATACTATTTTCTTGCTATCACTTAGGGCTTTCTGGGGAGTTAACATTAATTAATGGAGATATTAAAAAGACAGTATATTTTGATCAAGGTGCAATAGTATTTGCTTCTAGCTCTAAAAAAGAAGAGCGTTTAGGAGAGCATTTGCTAAGAAACAGTCGAATTTCTGCTGAAGAGTTTCTTAGAGCTACTAAAATGGTAGATGAAACTGGTGAAAGGATGGGAGGAGTATTACTTAAGCTAGGCATTATAAGTCTAGAAGAATTAACTCCAATTGTAGTTGAACATGTTTCTCATATTACTTACTCAACTTTTAATTGGACATCTGGTAGTTACAAGTTTGAAATAAAAGCTGTCATTATTGAAGCAATAAAGATGCCTTTTTCTACAGCGGATATTATTTTTGAAGGTATTCGTAGACTAGATGATTTAGAACTAATTAAGCAATGGCTAGGAGATTTTACCAGGCCCTTATGCGCTACTAACGATCCACTACTGCTTTATCAAGCTGTTACTTTATATCCACAGGAAGGTTATATAGTTTCTCGAATTGATTCAGCAATGTCTATAGAAGAAATATTGTCTTTAGGAGGGCTGCCAGAAAATGAAACCTTACGCACTATTTGCGGGTTGCTATCAATTGGTATGTTGGAACTTGCTCCAACAGCAGAAAAATCAATAAAACAAACTGCTGTATCTACAGTTTTATCACAACCTAGCCCACTTCCACAGGATTTAGATTTTTCAACTGTTGCAGCATTTTGTTATGAAGTAGAAAGTAAATTAGCAAATATTGAGTCTTCGGACGCTTATGGAATTTTAGAAATTTCTCGTAATGCTACAGAAGTAGAAATCTATGAAGCTTATAATAATTTAGCAAGAAAATTCCACCCAGACCGCAATAGCCAATTACTTAATTATCAAATTAGCTTAAAGACAGAATTGGAAAAAATTTTTACTTCTATTTCTAGTGCTTATGAAATGCTAAAAAGTCCTGTAGCTAGAAATCGTCAAAGCAGTACAAAAATCAATAAAGAGCCAAATAAACAATTTAACTTTCCACAACAAAATAACTTTTTAGAAGATACATCACAATCAGGATTTTATAGTAGTGCTACTACACGTTCTTATCGTAAAAATCAAAATAATCAAACTACTCCACAAACGGCGCAAGAATGGTTTGATTATGGTCAAAAACTTTATTTTGAAAGTTCTTATGCTCATGCAAGAGATGCTTTACAAAAAGCAATTCAACTACAACCTAATTTTGCTGAATATCATTTTTATCTTGCTCGTGCATTATCAAAATTAACAGGGATGTTTCAATCCGCAGAACTAGAATTTTATCGTGCTTTAGAACTAGATGTTAATAATGCAGATTACTATGCAGAATTTGGTTTATTTTATCAGGCTCTAAACTTAAAAGACCGAGCAGAAGCAATGTTTACTTATTGTTTAAATCTTTCTCCTCATCATCCAATAGCTCTTCGTAGTTTAAGAATGAAATAAGTTTTTAGCATTCGTTTAAAGAAAAAATGCTTATCTAAAACTCTAAGCAAGCTATTTTTTAATAGATTGCCGAAAAGGGCAGATTCCTTTATTATTAAAGAAATTACATTCCTAAAAAATTTTACCCGACCAGGCAAACAATTAAAATACTTAAGCAAATAACGAGGAGACAATATTTTATGAGGCCATTACTTCGCACCCTTGTCTATCTATCGCTACTAGGTCTGCTTTTTGGTGGAACTACTGTTTATGTTCCTAATGTATATGCACAATCACAAGCTACTGCGGCTGATTTAGTAGGCATTATTAAAGATGAAACTGGGGCAGTTATTCCTGGTGCCACTGTAACATTAAGAAATCCACAAACAGGTAATGAGCGTAGTGTTACTACTGATGAAGCAGGAACTTATAAATTTTTAGCCATACCACCTAGTTCTTATGAAGTAAGTGTTGAGGCTGCTGGTTTTAATAGAACAGTAAATGAAAATGTTATTTTAACTTTAGGCCAGGCAGCTAGATTAGATATAGAACTAAGAATTGCAGGTGATGTTAGTGAAGAAATTATTGTTACTGCTGCACCTGCTGTTGTAGAAACTTCTAAAACAGCAGTAACTCAAACAATTGATGAAGAAAGAATTGATAACCTCCCAATCAATGGACGTAACTTCTTAAACTTTGCTTTAACAAATGCTCAAATTGGTCGGGATAATTCTCCGCCCGTTGGCCCAGCACCAACAACAGGGCTAAATTTTGCTGGTCAACGTGCGCGTTCTAACCTAGTGCAAGTTGATGGGGCAGATAATATTGATAACTCTGTAAATGCTGCGCGTTCTACGGTTAGTCAAGAAGCAGTTCAAGAATTCCAAGTAGTAATAAATAGTTTTGCTGCTGAGTTTGGCCGGACGGCTGGCGGAGTAGTTAATATTGTTACTAAGTCTGGTACAAATGAATTTCATGGTAATGTGTTTGGATTTTTACGCCAAAGAGCAATCCAGGCCCGTAACGCATTAGCTTTTCAACCACCTGGCACAGATAGACCTGCTTTTACTCGTGGTCAATATGGGTTTAGTTTAGGTGGCCCTCTACAGAAAAATAAAACCTTTTTCTTTATTGCTTTAGATCAAACTAGACGACAAGAATCAGGGTTTTCGCAAATTGGGTTAGATCCTACTATTTTTGATACTACAGCAGAACAAAGAGCTTTTATTGCTGCTAATGCAGGTACTACAGCAGGCGGACTTTACCAACAATTAACTATTGCTGGTGCAGGTGTAGCTAGAACAGGAATTAACCCATTAAATGGGTTGAGGGAATTCTTTGTTACATCACTACTTTCTGGAGGACAATTTGGCGCAATTCCTCCAAGTTTTCGCCCTCTTTCAAACATACAAAATGTTTACCCAATCAGTGATAAATTTACTTTTTACTCTGTAAAACTAGACCATCAAATTAATCCTGAAAACCGCTTGTCATTGCGTTATAACTTTACACCAATTACAACTACAGGTATTCAATCATCAGGGCAAAACCAACCGTTTGGTCTTAATGATGTGTCTCGTACAGGTATTGCAACTTTTAGGGATTCAGCTTTTGTTATTCAAGATATACAAACTTTTGGTGGTACAAAAGTTAATGAACTTCTCTTTAACTTTGCTAGACGTGGTACTTTCTTTACCTCTGGTTCAGATGTAGCAATAAATATTACTGGTGCAGGTTTCTTTGGTCGTGAGCCTTTTTCACCTGTTGACCGTGTAGAAAAACGCTATGAAATTAAAGATAACTTTACCTTTTCCCAAGGCAATCATACTGCTAAATTTGGGGTAGACTTTAATTATGTTGATATTGACCCTGCTAGATTTGAACTTAACTTTTCAGGTCTGTTTAATTTTGGTTCATTTCCTGTTTCAGCCTTTGCTGCTTTAGTTCCAGGTTTTGCTACTGCTCCAGCACTTACATCCGTTCAAGCTTATGGTTTAGGACTACCACAGACTTTTGTCCAAGGGTTTGGTAAGTCTACTTCAACCGTAACAAATAAAACTTTAGGGCTGTTTATTCAAGATAGCTGGAAGGTAAAACCAAATTTAACTTTTAATTATGGTATTCGTTACGATGTTGAGCTAACTCCAACATTCCCAACAACAGGTTTTAGTACAGATGGTTTTTCTATTAGTGCCGCACAATTAGATGCAGCAGAAAGAGCATTAAATGTAATTCAAGGTATACCACGAGATAAAAACAATTTTGCTCCTCGTATAGGCTTAGCTTATGATCCTAAAGGAGATGGTAAAACTGTAATTCGTGCTGCTTATGGAATTTTCTTTGACCACCCACTACTTGCATTAGCTTTTAACTCAGATATTGCTGATGGTGGTCAATCTCCACAAGTTATTAATATTGCTAACTTACCTTTACCAACTACACCATTAAATGCAGCGCAAATTTTCCAAGGTACTGTAATTCCAGGTGTTACTCCAGGGCTTGCTAGCGGTGCAGTTTATCTACCTACACAATCGCGCTTTGATCCAAACAAACCATTCCCGGGCCTAGGAACAGTTCTTCCATTTACTTTACCTTTAGATAGAAATTTTGTTTATGCCTATACAAATCAAGTTAATATTGGTATTGAAAGAGAATTAGTTAAGGATTTAGCCTTTAGTGCTACTTATATCTTTACTGGTGGTCATAAATTACCACACCCTGTAGATCGTAATACTCCTAATGCTCAGGCTATATTAGCTGTTTCTCCTACAGGCGGGCCCAATGCCATAGTTATTGCTAATAACTTTTTCCGTCCATCCGGCCCAAATCCAGCACTTGTTCCAACTAATCTGCCAATTCCTTTTGGCCCTGTTGCAACTCAAGAAGCAACTTCAAATTCAGTCTATCACTCAATAACATTAAATCTAACTAAACGTTTTTCCAATAATTATCAATTTTTAATTAGTTATAATTTTGGTAAAACTATAGATGATTCTACTGATTTACAAACCCTGCTACAACCGCAAGATAATCGTAGAATGGATTTAGAACGTAGCCGTTCTAGCTTAGATCAAAGGCATCGTTTTGTTATTAGTGGTGTGTATAAAACACCTTTTGAACAAACAAGCCCAGGTTTTAAGAAAGTATTAGCTAATATTACTTTTGCTCCAATTATAGAACTAGGTTCTGGAAGACCATTTAATATTTTGACTGGTACAGATACTAATCTAGATTCATCTTCTAACACAGATCGCCCAAATGTTGATCCTGCTACAGGCGCACTTACTTTACCTTCAATTGGTCAAATTGGTTCATTAGGTCGTAATGCTGGAACTACACCAGGTTTTGCTAGCATTGATATGCGTATAGCTAAATTCTTACCTATTGGTGAAAGAGTTAGAATTGACTTTATTTCTGAAGTCTTTAACCTTTTTAACCGAGTTAATGTTTCTACAGTTAATAATGATTTTCGCCAAATCAGATTTGAAGATGGAAACTTTAAGAGTCCTCCAACTTCGGTTTTTGATCCTAGACAATTTCAATTTGCTATAAAGATTAGTTTCTAGGGAAATTTTCTAGTAAATAAAAAATTCCACTCTTTTATAATCTTAAAAAGAGTGGAATTTTTCTTTTGATAGCAAATCAATTAATTATTTTTGAAAACTCTTTAGTGCTTTTTCTTCAGAATCAAAAGTTTCAAAAACTGTAATTAACTTAGTAATAGTAAAGAGATCTACTAGACGTTTGGTTAAATTTACAAGCTTTAGCTCGCCTCCAGCCCGCTTTACTGCTGTATAACAACGAACTACTTCACCTAATCCAGAACTATCCATATAAGGTACTTCTTGACAGTTTAATACTACTCGTCTAACTCCACGAGTAATTAAATCTGCAACATGTTGTTTTAATTGTACATCCCCCTCGCCAAGTAAAATTTTTCCTTCTAGGTCTAGTATGGTTACATCTCCTACTTGTCGCTCTGTGATATTCATTAATTTTCAGCGTCAAACCCTTTGAGGATCAGTAAAATACGCCGCCTCCCTTCAAGCAAACTTACTAGTTGGACTTCTTAACACACAAATAAATATAGATAATTAACTTTTCCTATTATATATAACAAGCTTAGTTTTGACTAAACAAAGATTTGAACATACTTAGAAAAACTGTGTCAAGACTTTTAATATAATCTTATAACTCTTTAATTTTTAGATCTGTTCTCTCTATTTGCTTAGTAACTAGCATAATTTTAATTACAGAATAAATTAAATAAGAACAACGACCTACTTTTTCCTGTAATTGTGTGGCTGATAAAGGAGAAATTTTTAGAATTTGGAAAACTTGATTAGCTAGCTCCATAAAAGACTCTTCTCCTAGCCAAAGCAATGTAGCTTTAGCAGGAGTAAAAATATCTCTTACACTAATTTTTCTTCTCATTTCTTGTAATTCATCTTGTTGGCGTGCTGCTTCTATTAAAAGTGCTGAAGCGGGTTGAAAAATATCATAACGACTATTGCCAGTATGCTGAATTGGGCCACTCTTAAAATCAAAAGTTCCTTCCTTTAAGGGTGGCTGGAAAAGTTGATAAAAAGCGTCTTCTCCTACTAAATTACCTAGATAAGCTCCTCGAATTTCTCCTTCTTCAAAGTTTACTTCTGCTACGGATTCTTCCCTATAATTATTTATTCTTAAAGTTCCTGTAAGCCGAGAACTAACAATAGTTTGAATTATAGTTGTTAGGTCAAAAAACTTAAAATTACCCCTAAATTGTTCCCTTCGGTCTATCTTAGTATGTTTGATTAATGCTTCTAAACGAGTAGCAAATAAAGTAGATAGAGATTTACCAAATTCTGGCAATATATCTAATAAAGATAAAAATATATCCCGGCTAATTGCAAAAATTTCTCCTCCGCCAGGCATTCTAGCATAAGAAGTATAACTTGAGCCTGTTAACATAGTTATTTCTCCTAAAGAAGTAGAAATACCCATATAGGCTACTACTTTTAATTGTCCTGGCTCATCTTCACGACAAATTTCTACAATACCACTTTTTACAATATAAAACTTTTCTGCTGCTTGATTAGCAACAAAAATCGTGTTACCAGGTTCAATTATAAGGACTTGACCATGATTATAAATAACTTTTAAGATTTCCTCACTCAGTCCACTTAAAGTATCACAGTCTTTAAGGAATTTTATTTCTGAAGTATCTATTAAACTGTTTTGTTGCATAAATAGTTGATTTTAGAAATAGTTGTTAATTTCTGATTTTAAGTTACTAAAACAATTTCCATTATTATAAGCGGTTATATTATCTTAGCAGTACACTTAACAGCAACAAATAAGTCTGCTAAAGTCTAGTAGCAGAATTAAAAGAAGTTGACAACTTTAGCAATAAAACTATATACATCCTGCAACTATATTAAAAATCTAAGGAGGTAATTATTTACATGACAAAAGTAGATGCACCTTGTGTAATTACCTCGGTTTATGCTTCTTCTGATATAGGTAATTTTAGGGATAATAATGAGGATAATTTTATTATTGCTGACTTAGTAAATGGACAAGGCTATAGTTTCCCTCAATCTATCCGACGCAACATAAAAAATAACCGGCTACTAATGGCGGTTTCTGATGGAATAGGTGGTAGAGAAGGAGGAGAAATAGCTTCTGCTATAGCTGTTTATGGACTACGACTAGAACTTTTACGGCTTGCTAGCAAGGCGGCTATTTATGAAGTAGATTGGCTAGTAAAGGCTTTAGAACATATTAATAAATTAATTTGGCGGGCAGGAAAAGAAAACCAACAATTAAAGGGTATGGGAGCAACTATTACGGCTGCTTTAATATCAGGTAGTCGTGCTTATATTGCTGAAGTTGGAGATTCGCGTGCTTATTTAGTAAGAAATAACCAAATTAAACAGATTACTACTGACCAATCTTTGTTTGAAATATTATCATCAGATATGGAAATAGAACACCAACCATCAGAAAATACACGTAGTATTATTTTACAGTCTGTAGGTGGACAAGAAAATCTAGATGTTGCTGTAACCATTCTTGAATTATGCCAAGATGACTTTTTATTAATATGTTCTGATGGATTATCTAATAATTTAACTGCTACAGAGATAGAGGAAACTATTACTAAGTCGTCTAACCTTGAACAAGCTGTAACTTCAATGATTGAATTAAGCAAAGAAAGAGGAGGCGAGGATAATATAACCTTAATACTTACAAAATTTGAAGGAGACGCTTTACCAAAAAGTACTGATAAATCTATAACCAGTTCCTTAAAAGTGTTAACAGCATTTAATCCACTTTCAAATAATAAAGGAAAGCAAAAACGCATTACCCAACAAATGGTTTCAGAACTACATGAGAGAGAAGAAAAAGTATTTCGCTCTACATTAGGAGTAATGTCACCTACTTCTTATCCAGCACGAAGCCGAGCTTTATCAGAAAGTGACAAATCCATAGAACTGCTTCATAATTCAGCTAATCAATTAGTTAAAGTTGTAGATCAGATACACGTTTTAGAGAAATGGTTAGAACAACAAGGCAGGCTAGACCCTGCTTTACAAAAGGCTATTGTTCATTTAGAACATGCTATTAAAAATACACAAAAAATAGAAATTGTTGCTCGTAAAGCAAGAAATTTAATTGAGCGTTTAACAGCTAAGAATATTTATCCAAAAGATAATAAAAATAGTTAAAAGAACGGAAAAACGTTGTTTCAATCTGTTAGGGTTCGATTTAAAATACCCAAAACAGCTAGGAGGAAATAGTGAGATTTACTGAAGAAGTACCGCGTTGTTCATTTTGTCATAAATCGAACCGTGAAGTAAAAAAGCTAATTGCTGGGCCATCTGTCTATATTTGTAATGAGTGTATTAATATCTGTAATGATATATTACTAGATAATACTAAAGAAGTAGAACCTCATCAAAGTGGACTACCTGCCCCAGTAGAAATAAAACGTTTTCTGGATCAATATGTAATTCAGCAAGATGAAACAAAAAAACGGCTAGCTGTAGCGGTTTATCAGCATTATAAGCGTATTGCAGCAAAGAAAAAGGGTGGCAATAAAAAGAATGATGTAGAAGTACAGAAAAGCAATGTTTTATTAATTGGGCCAACTGGTACAGGAAAAACTTTGCTAGCACAAACTCTGGCACGAATGCTAGATGTTCCATTTTGTATTGCTGATGCAACTACTTTAACTGAAGCAGGTTATGTTGGCGAAGATGTAGAAAATATTATTAGCAAGCTATTAGAGGCTGCTAACGGCGATTTAGAACAAGCTCAAATAGGAATTGTTTATTTAGATGAGATTGATAAAGTCTCACGTAAAGATGAAAATCCTTCTATAACTCGTGATGTTTCTGGCGAAGGTGTACAACAATCTTTATTAAAAGTATTAGAAGGAACGGAAATTTTTGTCCCTCAAGCGCGTGGGGCCCGTTATGCCCAACAAGATAGAGTTAAGGTAGATACTACTAATATTTTATTTGTATGTGGTGGTGCTTTTGTTGGCCTAGATAAAATTATTGAACGTCGCTTAGGTGGAAAAGCCCTAGGTTTTCACGCTGATGTAAGCAAACGACGCTTTAGCGTTAAGTCAAATATGCTTAGTCATGTTGAACCTCAAGACTTAATAAAATATGGAATGATTCCTGAATTTGTTGGTCGGTTACCTTCTATTAGCTCTTTACATGAACTAGATGAAGTTGCATTAATTGAAATACTAACTAAGCCTAAAAATGCTTTAATCAAACAATATCAAGCATTATTTGAGTTAGATGGTATTCGTATGACTTATACAGATTCAGCCATAGAAGCTATTGCTCGTAAGACTATGGAATTAAAAGTAGGAGCAAGAGGTTTAAGAATAGTGCTAGAAAAAATTATGTTAGACGCTTTTTACACTCTACCTTCACAACGTAAGATAAAGAAATTTATCCTTACAAGCGAAATGGTAGAAACTGGTCTACTCTCACTTCAAGCTTTAGAGCAAGTTGGTTAACAGAAATTTTTAATAATAAAAAATAGGAAGCAAGAAAATTTGCTTCCTATTTTGTTTTTGAAAGGAAAAAAATGCGAACTTTATTTGATCCAATTGAAAGCTATCAAGAAGGAATGCTTCAAGTTTCAGAAATACATAAAATTTATTATGAACAAAGTGGTAATCCAACAGGTAAGCCAGTAGTTTTTTTGCATGGTGGCCCTGGCGGAGGCTCAGATCCAATGCACCGACGCTTTTTTGACCCTACAGTTTATAGAATAGTTGTTTTTGACCAACGTGGTGCAGGTCGTAGCGAGCCTTTTGCTTGTTTAGAAGAAAACACTACCTGGGATTTAGTTGCAGATATTGAGCGACTCCGGGAACATTTAGGGATTGAACGTTGGGTTGTATTTGGTGGGTCATGGGGAAGTACCTTAAGTTTAGCTTATGCAGAAACTCACCCAGAAAGAGTAGTAGCACTGGTTTTACGAGGAATATTTTTATGTCGCCCAGAAGAAATTAAATGGTTTTATCAGGAAGGCGCGCATGCAATTTATCCAGATGTTTGGGAAGATTACCTTAATCTAATTCCTGTAGAAGAACGAGGTGATATGATGTCGGCTTATCATCGACGACTTACTAGCGAAGATAAAGAAACACAGCTTGCTGCTGCAAGGGCCTGGAGCATTTGGGAAGGTAGCACCTCTAAACTAATCCCTTCCCAATCAGTAATTGATGGATTTGGAGATCCTTCTAAAGCTATTCCACTTGCACGGATTGAATGCCATTATTTTATGAATAATGCTTTCTTCTCCTCAAATAATTACTTAATAGAAAATATTGAACGTATTCGTCAAATTCCTGGGGTAATTGTGCAGGGCAGGTATGATGTTGTTTGTCCTATGATGAGTGCCTGGTTACTACATAAGGCATGGCCTGAAGCTAAACTAGAAGTTATTGCTACTGCGGGACATTCAGCAACAGAAGAAGGAATTATTGATGCTTTGGTAAGAGCAACAGATGAGTTTAAGACATTATAATAATTACATAAATAAAAAGCAGGTGTTGGCCTGCTTTTTATTTTGATTAGGTAATATGTCGTTGCTATTACTCAAGACCTATTCGATCGTGTACTTTACGAAGTAAATCTTTAACTTGGAAGGGTTTGGAAATACAATCTTCTGGCTGAACATCAAATTCATCAGAATGTAAAATCTCATCAACAACATGTGATGCAGAACAAATAATAATAGGAATTTTACTGACAGGTTCAGTATAAGAACGTAGTAGAAGCATTAAGCGTGGGCCACTAATTACAGGCATCATAACATCTAAAATAATTAAATCAGGTGGGTTCTTTTTAACTTCGCTAACGGCTTTTAAGCCATCTTCAGCTAATACTACTTCATAGCCAGAGTCAGATAAGATGTCATATAAAAGGTCTCTGATATCTTCTTCATCATCTACTACAAGAACTCTTTTCATGCAACAACCCCCTTACAACTATAGAAAAATGCTTAAGTGAGGAAAATAGATTAAACTTTTTAACCTGTTCAAGTGGGCTAAAACTCTATGGTATTACGTTTAAGTTGTAGCGTCAAGCATCGATAAAGTAGATATTAAAAAATAATTAATTTTGATTTATTTAATCAGATTATTTAATAATTCTTTAGCAAGCAAAGATTCAATAGGATCAAATTCTGGATTTAACTCTAATGCTTGTTGAAGATAACCTTTTGCAGACTCTTTATCATCAAGTGCATTAAAAATCATTGCTGCATGGTAGAAAATTTTAGCATCCTTTGTTCCTAATTTAAGAGCCTCTTTAATGGAAATTTGCGCTATATCTAATTTTCCAAGCTTAAAAGCTGTCCAAGCTAAAACGTCAGCCCCATAAATATCTTTTCTTATTTGGTATTCTGTTTCTGCTTGCTGATAAGCTTGTTCAAGATTTATGTCATGACTGGCATAAAAGAGGGCTAGATTACGATTGTAAAGCACTCCATTTAATTGATTTAATTTAGCTATAGTTTCAACAAGTTGATATTTTTGATTTGCTTTTTCCATCTCCTCAGTTAATTTGTAAAGATCTGCCAAAGAAGCAATAAATGTTAAGTCAGGTAGAATGTCAACAACTTGTTCATAATGATAAATAGCTGCTTTTAAGTCCTGTTGTGCCGTTTTGGTTTGAGCTAGCCCAGCCATTGCACGAAAATATTTTGGAAATGCTGTTAGAGCGTCTAAATAATACTTTTCTGCCATTTTATAATCACCAGTAGAAAAACAGCTTTCTGCAAGTTGAGCTAAACACCAAGCAGTTGATTCACGTGAAGGAGGTTGTAGGTTAAGAGAAATATTAAGAGCTTCTAAAAGGTAAGTTTTATTTTTTGCAATATTTCCTTTAAGCATTTCAAGGTGAGCAATTCTAATAACTAATCCAAACCTAGCATTATTACTAGGATCTTTTAGTTTTTCCATTTTTCTAAATATATCTTCTGCCTTTTTGTACTCGCCTAACTCAAGAAGGGAGTCGCCTAGTAATTGATAAGGATAGACTTTATTTGGTTGAAGTTTTAATAAAATCTCGGCGTGTTCCTTAGCTTTAGTAAATTCATGTGCAGAATATTCAACTGCTGCTAATAAGCCTAGGCCAGCAATATTTTGTTCTGCTGGAAAAACTCTTAAAGACTCATTTGCAGCTTTTTGTGCTAAATCTAAATAAGTAATATTTCCTGTTTCACGTAAGCGTTTAAGATAGCGGTTGCCTAACATATTGTAGGCTATTAACTCATCAGAATCTTGTTTTATTTTGTCTTCTAAAAATCTAATAGCTGCTTGGCTAGTGTCTTGATCTTCTGGTAAAGGCTTAATTATAGGTGGGATAGATTGATAGTTTTGTTCTGAGATATTTGCAGAACTTAAAGCTTTACAGGAGTTTAGAACAGATAAACAAAAAAAGAGTAGCAGAATTAGAAACTTTTTTTTCATTTGCTAAATAAATCTAAAAGTTTAAATTTTTTAGTAAAAAAAGCTTGGGCAAAGCAGTTGCCTTGCCCAAAGGATGTTATGCTTAGTTAAAACTGTGTAGTTGGTGCATCACTTGGCCGAGGTGGTTGATGTGGTGCAGCAAAAAATGGAAAGGTCTTTCCAAATTCTTTGTCATTAAAACTAACCCCATCTCCTAATGGTGAAAGGCTGTTAACAAAAAAGAGAATAATATCAATTACATCATCACCAGGGCGGCGACCATTTGGATAACCTGTATAGCCAGAACTACCAAAGGCTTCCCCTACACCTAGACTACTATTAGGGGTGGAAAGGTTAAGGCGTAGATAGTCGCCTTGTTTTAATAGTCCTGCAACAGCATTGGCTGCTTCATCAGAGGTTCTAATAAATCTAAATGAAAATGCAATATCTGGAGCAAATTTACCTGCTGCATCATCCATTGGAGTTGCAGCATTATATTCATTTTTACGAGCAATAGCAGGTATTAAAACAGTGTTAATAACTGGGTTTGCCATACGGTCTACTTGAACTAATTCACCACTATCTTTGGTTAGACCACCTGGCAAACGAACAGAATTTTTTGCACGAAGTGTAACTCCATTTACACCAATAATATTACTATTACCTTTAAGTAATTCTGCTGGAACACTAAGTGCGATCATATGGATACTAAAACCAGCAAATGAGTCACGAGCGCGGGTAAGGTCTTCTTTAGCTGAAGGATCTCTATCTTGTAACTTGATTACATAACGGTTAAATCCAACGATATCAAAGAAAAAAGGATCATCTGTTAGACCTGCATAAAAAGAAACTCCAGAAGTAGAATCTGTTGTTACTCTTAATGGGTTGGCTACAGAAACATCATTTACATTTCCGCGTTGGCTTTGAATAGTAGTAAGAGCCTCAAAAGTTCTGCCATCAGGTAACTTAATAGTTGCAGTTTGTGCAACTCGACGGGAATTATGGGTTCCAAATTTAATATCAATAAATTTATCTGGTTTAGCATCTCCAGTGTTTTCAATTTCAAATCGATAAACTACATTTTCTGGAAAACAACAAAGATTTAATAGCTCGGCTGGAACAACAAAACCTTCAACATCCATTGCTAGAATAACTTTGCTATTATCATTTGGATCAAGAAAAGCATAAACATCTGCTATATCAGCCCCAGGATCTTCAACAACAAAAGGGGCCTCAGCATGATCTGCTGCTTGTGTTGGTGGTGAAACTGAAAGTAGTGGTAGAGAGAAAAGAAACATTATCGCAAATCCAAAAAATATATATTTAAGTTTTTTCATAAACATAATTTAACCTCAAGGTTAAGTGAGATATTTGCTAACTTAAGCTAATCTCAGGTCTTAAAAGCGTTTTAAAAGTTTTTTATATTGATCAATTTCTTAGTTAATTATTCTTAGGTAGCAAGCTACTTAGATGCTACACCCTGAATTCTTTCTCCTAGCGGTAAATCCATCATTACTTCTGGCTGTATTAATTCTGTAAGAAAACCTGTTTGAGAATTAATTCTTAATGTATGGATCATATTGCTTCTAGTATTTGGATCTTTTTGGGAGCATTTATTAGTTACAGCCGCATTTACAAAATGAATCCAAGTATCAGCAGGCGAGCCAATTACGTGTGATGGTTCTCCACAACCTTCAAATTTTACTAATTGAGTTTCTACAGGTGCTTCAGGATCAGTTAAATCATAGGTTGAAGCATCATTTGAAGCTTGATTAGATGTCCACATATGGCGGCCATCTTTTCTAATGTAAAACCAACATACAGTAGAACCCCCATTAGGCATAGCACGGACAAATTTTAATTTGCCACTATTTGGGTTATATCTAAAAATACCTATTTTGTTTTCAAATAGTAAACCTGTGTATAGGATATTTTTTGATGGATGTATTCCTAAACCCAGTGAAAAAGGGAAGTTACCTAAATTAATAGGCATTATATTTGGGCCTAAAGAACGTAAATTAAAAGGCTTAGCTGCTGTTAATGTACCATCAGGATTAACCTTAAATGGTCGAATCATCCCAGCAAAGAAATCATTAACAAAAACAACCCTTTTATCTATACTAGGTATTACTTGGGATGGTGTAGAGGTTTGGTTACAAATTACTCCCTCACCACAAGTTGCACCAGGGAATTTAATTTCTGAATTTGGTACAGGAGTTAATGAACCATTAGAAGCCATTTTATAGGTCATCACACTAGCTTGTAGGCCAGGCGGTTTAGGATTGCCAGCAGGATCATTCTTATTAACAACAACTACGGTATCAAAAGCCGCAATTGCTACACTAGCAGGTATACGACCTGTCTTAAATGGAGAACCTGGAACAGGTGTTAGATCTAAACCATCTGGACTAACATCAAACACTGAAAGATCATCAGAACCTTGATTGCAAGCAAACAGTCGAGTTCTTTCATCATTCATTACCATTATTCCATCATGTTCAAATGGGCCAATATCAACAGCAGCAAAAACCCCTGTAGGTGCGCGGTTAAAGCCTGTTACATCAAACATTCCTTTGCCGCCTGTGGAAACAGTTTTTAGCTTTGTTAAGCTACCATCATTGCCGCGTCGGAAAATCATAATTCCAGAGCCTTGAGAAAGATTATCCTCTACATAAATAAGGTTTCCTGGGCCAGTAGATTGTTGAAATTGTGCAGGTGAATAAACATCCATTAGTGGGATATCTTCATTGTCATTTGGGTAAGAGGTTTCATTCCAATCATTATGGATTTGTTGTTTTTTTTGTCTTTGGGCTTGAGGAGTTTGGTTAAAGGTAAAAGACAAAATAAAAAATATCATTATAAACATCAAAAAGCTTACTATTAGTCGGCCTTTCATATGTTCTTCTCCTTAAATTTTTAGTCACCTAGTAACTAATTAATCAATTGAATATGTTTATTAGTTAAATCCTTTTAGGATTTAACTAATTATTTGCTGGTATAGAGAATAGTTGATTGTTAAGGGGCTAAGCTTATTATTTACAGTATATAAGGAATTTCATTAAATTTTTCAAAATCAACTTTATCTTATACTAATAGTCTATATTTTTATACTAATAGTCTATATTTTTATACTGATGGTCTAAATATATAGGTAAAATTTAAAAAATCAAGTGTAAAATGGAGTGCTTTTTTACTTACGCTAAATTAGCAGTACTTAGTTATAATTATTAAAGTTAAATAAAGGTAAAAGTTTAGGATTTTTATTATAGGCATTAATAGTAGTTATGCTAATATGAAGTTTTTAAGTAAGATTAAATTATAAATTCCAGGGCTGTTAGTTTTAGAGGAAAGATATGAAAACACATAAATTAATTAAAGAGACAAAGATTAAATTATTAGAACAAGAAGTTCTTGAACAACAAATTAGAATTAATGAATTAGAAAAAAATAATAAAGACTTGGAAGCTATTTTACGACGGTTAATTATTGAGCGAAATGTTACAGAATTATTAAGATCGGCAGTTAGCTTTGATCAAATTTGTGAAAAAATATTAGCAATCGTTTGTGAAAATTTAGGCTTTCAATTAGGGCTTTTTTGGACTTATGACTATGAACTAAATATGTTATGTTGTACAAAGATCTGGCGAAGTTCTTTTTTAAGAGAAGAAACAGAATTTGAGTTAGTTAGTCAACAGACTTTGTTTTCTCCTGGGGTAGGTTTACCAGGTAGATTACTAATTAGCAATAAGCCTACTTGGATTGAAGACGTTGTTAAAGATAATAACTTTCCTAGAGCAAGTGTAGCTAACAAAACTGGGTTACATTCGGCTTTTGGTTTTCCTATTTTTATTGGTTCTGAAGTGCTTGGAATAATGGAATTTTTTCTACAAAACTTTCATCCAGTAGATGAAAACCTTTTAGATTTAATGGCTAATCTTGGTAGTCAAATAGGCGAGTTTAATTGGCATAATTGGCATGGAAAGGTTAATAATCAAACTAGATATTTTTGCTAGTGTCTGTTTATTCTAAAGAACTACTTTTTAGTATTAGTGAAGCTATTTTTTTAGCATTTCGGGTAGCTGTTTTTGATATTTCTTTGTCAATATTAGACAAAATATTTGCTCCTACTATTAACAATATAAATTGCTCAGCTACTTGATTAGGGCCAGCAATATTTGCTTGTTTAACTTTATCTAAAATAAATTCTTTTAATTGACTAATAAATTTTTCTGATACTAGAAAAATGGGGTACATTGTATCTAAAACACGGATTCGAGCATTTATAAAAGGTTCTCCACGATAGTTAGTTTCTTGAAAAGAACTAAATAATAAATCAAATATTATTAATAATTGTTTTTTAGGTAGTTTACTACGTTGGTAAAGCTCAGTAGTAAACCAATTCCACCACTTTTCTTCACTACGTTCTACAACAGCTAATATCAATTGATCTTTGGAGAGAAAGTATTTATAGAGTGTCATTTTAGCAATACCAGCTTGAAGGACAATTTCATCAACGCCAACGGCTTGCAAGCCTTTTTCATAAAATAGCTGCATAGCTGTATCCAGAATTTTTTCTTGAATTTGGTTTTGTTGGGTTAACCTAGTGACCACGGCTTCGATTATATCAAATGTAATTTATAATTTACAAAATATAGACTGCTTTTCCAATAAACTTTAATTTCTATGTAAAATTTAGGGAATTATTAAAAGGTTTAAGTGTTAACTTAAATGTAAGGAGTTTTTAATGTCAGAAAAAAATAAACCTGATGCTTTTCAACAAATGCAAACAGAAATAGCCCAAGTGGTTAAAGAAGTAATTACAGATTATTTATTACCACTGCAAACAAAAAAGATTTCAAAAAAAATGATAGAACAAATGTCAGTTGATTGTGCTAATCAAATTGCAAGTAAAGCTGTTGTGATTAGCCGTAAAAATTCAACTAATCAAACAAGTAAATTAACTAGTGAGCTAGCTAGTTTACTTAATGAACATACTTGGAAAGCAGTCCCATTATTTAATGACAAATTAACTGCTTTAGTAGGAAAAATGACTCCAGAAGAATATGAAAGAATAAAGACTGGAGTGGCAAATCAAGTAGTTTCACAGGTTTATAAAAGCATATCAGACTTTGCTAATGCTTTAGGAATTAAGATTTCAGAAACTGCTGCTAGTTCAAAAGAAAAAAATAGTTAGATTCCAAATTTGTAATAAATTTAGTTTTAAGATTCGGGTTAAGGAATCGTGTATTTATGCTAACAAATGGTCAAGTATTAGATGCTAAATATAGAATTGAAAAGCTACTGGGCCAAGGTGGTATGGGAGCAGTTTACCAGGCTACTCATATTGGTACAGAACGTTTAGTAGCAGTAAAAGTAATTGCTCCTCAATTTATGTCTAATACTGAGTTTGTAGAACGATTTAAGCTTGAAGCTAAAGCTGCTGGTAGGCTTAGACATCCTAATATTGTTAATGTTACTGATTTTGGTTTTACAGAAATAGACTCAAAACGAATTGCTTATTTAGTAATGGAATATCTCAATGGTTCTAACCTTGGAGATATGTTGCAAAGAAAAGGCAAATTAAGAGTTCAATTTGTTGTTGAAATAGTAGAACAAATCTGCGTTGGACTTTTTGAAGCTCATAAACAAGGTATTATTCATCGAGACTTAAAACCAGATAATATTTGGTTAGAGCCTGATGGCCGGGGAGGTTATAACGTAAAATTATTAGACTTTGGTCTAGCTAAATTAAAGAATAATGTTGATGAAACTAATAAAGTTTTAACAGGAATGTTAAAAACTAAACTACCTGCTTCTGAGGTAGAAAGTTTACTTAAAACAGGCAACCTAGATAATATTAAAACTGCAATTCAAAATGTAAAAACTATTGATACTGAAGCAGTAACACAAATTGCTTCGGTTGAAACACAAAAAATAGCTCAGAAAGCTACTCATTTTACTAATAATGCTACTAATGAATGGGAAACAAAAGTAGGGACAATAATGGGAACACCTCTTTATATGTCTCCTGAACAATGTGCTGGAGCAAAATTAGAGGTTCAATCAGATATTTATAGTTTAGGTGTAATAGTTTATCAAATGTTTAGTGGTAAACTTCCCTTTACTGGTGATATGTACCAACTTATTTATAAACATAGTGTTGAACTGCCACCACCCTTAAAATCTAGCAAAATACCAAAAGCCGTTTCTAAAGTTGTAATGGCTGCTTTGGAAAAAAAGGCTGAAGATAGACCTGTTTCTGCCCTTGCCTTTGCTACTGCACTACGTACTAGTGCTGATGGTGATATTCCTATTATGCAAGAGGCTCTAGAGCTATATCAAAAACATTATGAAACCTTCTTAAAGATAGGTGTTTTGATAAATTTACCATTTTTTTTAATAGCCTGGTTAATTGAAGTTTTTCTTTCCCAACAAACCATTAAATTAGGTTTTTTAGTTGAACAAGGGTTAATTGCTTTAGTAGTAATTCTTGCAAATATTTCTTATGTTGCTTTAGTTGCGCAAACTATTGGACAAGAAAACTTATTAAAAGCAGATTTTTCAACACTTTTACTTTCATTATTAACATTACCTAAAAAATTATTTTTAATAATAATAGGTAAGCTTTACAGCATATTATTAGTTATATTTGATGGCCTTAAATTAATTAAACCAGGTCTAAAAAGTTATATTGGTTATACTTTATTAGTTCCAGTGATTATCTTTGAAGATAAAACAGGAAAAGATGCTTTAGCACGTTCCAAACAACTTGTAGAAAGACTATCAAATGTCATTAATCCTATTCAACTGCGTAACATTTTTGCTACAGTTTTTACAATAGTTATTTCATGGTTTTTAGTAACTGTAACCGTATATTTATGCGATACATTTAATTTAATTAAAAAAGTGGATTTTTTTATTCCTATAATGGTTGCAGCTTTTCCATTTTTAATTTTAAGTGTAATTTATCCACCTATTGCTATAGCTTTTTCTTTAATTTATAGAAGGTCTTGTTATATTGGAGGAGAAGAAACTATTGCAATACTAGAACAAAATCTATCAGAAAAATTAACTATAACTAATCTATCTCCATTTAGACGAATGGCTAGTTTATTTGTAATAATATTAATAATAGTTACTAGCTGGTTTTTCTCAAAAGATAGTATCTTAATTAATGCAGCTAGCACAGGAAATGCTAGCACCATTAAAGCTTTATCCACTTTAGGGTTAAATATAGAAGATGTTAAAGATGAACAAGGCCACAATTTATATTTTCTTGCAATGGTAAATAATCATTTAGAAGCAAGTAAAGAAATAGTAGAAAATGGTTTTTCTCGGTTGCCTGCAACACCTGAAAGCCAAATAATTAATGATAATGTTCCTGGTATGGTACTAATTTCTGGTGGATGGTTAACTCGTCCTAAAATAGAAGATCTAGAATTAGATAAAAATGATCAACGAGTTTATGAAGTATTTGTAGATTCTTTTTATTTAGATCAAACCGAAGTAACTAACAGTCAATTTGAGGAATTTGTTAAAGATGCCAACTATGTTACGGATGCTGAACTTGAAGGAGATGATTATAATTGGCGAGTTTTTGCTACTGAAGATCGAAAAGATCATCCTGTTACTAGTCTTAGCTGGAAAGATGCTGAAAGCTATGCAAAATGGGCTGGAAAACGCCTTCCTACAGAAGCAGAATGGGAATATGCTGCACGAGGAGGAATATTTTATAAAAAATATCCTTGGGGTAGTACAATGCCTTCACTAGAAAAAAATTCTAATTTTGGTCTAAGTCGGGCAATAATTGATTTAGAAAATGTTCCAACTGTAAAAGTAAAAAGTTATTCTCCTAATGGCTATGGCCTTTATGATATGTCTGGCAATGTTTGGGAATGGTGTTCGGACTGGTATGACAAAGATTATTATAACTATAGCCCAAAAACTAATCCTACAGGCCCGGCAAAAGGTGAATTAAAAGTTTTACGTGGAGGATCCTGGTATACTGGGGCTGATAATATAGAGGTTTCTAGTCGTAATTCAGATCTACCTGATGGAAGACAGTTTGATTATGGGTTTCGCTGTGCTTTAGATAAAGATAAACTTCCAAATAGCAAAAATATTAAATAAACTAACTTACTAAAACTAAACCTTATAAAAGCCTATAACTTATTTTTTATTGTTTAGTTAATGTTATTGTAAGTTGAAAAGTAAGCAAGAAAGGTTTATATTTCTTGTGGCCCCGCCTGTTATTGTTTAAGCAAGGAGATAGCTATGCTAAGAAAACTATCTGTTTTTCTTTGTTTATTTCTACTTATCACTATATCTGTTTATGGTGATGGTACAAATAATACACAAACAGTAGTTTCTTTGCCTGGACAAATACAAAAAAATAATAATGTTGTCTTTAGTTCTAATGGGCAATATGGCTTTGTTGCTGCTTATCGTCGCCCAGATGGTAGTAATAATAACGAAGTTTATAGTTTTAGTACAAATTCTGGCCTAATAGTTGATCGCAAAGAAGTTGCTTTTGCTCCCACTACTGTTGCAATGGATAACTCTAACACTATGGTAGTAGTTGGTTCAGCCGCAACAGATATTCCTACAGCACAAATTCATATCTTAAAAACTGATTTAGAGGGACGGTTTTCTCCTGATAGTTATGTTGCTAGTGTTGCTCTACCCACATCAAGCTTTGGTGATTGGATACCTAGTCAAATTGCTGTTAGCAATTTAGGCTATGCAATTTTCTCTAATAAAGCTTCTTTATATGTAATTAGCACTAGAAATACTTTTAATGGTATTGCTGGAGAAACAACTAGTATTACAGAGGTAGTTAGCCAAGAAACTTATAGCAATTCCAATAGGCTTATAAATATAGATTTTGATAAAAATTCTAATACTCTAGTTACAGTTTGGCGCAAGAGTAATGAAAATTGTAGTTTACTACTACATAAACTTACTAGTGATGGTCAACTCTCCCCAATAGCTGTTACACCTGATAACCCAACAGCTAATGAAGTTGTACTTCCACCCGGAGAAATTATTGCTAGAGGTAGCAATGTTGCTTTTAATAGTAATGCAACAGAAATTTATTTTGTTTCTAGCTCTACAGGAATGATTTATAGCTACCCAATTTATGGGGGAGGCGGTTTAATAGAAAAAGCTCGCTACCAATTGTTTGCTGATGGAGCCATTCAATCAGCCTTAACTAGCCCTAGAAATATTGTTTTTCGTAATGTCCAATTATCAACAGGGTTTCAGCCTACACTTTATATTAGTCGACCTCTTGGAATCAGCCGACCTTTAGGAGTAAAACCAAACGCTATAGTTGTTGTTGAGGCTAGCGATGCTAGTTTGATCTCTGCCAAAATATTTGATGAACAAGAAGACACAATGAACACTACAATAAATGAAGCTGGCAGTGTAGCCTATATTGTAATGAGCAAAGGAAATTTCTATCGCTTTAATACTTTGTCTGGAGAAATTAGTCCAGTGCAAAACTTTTCTAATACTTTATTAAGGGTTTATTTACAAGAAAGAACAGGGCTTTTAGCTCTTACTGGAATACAAGATTCGGTTGGTACAGTCAATTTGATGAAAATAGATTAAGAAAGCCAAGATAAAATTTTTTAGTTGTTGAGCCTATGAGTACACAGCGCGTTTCAGTCCCTTGGTACAAAGCTTTTGATAAACCAAATAAATCATCAAGTCAACTTTCTAACATTATCTCTCAAGCAGAAAAGTCTTTTGAATCTGGTCAGTATCAAGAATTAATTAAGTTAATAGAAAGTGCTTTAGAACAAAAAGTTGATGATTCTGAACAAGAAGTTATTCTTAGGTGTCTGCTTAATGAAGCTCTTTGTGAATTAAGCTTTTATGATGAAGCCGCTATTGTTTTAAGCGAATTTGAAAAACAGAAAACTAACCTACCTAGTAAACTACAAGCAGAACTATTACTTAGAATAGGTGCTACTTCTAGCTGGAGAGCGCAATATCCAAAAGCAATTGCTAAATTAAATGAAGCAGTCCTCTTATTTACTGTTCTTAATGATAAAGAAGGTATAACACGAGGTTATTTTGAGCTTTCTTTACTCTATATAAATATTAATGAATATGCTATTGCACGAGATTATTTAACTCGTGCTTATACAGAAGCAGAATTAATAGCTAACCGTCGCTTGACTGCGCAAATTTTCTTACGCTTAGGAATGGTAGATCATTATGAGGGTGATTTTGCTAATGCTAAACTCCATTATAATCGAGCATTAAAATTAGTAGCTAATACAAAATCTTATCGTCTTCTAGGTTCTTTGCAGATGAACCTGGCAAATACATTGTTTTTAGAACAACGAGGTTCAGCCCAACAAATTATTAATTTATATGAAAGTGCTATAGAAAATTTTAAGAAGCTAAATAACTCTCATTTTATTGCTCATTGTTATAATAATTTAGGTGATTGTCTATTGCGGTTTGGTATGTGGGAAAAAGCCCAAATGTTTTTAACTCAAGCAATAGAACTTGCTCGTAGTGCAAATTATCATCATAGCGAAAGTTTAGCTCTAATTACTTTAGCCGAATTAAAATTGCGTTGTGGGGATCTAAATGGAGCTAAACGTCTTTTAACACCAGCAATTAAGATTGCAGAGCAAACTGATAAAAGTGTCCTAGCCTATGCAAAAAGAGTTTATGGTTATACCTACCAGGCTACAAATCCAGCAGCATTAAAAGCTTTTAACTCTTCTTTACAACTAGCAACTGCTGTAGGTGATCATAATGAAATTACTTTTTCACTCCTGGCACTTGTAGATTACTATTTTGCAAGGGGAGAATACGAACAAGCCCGAAATTTTCTTAAACATGCACAAGAAAGGCTTATGACTAAGCCTTCGCCCTATATTTCTGGCTTTGCTCAACGATTAACAGGAATGCTTAAGTATGTTGAGGGTGTTTTGACCGAAGCAATTCAACATATCAACACATCGATTTCAATTTTTACTACTGTAGGTGATCGATATGAACTTGGAAGAAGCCATTTAGAGTTAGCACAAGTTTTAATTAGTAGTGAAAGTTTAACTGCTGCTCAAAGTCATATTTCTCAAGCTCAAGAAATTCTTATAGAACTTAAGGCTCGTCCAGATGTTATTCGAGCCGAAAAAATGCAGATTCTTGTTAATGAAAAACTAACATCTCCAAATACTAGCAAAACTATTGATAAAAAAAGTGTTACACAAAATTTTATACCCCTTTTAGATTTACCTTTATTTAAGCGTTTAGCCCAAGCTTGTATTACTCAAGAAATTTTGTTAGAAGAATTTTCAGCAATTACTTTTGAAACACTTCCAATAGCACAATTACTTGTGTTTTTACCCTTTAACCAGTCTCAAACTTTGTTAATTTCTCATGGAACAAGTCAAGATGATGCTTCAAAATTACGTAAACAAATAATTGCTTCAGAAAAAAAATATTTAGATAACGGACGCTTAATAAAACTAATAAGTGTTTATCATCAAGATGTTTTTGTTTACTCTGAAAATAAAGCTGCTTTTTCACACTCAGAACAAGAACGTTGGGAATTATTTTTAGAGTTCTTAAAATTAGGACTAGAAAATTGCTCCCTACGTACTAACTTTGGACAAACTAAAAATACTACTAATATATCAGTACAAAATACTACTGAACCAAATATATTAATTCAAGGTTTTGTTTATGTAAGTCCGATAATGCGCCGAGTAGTAGACCAAATCAAAAAGATCCGTACTTCTGATGTTACAGTTTTAATTACAGGTGAATCTGGCACAGGAAAAGAATTAGTAGCGCGAGCAATTCATGCAGAAAGTGCGCGTTGTGAAGGTGCATTTGTTGCTTTTAATTGTACTGCTACGCCTAGAGAATTAATTGAAAGTCAGCTTTTTGGACATCGTCGAGGCTCATTTACTGGTGCTACAAGTAATTACTTAGGCGTAATTCGTACCGCCAAAGGTGGAACCTTATTTTTAGATGAAATTGGAGATTTAAGTTTAGATATACAACCAAAGCTACTTAGATTTTTAGAGGCTGGAGAAATTCAACCTCTAGGCGAGGGTCGCCCATTAAAAGTAGATGTAAGAGTAATTGCTGCAACCAATGCAGATCTTGGCTATTCAGTTGCAGAAAAACGATTTAGAGAAGACCTTTATCATCGTCTAAACATTATTCGTATACATATTCCACCGCTTAGAGAACGTGCAGAAGAAATTCCAATGTTACTACGTTACTATCTTAATTATTTTGCTAATCGTTATGGAGATAAACAAATAACTTTTTCTGAAAGTGCTATTAATGCTTTTCAACAATATCATTGGCCAGGAAATGTTCGTCAATTGCGTAATGAAATTGAAAGGTTAATTACTTATTCAGTAAAAGGGGATGTTATTTCTATTGATGATCTTTCTTTAGATATCCAACAATCAAATTCTTTAAGTGTTTTACCTAAATCAAATGAATCTTTACCGAAAAATTTAACTTCCTCTCTAGCTAGCAAAAGATCTAAGATATTAGAGTTTCCAGAATCGCCAAAAACGCTAAGAGATGTTGTCCGACCAGTAGAAAGAGAGTTAATCTTAGCTGCTTTTGAACGTAACCAAGGCAATTTTAGCAAGGTAGCAAAAGAATTAGGCTTGTCTAGGCGGGGGTTAAAGTTAAAAATCGATAGCTTAAACCTTTCTGAAATAGTAAGTAAATAAATTTCTCGGCAATTAGTTTAGGAGTAAGTTTTATTAAGATGACTTTGAACAAAAATTTAATTATTGCAATAGATGGCCCCTCTGGTTCTGGTAAAAGTACTACTGGTAAAGCATTGGCTGACAAACTTGGATATTTATATATTGATACTGGGGCAATGTATCGGGCTGCTGCTTTGGCAGCAATTAGAGCCGATATAGCATTATTAGAAGAAGAAAAAATTATCTCTCTAGTAAAAAACACTAATATTAACTTAAAGGGTAGTCCTTATAGGTTACAAGTTTTTCTTAATGGGGAAGATGTAACAGAAAAGATCCGCACTCCAGAAGTTAGTCAATCAGCATCAATTATTTCTGCTATTGGAGGTGTTCGCCAAGCTTTAGTAGCACGTCAACAAGAAATGGGAAAACAAGGTGGAGTGGTTTTAGATGGGCGAGATATTGGAACACATGTTTTTCCTAATGCAGATGCTAAATTTTTTCTAGTAGCAGACGTTTATGAACGCGCTCGCCGTCGTAATTTAGAAGAAGTTAACCGAGGCGAAAATTTAACATTAGAAGAAACCTTAAAAGAAATAGAAGAACGAGATCAAAGAGATGAACAACGCACTTATTCACCTCTACGACCTGCCGAGGACTCTATTAAACTTGATACTTCTAGTTTAACTCCTAATTTAGTAGTAGAAAAAATCTTAGAACATCTTGAGCCAAAGTTAAATTTAATGGCAAAACCTCTAGGAACTAGCTAAATGTTTACTGGAATTATTGAGGAATTAGGAAAAATTTCTGCTACTAAAATTGGTAGTCAAGGCGGAGAAATTATTGTTTCTGCTAAAGAAATTACTCAAGACCTTAAAATAGGTGATAGCGTTGCGGTAAATGGAGTTTGTCTAACTGTAACAACCTTTACTAGTCAAAATATTACTTTTGATGTTTCCAAAGAAACTTTGCTACGTAGCACTTTAGGCAGTCTATCAACAGGAAATCCTGTAAATTTAGAAAGAGCCTTACGTCTAAGTGATAGGTTAGGTGGGCATATTGTCCAGGGGCATGTGGACACTGTAGGAGAATTTTTAGCTCGTCAAACTGTTGGTGAAGGCTATATAATGCGTTTTTCTTATCCAAAGGAAATTGCCCATTATATTTGTCAAAAAGGCTCTATTGCTATTGAAGGTATAAGTTTAACTATAGCTGATTTAAGCTTAAGTGATTTTTCTGTTGCTGTTGTTCCTCATACATTAAAATCAACTACTCTAAGTTTATTAACTGCAAGACAAAAGGTAAATTTAGAAGTTGATATTGTAGCTAAATATATTGAGCGAATGCTAACAACACGTCATATAACAGAAAAATCTGCTTTAACTATGGAAAAGTTAAAAGATTTAGGTTATTAACATTATTAACTTTAGTAGTAAGAAAAATTTGGAGGTAATTAACTTTTATGGCAACTGTTCCAGAAATTTTTGATTCAATGAAAGCCGGTTATAAAAAAGGTTCTATGTCAGATGATCGTAGTTACTATTTTTCTTTAGATGACTATAAATACACAGTAACTTTTTCTAATGACAAAATTAAGGTAGAAGAAGGAAAAACGGTTGACGAAGCCGATTGTGTATTAAAAACATCTGCTGAGATGTTTTCTAAAATTTGGGATGGATATAAACCAGGTATGATGGATTTTATGAGCGGTAAAATAAAAACCAACAACCCTACATTACTTCAAGACTTTGCTGGTGCTTTTACAAAATAATAAAAATTTTTTCTTTTCTAAGTTATAAATATGAAAATTAGCTAATAGTTTTCATGTTTATAACTTCTAGATTTTAGAGGGTTTAATGTTTTCTAGTCGTACCCCGCCAAAGATGTCTTCTAATAGATTAACTAATATTATTGAAGAAAAAAAATTAAGTAGTACTCCACTTATAGATTTAACAGTTTCTAACCCTACACAAATTTCTTTTGATTACCCAGAATCAAAAATAATTACTGCTCTAGCTAATAAAAACAGCCTTTTTTATCGTCCAGATCCAAAAGGATTGCTTGTTGCACGTAGTGCTGTGGTTAACTACTATAATTTACAACAAGTAACAGAAGAAAAAATTTTTCTTACTGCTAGCACTAGCGAAGCTTACACACTACTTTTTAAGCTACTGATGAATCCGCGTGATAGTGTTTTAGTTCCTACGCCGTCATATCCTTTATTTGAACACTTGGCACAAATAGAAGGTGTGGAAGCTATAAATTATTATTTATATTTTGATGGAGCTTGGCATATAGATTTTCCATATCTTCAAAGTGTTTGCCAAAAAAATACCCGTGCAATTATTATTGTTAATCCTAATAATCCTACAGGATCATACCTAAAAAAAGAGGAACTAAAACAACTAATTAACTTTTGTAAACAGAATAATTTAGCTCTAATCTCTGATGAAGTTTTCTATGATTATCCACATCATCAAGATAAGACTAGAGCAAACAGTATTGCTACGGTAGATGACGTTTTAACTTTTACTCTTAATGGTTTATCCAAAGCCGCAGGACTACCACAATTAAAGTTAGGTTGGATTATTCTTAATGGGCCAAAAGAAATATTTGACGAGGCTTATCAAAGACTCGAATTTATTACAGATTTATTTCTCTCTGTTAGTAGCCCCGTTCAACATGCTTTGCCATCACTTCTAAAAATTGCTCCTGCACTACAAATCCAAATACAAGAGCGTGTTTTAGCTAATTATCATTGGTTAAAATCCCAAATTCCTGTAGATAGTGTTTGTCGGTTATTGCCTACAGAAGGCGGTTGGTATGCAATTTTACAAGTACCAAAAATTCTTACTGAAGAAGAATTAATACTTGAATTACTAATAAAGGAAAATTTAATTATCCATCCAGGATATTTTTTTGATTTTCAACTAGAAGGCTTTTTGGTTATTAGCTTGATTACTAGACCAGAAATACTTCAACTTGGAATAGCGAAACTGCTTAATTATATAAACGAGCTTTGCAAGTAAACCTTAAGTTATTATCTAAACTTTTAAGCTATCAATTAAGCTATTAATTGTGTGAGAGATAAGCTGTTCTTGGTCTACCCAAGGGAAATGGCATTTAATTATTAGTAAAGAAACTATTCCATGTGCTGTTGTCCAAAAACTTTGTGTTACTAATTCTGGATCAACTTCCTTAAATTTTTTCTGTTTTATACATTCAACCACAATATCACGCAAGCGAGCATAAGCTTGATTGCCCATAGAGTCAGGGGACAAAAATCTATTGATATCTTCCATTGCTAAATCTTCTGGCCGATACATAAAAGCGACTTTGTAATCATTTGGGTGAGTTAGTCCAAAATAAATATATTTGCGGATGCCTGCCTCTAGACATTTAACAGGGTCATTATCAGATAAGCAAGCAACCTCATCTAAACCATTAAGTAGCTTTTCAAATGTTTCTTCACAAATGCAAAAGAGTAGATCAGCTTTATCCTTAAAATGAATGTAAATTGTAGTAGGGGAGTATTCTATTTTTTCAGCTATTTTACGCATAGAAACATTTTCATAACCTTCTTTTACAAAAAGTTCCCTTGCAGCTTCTAAAATTTCTTGTCTTAAAAATTCTTTTTGTCTTTCTCGACGTTCTTTGATGCCCATGATAAATTTTTCTCAGTTATTTTTTATTTAATGATGTTTAGTAGGTTAACAAATTATTATACTGTTTAAGTTAAATCCTTGATAATTATATAAATAGTATTTGTAGTCTGCAAATAATTATTTTAACAAGTCTGTCTTTATAACATAAAAATAGACTTATGAAAATAACTTGACTAAATAAATAAAAAATAGGTTTATAAACTTAGTTATTAATTATTCTTAAGGGCATCAAACAGATGGAAAAAAATTTATCTCAATTAAACTTGCCTGTTCTAACTCAAGACCAGATAGAAGTGTTATTAAAAGATATTTACCAACTTGGCTTAATAATCTGTCAACAAACAGATCCAGAATCTATTTTAAGCGAATCATTAAAAGTCATAGTCAATAAATTTAAGCCAGATGGATTTTTACGTTGCTTAATTGGACTTGTAGATTTAAGCAAAAAAAGCAAAACAATTTTTGTTAATAAAAAAACAAAATTTAGTCTAAAAAACAAAATTCAATTTATAAAACAAGTTTCTCACCAAAAAGAAACAGATCAAAAAATAAATCTAGATGCAGAAGAAAAATATTGGGGAATAAGTAGCAGTATTATAAAAAGGGTTTTAACAGGCGAAAAACTTTTGTTGCAAGATATAAATATTGACCCAGAATTAAACCAGGCTGAAAGCATTGTGCTAAATAATATTCGTTCTGTAATTGCTTGTCCCTTGGGCCCTTCGGCAGATAACACAATAGGATTAATTTATATTGATAGCATTTCCCGAATGAGAAGTTTTTCCAACATTGATTTTTATTTTATTACTGCAATTAGCAATTATATTTATCTTGCACTGCGTAGTGCTAATAGCTTAATAGTTGCAAAAAGTGCTGAAGAACAAAGCAAGGCACTTGCACAACATCAGCAAGACCGCTTTTTTTCTGGTTTATCTCCTGTAGAAAGTTCTAGTGAAAATCTACAACAAGCCTATGAAATGTTACAAAAAGTTGCTATTAGCAATCGTTATTGGCGTAACTCTACTTCAGTAGATAAGAAAAATAATTTGATTGTTCCTGTTTTGCTACAAGGTGAAACCGGGACAGGAAAAGAATTATTTGCTAGAGCCGCACATAAATATTACAGCAATGATAAACCGGAAAGCTTGCCATTTGTTGCTATTAATTTAGCTTCTATTTCGCCGTCAATTGTTGAATCAGAACTCTTTGGACACCGGGCCGGCTCTTTTACTGATGCAAAAGAAAATAAACTAGGCTTTCTTAGTATTGCTAATGGTGGAACTTTATTTTTAGATGAAATTCATAAAAGCCCTTTAGAATTACAAAGTAAATTGCTAAGAGTTTTAGATAGTGGGGAATTTTATAGGGTTGGAGATACTAGAGAAGTACAAAAAACAAGCTTTTGGCTAATTTGTGCTTGTAATGAAAACTTAAAAGAGCTAGTTAACAAAGGTTTATTTTTACCCGACCTTTATTATCGTATTTCTAAAATAGAAATAACACTTCCTCCTTTAAGAGAACGTCTTTTAGATATTCCTAAATTGGTACAATATGCTTTAAGTAGGCGAGGATCAAATAAAAAATTTAGCGATAAAGTAATAAAAATTATGCAAAATTATTACTGGCCCGGTAATGTACGAGAGTTAATTTCTGTTGTAGAAGCTGTAGATGTTTTAGTAGAAAAACAAATAATTGAAGACGCAGATTTGCCGCCTCGTATATCAAAAGTATCTTTAGAAAATGAAATAAATAAATCCCTAAATCAAGTACAACAAATAAATAATAATGATGATAATAAATTAATACAAAATGTATTAAATAATTTATATCAACAAATAAAAATTTTATCTATAGATCAAGTGCCATTAAATGACCGTACAAGCCAAATCCCAAGTTTAGTACAGAAAATATTAAAAATAAATAATTCCAGAAAGACATTTTCTAATGATGCACTAATATTAATACAACAATATCCTTGGCGAGATTTAGCAGAGCTAATAATAACTATTGAAGCAATAGATATTTTATTTAATAAACTGGAAATAACAGCTAAAGATTTACCAGAAAAAATTGTAAATCCACAAGTAAAAAACAATTTATTATCTTTGGATGAATATATAAAACAATGTAAGCGAGAATATGTTGAATATGCTTTAAGTTTATCAGGAGGAATTAACACTTATGGGGCTAAAACCAGTGCAGCAAAACTTTTAGGTGTTGCTAAAAGTACACTTAGCGATTTGATGAAAGATTTAGAAATAAAAACCGGATTAGATAATGAATAATAATAGCTAAGTTCTGTTATTACAATCGTTTAATAATCAATTACATAGTAAAATAATCAAGCTTTAAGCTATAGCCGAGTATTTAGACGTATGTTAGACTAGTCGTTTACATAAAAATGAAAATTTCTAGGGATAAGCCTCATGAATGTTTCAACTGAGCAACGCAAACATTGGCGTTTGTATGATTATGATAAAAAAAGGGTAATGCGTTTAGCTCATTCATTGGGACTTTTTGAGACTACAGCTTGTCTTTTAATTCGTCGAGGTATTTTTACTACTAAGGAAGCTAGTAAATTTCTATCTCCAAAACTTTCCGACCTCTACCCACCTTTTTTAATGTGTGATATGGCCTTAGCCATTAATCGCATCAGTCAAGCCATTGAAAAGAAAGAAAAAATTTTAATTTATGGTGATTATGATGTTGATGGTACAACAGCAACAGTAATCTTAAAAAAAGCTTTAGAAGCTGTTGGCGCATCAGTTAACTATTATATTCCTCAACGGCTTATAGATGGTTATGGTATGCGTGAAGAAGCTATTGATAAAGCTAATGTTGAAGGTTATAAGCTAATTATTAGTGTTGATTGTGGTATTCGCGCTCATACAGTAATTGAACATGCAAGCACTTTAGGAATAGATGTAATCGTTACAGATCATCATATTCCTGAAGGGGATCTACCAGCAGCTATAGCTATACTCAATCCCAAACGTCCAGATTGTAATTATCCTGATAAAAACCTAGCTGGTTGTGGAGTTGCTTTTAAGTTAGCTCAAGCTTTACTAGCAAAATATTCTAAAAGTGAAGAACTTACATCTTTATTAATGATTGCTGCTATTGGCACAATTGCTGATATTGTCCCATTAGTAGGAGAAAATCGAGTTATTGCTAAATGTGGATTAGAACAATTATCAAAATCTCGCAATATAGGCTTACAATCCCTATTTGAGATTGCTGGCGTATCAGGACGGCCAATTACTTGTTATGATATAGGCTATCGTATTGCCCCACGTATTAATGCTGTTGGTCGTATGGGAGGCGCAAGTTCAGCCGTAGAGTTATTTTCTGCTCCAAATCAAGAAACCGCCGTTTTATTAGCCCGTGAAATGAATGAGCAAAACACGGCTCGCCAACGCACAGAAGCCGACATAATTGGCGAAATTATGTCACAGCTAGAAAATACTAAAATTTATGATGATGACCGAGTTATTGTACTAGCTGGAGAGGGTTGGCATCGAGGAGTAATTGGAATTGCAGCATCAAAAGTAGTAGAAAAAACTCACCGTCCCGCTGTAGTTATTGCAATAGAAGATGGTTTTGGTTATGGTTCAGGCCGTTCTATCAAAGAATTTCCAATTTTAGAAGCTTTTGATAATTGCAAAGAACTTTTTGAACATTATGGCGGACATTCTCATGCAGCAGGCTTGACTATAAAAGCAGAAAATATTGCTGAACTGCGCCAAAGTGTCAATGAATTTGCAAAAAACTTTCTAGTTTCAAAACAATCAAACTTAGAAATAGAAATTGATGCTCGCTTAAGTTTTGCAGAAATCAACAGCGATTTAATGAAAGAAATTGCTATACTTGAACCTTTTGGAGCAGCTAACCCAACCCCAATATTTTTAACTGAAAACGTCCAAATCCTAGAAAAACCTACTTTAATACGTGAACGTCATCTAAAATTTCGCTTGTCTCACTCTGGTCATGTCATGGATGCAATTTGGTGGGGCGGTGCAGAAAATATAAGTAATCTTTCTGTAAATGAATATTATCGCTTAATATATGCGTTGACGGAATCTAACTATAATAACTCTACTTATATTCAAATTGTAATAAAAGACCTTTCCTTAGCTTAAACCTATTGGAGTATCAATATGGGAAAAATAGATTTTAATAAATGGCTAAATTGGGTTTTTGATCATCCTGTAAAGAAAAAAGCTTGGTATTGGGATGTTAATGTTGAATGGCTTGAACCTCAACCCTCTCAGGCAATTATTTACATCACTGAATTGTTTAATAACCCAAATAAATTATTAGCAAATTTTACTAGCGACCAAATAAGCCAAGGTTTACGGCTTATTGCAAGCAATTCTTGTTCAAATCATATGTTTATTTTGACAAATGAAACTATTGAATTAGAAAAGAGATTGCTAGTTGTAGAGTCTATTTTTACTTTATTTAAGGACTTGTTTGCTAATCGATGTTTAGAGCATTTGAGTCACTTAGACAAAGAAAAAGAGACTAATCCATTAAATACTATTTGCTATATGTGGTGGGATATTCTACCTATTGGTGCCGGGCCAAATAATCCTCAAAAAAATAAGTTAGACGTGGCTATTTTAGGTGTAATGGAAAAAACCTTAGAGTTAAAATCTATAGCTTGTCAAGAAAGTGCTTTACATGGTCTTGGACATTGGCAACATTACTATAGCGAAAAAGTTAACGTTATAATTGATAAATTTTTACAAAAAAATAAAAATCTAAAACCTGAATTAAAAGAATATGCGATGTCCGCTAGAAATGGCTGTGTTCAATAAGGAGTTTTTTTAACCTTAAAAAATATTTTATGAGTAAAGATTTTAATCCTTCATTAATTAGCTGTTTAAGCTCACCTAGAAAACAGTTGAGAGCTTTTGAGCTTAGTTGTTTACCAATGAAGAAATGGCCTTACACAGTTTGGGCAGCTTTAACAATAATTGCTGTGGTTGGTTCTTGCCTTTATGGTGCTTCCTTAAGTTTAGTTTTACCTGATTGGCAACCTACAGGTGGAGCATTATGGATTTTGCTTTCTGCTGGGCTAGGCTGGTTTATTTTTGGCCCAAGCTTAATTTATATAACAAAAAAAAATATTTTTATCTGTGCGCATGCCTGTATGATAACAATGGCTTATGGTGAAGGAGTTCTTACAATTGCTGCTTTAGTTAATTTATTTTTATACTTTAATTTACCTGTTAGTTTAGACTTAGCTATGCTAAATTTTACTATGGTAGTAATTTCTAATATCGTGATGGCAACGGTTTTAACCTTACAAATGCAGGCAATCCAAGTAGCTTGGTGGAAAAGCTTACTGACTTGGATGTTAGCCTTAAATGGTAGCGGGGTAGTTTTCTTTTATTTACTTAGACAGATATTAAAATAAATTTAGTTAATTTCCTTGCAAGTTTTTACTAGTTTAACTTTTTCTATTTACCTTTTATTACAAATAATTACAGGGCTATTTACCACATTATTTGGTACACATTTCTTTTTTGCAAAAACCTTTTTTTCCAACTTAATAACAATGCTACTATTACTTTTATTTGTCTTTTTTGTTTTTAGACAGCATAATTTTTAACACTTCTTTTTAAGCCTTAAAATATCCAAAACTTCTAAATAAATTTTATGGAATCAGATTTATCCGTAGGTACAGTTATAAATGAAAAATACCGTATTGAAGCTTTAATTGGTGAAGGCGGAATGGGAAAAGTTTTTCGTGTGAGCCATTTAGAGTTAAATAAGATTTTTGCCTTAAAATTAATGAAATTTGATTCTTCAAGCATTGGTTCTGGTTCTGCTCGTGTGTCTCGTTTTAGACGTGAGGCTAGCACACTAGCTAGGTTAAGTCACCCTAATATTGTTTCTATAATTGACTATGGGATTATGAAAACAACTAACCTTCCTTTTATTGTAATGGAACATATAGAAGGTGTAACTTTAAGAAAAATGCTTAATTTGAAAGGAACACTTGGAGAGAGTCAAGCTATCAATATTATTAATCAGCTTTGTTTAGCTCTTCATCAAGCACATGAAGCAGGTGTAATACATCGTGACCTAAAGCCAGAAAATATTATAGTTCAGGAACTTGCAGATAATCATCTATCAATTAGAGTAGTTGATTTTGGTATTGCTAAACTCTTAAATAGCGAGTTTCCTTCTATAGAAGAAGAAATTATCACTACAGGTAATGCTCCAGGAACTTTAAGATATATTGCTCCAGAACAATTTTTTAAGCTAGGTGTAGATGCTCGAACAGATGTTTTTAGTATTTGCCTTATTTTATATGAAATGCTTACAGGTGAAGTTCCTCCTGTTATGATAGGAGGATTTAAGCCATTAAAAGAAATGCGTCCAGGTGTCACATCTGAACTAAGCGATGTTGTAGAGCGTGGTCTTTCACAATCTCCAAATGAACGCCCGCAAAGTGTATTAGCACTAAAAAAAGTTTTAGATGAGATAAACCAGGCTAGTTTAGACAAAAACTTAAAAGAACCTGCAAAACAAAAGTTTGTAGTAGCAGAGCCTAAAAAAGTAAAAACTAATGAAAATAACTCAACGAGTAAAATTTTTGCTGAAACTAGCAAAATAGAAAATAAATCTAAAATTCCCTGGGTGATAGCTCTAGTATTTCTGCTTTTAATTGGCACTTTTACAGGTGCAAAAATATATCAAAATTTTTATGTACAAAAGCAGTTGACTCTTCCAGAACTACTTACCATAAAGGGCGAGACATTTTTTATGGGTTCTGATAGCAAGGATGAATATTCAAGACCTTCTCATAAAGTAACTCTAAAGACATTTTTAGTTTCTAAAAATCTGATTACAAATCGTCAATATGCTGAATTTGTAAGACTATCAAACTATCCTCCTCCAAGTTTTTGGGCAGGCAATGAACCGCAACAAAGTATTTTAGATAAGCCTATTACCCAAGTTAGTTGGAATGATGCTACTGCCTTTTGCAATTGGCTATCTAAGCAAACAGGCAAAAAATATCGCCTGCTTTCAGAAGCAGAATGGGAATATATTGCAGCCAATAAAAATAGCTTAAATATTAATGAATTAGCAGAAGAATATTTTGAATGGACTAGCTCAGAATTTATTCTTTATGAAGGTTCTAAAGTTAAACTTCCAGACAGCATTATGCAAAATAATACTGTTGTATTTAGAGGAAAGGATGAAAAAGTAGGAAGTGATCCTGTAACAGATAGACTTTGGCAATTAAAAAATTATACTGAACCTAAACTAAGTTTTCGTCTAGCTATGAGTGGAGAATAATCTAGCTTAAAGCTGGATTTTGTTGAGTAAAATATTCTACTAATTATTAAATAATTAAGTGAGTATTTTTCTGTAAAACTTTCAATTTAAGAAAAAAATAAACATTAAAATACTCACTTAAAAACTATTTTAGATTGATAGTTTTATTGAGGCTTAGCTAATTTATTAGCTTGATCATCAATAATAACCAGTTCTTTTTCCCCTTCTAATGCAATACCTGTAAGTATTCTAGTGTCACCATCTTGTTTAGTAGATAAGAAACTGCGTTTTACTTCTGAGGTTTGAGGACTAACAGTAATAGCAGATTTAACTACTAAATCTTTATCATTAAAAATACTTACTTCTTTAGTAGTTTCATCATAAACAACTTTGTAAGTACCTTTCTTGACTGTTGTGCCATTAACGGTTACATCATTATGAAAAACTACTTTTTTGCTTTTTTCTTTAGCAAAAACAGTTATTGAGAGAAGGCAAACAAGGCTTAATACAGCAATACTTTTAATTATTTTTTTCATTTTCTAACTCCTGAATTTTCTAAATAGCACTTAGAACTATATTGACAATTTGCGTTATCTTTAGAATTGATTTTTTTGGAGTGGTACCAAGCCAATACTAGCAAAACGTCAAATTTGTTCAGTGTTTTAACAAGTAAATTAGCTGTTAAACAGCTTACTTGATGTCATAAGGTTAAACTAAAGGTGTAAAAAAGTTTTCAAGAAAGTGTAAAAAGTTAGTAAAATAGATATGTAATTTTTATTAAATAATTAATGGAAGATTGTTAATTTATAGAAAATATTCTAGTTTTTAAGCATGTTATATAGCAATAGAATAAATAGCTTATATTAGCTATTTATTCTACTACCCTTTTATATTAATTAATGATTTATACGGTTAGAAAATTAGCTTAAAACCAAATTGCAGTTGCCTAGGAGCAAAAGAATTGCGAAAACGTTCAGGAGGTGCAATAAAACGTCCATCCTTTTTTTCTGGTAAATTAAATCTCCCTTGTGGATCAGGGGGAAAAGTGCTGTCAATTTGGCTAATATTTGTTCTATTAAATAAATTAAAGGCTTCAACAAGAGCTTGAACTTGTATTTTTTCACCAAAAGCAAAACTACGAGTTAGCCTTAAATCAAAACTTGCAAAACCAGGCGTTATTCCAAGATTTCTACTAATTCCTAGCGGACGGTCTGAAGGTGGAAAATCCCCATTCATATCAAAATCCCCACCAGATATTAAATTATAAGGACGACCTGATTCTAAAGTTAGAATTGTCGAAAGTGTAAAGTTTTTAAGCAGGATATTTTTTTGCCTACTAGTTTGGTAATTTCCAGAAAAAACAAGACGACTTCTTACATCTTGAAGTGAAAGAGAGCGTTCACGGCCTGGATTTAGCGGATCTATTGGATTTATTGCTGGAATAGTAGGGGAAAAATCAACAAAATTATCTATTGTTTTGGATAAAGTATAATGGGCTAGCAAGTTAAAACCTGTGAAAAGCTCACCTCCAATTGAAAATGAACCAGCATGATAATAACTGTCTGCGGCAGATTCAAAGTAAACTCTTGCTCCAATACTAGGATCTAATCGACCTGTTAAAAAGCTAGCTAAAGGATTACCTGCAACTGGTCGTGTAATCGGGTTAATATCACGAGAGCGAACCAATTTATAACCTCGGACATAGCTATAATCTAATTCTATTTTAAGTTTAGTTGTGATTTGATGATCTATACCTAAGTTTATTTGCTGTGCATAGCTAGCACGTAAATTTGGTTGAAATTCAGGGCCAACAGTAAGTTGAGGAACTAAAGGGATATTTGATGGAACAGCACTTTGAGAAGAGAAATTGCGGCCTGGCTGCATAAATGCTTGAATAGAAAAAGGGAAAGGCATAAAGAAATTAGGAGGAGTATTAGGTCTTACTACTATTTCAATATTGCCAAGCGTTGCTGCTGCAAAAAATAGCCCATAAGCAGCATTAATACGTGTTTTGGGTGAAAAACTTGGATTATAGGAAAGAGATATTCTTGGAGCCACATTTCCATTATTTCGAGGCAGAAAAGTTGCACGTCCAAGGTCATAACGAATACCAGCTTTTAAGAGCAATCTAGGGTTAATTTTAATATCATCTTGTAAGAATGCTGAGAAAAAATTTGTTCTACTTGGTACTAAAGAATCAGAAGGAAATCCTTGTTGATAAAAAACGGGTAAAGGTAAATTAGCAAGATCTAACCTAGGAAAACCATTAATAACTGTTGGTAGCACAGAAGAAAATTGTGTTAAAAAAGCTCGTTGTTCTTTGGTTCTTAATGATGGATCAAAGGCTTCTAATCCACTAAATATTGTACCTGGGGCGGAAGTTCCTCCAGAAAAATCTATTGGAGCAAATATAGTTATTCCTGAAGCAGTAACAACAAAACGAGAACGGTTAGAAATATTAACTAAATCACCACCAAACCTAATTTGATGATTTCCTTTTATTAAACTAGTGGTATTGCTGAGTTGAAATAACTTACTTCTTAAACGTTGAGGTAATAAAATAGATCGTCCAAAAGTTACCATTCCTTCAGGTAAAACAATTTGTGTTTGTGGGCCATTTTCTAAAGGCAGAATATCTTGGCGGCGTTGGTTAAAAAGCACACGAGTTTCATTAATAAAAGCTGTATTTGGGCTAGTATAAGTATTTGTTGCTGCAATAGAATTTTCTGTTAAACGCTGAACCCCACCTGTAGATTCAGCCATAATTCCACCAAATGCTTCATATGCACCATTATAGCGACCAGAAGAATTAAATCGAATATTTAAGTTATTAGTAGGAGTTGGATACAAATCTACTCTAGTTAATAATGAGGTAGTACCAACGGAAAGAGGCACAGCACCATTTTTTATTTGAAATCCTAGATTGCGAATAGAACTAATAACATTATCTGAAATAGTTACTACATTATTTTGTTTTACAGAAAGTCGTTCAAAGGCTGTAAAGAAAAAGGCTTTATCTTTTTTTATTGGGCCTGACAAACTAGTTCCAAATTGATATTGCTCAAAAGGTGGTTTTTGGCTAACAAAAGCATCTCGCGCACTAGTCTCATCATTTCTAATAAATAAGAAATTTGAGCCATGAAATTCATTTGATCCACCTTTAGTAATAATATTTACTACACCACCTAAAGCCCGGCCAAACTCGGCACTGTAGCTATCTGAAATAATTTGATATTCCTGGACAGCTTCCTGGCTAAATGTTGCTCTTACTGTTCCTGAAGAATAATCATTATTATCTAGTCCATCTACATTAATAATATTTTGTCTAGCACTTTGTCCATTAAATGAAAGCCCTGATGTATTGGCAAGTCCTTGAGGAGGAAGGCGATCAGGAGTTACACGGGCAGCAGTTAGGCTAAAATCTAGAAAATTCCGCCGATTTATTGGTAGAACTTGTATGCTTTCAGAAGTAATATTAGTGCTACTTTCAGTTTTGATTGTATTAACTAAACTGTCTGTAACCTCAATAATATCTTTATTTTGTTCAATAGATAGCACAATATTATTAACAGAAATAACTCCAATTAATAAACGAGTGCTTACAGTTTGAGTAAGAAATCCATTAGCTTGAACAGTGATTTCATAATTGCCTGGACGTAGTTGGAGAAGTTGATAAGAACCTTGGCTATCAGAAATACAAGTATTTTGTAAATTAGTTTGTAGTGACCTAACTGTTATATTTGCACTAGTTATAACTGCGCCTTGCTCGTCTTTAACTGTCCCAAAGATAGCTCCTGTTGTTGCTCCTCCTGATTGAGCATAAGCTTGTAGAGGTATTACTAACATTAAAGCAAATAAAAAACTAATATTAGTGTACTGGGGGCTTAGTTTTTTCATAATTATTTTTTACACCTTGGATTTTATAGCTGTTTTAGGAAAGAAAACAAAATATATCAAAAATATTGCACAAAAATAAAGCACTTATACAAGGTATATTAGGAAAATCTCTGATAAACTAACTTGGAATCAAATAAATTAAATTTTTTGTTTAACTAAGGATTTCTATTTTGGGAGTTTTATGGTTAGTAAAAGTGTTATTTTTAGAGTAGTTATAATTACTCTATTACTGTTAATATTAAATATGACTATATTAGCTCAGCAAAGACGGTTTGGACTAGAGGATACTAGCAAAAATGGTGCAGCCACAACAGAAATTAACCCTAGACGCTATCTTCCAACAGAATATAATCGGCGTTTTGGGCTAAAACCTGGAGAAAGCCAGCTTGAAACAGTAGAAGAAAAAATAGAAGAAAAAATAGATAAAAAGTCTAGTACAAAGAATAAAAAATCATTTCTAAAAACTGCTCAATTTCTAGTAGCAAAAGGAGATTTAGAAAAAGCTATTTTTAATTACCAAAAAGCTATTAATGCAAAGGAAAGAATCGATTTAGCCCATTTTGGCCTTGGTTATACTTTAATAAAATTAAGTAGATTTGATGAAGCTATAAACTCATTTAAGGAAGTAGTAAAAATTTTTCCTGAAAATGCTAAGGCACACTTAAATTTAGGTGTAGCTCTTTATTCAATAGGAGAAATTGACCATGCTATTGAGTCTTATAAAAAGGCTATTGACCTAAGCAAAGGGCTTTTGCCTGATGCAGAGTTTAATTTAGCTTTTGCTCTTTATCATCAAGGAGATTTTCCAGAAGCGATAAATTATTACCAAATAGCTATTAAACAAAGAAAAATCTATCCTGCTGCTTTTAATAATTTAGGTCTAGCCTATGAAGCCATTGGTGATTTTGAGAATGCTAATGCAAATTTTCAGCTAGCAATTAAGCAAAAACAAAGTAATTACCCTTTAGCCCACTATAATTTAGGACGCTCTTATTTTAATCAAGGTAAATTTTTTCCTGATGCAGTAACTCAACTACAAATCGCGCTAGAACAACAAAAAAACTTTCCAGAAGCTTTGTTAATTCTTGGAAATATATATTTACTCTATGAAAATAAAGGGGCTATAGGTTCTGTAGAAAAAGCTAAAACTTACTATCAAAAAGCTATTTTACTAAAGCAGAATTACTTATTAGCACATCAAAATCTAGCTATTGCACATACAAAACTTGGAGAAAAAAAAGAAGCTTTAGCCCAGTATAGAAAAGCTTTTAACCTTGATGTAAATAGCCCATTTTTGTTAGAAAATCTACTTTTTACAATTACTGGAACAGGTTCTTTTTTTATTAGAGATGAATTTAGCCGTGATGAAGGATTAGATAACCCAAAATTAGATAAAGAAAAACTACATGACTCAAAAGAGGTTGTTAAAGCTTTAATAGAAAAATATGAAGATTTACCAGATGAATTAAAGAATGCGTCTGATATTCGTTATTGTTTTGCAAAAGTTTATATGTTTTTAGGAGATCACAATAAAGCTGTGGACGAATTACAAGAAGCCTTAAAACTATCTAAGGGCGAAGACAAAGAAGCAGCTAATTTATTAAGCTTTATATATAAATTAATATTATGATGGTAAACATTCTTTAAGAGCATTAAGTAACTCTCCTGCTTTTTGATAGCGTTGTGTTGGTGCAGGAAAAAGCACTTTTTTTAATACTTTGTCTAAATTTGATGTTAAAAAAGGAAATTCTGTTGAAGGATTAGGTAATTTGTTATAAGTAGTTTTTAGTTTTAATAACTCTCGAATTTCAATTGCTTGTATAGGTAATTTGGCTGTTAGCATTTCATAAAGAATTACACCAAGACTATAAATATCAGAAGCTGCACTAAGGTTGTAACCCATCATTTGTTCAGGTGACATATAGTCTAAAGAACCAATAACCGTTCCTGTGCTAGTTAAATTTGTCTCTTCTGTAGTAATCTGATTATCTGAGGAGAGTAGTTTAACAATACCAAAATCAGCTAGTTTTACTATTTCCACTCCATTTTTTTCACTAATCAAAATATTTGCAGGCTTTAAGTCACGATGTAAGATATTGCGTTTATGAGCTAGATCTAGCGCATCACAAAGAGGTTTAAGTATTTGAATACATCTATCTAAAGGCAGTGGAGCTAATCGTCTAATATGATGCTTTAAGTTTTCTCCTTTAATAAGTTCCATTACCATAAATAAAATGCCGTCTTGAGTTCGGCTAAATTCAAAAACCTTAATAATATTTGGGTGTGAAAGTGACCAACCTACGCGGGCTTCTCTTTGAAAACGTTTTACATCATTATCACTTTTCTTAAGCGTTGGAACCATAACCTTAATAGCTACTTTATTTCCTAAAAGTAGATGTGTACCACTAAAAACAACTCCCATACCACCTTCACCAATTTTTTCTTCTATTAAGTAAGTATTATTAAGAGTTCTATTGAGCATGCTATTAAAATAGGCTTCAGAATAATCATCAGAATAAAGTGTATGGTTTTCAGTAATACTTGGATCGTCGGCTACAGTTACATCATTTTTGTCAAGTTTAGAAGGCAATTGGTTGGCAGTTTTTTGCCTATCTAACAAAACTTCTATTTCTTTTCGTACTAGCCTATCTTGACATTGATTTAAGTAATTTTCTTGTTCTTTGGAGGAGAGATTTTTAATTTTTTGAAATAAAGATGCTACTTGTTTTAGTTGTTCAGAATTCATACTTTTAACCTCAGAAAGGGGCAAATATTACTTAAATACGGTTATTAGAGTATAAAGGAAATTTTTTCAAATAGAGAAAGTTTATAAGAGTAATTATGGGATGGATAAAAAATTGTTGCAAGTAGTAATGTTTTCTAGCAGTTTAATGTTTTAATTATTTTCACTAAAAGAAAAAGTTTGATGTACTCCTTCTGCATATAAATTATGTAGCCAGTTTGTATGTAGTTTAGCCTCAGAATAAAGTCTAATAGGGTTATCTAGAATTTTTGGATTTAATCTAATTTCTTGATAACTAGCAATTTCTCCTTTTTCATTTTTATATGCTGTGCCAAAAGTAGGGTCATAGAGATGCCATTTTCCTTGGTAATATAGTTCTACGACTACATGCGTATATGGTTTATGTCTAGTAGGAATATCTAAGATCATATCTATGTAATTTATCTTAAAATTACCAACATAAGCTAAATGGGCTAATGCGCTGCTAAGCTCACCACAAGTATAAGAAAAAGGTTCAGTAGGTTCTAAAAGTTGTCTAGGTGTCCAAATATCAATAGAAACTTTCTTTTTTTCAACTCGTTTTTGACAAACATATTTAGTTAAAGCCATGATTTTTTCTTCTTCACCACATATAGTATTGGTAATATTACTATAAAGTTGTTCGTAATATTCCTTATTGTTTGCATCAAAAGGGATTGAATTATAAGAAGGTTGCTGTTTTAGAGACTGATTTTTGAGTGCAAGAGCTAGATCAATAAAACCTAAATCTAGGTTTCCTGATTTTGGATATTCCCAAGGGGCAAAAATTTCTATCGGAAAAGATTTATTGTTTTCTAAAGAAAATTTTAGAGAATAACTTTTTCCAGGATACCAAGTTATTTCAGGAAGCTTAAATTTACCTTCATTATCAGTTAAAACATTCCATTTTGAATTAGGATTTACTAAATTAACCAAACAACCTGTAACATTTGTTTTACCTGTTATTACAATTTCTTTTGGTGAAACTCCAATTTGATGGGCAAGTTTATTTTGATAAGAAGCAAAAACTTGATTAAATTTTTCTTTACTAAAATCTAACTTAATAAATGGTTTTATACTAATTATTAGTAGAATAAAAATAATAATAAAAAATAGTTTTTGATAAAATTTATAATTTATTTTTGATAAAAATTCTAACTTAGACATAGCTACACCCTCACTAAAGAAGTGTTAAAGCAATTATTATTCTTAGCTATAAACTAACAATGGAGCTTGAATTTCTTAAATTTCTTAAATCTAATGCAGTATTTTGAGAAACAATATTTTAATAATAATTAACCTGTTTTTGTCTAATAGGTTCAATGGTTCAATATCTTTTATCCAAAATTTTTATAGTAAAAAGCAAAAACTTATTGCTATTTAAAAATCCAAGCTATTTTGCTATCGGATAAAAACATTGGCGAAATGGTAAAGATCTGTTAGGCTACCTAGTTTCAATTTCCTTTTGGGAGTTTATTTAAGTGAGTAACATGACAGAAAAAGAAAATAGTAATGTCGCACTTGTTAATCCAGTGCGCGAAGATATACGTAATATTGCCATTATTGCACACGTCGATCATGGAAAAACTACGTTAGTAGACTTAATGTTAAAACAAGCAGGTATGTTTCGAGCTAATGAGCGGGTTGCTGAGCGAGTAATGGATAACCTAGACCTAGAACGCGAACGAGGCATTACCATAATGGCAAAAAATACTTCATTAAACTATTGTGGTGTCAAAATTAATATTCTTGATACCCCTGGACACTCTGACTTTGGCGGAGAAGTTCAACGAGTATTAAAAATGGTTGATGGGGTAATGTTATTAGTAGATGCTTCCGAAGGGCCTTTACCACAAACTCGTTATGTTTTAAGCAAAGCATTAGAACAAAACTTAAAACCTATTGTAGTAGTCAACAAAATTGATCGCCAAGATGCACGAGTTCAAGAAGTAGTTAATGAAATTTATGATTTATTTATTGAACTAGATGCTAGCGATGATCAAATAGATTTTCCAATCATTTATGCTATTGCTCGGGATGGTATAGCAAAAAGAGCTTTAGATGATGATAGTCAAACCTTACAACCTCTTTTTGAAGAAATTATACGCACTATTCCAGCACCGTCAGCTTGCGAATTAGATAATTTACAAATTTTAGTAACAAATATTGATTATGATGAATATGTTGGACGCCTTGCTATTGGGCGAATTTATGGTGGGACAATTAGCGTTAATGACATAGTTTCTTTATGTAAGCTGGAAGGACAGATACAAAAAACCAAAATTACCCAACTTTATACCTTTGAAGGCTTAAAACGATTGTCAATACAAACAGCTAAGGCTGGCGATATTATTGCTTTAGCTGGACTTGAAGGAATAGAAATAGGTGAAACTATTTCTAGTGAATTAAGTCCTGTAGCACTACCTAAAATTCAAATTGATGAACCTACAATTTCAATGATTTTTAGTGTTAATAATTCTCCTTTTTCCGGTCGAGATGGAAAATATGTAACTTCTCGTAAACTACGTGAAAGACTGCAAAAAGAGTTACTTGGTAATGTTTCTATTAGGGTAGAAGATGCTGACTCTCAAGCAGGAGTTAATCAAACTACTTCAGATAGCGGGGTTGGTAGTTTTAAGGTTAGTGGACGTGGAGAATTACAATTAAGTATTTTACTAGAGCAAATGCGCCGAGAAAGCTATGAAGTCCAAGTGTCTAAACCAACAGTTATTACTAGAAGAATAGATGGACAACTGCATGAGCCTATAGAATTAGCTGTAATTGACATTCCAGAGCAATTTATTGGTGTGGTAACAGAGGCTTTTGGACAACGAAAAGGGCAAATGATAAAAATGGTTAATCATGGCACGGGAAGAGTTCGACTAGAATTTGAAATTCCTTCTCGTGGTTTAATTGGTTTTCGAGGTCAATTTTTAACAGACACTCGTGGCACAGGTATTATGAATACTTTGTTTTTGCGTTGGTCACCTTGGACAGGAGATATTAAATCCCGGCTAACAGGATCACTTGTTGCAGACCGTGAAGGTATGACAACTGCCTATGCACTCTATAATTTACAAGAACGTGGTCAACTTCTTGTTGGCGCAGGTGTTCCAGTTTATGAAGGTATGATTATAGGTGAAAATGCTAAAGCTGTAGACTTAGACGTTAATGCAATTAAAGATAAAAAATTAACTAATATGCGTGCTTCTACAGCAGATGAAGCCATTCGCTTAGTACCTGTTAAACAGCTTACTTTAGAAGATGCTTTAGCTCATATCAAAGATGATGAACTTGTAGAAATTACACCTACTTCAATTAGATTACGTAAAAGAATTTTAGCTTCTAATATGAGAAAAGTTAAATCAAATCTTGTTGATCAAAATCAAGACGAGTAATGATTTTTACAGTTGGACATGGACGACAAACTATAGAAACTTTCTTGGCATTGCTTAAAACAAACAATATTCAAATATTGGCAGATGTCAGAGCAGTGCCAAGATCACGTTGGCCGCAATTTAACCAAAAAGCTTTAATTGCTGCTTTAGGAGCAGAAAAAATACTTTATATTCATTTTCCTGAACTAGGTTGGAAAATCCAAGCACCAAAAGAAGATTTTGAACGCGGATTACAAGAAATTGTTAAATTAAGCGAAAATCAAAATATATGTTTAATGTGTGCTGAAAGTTTACCTACGAAATGTCACCGTAAACTAGTTCTTACCCCTCCTTTACTTGCTCAAGGGTTATCAATAGTAGATATTTACCCAAATGGAGAGCTAAAAATTGCTAGTTAGAGTTTAGCTAAAATTTTGAGGCAGTTTTTTCTAAACGAAAGATAATATTACGGATATTGTCAACCGCATACTTTAATTCTGTTAAAAAAACCATATCAATAGGCTTTTTAGTTTCTAGATCTGACGCAATTATTTGCATCAAAATAGGAGTTTCTTTAATTAAATGTAGAAGTTGTTCATAGAGTCCTTCTATTACAGCAGGATCTTCTATTCTAATTGCGTTAAAAGTAGGGTTTTCTTCGGTAAACTCATCATCAGCATTTCTAATGTTTTTTACTACTGTAAGTTCATTACTAGTTAAAGAAAGATAAGTGTTTACTGTACGATTTTGATTAAAGTAGGTTGTTTGGTTTGAAGTTTGTTCGGTTAAGTTATTTTCTGGATTTGCTACTAAGGGTTTAGTATTACGTCTTCTTTCGGGAGCAAAGGATTTTTCTAAAAACCTTTCTTTGGATTTGTCCCTTGGATCTATTTGATCAAAACGAGAGTTACCAGAAGTAAGATTAGTAAGTAAAAGTGCTGCCTCTAAGTCTTCATCACTAGCATTAAGAAAAACTGATTGAAATTCTTTTTCTGATACCATTTTGACTACACTTTGGAGTTCTTGAGCAAATGCCATCACAGAGGGAGGACGGTTTTCTGCTTTTTTCTCCATAGCTTTCATTACAACAGCATTAACAATATGAGGCACATTAGGGTTTATTTCATAAGTAGGTCTAGCTTTTTCACGTGCTTGTTTTACTGCCACAATAGAAAGTGAACGATCATCAAAAGGGAGTTGCCCAGTTAACATTTCATAGACCATTATTCCTAAAGCATAAACATCTGATCTAGCATCAACATCACGACCATAACATTGTTCTGGTGACATATAATGAGGTGTACCTATTAGGATACCTTCTTGGGTAAGTCGCATTGCGCGTTTTTGTTGATCTTCAGTAACGCTTGTCATACGAGCAATGCCAAAATCTAAGACTTTTACTACTTCCTCATTTCCTTTGCTACGGTCAAGAAAAATATTTTCTGGTTTTAAGTCTCGGTGAACAATGCCAACTTTATGAGCAACATTTACTGCTTCACAGATTGGTTGCATTAAGGCATTAGCTTCTTGAATAGTAAAAATAGGTTTTTGTTCTAGTCGATCTCTTAAAGTTATTCCTACTAAGTATTCCATTACTACATAAACTAAATTGTCTGGAGTCGTGCCAAAGTCCATAACAGCAATAGCATTAGGATGGCGTATTTGCATAGAAGCATAGGCTTCACGGCGGAAACGTTCTATTGCAACAGGATCATCAGTAAATTTATTATGTAAAATCTTTATAGCGCAAGTCATATCTAATTTAACATGACGTGATTGATAAACAGTGCCTGTTCCACCTTCTCCAACTTCAGTTTCGATTAGGTATTTATTATCAATAATACGACCTAAAACAGCTTCTTTGGGATCGCTTATTAATTTACGCCCATGAATTGGACAGAAGACAGTTTTTTTATCATAGGATTTATTGCACTGTGTACAAAACATCTATTTGCCTCAGACATTAGTTTGTTTGGGCTATTATCAATCTATTAAGTTTAGCTTGCAAGCCTTTTACAGATTAACTAATTTCCACCAAAAAGAGAAAACAAATTTTCTTTTAATTTCGGTATTAAATCAGACAAAAATTTTCTCGTCTGCTACTATTAATTTTGAGGAAAACGCTATGAAATTACTAGGAAAACTCTTTTTGCTTTTTACTATAATTACAGCAGTTGAAACATATTTGCTAGTCTTACTAACACAGTACACAAATATTTGGGCAACCATTGCAATGATCATAGTACCTGGAATGCTAGGGGCATACTTAGCTAAAAGGGAAGGTCGTCAAGCAATTAGTAGGATAAAAGCAGCACTACGGCTTGAACAAGAACCAACTACAGCCGTTTTAGATGGGGCATTATTGTTAGTAGCAGCAGCGTTTTTGATCACACCTGGAGTATTAAGTGATCTAACAGGTTTATTATTAATGATTCCTGCTGTGCGTCGTCCAGTTCGGGAATATATCAAAAACCGTGTTAAAAAAATGGTTGAAAGTCAAATTAGTGGCGGGGCGATGAAAGTTTTTTCGCTACCTTTTGGAATGAATGCAAGTAATTTTTCACGTCGTGATGAGAATGTAATTGATATTAAAGTTGAAAAGTAGTCTAAAAATAAAATCTTTGAGGTATAAATAATGACACGAATTAATGGTGTTGATGATCAGAATAAAAATGAGCTAGCAGAAAGAATTTTAACAGATGTTTTTCAATCATTAGCTGAATATTCCTTTGTTCATACTCCAGAGCAACTACAACAACTAGTTTCTGACCCAGAAACAGACCCTATTTTTTTACAAGAAGTTAAAGATGATATTTTGGAGATTTTAGGTAAATGAGAAAATTTATTTTATCTTTATGAGTGATATTTTTTTTAAGTGGTAATTTACTTGCACAAGAAAATCTTTCTGAAACAGCTAAACAAGGTAGAAAACAAATAGGCAATTTAGTTTTAGAAAGCATTCCAGAAATTTCTCAACCTGTATTTGAACGTACAGCACAGTATCAAAATGTTAGATCCGCTGCTTTTATAGGCTGGCACCCTGTAACTAAAGGCATTTTAGTTTCTACAAGATTTGGGGATTCCTCCCAACTACATTATATTGCTAGCCCAAATTCTTACCGTAAACAATTAACTTTTTTTCGTGAACCAATAGCCAATGCTTCTTATGGCCCAAGCAAAGAGCGTAAAGGCTTTGTTTTTGCTATGGACAGAGGCGGAGGAGAATTTTTTCAATTTTACTGGTTTGATGAAGAAAGCGGGCGACATACTTTATTAACAGATGGAAAATCTCGTAATGAGTCTTTTGTTTGGTCAAATAAAGGCGATAGGGCTGCATTTGTTAGCACTAAACGCAATAACCGAGATTTTGATATTTATTTGATGGAAGGAAAAGACTTAAAAACTTTTAAGTTAATAAAAGAAGTTGTTGGACAATGGAATGTTCAAGATTGGTCAGCAGATGACAGAAAATTATTAATTAACAATTATATTTCTGCTAATGAAAGCTATTTATTTGTCTTAGATGTTGATACAGGTGAGTTAAAAGAAATTAACCCAACCCAAAAAACTAAAAAGATTTCTTACCAAGATGCCCAATTTTCTGCTGATGGTAAAGGTGTTTACTACGCTTCAGATGAAGGAAGCGAATTTTTACAACTTACTTACTATGATTTAGCTACAAATAAAAAACAGCTTCTTTTGCCAAATTTAAATTGGAATATTGAAAATATTGCTGTGTCGGATAATGGACAATGGCTTGCATATGCTGTCAATGAAGGTGGGATTAGCAAACTTTACCTAGCAAATACAGCAAATCTTTCTAATCCACAAAACATAGCGTTAGAAAAAGGTGTAATTGGACGGCTAGATTTTGATCCAACTAGTACACAACTAGGATTTAGTTTTAGTTCGGCTCAAACACCAGGCGATGTCTTTTCTTATGACTTAAGTAGTAAAACTGTTATTCGCTGGACAACTAGCGAAGTAGGAGGATTAAATCCAGAGAGTTTTGCTAGCCCTGAATTAATTGAATATCCAACCTTTGATAATGTAGATGGAAAAACTAGGTTAATTCCAGCCTTTTATTACAAACCAAAAACAAATAAAAAATCTTTACCAGTAATTATTAGTATTCATGGAGGCCCTGAAGGTCAATCACGTCCATCATTTAATGCAACTATTAATTATTGGGTAAATGAACTAGGTGCAGCCGTTTTAGTTCCAAATGTTCGTGGTTCAAGTGGTTATGGAAAGACTTATTTAGAGCTAGATAACGGTTTTAAGCGGGAGGATTCTGTAAAAGATATTGGTAAATTGTTGGATTGGATTGCTACACGTTCAGAACTTGACCCTAGCCGTGTTGCTGTAATTGGTGGTTCTTATGGTGGTTATATGTCTTTGGCTTGTATGACACATTTTAATGCTCGCTTAAAATGTGCTGTTGATATTGTAGGAATAAGCAATTTTGTTACTTTCCTAGAAAGCACTCAAGAATATCGTCGAGACTTACGCCGTCCAGAATATGGAGATGAACGCGATCCTAAAATGAAAGAATTTTTGCTAAATATTTCTCCTACAAGCAATGCTAGTAAAATTACTAAACCGCTTTTTGTTGTGCAAGGAAAAAATGATCCTCGTGTACCGCTAAGCGAAGCAGAGCAAATGGTAAAAACAGTAAAAAATAATGGTGGTATAGTCTGGTATTTGCTAGCAAATGATGAAGGACATGGATTTCGTAAAAAAGTTAACCAAGAGTTCTATTTAAGTGCATTAAGTGTATTTTTTGAAGAACATTTACTAAAATAGAGAAATTTTCAATTAAAAATAATAAGGCCACTATCAAATTATTGCTTTTGATAGTGGCTTTTGTATTTGTGAGAGATTTAAGATCACACAATTGAAAACAGCAAAAAAACATGAAAAAAACTAAGGTCGGAAAGTTGCTAATAAAAAGTCTGTTCCGGCTCGGTGGCAATTAGAACAAAGCCTAAGTCCTTGACCATAAAAAGCACCATTGGCAGAACCGCTAAAAGTTTCAAAGAAAACCCAACCATTTCCATCATTACCACTTTGCTCTTCTACTTTAATCATCACAGCATAACCGCTTACTTGTGTTGTACTACCTAAGTAAAGCTCTTTAACCATTGAAGCCCCAATATCCCAAGTATTTTTACCTGCTCGTAAATTTTCTACTAAAATTGGATTGTAGAAAGTGCGAACGTTTCCACCGTGTGGGCCAGTTGAAGGATGAACAGTTGGTTCAGCTAAAAATTGCTCTTTATATCGGCCAGCTTTTAACCAAGCTAACATTTTTTTCTTCTTTATAGGTGGAATCATATTTTGACGAGCAGCTTTTGAGTTAAGGAGTTGTTCTAAATTTTCTAAATTAGCAATAAACTCGTCATTTTGAGCATTAACTGTATTATTTGTAGTAGTAAAACTTATCGATAAGAAAAGAGTTAATAAGCAAGTAATAATAGCAATTTTATATTTTTTCATCTTTTTATTCCTAAAAATTAAGTGGGTCTATTCTACTAATTCTCTTTGCAAAGTTTAAAGCCAGAGATAACAACTTTTATTCCCAAAATAAAAACTTTTCCTAAAAATTTCTGGAAAAATTTTGATAGAAAAAATTTTTTCCTATCGCTATGTATTAGTGAAAGTAAAACACAAGTTAATTATACGAAAGGCAGTTAGATTATGAAAAACTATCAAGATTTATTAAATAAATTTTATTCACTAACATTTTCACTACAACTAAGAAGCATATTTATAAAAATAGTAGCATTTGCATTATTTATTGCTACATTTTTAATCAATATGGCTTGGTTTGACTCTACAGAAACAAACTTTTTTTCTCGTGCAGTAGGTACAATTGCTTCAACTTTAGCTGTTCCTGCACTTTTTATGATTATTGCTAGCCCACTTACTAACATGACTATTGCTTCTTTATATCTTAAAACTCGACAAGCTAAAAATAGTAATTATGGACATACAGGCTCATCTGAAGAAGCAATCCTTTCCGAGCGTATGAAGTTTACTCCTTTTCGTAAAGCCTTGACTGCTGGCGCGTTAGCCCTTTCTATTTTGGCTGGTAGTCTTTCTTATATTGCTATGGTTCCTCCAACGGCAACAGCAACAATAGTTCGTCCAGCTATTGAAAAAGTAGCAGATTCAGAAAATGCTTGGGGAGAATATAACTTAGCTATTCAAGATATGTTGGATTTCCCGCTTGCTGCTAGTAAAGTTCCTGATAAATCTGTACAAGAACTTATGAGTAATTTAACTATTCAACAAATGAAAGAACCTGGTTTTTCTAATTTAGAAAAAGTGGCTTTAGGTGAAGAAGAATTTAATGAGGCACAACTTGCTTATTTAGATAAACATCAAGGTGCGATTAAACATTTAATTGCAGGTGCAAAGCTTTCTAAAGCGCAGTTTCATTCTGAAATACCTACTTTTGTTTCACCTGTTCCAAGCCTTTTACAGGTCAGAGGTCTAACACTTTTAGCAGCAGCGGAAACACGCCGCTTACTAGATCAAGGAAAAGCTCAAGAAGCAGTAGAGCTAGCCCTAGCTAATTATGAAATGGCAACCGATATTGGAGCAGAAAGCAATAGCACTTTAATTTCTGCATTAATTTCTGTTGTATGTCGGGGAGTTTCTGCAAAATCTTTATTTACTGTAATTTATTCTGAAAAGACAACAGCAGAAATGGATAAAGAAATTGCTAGATGTGTAGACGAACAAGATCGCCGTACGCCTAATGCTTATCAAACTCTTGTTTGGGAAACTCAAGCTATGAATATTTCTATGGAAGAAATTCTAGTAAAAAATAATGTTCTTAAATTTGCTAGTGAAGATAGTTATTTATATAGTACAGGTGCTGAACAATTATTTAAGGTATTTCCAGGACTTCGTATTAGAACCTTTAATAGTCTTTATGCTCTTAATCAAGAACATGTTAGCAAAGTACGAAAAGACCTAGAAAACTGGGATTTTGTTTCTTCAAGAGAGGTTTATAAAAATTTATCAAATGTAGACTATAAAGATATTTTAAGGTTATCTCCTAGTGATATGATTGCTCGTAGTATGTTTTATGTTTCTATGCCAAATATTGCAGCCACAATGAGAAGCCTATATTTTGGTGGCTCATTTGGTGAAACGGTTACAATCTTTGCAGCCACCTCAGCTTATAAAAAAGAACATGGACAATTTCCTAACACTTTAGATTTAGCTTTGAAAAATACAGGTCTTGCTTCTCAAATTGATGTAGCTACTGGTAAAGAGATTGGCTATCGCTTAGAAAATAGTACCCCTATAGTATGGTTTGCTGGTGTTGATGGTAAAGATGACAACGGGCAAGTAGCTTATCCAGCGATTGAACGAGATCAAGCTATTGCAGGTAAAGATTTAGTCTATAGTTATGGCAAATTACCTCTTAGTAAGTAACTTGTCTCTTTAGTCCAAAAACTTAAATTAATAGAGGGTGTGGAAATGGTTTCCACACTTTTTTGTTTTAATTAAAAAATTTCTGGAAAAATTTGGAAAATTTAGAAAAAAATTTGATAGAAAAATTTTTTCCTGTCGCCATGCATTAGTGAAAATAAAATATAAATTAAAGGAGTTTTAGGTTATGAAAAACTATCAAGATTTGGTAAACAAATTTTACTCGCTAACATTTTCACTACAATTAAGAAGCATATTTATAAAAATAGTAGCATTTGCATTATTTATTGCTACTTTTTTAATCAATGTGGCTTGGTTTGACTCTATAGGAACAAACTTTTTTTCTCGTGCAGTAAGTACAATAGCTTCCACTTTAATCATTCCTGCACTTTTTATGATTATTGCTAGTCCGCTTACTAGTATGGCAATTGCTTCTTTATATTTTAAGTCCCGACAAGCTAAAAATAGCAATTTTGGACATACAGGATCATCTGAAGAAGCAACACTTTCTGAGCGTATGAAGTTTACTCCTTTTCGTAAAGTGTTGACTGCTGGTGCTTTAGCCCTTTCCTTATTAGTTGGTAGCTTTTCATATATTGCTATGGTTCCTCCTTCAACAATAGCCTTCAAACCTACACGCTTAACAATTGAAAAAGTAGAAGACTCAGAAAATGCTTGGATTGAATATAATTTAGCTATTCAAGATATGTTAGATTTCTCAATAGTTTCTAGTAAAACAACTGATAAACCTGTTCAAGAAATTATTAGAGAGTTATCTATTCAACAAATGAAGGATCCAGGTTATATGGGCTTAGACAAAGCAGCTTTAGGAGAAGAAAAATTTAATGAAAAACAACTTGCTTATTTAAACAAGCACCAAGGCGCAATTAAACACATAATAGCTGGTGCAAAGCTTTCTAAATCCCAGTTTACTAATGAAATGCCCTCTTTTACTACACGTGTTCCAAATTTATTACAAATGAGAGGATTAGCTAATCTTGCATCTGCTGAGGTACAACGTTTGATTTCTGAAGGTAAAACACAAGAGGCTGTAGAGCTAGCCTTAGCTAATTATGAAATGGCAACCGATATTGGGGCAGAACCTAACGCTTCTCTAATTGCTGGGTTGATTTCTGTTGTATGTCGTGGGATTGCTGCAAAATCATTATTTACTGTTATTTACTCTCAAGCTACAGATTCTAAGATGGATATAGAAATTGCTCGTCAAATTTCAGCCCAAGATCGTCGTATGCCAAACGCTTTTCAAGCTTTATCTATTGATTTACAAGCATCTCAAAACTCTTTTGAAGATATACTACTTAACAATAACCTTACTAAATTTAATGACGGTATATCTCCTGTTCCAACTGCTGCTGAAAATTTAGCTAAATATTTTCCTGGTCTAAGAGTAAGAGTTTACAATAGCTTAATAGACTTAACCCAAAATTGCTTAAAACAACTACAACCAGGTTTAGAAAACTGGGATTTTCAAGCTTTAGAAGAGTTTAACAAAAACATGGATTCTAAAATATTTCAAAATGTATATGATCCAGCTACCTACATTGCTGCTAACCTGGTCTATATTTCTCTTCCTAGTGGAGCAGCAACAATGAAAAGCTTTTATAACAGTAGCAACATGGGGCAAGCACTTACTGCATTTGCTGCAATTTCAGCTTATAAAAAGAACCATAATCAATTTCCTGCTACTTTAGAAATGGCAATGTCTGAAGCTGGCCTTTCAACTCCTGTTGATCTTGCTACAGGAAAACAAATAGGCTACCGCTTAGAAAGTACTAATCCTATAGTTTGGTTTGCTGGTGTTGATGGTCAAGATAATGGTGGACAAACTCCATATACTGTTGAAGAACGTGTTTCTTCTATCGCTGGTAAAGACTTAATCTTTAAGTATGGCGAAATTCCTTTCCATAAAAAAGGTCAATAATTGAGGTAATTGTTAAAAAACTCCTTTAATTCTTTTGAACTCTCTTTAGCAAGCGCAGTCTCGGCATCTTTAGAGCCGAGTTAAGCTTGCAATCACCTGAAAAGGCGATAAAAAATGGGGAAAATAAGAAAAAAAGATAGACAAAATAAAGTACATATGATAAAAAGCAACCATGGTAATTGTGAAGTTACTATCAACACCCGCAGGTACGCGGGAGTGTGCGCGTAGAGGGTTGTAAGACCTATAAACTCAATGAGTTGGAGGCTGCCCGTAATTCTGATAGCCTAACGGCAAAATACTTACTTATCAGAGACAAGCGCGAACCGCTAAGGTGTTTTACAAAACCTGTCGTGAGACATCGTAACCGACCCGGAAGCTCGGCTGTTTACAGCCGAGAGGTTCACAAAGCCTAGTGATTGTAGCTAGGCTTTTTTTGTTATGTTTTTAAATACTTAAGCTTCTTAAAAAAACAGATTAAAATGAAAAAATTCAGCAAAAATTCAGCAAAAATTCAGCAAAAAATTAGATAGAAAATTCTTTTAATTGTCGCCACTTATTTATGTAAGGAGGCACTCTATGAACACTATTATTTCAACCTACAAAGCAAAACAAGATCTAAATGAAAGTACTATGAATATAAACTCAGCGGAAAAAGTCAAAGAAATATTTGGACAAGCTTTAGAAATAGCTAAAGAAAATAGAAATGAGTTTTTAGCTACAGCTTGTTACCAAAATCAGGATTTATATAAAGAAGTTTTTTCTTTGCTTGTTGCACATGAGGAAGCAGAATCATTTTTAGAAAAACCTGCTGCTAACTTTGCTGCTAAATTGGTTAAACATGAAAAAGAGAATTTAGCTAGTAACAGTAAAGAAGCTTTTTTAGAACAACTTACAGGACGTGTTATTGATGGAAAGTATTTAATAGAAAAACAACTGGGCCAAGGTGGAATGGGAGCAGTTTATCAAGCTATACATCTTGGTACTAAACGACCTGTAGCATTAAAAGTAATTGCCCCTCAATTTATGGCACACACTGAGTTTGTAGAACGCTTTAAACGAGAAGCTGAAGCTGCTGGACGGCTTTCTCATCCTAATGTTGTTAATGTTACTGATTTTGGTATTGCTGCCTTTGGTTCGGCTCAAATTGCTTATTTAGTAATGGAATATCTAAAAGGTTTGACTTTAGGAGCTTTACTAAAGAAAAAAGGAAAGCTACCTATTAGTTTTACGATTGATATTTTAGAACAAGTTTGTTTAGCTATTGAGGAAGCACATAGCCAAGGCATTATCCATCGTGACCTAAAGCCGGACAACATTTGGCTAGAGCCTGATGGTAGAGGTAGTTATCACGTCAAAGTGCTAGATTTTGGCCTTGCTAAACTACATTCCACACAACCTACAACAAATCTACCCGCTTCTATAAGTAATCTGCTTCCTACAGTAGACCCAAATAAAATTTCTTTATCCTTTGATTATCAAAAGATTAAAACTAACAAACAGCAACCGTCTGATAATGAAAGTGCAACTGTTTTTTATGATGAAAAAGATACTAAAATTATGGAGCCATCACAAACAGCAGGTAATTTAGATCCTCAGTCCGTTCCAGAATGGTTAACTCGTGTTGGGATGGTTTTAGGAACGCCTCTTTATATGTCTCCAGAACAATGTAGCGGTCAACCATTGGAAAAAAGTTCAGATATTTATAGTTTGGGTGTAATTGCCTATGAAATGCTAACAGGGGAAGCACCTTTTACAGGTAGTATGCAAGAATTAATTCAAAAACATATAGAAATAGCTCCAATACCTTTACAAAAGAAAAGAAAAAATATTCCTTCTGCAATAGCTGATTTAATAATGACAGCTTTAGCTAAAAAGCCACAAGAGCGCGTTATTAGTGCTAAAGCTTTTGCTACAGCACTTCGCGCTAACTCTGAAGGGGAAATCCCTTTAATACACCAAGCTTTTGGTATTTACTGGAAAGAATTTTTTCCAATAGCAAGAATTTCTATTGTAATAAACTTTATTTTTATCTTGTTTAGTAGTCTACTTACAGCAAGTTTAATTCAACTAAATTTTACTTTTCCACTTGAGGGTGTTTTTCAATTAATTTGGTGGGTTTTTCCTTTACTTGGTATTTTGTTAACAGGCGAAGTAAGCAAAGGAGCATTTACTTTAGCTGTTAAACAATTTCAAGAAACAGGTGCTATTTCTTCAACTAAAGTAATTTCAGGTTTAAATAAACCTCTAAGCCAAATACTTATTACTGCACTACAAAATTACTTACTAGCAATTTCGCAAATTTGGAAATTCGTTTTTCCAGCTTATCGCTCTTTAGTTTATTCTTCATTTTCTAGCCCAAGTTTAGTATTGGAAAATAAACCGCCTTATCAAGTCAGACAATCTTCTAAAGAATTAGTAACGAAATTCTATTCTCTAGCTTCTAGCTTAAAATTAAGATTTTTAATTACTAAGGTTATTAGTTTTTTACTTTTCTTAGTTAGTTTTATGGTTTGTTATGTTAGTTTGGGACAATCAGAACAGTATTCTGTAACTATTTCTTTGATAGCAACAATATTATTGCCAGGGCTATTTATGATTATAGTTAACCCATTAGTTGATATGGCAACAGCATTGCTTTATTTCAAAGCTAGGGAAGCTAATGGAGAAATTGTCTATCAACAAAAAGGTTTAGAAGAAATAGAAGTTTCTGAGAAATTAAAATTTTCCCGCCGTCGCAAAGTTTTAATTGCAACATCTTTAGTTTTCTCAATTGTGTTTTCTAGCTTTTCTTATGTTCTGATTATTCCTCCATTTGGCAAACCTTTGGCTGCTGAACGTCCAGTTATTGAAAAACTATCAAATGAAGAAAATGCTTGGTTTGAATATGATTTAGCTCTACAAGATATGTTAGAGTTTCCTATAGGCTTTAATTACAGCAATAACAAACCTTCGCAAGAATTTGTTAGAGAAATGATAAGTCAACAAATAAAAAACCCTGGTTTTTCTAATTTAGAAAAAGTGGCTTTGAGAGAAGAAGATTTTAATGAGCAACAACTGTCTTACTTGGATAGCCATAAGGAGGCTATAAAGCATTTACTTAAAGGTGCAAAACGTCCTAAAGCTCAGTTTTATAATGAATTACCGGCTACAGCAACATCTTTAACCCCTAGCTTACTACAAATACGTGCTTTAACTATTTTAGCTGCTGCAGAAGTTCGCCGTTTACTAGATCAAGGAAAAACACAAGAAGCTGTAGAACTAGCTCTAGCCAATTATAAAATGGTTACAGATATTGGAGCCGAAGCTAACACAACTTTAATTTCTAGCTTGATTTCTATTGTATGTCGTGCAATTGCAGCAAAATCATTACTTGCAGTAATTTATTTAGGCACTACAACAGCAGAAATGGACAAGGAAATTGCTAGACGTGTAGATGAGCAAGATCGTCGTATGCCTAATGCTTATCAAACTCTTGTTTGGGAAACTCAAGCTATGGATATTTCTATGGAAGAGGTCTTAATAAAACGTAAGTATTCTTCCCTTAATCAAGAGTTCTTCATTTATACTTCTTCTAGCAAAGTTCCATGGGCAAGAGCTTTTCCAGGCTTATGTATTAGAACTTATAATAGTTTGCGTACAATTAACCAACAGTATTTGCAAAAAGTTAGCAGTGGTTTAGAAAATTGGGATTTTGCTTCTACACAAGAAGTTTATCAGGAGTTGCTTAATAGAGAGTTAAAGGATATCTTAGGTTTATCTCCTAGCGATACTATTGCTCGTAGTATGTTTTATATTTCTGTACCAAACATGTTATCTACAATGAAAAGTTTATATGTAGGTAATTCATTTGGTAAAGGAGTTACAATTTTTGCTGCTGCTTCAGCTTATAAAAAAGAACATGGAAAATTTCCTGATACTTTGGATTTAGCCATTAATGGTTTAGGTCTTAATCCTCAAATTGATGTAGCCACTGACAAAAAAGTAGGTTATCGCTTAGAAGATGATAAGCCTGTTATTTGGTTTGCTGGTGTTGATGGTCAAGATAATAATGGAAAAATAGCTTATCCAGCAAATGAACGAGATAAGCCTACTTTTGGTAAAGACTTAGTTTATAGATATGGAAAATATCCTCTTATAGATTAATCATTCTCTCATTCCTAATCCTACTTGTATTAGCCTAGTTAGAAATTTTAACTAGGCTATTTTATACTTTTTAACTCTCTATAAAGCCTAGCCTTAGCCATACTCCATTCCCGATTAGCGGTTGCAGGAGAAATTTCTAACACTTCAGCAGTTTCTTCAATAGAAAGCCCTCCAAAAAAACGTAGCTCTACTATTTGGCTTTGTATTGGATCTACCACAGCAAGTTTAGTTAATGCGTCATCTAAAGCAATTAAATCTATATCAGGTGGAGCTTCTGATAAACCTATAACAGTTTCTAAAGGAACTTTTTGGTCACTGCCACCACGTTTAAGACGGGTGCGTCCCCTAGCATGATCAATTAAAATACGCCGCATTATTTGTGCCGCAGCACCAAAAAAGTGAGAACGATTTTTCCAGTCTACTTGAGATTGATCTATAAGCCTAATATAAACCTCATGCACAAGTGCTGTAGCCTGTAATGTATGGTTAAGTCGTTCCATTCTCATATAGTAATTAGCCAATTGATGTAATTCGTCATAAACAATAGCCATTAATTGTGCTAAGGCTTCTTTGTCTCCACCACTACAATTTAATAACAATTGAGTTACATTACTTGATGAATGCATGGTTTAATCCTTTCCTAATTGGCTAATTTTATATTATTTGCTAATTTTATAGTCACTGCTTTAATCTACCTAAATATTTTTATGATTATTTGTTAGCTGGGAACTAATATAGTTTATGAATTTTGATGCTTTACTACCAACAGGAACTATTTTGGCTAATCGTTATGAAATTTGCAATCCTTTAGGTGAAGGGGGAATGGGCATAGTCTATTTAGCAAAAGATACAAGGCTTAATGACTTTAGAGCTATTAAACAAATGGCTGCTGAATATTTAAGCATTGAAGAATATACAAAAGCTGTTAGCGATTTTCGTCGAGAAGCAGAACTACTTTCTAAAATAAAACATCCTTCTATTCCAAGGTTTTATGATTATTTTGTTGCTGATGGTTATTATTATTTAGTAATGGAATATATTACGGGTATAACCTTACTGGATTTACTAGAGCAAATTCAAAAACCTATTTCTGAAAAACGTGCTACTAAATGGGGAATCAAACTTTGTGAAGTATTAAGCTATATTCATAATTATGAACCACCGATAATTTACCGAGATATGAAACCAGCTAACGTAATGTATAATAAAGAGTTAAACCAACTATACATTATTGATTTTGGTACAGCTAGATTTGTAGCCGCGCTACAAATGGTAGATGTTACTGCGGTTGGGACGTTGGGTTATGCTCCACCAGAACTTTTTCACGGTATTGTAAGACCTGAAACAGATATTTATTCCCTAGGTGCTACACTAATTCATTTATTAGTAGGTAGATGTCCAAACTTTAGCCTTAATTATGGGTTTAACTTTGCTCAAAACCCAAGCCCCAACCAACTTAACCCAAGTATTTCTCCACAAATGGATGAAATTCTAGTAAAAGCAGTTTCTATGCGTCCTAGCGATCGCTATTCTTCAGCAGAAGAGCTAAAACAAGCTTTAATTAATCATTTAGCTACTATTTTAAGCTAAATTAATTATTTGCTTTTTGAGCAGACTTAAAACTTGAACCACTGACCCCAGGTTGATCAAACTGCTCCATAAATTCTGGTAATGTAGGTTCTTTCTGCATCTCTATTCCTTTAGTAATTGCCCAACGATGCAACCAAGAAACCCCAACTTTACCAGTATATTTATCAGGTAAATTGTAAGCTTTATCTTTTAATGCTTCTTCTAAGGAAATAAATTGATAATTTCTACCCTTTAACATTTCTATTAATTTATCTAAATGCTCAGCATTTAATGAATTAGCATGTAAAAGTAGAATTTGAGGCACTTCATACCCAACTACATCTAAGGAAAGTTTCTCATAAAATGCAAACATTTTTTCCATATAAGGAATATATTCTGCTACTACACGATCAGCAGTTTTTTGATCATTTTGTGCTTTGGCTTTGCGATAAACACTAGCAAACAACCATTCAGAATTATCAATTGTTACAGGAGCAACAACATAGTTTTGATTTAAGAGAAATTTTTCAAAAGCTGTTTTAGTTTCTAAATCTGGGCCAGTATTTAGAAAAGGATGACGAAAATATTTTACTTTTCTATTTTTAGCCAAAGTATTAGTAATTTTTTCACCTTGTAAAACATTTTCTTGAAAATCTGTTAACGAAGTACGGTAAAAATAGGGATGTGAATAGGTATGATTACCAAGTTCAAGACCAGCATCTATCCATAACTGCAAAATAGCAGTACGTTCTTTTAATTCATCATTTTGATAAAGCTTACTTTCATTAACAAATCCAATAATAGGAATTTTATTTTCACTAATTTGATTTATCAATTTGCGAGTCATTTCTTTTAGTGGTTTAATAGCTTCCTGTTGGCCTTGTTGAGGTAAATCATCAAAAGTAATAGACACCTGTCTTTTGATAGGTTTTGTTGATGGGACTAAATTTGCTGTAGTAGAATTGACAAAAGTTATTGATAGTAAAAACAGAAAAACGATTAATAATCTAAACATCTAACACAACTTCCTTTTTGTTTATTTTTTAGGAGTGATGCGAACTTAGACTTTTAATCTAATTGGCTAGTTTAGATATAGGTGGGAAACCACAACTAGACCTGTTGGTAAGTACAAATTATGAAATCTGTATTGGTAATTGCACATGACTTTCCCCCTTTTGGAGGCGGTGGAGTGCTTAGAGTTCTTAAATTTGCTAAATATTTACCAGAATTTGGTTGGAAACCAATAGTTTTATCTGTTGATCCTACGTATTATCCAGTAGGATTATTAGATTATTCCTTAATGCCAGAAATACCTGAGCAAGTAAAAATCTACCGTACTAAAACAGCTATCAGCGCGTATAAAGTTAAAGAAACCAATAAGAAAGAAAATGAAAAATTTAGCTGGCGAAATATTTTAGAAAACCTTATTCCAGAAGAGTTTAGAGTTATTCAAGATCATGGTTTTTTTTGGCTTCCATATGCTTTAGCTAAAGCACAATCAATTATTCAAAAAGAAAATATCCAGCTAATTTTTACTACATCGCCTCCTCATAATGTCCATATTTTAGGTAGCATACTAAAAAAAAGATATGGTTTACCCTGGGTAGCTGATTTTCGAGATGGTTGGACAAGAAATGAAATGTATACAGCAAAATCCCAGTTAAGACAGCAAATTGATAAAGTATTTGAACGTTTTATTGTAAATATTGCAGATCAAATAATATGTGTTACTCCAGAACTAGCAGAAGATTTTTATCGAGATTATCCTAAGCTTAAGAAAAAGACTTCTATTATTTATAATGGCTTTGATCCAGCAGATTTTGAAAAATTAAATAAAATAGAAAAAGATAAAAATGTTTTTACACTATCTCATATTGGTTCTTTAGCTGCTAAACCTAATAGAAGCCCAGAAATAATCTTGCAAGCTGTAAGCTCAATAGCTAGTAACAATAATGAATTTAAGCAAAGACTTAGGCTTGAATTTGTTGGGCCTATACTTAATCTACCTTTAGAAGAAATGATTAGAAAATATAACTTAGAATCTATTTGCTCAATTGTTGGGCTAGTGCCACATCTCAAAGCTTTAGAATATATGCAAAAGGCAGATGCTCTTTTGTTGTTAACCAACCACAAACAAAAATTTGGGGATAATGCGATTTTGGCAGGCAAATTTGGAGAATATTTATTTACAGGTAACGCAATTTTAGCAGTTGTTTCAGAGGGAATAGCTAAAGATATTATTGAGAAACACGAGTTAGGTCACGTAGTTTCACCAGATGATTTAGAGAAGACAAAAGAAGTTTTATATAAACTTTTTTGCCAGTGGCAAAATAATTCTTTGCCAAATAATAAAGACAAAAATCTAACAACATTATTTGACCGTAAATGCTCAACAGAAAAACTAGCAAGTATTTTTAATAGCTTATTTTAAAAACAAAAAGGTACTAGAAGTTTTAGTACCTTTGCTGAAAACTCTAAGATTGATATTTAGTTGTAATTAGGTGTAGGGCCAAAATTTGAACGCTTATCAAAAGTAACTTTTTTAATTGTAATTTTTTCTGCTGGGCGTTCTGTTCCTGATTGAGTTGGAGAATTTGAAATTATCCCTACTACATTCATTCCTTCTATAACTCGACCATAAACCGTATATTGTCCATTCCATTCAGGTTTAGCTGATTCACAAATAAAAAATTGACTTGTAGCACTATTAATATCATTTCCTCGACGTGCAGCCGAAAGAATACCTCGCACATGTGGACGGGCGTTAAATTCTGCTGGCACTGTAGCCTGGCCTGGTTGACCCATTCCCCAACTTTCTGGCGGGCCACTTTTGCTATTTGGATCTCCACCTTGAATAATTACACCAGGAATAATACGGTGAAATGCTATTCCATCATAAAACCCCTCTTTAGATAATTTCTTAAAATTTTCTACATGTTTGGGTGCTTCATTAGGAAAAAACTCAAGCACTATTCTGCCTACATCCGTTTCTAAAATTGCTACTTCATCATCAACTTTATCTGAAGGTGTAGCATTAGGATTAGGTGAAGTGTTGTTAGTGGGGGTAGTTGTTCTAGTGTCATTTTCACAAGCAAGCGCAAAGATTGATAAAAAGAGGAAGAGTAAAAATAATAATGTTTTCACTTGTACTTTAAGCATTAGATTTACACCTTTCTTCCAAAAGATTTTTAAGAATTTCGTTGAGCATTTGAGGATTGGCTTTTCCTGCTGTAAGTTTCATGACTTGACCAACAAAAAAGCCTATTAAACTTTGTTTACCTTTGCAGTATTGTTCTAACTGTTTAGGGTTTTCATCTATAACTTTAGCGGCAATATTTTGAATTTCTGTTATGTCTGTTATTTGTATTAGTCCTAGTTCTTCAACCAAAACTTTAGGTGATTTGCCGCTTTGAAACATTTTTTCAAATACTTCTTTAGCCATCTTGCCGCTAATTGTGTTATTTGTAATTAAATTAATTAGCTCTCCTAAATCAGTAGGCTTAATAGGACAAGCGGTAATCTCTAAGTTAGCATTTTTCAATTCTCCTAAAAGCTCGTTTAACACCCAATTAGCTGACATCTTAGCATTATTAGAGCTTTTAACTACTTCCTCATAATAATCTGCCATTTGCCGAGATTGAGTTAAAATTATTGATTCTTCTAAGCTTAGTTTATATTCTTGTTGAAAACGCTCTCGGCGTGCTTCTGGTAGTTCTGGCAATTCTTTAGCGATCTCTCTTAAAAATTCATTAGAAACAATAATTGGAGGCAAATCAGGTTCAGGAAAATAGCGATAATCATGAGCTTCTTCCTTACTACGCATTACGTAAGTTCGACCTTCGCGCTCATTCCAAAGCCTGGTTTCTTGGCTAATTCGGCCACCTTCTTTTAATACTTTAATTTGGCGGGCAATTTCATAATCTAGGGCTTTTTGTAAAAATCGGAAAGAATTTAAGTTTTTAATTTCTGTCTTAGTGCCAAGTTTTTCTTGTCCAACTGGTCGCACTGAGACATTAGCATCACATCTTAAACTTCCTTCTTCCATGTTTCCATCACAAACGCCTACATAAATTAAGGTTTTTCGTAAATACTGGACATAATCATAAGCTTCCCAGCTACTACGAAAATCAGGTTCGCTTACAATTTCTGCTAGTGGAACACCACTACGATTTAGGTTTACATAAGATTTAGTGTCAGACTCTAACATCCCTTCATGCAAGGATTTACCAGCATCTTCCTCTAAATGTAAGCGAGTAATGTTAAAACGTTTCTTTTTCCATTCAACAGGTCTGCCCTGATCATCTCTTGGACTAGTAAGAATTTCTACCCAACCATTTTTAGAAAATGGCTCATCATATTGGGAGATTTGATAACCTTTTGGTAAATCAGGGTAAAAGTAGTTTTTACGAGCAAAAATAGATTTGTTATTTATTTGTAAGTTTAATGCTGTAGCTGCTTTGGCGGCCATTTCCAAAACTTTTTTGTTAAAAACCGGTAACGCGCCCGGCATTCCTAAACAAACTGGACAAGTATCAGCATTTGCTTCACCACCAAATTGAGCCGAACAACCACAAAAAATTTTAGTTTGTGTAAGTAGTTGAGCATGGATTTCTAACCCAATTACAGCTTCATAAACTTTATCCACTTTGATACCTCAATTATAGATATAGAATTGAAAATAGAAGGGGTTATTGTAACTAAGCCGGCAGAGAAAAAAAATTAATTTAACCGGAACAAGGAATTTCGGAAAAAAAGGTTGCCATAGCAAAGAAAAACGATTAAAAATCTCTTCGCCGTAAAAAGCTTAAATAATGGGCCGTTAGCTCAGTTGGTAGAGCAGCAGACTCTTGTTCTTTGTAAATTAGGAGCGTTTAATGGAAACATTAAACTGAAAAATGTGGCTATATGCTGGGAACCCCTTAGAGCTTTAAGTACGAGTCAATCGTAAAAATCTTAAAGATTGGGCAATCAGCAGGCAACTCTTAAAGTAATTATATAAATTTTAAGAAAGCCCTCAGAGACTATACGCCACACACCCAAACAGGTTTTGCTGTGGGTGATGAGATAGTCCAGACTACAACGCTTAAATCTAAAGCGGCTAGCGAAAGTTAGAGTGGTATGTAATCTGCGGGTCGCTGGTTCGATCCCAGCACGGCTCATCAATAAAATCAATAACTTAAAGCCATCAATCATAGGTGGCTTTTTTAGTTTTTATCTCAAAATTTTTAAGGAAAATTAATAGCTTAAAAAGCAAAAAGGGAGATAACTTTATCTCCCTTAAAAACCCACCATATTTTATTTATTTTGACACAGGTTTGACTATTCTAAATTAATTAATTGGTTTGTCAGAATGTCTAGGGTGTCTAAATTGTTTTCTTTCACCGCGCTTATTTTTGAATTGTTCTTTCATTTCTGCCAATTTTGCTTTTTGTTCTGGAGTGAATACAGCATTAATATCATTGTGCATCTTGAATTTTTCACCCATCAATTTAGCTTTTAAGCCAGCCATTTCAGTTAATTTTTGTGTAGCAAGTGCTTCATTATAAACATTACCTTCAAAGGCTTGACGTAATTCTTGTTTTTTGGTTCTTAGTTCTTGTACTAAAGGCTTAACACTATCATGATGGCTTTGTTTAATTTGTTTGATTTGTGCTTTTTGATCGTCAGTTAAACCAAGTTTTTCTGCCATAAAAGAGCGCATTCTATCGCCACGTCTATGATGTCTGCCTTGAAATTCACCTTCTATATTTTCTATAGACGAAAGATCTGCAAATAAATCGCCTTCGCTCTTAGTATGTGCTGATACTAATTGAACAAAAGAAAAAGAGCCGACGAGTAATACTACTAAAGCTAAGAATTTGTTGATACCAGAAATTGTCCTCATGTTAATTTACCTTCCTTATATATAAAATTGCGTTTTAATTAATTTGTCACTGGTAAGAAACTATCGAAATAAAAAAAGTTTGGCAATTTTCAAAAAACTTGCTAAAACTTTTAAGTTTCTTAAAAATTAATAATATAACTTAAGGTATCTTATTGATTAAAAATTATTAAAATTTCTAATTAATATTTGATAACAAAACAGTTGACAAACGTTTTGTTCATAGATAGTCTAGTTTTGGCAAATTGATTTTTGTAAGAAATTTAAGGCATAAAATTATTTTCCAACAACTTCATAAACTTTATGTGGTGCAACTTTAACTATTTTAGGTTTTCTGGGAGGCATTAATGAAAAAACGTCTTTATTTAGTTTGTTTTGCTTTAATAGCATTAATTTTTACTTTCCAACTTGCTCCTACAGCTAATTCTGCTACTCAAGGTCTGAATAAAACATTAAACATTACTGGAACAGGATTTGACAAACAACGCTACTCTGGCACTTTACAAGTTGTTTCTAGGAAGCTTGTTTCACCCTCGGCAGATATAGAGGGTGTAACTTTGACATGGAATGTGGGAGGTACTATTTACAAAGGAATTGGTATTTCTACAGACCGCATTCTTACAGCAACTTGGGGTGGTTCTAGTTGTAGTTTGGTTGTTTATGCTGTTGAAGGCAATCAATTAAAAGGTCTTTGGACTGTAGCAGGACAAAGTAAATTAGGGACGGAACTTGCCAATCTTTCTTCAGGCTCAGGAATATCGGGTAGCTATAGAGTAACAGGTACAAATCTAAATGGCTCGCCTTATAAAGGCTCTTTAGATATTACTCAACAGGGGCCTGTCTATCAATTCTCTTGGAATACTGGTACAAAATATGAAGGAATTGGAATTAAGACACAAGACTTAATCTCTGTTGCTTATGGTGCAAATTCAAAAGACATTTGTGGTGTTGTTCAGTATGAAATTACTGATAATGGTCTTAAAGGCGGTAAATGGGGAATATATGGACAAAATGCTTTAGGTACAGAACAAGGTACTCTTAGATAAATTATTTGTTGAAAAAGTTTATAGAACGATTAAATACTAATTAAAAATACTAGCTAGAGAGTTTTAGATACTAATAAGATTCTCTAGCTTTTTAGTTTTGCTTTAATTAAATTTTTAGCCAAATTTTTAGAAATTATGATATAACTGCAAGCTATTTTACTGCTTTTGCTACAATAGTTTTTCACCTAAAAATTTAAGGAGCTTTCATTATTTATGAGCGCAACACGTCCGCTAACAATTCTTTGTCTAGCTAGTTATGAAAAGGGCGCAGAGTTTATGCGAGAATGCAAAAAACAAGGTTGTCGTGTCTTTTTAGTTACTTCTCAAAGTATTGCTAATGCTGATTGGCCTAGAGAAAGTTTAGATGATGTTTTTCTAATCCCTGATCAAGATAAAAAATGGAATCGCAGCGATGTTATTTATGGAATTAGCTATTTAGCACGTAGCCAAAAAATTGATCGAATTGTAGCACTTGATGATTTTGATGTAGAAACCGCCGCTGCTCTACGTGAACATTTACGCGTTCCAGGTATGGGCGACACTACTGCACGCTATTTTAGAGATAAACTTGCTATGCGAGTACAGGCTAAGGATGCAGGAATTAATGTTCCTGACTTTTGCCATGTGCTTAATTATGATGAACTAAGAGATTTTATGCAGCGAGTTCCTGCACCTTGGTTGATTAAACCTCGTTTTGAGGCTTCTGCAACAGGAATTAAAAAAATTAATAATGAATCAGAACTTTGGCCCGTCATTGATAAACTAGGTGATCAACAATCTTTTTATGTAATGGAAAAATATGTTCCGGGTGACATATTTCATATAGATTCAATAGTTTCTGAGCGTCAAATAGTTTTTGCTATGGCTAATCAATATGGCTATCCACCAATGGATGTTGCCCATCAAGGGGGAATTTTTACCTCTCGAACTATGGTTCGCGGTTCAGATGATGAAAAAGCTATGCAAGCTATGAACGCACAAGTATTAAAGGCTATGGGACTTGTTCGCGGTGTATCTCACACAGAATTTATTAAGGGTAGAGAAGATGGTAAGTTTTATTTTCTAGAAACTTCTGCTCGTGTTGGTGGAGCAAATATTGTTGAATTAAATGAAGCAGCTAGTGGGATTAATCTTTGGGCAGAATGGGCTAAAATTGAGATTTTACGAGGAGAAAAACCTTATGAACTGCCGCCGCTAAGAGATGATTATGCTGGGCTAATTGTTTCTCTTGCTCGTCAAGAAAATCCTAATATGGATGATTACAAAGAAGAAGAAATTTATTGGCGTATGAAAAAACGTCATCATGTTGGTTTAGTAGTAAGATCTCCTCGTCATGAAAGGATAGAGGAATTGATAAATAGTTATGTCCAACGCTTTTATCAAGACTTTTTTGCTACTCAACCATTACCAGAAAAACCAGCAGATTAGTCTAGGTTTTAGGTTGTAAATACAATGCTAAAAGCTGATGAAATAATTGAGCTACTAAAACTAGAACCTTTAATTGGAGAAGGTGGTTTTTTTCGTCGCACCTACTTTTCAGAAATTAATCTTTCTCAATCAGTCTTATCTCCTGAATATAATGGCACTCGGTCAATTGCGAGTGCCATTTATTATTTTCTTACTCCAGATACTTTTTCCGAAATGCACAAACTATTAAGTGATGAAATTTTCCATTTCTACTTAGGCGATAATGTAGAAATGCTGCAATTATACGGGGATGGTAGCGGTAAAATAATTACTATTGGCAATAACTTGGCAGCAGGAATTTATCCACAGGTTTTAGTTCCTGCTGGATGTTGGCAAGGTTTAAGATTAGTTGCTGGCGGAAGTCATGCTTTGCTTGGAACTACTATGTCACCAGCATTTGACTACCATGATTATACTAGCGGAAAACGAGGTGTTTTGATAAAACAGTATCCTCAATATAAAGAACTAATTACCAGTCTTACAAATGAATAATTTATGAAACTAGCAATTTTACTATTAATTTTAATGCTACCAACAATTTTAATGGCTCAAAGCAAAGACCCTGTAAGGTCTAAGCCTAAAGGCGTTTTGCTAGAAGATTTAACTTGGGTAGAGGCCGCAAAATTGCTTAATGAAAAATCAATAGTTGTTATTCCTATAGGTGCAGCAGCAAAAGAGCATGGCCCACACTTAAAGTTAAAAAATGATTTAATAATTGCTGAATACTTAAAAAATCGTGTTTTAGCTGAGGCAAATGTAATTGTTGCACCAACGGTAAACTATAATTTTTATCCTGCTTTTCTTGAATATCCTGGGTCAACTTCGCTTAGGTTAGAAACAGCTAGAGATTTAATAGTAGATATTTGTCATAATTTTTCTGCTCATGGTGTAAGACGCTTTTACGTTATTAATACGGGAGTTTCTACACGTAAGCCATTAAAATTAGCTGCTGATTTGCTTACAGCAGAAGGAATTTTATTTGAGTATACAGATATTATTAAAATTGCTGAAGCAGTAGAAAAACAGGTAAAAAAACAGCCAGGTGGAACGCATGCCGACGAGATTGAGACATCCATAATGCTTTATATTGCTCCTGAATCTGTAGATATGAGTAAGGCTGTAAAAGATTATCATCCTGATAAAGGCCCACTTACACGCAATCCTAACAATCCTCAAGGAACTTATTCAGCTACAGGAATTTGGGGAGATCCAACGCTAGCAACAAAAGAAAAAGGTGAAAAAGTTGTAGAAGCAATTGTTAGCGGAATACTTCGAGATATAGAAGAGCTTTCTAACAAGCCTTTTCCAAAAATTCATGCTAATGAACAGCCAACAGAAGACAAAAAAGAAGAAAAATAACTTACTACAATAAACTAATTAGTAGTGCATAAGAATTAATCCTGTTAGTCAGTCTTAGGCATTACTAACTAGCCTAAAAAATAACTTTAAGCTAACAGATTACTTAAAAACCCTACCAAAATACATTAAATACCTAATTTACATTAAACACCTATTAGGATAAATTCCTAGACACACCTCAAAATCTAAAACTATTAATCAACAAAATTTTTCATTATTAGCTAAATTAACTAAAGCTAAGTTAACTAAAAAAACTTGCCCCAAGAATAATTGCCCCTAGGCAAAAAACTAGTTTGGATAAGGAGAAAATACATGACAGCAAAACTATATATTGGGAATATTGCTTATAATGTTTGTGGGGAAGATCTTTCTAATTTGTTTTCTGAGGCTGGTACAGTGCTAGCAAGCAGAATAGTCTTAGATCGTGTAACAGGTAAATCACGGGGATTTGGCTTTGTTGAAATGGCTAATGCTAATCAAGCAGAAATCGCTATAAGTCGCTTTAATGGTCATACTCTTTCAGGGCGAACATTATTAGTTTATTTAGCGCATGACAATAGAGAACTCAGCCGCCGCGCCCGTGAAGAAAAGCAAAAGATTTCTACTGCACAAAAAGCTGGTTTTTATAATCAAGAGGAAAAGCTAATACCTGAACGCCGTCTATCTCGTAGCCAAGCAGGTTAAAACAAGCTTAGGTAGAAATAGCTATCTCTAAGATTTTTTGCGCACTAGAACTAAGTGCATAGTAGGCTTGTTTTTTTTACCAAAAAGATGCTCCCAACGAAGTTGTAAAAGAGGTTTACTGTCCAAAACTTCTAAATTTACGCTGGTATTTTGCTTTAGTGTAGCTAAAAAGTCTTCTCTAGTAACAAAATAGGTCGTCTTATCATCGGCTAATTCTTTTAACATATCTTCTAACTTCCAATTTTGAAAAATTGCTCGCTCTGTATAAAACATCAAACTAGGTGTATCAACAGAAAATGTTCCTACTTTATCTGTTGAACCGGCTTGAGCCTTTATAATTTGGGCAAAATGTGGAATTGGCCGATAAAACTCTATTTTAGGCATTATCAAAGTAATACTTAATATTAATAACCAGCTAGAAACTAAAATTACAGGTAGTTGTAATTCTAGTTTTTTAAGGCTAGCTATTAAACCTAGAGAAAGTAAAACTAAAGCAGTAATAGCTAGATAAATTAAATTTGTTCTTATTTCAAGCTTTTGGTAGGCTAGGAAAATTATTACACTACTTGCTAAACAAACTATAGCTAAAAGTAAGGATAAAACTATTTGCAAATTAGTAAGTAACTTATTGTGATTAAATAAGTTAAATCTAAAATAATAGGCAATTATTATTGCTGCTGCTGGATAAAGAGCAACTAGATAAACTGCACGTTTACCAATAGCTAAGCTAAAGAAAATAAAAATAAAAATAAACCAAATAATTGTTAAAAAAGGTAAGAAAGATTTAAGCTTTTCTTGGCTAATATTAAGTTTTTCCTCTTTCCACCACTTAAACCAATAAATAGTTGCTGGAATAATAAAGATTGACCAAGGCAAGGTTTCAGAAAAATAAACACCTACATAATAGTAAATTGCTCGTCCGCCCAATTCATCAGTCACATATCTTTTTACAGTTTCATTAATTATATTAACTTGGATAAAATCCCAGCCATATTTCCAATACATTAATGTGTACCAAGACGCACCAACAACAGAAGTAATTAAATAACCTGTAGGGCTAAATAGTAGTTTTATAAGCTCCCAACGTCTTAGAAACAAAATAAATAGTCCTACCATAGTCATTGGCACAACAATAGCAACAATTCCTTTATCAAGCATACCTAATCCCATAGCTAGATAAGCTAGAAGTTTATAGAGATTCTGCTTTTTCTTATCTGTTTCAATCAAAGCGCGAGCAAAATAAAACATAGTCAAACTAATAAACAGAGTAAGAAAAATATCTCCAGCATATTGACGGCAATAAATCATAAACTTTAACATTGTTGCCAAAACTAAAGCTGCAACAATGCCTAACTCTTTATCTGCTAAAAGTTTACCTAACAAATAAGTTATCCAAATTATTAAAATTGCTGCAATTGCTATAGGCAAACGCTCGGCAAATTCTGATACTCCTAGCATCTGATAAGAAAAAGCAATAATCCAAGTTGCTAGTGGAGGTTTCTTAAATCGTGGTTGATAATTATAGGTAGGGATTAAGTAATTACCGCTTTCTACAACTTCTCTAGCAGGTTCAGCATAAAAGCCTTCATTGCCGTCCCAAAGCGAGTTACCACCAAGATTAATAAAGAAAGGTAGACAAAAAATTGAAATTAGCAGGAATATTTGCCAGCTTTTATTAAATTTACTTAATAATTCAATCATGACTTTGGAAAAACTATAAAGTTTTAGAAAAATAAGTCTATATAATTAGAATTTGTTCTGTAACTTATTGGTTCTAAAGAAATATTAGAATCTTAATGCCCTGTAAGGGCATTTTGTAATAGCCCAGTCATGGCAGGGCTGGACATAAATTTTCTACATATTTACTCTTAACGCAATAGGATTGTTGGGATCAAGTTCTAATGTACGGCGAAACATTGCACGAGCCTGTGAGGTATGAGAAAACTTTTGATAAAACAGCCCAAGCTCAGCACAATATTCAGCATTTCTTGGAGATAGCTCAATAGCTCTTAAATAGGCCGTTTCAGCTTGTCGAATATAAGCTGGAAGTTTTACCATACTGCGGGCCAAAGCAACTTGATATTCAGCATTATCTGGATCAGCATCAACAGCTTCTAAAAGCATTTGCCGAGCTTTATCAAAATGGCGTTTTTGATAAAACTCTAAAGCTACTTCATATTCTTCACTACCTAGTAGACCGGGAATTACTGGCGGTAAAGGACGGGTAGTAGGTAGAGCTTGTTCTACGGGTGGTGTTACTTTTCCTTCAACAAAATTACCTGTGCCTTTTGCAATAGTAGAAATTGGTTTTAGAGTTATATCATATGCAGAACGGCGGCTATCATCGCTTAAGGTATAATAAGCCTCAGCTAAACGCTCAAAAATTGTTTTTAAGTCTGACCTTAAATTTAAGTGATAGCTGGCTAGTTGGTCGTGTCGGTCTGGGTGAAACTTTTTAGCTAGTTCACGAAATGCTTCTGTAATTTGTAGTTTGCTACTTTTACGCCCTACATCTAGCACAGCGTAATGATCACAAAACCTAAATTTTTGTAATAACATTTCTATTTCATAACAAAATTCTGCTGCTGAACGAGCATCAAAATCACTTTGAAGCGGTATAAAATCAAATAACTCTACAAATTTTGGCACTTCTACAAGTAGTTTTTCTGCTTTGGCAGCAAATGGAACTAACATTCCTGTTTCAATTAAACCTGATAAAGTACGTAACACAATTTCTTCATCTAGCTGGCTAACTTCGCAAATTTGCTCTATCGACATTGGACGGTCAATTTTTTCTATTACTTTTATTTCATTTGGATTTAAGGTTAAAGCTTGGAAAAGTGCAGCTAAATCAGAAGTAGGAATTAATATTTGCTCAAAATCACCTAACCATTTTTCTATTAGTTTTCGGTTTTTTAGGTGTCGAATCCCAGCAAAAATTACATCTGCGGTAGAAAGTGAAAGCATTACTTCATTCTCTAGCTTAGCTCCAGGCTCAAAAACAAAATCACCTTCTGCCCATTCAAAAGTTGAGTAAAGTTGCTTTAAGATATGTTGGACTAACAAAGGTTTTAATTCTTCTGGTTTAAGTAGCCCTAAACTAGTTATAGCAGCAGCAAATCTATTTTTAGACTTGCTCATTAAATTAGTTATAGCTTCTAGATCTTGTTGGGAAATTTTCCCTTCTTTTACTAACTTTTCCCCTAGTAATTTATCTGGCTCTTTGCTTCCAACATATACAATTGAACCATCTATAAAGTAAAAACTAGTAACTAAACCTTCTCTAGTAATGTGTAATGCACCTGTTAATTGTTGCTGATAGAATGCTCTAAGTAGTCTTGGAATTGTTGTATTACTTAGCTGACCTTTATATTCAAGAGTAGCATTGTTAGCATTAGATTTATTAATGGATTTCTGAGTTGTTTTTTCAAAAGCTTGCTGTTGTTCTAAGCTAACTCTAATTAAATAGGGTAGTTGTTCAAAATAGCCTTCTATTTTTGGTAGACAATAACTTGCTCCAACTTGCATTACTTTTAGTAGTAAATTTTCATCTATTTCTTCAGCAATAACAATTACTATTATATTACTAGAAATTGCTTTTATATCACGTACTACTTCTATAGAAGTGGCATTAGGTAGTAGAAAATCTACTATTACAGCCTTGTAATTATTGGTAGCAATTAACTGTTGGGCAGTAGAAAAATTTTCTACTAAATCCAGTATAAAATCTTCTTTTTCTAATTTGTTCTTGCACTCATCAGCTACAATTTCATCAGCAGTAAAAATTAATACATTAATGTTATTGGCTTGATTAAGCACTTGAGACATTTTATTTTCCTTAAGAAAAACTAATAGGTGAGCTAGAGAAAAGCTATTATAACATTAAGTTAATAGTCTGCAATTAAAGTGTGTTAGGTTAAAGCTAAGTTAATTTTATAGAGATAATATTATAAGTAAAAAATACAGGTTAAATTATGTTAGTAATTACTTGTTTACTATTTTAACCCTATTTGTTTTAGTAGTTTAATAAATCTTGGTTCATTTCGTAAACTGTCTAACCTAGGGTCAACATTAAGCAAAGTCATCCAATAAGATCTATCTTGGAAAGCTTTTTCTAGCCAAGTTAAAGCTAGGTTTTTTTTGCCTAAACCAACATAAATAATTGCTTGATAACTAGCGGCAATATAGCGTTGTTTGGAGAGTTCGTTAAAGTATTTTAGTATTTTTTCTGCTTCTACTGTATTTCCTGATATAGCATAAGTATGGGCTAAATCTCTTAAAGTCAAAAGGCTACCTTTAGAAAGCTCTACACCTGTTTGCAAGGCTTTTATTGCTTCATCATAGCGGCCTTGTTGCTCATAAACAGCACCTAAAAAATAGTAAGTACGGCCAAAGTTGGGTTCCATTTCTAATGTTAAATGGCATTGCTCTAAAGCTTTATCATATTGACGGGCCAAATAATACATCCAAGCAACACCGCCATTAATGATTAAAGAAAGAGGATCTAGTTTTTGAGCTATGCTTATTTCTTTTAGGCTTTCTTCAGTTCGTCCCATTGACATTAAAAAAATTGCATACCAATGATGCGCTACTGGGTAGTTAGGATTATATTTAATTGCAGTTTTTAATTTTGCTTCTGCTCCTGCCCAATCATAATCATACTGCTCTAAAAGATATGCAAATGAAGTGTGAGCCTCAGCACTTGTTGGATCAAGTTCTAAAGCTTTTATTATCGCGCTACGCCCTTTTAGAGTGGCATCTTTAGGTGTTAGAACGCCGTAGCTATAAAGCATATTGTAGCAGTCTGCTAGCCCAGAATAAGCAAGCGAATATTTTGGATCAAGTTCAATTGCTTGCTCAAAATATTCAATAGCCTTTACAAAGTCCTCTTCTGTTCTTTTATTCCAATAAAAACGCCCTCTTAAGTAAAGTTGATAGGCTTCCATATTAGAAGTAGAACGTTTTTTTAACCCCTGCTTTTCTTTGCTGCTAAGTTTAAGCTTTAATTTCTTTGAAACTTGTTTAGCTATTTCTTCTTGTAAAGCAAAAATGTCTGTGTTTTTACGGTGATAGTGTTCTCCCCAAAGTTGGGAATTAGAACTAACATCTACTAATTCAACTTGTATTGTTAAATGCTCATTTCTTTGTAAAACACGTCCTGTTAGTACAGCCCCAATATTAAGTTCTTTTGCTATGGTTTCTAGCTCAATATCTTTATTTTTATAACGAAAAGCTGTAGTTCGTGCAATTACTCGTAATTTAGGTAGCCTAGACATTATATTAATAATACTTTCTGTGATTCCATCACATAAGTAGTCTAACTTGGCATCCGCATCAGCATTAATTAACGGTAAAATAACAAGCGAATCTATAGTTTTAGGCTTTATCTCAATGTCTTCTAATTGTTTTAAGGCTTTGATTATTTCACTAACAGAACTAAAACGTTCTTGACGCTCTTTTTTTAAGCAGCAGTTTATGATTTCTTTTAATTCTCTAGGGATTAAAGAATCTAAATTGTTTAATTCAAGCGGATCTTCTTTTAGGATTGCTATCATAGTTTTAGTTTGATTGTCCCTATAAAAAGGGGTTTCACCTGTTAGCATTTCATAGCAAATTGAGCCAAAAGAAAAAATATCGCTACGTGTATCAATAGAATCTCCTCGGATTTGCTCAGGAGACATATAAGGTACAGTGCCTAAGATTATACCTGGCGCAGTTTCTACTTCCCAAGCTGATGAGCTAGGCAAAGGTTTATTTGTTTCAACAGTTAACAAATCATTTTCAGATATATGAAGCGTAACAATAGAAGTAGCTATTGAGCTTTGAGCGTGTTTTATAACAGGTTGTTTGGCTAATTCTTCTAAAATATTAGGTGTATCAATAGGACTAGAATTACTTTTTTCTGTTCTAGCTAACCCAAAATCCAGAATTTTTAGACCTCCATCTACAGTAAGAAAAATATTTTCTGGCTTTAAGTCACGGTGAATTATACCTTTAGAATGTGCTACAAGTAGACCAGATGCAATTGCAGTAGCGATTTCAACTAGCTTTTTCCAGGGAAGACCTGTTTTACCAATATAGTCGCGTAAGGTTGTACCTTTAAGCAGTTCCATTACCGCAAAATGTATTCCTTGATCAACTCCAACATCATAAATAGTCAAAATATTAGGGTGAGAAAGCGACGCTAAAGCGCGAGCCTCTCGTTCAAATCTATTTAGCGATTCTGCATCTTCTGCAAGTGATTCAGGCAAAACTTTAATAGCAACTTCTCTACCAAGTCGGCTATCTTCGGCCCGGTAAACTTCACCCATACCGCCAGCACCAAGCTTTGCAATAATCTTGTAATGATTTAATTTTGTGCCATTTGTGAGCAAGGTTAAGCTCTATTCTTTGAGGTAAATAATATTTAGAATAGTGTAAAGTTTTTTGATATTTTTCAAAAATTTCTTCTAGCCCTGAAAGGGCTTTTGATAATAGCCCTGCTATTTATGGCAGGGCTATATTTTGAGTTTTAACTATTCTACAACTATTTTTTGGAAAAAGCCTTCTGACACCCAATCTTGAAACCACTTAAAGACTTGATTTTGAAGTGCAGCAACATCTTTTTCATGTGAGTTTTCAATTGCACTTACTATGGCTTCTCCTAAAGGCTTACCAGCGACAATATCACTTAATAAATTATAAGCATCTCGGTTAAGTGGAAGTCTCCAAAGCTTATAGTTACGACGATAGACAGCAACCCAAGAATCTACTTTTTTAGGTTTAGGCAATTTTTTAGCTTCATCTTGTACAGCTTGTAAATACTGATTAGCATTGTGTTTAAGTGCTAAAAGTCGAAATGCTGTTATAGGAATTATTTTAGCTGTCTCCCAAACTTCTGGAGCGATAACAGCAATGTCTTCTTTGGTTAAAACAGGGGTTTCTTCTGCATCAAAAACATAACTTAAAGCTAGTTCTAGCGATGCTAAATCATAAAGAAAGCCTCGATCTTTTATCTTTGGAGCAGTTTTAATAAAATTTGGGACGTTATAGCTTAGAAAAGATAAGTTATAGCTACGTGATGGATGAACTTGTAAGTATTTATCTACAAATTCGGGATAATCATCTTCTCCTAAAAACTCAGCTAAAGCAGGGTAATCTATCTTTAAGACATCTACTAGCCTGAGAATATACATTGAGCGATAAAGGGCTAGGCGTTCATATTGATTAAGAGTTTTAGAAGGTTTGATAAATTTTAATGCTTCATCAAAAGGAATTTCTTCTGCCACGTCTTTTGCTTTCATTGCTTGTTTAGCTGTAGCATCAGGATGATACATTATGGCGGCAGACATCCAACGTTGAAAACGACCTAAATCTATTTCCATTAAGTTAAGCTCCTACAGTTAACATTTCTGGTTGATGGCGATATGCTTTTGCTTTTAATGCTTCATTATGAACAACTTCAAATTCTGGAATTTCATCATCCCATTCCATTAAAGTTGCACGTCCGCCAGTATGTTGACAAGATCGCTCATAAAGCTTCCAAACAGGGTCAATTACATAATCGCTATGTGTATCAATAATATGTGTACCTTTATTGGTATGACCTGCTAGGTGATATTGCACTATTCTATCAGCAGGAATTGCATCAACATATTCCATTGGGTCAAAGCTATGATTAAAGGAGCTAACATAAATGTTATTTACATCTAATAAAATTCCACAATCAGCTTCTTTGGCAAGTGTAGCAAGGAAATCCCACTCGGTGATGTCAGAATTAGTAAATTCAATGTAAGCAGAAGGATTTTCTAGCATTAAAGGACGTTCTAGGATTTCGCTAACTTTGCGGACTCTATCAATTGTATATTTTAAGGACTCTTGGTTATAGACCATAGGCAACAAGTCATGAATATTAGTTCCTGCAACGCCTGTCCAACATAAATGATCAGACACCCAAACAGCGCGAACACGCTCAGCAAGCTGTTTTAATTTCTTTAAGTAGTCAATATCTAAAGGGTCAGTGCTACCAATTGACATTGAAACACCGTGCATAACAATTGGGTATTTTTCGGCAATTTGATCCAAGATATACATGGGCTTGCCTTTAGTTTCCATGTAATTTTCTGAAATAATTTCAAACCAATCTATAGCAGGGTTGTTGTCTAAAATATGGCTATAATGTACAGTGCGAAGCCCAATACCAAAACCTAAGTCGGGTAAATTCCAGCGATTTTTTGACATAAAATTAAATTCCGTAAAATGAATAGTTGATTAAGAAAAACTACCAGTGTTTAGTAGTTTAGAAAATAGCTTATTTATTGATCTTTATCGCTAGTTTTGTCGCTACTTTTTTCTGTAGGATTTCCACAACTAGTAGTTCCTTTGCAACTAGCTTTACCTTTGCAATTATTCTTTTCTATGGCAGGAGAATTAGAACTTGCACTTTTTGTAGATTTTTTCTTTTTGCGACGGCGACGGCCTTTAGCCTCAGCATCTGTTCCAGCAACAATACCAGCAACAGCAGCACCTAGCAAAAGTTTAGCAAAGTCTCGACGATTCATAAAAAGATCTCCTTAAAACCAATATAATAAAGTAAATAACTCTTAATTAAATTTTAATTTGTTTGCTAAATGACAGGCATTTTAGCACCAAGTAATATTAATTAGCTACTTTTTTTAGCTCCGTTTAGCTTCTCTACACGCTCGCGGACTTCTTGAGGTGTAAAAGCAGGTAAAGAGCAACGCTGATTAGCACAAGCAAAAGCTGCTGCTTTGTCTAAACTAGGATATTCTACGTCTGGATTAGGTAAATTACCTTCTTTCTTGTCTAACCATTCAATGCGCTTATAGCTTGAAGGATAATTAAGCGCGGCTTTATACAAAGCTTGTGCATTTGGGTCGTCTTTTGCTCCAACAATTGTTACATGTGCTGGGTCAAGAGACATTTCTAAATTAGCTAGCAAAACTCCACCAGGAGGGCGTTTGGTTGCAACATCTTTAATTGCAAGAAATTGCATTCCACGTTCAGCTAATTTTTTATGTTCTTCTTTTCCTGTGTAGTGATGGAGCAAATTAGCAAAACGCACCATTAAAATATTTTCATCTCGTTGTGGTTTAGGACGAAAACCCCCAGGAATAATATTTGAGCTAGCAAAACCTGGTATAGAGTTATCTTTGCTAACAAAGTTTTCAACAATAAATTTAGTTGTTTCTTCAGAACGTTCTAGCCATTTACGGTCACTTGTTGCCATATAAAGCTTTAAAAAAGCATTAGCCATTGCTACATTATCGCCTAAATAAGGGCCAGCCGAGTCTTTTTCATCATGCTTAAAACCTCCGCCTGGCAAATTGCGGTTAGCTATAACCCACTCAGTAGCTTTTATAGCGTCCTGTAAATATTTTTCATCTGCACTAGCACTATAAAGTGTAACTAGGGCATTAATTACCCAACCATTTTCCCTTGCATAAATATGTTTATCTATGGCTGGAATGCCTTTGCTACGACGTGCTGCATCATCTAGCTTAAAGTAATCTTCGCTATGTTTACCTTTAACTAAATCTGCGTCTTGGCTAGTATAAAAAGCACCTTCAGGGCTGGTAAGAAAATCTTTAAGATAGCGATGTATGTCTTTTGCCGTTTTTAAGTATTCTTCATTGCCCCATAGAGTGTAGGCTAGCGCGTAAACACGCATATTTTCTGCCTGCATAGCCATAATTTTTTCAAAATGAGGTTCTTTCCAAGTTCCTCCAGCCGAATATTGATAAACTCCTCCCCAAACCGGATCCACTATTTGAAGTTGAGCTTGTAGAGTTTGTTTAGCCATTTGTTCGGCTTCCTTGTCGCCTTGCCTACTAGCAGCAGTCATACAATATTCCACACTGTCCCAATCCATATATTTATGGGAAAAACCCCAGCCACCTTGCTCTTTATCATAACCATTTAAGAAAATTTCCTTAGCTTCTTTTATTACCTCTGGAGCAAGAAAAGGTGATTCATTAGCAGTTAAAACTTTGTCAGGATCAGCCGATGGGCCTGGAGTTGGATCTTTAATAATTGCGTCTAATAATGCAGCCATTGGTTTAGGCGGAATATAGCCGCTACGTTTAGCTATTTCCGTTCCATCTGGAGCAAAAAAGATTGTTGCAGGCCAACCATAATCTTCATAACGGTTTGAAAGGTCTGGACGGGAATCTTGATCTACACGAACAGCAATAAAGCCTTTAGAAATAAGATCTATAACTTCAGGTTCACTATAAGTAATTTCCTCCATCACATGGCACCAATGACACCAAACCGCTTCTAAATCTAAAATTACACATTTATTTTCTTTTTTAGCACGTTCAAAAACTTCATCGCTCCATTTTTCCCATTTAATACCACCTGCTTTATGTTCTGAATGTTCAGTTGTTTTATTTTCTGTTTTATTTTGGGGATTACAAGAAATTCCTACAAAAGAAAAAACTAATATCAAAGCTAAAATCAATTGCCGCATACTTTCTCCTTAGCGCAATTAGTTATATTAAACTAAGTTAAATAATCTAGTAAAAGGGACAAGATAAACTATTTTTCTGATTTTGTAATAAGATTATGCCAATTAATAAGCAATTTAGTAAAATTTTATTCCGTAAAATGTTTCTAATTTATTTTTTTCTTGGCGAACGTGCCAAATGTGAATCCCAAGAAAAATATTGAGTTTAACAAATGTTAGTAAAAGGTCAGGTCATCAATAATCAATATGAACTTGTAGAAGAGCTTGGAGCAGGGCTTTCTGCTAAAGTATGGCGAGCTAAATTGCTAACAACAGATGACTATTTTGTACTAAAAATTTTTAATCTTTCTCATCCAAAACGTAAACAAGACTTTGCTAATGAGTGGGAAGTAATGCAGCAGTTCCACCTAAAACAAGACACTTATGTTCATTTTGGTTTTCAAGCTTTTACTGCTTTTGATGATAGTTTAGGAATAATTGTTAGCAATTGGGCTAAGTATGGAACATTAGCTGATTTGCTAGAAAATGTTCGCGCGAGTAAAGAGAGTCTTTCTTTACAAGAAACTCAAGAGTTAATGCTAAAAATAATTTCTGGTTTAGAAAGTATTCATCAGAAAAAAAATTTATCTGGACAAGATTTAGTTCATCGAGACTTAAAACCTGCAAATATTTTACTTAAAGAGAAAACAGAGCCGTTGATTGCTGATTTTGCTATTTCAAGCTGGGTTGATAGCGAGCGAATTACTGAAAATCCAATTGGTGCAATAGAATATATGTCCCCCGAAGCATTAGAAGGCCAAGTAAGCCAGATGATAGACATTTGGGCTTGTGGAGCTATCTTTTATGAACTGCTGACAACACAGCAGCTTTATAGTCGTGTTAAATGGCCTAGTCCGACGTTGCTTATGCGAGAGATCTGCGACTTAAAAAAGGCTGCTCCTATTGAATTTCCTGAAAATATTCCTTTAGAAATAAAAAATATTATTTCTAAAGCTTTAAGTAAAAATACTAGGAATCGTTACAATTGTGCTTTAGAAATGAAAAAAGCTTTAGCCTTATCAATAGAAAAAAAAATAGACATTTTTAACAATGTGCTTGACTTGTCGGCTAGCCAACAATCTACAGATCTTTTAGAAAAGAAAGTAGATAGACCATTATTTAATAAAATTGCTTTAGCTGTAATATTAGTTGTAAGTTTATTATCTACAGTTACTTATATTTATCTAAATAATTATCCATCAATTGACATTAAGCCTGCTAATTGGATAGCTGCACCGCCACCAAAAGATTTAATAACGCCTTATTTGCCGCCAGGTATGATTTTAATTCCTTCAGGAAGATTTTTAATGGGAACAGACATTTTAACGATTTCTGATGTTTATGAAAGACCTGAAAGGGAAGTGTCAATCAATGCTTTTTATCTAGATGTAATGGAAGTTACTAATCAACAATTTCAAGCTTTTCTTAAGGCAAATGCTAATAATCCATTGCTAAAACGCTGGGAAACTTGGACATTTAAAAAGGAAGAATCAGATTATCCCATTACTAATGTTACATTTAAGGAAGCCGAAGCTTATGCTAAATGGTTAGGAAAACGCTTGCCTACAGAGGCAGAATGGGAATATGCTGCACGAGGCAACAATATTGGGACAGTTAAATATTTATATCCTTGGGGAGATCAGGCTAAAGAAATTTACCGACATGCTAATTCTCAAGAAACAGGCAAAGATCGCCCTAACAAAATTGGGAGTTATCCAACTGGAAAAAGTCCTTTTGGTGTCTTAGACTTAGCTGGAAATGTAGCGGAATGGACTACAAGTTGTTATCAAAAAAACAATATAAAACCGTTAGAAAATAATAATTGTCCAGATATAGAAAAAATTTTTCGTGGTGGTAGCTATCATGATAGTTCAAGTTATATACTGACTACGCGCCGGTTTTGGCTAGGTCAACTAAATAGTAGCCAAAGACAAAAAGAAATACTTAGGACAATTGGATTTCGTTGCGCACAAGATTTTTTATCTAAATAAAAACCTAATAGTCATCATGTATAAATACTTATTTAATTTCTTTTTACTTTTTTATTTCCTGATTTGCTTTGCTAGTAGTGTTTTTGCTCAGATCAAAGACTATGGCACATTAGTAATTAAACTTAATAACCCTGCAATAGAAATTACTTCTCCTAAAAATCATTCTCGCATAGATCAAAATACTGTTGTTATGTGCTTAAAAGAAGGTAGAAATAATATCTCTTGGCGAGAAACTGACAAAGTAGAAAGCAAGTCTGTAGTAGTAAAAACAGGTCTAGTTACAACTGTAGAAATAGGTAATGCAGATGCAGAATTAATAGTTATTGCTGATCGCGCAGGTATTTTAATTGAATTAACAGGCTACCCATCTCAATTGTCAAAATATGCTGGAGAAAAATTAATTTTTAATAACTTGGAATTTGGCCCAACAACTTTAATAGCTAAATTACCAGGCAAAAAAGACTTAGTTAAATTAGTTGATATTTCAAATAAAACCAATAGTTCGGTTAATGTTGGTTGGGATGATGCAACGCTAGATGTTCGGTTTGATCGTGCAAATGTAGATCTTTATATTAACAACCGATTAGAAGCTACTTCTAACAGTGCAGGTCAAATTATTAGTTTAAGTAATATTGCGCCAGGATTAAAAAAAATCTCTGGTGTAGCTACTGACAAACAAGGAAATAAATATTTACTAGAAGTTGATCCTAAAGAACTTCAAGTTGAAGCAAATAAAACCTATGCAGTGAACTTAACTAGAAAAGATGCTTTGCTACAAGTTATTGTAGATCGTCCTGCTGTGGAAATTGCTGTTAATGGAGTCACTTTAGTTTCAGAAAAAGCTCAATCAGAACTTATTTTTCCTTCAATGCTACCAGGAAAAACCAATCTAAAAATAAAATCAGGATCACAAATAATAGATAAAGAAGTAACCTTACTTGCGGATCAAGTAGTAAAAGAATCAATAAGTTGGAATGATGCTACTTTGATAATCCAAGTAGATCGCCCAAGTGTAGATATTTTAATTAATAAAAAATTACTAGCTACATCACAAATTAGTAATGAAAGAATAGTTCTTAAAAATCTCCCTCCGCAACATGTTCTAATTGAAGGTATTTTTCAAGCTTTAGGAAATAATTTTTACCCGCTAGAAGCTAATCCAAAAGAATTTGATTTATCAGCAGGTCAAACCGTAGAAGTAATGCTTAGTAAACGAGATGCACAATTAATTGTTACTACTGACCGACGAGACGAAGTAGAACTTTTACTTAATAATCAAATAAAGGCATTAAATAGAGTAGATAGCAATGTGTATTATTTTCCTTTTATCTCACCTGGAAAAGTTTTTCTTTCTGCTAAATTAAAGGAAAAACCATTATTAGGCAGCGATATTTTACTAAAACAAATAGATTTACCTGTTGGTCAAACACCTGTAAAACTTGAGTGGGAAGATATTTTTCTTTTTGTAGAAGTAGAGTCAAAAATAGTTAACTTAAAGGTTAATGGTCAAGAGGGAACAGAAATATTTTGGGACTATCCTAATAAAAAGACAAAAAAAGTTTATGTTTTTTCATTAAAACCACACCAATCAGCAGAAATTTCATGGGAATTACTGGGAAAAAAAGCTAAACCTCTTACACTTTTTATTAAAGAGCTAAATAACTCTCAAGGTCTAGTCATCACTAACCGACAGGTATCAGAAAATAAATAAAGGCTAATAAGTTTCCTCATTAGCCTTTATTTATTAAGAATTATTAACTAGTACAAGTATTAGTCCATAGAAGTTAAGCCAGTGCGAATAGCATATTTTACAAGTCCAGCTAAACTGTGAATTTGTAAACGGGTCATAATGCTAGCACGATGAGCATCAACAGTCTTTACACTGATTTTTAAGATATCAGCAATTTGCTTATTAGTCATACCTTCAACTAATAACTTTAAGGTTTCTTGTTGACGTGCAGTTAGGATGTTGCGTTTGCTACGACCTCTTAAGGACTCTTTTGGTGTTCCATCACCGTTTTCTTCTTCTTTGGTCTTTTTTCTTTTTACTAAAGGAGTATGGCCTTTTGCATCGATTTTTTTCTTAGAAGCTGTTGTAGTCATAATTATCTCTCACCCAAAAAATTAGTTTTAAGCAGTTGTTCTGCTGGCAGGACTAAGTTTTAATTTGTCTTGCTGGTGTAAAGAATATTTGGATCTCAAGGAAAAATAAAGCAGAAGAAAACCTGAAAATCTCTCAGGTAATCCTGTAGGTTAATCTAAGGGATTATTAACTAGGTGCTAAGACATTGGATAGATAGCCCACATAGAGAGTCATAGTTAAGATAATTTGAATAAACTTAGCTAGGAGATTGTTAAAGGTAAGTTATAACTAGAAGGATATTTTAGTAAAAATATATTAGGCTGCTTTTTTAGTAAGCGGGTATTAAGCTTAATAATCTGAATATTTTAAGGATAAATCACCAAAAAGACACACCCACTAGGTGTGTCCTTTTTAGAGTTTGACTGCCCAAGTATAAAATTTAGGTTTGGCTAAAGAAACATTAACGATCATTTTTACCTGGTTCAATGATCTCTAAATGGTAACGGCGGTTAAGCTTTTTGCTAGCAGCATAAATAATATCGCGCATTGCTCGTGCTGTACGCCCTTCTTTGCCAATTACATGCCGCAGATCTGATTCTGCAACACGAAGTTCAATAATGCTAGTTTGCGCACCATCGATTTCATTTACTTGTACTTGATCTGGATTATCCACTAATGCTTTAGCCATTGCAGCTACTAGATGTTTCATCATTTTTCTCCTCCATTAGTCCATTCGCAATTTACAGAAAAATTACTACGAGTTCTATTCTTAGAGCAAACAGACCCCATCTAATATTTAAGTTTTAAGATAAAATCTGAGTTGTTGTTAAAAAACTAGGTAAAAATTTGGAACTTTGCTAATGATAACCGCTTAAAGAACTGAAAACAATAACTAATATAAAATCCTAGCCTAAACTTAAGCTATTTTTACTATCTTGTACCTTTACGCGCAGTTGTTTGAGTTAATGATTTAAGCTCATTCATAAACTCGGTGACATCCTTAAAATCTTTGTAAACAGACGCAAACCTTACAAAAGCTACTTTGTCTAAAGTTTTTAGCCTTCTCATAAGCAGTTCGCCTATTTTAGTAGTAGGTCGCTCACGTTCTTTAGATTCTTGGACAAATCTTTCAATTTCATTAGTGATTTCTTCTAGTTTATTTGGGCTAACAGGTCTTTTTTCACAAGCTTTTAGTAGTCCTGAGAGTACTTTATTACGATCAAACGGTTCACGACGACCATCTTTTTTTATCACCATATAAGGCAATTGCTCAAGACGTTCATAAGTAGTAAAACGCCGATTGCAATCTGTACATTCACGTCGACGGCGAATTACTTCGCCTTCTTGACTTTCACGAGAATCTATCACCTTGTCAAATAAAGAGTTACAGTAGGGACACTTCATCAGATCTCCACAAAAATCATACTAATGGTTGTGTGATAAGATAGCACACAACCACTAGGGGATGGCAAGAAAAACTTACGCTATATTGTTGTTTAAGTTAAAGATCCAAAAACAAACTTCTACATATAGTGTCTAACTATTTGCTATACACAATTAGAATTACTTAAAAATATATTTGTGAAAATAAAGAATGTGTTATGCTTAACTACTTGTGAATAAAGTAGTTAAGCATTATTTTATACTGTATATTGGACTGCGTAAGTTTCTTGATAGCGTTGGAGTTCGGTTTCCTTTGTTGGGACTGACCAGTTTAGTTCTATTGCCATAAGTTCAGCTACTTTTGCTGCTACACTTACGCCTTGGTCAGAGGTAAGAAACGCAATTCTAGTGCGTCGCACTAGGAAATCATCAAGTCTAGTGGCTTGTTCTTGTCTAACACAATAAATTACTTCAGCTTGAATAAATGGAAGTTTTTCTACAAGTCGTGTTGCTAAACTAGATTTAGCTGAAACTATATTTAAGACTTCATTTGCATTAACTCCATAATCTTCTACCAGATGATTAGCAATAGTCTCATCTAAACCTAATTTTCTAGCTTCGTCTTTAACTTGTTTTTGAACTTTATCTAGCGGTTGGCTGCTAGAAAACCCACTTAGGAAAATTTTATCTGTAATAGTTGGTTTAACATTTTGAATTAAGTTACGTGTTTTCATACTCTTAAACACAAAATCCATTAATTGGTTAGCCATCAAGCGATAAGTTGTTAGCTTTCCACCAGCAATTGAAATTAAACCAGAATCACTTTCAAAAATACGATGTTCACGAGAGATATCTTTAGTTGATTTGCCACCTTCATCAATAAGCGGGCGAAGACCTGCATAAGTAGCTAAAATATCTTTATTAGTAAGTTTTGCGTTAGGAAAAACTTTATTTGTTGAGTCAACTATATATTTAATGTCTTCGGCTGAGGCTGTAGGCGATTCAATATCGCCCTTAAAATCTGTGTCTGTAGTCCCAATGATAATCCCTTCATACCAGGGAATAAAAAATAGAGAGCGTTTATCATTAGCGGCTGATTCAAAAAGTAAAGCTTGTGTGGTAGGGATACGAGAGCGATCTATTGTAATATGTACACCTTTAGCAGGTCTTACTTTGCTATTAGCCTGTGGGTCATCGGCCTGACACATTTTGTCCATCCAAACCCCAGTAGCATTTATAACTTGTTTAGCACGAATGATAATTTCTTTGTTAGAAATTAAGTCTCGCGCTTTAACAGCAGAAATTACATTTTTTTCTTTGACTAAATCAATTGCTTCCAAATAATTACAGCATACAGCATTGTAGCTTGTGGCTGATTTTGTTACTTCCATAACAAGACGAGCATCATTAGTTTGGCAATCGTGATAAAGATAGGCTAAATGAAGCCCATCGGTTTCTAGTAAAGGAACCATTTCAACAGCTTTTTTAGCACTTAAGCGTTTATGAAAACGAGAATTTTTAACTTTAGAAACAATGTCATAAAGCCAAAGTCCAAGAAAAACTTGCGCTCCATGTCCCCAACGATAAATAGGGATTAAAAAAGACATAGGTCTTACTAAATGTGGTGCTAGTTCCTGAAGCAATGCACGTTCTGAACAAGATTCATAGGTTACGCGGAAATCTCCTTGAGCTAAATAACGTAGTCCACCATGAATAAGCTTAGAGGAACGGCTAGAAGTGCCAATAGCGTAATCACCCCGTTCAATTAATGCTACTTTTAGCCCCCTAGATGCTGCATCCTGACAAGCACCAACTCCAGTTATTCCGCCACCAATTATTAAAATATCAAAATCTTCTTTTTGTAATTTATCTATAGCCGTTGCTCTTGGCTCAAGTGCTATTTTTGTCATGTGATTATTTTACCTGGATTAAGTATTCCTTGAGGGTCAAAAATTTGTTTTACGCTAGCTAACGCTGCCATTGCTAGTTTACCATGTTCACGTTCTGCCCACTTAGCATGATCACGGCCTACACCATGATGATGGGAAATCGTTCCTCCATCAGCTATGATTGAATCTGAAGCAGTAGATTTTATTACTTGCCATTGCTCTAGCTCTGACCCTTTAGTTTGTTTAGTTAGAAAAGTAAAATAAAGCGATGCTCCATCATGGTAGCTATGGGAAATATGGCAAAAAACTACAGCCCGAAAACCAAAACTTTCTATACTCAAAGTTAATGCACTTTTTACAGAATTATAAAGATTAGCTAAATTTGCCCAAGTTGTAGCCGTTTCTAAAGTATCAATCATTATTGAATAATCTAGCAATGTATCTCTTAAGTAAGGTAGCTCAAAGCGTTCTTTATACCAATGTTGGCCGACACGAGTTCCTAAGTCTATGCCGTCGTGATGTTTACAAATATCTAATGCTGCTTTAATTTCTTGTTTTACTGATTTATCTGTTGATTCAAAGCCTAAAATCATTAAACAAGTAGAAGTGCTATAACCACGATTTTTTAAGTACCATTTCCCAGCTTTGCTAAGCGCATTTTCAAGCATTGACTCAGACTCAGCCCGCATTTTCATAATTGCGCTAGTTTCTACTTCGTCTGAAAGCCTTATGGTAGAAGGGTTTAAGCCTGCCTGGATAATTGTACGAATTGCTTGCGCACCAGCTAAAAAGTCCTTAAACAATATTCCACGATAAATTTTAATTGTTGGCATATGGTGAATACGCATTTTAGCTTTAGTAATTACTCCAAATATTCCTTCACTGCCAATTAAAAGTTGTTTTATTGATGGCCCTGCCGCTGATGCAGGAGCATCCAGGGTAGTAATTAACTCTTTAGGGCTAGCTAGTGTCACACTAGACACCATATCTTCTACACGACCATATTTATTTGATTGTTGGCCTGCGGAACGTGCTGCAATCCAGCCACCTAGGGAAGAAAATTCAAATGATTGTGGATAATGTCCTAAAGTGTAACCACGAGCTTGCAAAGCTTTTTCTAGTGCAGGGCCTAACATTCCAGCTTGAATAGTTGCAAGTAGCGAAATTTCATCAATATTTACCAGTTGATTAAGCAGGCTTAAATCCAAGCTAATAGCAGCCTTTTGACCACTACTTTTTAAGGCTTCAACTCCACCTACAACGCTAGTGCCACCGCCAAAAGGAATTACGGCTATTTTTAAGTCGCTAGCTAGCTGCAAAACTTCTAAAATTTGATTTTCTGTCTTAGGGTAAATTACCAAATCTGGCGGATTTTCTATTAAGCCTTTGCGAATACGTGTTAAATCAGGAAAACTTTTTCCCACTGAATGAGTAATTCTAGCTAGATCATCGCTTCTTACTTGGTCGCTAGATAATAATTTTTCAAATTTAGCCGCTAGATTTGTGTCTGTAGGGGTGATCTTAATGTCTGATAAATTGATAGGTAAAGAATTTGCGGAAGTTTCACTATCTTTAAGTTCTAATTTTTCACGTATATAAGGCCAAAAATTATGACGACGACTAAGATCAAAGGTTTTATTTGCTAGCCCCCAACCATACCATTTTAATTCCTGCTTTTGTGACATAAACTTTAGACTCTTAATTAAACTCTTAAAAAAAGGTAAATACTATCTTTTCCTTAGATAACATATTTAATATTTTTAATCAATTGTAGTAGTTTACAGTGTATTAACTAAAAAAACTTTATTCGGTTTCGGTAGGTGATTCTATTGGCGAATCTGGGTCATAGACTTCTATTGCTGTTGCTATCCATAAACCATTTTCCTGTTTACTTACAGTAATATTTAACGCTCTAATACTATTACTTAATGAATAAGTAATTTTATCTAAGCTCTTTATTTTGAATTTGTTATTAGTTGTTAAGTTTTCTACTGACCAAGCTTTTCCAGAATGTTTTTCTAGCCCTAATATAATTATTGGGTCAAGACTAGGATCAATATAGCTGCGATGTTCTGGAGCAATAGTCTGTTTACTTAAAGACTGTGCTACTAGATAAAAGACGGTATAGGGATCATTGCCAAGGTATTTACTACCTAATTGATAATTTGTTTCGCACCAGTTAACTTCTTGAATACTATAGGCTTGTTCACAAGTGACACAACTTTCAAATAAGTTATTTTGAAAAGGCATTTTTAGATCAAATTCTGGCCCCTTATCAATTAACTTAACTTCTGTGTTTTTACCACCTAATTTTCCTTCTATAAAGGGAAGAGCTTCACGGCTAACATCTGAGAGTGTTTGAGCTTCTAGCTTAAACATAGAAATAATAGGCTCGCGGTTGTCACCATCAGTTAATTCTGAGCCAAAAAGAACTAAATATTGATCTGTATCTTGTTCAATAATCACTGTTTGATCAGGTAAGGGATCACCTGTTTTTGAACGATAGCGGGATAAAACGCTAACAGGGACTAAATCAAGTAATTCTTGGCTATTTAATTTATTTAATCGTAAAGTTGGTTGATTATTTGAAGTTGTAATATTGCTGATGGGTGTAAAAGAGCTAGTGTTAATAACTTTATTGGCACGTCTATTTTCTACAAACCAAAATGTTGCTGCTAGGATAATGCCGCTAAGTAGGAAAAAAAAACCTCCTAAAGCTAGCCAAACACGACCCGTTTTAGTCTCTTGAGTGGAGTTACGAGAACATTTGATACAAATGGTTTGGTTAGTTCTTAAAATTTTGCCGCATTTATCACAAGTTGTTTCTATAGAATTGTCCACAAAAGAACAAATAGCACGGTTTAAAAGATTTTGGAAGCTTTAATTTATTTGTGATTAAATTTTCTTACGGAAAAATTTTTTATAGATGGGCAACAAAAATTTTTTTTTCACCGATAAACTAAGCAACTATCGCTCCTATTGAGAAGCTTGTGAAGGATTCATCCCAACCTATGCATATCACAAGTTTCTCAGCAGGAGCGAATCTACTTTTAAAACCTAATTTTTCTATACACATCAACTAACAAAAGCTCGCAATTTATAGAAGGCAAATGCAATTTATCATCTAAAGTGCTAGTTTCTACAAGTAACCAACTATTATCATTTTGTCTAACATAGTGCATTATATGGGGTTTCTTTTGAGCTATTAGAGTATATTCTTGTAGGGAATCTATGGAGCGATAATGTTCAAATTTTTCTCCACGATCATAGTTTTCTGTAGTTTTAGAAAGAATTTCAATAATAAGCCTTGGATTAAGTAATGTATCTAATTCCTCATCTTCAAATTGAGGTTCATCACAAACTACAACTATGTCAGGATAAGTATAAAGACCTGTTTTTGGTACTTTTATCCGCATGTCACTTGCGTAAAGTTCACAGTTTCTATTCTCAATTTGTTGGTTAAGTGATGTAACTACATTAGTTGAAATAAGGTTATGTTTGCGGCTTGCTCCTGTCATAGCAAAAATTTCACCATCAAAGTATTCGCTTTTATATTCAGCTTTACGTTCTATAGAGAGATATTCAGCTACTTTGAATTTAGGCTTAAGTTTTGATGACATGATTTTTTCCTTTGTCTAACAATGTTCTAAATACTAATAAAATGGAATAAGGAATGCACGCATTTTGCAAGCATTCCTTATTTTTCTCTTTAAATTTACTAATTTTAGCTGTTAGACAAAGGTTGTGTTTTAGCTTCTGGGGAAACCGATTCTTCTTCTACAGTGGGATAGAAAGAAACTATTGAATGGACGGAACGTTCAAAGTGGTTATCTTGGGATTGTGGAATTAGACCTTCTCCATCAAAAGCACAAATTATTACAGTGATGTTATCTTCTCCACCTCGTCTTTTAGCTAGTTCAATTAGCTGTTTACAAGCCATTTCAATGCTGCTTGCCTTAAGCGTGAACTTAAGCATTTCCGCTTCGGTAACCTTGTTAGATAAACCGTCTGAACAAAGTAGCAAATAATCACCACGTCTAAGATCAATACCAGTAAGCGCGACTTTTATTTCCTGCTGAGTTCCCATAGCTTGGAGGATTACATTTTTTATAGGTGCATGTTCTGCTTCTTCGCGCGAAAGTTCACCAGCTAGAATAAGAAGTTCTACGAGGGATTGATCTATTGTAACTTGTAGGATTGATTCGCCCCTGATTAAATAGGCTCGACTATCGCCTACTTCAGCAATATAAGCTTTGCCATCACGTACTAATGCAGCGGTTAGGGTTGCCCCCATACCAGACTTTGCAGAATTATCTTGGCTTTCTTTCCAAATTAGGTAATTAGCACGTTGGACAGCCTTTATTAACTGTTCCTCAGCCGGACGAGAAGCAACAGATTTCATTAACTCACTACGTACAGCAGCAACAGCCATTGCTGAGGCTACTTCACCTGCTTGCGCGCCTCCCATGCCATCAGAAATTATTAACAAAGTGCCACGTTTACTAACTTTTTGGTTATTAATTTCTTCGCCAGAAATTTGCGCACCTGTAGCAAGGTCGGAGAGTAAGAAACTATCTTCATTATTTGATCGAACTACGCCAACATCCGTGCAACCATAAGCACTAAGCCTAACTTCGTTAGATAGTTTTTTGGTTTTTTTATCAACGCCTGAGCTATTAGAATTAGACGACAGTCTTCTAGGACTCATAAGAATAAAGTTAACCTCCAGTTTCCTGGGCAATGATTTGATTTAATGCGGGTAAATGCCATAAATAAGTTAAATTAATCAATATGCAAGATCAATGGATTGTCAACAATTTTGCTTCAATTGTAAATGTTTTATTTTGACATTTCGGAAAATCCTTAACTTGACAATAATGCACGAAGTTTTGCTTAATAAACAAGCAATTCTTGGTGAAGATTTCCTACTTTAACAAAATATTTATACTTTCCTTAGCGCATCTTGCCCAATACTTAAGCGATAACCTCGGTCAACTAAATAACCTTTAGTGATTAATTCTGCAATGATAGTTAGGGCTTCTTTATGGTCAATAAAGGCTTCTTTGCTAATTGCGTTATCAACAATAAAACCTGCTAGCCCTGCGCGATCTCTGCCTAAACAATGGGCAAGGGATTGAACACTATAACGCCCTGGAAACTGCATAACAATTTTAATTAATGCTTTTGTTGCCACCTCATTAACTGGAATTGGTGCGCACAAATTACGGACAGGATGCTCAAAAGTTGTAACTACAGGGCGTTCTTCATAATGGCTAAAGCGACTTTGAGCTTTATATTTTCCTAAATGGGGTTTATCAGCTATTTTTTGATAAAGTAGTAATGTGACTATCACATCATTAGCAGCATAGTTTAGCTGTTCTTTTGACAGCGGACGACTAGCCCAATTTGAGCGTTGAAAAGTTTTGTCTAAACTAATTCCAAGGTGTCTTTTAGCTAGTGCTTCAAGTGAGCAGCCTTTTTCACCTGATCGACGCGCGGCTAGCATTGTATCAAAAACATTTTCTACAATAATGTTAGATAATTTTCTAAGCTTATTTACATCAAAGCTAGCATTATGAATAACTTTAATAATGTTGCTGTTAATCATTATTTCTTGCAATGGTTTTAAGTTTAAGTTACAAAAACAATCTATTACCCAAACTTCAAAAACAGTTTCTCTTTGTACTCCTAATTGAATTAAGGAAACTCGTTCAGCAGTTTTATCCCACCAATAAGCCGTTTCAATATCTAAAGCTATAAATGAGCTTTCCATCAAAGATTGATGTAGTGAAAGCAGCATTTCATTGCTATTAACAAATGTTACATTAGAGAGTAGATTATTTAATTCCATAGCTATAAGTAAAAATAGTTTTGCAAAAAAAGATGCCGAGAAAATATTTCTCGGCATCAGAAGTTTTTCTATCCAGAAAGAAACTTATTTATTCTTCTTATTCTTCTTTTGCGTTTTAGCCGCAAAGTCTACAGAATAAGCAAAGCCTTTAGGATCTTCTATCCAAAGGCGGTATTCATATCTAGTATTAGCTTTTAGGGAAGTATCAATATATATTGCTTTACCATCAGCAGGGACTTTAGCAATTTGCTTAAATTGAGAGCCTTCTTTTCTATTAATTTCAACCTTAAAGCCTCTTAATTGCTCGTTGTGGACACCAGGGAAGCCCCAAGAAAGCTCTATTGCATTAGGAGCAATACCTTGACCAGCAGGGAAGCAAACCGGCCCAAGATTTATTGTTCCAACTCCGCCACCTATAAGCCCACCAGCTAGAACACTAGCAAAAACATTTGTCGATGAAAAAAGATTGTCTGTTGTAAGAGTTGTGGCCCTTGAAGAAAACGCTATAACAGCACCATTAGCATTAATAGCAGGGGAAAAACTATCTCCATCACTACCAATATTGTTAGTATCAAGATTAGGAATACTAACTAAAGCTGCACTTTGCAAGCCTTGTTGCAAATTAAAAAGGTATATGTCGCTAAAGTTATTGGTGTCGGTTGCTGCAAACCTTTGACCTGTAGCAACTGCTAAAAGAGTACCATTTGTATTTAAAGCTATGGGTCGAGCATTATTTGCAGAAATAGTTGAAACTTGAATAGGCATTCTTGTCATATTCGCTTGACCAAGAGGTATTACAAATATAGCACTGCCAGAAACATAAGCTATGGTACTTCCATCAGAACTAATAGTAAGAAATTGTGGAGGAGCATTATTACTTAATGGGAGGTTTGGTATTTGGGTAGCTGTATCAGTATTAGTGCTAATATCCCTAACAAAAACATTACTTCCAGATATAAAGGCAATAACAGAACCATTTTGACTAATAGTAGGTGAAGAGCAATTTGCTAAAGGCCCAGTGCTATCTCTACTTATTAAAGTATTACCACTATTATTAAAAAGGTATATGCTAGATGGAGGTGGAATAAAAATATCGCTGGTAAGATCGGTAGCATTAGAAATGTAAACAATTGAATTGCCATCTCCACTTATAACAGGAGAAAAACTGCTTCCATTAGCTGGATTTAGTGAAGAATTAAAAGATCCACTAATTAAAGAAACTGCATTGTTGCCACGAACATTTAAGTAAATATTTGAACCACTAGAACCAGCAGTAGGATCTATTAAATTGATAGATGACTGAAAAACTGCTCTTGAACCATCTCCACTTAAAGAAGTGGCTAATCCTTCACGCACGCTATCATCAAGATTAGCTCTACTTATAATCAGTCTATCCCCTGCGCTGATGTCACTTGAAACTGCGGGTTGAAGATCAGGAAATGTTGCTGTATAAGTGATAAATTGACCATTTCCACTAACAGCAGGGTTTATACCGCCGCTAAATGACGTGGAAGAATTAGGATTAGTATTTCCTCCGCTAATTAAAACAATTGTATTTCCTTGTTGTTGGCCGTAGCAAACGCCAGCAAAAAGGGTGGAAATTACACAGGATAAAATTGCAGCTTGAAAAATTTGGGAAAAACGGCGAATTCTGGATAGCATGTTTTCCTCACTATTTTTAATAATTTATTAATATAAAAACTATTTGGATATGTGTTCTAATTAAAATTTGTTAGAACAATAAAAACTATTTTTGACCTATTTGCCCAATTATATACAGATTGCTATCTGTAGCCAAACATTATTTTGCTAAGTGCCGCTGCTCTATTAATTAATATTTATTGGACTTAGCTAAAAACTACTGCAATAAATAACAAAACATTTAGAACAAATGAAAAAATGCCAATATATCGCCCTGCCAAAGCCCAAACACGGTAATCATAACCAATATTATGTTGAGCAATTAACTTTAATGCTTTTCCAGAAAGTATAAATGATACTGGCCCGGCAATTACTCCAAAACAAAATAAACTAAGCACAGAGAGTGCAAAAGCGATCATTGCATGACTTTTTATTTGCTGAATTACGCTATCTAAAAAAGCCTCTGATCCTATAGGCATTTGATTGGGCATTTGGTAAGGGTGTTGATAGGGTGGCACTTTCTGCATGTTTTGAGCAGGATTATATGAATTATCAAAAGGCGTTCTATTAGGTGAATTGCTAGGGTCATTTAATGGATCAGGATAATAAAGAGGACGCTGATTTTGTTGTGCTTGCTGCAATGGACTAGCATAAGGCGTGTAAGGATTATTAAAGGGCTGATAAGTGTTACTAGGATAATTAGGTTGTGAGCTATTAGTTTTATTACTTATTAGATTTGCGGTTAGGTATAAGTCCCCGTTTTTAGATTCGCCTACTATGGGCATTCCCTTACCAACAACAGGAATTAACGTCCCATTAGTAGTATTAGCAGGAACTTTAACCATGATATTTTTTCCATATATGGTTAAAAAGGCTATTTCTTGCCCTAGTTGTTCATCTGTTATGTTGACCGTGCAGTAAAGATCATTTCCTTGTCTTTGGAAAAAATGATGTTGTCTAATAACAATATTTACATAAAGATCGCCATTAGCCCCACCATCAAAACTAACTTCTCCTTGACCTGTTAAGCAAAGACGTTCGCCATCTTTAACCCCTGGTTGAATGTTTATATTAAATGTGTTTTCTATATTGATTTTGCCTAGTCCCTTGCAAGTTCGACACTTGCTAGAGTCGTCCATCATCATTTTACCTTGGCAACTCTGGCAAAATTGAAGTCTAGGGATTTTAATAGGCAGCATTATGCCTCTAGCCGCGTCTTCAAGGCTTATTTGGGCATTAAAATTAAGATCGCTTCCTCGTTTTCCAACTGCAATTTTAGCAGGGGGCAACTCTCCAGATATATCAACACGGGTAAGAGGAATATCTTTTTCTGCAATAGGGTTTGTAGACCTAGCTTGATTAGTTGATGTAGCTTGATGCTCAAGGTTACTAGCTGAAATTTGATTAGCTACCAAATTTCTAATATTTTCATCCATTGGTGAGGTTGTAGGCTTTTTTAATCCATCTGTCACCCTAGTTGGAGGAATTTCTAAAGAGTCGCTTGGCATTGATAAAGACTCGTTTACTACTGATTCAAAATCAGGTATTGCTTCAAATGCCGTTAAACAGGCTATTTCTAATTGTTTAGCTAGAGCAACAACACTTGGATCAAAACATGATTTTAGCTCTGTAAAAAGTTGAGAGTTTCGCGGACTTTGAAAATCAGCTATTGAAAAAATCAAATTGCTACTCTTATGGTACTTTTGCCATAAATTTTGATCTACTGCTAAGGCTCGTAAGCTAAGATAAATTACTAAAGATGAAAAATCAGCTAACTTTTCATCAAAACTTTGTAAATTTCTTTGTGGATGTTGAAAATCACTATTTCCTAGTTCTAAGCTATTTTGACCTCGCAGGGAAGGGTTAAAAATACTGTCATAATCAACCAGTAAAATTTGCTCTTGTTCATTAATAATAATGTTATTAGGCTCTAAATCACCGTGTGAAAGCCTATTGCCACGTAAAGTATTAACTAGCCCTCGCCATTGAGCAGCTAAAATCATCAAAACCCTAGGGTTATTTAAGTTTTTTGTTATATAGTCGTTAAGCTTTACACCCTGCGCCCAATCCATTTTTACAATAGGAAAACTTCTCCCATTTATTTGTATTCCTTGAGCTAAATAACTGAAATTAACCAGGTTGGGGATCCAAATGCTTTTTAGATATTTACTTAAAGTTGTGTATCGATTTTCTTGATCTGTAGTTTCTTTAAGAAAAAAGCGAATCGCCCAAGATTTATTGTTGTTTTGCATCTGATAAACAAGTGCATTAGTGCCTTGAATTAGACTTGAGCTTACTTTTGCTTTTTGTAGGTCAGGATCTAAAAAGCAAGAAGGGGTATTTATCGCGTTTTGGTAATCGGCTAATGTCGGCCAATTGGTCACTTTAACTTCTCCATAACAAAAAGCATAATAAAATAAAGCCAAACGATTTTGATTATACTAAAGCCAATGGCTTTTTGCAGCCTAGTTAAATGATGCAAATGTGGTGCAAATAGAGGTTTCTCTGTTGGCAAAAAATTTTGTTATACTACCAAAACTTATTACCTTAATTTACCTTAATTTAACCCTATGGAATTTTCAAAATATAATTTTGACCCACGTTTAGCTTACAACCAAACTATTCCTTCTGACTGGTATTTTTCAGCAGAAATGCTAGCAGCAGAAAAGCTTAATATTTTTTCTAAAACCTGGCAATTAGTTGGTAGGTTAGAACAAGTTGCAACGCCTGGAAGTTACTTTACAGCCACTGTAGCAGATGAACCTGTTGTTGTAGTTCGAGACAAGGATAGCAAAATCCGAGCATTTTCTAATGTTTGTCGCCATCGTGCTGGAGAAGTTGCTAAGGCGGCAGGAAAAAGAAATTCTTTTCAATGTGGTTATCATGGCTGGACTTATAGCCTGGCGGGTAAATTGCTACATTGCCCAGAGTTTGACGGGGTAGAGTGTTTTAATAAAGCGGATTACAGCCTACCAGAATTTCAAGTTGAAATTTGGGGACAGCTAATTTTTGTTAACCTAGATAAAAATAGCCCTAGTCTAGCTACTTTTCTTGAAGATTTGCCTAATTTATTTGCTTATCACGATTTAGCAAGCTTAAAACTTGCTGCCCGCAAAGATTGGTATATGAATTGTAACTGGAAAGTCTATATTGACAACTACTTAGAAGGCTACCATATACCAATTGTCCATCCTGGGTTAAATAGAGAATTAGACTATGGAAAATACTTAGTCGAGACTAAAAAATATTATTCAATCCAGCATTCTCCTATAAGAGAGTCCGCCGCACGTTTAGCCCAAGGTCAAGAAAATAACAGCCCAGTGCAATATTTTTGGATTTTCCCTAACTTACTACTTAATGTTTACCCTGATAATTACTCAACAAATTTGATTATTCCTCTTAGCCCAACAAAAACTTTAACCGTGTTTGAATGGTATTTTCGCAACCCAGAAAGCGAGGCAGTAAAAAAAGAAGTTGAAAGAGTAGTTAAATTTAGCGATGAAATTCAAGTTGAAGACATAGATATTTGTGAAACTGTGCAACGTGGTCTAGCCTCTCAAACCTATAAACAAGGTCGTTATTCAGTAAAACGGGAAAATGGAGTTCATCATTTTCATTCGCTTCTAGTAGAATACCTAGGGTTAAAGTAAGTTATCTTCTTTAATTAGGGGTGTTTTTATGTTTGAGAAATTATTATCTGTTTTTTCGATAGGTTCAGCTAGGATTGATACACGTTTAGAAAAAACTAGTTATATGCCTGGGGAGCAAATGCGAGGGCAAACATTTGTTTTTGGCGGTGAGCGAACAGAAAAAATTGAAGATATTTCTATTAATACAAGCACTCGTATTTTTAAGAGGGTAAATAATGAGAAGCGGTATTGGTATAGTATTTTTGCTAGTTATAAAATTACTTCTACTTTTTCAATTCAACCTAAAGAAACTAAAGTTTTTCCTTTTGTTATTACATTACCTCTTAATACTCCATTAACTATGTTTGACCAACAAGTTTATGTGAATACCAGATTAAATGTTGTAATGGGTGGGGATCCTAAAGATACAGATGCTATTGAAATTAGACCTTTGCCAATAATGGAAGCCATTATTTATGGAATGCAATACTTAGGGTTTTATTTGGTAGCAAATATATGTGAATACAGCCCACATTTTAAGCATAGTGGTGAATTTGTTCAAAAAATAAGATTTAACCCTATAAGCGGAATTTATAAAAATAAGCTTGAAAAAATAGATGTAATTTTTTTACCTAATCCACCATATCATTTAGATGTGGTTTTAGAAGTAGATAAAGATATAAATGGTTTTCTTCATGATATTTTATTTTTTAGATCAGATAGTATTAGCACATCTTTTCAAATCTCAGGAGCAGATTTACAAAAGCCTGTAGAGTATTTTGCTGGCCTAATCGCAAATGCCATAAATACGGTAGTAAAAATTAATAGAAATTAACTAAATAATTATAGGATATGTCTTGCAAGCTATTGAAAATGCGGCGATATCCAAATTCTTAGCCCTGTTAAGGGCTATTGATAATAGCCTAGTCCTTTAGGGCTAGGCGGCTAGGCGGGCTAGGTGGGCTAGCTGGCTTTATTTTTCCTTTGCCCAAAGCTTTTCTAACCAAGGAACGGATTTGCTTAAAGCTTCTGCAAAATCGCCTGTTTGAAAATGTGTGATTTTACTAACAACGTGTAATTCTACTTTTCCACCTTTAGCTTTTAATTTTTCTACAGCTTTTTCTGTTAGTTCTAAAGCAAAAAGTTCATCGTCTTGGCTATGAATAACATAAAAAGGAGTTGTTCCATCAGGTTCATCAATTGGTCTAGCAGAAACAGGTATGGCAGCACTAAATAATTTAGGATGTCGGCTAGCCATAAACCAAGTCCCAATCCCACCACGACTATAGCCAGTTACTACCATTTGATTTTGATTTATTGGAAAATCAGCAATTGTTTTATCTAAAAGCTCTAAAACAGCCGCTTCGCTTTTAGGATCTCGCCAATCTTTTCCCGGACAATCTGGAGCAATAATTACAGCAGGCAAATTCTTAAATGCAGGTATAACTAAATTGTCTGCATAATCCTTACCATAATAAGGGGTTACTTCTCCGCCATAATGAAGCGCGAGTATCAAAGGCACTTTTTTGTTTTCTTCTAGCTTAGGTAAATATATTGTATATCGAAGCGTTGAACCATCTTTTGTAACTAATTCTTTTTTATAGGCTCCGGGTTGTAAAGATTGTTTTTCCATAGAATTAATATTGCTACTAAAAAATAAGGTAATTAAAAATAAAAAATTCACTAACCACATTAAATAATCCTTAAAATATTGAAAATATTGTTACTTACTTAATTTATTAATAATAGATTCTGCTGTTTGGACATGACGACTAGCTGTTTGAATATCAGCATCAATTTCTGCTTTTAAGCTAGCACGTTCTGAATCTGGTGTTTTGGGAAACTTTTCTGTTTTTTTTATAGCTTGTTGCCAAGCGTCATGGGCTTTTTGTAGATTTTCTTGAGCATTAATTAAATCTTTTGATAAATCTTTTTCATCACGTTCTAAAAATGGGGTAGCTTTTTGTAACCTAAAGTCAAATTGCACAATTTGAGAAGCTATGGACTCACTTTTTGCTGACTCAAGCAACTCTTTATGAATTTCTAATGCTTGGCGTGCTTGATCAAGCGGGTCGCCTTGAGGCTTACAACCTATTAGGCTGATTAAACTAAAAATAGCTAATAAAACTACTAATAATTTTGCTTTCATTGTTTTTATTTCCTATCACTTAGTAGCACCAGATTGTTTAAGTAAATCAATTATTTCTGTAAACATTCCACCTACAGCATAACGAAGGGCTGTAGCACCGGTTTTTGCTCTAGCGTTAACATTAGCACCTGCTTCAATTAGCATTTTAGTTATTTCCAAATTGCCAGTTGTTGCAGCATAAATTAAGGCTGTTATGCCATTTTTTGCAGCTAGATTTACATCGGCTTTAGCCTCTAAAAGTAGTTTAACTATTTCTGGATAATCTTCTCTAACAGCATTTATTAAAGGCGTTGAGCCTTCATCATCTTGTACATTAACGTTTGCTCCTGCCTTGATTAGTATTTCTATAATTTCAGTTTGACCTTCTAAAACAGCATTAATTAAAGCTGTGTTTCCATAGTGGTCTACAGATTCTAAGTCAATTCCAGCAGCCAACAACACTTTTACAGCAATAATATCACCTTCTAATGCTGCAAGTGGTAATTCAGGATTAAGATTATTTACCATGTTTTTTAGTTATGCTCAAAAGTTATATTAAAAATAATAGGTTTATCTAAGTTTTTGTTTGATGATAGCACTTTAGCAATAGATTCAACTTTTTCATTTCCCTGAGAAATATTTATGGCTACTTTTTCTGCCATTTGTTGAAATTGTTCCCATTCATCAATTTTTCCAACTACTAATAAATATCCAGGCTTACTATTAAGAAAACTAGGTGCTGCTAGGGGCTGTGCAGAAAAAATAATAGTGTAATTTTCTTGTCCATGCTGATTATTAAATGAAATTACTCTGTTATCTCCACTATCTGTAGCTCCATTAGGAAAAACTAGCTTTTCACCTTCTTCTATCTTATTGCTAGTTAAACCAGTTGCAGGACTAGGATTATTAGTTAAAAATGTGGTGAGATTATTACCTTCACCTAAACCTAATATATATAAATAGCCTGATTTTTTAGCTAAAAAATGAAATTTAATATCATCTTGACTAGAAATAGTTTTTACATCAGCCTTTTTTATAGAGCTATTATCTGTTTTATCCTTTGGTAATATTTCTAGCCAATATTCTAATACTTCTACCTTTTCTTGTTTTATTAAAGGAGTATTAGAAACAATTTCTGGAGTAGGAATTATTGCAGGTTGAGACATAGTTTTCCAAAACATCCAACCCATTATAGCTATTGCACTTATAACTAAAATGCTAATTATGGGAACAGGTATAGATCTACTTGTGTTTTCTTTAACTACAATCTCTTGAGGTTTGTTATTAATTACAGTGTTAATTTTTTCTGTTACAGTAGTATTACTTTTAGAATTTTCTTGCGTATCTGTAGCCTGTTGTAAAAGAGTATCACTTTTTTCTTTAATTATAGTGTTTTTAATAGTTTGGTTTTTAGTTGTATCTGGATTAGTTGCTTCTGCTGATGCTAGTAAAGTTCCTAGGTTTTCTTTAGTTTCCTGACTAACTAAAGTAGCTTCAACTATTTTAGTTGCTGCTACTTCTGAGTTTTCTTTAGTTTTTCCAGCATCAGAGTTAATTTTAGTGTCTGATTTTTCTCCAACTAGAGTTTGAGCTTGTGAAATATCATCTTCAAGATAAACTTCTGCTTTTAATGCTTTTCTAAGCTCATCAAAGAGTTCTTGACAGTTAGCCGGACGTTTAGCAGGCTCTTTAAGTATTGCTCTTTCTACCGTCTGGCTAAACTCTTTAGAAACATTGCTTACTACATTACATAGTAGCGGAGGCATAGTAACAGAGTGATGATAGACTAAATTTTGAATAGTTTTTCCGCTAAAGGGTTTAGTTCCTGCTACTAATTCATAAAGTATTATTCCTAGGCTATAAATATCTGCACGCCCATCAATATCATCTCCATTCCATTGTTCTGGGGACATATAATGAGGAGTGCCTAAGATCTGGCCTGTAGCGGTAAGTGCTGTAGCATCTACACTATTAACTTTAGCAATACCTAAGTCTAAAAGTTTAACTGTAGGGCTACCATCTTTAGCCTTGCCAACCATTATATTATCAGGCTTTAAGTCACGGTGGATTATTCCCATTGAATGGGCTACGGATAAGGCTTCTCCAATTGGGGTTAAGATTTCTACTGCTTCTTTAGGCGAAAATCTACGGCGTTTTTTTAGCTCATCACCTAAAGTTTTACCATCAACATATTCTAGCACCATATAAAACATACCATCAGCAGTAGTGCGTAAGTCGTGGACTGAAACAACATTAGGATGACTAAATTGACGAGCAGTTTTTCCTTCTCTTAAAAAGCGTCTTTGATAATCAGCCGTTTTGCTAATTGAACTAGGCATTATCTTTATAGCTACTTGATCCCCTAATAGAGCATGACGAGCAAGAAAAACTGCTCCCATACCGCCTTGACCTAGTAGTTTTTCAATAAAGTATTGTCCATCTAAAGTTGTACCAACTAAAGCAGTTAAGTCCTCTTCTAATATTTCATTATCATCAGGGCAGATGCTTAAAGTTTTTTCATATTGTTTTTTACAAATAGGACAAATTTTCATGATGGCTTAAATTAATAGTTTATTTTCATGGTTTTACAATTTTGCTGATTATTGGCTTTTTAAAAATGAGTTTGTATTTTATCACTGCCAAGCTTTTAACGCACAGTTATAGCCGCTAGATTTGCTCTAGCCAACAAGCCACAAAAAGCACTGGAAAAAGAAATTTACAAAGTATAACCTATGCACACTAAAGAAAAATGCCTATATCTTAATTTTTATAAACTAAGGACTAATTAATATATGCTAGAAACATCTCTTAGTGCTTTTTTAGGAATACTTTATATTGTTGTAGGTGCTGTTACGGTTTGGCTTATCTTTCATGCTTCTAGTCGTCTAAAAGATAAAGGAGCTAGCGCAAAACTTGTTAAAGGTCATCGTATCGGGGGCTATGTCTTTATATTTCTTTTTTGTGTAATGACTTATTACATGGTCTTGAAAATTAAAGATGCTCCAGATGAACTAGCACTGCGTCCAATGCTTCATATGCTAATAGCTATGCTGTTGATACCATTGATATTTATCAAAGTTTTAGTAGCTCGCTATTATAAAACTTATTACTCTGTACTAATGCCGCTAGGATTAATAATTTTCACTCTCTCATTTGTTATTGTAACAATGACGGTTGGCCCATATTTACTACGTCGGGCTACCATAAAAGAAGTTGCACTGGAATCAATAAATTTAGGTAAAAAGACTATAGATTTAGAAGCAGCACAAAGTTTAACACAAAATAAATGTGCTAAATGTCATGGATTAGATCGTGTGGTTGGAGTTCAAAAGGACGCTAGAGGCTGGCTTGCAACCGTTAATCGGATGCGTGCTTTGCCCGGCTCAGGAATTAATGAACCAGATGTAGCAACAATAGTTTCTTATCTAGTTTCACAAAACCCACAAATAGATGATAAAGGGCAAATGACTGAACAAGGAACAATGGACGCTGGAAAATCCTTAGTTGATACACGTTGCAATAAATGTCATGACCTTGATCGTACTTATTCAGCTAAAAAAAGTGCTGAAGAATGGCGGGCAACAGTTGTAAGAATGGTTACTTATTCTCAAGGTAATGGACTATTTAAGCCTGGGGATGATGAAGCAATTATTAAATTTCTTGGCACTACACAAACGCCAGAAGCCGTAGCAAGCAGATCTGAAAAAGTTAAAGAGTTTGCTAGCAGCGGACAAAGTTTACTTGGTGAGGTAAAACCCCCAACAATTTCTTTACCACCTTCTCCATTTAGCCCAAGAGCTTTAATTATAATGCTTGTGGCAGCTATAGTTTTAGGAATTATGATGTTTTATAGACCTGGTAATCTGCCTTTAGGAATAGCTCTTGCGGCAGCTTCTCCTGCTATAGTAACTAGCCCAAGTCCAGAAACTTCACTTGCACCAACAAGTAAAAGCCCTGTAAAAGGGCCTCAACCCCTTACACCTGAACCAAAAAAGGCTGCTTTGCTCTTACAACTTGCACGAATTGATCAGCAAACACATGATGCTAAAACCCTACGGTTTTTACTGCCTCCAGGAGAAGTTTTTGCTGCACGAGCAGGGCAGTTTCTTACTTTTCAATGGATGATTGACGGTAAAAAAGTAGTACGTTCTTATACTATTTGTAGCTCACCTACTCAAACCGGATATATAGAAATTACTCCAAAACGGGTAGATGATGGCTATGCCTCAGTTTTTCTTAATGAAAAGGCTGCCATCGGGTTAACTGTTGAAGCTAAAGGGCCTTCAGGACAATTTTATTTTGATGAAAATAAACATAGAAGAATTGTTTTAATTGCTGCTGGTAGTGGTATTACTCCGATGGTTTCTATTTTGCGCTACCTAGATGATCGTTGCTTAAATATTGACTCTACTTTAATTTATGGTGTCAGAACTAGCAAAGACGTAATTTTTGAAAAAGAATTAATAAGACTAAAAGAAAGCTTGACTAATTTTAATTACTTAGTCAGCTTAACTACACCTGATGCAAATTGGCAAGGCCCAACAGGGCGAATTAATCGTGCTTTGATAGAAAAAAATGTAAAAGATGTTTCAACATCAACTTTCTTTATCTGTGGCCCAAGACAATTTATGGATGAAATTAGCAAAATCTTACAAAGTATTGGTGCTAGCCCAGATCAAATAAAAATGGAAAGCTTTGGAGGTCGTCCACTTCTTTCACCGTCTGATAAAAATCCACAAGTTAGCGAAGAGCCAGCTAAAGAAGTAACAAAACCTGTAGAAGTAACAAAACCAGCAATAAAAACAACAACTTCTATTACAAAACCTTTGATTATGTCTGATAATAGTGTGGAATTTGCACGTTCTCGCAAGATTTGTATTATTCCCCCTGAAAAAACCTTACTGGAAGTTGCAGAAATTAACAGCGTGACAATACCTTTTAGTTGTCGCCAAGGTCAATGTGGGACTTGTACAACTAGGTTACTTGAAGGTGAAGTAACTATGGAAGTAGAAGATGGTTTAGATCCAGAACTTAAGGAAGAAGGCTATATTTTGACTTGTGTTGGTTATGCTAAAGGCAAAGTCAAACTTGATGCTTAAGTAAAATCTTTAGTTTAGTACGGCATAACTTAAGTTTTTTGGTATTCTTAACTCTTAAGCCCCAACGGGGCGACAGATATATGTAGCGTAGGGCGTAAGCCCTACGTATTATAACGAGAAATTCCCGAAAGCCCCAGCGAGGCGACATAGCCTTTTCTTAACATTAAAAAAACTCTTACGCCCTTTCAGGGCTTGAAAAAACTTAGCTATTATTTCCTAGGATTGAACCCCTAAGCTACAGTTATGTCGCCCTTTCAGGGCTTAAGAGCAAAATACTTGATCTTTTAGTTTACAGTGTATTTAGTGAGATTAGTTTTTAGGAAAAGAGGGATTTATTTATAATGGATCAAGTCTTTACTTAACAATTGTTTATCTATGCAAGCTAACCAACAAAAATTTAGCGGTACAAAGCGTTTTGTCATTCAACATCGGCTAGGGGCCGGTGGGTTTGGTGAAGTGTATCAAGTTTATGATAAAGAACGGGATACAATTGTTGCACTAAAAACTTTACGTAATACTGAACCAGAAGCACTTTATAGGTTTAAGCAAGAATTTCGTACCATTGCTGATATTGTTCACCCTAATTTAGTTACCTTATATGAACTGTTGTCCGATGGCGAACAGTGGTTTTTTACTATGGAACTGGTTAAAGGTGTAGAGTTTATTGATTATATAAATTTAAGTAAAACTGAAAATCAATTAATAAGTTTTAGCCGGTTAAAAAAAGCTTTAACTCAATTAGCATCAGGTATTTACACATTACATAGCAAGGGTAAACTACATTGTGATCTTAAACCTTCTAATGTTTTAGTTACAGAAGCGGGTCGAGTAACTATTTTAGATTTTGGGCTAATAACAGAATTATCAAAAAGACCCTTTGGAACTACTTTAAGTTATGGTACACCTGAATATTTAGCACCGGAAATTGCACTAGGTGAAGCAGCTAGCGAGGCTAGCGACTGGTACAGTTTGGGTGTAATGTGTTATGAGGCTTTAACAGGGAATTTACCTTTTGATAACACTTTTGGGGATGTATTAACGGAAAAACAGCTTTATGATCCACCATCCCCTTCAACTTTGGTTGATAACATTCCAAAAGATTTAGATGCTCTTTGTCATGCTTTACTACGACGTGATCCTAATAAGCGTCCTAGAGGTGAGAGTATTTTAGCAACTCTAGGAACAAATCATTCTAAAGCTTTATCAGTAGCCACATCAAACCCCACACAAAATTTTTTAGTTGGCCGTGAAGAACATTTAGCTAAATTAAAAAGTTCTTTTGAGTTATTAAAACAGGGAAATACAGTAATTAACTATATAGAAGGTTTGTCAGGAATGGGAAAAAGCATTTTGATTCGCCATTTTCTGGACGCTGTAGTTATAACAGAGCCTAACACATTAGTTTTAACTGGACGATGTTATGAACAAGAATTTGTTCCTTATAAAGCATTTGATAGTGTTATTGATAATTTAACACAACACTTAAAAACTTTATCTCCAGAGGATTTAATTACTTTAATACCAAGTAATGCCTTAGCCTTAGCTAGGCTTTTTCCAGTTCTTCATCAAATAGAAGGAATTGCTGTTAGAAAAACAAAAGCTATTATTCCTGATTCTCAAGAGTTGCGAAGACGGGCTTTTGCTGCACTTAGACAGCTTTTTCAAGAATTAGCAAATAGATATTTAGTTGTAATTTATATAGATGATCTACAATGGGGTGATTTGGACAGTATTTCACTACTAAATGAATTATTAAGTCCACCAAATCCGCCTAAAATGCTACTGATTTTTAGCTATCGTAGCGATGAAATAGAGTCCAGCCCTTTTTTGAAAACGCTATTTTCTTCACCAATAGTTAGTAATCTTAACGTAGAAAAAATTATTGTTAATGAACTCTCTGATCAGGATGCTAAACGTTTAGTGTTAGGGCTATTTGCTAAACAGAAAATTTCTGATAGACGAGTAGAAATGATTATTAGAGAAGCTAATGGTAACCCTTTTTTTATCAATGAGTTAGTTTATTATTCACAACAAACTTACCAAGAAAAACTAGATAATTTAGTCAACCAAAATATAGAAACTACGCCTGTAATAGAAGCTAATCATTTATCTAGTCAAACAAATGAATCTCAAGATTCATTTGAAGATTTGTCTATAGTAACTACAAGACTAGAAGATGTAATTTATTACCGAATTTCTCAATTACCATTAGCAGCACAACGATTGATGGAAGTAATTGCTGTTGCAGGCCAACCTATTGCCCGTCTAATTGCCAAGCGTGCTACGGATTTAGACAGGGAAGAACCCGCAGCAGTAGCTTTACTAAGAACTAATCATTTAATTCGTGTTAGGGGTTCAAAAGAACAAGATAAAATAGAGGTTTATCATGATCGTATTCGTGAAACTCTTATTAATAAACTAACTAAAGATAAATTAAAGGCTTATCATAGTAAATTGGCCTCAGTATTAGAGCTTATAGAAAATATTGATCCTGAAGCATTATTAGTACATTTTCAAGGTGCTGGAGATACTCAAAAAGCTATTAAATACGCTAGTTTAGCGGCTGATCAAGCTATGGAAGGTTTAGCTTTTGACCATGCAGCTAGACTTTATAAACTTATTGTGGAATTACAGCCAACAGATTCAAAAATTGGTGAGTTAGAAGAAAAGCTAGCTCTAGCCCTAACTAATGCAGGGCGAACCATTGAAGCAGCACAAGCTTATCTTTTAGCTGCTGGTGAGGTAAAAGAACGCTTAAAAACATTAAAACTTAAACAATCTGCTGCTGAACAGCTTTTAAGAGGTGGGCATGTTGAGGAAGGTTTGTCGGTTTTAGGTGATCTGCTAGCTCAAACAGGGATGTATCTGCCTCAAAAAACCTGGCAATCGCTTGTTTGGCTATTGCTTGGACAACTACAACTATGGTGGCAGGGTATAAAATTTAAGGAAAAGCATATTTCAGAAATTGCTCCAGAAGAAATAGTAAAAATAGATATCTGTTGGTCAGCCGCAACAGGCTTAACAATGGTTGATGCAATACGTGGGACAGATTTTCAAGTTCGTCATCTAAATTATGCTCTAAAAGTCGGTGAACCTTATCGTTTAGCTCGTGCTTTTGCTTGGGAAATAACTTTTGCTTCTACTAACCCTAGAGAAACAAAACGTTTACAGATATTTTCAAAATTAGCAGAAAATTTAGTTAATAAAATTGATAATCCACATGCTCAAGGATTGTATTTGCTTATGTCTGGAATGGCAGACTTTTTCTTAGGAAAATGGGCAGAAGCTTATGAACTAACTAAAAAGGCTGGAAAAATTTTAAGAGAACGTTGTACGGCGGTTAATTGGGAAATTTATACAGCAGAAGTTTTTTTATTTAGAACACTTTTTCAATTAGGTAAATTAGCAGAAATCCTAGAGCGAGTTAATTTAATTGTTAAAGAAGCTCAAAGTTGTGGAGATCTTTATGCTGAAACTAGTTTGAGAACTCGCGCTAGTTATCTTTATTATTTAATTTTAGATAAACCAGAACAGGCTTCTAATGAATTAAAAGAAGCAATGGAAAAATGGTCACAAACAGGTTTTCATGCACAGCATTACTATTCTTTTGTTGCTTATTGTGAAATTGCTCTTTACTGTGGCGATGGAGAAAAAGCTTGGGAACTTATAAAAGAAAATTGGACTAAACTAAAACGCTCTTTAATGATGAGAGTACAATTTATTTTAATAGAAGCCTGCTATCTTTTTACACGTGTTACTATTACTCTTGCCTTAAAAACAAATGACAAAGATAAATTTTTGTCCAAAACACTTAAATTTATTAAACGACTAGAAAAAGAGAAAATCGGCTATAGCCAAGCTTATAGTTTACTAGGTCGTGCTGCTTTAGCTAGTTTTACTACAGATAAAAATTCTGCATTAGCCTATCTTTCTGAAGCGGAAAATAAATTCTCAGAATCTAAAATGCTGCTACATGTTGCTACAACTCAGTATGTTAGAGGTAAATTAACTAGTGGTTTAGAAGGGTCAGAACTCGTTTCTAAAGCAGAACAGACTATGAAAGAGCAAAAAATAGAAAATATTAATGCTTTTGTGCAGATGATGTTACCTGGAAAATGGAATAAATAAAATGTCAATAATCAATAGTTTATTATCTGTTTTTAAGGGTAAACCCAAAGAAGAACCATTAAAACTAGATATTACTTTAGGCAGTGCAGAAGTAGGAAGATTTCGTGCTGAACTAGCCTTTGGAGATTATCGTCATACACAAAAATTTTTAGAAGAATGCCGTAATTTTTCTGATCGTTGGTTTTATATTGAAGCTTTATCTAATTGGCCGGGACAGCCTCGTTGGATGGACAGTTGGGTAGAAAAAGAAATGCGTGTTTCTGCTATTCCTTGGTTGATTCGGGGAGCGCATAAAGTCCGGCAAGCATGGGAGATGCAAACCAAGGGCGATAAAATTTTTACTGTTGGTGAAAATGATAAAGCTATTTTTCAAGAAAAATTACAAATAGCTGAACAAGACTTGCAAATGGCTGCCTGGATTGACCCATCAGACCCAACACCCTGGGCATATTTAATCAAAACTGGTTTAGGGTTATCTCTTGGCTCAAAAGAACTGGAAAACCGTTTCCAAACTGCTTGTCAATGTGACAAAGAACATCGTTATGCACATGCTTTTATGCTGCAAAGCTGCTGTGAAAAATGGGGTGGTTTGCACATTATGATGTTTGATTTTGCTCGTAAAGTTGTAGCGGATGCTCCTGATGGAAGTTCTTTACATACAATAATTGCTGATGCACATATTGAGCGATGGCTTTATCAATTAGCAGAAAAAGATCCTTTATCTACAAACTATTTTCGCCAAAGTGAAGTTTTTCGTGAAATTGCTAAGGCTTGTGCAAAGTCTATTCAATCTATGCAGTACCGAAAAAATAAACTAACACCGTTTTATCAAAATCTTTTTGCTTTTTGTTTTTATCAAGCAGGAAACAAATCTATGGCACGGCGAGAATTTCAAGCTATTGGGCGCAATGTAACAGAAATTCCTTGGTGTTATTTAAGCAATCCTATCAAAGAATTTACTGAGGCTCGCGCCCAATGTGAAGAAGGCGACAAAAAATAAACCATTATTTTTGAAAAGGATAGACCATTTGTTTAAGGTAATTATGGGGAATTTCTTCCTCAACTCCGTATTTTTCAGGCAAACGCCCTTTGGGTAAATGAAAAGTACCAAAAATCATATCTAAAAAAGGAAATAGTCCAGCAAAATTCTTGTCATGTGCTTCTTTGTCTGCGCCGTGATGCCAATGATGAAATTCTGGTGTTGCAATCACATAGCGTAGAAATCCCATAGACACTTTAACATTAGAATGAATAAACAAAGCATAAAACAAGCTAAATACTAAAAATGCTCCAAAAGTAGCTTTAGAAAATCCCATTAAATAAAGAGGCATAATAGTTATAGCTTTGTTGATTACTTGGTCTACAGGGTGCAAGCGGGCAGATGCAAGCCAATCCATTTCTTCAATGCTATGGTGAACAGCATGAAAGTGCCATAACTTCGGGACTTCATGCATTAAACGATGGGCCCAGTAATGAAAAACTTCTGCTACTAGTAACGCAATAATAAATTGTAAATAATGTGGTAAGGCGGCAATAGCAGCTTGGAAATTAGGATTTATCCAAGGTTTTAATACAATAGCAATAGGAATTAAAACCACAACCAAGCCAGCTTTTACTAAAAGATTATTAAGAAAGAAATGAAATAAATCGTTAAACCAGCCTTTACGAAAGATTTTTTGGGATTTTTTTAATGAAAAAACTCGCTCGATAGGTACAAATAAAAAGAAAACTATTAAAAAACCTAAAATGATATTGCCTGACATAATCTCCTCCCTGAATTCTTTAATAAACGAATACAAAAGAATTTAGAAAAGGATTCACCAAATACGCTGTATTTACCAATATTCGTTATCAAAAGACTGTCGCTTAAATTCCTCTAATCGGCGGAGTGTTCCAGGAGTTGTACTAGTTGGTAAGTTATTTATAGGAAAAAAGCTTACTTCAGCAATTTCTAAGTTGGATTGTTTACTTTGCAGAGGAGAATTTTCTAGCACTTCAAAATCATTAATACAAAAAAGAGCAATATGATCATTACGATTTTGATTAATATTTGAATAAACAGCAGTTAGTTGAGCTTTTTTAACTTTTAGTCCACATTCTTCTATAACTTCTCTACAAACTGCACTGTAAATTGTTTCTCCACGATCAACTTTGCCACCAGGCAAATACCAGCCTTGTGTATAAGTATGACGCACAAGTAAAACTTTTTCTTCGCTAGTAATTAAAGCTCTTACGCCAAGGATTGTAGGCTCAAAGATTTTCCAATAAATTTGTCTTGCACGATGAAAAACTTGTATTACAGGTATTATTGCTTGCATAAATTAAAGTTTATAAATTATTTAGTGTTTAAGATAGCAAATTTTAATTAACGGTTTTTCTAAGCGTTCCTTTCTTGACGGATGGCGGATAGCTTCGTTAATTTTCTTATTCTACTATTCTAAAAATTTTATTTTGAGAGCATTTAATGATTTCCAGAAAAAAAACTGCTGTAGTTGATGTTGGCGGTCGTAAAGTCGGTAGTCAATATCCAATAGTCGTCCAATCAATGACAAATACTGATACAGAAGATGCTGAATCTACTGCAAAACAAGTAGCGGAACTAGCTCAAGCTGGTTCTGAACTAGTCCGTATCACAGTTAACACTAAAGAAGCAGCCGCAACCGTTCCAGCGATTTTTGAAAAACTAGACAAAATGAACATGTCTGTCCCAATTATTGGAGATTTTCATTTTAACGGGCATTTACTTCTAAAAAAATATCCTGAGTGCGCCAAACTCCTAGCTAAATATAGAATTAACCCTGGAAATGTAGGATTTGGACGAAGACACGACGATAATTTTCGCCAAATGATTGAAGTTGCAATTGAAAATGATAAACCTGTGCGTATTGGCGTAAATTGGGGATCGCTTGATCAAGCTTTACTAGCAAAAATGATGGACGATAACGCCAAATTAGCAGAACCTAAGTCTGCCGATGATGTACTAATGGATGCAATGGTTGAAAGTGCTATCACTTCAGCAGAATTAGCAGAAAGTTACGGACTAGCACATAATAAAATTATCTTAAGTGCAAAAGTTTCAAATGTTCAATCTTTATTAAAAGTCTACCGTAATTTATCGCTACGAGGCGACTATCCTTTACATTTAGGTTTAACCGAAGCTGGAATGGGTAGCAAAGGAATTGTTGCTAGTTCAGCAGCCCTAGCAATTTTACTACAAGAAGGTATTGGTGATACTATACGAGTTAGTTTAACCCCTCGTCCAGGTGGGGAACGAAGCGAAGAAGTCCTGGTAGCACAACAAATATTACAATCTTTAGGCATTCGCAACTTCCTACCTGCTGTTACTGCTTGCCCAGGTTGTGGACGCACTACTAGCACACTATTTCAAGAACTCGCTGAACAAATCCAAGATTATCTTAACCGCCAAATGAAAGAATGGAAGGCGATTTATCCAGGTGTAGAAACCTTAAGAGTTGCTGTAATGGGCTGTGTAGTCAATGGCCCGGGCGAGTCCAAACATGCTGACATAGGGATTTCACTTCCTGGAACAGGTGAAGAACCCCGCGCACCAGTTTTTGTTGATGGCAAATTATTTACTACACTACAAGGTAGTGATATTGCTAGCAACTTTATGACTATTGTAAATGACTATGTTGATTCTCATTACAATAAGTCTAGTAATTCAAATGTAGTAGAAGAATTTTTAGTTTAACAATTTATTTTTTAATTATTTAATAGGAGTAAATATGTCCAGTCCAGATGCAAATCATCATGATGCAGATTTAATGCTTAAATGTTATGACTTACGTCGTGAAGCAGTAATGCGAGAATCAAGAAATACTGTAGCAAAGTTTTTCCCACAAAAATATGAAGAGGTTGTAGCTGTTATGCAGCCTGATCATCCAATGAATGCAGCATTTCGACAAGTCGCTACTTATTGGGAAATGGTTTATAGTATGGTCAGACATGGAGTTGTTCACCCAGAATTTTTTGTTGAAAATAGTGCTGAAGGCTTATTTGTTTTTGCTAAGGTAGAGCCTTATCTAGAACAAATCCGCAAAGACTTCAACCCTGTAGCTTTACAAAATGCTGAGTGGGTATCAAAAAATACTGAAGCAGGTAAAGCTGCTATGGTAAGAATTAAAGCTTATATTCAAAAATTAGCACAACAAGCTAATAATCAATAAGTTAAGCTAAGTAATCAATAAAATTAATTTATAAAATAAGCTTGGGTAATTAATGTTACAGTTAATTATCTAAGCTTATTTACTTTATAAAAGTATAAATTAAAATTAAATTCGTTCTCGCACTTGTCGTAAAGTTTCCCCGTTACTAACTTGTAAGCTTTTTGACTTAGGGCTTTCAATAGGTTGAGCTAAATAAATTCCTCTATGCCCACTAAATACATAGGCTAATATACAAGCAATGCCATAAGGAAGCGCGATTGCTCCGCCAAATAGCTCTATTCCCATTAATAAACAAGCTATAGGAGTATTAGCCGCAGCCCCAAACACAGCAACAAAACCTACAGCAGCAAATAATTCTGGAGGTTCTCCCATAATTAGTCCAAGTGTATGTCCAAGTGTTGCACCAATAACAAATAAGGGTGTAACTTCACCGCCCTTAAATCCTGCTCCTAATGTAATTGCTGTAAAGATTAGTTTAAGTATAAAGGCGTATTTACTTATATAACCGCCTTCAGTTGAGGTGGTAAGCATTGGTAAGGAAAGACCCAGGTAATCTTGAGAACCTACTAAATAAGTTAGAGCAATAATTATGATACCGCCTATTACTAAACGAAGCGGAGGCCAAGACACCCAGCGTTTAAAGCCATCTGAAATAGCATGGGTTAATTCTGAAAAAAGCAGTGCTGCTAAACCAAAAGCTATACCTGCAATTGCAAGCTTTGCAAAAAGTAGTCCATTAAGTGTAGCGGCTTCAGCATGTTTATAATGAGTATGTGCTACACCCCAGTAGCTACAAACTACATCCCCAACAATTGAAGCTACTAGACAAGGTATAATTCCTTCATAGCGCATACGTCCAACAGATTGGACTTCCATACCAAATATTGCACCTGCTAAAGGAGTGCCAAACACGGCACCAAATCCGGCACTCATTCCAGCCATTAAAATAAGGCGTGTATCTTCTGCACCTAAAGACAGCTTTTGTGCTAACCAACTAGCTAATGATCCTCCCATTTGAACGGCTGTCCCTTCACGCCCGGCAGAACCGCCAAAAAGATGTGTTAATACTGTAGAAAACAAAATCATAGGTGCCATTAATAGCGGAATAACCTTTTTAGGTTGATGGATATTATCAATTATTAAGTTATTACCTTTTTCAACAACTTTTCCCCATTGATAATACACATACCCAATTAAAAGTCCGCAAACCGGTAATAGCCAAAGCATCCAAGGGTGTGTAACACGAAACTCTGTAGCAGATGAAAGCAAAGTAAGAAAGAGGGCCGAGGCACTGCCAGCTAAAATGCCTACAATAGAAGCTAGTAAAGCCCATTTAACTGTACTAGTAGCTAATACAATATGCTCCCAAATATTGCAGCCTAAAAAAGCTTGTATAGTTTTAGAAAAACTTGCTAATGGAGGTACGCAAACCCGCCGGATTTTAGAAAATAGATTAGCACTATTTGCACGTTCTTCTACTGTGGCTTCAGTATTAGTTCCACAATAAGCACAAATACCTGTTTTAGTAGATTGATGGCAAAACCAGCAAGCAGTAAGATCTGTTTTATTTTCAGTATGTTGATTTAATTTTGTAGTGTCAGAAGGATTCATCTTAGGCGGTTTCCTCGTATCTAGTTTTTTATAACCTAGAAGCGAAGAATAGTTCTACATCACCTCTAGGGTTTGATGTAGAAGCTATTAGCCGAAGCGGTTCGGAAAATAAGGTTACTTTCCAGGCGAGCCTCATCACCTATAAAATTGTTAGCTTAAAACCAAACTTTATGTTGCATTTTGTGTTTTGTCAATGGAAGAAATTTATAGAATTACAACTATTTCTGACATTGCGGCTTTCTTAAAATTTTAGTTTAGGCGTAAAATCAAAGTTTTAATTTTATTGCTAGGTTTTGGAGTGTTAAATGTCTCGATTTAGACAGTTACTTGAAGATGAGCGCGTGCATGTTTTTGATGGCGCAATGGGGACAATGCTTTATGCAAAAGGCGTTTATATTAACCGTTGTTTTGATGAACTAAATATTTCTAACCCAAAAATGGTCTTGGATGTTCATAAAGAATATATCAAAGCTGGAGCAGAAATTATTCAAACTAACTCTTTTGGTGCCAACCAAATAAAGCTAAATAAACATGGCTTAGATGACAAACTAGTAGAAATTAATCAAAAGGCTGCTCAAATTGCACGAGAAGCAGCAGGAGACAAAATTTGTGTTGCCGCAGCCATTGGGCCTTTAGGCATTCGTATTGAACCTTACGGGCCAACTTCAAGAGATGAGGCTAAAAGTCTTTTTCAACAACAAGTTAAGGCTTTGCTTTCTGTTGAGGGAGCAATAGACTGTTTTATTTTAGAAACCTTTAGCGATTTAAGCGAAATTAATCAAGCTATTAAAGCTATTAAAGAACTGTGTGATTTGCCAATTATTGCCCAAATGACAATCCAACCTTATGGAAAAACTGCTTTTGGCACTGCTCCAGAAACATTTACTAGTCAATTAGATAGCTGGGGTGTAGATGTAATTGGGATAAATTGTAGTGTTGGGCCTCAGGATAGTTTAGATGCTATTCAAATAATGACTACAGTAACTGAGCGTAAGCTATCTGTTCAGCCTAATGCAGGGCTTCCACGTGAGGTAGACGGACGTAAAATGTATATGTGTTCACCTGAATATATGGCTAAATATGCACGTCGCTTTATTCAGGTAGGAGTAAAATTTATAGGTGGTTGCTGTGGTACTACCCCGGAGCATATTAAATTAATTGCTAATGCTGTAAAAGCCGCTACACCACAACGTGCAGTAGTAGCTTTTCCTATAAATAAAGAGCAGGAAAATAAAACTCAAATAGAAATAGTCCCTACGGAAAAACGCTCTCATTTTGCTCGTAAAATTGCTAATGGAGAATTTGTTACTTCAGTTGAAATTGTGCCAGCAAAAGGCTGTGATGCTGTAAAAATGCTAGAAAGCGTTATAGAGCTAAGAAATGCTAAAGTAGATGCTGTTAATATTCCTGATGGCCCACGCGCACAAAGTCGTATGGGTGCTTTAGCTACAGCAATATTAATCCAGCAACAAATACAGGGTATTGAACCAGTAGTTCATTATTGTTGTCGAGATCGTAATCTTTTAGGGATGATGTCGGATCTTTTAGGTGCTGCTGCATTAGGAATAAACAATTTGTTAATTATTACTGGTGATCCTCCAAAAATGGGGCCATATCCAGAAGCGACTGCCGTTTTTGATGTTGACTCAATAGGTTTAACTAATATGGTAAGTAGTCTTAATCATGGTTTAGACCTAGGCAGTAATCCTATTGGTAAGCCAACTTCCTTTTTTATAGGTGTTGGAGTTAATCCTTGTGCAATAGACTTAGATACTGAAATCCGCCGGTTTGAATGGAAAGTTGATGCAGGGGCGCAATTTGCTGTTACACAGCCAATTTTTGATTTAGCCCAATTTTTTAATTTTCTTAAAAGAATTGAACATTGCCATATTCCAATAATTGTTGGTATTTGGCCGCTGGTTTCTTATCGTAATGCAGAATTTTTAAGTAATGAAGTTCCTGGTATAAGTGTACCAGCAAATATACTAGAAAGAATGCGTAAAGCCGAAGGGCCGGAAGCAGCAAGACAAGAAGGTTTAACCATTGCACGGGAAATGCTTCAAGAAGTAAAGTCATCTGTTCAAGGTGTACAAGTTAGCGCACCTTTTGGACGTGTTGCTTATGCTTTAGATGTTTTTAGTGTTTTAAGTTAAAGATAATAAGTGATATAAGGTAAATTTTGGAATATTTTCAAAATATTTATTTTGTTAACAAATATTTATTTTTCTATATCTTTATAGCCACGCAGTGGCTTTTGATAATAGACCAGCACTTTAGGGCTGGTTCTTAGTTGTTTTAATTTACGTTATATTGCTTGCAGCATTCTTGAAGGTATTCTTTAAAAGCGAAGACTAAATCTTTAAGCATAGCAAGGTCTTGCTGAATTGCAGCAATTTCAATACGTTTGCCTAAAATACTGATATGACTAAACCCAAAACTTTTTCCATGTCCATAAAGTTTATCGCCAATTTCAATTAAAACAGGAAAATCTCTTTCAGCTAAAGCTTTTTCTAATAAAACCAAATTTTCTTTTTCTGAAGCTAAATACCAAGGAATTAATTCCTTGATTAACTCATCTTCATTTTCTTGTTCTTCAGCCATTTTTTTAGGTAAAAAAGGTAGCATTGATTACTTTCCCTAATACAGTCTAACACTATTATAGTAGAGTAATTTCCTTATAGTACTTACTTAGCTAACAAGTAAATAAACCTATTATTTCTAACTCTTATTTGTTGTTAGTATTGCGATTGTAGGACAACACTAAACAGCAGTCAAACCTATTTGCTAGTCATTTATTTCTATTAAACCTTCTTTAAAAGTAATAAAAACTCTTAACACTATACTCTTCTAAAGATTGCTTTATTAATACAATAAAAAATTAATTCATTATTTACTATGTAAAGTTATATTAATGTTATTTAGAAAGATATTAATAAATAATGAATTTTTGTCACGTTATAATGTATAACTATAACTAATTACAATATGTTACTAGATTTGGAATTGATCGCTAGTAAAAGCTCTTGCTAATTTATTGTAATCAAAAAGGTAATAAGTATTATATTGAAAAGTAGATCAATAAATGTAATATACTATTTATAGTAGTAGTAAATAAGTTTACCACTACTAATATTGCTAGTCGTGTCACTAACTAATAGTTAATTAATCAACCAACTTAAACCAATCTGGTTAACGAAAAATATAAGGAGAGTTTATGAAAAAGATTTATTTCTTAATGGTGTTTTTTGCAATTTGTGGATACGTAGTAATGAGTGGTGTAAATAATGGCAGTGTAAATGCTGACGTTAAATGTGAAGTTAATTTTCATTTTGATGGACTTCAAGCAATTGCTTTTGGTGATAGTAAACGTGTTAGTGATGGTATTTTGGATGTTCATCATCACACCCCTAATATTGAGATTAAGCAAATTAAACAAGGTAAAGAAACTACCATTTATAACATTAAGGCTAATGAATTAAAAGGAAAAGCTTTAACTATCAGTGTGCCTAACAATGGGCTGCAACCTAAAAAATATTATTCTCCAGATATGAGCAAGGATACACAAGATTTTCGCTGGTGCTTAGACATTGAAAGTGATTTGTTTCAAAAGCAGCTTTATTTAAGAGAAGATAAGCTATTTTGCAAGATTCATTTTCAGGTAGGGGAGTTTTTTACTAATCAGTTAACAGAGGATAAATACCAGTTTGTTGCAGGTAGCAAGCTACATTCATTTAATCGTCGTATTGGTGAACCTGCGGCAAGAGTGCAACTAGGTGTTGGTAATAATCTAGTTATTAATGGTTTAGATAGAGCTATTAATTTACCTTACGTTGATGGGGCTAGTTATAAAGTAAATATTACTAATTTACCACCTAAAGATATGATGAATATGGATCATTTTGCTTTTTACTATGATGTGGTTAAAACTACTACTACTCAATTTATGCCAGTAGCTAGTAAAAAAGTTGCTTTTGGGCCTAGACCTTATATTTGTGGTGCAGCAATTTTTGGTAAATCATCAATAAATTAGTTTTATTGATGATTCACATTGTATTTACTAGGCAAAAAGGAAAGTAAAAAATTAGCATTTTCTTTTTTGCCTTCAGCAATACTTTGATAGGTTTTAGCAATAGCAAAATGCTCTTTTGCTTGACTAGCTTTGCCAGATTTTTCTAGTGCTATTGCTAAACCTTGTTCTAATTGGGATATTTCTAAATCATTGTTGATTTTTAAATCCTTAATAATTGTCAAAGTTTCTTGATAAAGCTTAGTGGCTGTTTGTAAATCTCCTTGATTTAGTTTGGTTTTTGCTTCATAGCCCAAGGTTATAGATAAAATTCCTAGCCTTGTGTCTTTTTCTTCTATATTATTAGCAGCTAATTTTGCTTTTAAGTAAAAATCTTCTGCTTGTTGAAACTCTTTAGATTCAGACATAGTTAACCCCATAAATGTATATGACATTACTAGTAAATGAGGCTTTTTATGTTCTTCAGATAATTCAATGGCTTGGTTTAGATAAGTTTTAGATAACTCATCAAATTTATTATTAAAAGCTGCTATACCTGCTATATGTAGCAAAGAAACTGTAAAATCAACATTATAACTTTTAGCATTAGCTAGCACATCTTGAGCTACTTTTAAGGCTTGTTCATTGTCATCATTTTTTAAGTAAATTGCTGCTAATGTCATACTAGAGCTAACAAAAAGCTCTGCTATTTCTAATTTTTTTCCAAATTCTATGGTTTTATTAAATAGGTCTTGTGCTAAAGAAAAATTTGGAATTTCTACCAAACGCTTTGCTTGCCAAAGTGTAAAGTAGCCTTCCAACATTAAATAATTGTTTTTTTGAGCAAAACTTAACCCTTCATTTATAGTAGTTTCAGCCTCATCATACTTAAATGTTTTGACTTTCATTCTAGCTATTAGGATTTTTGCTTTGTAAGCATCAATTAAATTTCCATAAGAAGTAAAACTTTGAGCTATTTTTTCTACTTCAACTAAATTCTTATCATAATTATCATTAATAGGATGTTCGGTTAGTAAAGATAACTTTTTACGATTTTCAGCTAATACTTTTATTGCTGCATCAGGGACACTTTTATAATACTTAACCAAATCTATTCCATAGTTATCTTCATAGCGTAGCTTTATATCTTTAGCTATTTTTTCAGCCTTTTCAGAATCTTTTTTATTATTTAAATACTCGTCAATAGCACTATCTAGCTGTTGATAAAGACTATTTTCTTTGGCGTTAGTTATTAAATTTGAGGTTAAATCTGTTGAGTTTTCCAAATTAACTTGTTTTGAAAAAGGTAAATAAGCTTGTAATGCTGGATACTTAATGCTAAGCCCTAGTACTATAAAGCTACCTAGCATAAGAAATACTGCCATAGAAGTTGCTAACATTAAGTAAGAATAAGTGTTTTTTTGATAAATAGTTTTTCTAGGAAGTTCATCAATTTTTTGGGGCTGTTTAACATTATTTGTAGAGGCTTTATTGATAATATTTTTGATCTTTGCATCATCAGTTTTTGCTTCTTGAAGTAAGTTTTTTACATCATCAAGAACCTCTTTTTTTGCATTGCTAATAAAGTAATAAAACAATGGATCTGTTAAACATTTTAGTAATAAGGTCTTTTCATCAATTGAAATTGGGTGCTTAAACTGCAAAATTTCTTTTACATATGCAAGGTTCATTTTACAGTCAATACAGCTTTGTAAGTGCTTATCTAGCCTATCTTTATGATCATTAGATAACTCACTTTTTATATACATTACAAACAAAGGAATATTTTCTGTTGTGCAAATTGGTATAAGAGGTTCTTCTTTATTATTATTTAATTTCATAAGATTAGTCCTTATTACTTACTTTTTTCTTACTGCTAATCATACTAAGTTTAAAATAAAAAGTTAGTATCATTAATGAATTTTTAATGTTTATTAAATAAAACTATTATTCTTAGTGCAATGGCTTACGACTATATCATATAACTATCTTACGTGCCATCATACCTAGAGTTAAAGTAACATTATAGTAACACAATAAAATTATTGTGGCTTTCCAACAAGCTAGTGTAAAATACTCCCTCGTAAATATTCGGAGCTAAAATTTCTAAATTATTTAACTTCTCTTGTCTCTTCTAATTTAAGCTCATTTTACCGAATCTGCACAAACACGTAACATTGAAGCTGGTGTTGTCGTTAGATATGAGCCGTTTGTAGAGCGACTAGCAAACTATTTTGAAGGACTCCAAAGGTCTGGACATTTTTCTAAGTTGGTTGCTTGATTAAATGGCTTAAGCATATTAATTAGGAGATATTTATTATGTCTGAAAATAACAAATTATCTAATTTTGATAACACCAAAGCAGAACAATTTAGCGAAAAATTACTTACAGCATTAAACTATGGATCATTATGTTTAATGGCATCTATAGGCCATCGGACAGGACTTTTTGATTTAATGGAAAATCTACCTGCCGCAACTGCTAAAGATATTGCTGATAAAGCTGGGCTAAATGAAAGATATGTTCGTGAATGGTTAGGGTCGATGGTAACAGCAGGAGTTATTGAAGTAGATGAAAATAGCAATTTTTACTGCTTACCTAAAGAACATGCAGCTTTTTTAACACGTGCAGCGGGAGCTAATAACATTGGGGTTTTTACTCAATATATTGCGGTTTTAGGTGGTGTAGAAGATAGAATTGTAGAATGTTTTAAGAAAGGTGGAGGTGTTAGTTATTCAGAATTTCCCAGGTTTCATGAAGTTATGGCAGAAGATAGCGGGCAATCTGTTCTTTCATCGCTGGAGTCGCATATTTTGCCGCTTGTCCCAGATTTAGCAGAGCAACTTGATAAGGGAATTCGAGTTTTAGATGTTGGTTGTGGAAGTGGTCGGATTATGAACCAGTTAGCAAAGTTATACCCAAATAGTCATTTTGTTGGAATAGATTTTTCACTAGAAGCAGTTGAACTAGCTCAAAGTGAAGCATTAAAAAATGGGTCAAAAAATATTGAGTTTATAGTTTCTGATTTAAGTAAATTTGATGAAACTGCTGAAATAGAAGCTTTTGACCTTATTACTACTTTTGATTCTATTCATGACCAAGGAAAACCGTTTAATGTCCTAAAAGGCATTTATCAAGCATTAAAAAGTAATGGGACATACCTAATGCAAGATATTAAAGCATCAAGCCATGTTCATAATAATATTAATCATCCAATAGGTACATTTCTTTATACAATTTCAACTATGCACTGTATGACAGTATCGCTAGCACAAGATGGAGAAGGGCTTGGGGCAATGTGGGGAGAAGAAAAGACACGTGAATATTTAGAAAAAGCAGGTTTTCGCTCTATTAAAACAAATCAATTAGCGCATGATATTCAGAATAATTGGTATGTTGTGAAAAAATAAAGCAAATACATTAGAAATATATAAATAAATATTGTAAGTTAAAAGAGATTAAGCAAAGATTAAATAAATAATTAAATCTAATGTTTAATCTCTTTTATTTACAAAACAAATTATTTTTAGGCTATTTGCAAGGTTTTAAGCTTTAATATTAGGGTTGTAACGCCTAAACCTACCATCAATAAAATAAGATCTACTGCTAGATAATCAACTCTATACATAGAGAAAATTAAAGACGGCCAAAGAAAACAAATTGTAATAATTTTTGCTCTAAGCGGCATACCTCGTTTATCTTTAATATTACTAATATAAGTTCCTAGGTATTTATGATTGAGTAGCCAATTATGCAAAGTTTGTGAGCCTCTAACATAGCAGGCAGAAGCTAGGAGTAAAAATGGGGTTGTTGGCAGAAGGGGAAGGAATATACCTAATACTGCTAGCCCTAAAAATATTGTTCCAAATATGTTTAACACAACTCTTGTAAACATTTTAAGCTCCATAGATTGTAAAAGAAATTAATATTTAAGAGAGTTGTGTTAATAATAAAATAACTTCTAAGTTTCAAACAAGCTTGCTATAGGTCTTTTGAGCGTTTAGCACCAGCATTTTTAAGAAAATCTATAATTTCTTTAGAAGAACCCCTTTGAGCCATATCTAGCAGGGAAGTACCATCTTTTTTTACTTGGTTTATATTTGCGCCAGCTTTTAAGAGGAGTTCAACTATTGGCAATGGTTCAGGGTAATCATCTTTATATATTTGATTATAGGCAATAGGTAAAAATAAGAGTGGTGTTCCAAGCTCGTTTTTTACATTTACATTTGCACCTGCCGCTAATAAATGTCTGATAATGTTAATTGCTCTTTTGTTAATTGCTACGGCTAAAGCTGTTTCTCCCTCTGTTGTAGTTATCTCTAAATTAGATCCTGATTGAATTAACATCGGAATAATGTCTTCTCTTTTAGAAATAATAGCCATCATTAAAGTAGAAAAACCTAATCTATCTTGTAGATTTGGATCTGCACCTGTTTCTAATAATATTTTAACTATTTCTACTAAACTATTTTTTTGTTTACACTTACCCTGCAAAATTCTAACTAGTGGACTAGCATTATTTCTATCAAGAGCATTTGGATTAGCACCAGCTTTTAACAGAAGATTTAGCATATTTACGCTTGTAACATAATATAAGGCTACTTCACCATCAAGAGTAAAATTTACATCTGCACCAGCTTTAACTAAAAGCTCAACTATTTCAAATTGATCAAGACTAACAGCTTTGATCAAAGCGGTTACTCCATAACGGTTTTTAAGATTTAATTTTGTAGTTGAGGCAAGCATAGATTTGGCAAGCTGAAAATTTCTTTTTTCAATGGCAAAAACAAGAGCTTCTAAATCTATTTTTTTCTTGGATGATTTAGGTTGTGTTGCAAAAAGTTCTACTACTTTTGAGCGATTTTCATCTATAGCAAGCTGTAGTGCTGTCTTACCGGATAATTCCTTTAGTTTTATATCTGCGGTAAGTTCTAATAAATATTTCGCTATTTCTAAATGACCTTCTTTAGCTGCAAACATTAAAGGTGTAAAGCCAAGGCTATCTTGTTGATTAATATCAGAATTGTATTGTACTAATAATTTGACTATGCTTAAGTAACCTAATTTACTAGCTATAATTAAGGGTGTTCTACAAACATTGATAGAGCCAACACTGTTTAGTGCATAGTTAACATCTAAATACTTACGGAAATATTTGTAAGTTTTTTTTAGTTCTTCATCTTCATTTCCTTGAGTTATATTTGGGTCAACTCCAGATTTTAGAAGCGACTCTACAATATCAAATTTGTTTTCTTCGACAGCTTCAAAAAAAGCTTTAATATTTTCAGGATTATAATTAACCATTTAGTTTTCCTATTTAGTCTTGCTCAGGTTGTTTATTCTTAAATCTACCAAGAATATCTTCGGCTCTACTTATGGATTCAGAAGCTTGGCTTAAAGCACTATTCATTTCACTTGTAGTAGTATCTTTACCTGGTTGAGTACGAGCATCAAGGTAAGTACGCAAGGCATTTTGGGATTTTTTTAATTGATCTTGAGTTAAAATTAAGTCTGTTTCCACTAGTTCGTTTGACCTACGTGCAAGAAATGGTTCTGCTTTATCAATTAAGCTTTTAATTTTTTCTTTATTTTCAATAAGTTCTTTTTTGTTATATTCAGACATTTGTTTCATAGCTTTTTTTTGTGAATCTAAAGCTGTTTCGGCTTGAGATAGAGCATTGCCTGGCATACCGAGAGGAAGATTTTCACAAGCAGTAAAAAAGACTAAGAATAAAACCGCACAAATACTAAACAATTTAGGGATTTCTAAAATTCTTTTGCATATTTCTAAAATTTTTTTCATATTAATGTACCTTTTCTAAGTTATTAGTTAATTAAATAATTTAATTATACTTATCAGAATTTATCAAATGGGTGCTTTTTCCTAATTTTGCTAGAGATGAATGGTTGTTTTATAACACCAAAATATAGTATAAATAGACAACTTTTTTGCTATTTTCCTCCAAACCGCATTTGTCCTATTATGCGGAAGAGCTAAAAATCTACTATGAGCTAATTGATAAATGTTCCTAACTAGTGAACTTAGGGGGGGCTTTCTGTGAAATTCTTAAAACAATTTGTGGTATTAGCTTTTATTGTTTGTATTGCAACAATATTTGCTGCTAGTTATGGTTGGGCCGCGTTTCAAAAAAACAAAGCCACCGCAGCAGCAAAACCAAATGCAACAAAACCTGCCGCAACTACTGCGCCAGCCGCAGATCCATTTGCTAAAAAACCTTTTAGTGGAAAATATGATACTAAGTATGATCACTTAACAATTGCATCACCTGATAAGCCTAGAAAAGCACATGACGTGCTTTTAGAAGCAGCTAATTGTGAAAAGTGCCATGTTAGAGTTGATAATAGACCTACTATGTTAACTCCTTATCATGATTCCTGTATTCAATGTCATACCAATCAATTTACTGATCCTAAATTGGAGATCTGTATTGGATGCCATACACGTCCTTACACAGAAACACCAGAAAAGAGAATAGGAGTGGAGCCTTTTAGTCCAGTATTAAAGCAATTTGGGATGGAATTTTCGCATGCTTTACATAGCACTAGACCAGGTTACAAATGCGAAGATTGCCACGCTACACCAGCAGATGGAAAAACTGCTCGTTCTACTATGCCAAAACATGCTGAATGTTATACTTGCCATACTTTTGACAATAAAACTGCTAAAGGTGGTTGTTTTGAATGCCATACTTTAGGCGCGGGTGCAGAAAAATTCCGTACACGGGGACAGATAGATTTTGCTTATAAATACTTTAAATTTAATCATGGTAAACATTTAATTTATCCTAGAGCTAGTGACTGTGCTAAGTGTCATGATGTTAATACAAGTGATCCAGATCCAAATAAAAGTGACATTTCACGTATTACTTTGATTTTGTCCAAAGATATAAACAAAGTTCATAAATCAACTTGCTTTACTTGTCATGATAAGTCAGGAAATGAAGGAACAGGTGTGGCTCAATGCCAAAAATGCCATGCTCGTAATCCAGGGGATTTAGTAAATAGCCCACCACCTGAAGCACGCATTCGTAAAGGTGAGTAAGGCAAATAGTAAATAAGATAAAAAAGGAGGTTTTTGACCTCCTTTTTTTATTACCTAGTTGACCGGTTTTTTTCTGTAGAAATTAAACTTACTGCTAAATTAGTTTCATCAACAGTAAACTTTTGTATTTGAGAAGATATAAAAGCAGAACCCATAGCAAAATTATAATTTTTCTTGTCATCACTTGTCTTAACTTTTACGTGAAAAGTGTTTTTATCTTTGCCATAAGTTTTATTTGTATCTGCTTCCAAAATTAGTGTTGCTGGAACGTCAAAAGAGTTTTTGTTATCGTCAGCTTGGAACTTGATACGGTTTTTGGAAATAAAAAGAGAGCCTTTGCAAGAATCTGTAAAAGCTGCACTAGTAGTAGGTGGAGTAGGCGCGCTACCCCTAGACATACCAGGAATTCTTATGCGATTAAGTACGCCTGAACTACCTTCTAAGGCCATAAAAGCTTTATCTGATACATCTTTTCGGTCATTGATTACTACAAAAGAAACTTCTCCACCTCTATCAATTGTGTTAAGAAAATGTTTTCTTGCCTCAATTACATTACCTGATAAATATAAATTAGCAAAACCAAGTAAGTAATGTGCTTGGGGTAGCTTATCATTTACAGCAATAGCTTTTTGAGCTTCGCTTACAACAAGAGGGAAATTTTTCATTCTTAACGCGGTAACAGCAGCATCTAAAAAATTATTATAAGCTGTAGTGCTTTGCACTGTGGGATCAACTTTAGTTGCACTGTCACTTGGTGCAACAGGATTTGATGAAGCTATATAACGAGAAGCAATAGCACCGATTAGCGAATTAGACCCACCTGCTTGTTTAATTTGGCTGGTAGAATTTGGATCTAAATTAAAACTTACTCCTTTTTTTTCTACTAAACCTTCGATTTTAGTTAAAGCTACCTTCTTACGTAGCATATCTAGAATTTCATCTTTGGAAAGAGGGTTATTGTTAACTACCGTGTAACGAGAGGCAATAGCACCAATTAAAGCATTAGTCCCACCTAGGCGTTTGATTTCCGTTGTAGAACTAGCATCTAAAGTAAAACTTGCTCCACGTTCTTCTACAGCTTTTTCAATTTTAGTTGAGGGAACTTTTTTATTTAATAATTCTATAATTTCATTTTTAGAAAGCGGCTCATCTCCTGCTATAGGCTGTAAATTTGTGGATGGCGTAGGGGTGGGGGTTGGGCTAGTTTTTTTTGGTATATAATTTGTTCGGCAAGCAGAAACAACTTGAGCCGATGCGCCGGCTGTTGTTAACTCATTTTCTATTGCAGGAGTTACTTCAAAATCTATTTTTCGTTCTTTAATTCGCTCTACTAGCGTTTCATCAGAAAAAATAGGAGGTTTTTCTACTAAATTTAGTATACCTTTTTTATCAAAAGGTTTTTCTCCATCCATAAACACATTCAATGTCATTATTGAAATTATTATGGTCACAGTTAGCATAAATCTAAATATTTTAGTCTTATTTAGTTTATTTGATTTATAGTTAAACATTTAACTACCTCCATTCTATTATTTTAATTTGTTTAGCTCGCTATTAGTTTTTTGGACTTCTCTTCTTATTTGCTCTCTTTTAACTGGGTCTGAAGTTTCGCTTAGCTCATCAACAAGGCGTTTTAAGCGGTTTTCTAAGGCTTTTTTTCTTTGTAGCTTTTCAGCCATATCTATAGGTTTTGGTATAGGTCTAAGTTCTACAGGTTTTGGAAATGGTTTAGGCTTTGGGTTATTAGTTGTTTCTGTTGAATTATTAGTTAACTTATCGGGTGGAGTTACTACTTTAGGATTAGGATCATTTCCACCCCCAGGAAAATTATTTGTTGGTACTGAAGTAGCTGTAGGCTCTGGTGTTGGAATAGGAGCAAAATAACTTTTTTTCATCATAGATTCAATTAGTGTTTTATTTGCACCTGCTACTAAAAACTCCTGTTCAACTTCTGAAGTCATTTCAAAATTAAGTTGTGATTCAGTAATTTCTTTTAAGATTTGTTCCTGTAATGTAGGATTTGATTTAATAATCCTTAAAAGCTCTTCTTTTTCAACTGGATTAGTTGTTATTAATTTAGTAACTACAGTTGCTATTGATGTTGGGCTTGGGCTTGGACTTGGACTTGGACTTGGACTTGGAGAACTACTAACAATGGTATTACTAGGGAATAAAAAAAGCTTTGCTGTTAAACCTACTACAACAATCAAAATAATAGTTGTGCCAGCTACAATTTTAATTAAATGTTGCTTTAAGAAATTATCTGGTTTTGGATAAGCTCCATCAACAATCTCAGTTGGTGGAACTGGTTTATTTTGGTTTTGTAATGCTAATTGATAATTTATTTGTGCTGGCGAATTTATATGTAAGGGATTATCTGAATTTGTTAATTGATTAATACCTTGTTGAGTGTTTGCTTTTGATTGTGGTTGGGTTTCTCTAGCTTGTTGGCTAGCATTTTCTTCTACTCTAGTGCCACCGATAATAGGGGTTTCTTCAATTTTAGTCTCTTGAAGAATAGCAATATTTTCAACTTTGGTTGCTTGAATACTAGGAATACTCTCTAGCTTAGTTTCTTTTATACCTGAACTAATGTTAGAAAGATTAGCTGTTTGATTAAGTAGAAAGCTGCGAAATTCTCCTATTGTTTGAAAACGTTCATTAGGGGATTTAGCCATTGCTTTAAGTACAGCATCCTCTATTAATAAAGGAATATCAGGCTTAACTAAATGTAGTGGCGGCGGAGGTTGCTTAACATGCATATCAAGCAAAGCATACTCGCTATTAGCATCAAAAGGTAATTTACCTGTAAGCATTTCATATAGCACAATTCCTAGTGCATAAATATCTGAACGAGTGTCAATATCTTGACCTTTTATTTGTTCTGGGGACATATAATGTAGTGTTCCTACTAGTCCACCAGGGTTAGTCAAGCGATTAGTGCCTAAAATTCTAGCAATGCCAAAATCCATTACTTTGATTTTTTTTTCTCCAAAGTCTTCTGTCATTACCATTAAATTAGCAGGTTTTATATCACGATGAATTATTCCGGCTCGATGAGCTTGTCCTATTCCTTCTAAGGCTTGGCAAAAAAGGGGGATGGCTTCTTGGTAGTTGATTGCTCCTCTATCAATAAGTTTGGCTAAAGTTTCTCCAGCAACAAACTCCATAATCATAAAAAATTGGTTATCTTGGGGAATAAAACTATAAAGAGTTGCAATATTTGGGTGGTTTAACTTAGCTAATGTAATAGCTTCACTACGAAAACGCTCAACTAAAGCAGGATTATTGGCTAGGTCTGGTCGCAAGACTTTTATTGCTACTGGTCGTTGTAGATTTAGATCTAAACCTTTATAAACAGATCCCATTCCTCCTTCGCCTAACTTATCTACTATTTGATAAATATTACCGATAATTTGGCCTATCACAGTAAATATCCTTAATTTTCTAATTAAAAACAAATGAAATGATTAATTTATAAGAAAAAGTTTAAAGAACTAATAAACAAAAGTCTAGCGGGTTTTCGGGAAGTTGTTACTAGTCAAAGTGATTTTACTTAGAGAAAAATTAATATTAAGTAAGGTTTTACCTTTGAGTATTAATTTCTTGAATTATAAATTTTTCTGCTAAAACTAAATTATTTGTTTTAGACCAATCAAGTACGCTTACGTTTGGTTGCTGTTGATAATACTCCGTATTAGTGTTTAATTCACTAATATAGTTACTAGCAATTATATTTAGTAAATTATTTTGGTCATAAACTATTTTACTGATTTTAGTTTCTGATTGGATTTTATATTCTTGAGTTATTTTCTTTAGGTTTAAGTCAAACTCTATTATTTTGTTAGGTGATAAAGCAATTGCAACTTTACTAGCATCATAGGCAATACTACCACCACCTAAACCTGTTATGTCCCATTTTTCTAGTAAATTACCGTTGATGTTCCAAAGTTCTATACGCCGACTAGGTTCATTTTCGGCTATGCGCCACTGCACTAAAGCTAAATTTTTAGCTGTATAAATAAGCTCTATTTCTCCAAACTGTTGAGTAATATCTACAAGCTTTTGACTGCTATTAATATTCCAAATAGAGAGTAAAGAACTAGTTTCCTCCAATGGGTAAAAATTTCCACTTAAACGTTGTTCTAAAACGGGACGTTGTACTGAAGCTAAAATAAATTGATTAGGATCTACTGGGAAAGTTACTAGATAATCATTTCTTTGATAAGTTGTTATTTTATTTATTAATTTTCCAGTTTTAGTATCTAAAATATTTATTCTGTTAAGTCCAGTCAGAATAATAAATTGTCCATCAGAAGAAAAGCTTGCTCCAACAAGTCGGGTTGGTAATAGGTCTTGAGAAATTTGATATATTTTTTCTTGTTTTATCGAATCCCAAATCTCTACCACATCTTCATTAAAATTATGCAAAATAAACAGTTGACCATCTAAAGAAAACTGTGCTTGAAATCGTTTAGGATTTTCTTGTGATATGGCAGAAACGTCTATTTCTTCACTTTCAGTAGTAGCAAGAGTTTTTTCTTGACTAGATTTAATATTTACTAGGTTAATTACTGAATGCCGTTTAATTACTGTTATAGGTACTTTCCACCCTAAACTAGACACTATTTGATAGTAGTATTCTCTTAATAGCAATTTGCTTTGATATAAAGTAGTTATAATTGTAACTGAAGTAAAAATAATTATACTCCAAGTTAATGCAGCTTTAAGTCGGGCTTTTTTATTTTGTTTTTCTGTTAAATAAGCAGCAAATAAGTTTGCAAACTCTATCGCGCTTTTTGGGCGTTCAGTTGGTTTTTTAGCTAGAGCAAAAAATACCGCATCTTCAACTTGTTTTGGTATATTCCCAACAACTTCTTTCAGTGATGGAGGTTCATCATTTAGGTGTTGAACTGCTAGTTCAAATCCTTTGGATGAGAAAGGACGTTTACCAGCTAATAATTCATAAGCAATAATTCCTAAGCTATAAATATCAGAACTAGGAGTAATATTTGGGGAAGAAACACATTGCTCTGGTGACATATAAGGCAAGGTTCCAATCATTGCACCAGTTTGTGTTATATGGTTAACGGTATCTCTTAAAAGCCCTGTTTCTATACCTAATTCTTTTGTTTTAGCTTTTAGATTTGTTTCTGTTCTATCAATATTGCTGTTGGATTGGGATAAATTTTTTTCTTGTGTAGATTCAGTCTTTTTGCTTTTAGAACTAAGTTGAGCAAAAGTTTTGCTTAATTTAGCTGGCTCAATTAACAGATTGCTATCTTCTTCATTTTCTTGAATTGAGGATTTATTATCTTTATTATCAACATTTTGTTGGTCAAGTAGCTTAGCAACGCCAAAATCAAGAACTTTAACTTTATAGTTATCAGCTTTTTCTAGCCAGATATTTTCTGGTTTAAGGTCTCTATGAACTATACCTAGCTGATGTGCAGCATTAATAGCGTTACAAACTTGATTTATTATTTCTACAGCTTCATTTAATGGAAACTTACTTTTTTCTTTAAGCAGGCTGCGCAGTGTTTGACCAGATAAAAATTCCATTACTAAATAACCAATAGGTTGGTTATTAATTTCTACAAACCCAAAATCCATTACATCTACTACATTTGGATGTTTAATACGTCCAATAGCTTCTGCTTCACGGCGAAACCTATCTAAAAATCCACTTTTGGGTTTATCTTCTCGAAGAACCTTTATTGCTACATCTCGTCTTAATCCTAAATGAGTTGCACGGTAGACTGTTCCCATCCCACCTCTACCTAAACGGGACTCAATACGAAATTTTCCTGCTAGGATAGTTGAGCCAGGCATACTCTCTTTTAACTCAACATTATCAATAGGACAGTCTATTAGTACATCTTCATAGCAGTTAAGACACTTATCACATTCTTTCATGATTTTTTGGATTTAATTTATAGAATTTAATAAAGTAACTTGTTGATTATACAAGAATGGTAAAAAACAATGTAGTTAAGAAATAAAGATAGGCATAAAAAATTTGTTATAGGTTTAATTTAACGGGGAACAATCCTCATATTTTGGTTGTTGTTTTTGTAAGTCATAGCAAAACTCCCCTGGTGAACAAGGGCTAAAACGTTTAGGATCTTTTATTGTCCAAATACTGTTGGTTATTGAGTCTATATAAAACCAACGTATACCAGTCTTAAATGCATGAGGCTTAAATTCTGAAATAGGAAATGCGTCCATAAGATATTCTAAAATAACAATTTCTTCACTGCTGTTATTTCCACCACTGCCATTATTACCCCCATTATTAGTGACACCCCCATTAGTGCCACTACCATTTTTTGCAGAGGTTTCAGCAGTTTTATTTGAGCTTTGTTTGTTTTGCGTAGAAATTCTACGTTCTAATTTTGTTGGAACCATAACAAAAGCATAACCACTTTTGTTAAAGACAGTTTTGCCACAGCTTAAAACCTCCATTTTGCCAAATTCTTCCCCTACATAACCTGCTGTTGCAAGTTGTCCTGGGGTGGCAAAAGAATTGTTAGCTGTGTAATAAGTGTAATTTGCTTGTAGAAAAGTTTTTAGCGTAGCAGTAGCAGATGCTTCATTAGCTGCAATTTTAGCAGACATAAGATTTAAGGCAGCTAAAGAACAAAGAATAAGCACAATTACTGTAACCATAAGTAGTTCAATTAAGGAAAACCCAGAGGAAGTTGATCTAAGGGATTTTAATTTATTAAAAGCTCTTGGCTTCAACCTCATTTTTTCCTCCAACTAGATAGGGTTTGCCAAAATGATGGTATTTTGCTATCTAATTTTTTATCTTTACTAATAGTTGAATCAACATCATTAACATATATTTGATTAGCAGCTTTTTCAAAAGCATTAGCAAATTCAATAGCTGTTGAAAAACGTTTTGTAGGATCTTTTTCTAATGCCTTAAAAATAACTTCCTGAATATTATTTGCTACATTGGGAATTGCTGGAGGTGATAGTCTCATATGTCCCATTGCAATCATAACAGGGCTAACATTATTGAAAGGTGGATGACCACTTAACATTTCATAAACTGTAATTGCTAAAGAATAAATATCTGTTCTTTCATCTAATTCTTGATATTTACATTGTTCAGGGGATAAATAATAAAGTGTTCCCACTATTTTTCCTGCTGTTGTAATTGTTTTTAGGTAGGCATCATCTTTTGTTCCATAAACAATCTTTGCTGTCCCAAAATCAAGTATCTTAATTTGCTCTTGCTCTTGACTACCACTAACCCAAATGTTATTTGGATTTAGATCTCGATGAATAATGCCTTGCTTATGAATGGCTTGAAGTCCTGATGCTAATTGATTTAAAAAACTACAAATTTGTTTAAGTGTTAAGTTTGTTGTAGAAATAACTCTATCTAAAGTTTTGCCTTCTACAAATTCCATTACTATAAAAGGATATTTATATTCATAAATACCAGAATCAAAAATATTAATTACATTTGGGTGTGAGACACGCTTTAACAATTCATACTCACGGCGAAAAAACTTTAATCTTTCTTTAACTAAGTCTAGTGTTAAATCTTCTTGGTCAAAAAAATCTATTAGTTTGATTGAAACAAGTTTATTATTTTCAAGGTCTAAAGCTTTATAAACATAAGATGATGCACCTTGTCCAATTAAGTCTTTAATTTGATAACGTTCTTTTATTAACTTAAATTTAAAGGGTGAGGTTGCGTTTTCCATATCTACATTTTGCAAGAGATTATATGCTTTTTTCTTATAATTGCCTAATGGTAATTTAATGAAATATTATCAAAATATTAATAACTTTTATAGGCAAGATTTTCTAAAATTTTTGTTTTTAGCCGGCAAACTTATATCCGATCCAAGGTTCAGTTAAAATATACCTAGGGTTTTCTGGATCAGGCTCTATTTTACGTCTTAGCTGGTTAATAAATACTCGTAAATAGCCAGATTGCTCTAAGGATTTTGGCCCCCAAACAGCTTGTAGCAATGTTTGACGTGTTACTACTTTTCCTGCATTGCTCATTAAATACCTTAAAACATCAAATTCTTTAGGTGTTAATTTTACTTCTCTACCATTAACTAAAACTTGTCTGCTGCTAGCATCAATTGTTATATCTCCAACGTTTAGAACAGCTTCGGTTTCTTCAATATTATGAGATCTTCTTAAGACTGCTCTCATACGTGCTAATAGCTCATCCATGCTAAAGGGTTTAATTACATAATCATCTGCTCCTAAATCAAGAGCAGCAATTTTATCAAACTCTACACCTCTAGCAGAAAGGATAATTATTGGTACAGCAGAAGTTTTACGTATTGTTTTACAAACTTCAAAACCCAACATTCCTGGCATAATTAGATCCAGAATAATTAAATCTGGCATCTGTTTTTCAACCATTTTTAATGCTTCCGGGCCATTAGTTGCCACTTTTACATCATATCCTCTAGGTGGTAGGCTTGCACTCATTACCCTTAAAATTTGCGGCTCATCATCAACTACTAAAACTGTAGGTTTACGACTCATAAAACTCCTTTTATTGAAATAGCTTGAGCTAGTTCTTGGTTAGCTAAGGGTAGGGAAAAATAAAAGCTTGTTGCTTTTCCTTCTTCAGCTTCTACCCAAATTTTGCCTTTATGAACTTCAATAATTCCTTTAGCAATAGCTAAACCCATACCAGTACCTTCACAATATTGGCTTTGACTTCCACGAAAAAATTTATCAAAAACATGGCTTAAATCACTAGCAGGGATACCAATTCCTTGGTCTTTAACGGCTATTACTATTTCATTATTTTTCTCTAAAGCAGTAATTTTAATTTCTTTTCCTTCAGGACTATATTTGGCAGCATTTTCTACTAGATTAGTTAATACCTCTGCAATCATTGCTATGTCTACTTGGATTTCAGGTAATTTGTCCTCAATATCTATTATTATCTTGTGATTTCGTGTTACTACGGAACAGCGTTCTAAAACTTCCTCAACAATTTCTTTTAATGGAATAAATTGCTTATTTGGTTTTACGCTATCTCCTTCAATACGCGCCATTTCCAGCAAATTACGTACAATTTTTGTTAACCTATAAGTTTCTTCACTAATAATTAAGTGAAATTCTTTTAACATATCTTTTTCCCACTCAATATCATCTTGTAAAAGATTATCAACAGAGGCACGAATAGAGGTTAAAGGCGTTCTTAAACTGTGAGAAACAGAGGCAAGGATAGCTGTTTTTAATTTATCACTTTCACGTAAGGCTTCAGCACGGCTTACTTCTTGTAGAAAGTGCGCTCGCTCCAAGGCTAAAGCTACTAAACCAACTATAGCATCAATTGTTGCTCGCTCTGGCATATCAGAAACTAATACCATAACACCTTTAACACTCTCAGCAACTTTTATTGGAATATACAAAGTTTTGTTTGTTGGTTTTTTGATACTCTTTTTATTTTTTGAAATATAGGTGCTAGATACAGGCTCATTAGTCGTATTAACTTCGTCTACAATCTGTTTTAATGGAGTAAAAGTTCTTATGCTTGAAGAATCTGAACGTGCGTCTAATTTTTGCCAATCCTCATTATTTTCTTCTTGAAGGAAAATTGCACAATACTTAAACTTAAAAATTTCTTTCACTTGTTTTGCTATAGAAGAAATAGCTGTGACAGAATCAGAAGTTGCAAGTATTTCTTTACTAAGCTTATAAAGTTTTAATACTTCTTCACGCCGGCTTTCTGCTTCATAAGCACGTTTGCGCAGGGCAGAAGATAGTTGACTTGTAATAACAGCCGTTACTAAAAAAACCGAAAAATCTATCCAACTTTGTGCTTCAGAAACTAAGAATTTCCCATTATAAAGAAATAAATAGTAATAAGAAAAAACACTAAGTATTGATGAGATAATGCCAAATGTTAAGCCGCTAATAATAGATGTAGTTAAGACTACAAGTAATAAGCTTAAGGCAATTGTTGCCGGGCCTACAGCAGGAAATACCACACTGTAAAAGGCAGTTACTATAGCAACCCCACCAAATGTAACTAAATAACCTAAATAGCGCAATTGTGTTGCACTAGTGTTGTTATGTAAGTAGTTTACAAGGTCAATAATTGGTGACATTTAAGTTAAAATTTGCATCAAGGTTTTGGATTTTTAGTAAAGGTCTAATTATACTTTATTAAAATTCCAAAAGGCTGTTAATTTTTCGTTAAGATTTAGAATGTAGTGGTAATAACAGTAAAAACTTTTTTGTGCGAAGTCAAATATAAATTTTAGAGAAAGAAGAATTAAGGATAATTACAGTAATTCGCTTAAGAAATTATGCGTAATTGTTTAATAGTTATAGATAGTAATTAATCTGCAAAAAGTCTGATGGGTTTTTCTTTGTCCACTTCTTTTTCAGAAGTAAACTCACGCATTTTATTAATCCAATTTAGATAAAGTGTAAAGTCACTTTGAAGCTGTTTTCTTAGTTCTTCTGTAGACATACCCAAGTCATTAGCTTTAGCCTTTAAGCGTGCTTCTGCTAATTCAATGCCGGGCCAGAGTTTTCCGCCAATAGCCGTTTGAAAACCTCTATCATACTTAAAGCCAAATTCAGTAATACTAGGCGGTAGCAATTGATAATTATCATTTAATCCACAACTTGCATAAGGAAAGCCTATAGCCCAGTCTAGGTGAAAACCTATCAAATAATCTGATGGGTTAATAGAAACTTGTCCATGAGTTATACAATTATTAGCTTTAATTTTATATCTGCTGCGAAGTATTTGTGTAAGCAGTTTACATGCATAGATTTGAGCTTCATTAATATCTTCTGGATTAAGCTTAACATTTGCTGACCAATTGCCTTCAAAAGCTACTCCAATAAAACTATGATTAAGCCTTATATAAACTGCTTCATCATCTCCCCAAATAGAATTACCAGAATGATTAGCATAATGTTGGTCACGCACAACTCGGTGAATTTGACCAAATCTGTCTATAACATAATTATAAAGTTTTTCCTCTTTTACATATTGAATCAAATTAGAAGATTTTCCTTTTAATCTACGATTATAAGTTGGTTCAAATGGAAGTAGATCACTTTGAGTTACATGATAGAGAATACCTATAGGGGTTTTCTTTTCTTCTGGATAAAAGCTAGCTTGTTTTACATCAAAAGGTAGAGCTACTTTCTTTTTTGGAGCTTTACGGCTTAATGCAAAAAAATTGCGCTCTTGTGTGTCTGTTTCATATTGGGTTAAAATTCTTCCACCATTACTATATTGTTCATAAGTATCATTTTTTTCTACTAACCAAACGTCGGATAAGGTGAAACTTTCTACTTTGTCAGAGTTTTCTTGATTTTTGATTGGGTCATCATTGTTATTTGCCACAGGAACCGGTGAAGCAACTACTATTACTTTAGCTTCAGGTTTACCAACTTGTAAATTTAAGTCAAAAATTCCTGCTTCACGAGCATTTTGATAAACAATTTGGCCTAACATTATGGTGGTTATTGTGATAGCTAAGGTGCTAACTAAAAAAACTGGATAACGAACACGATATAGCCAATAGACTAATGCCAGTTCACGAGGTTTTGGACTGTCAGCAGGTAAAAATTGTAGTAATTCTTCTAGTATCGCTTTACGAAAAGTTAATTGTTTTAACCAAATAAAACGATCTGTTAGAGGTGAATTAGGATATTTACTAAGAGTGCTACGCAGGAATTTTAATTTTTCTGATGGAATAGTAATAAAACGGGAATATTCTTCCACTAAGCGGGTATATGTTGGATCAGGATGTTCTAAGGATTGTCTCATCCTACTACCTCAATACTAAAATGCAGAGATTATAATATTTTTATTGTTTTTGAAAAATATTAAACTTAACAACTATTTTTATTGGTTAAAGTAATACTTTATATATCTATTGTTAATTATAATAAATCACAGTATTTAATATAATCAAGACAAAAATACGATATAAAATTTTAATTGGTAAAAAAGATAAACAACAAAGGAAGCAATAAAATTTTGCTTCCTTTATTTGATTAAATTTATATAAGTTTGATAGCTAGTATTTTTTTGGAGGTTTTTGTACGCGAAAAGTTTTATTTTTTGATGAATCAAATCTGTTTTCAGATCTGTTTTCAGAAAAGCCCTGTGAATCTTCTCTAGTACTTTTTGGCTGATAAGAGTCTGGCGGTCTTGAATCTTCAGTATCTGAAGGTCGCGGACGGGGAGTAAAAGACCTTCTATCATCACTTGGACTATCTTCTCTAGGTCTAAAACCACCTGGACGAGGAGTAAACGGTCTTCTAGGAGCATCACCTGAACTAGCATCTTGACCATCTCTAGGCTTAAAGCCACCTGGACGCGGCCTAAAGGGTCTTTTGGGCTTTTGCATTCCTATATAGTTAATTCCTTGTTTATAAACCATTTGATCTTGGCCGTTTGACTCAAGTGTAATTGAAAATTGGTCATAACACTTGATTATTCCTATCATTTTTATTTTTCCAAAATTTACGGCTACAGGAATTCTTTCACTTTTTGCCTTCTCTAAAAAATTATCTTGAACATTAATATCGCTAGCCATTTTAGCTCTCCTTAGCTTAAAACTAGGTTAATTTTCATTTCTTGTCATTTCTACTTTATTTACAGGGTTTTTTGATAGCCCAGGATTTGTATCACCCATAATGGCTTCATCGCTATTGCGTGAGGTGCGAATGTGTTTTTCCATTTGCGCTTGCGCTTGTGCTAAACCAAGCTTACCTACACAGTCCTGGCAAATATAAAATCTTTTGCTAGTTAACTCATCTTTATGAGAAATATGGTTATAAGATTTATTTGGATCAAATTTAGTATTACAAACTAAACAATTAGGCATTTCTACATCAACATTTTCATTTAAAAGTTTTTGACAGGTTGAAACTAATGATGTGCTAGAAACTTGTTTTACTGCACCTGTACGAAATCGACCAGAAGATTCCTGGGCTGCTTTATATAAATTTGCTAGTAATGTTGTTATTGGTTCTTGGTGTAAACGTGAATCTAGACGGACGGTATCACCTTCTAATTCTGTAATATCCAACATTTTATCAGTTAGTTTTAAGCGGGAATCACGATAAACCGTAACATAAGCTTTACTTACATCTCCAGCAAAATGCCACCGCAACGCGCCAAATTCAGATAGTCCAATTAATTTTGTTAATAATTTTTCTAAAACGTCTTCTTCCATAATTTTTAGTTGATTTTTATTAGAAACAAAACTTGACCAAGTAAATCACTATAGATAATAAAATGTGATATTATTCTCAACCTACGCTAGAAGCAAAGAGTTTTACCTTTTTTATTCAGTTTTATCTCAACATTTATTCTATATTAAAAGTAACCTTAGCGGCGTTTTGCCAAATTTTGAGGAGGTTTGATGAAAACATTAATTAAAAACGGTCGAATTATTACTGCCGTAGATGATTATAATGCTGATTTATTGATTGAAGATGGTACTATTACCATGATTGCCCGAAGTATTGATCTAGCAGCAGATAAAATAATAGATGCTAATGGTCGCTATGTTATACCTGGCGGTATAGATCCTCATACACATATGGATTTACCTTTTGGTGGGACTTCTTCGTCAGATGATTTTCGTACAGGCACAATTGCTGCTGCTTTTGGTGGCACAACTACAATTATTGATTTTGCTGTGCAATACCATGGTCAAGCACTTAACCAAGCTTTAGATGTTTGGTTTGCTAAAGCAGAGGGTAAAGCCGCGATAGATTATGCTTTTCATTTAATTTGTACTGACCTACCAGATAGCCGGCTTCCAGAAATAAAAGACTTAATTAAACAAGGGGTAACAAGTTTTAAGCTTTTTATGGCTTACCCAGGAGTCTTTTTAGTTGATGATGGAACAATTTTTAAGGCTATGACTACAGCTAGCGAGGCTGGCGGATTAATTTGTATGCACGCGGAAAACGGCGTTGTTATTGATGTGCTAGTAAAACGCGCCTTAGCCGAAGGCCGAACAGCACCAAAATATCACGCACTCACCCGCCCAACTAAAGCCGAGGCTGAAGGCACAGGACGTGCAATAGCCCTGGCAGAAATGGCAAATGCTCCTGTTTATATTGTCCACCTTAGTTGTTATGACGCACTACGAAAAGTTGTAGAAGGTCGTGATAATGGAATACCTGCTTATGCTGAAACTTGCCCGCAGTATTTATTCTTAGATGATAGCTATTATGATCAAGAAAATTTTGAAGGCTCTAAATATGTAATGACACCTCCGCTTAGAGGCAAAGAAAATCAAGAAAAACTTTGGCAAGGTCTTAAATTTAATGATTTACAAGTCATTTCTACCGACCATTGCCCATTTTGCTTTAAAGAACAAAAGGAGCTAGGCAGAGATGACTTTTCTAAAATACCTAATGGCGGCCCTGGCGTAGAAAATCGTATGAGCTTAATCTTTAATGGTGGCGTAGTTAGTGGTCGCATTAATGTAAATCGCTTTGTTGAAATTACTTCTACAGCAGCAGCAAAAATCTTTGGTCTTTTTCCACGTAAAGGGACAATTGCTGTTGGATCAGATGCTGACATAGTTATTTTTGACCCCAATGAAGAGACAATTATCAGCGCACAAAGCCATCATATGAATGTAGACTATAGTTGCTATGAAGGAAAAAAAGTCCGAGGTGTTGCTAAAACTGTGTTATCTCGTGGCAAAGTAGTCATTGAAGAAGGGCTTTATATTGGTAGTCCTGGCGATGGTCAATTCTTAAAACGAGGCTTGTTTAACTCGCCAAAATAAATATTAAGTAAAAAACTTTGTTTAAGGAGAAAAGTTTATATGTCCAGAATTGTTAAATGTGGTTTGATCCAAGCCTCTCATGCTTGTAGCACAAGTGAAAATCTGACGGTGATTCGTGAATCCAACATTGAAAAACACCTTAAATTTATTGATCAAGCAGCTAGTGAAGGCGTTCAAATCCTTTGTATGCAAGAAATATTTACTGGCCCTTATTTTTGTGCTGAACAAACTACTCGTTGGTATGACTCTACAGAATATATTCCAGATGGCCCAACTACAAAATTAATGCAGGAATATGCTAAACGCTATCAAATGGTGATTGTAGTTCCAATTTACGAAGAAGAAACTACAGGAGTTTACTATAACACTGCTGCGGTCGTTGATGCCGATGGGACATATTTAGGCAAATACCGAAAGCATCATATACCACATTGCGCCCCAGGTTTTTGGGAAAAATTCTATTTTCGCCCAGGAAATTTAGGCTATCCAGTTTTTAAGACTCAATATGCTAATGTAGGTGTTTATATTTGCTATGACCGTCATTTTCCAGAAGGTGCGCGGGCCTTGGGCTTAAATGGTGCTGAAATAGTTTTTAACCCTTCTGCTACTGTTGCTGGTCTTTCAGAATACCTTTGGAAACTAGAACAACCTGCACATGCTGTTGCTAATGCCTATTTTGTAGGCGCAATCAATCGCATAGGTTATGAAGATCCTTGGCGAATAGGTGAATTTTATGGTCAAAGCTATTTTTGTGACCCTCGCGGCCAATTTTTAGCCACTGCAAGCCGAGATAAAGATGAGCTTGTTGTAGCAGAACTAGACTTAGATAAAATTCGAGAAGTCCGTAATATTTGGCAATTTTACCGAGATCGTCGGCCAGATAGCTATGGAGATTTAGTTAAAGCTTAGCTCTTTAATAGGGGAATATGGAAAAATCTTTATTCCCCTAAATAAAATACTAGTAAAAACGCTATGAGTCTAAGAAAATTTATCGGTTATGTTTCTCCTAACTTAAAAGAGCCTCAAAAATGTGAAGCTTGCGGAGAGCTTTTTACTTGTGGAGCATCTGTTTTTGGTTGCTGGTGTACAAAGATAAAACTATCTAAAGAAAAGCTTAAAGAGCTACAAAGTAATTATAAAAGCTGCCTTTGCCAAAATTGTTTAACAAAAAACTCAATAGAAAACACAGTTTAAACTTTTCTAGAATTTTTCTGCAAAAATATCTTGTGATTCGCTGATATTTCACTTACAATACGCCGTAATTATCAATTAATTTTATCAATACGGGGGTAAGTGATAATGTCTGCAATATTAAAAGAAATTATCCCTGATTTACAAAAAGAATTAACTTGTCCGGTTTGCGCTGGGACTAATTGGCAAGCACAAACAGGTGTTGTTAGGCGGTGTTTAGCCCCTTTTCATCTAGATAGTAAATTATTGGCTCAAGGTGTGCCTGCTCGCTATCAACACTGTAGTTTTGCTAATTATATGCCCACTAACTTAACAGAAAATCAAGCAAAACAAATTGTTCAAAAACTTGCAAAAACAGTAACTTGTACCAAATCAGGGTTAATTTTAACTAGTGCTAAACCTAATGGTAAGACTCATTTAACTATTTCTTTAATTCGAGCTTTACTTTTAGAAGGAAAGATTTATCCTAGATTTGCTGACACTACAGAACTCCTTAAACAATTAGAACCTGTAGAAAATTTCTTTTCAAAAGAACAAAACTATTTACTAGAAAATACTTGTAAGGCATCTTTACTAATCTTAGATGATGTAACTTCTAATTATTCAGAATCACAAAAAAATAACCTAGAATATATCATTGGCTATCGTTACCGTAATATACTACCTTTAGTTATTACTACTAGATTAAATGAAAAAGATTTTTCTCAAGCTATAACTCCGCCAATTTGCTCACGTTTATATGAAATGTGTTCAATAGTTAGCTTAGATTAATTTTGGATTAAATATGGACAACAACAATTGCCAACACTTAAATAAGCTTTTAAGCTCAAGATTATGAGCTATAAAACTAATATCACTGTTAATTTTGGAGATGTAGACCCTGCTCACATTGTCTACTATCCAATTATTTTTCATTATTGTCATATTGCTTTTGAGCGATTTTTTACAGAATTTGTGGGCATCACCTATCCAAAACTCTTAAAAGATGAGCGATTAGGTTTTCCTACCGTTAATGCTTCAACAGATTTTTTTCATCCAATTCATTATGGGGATGAATTAATAGTTGAAATTATTGTAACTCGTATAGGTAAAAGTTCGGTTGTTTTTTCTTATTCTGGTAAAAATGGAGAAGGCAAAGAGTATTTCCTTGCTCAAATCACGGTTGTTGCTGTTTCAATGGATAGTTTTACACCTGTTGCTATCCCTAAACAATACTCTACTATATTTGCTAAGTGTAAATGATAAATCTCTAATTTTCATAAAAATGTCTTTTATAAGTGGTTGGAGGGACTCCTAAAACTCTTAAAAAAGCACGGCGCATATGTTCAATATTGCCAAAACCACATTTTAAGGCAATTTCTTTTTGGCTTAGTTTGGTTTTAGCTAAAGCACGTCGTGCTGTTTCAACCCGTTGATGTAAAACATAACGCGCTGGTGTCATCCCAAATTCACTAGCAAAAGTACGGGCAAAATGACGTAAACTCATAGCTGCTTGGTTTGCCAAAACTTCTATGGGTAAAGATTCGGAAATATGTTCTAAAATCCAAGCAGGTAATTGGCGTAAATTATCACGTTCTGGAGCAGAATTTTGCAAAGTAACGCTAAATTGGCTTTGTCCACCGGGACGACGTAAAAAAATTACTAAAGCACGAGCAATATTTAGGGCTATTGTTGGGTCTAAATCCTCTTCTACTAAATCCATTGCTAAATCCATTCCAGTTGTAACACCAGCAGAAGTATAAATATTTCCATCTTTAACAAAAATGGAATTGCTATCTACTTCTATTTCAGGATATTTAGCCGACAATTTAGAGCAATAATTCCAGTGAGTTGTAGCACTGCGTTTATTTAATAATCCTGCCGCAGCTAAAACAAATGCTCCTGTGCAAATAGAACCTATCCGCCGTATTTTAAGACTAGTTTGTTTTAACCATAGAGCAATATCATCTAGGGGTTGTACTGTAAGGCTACCTGAACCACCAATAATTAACAATGTATCTATTGGCTCTAAATCAATTGTTGCTTCTGTTAAATCTATTAATCGCTTATCAATATTGAAGGATAAACCGCAATCACCTTTAACAGTGTTTTCTTTTCCTGCATTAACAACTTCTGTTTTATAAATAGAGGGTTTTCCTTCTGATTCAAGCAAATAATTAGCGCATTGAAAGACACTTAAAGGGCCTATTAAATCTAGTTCCATAATTGGTTGAATAGCTAAAAATACTATACGTTTTTTTGAGTTACTCATTTGCTTTCCTCCAAATAGATAACAAATTTAGCATAAATAAAATTATAATGGCAGAAAATGTTGAATATATGTCATTTACGCCATCATTTAATAAGATTAAGATAGCAACACTAACTTATAACTTATTAAAATGGAGTAAATTAAAATGGATTTATTAGTCTGGTCATTAAGCAAAGCGCGACAACAAACATTAAATTTAGTAGCAGATTTAACTGAAGAACAAATGTGTCAACAATCTGTAACGGGAGAAAATCATCCTGCTTGGACTTTAGGACACCTATTTTTAGCTGATTGTATGATGTTAGCTGCTTTAGAAGCCCCTAACGCTCCTCAAATGCCTGAAGGATGGCGGGAGGTTTATGCCCCTGGTAAAGCACCTAGTTCTGATAAAAGTGTTTATCCTTCAAAACAACAACTAATTGAACAGCTTATAGAAACTGAAAAAATACGTAAGGAAGTAATTGGAAATTTAACTAGCAAAGATTTAGCTAAACCAACTCCAGACCCACATTTTGCGGTCGTTCAACCTACCATTGGGCATACACTTCATTATTTATTATTTCATGAAGGAAATCACGGCGGACAACTTGCGGCTTGGAGAAAAAGCCGCAATCTTTCATCCGGTAGCGGGGCTTTTGGAATTATCTAGTATTTAATTTTGCCAAGGAAGTGGAATAGGTTGGTTATCGGAAGTTAAAACTTGGACATTGGGAACGCTTAAAGTAGCTACTAACTGCATTTCTTCATCACCTGAATTGATAATTTGATGAACTGCATTAGGTGGAATAACTAAAGTTGAATTAGGGCCAAAATAACTAGTTTTATTTTCTAAGATAAAGGTTCCATTTCCTTTTAATACCAGTATCATTTCATCACAATCATGCTTATGGACAGGGGTTGCAGCTTTTGGGGCAACTGTTTGTAGCCAAACTTCAAAATTATTTACTCCAAAAGCTGGGCCACAAATTGTTTTATGAACTAAACCAGGTAAACTAAATTCTTCTACTTCTAAATTATTAATAATACTCATCTTACACCTCAATAATAATTATTTGCCTTCTAGCAAAATAGCAAAAACCTTGAAACGAACAATCAAATTATCAAGTTGCAAAATATATGACGACAACCTACCACAAATTTAAGTTGTTAACTATCTTAGAAATTAACTAATAACTTATTGAAATAATTTATCTTATCGCAAATTAATAACATTTTTTTACTCCTTAAAATAAAATATGTATTTTATTTGCATATTTTCTCCTTTTTACCATTGACGTGTAAAAATAAAATATGTATTTTATATGCAACTTTTATTAATTTTAAGAAAAATACAATTATGGAGTGTCTTTATATGTCTGATAATCTTAGTGTTTATGAACAAATAGGTGGTAAAGAAGCAGTAAATATAGCTGTAGAAAACTTCTATCGTAAAGTATTGACAGATGAGCGTATTTGTCATTTTTTTGATGATGTAGATATGGATAAACAAATGGCAAAACAAGCAGGATTTTTAACTATGGTTTTAGGAGGGCCAAACGAATATACAGGAAAAAGTATGAGAGAAGGCCATGCACATCTTTTATCTAAAGGCTTAAATGATAAGCATGTTGATGTAGTGCTAGAACTTTTAGCCGAAACATTAACAGAATTAAATGTTCCACAACCTTTTGTTAATCAAGTAATTACTACTGCCGAAAGCACTCGAAATGATGTACTTTCCCGCTAGTGCTTCTACATTTTGCTAAATAATCTGCTAGGAGAAATTAATTAATGGTTACTATTAATTACCAGGGTGAAGTGTTTTCAGTTGAAGAAAATGAAACTGTGTTAGAGACTTTATTAAAAAAAGGTGTAAAAGTCGCAAACTCTTGTCGTGCTGGGGTTTGCCAGTCTTGCATACTAAAAGCAGAAAAAACTTGTTTACCAGCAGAAGCACAAAATGGGCTAAAAGAAACATTAAAAACACAAGGTTATTTTTTATCTTGTATGTATCGTCCGCAGGAAGATTTAACTATTGTTTCTGCTGCTGATTTGCAAATTCCTGTTTATATTGCAGATAAAGAAATGCTTAATCAAGATGTTTTATGCTTAAAGTTAAAATATGAAGACGAATTTGCTTTTCAAGCAGGGCAATTTATTAATTTAATTAGAGAAGACGGTCTAGCGCGTTCTTACTCTATTGCAAGCCTTCCTTCAGATGGTTATTTAGCTTTGCATATTCGCTTGATTGCTAATGGGCAAATGAGCGGATGGTTAAGTTCTCAAGCAAAAATAGGAGAAAAATTATATATCCAAGGCCCCAAAGGAGATTGTTTTTATTTAAATAACAATAAACAACAGCCTCTTTTAATGGTAGGAACGGGAACAGGGTTAGCACCTTTATACGGCATTTTACAGGATGCTCTAAAACAAGGTCATGATGGGGAAATACATCTCTTTCACGGGGCATTAAAGCATGAAGGAATATACTTGAAAGATGAGTTATATTTCCTTAGTAAACAATATTCACATTTTTATTATCATCCATCTGTTTTACAGGGCGAAACAGATAATATTGTGGAAGTAGGAGCAATTAACCAGCTAGTTTTTAAGCATATTCCAAAACTAAAAGGTTGGCGGGCTTTTTTATGTGGTCATCCAGAGTTAGTTAATTCGCTGAAAAAACAAGTTTTTCTTGCTGGTGTCTCATCAAAAGATATTTATTCAGACGCTTTTTTTGCTAGTGCCAACTAATTAAGTTTAGATAAGGATTTTTATGTGGTAACTCCAAAAAATTTTTGTTAATAATCTAATTATTGGTTTTGGATAAAAACAAAGATTTTTTGGAGTATTATGCAACTTACTTACCATTCAGATTATTCTTTAAGAATGTTAATTTACTTAACTATTAACTCTGATCGTCTAGTTTCAACAGAAGAAATTAGCAATGCTTATGGCATTTCCAAAAATCATTTAGTAAGAGTTGCACAAACACTTAGCCGACATGGATTTATTAATTTGTATGCTGGACGTAAAGGAGGCATCAAACTAGCACACGATCCAAAGAACATCATAATAGGTGATGTAGTGCGCCATACAGAACCTAATTTTCATTTAGTAGAATGTTTTGACAAGGAAAATAATACTTGTTCTATAGTGTCAGTATGTGGATTAAAATCAATGCTATATCAAGCAAAAGAAGCTTTTTTAGCTACTTTAGATAAATATACATTAGCGGATATTATTAATCCTAATGATCAAAATAAGCTTCCATTATATTTTTTAAGTTCTGTAGCTAAAGATGAGCAAACTACAATATAAATAAACTTACCTAAAATTTTCTATAGAAAGCTATTTGAAAAGCATGGTTATTAGTAAATGAACTTCTAGTTTTACTATATTGGTTTAAATAACCTGCCTCTACATCAAATTTATTTGACACACGATAACCAATTGCACCATATATGCGGTTTTGATCAAAGACTCGACCATTAACAGCAGACTTATCACCTATATTAAGAAATACTTCATTTTGTAGGGCAACAAACCAACCTCTATTAAATGTTTCTTGTTTTACTAGTGGCACAATATTTCTAATAAAATATCGTAAGCGATAAGCTTTATCATAACCATTAGTGTCTAGTTCATTGCCAGATAATCTTGCTTTAGGAATAAAACGTTGTTCAAGGCGCAATCGATGAGCAACAGAAACCGTGCTTACTTTTTGATTATAAAGAAGTTGCTGCCAAATTCTATGTTCAGAAAGTAAATTAGCTGTATTTCCAATAGTTCTTCTATTAGGAATAAAAGCATAACCACCAGTTACAACTAAGCTTTTATTTATGTGATAGTTAAGCCCTGGTCTAAGTATTATAGTTTGAACTTGATCTACATTATCGGTTATACGTAATTGACCTTCAGCATGAAGGCTAAATTTATCATTAAGTTTGATTGTGTTAAAAGACGCTAGCCAGCCAGAATGTTGAACTTGTGCCAAGACTTCATTATTAAAACTAAATAAACAACATGCACAGAATAATAGATAAAAGAAGATCCGCATTAGAAAGAGTTATCCTTATTTTGTTTTGGGTTTTAACTATGAGTTAGAAAATTGTAATTAGGGTTGTCTCACATCAGCTAATAAATTGCAGCTAAATTTGAGAAAACGTCAAAACATTCTTTTGATAAAATTCTTCTTTTTCCTTGAGTAAATAAAAATGGAGTTGTTTCTAGATTCTCCTAAGCGTCTTTGTTAAATTACGCTTTGTTAAATAAAATCTTTTTCCGAAGGGTACAAAGGTACAGAGATGAAACTATATTTACCAAAAATTATACTTTTTAGCTTTATATTAATTTTTTGCATGTTAACTTTTACTTCTTGTGGTTCGTCTGTAGAGATTCCTACTGATCCAGTGGACAAAATTGTAAAGATAAATGAGGCTACTGGTAAAGGCGAGCTAGAAACAGTAAAAATTATTGTTGACAGTGGTTGTGATATCAATGGAGTTGACACATTTGGTTATACACCTTTAGCCACTGCTTCTAGTGGGGGGCAGACACAAATCGTACAATTTCTTCTTGAGAAAGGGGCTAACCTTAATAACCCCAATGGTGATGGTGCATCACCATTATATCTATCCATCTTATCTAAACACCCAGAGGTTACACAAATTCTTCTTGAAAAAGGGGCAGATGTAAATATAGCATCTGAGAAGGAAAAATCGCCTTTAGATTTAGCAGCAGGAGATGGTAATACAGACCTAGTAAAAATTCTTATTGAAAAAGGAGCAAATGTAAATCGCGTTAGCCCTTATGGTTCTCCATTAATAGAAGCAATAAAAAAGGGGAGTGTTGAATGTGTAAAGGTTTTACTAGAAAAAGGTGCCGACCCAAAGTTAACCACTACAGAAGGTACAGCCTTGGAGATAGCTAAAAACCGTAACAATCCTGAGATTGTGCCACTTATAGAAGCAGCCGCAAACAAGTAAGAAGTTTGGGATTTGCCTTCTAATTCAATTAAATTAATTTGGCTAGTTAATAGAGTTTTGCTTAAGGCAAAAGATTTACCTGCTCGTTTGAATTCAGATTTTATTGAAATAAATACTAGATATTTTATCTAGTATTTATTTCTTAAGAAATTTAGAAATACCTTGTTGACAATCTTCTGTCATTCGGCAAATTGTGTTGGCATCCATACCGGATTTTAAGGCTGTTTCATAGCTCATGCCGTCCATCTGATAAAGCAATCGCTTGGTTAAAAACATAGCAGAAGTGCTTTTACGGGCTAGGGAAGTTAAATAATCAGCTACTTTGGTGTCAAATTCATCATCTGAATAGACTTGATTGATTAGCCCAATTCTTTCAGCTTCTTTTGCTGAAATTGGCTCACCGCTAGTAATTAGCTCAAAAGCTCGTTTTTCGCTAACAGAACGACGTAAAATAGCCATCACCATAGCAGGGATAAAACCAATTTTAACTTCAGGATAACCAAATTGCGCACTTTCATTAGCTAAAATTAAGTCGCAAGCTGTTGCTAGTCCGCAGCCGCCAGCCAATGCTCGACCTCGTACAACAGCAACAACAGGTTTGGTTAAATTGCGAATTTGAACAAATAATTCCATTAAAAGCGCGGTATCCTCTAAGTTTTCTATAATTGAGCTACGAGCAATTTTTTGTAGCACAGAAAGATCTGCTCCAGAACAAAAATCACTTCCAGCACCTTCTATTGCAACTACTCGGACATCTGGGCTTTCATTTGCTACTTTTAAGGCTAATTTAATTTCTGCAACTATGGTGTCATCTAAAGCATTTCGTTTTTCAGGACGATTTAAGATAATTTGAGCTAAATGCTGTTCGGATTTATAAAGTATTTTGCTGTATTCAGACATAAGCCCTCCAAACTAAAGGAAAAAATTATAATTCTGCTAAGTGCTTTTCTAAACGTTCAATGCGTCGTTCAAAAACCAGTTTTCTAAGCTCTTTTAGAAGTGACATTGCTGATGGTGAACCTTCTTCGGCTAAAGCTAAATTAATTTGCCACATTACTTGTTGTCTATTTCTACGACGTTGTTTCTTTTCGTCTGATTCTTGTTGTGAATACCATTCTTCTAAAGTTGCTTTCTTAAAAAGGAATTGCTGGCGTTTTAATACTTCTATTAAATGAAATAGTTTTTTCTTGTATAAATTTACATCAGTTTGTAGAGTTTCTTTTTGGTATTGATGAAACTGCTCACAAATACGCTCAGCTAGCCAAGGGCGGATATTAGCTAGTAGTGCTAGTTCTGATGGGCCAGCTTGATAATATTGATTTAGCGTAGTTAGCCCAGCAGCAAATAGTTTTCTAACCGTTGTTGCACCAACATTTTTAACTTGCTTTAAGATAGATTGAATTATTAAACCTTCTCGTGAAGCAGAGATTGATGCTAAAACATCATCTTCTAAGGAAAAAGCTTGAGGTAGACAAATTACTAATTGGTCATAGGTTGCTAAAATTTCTTTTTTCTTTTCTCCACTAATTAGACGATCAGAGCTATTTTTAATAGAAAATAGCAAGCTAGAGAAATTACTTAATGTTTGACTTAGCTCCTTATAATTCATTGAAAAAGCAGCACCATCTATTAGCTCTAAAGATGGTTTACATAAATCTATCCACTCCTTAGAAGCATGACCATCCCTAAGTTCTTTAAGAAATCCTTTTATTGGTTGAGTATAACTAGCTACTAAATTAGCAAAAAGGTCTTTTAGTTGCTTATCATCCGATTGAAGGTGATAGTCTGCTTCTCCAGAAATTGCTGTTTGAAGACTTGCTCCTACTTGGACTACAGAATCTAAAGAATTATCAATATTGCTAACAATTTCATCTAAGATATCATCATTTATTTCTAATTCATCAAAAGGATCTTCTGCTTCAAAATTTAAATAGTCATCTTCATCATTAAAATGCAGCAATGCGGGATGTTCTGCTGTTCTGCTGATTACATCGTCTATTAAAGAAACTTCACCTTCTAGAATTTGTTGTAGAGTTTTAATAATGTTTGTAATTGACGAAGTATCAGCAATTTGTGACTGGCTAATTAATCGAAGTAATTCTTCTAGGGCGTTAACTCCATCACGGAGCAGATCAATAGCTGCAACCAGGTCTGGAGTTTGCCCAATAGCCATTTCTAAAGCTAATTCATCCAACAAGTTAGCAAGCTCCATTAAATACTCAACATATTTAACTGTAGCAATAGCTAAAGGTTTAGTTATAGATGCTAGTTCATAAGTAAGATTAATATAAAGGGTTTCTGCTTCGTTGCGAATTTCTCCAGCATGTGTAGCCAAAGCACGACAATAGCCAACATTGCCCGGAGAGCGTGCTACACGTTGAAGATAAAGCTTTAGGAGCGTCGCGCTATCTTCAATTGAGACAATAAATTCATCAATTTTTTTTATTGTAGCCATAGCAAATTGGTAATTTACATAAAGTAAGTAAACCTTATAAGCCCCGGAGGGGCTACTGAAAATAGACCTGTTCTTTAGGACAGGTCTAAATTATCAGGGACTTCTATTTCCATTCTAAGTAGTGCAGAACTATAGGTTTTACCCTGGGCATCTGTTTTAAGTGATAATGTCCCACCACCGCCAAGAGATTCTGCCAATAAGAAATTTAACGCGCCCAAGTTAGGCAATTCATAACGCTTTACTGCTCCTTTACAAATACCTGTAAAATGTTCTTTTACTCGTTGAGCAGTAACTTCTTGGACTAAAAATGAGTAATATTCTGGCCGTAATGCAATTAAACCAACATTAGCCGTATCTCCCTTATCTCCAGAACGAGCATGCGCAAGCTTACGCAAGGAAACTTTCATAATTTTCTCCAGATTTTCTTTAGTTAGAAATTGTTAATTTTGTAGGAATTAGCCCAGTAAGAGTAAAACCATAGTAACAGTTAGGTCAAGCCAAGTTTGTCTAGCATCCAAGATCTATTTAATGATATTCTTACCAGTTTTCTATACTTAAGAACTTAATTTCATTAAACAATATAAATTATTTTGGAGTTAATATGGCGAAATTTAAAGGCGTGGATTTTTATGATATTGATTCATTACTAACTGATGAAGAGCGTTTAACACGTGATTCTGTACGTAATTTTGTTGAAGAAAAACTAGTTCCAATAATTGAAGAATGTTATGAACATGCTCGTTTTCCTACAGAATTAGTTAAACCTTTAGGTGAACTAGGCGTTCTTGGCGCAAGTCTTCCAACCGAATATGGTTGTGCTGGACTAGGGGCAGTTGCTTATGGTTTGGTAATTCAAGAAATAGAGCGCGGTGATAGTGGAATACGTAGTTTTTCTAGTGTTCAAGGATCATTAGTAATGTATCCAATCTATGCTTTTGGTTCAGAGGAACAAAAACGTAAATGGCTACCAGCAATGGCAAAGGGTGACAAAATAGGTTGTTTTGGTTTAACAGAGCCTGATTTTGGTTCCAATCCATCAGGGATGATTACCCGTGCTAAACGTACCTCAAATGGTTGGTTGCTTAATGGTACAAAAACCTGGATTACTAACGGGACAATTGCAGATGTAGCAGTAGTTTGGGCAAAGACAGATGATGATGATGTGATTCGTGGCTTTTTAGTAGAAAAAGGAACTTCAGGTTTTACTGCTCCTGAAATTCATCGCAAGCATTCCTTAAGAGCTTCGGTTACTTCAGAACTTGTATTTTCTGATTGTGAAATCCCAGAAGAAAATATTTTACCCCTTTCTAAAGGCTTAAAATCTCCTTTGATGTGTTTATCCCAAGCTCGTTATGGTATTTCTTGGGGTGCTATTGGTTCGGCAATGGCTTGTTATCATACGGCTTTAGATTATGCTCAAGGTCGTATCCAATTTGGTAAACCTATTTCTGCTTTCCAACTTCAACAAGCTAAATTTGCCGACATGTTAACAGAGATTACTAAAGCACAACTTGTGTCTTTACAATTAGGTAGATTAAAAGAAAAAGGTAAAATTACTCCAGCGCAAATCTCTATGGCAAAACGTAATAATGTTCATATGGCAATGGAAGTAGCTAGAACAGCTAGAACTATTTTAGGTGCTAATGGTATTAGCGGAGATTACCCAATTATGCGGCATATGAATAATTTAGAGTCTGTTTACACTTATGAGGGAACTCACGATATCCACACGCTAGTTTTAGGTGCTGAAATTACTGGACATCAAGCTTTTAGCTAAATAAACAGGCGATTAAGTAGATCAGCCCTTACTTTAGGGCTGATCTTTTACAAATATTTTTTATTGATCTAAGCGATAGTTTGGAGCTTCTTTAGTGATAATTACATCATGGACGTGGCTTTCTTTTAGACCAGCACTAGTAATGCGAATAAATTTAGAATTTTCTTTTAGCTCTTTGATAGTTGTACAACCGCAATAACCCATACCAGCACGAAGTCCCCCTACAAGTTGAGTCACCATAGCTGCAATAGGGCCTTTGTAAGGGACACGACCCTCAATACCTTCAGGAACAAGTTTAGCTTCTACTTCATTTTCTTGAGCATAGCGGTCACGGCTACCTTCTTTCATTGCTCCAAGTGATCCCATGCCGCGATAAGACTTAAAGCTACGACCTTGAAGCAAAATAATTTCCCCTGGGCTTTCATCCGTTCCAGCAAAGAGCGAACCCATCATTGTAGAATCAGCACCAGAGGCAATAGCTTTAGTTACATCACCTGAAAACTTAATTCCGCCATCGGCAATTATTGGAACTCCTGTTGAGCGAGCAGCTTTAGCACAATCCATAATCGCGCTAACTTGAGGAACTCCACAGCCAGTAACTACTCTAGTTGTACAAATGCTACCTGGCCCAATTCCTACTTTAATGCCGTCCACACCAGCAGCAATTAAATCTTTAGCAGCTTCAAAAGTAGCAATATTTCCTGCTACTACATCAATATTTGGATAATGTTGCTTAATTTTTTTAACAGCTTCTAAAACGCGCTTAGAATGTCCATGTGCAGTATCTACAACAATTGCATCAACACGCGCATTGATTAGCTCTTGAGCGCGTTCAAAATAATCACCTGTTGCACCGACGGCAGCAGCAACACATAAACGCCCCAAGTTATCTTTAGTTGCTAGCGGGTATTTAATAGCTTTTTGTATGTCTTTAACAGTGATAAGCCCTTTAAGATGATATTCTTCATCAACGACTAACAATTTTTCTACACGATGTTTTTGCAAGATTCCTCGTGCTTCTTGCAAAGTAGTTCCTACAGCTACAGTAATTAAATTTTCTTTAGTCATTACTGTAGAAATAGGCAAATCATACCTAGTCTCAAAACGTAGGTCACGATTAGTTAAAATTCCAAGAAGTTTTTTGTTTTCATCAACAATTGGGACACCTGAAATATGATAGCGTTCCATTATTTTTAATGCTTTAGAAATGGGTTGATCTGCTGACATTGTTACAGGGTCAACAATCATGCCGCTTTCAGAACGCTTTACTTTATCAATCTCATCACATTGGGCAGTTATTGACATGTTACGATGAATTACGCCTAAGCCGCCTTGCTGAGCAAGTGCAATAGCTAGTGCTGCCTCGGTTACAGTATCCATTGCAGCACTAACAATAGGGATATGAATTTTAATATTGCGGGAAAATAAGGTTGTTGTGTCGGTTTCTGCTGGCAAGACTTCGCTATAAGCAGGTCTAAGCAAAATATCATCAAAAGTTAATGCGTCAAAAATTTCTTTTTCCATAATCATTCCTATTTTTTAAGCTTACTACCTAGGTAAATAATTCTTAAATCTATAAAAATAGGAATGATAGCAGTTTTTTTTATTTTTGAGCAATCAGGACAAGAATCTAATAAGTAAAATTAAAATCATTAAGTCTAATTATTTTAGCTATTTAACAAGTTCTAAAATTTCTTCCCAATTTAACCAATTTAGCCTTCTTTTATCTGTGATTTCTTGGTTATAAGGATAATCAAAAATAATATGTTCCCATTCAGGCTTAAAAACACCTTCAATTTTTGGCTTGTCGTCTATAAGTATGTCTCCACGCACCATAGTTTTATCTTTAGTCAAAATTATCCTTTTAGTAAATTCTCGTCCAAAGTGTTTTTCTACCCATTGATATTTTTCTAGTACACAATATTCATAGCGTGATAATGGGGATGTACAAATTCTAACGTCATGTCCCATAGCTATTAGCTTATTGATGGCTTCTTTAGCACCTACAGTAGGCTTTAAGTTAATAAAAAAGTTTGGTGCTGTATAAACTGAGTCAACTTTTTTTGTTAAATGAGGTGGGTATTGCTGGCGCATATAAAAAGTTTTGCGTTCTGAAAGTGGGATAAAGAACTCGTCAGGAAAGGTTTTTTGCCAAATATCTAAAAAACCTTGTTCAAAATCTGCAAGTGGGCCATCTTGATCAATTAAAATTAGCACTAATTTTTCTCCATAATTATTTTTAGCAAATTATAAAGCGATTAGCTTAAAAATAGACAAGGCAAAAAAGAAAAATTTTAGGGAAAAAGTTTTAAACGCTTTTACAATAGCTTTGGTATAGCTTAATGAAAACACAATTAGAGTAGGAGCTTTTAAGTTGAGCGGAGTAGCAATTGATTTTTCAATGATGACAATGATGATTGAGCAGGAAGAAAAAACATTTTCTTCTTCTCAAGTTCAATCCTTAATTGCTCAAGCTAAATTGGGAGATAGTAATGCTTTTGAGCAAATTTTAATACTTTATCAACGTCAAGTTTTAGGCACATCTATTAGGCTACTTGGCAATGTAGATGATGGACGAGATGCAGCACAAGAAGTTTTTCTAAAATTACATAAATATTTGCATAACTTTAATGAGGAAAAAGATTTTCTTCCCTGGCTCTATCAAATGACAGTAAATAGTTGTCGTGATATTGCTAGAAAACGCGCTAAACATAGCACATTATCTTTAGAATCAGAAAAAGAAATAATAAATAATATTGCTAGTAGTCAAGATATAGAGCAAGAAATAAATTTAGTACAAGAGAAGAAAATTATTAATCAAGCATTAGAAACATTATCAGAAAAAGAAAAAACAGTCCTAATATTACGAGATATTGAAGGACTAGAAACAAAAGATGTCGCTCGTCTCTTAGGTACGGCTGAAGCAACTATTCGTAGCCAAATTAGTATGGCACGAATAAAAATCAAGAAATATAGAGATAAATTTCTTGGTAAATTGATATAAAACAAGTAGTAAATGATTAGAGAGGAGAAAAATTAATGAAACAAAAAAGAGAAGTAATAATAATTTTTGCAGTAATGTTTATCTTTTTTAGCGTTACTAGCATTTTTGCTCAAATTGGAGTTAGTTCAAGCTCGGTTTCACGTTCTAAACCTACTGAGAGTCAAGAAAAAAATAGAACTGGAACCAGTTCTGGTTCTGTTTCTTATAGTAGAGATGCTGTAGAGAACAACTATAATCAACCAAGTTACCAACCAAGTTATCAGCCAAGTTATCAGCCAAGTTATCAGCCAGCAAATTCCGGCTATACCGCTAATTTGTTGAAATCAAATGAAATATATGTAGAGGAATTTATTAATTACCATAAACATCAATTACCTTTGCCAAAAGCAGGTCAAGCAATAGCAATGGATGTGCGCTGGGGTGGTGAGCAAATTTCTATGGCTAAGCCAGAAGGAGTTTTGCAAATAGGCTTAAGTACAACTTTTACTAATGATCGGCAGCATCTTCCACCTGTAAATTTATCAATTGTAATTGATCGTAGCGGTTCAATGGCTGACGATGCAAAGCTAGAAAAAGTTAAAAGTGCTTTGATTACTCTAGTTAACCAATTAAAAGATGGGGATGTTTTGTCCTTAATTACCTATGATACAAATGCCCAAGTTTTATGGCCCGCACAATATTTAACAGGTAATAGACATAGTGTAATTAATGCTATTAGTAGCATTAACCCAAATGGTTCTACTAATTTACATGCAGGCTTGATACTTGGCTATCAAGAAGCTGTAAAATATTATCGCAAAGATGCAACTAATAGGGTAATTTTGCTAACAGATGGTATTGCTAACATGGGTGTGACCAGTCCAGAACAAATTGCTAGAGAATCACAACGCTTTAATGATCGAGGTATTGATCTTTCTACTATTGGGGTAGGGCGAGATCTTAACGAAGATTTACTTAGACAACTTGCAAATAGCGGACGAGGACTATTTCATTTTGTTGCAGATGCTCAAGATGTAGAAAAGATTTTTATTAAAGAGGTAAGTAGTTTAGTTGCTGCTGTTGCTCGTCGAGTAAGATTGCATGTTGAATATGATCCTGCTCTACAGCTAACCCATCTTTATGGCTATAAGCCAAATTATCAACAAAATAGCTTTTCTATTGTGTTAGATAACCTAAACTTAGGAGCTACACAAGTTATAATGATGCAATTTGGCTTAAAACCAGCTAATAGAGAAATTACAAATAGAAGATTACCTGTTAGAGTAACACTTTATTATGATGATATTGCTCAAAAGCGTTCTATTTCAGAAAGTGAACAAGCTTTTATTCAAGTTACTGAAAAATATAATGTAAATACTTTAGCAGATGATGAAGTAAAGAAGAATTTTACTATTGCTACTCTAGCCCAAGCTCTTAAGGATATGGTGACAGCTTATGAACACCATAACCGACAACAAGCTAGCCACATTGCAAATAGCACAGTTAATCAAGCTTATAACAACTATCCAACAATGAGCGATAAGGATATAAGCTATATCTTAAATATTGTTCAAGATTACCAAGTAAAACTAGGTTTAGGTAATGTTGAAAGAAATACTTCCTACGGGGGTAGATAAATGAATTGCCCAAAGTTTGAAACACAAATAGCTTTATATGTTGGTGGAGATTTATCAAACAAAGAAGTTAACGAGCTAGAGCAGCACTTAAATAGCTGTCAAGAATGCAGTCAATTTATGGTTGGTTTGCAAGAAAGCCAGTTGTCTTTAACAAACTTTGGGCAATTAAATATCGATGAGCAAATATTTTCTACAATGCGTGCTAATGTGATGGCTGAAATTAGAAAGCAAGATAATCAGATAGGTTGGTGGCAAAAAATATTTAACTTTTCCTTTGGTTCTTGGCGTTATGCGTTTGCTTCAGGTGTAATTTTAGCTGTGCTTGCTACTTCAACTTATCTGTTATTTGTTAATAAAAAAGAAGTTACTAGTCAAGCAACAAATAATCAAGCTAATAGTAGTTCAGAAAAACCATTAGTTAAAGCAGATAGTAAATTAGCAAAAAGTGAGGTTATAAATAATGTAGAAGAAGTAAGACAACCAGTAGAATATAAAAAGAATCGATATATAAGAGCTAGTAGAAAAGTAAATAAAAATGTAATCAAAGATATACAACCAACTAACACATCTGAGATAGCCCTAGTAAATGATATTAATAAAGCTAATAACAATCAAAAATTCACTATAGATAATGTAGCTTTAGAAAATATAATGGATAATAAAGTAAAAATGGAAATACAAACCAGTAATCCTAATGTCAGAATTATTTGGTTTGTTAACAAAGAAGAAAAGGTAGAAAAACGCACCACAAGCTAACTTACTGTTTTAAGCTAACTTAAGCCCTAGCAAGCAATTTTATAATTAATCAACAACAACTGTAAAAATCTATAATAAATAATTTTGGAGGTAAAGAATGAGAGTTTATCTAACTTTGCTATTAATGTTTGTTTTATTTACTGCAACAACTTATGCCCAATCTGCACCGCGAACAGTTGACACCACTGCTGCACCTAGCCCAAAAGCTGCTGTTAATGCAGCAAGTCCAACCGCTGAACCAGAAAGGGTAGTAAATAAAGACTTAAAAACACAAATTTTTGAAGTTAAACATCGTGATCCTGATGCTTTAGCCAGAGTTTTAAGAGGTTTAAGTAGTTTTGAAAAAGGCACTCAAATTAACTCAGACCGAAGCTTTAAGACTATAACTGTTCGGGATTATCCAGAAAATGTTACTGTAATTGAACGTGCTTTAACTCGACTTGATGTACCAGAAAAGCTACCTGCTAATTTAGAATTTCAATTGCACATTATTACTGCTTCTCGTAGTGGTAAAGCAACTGAACAAATGCCAAAAAACTTAGCTCCTGTTGTTGCAGAACTACAAAAAACCTTACAATATAGCAACTATAGTTATGTAACCACAGTATTTAACCGCGCTCAAGATGGTAGAGATATTGAAGCACAAGGTTCTGTAGAATTAAATCCTGCCCTAACAGAATTAAATGCTGTGTTAAAAAACAATAAAACCTTTTATAACTACAAATTAACAGATATTCAAGTAGGTGTAGATGATGCTAACAATGAAACTGTACAAGTAAGAAGAATGGCTTTTGGGCTACGTACACCTGTACCAGTAAGAGCAAGAGATGGTGTAACCATTGCAGATGCAAGTTATGTGGAGGCTTCCATTTTAACTGGGCTTAGTTTGCGTGAAGGTGAACAAGTTGTTGTTGGTACAGCAAATATTGGTAACTCAGATGATGCAGTTATTTTGGTGGTATCAGTAAAAAAAGTTAAATAAGAACAAACTAAAACTTAATGCTCTGTGAGAGCATCTACTTAATAGCCTAGTGAGAAATCACTGGGCTATTATGTTTTTGCCGCAATTTAGCAAAAGGTCTTTTTATTTGTGTGGGATTTTTCGATAAGATATAACTTATCGAATTAAATAAAGGGAGAGTCTATGTCACAGCAGACTTTGGCTTGGGTAGGGTTTCACGTTTTTATATTGTTTATGCTTGCGCTGGATCTAGGGATAGTTCGTCGTAAAGCACGCGAAGTTTCTTTAAAAGAAGCATTAGCTTGGAGTGCAATTTGGATTAGCCTAGCAATGGTCTTTAATGGTTTTATTTATTATTGGCTAGGTTCAGAAAAAGCACTTAGCTTTTTAGCCGGTTATTTAGTAGAAAAATCATTAAGTGTAGACAATCTATTTGTATTCTTACTAGTTTTTTCTTATTTCAAAGTGCCGCCACTTTACCAACATAAAATATTATTTTGGGGAATTTTAGGTGCGCTTTTTATGCGGGCAATATTTATTATTGCTGGCATTGCTTTAATTAGCTATTTTCATTTTGTGATTTATATTTTTGGTGCATTTTTAATTTTTACTGGTATTAAATTAGTTACTAGCAAAGATGATGATATAGAACCAGAAAACAATCCAGTACTAAAATTAGTTCGCAAATTTATTCCTATCAAAACCGAATATGGCGTTGGTAAATTTTTTCTAAGAGAAAGTGGAAAATTATACGCTACTCAACTATTTGTTGTGCTTGTGGTTGTAGAAACAACCGACGTTATTTTTGCTGTAGACTCTATTCCTGCTATTTTAGCCATTACTCCAGACCCTTTTATTGTTTATACATCTAATATTATGGCAATTCTTGGACTTCGCGCCCTCTACTTTGCTCTATCTGGAATTATGGGAATGTTTCATTACCTTTCCTATGGATTATGTCTAATTTTAGTTTTTATTGGTGTAAAAATGCTGATTTCTGATTTTTACAAGATACCTATTGCTGTTGCATTAGGTGTAATTGCAGGAGTTTTAACTATTTCCATCATTCTTTCCATAGCTTTTAAGCCGGAAGTATCAGAAAAATCTGTTGAACCAGGACAGTAAAATTTCTAAAACTCTACAAAATAAGATCTAGATTTCCTTATTAAAAGTAAAAATCAAGAGTTATGTTAAATAATAACTCTTGATTTTTTACTATGGGAGCAAATTTAAGTTTTTAGCTAATAGCTAACATACGCAATATTTTTTTAAGATAGAAAAATTGAAATTTCCATAATTAACGATTTATCAAGTTTGAAATTTGGTGTGTGTTGCTACAAGTGCTAGACGCATCTAAATCTAAAAAACTTAGTTGCAGACTGCTTGTTTTTTCAAGTTTGAGTCTATCTGTATCTCCTACAGTTTTTCCTGCGAGTGGAGTAGAAAAATTTGTTGTACCAACAAGATTAACACCTATAGTAAATCCTCCTATTTCAGCTACTGAAAGACCTAAAGTTACTCCTACCCCTCCAACTTGCTGAGTAACATTAACAGCGGGTGGGATAGCACTGTCTTTAAGAAAAACTAGTAAGATAAACCAATCTATGCCTTTTGTATCACCTCCATTAACTTCAAGACAATCACCTGACTCTAAAACTGGTGTGTCATTAGACATAAGTAAACCATCTGCTCTATATACAGCAAACTTTAACTTAAAACTGGTACTGTTTTTAATAATAGCCATAAGATTCTCCTTTAGAATAATTATTTAGTTAATAGATATAGTTGTTTGTAAATGTTCTATATCAATTTTTAAGCTTTTAGACTTGAAGTTTCAGAATTGCTATTTTTGTGCCAAAAATAAATAAATTATTAAGTCTAGTTATATCTATTAGTTACAGATTTGAATTTGTTTGAGACACTTGTAGCCTAGTACATAATATGTTGCATAACTGTAAGAAAAGTGTCTTAAGAGTGTCCCAAAGCCTATAAATTTTGGTAGATAAGGAAAAAATCATAGGGGTTTAAGTCATTTGTGAGACGCTTTTTTTAGGAAAATCTCGCTATGTCTAAGTAGAAGTTAGTGAAAAGTAGAAATAAAAAAGGAGATAAATATGCCTTCAGTAACAAATAAAGGTGGACATATATACCAAAGTACCCGTGCTGATAATTATGCAGGAGTTGATGAAGCAACAGTAACCCAACTAAATGCAAACACTGGGACTTGGGTTGTCACATTAAAAGATATACCCACAAAAGCAAATTTTGCAGTTAATCAAACACTTGTTTACAATTCTAAAGGCACAAATAATCATAATGCTGATAACAACCTTACTGTAACAAGTGTAAATGGGCCAACTAAATATACTTGTAGGGGTAATTGGCCGATGAACATATAAAACTAAAAACTCCACAGTTGAGCGCGAAAAGATATCAATTGTGGAGTTTTCTAGTTTATAAAGTTTATTTTCTTTTACTTGAAGGCTTTTTAGGTAGTCGTAAATCAATAAAATTAGAAGGATCCGTCCAACCTCTTGCATCACTACTATAACCAGCACCAGTTTCACCCCAACTAGGACAATTAGAAAAGCGAATCTCTAAATGTAAATGACAGTTATATATTCCGCCTCCATCCCCAATAAAACCAATAACTTCCCGCATATTTACATCACCAGCAGTTTTACTAAAGGATTTGAGATGCCCATAAAGAGATTCTATTTCTTGTCCATTTGATAAAGTGTGACGAATGATTAAAACATTTCCCCACCCTTCTATATTTGTTCCAGCAAAAACGATTTTTCCATTTGAAATAGCTCGAACCGGCAAACCACAATCAGTATTTCCGCCTGTTTCGGCGTTCCAGTCTTCTCCTAAATGATTGACTTCTCGAAAATCTCTTGCGTTATACCAACCATCCCCATCTTTTGCTTGTGTTACTTTGTCAGATTTTCCAATAGGATAAACAAATTCTTTAGCTAAATTAAATGTAGCTAATTTAATATTTGCAGATGTTGTATTTAAGCTTTGAATTGCTAAGTTTAATAGCAAACAAATTACTATCAAACTTACATGTAAGCTATTTTTAATCATAGTTTTAGAGTATTTTTAAACATCTACTGAAAATCTTTAATAAGTTGATCTGCACCTGATAAAAGAATTTCTTGGGCTAGATTTTGAGCTAGGTTTTGGTAATTATCTAAATCTCCTAAAACTTCTTTTTTAATTATTGTTTTTCCATCAACACTAGCAACACAACCCATCATTTTCATTTCTTTGCCGCTTACTTGGGCAAAACCTGCAATAGGGACTTGGCAACCGCCACCCAGGGCAGCTAGAAAGATTCTTTCAGCAAGACAAGCTTTTCGAGTTTCTTCATGATTTAAGATAGAGACATGTTTACAGGTTTCTTCATCACCAGCGCGAATTTCAATCCCTAGCGCACCTTGTCCAACAGCAGGAATAATTAAATCTGATGTAAGTTCTTGGGAAATACGTTCCTTTAATCCAAGACGTGTTAGCCCAGCACAAGCTAGAATGATTGCATCATACATTCCTTCATCTAATTTACGTAAGCGAGTATCTACATTACCTCTAAGTTCTGTAATTTTTAGGTCTGGTCGCTGATTAAGTAGTTGAGATTTCCGACGGGTTGAAGTCGTGCCGACATGAGAATTTTCTGGAAGTTGATGTAAAGACTCTCCACTACGGCTAATTAGCGCGTCATAGGGGTTTTCTCGTTCAGTAATTGCAGCTAAAAAAAGGTTTGGGTTTGGGTCAGTTGCTAGATCTTTTAAGCTATGCACAGCTACATCAATTTCATTATTTAGCAGTGCGTCTTGAATTTCTTTAGTAAAAAGTCCTTTAGGCATATTTTCTGGTGGAGTAACTTCTTGATAACGATCTCCAGTAGTTTTGATAATTTCAATTGTTACTTCTAATGAGGGAAAAGCTTTTTCTAATGAGCTTTTAGCCCAGTTTGCTTGCCAAAGAGCTAATTTACTACCACGTGAACCTATTCTAATCATTATTAATATTTATTCCTTATGTTATTAGTATTATTTTTTCTTGCTGACTATTAAAGTAACAATGGGTGATCCTGTTGTTGGTTTATGTACCTCTGGATAAGGCTCAAGACCAACAAATTTTATTTCACAACCTTGATAAACAACCGATGTTCCACCTTCAAAATCATTAAGCTCTACTGTTTTTTTGTCAGCGTTTTTTTCTAAAACTAGACTGATTTTAGCACTACCAGCATCAATACATCTTGCACCTTTAGGGCAACGAGAGTCTTCTAAAACTTTGTTAAAAGTTATTTTTATTGCTTCGTTTTTAATAACAGCATGACTATTTATTTTTATGCTAAATTCTTTGTCTAAAGTTGGTTCTTCAATTGTATTTAATGGAGCAACGCAAGCTATGAGGAGAAAAATCATTAAACTAAGTGTTTTCATGGGGCTAACCTCTTAAATTATTTGTTACATATTCTTGGCATTTACATGCCAAGCTAAAGGTTGTGTCGTTCCTGGCGGAACTTAAGATTTTTAGCTAATTTAATTACAATACTAAAAGTTACGGTTTTTCATCAACCAAACTATTATAGTAACCAAAACGATGACGAATATTTAAAGATGGACGAGAAGGAATATCTATCTTAATGGTACGAAATAAGTTGTCGGCTTCTGAATTAGGATAAAATGACAAAATATATTGTTGTCTTAAGTCCTCATCGATTTGATTAAAAACTTGGTCTAGTTCTAAAGCATTTTTAGGATAAAAAGCTCGTCCACCGGTTGCCGTGCAAAGACGCTCTAGCACTTCTTGATTTAATCCTGCTTTTTCTCCCAAACCTATTGTATAAATAGTAACTTCACGTCGCCAAGCATAATCTAGCGCGTCTCGCAGTTCAATCCCGCTTTCAGAGTCGTAACCATCAGAAATTAGCACAAGAACACGATGCCCATTAGCTGCTTGTAAAAGCTCATCAACTGCAACATAAATTGCTCCATAAAGTGCAGTTCCATTTAATTTTTTATCATCTCCGTCAAGTGCAGGGCCTAAAGTGCCAGGAGCAGGCAAAACCATATGACGACGTTCCAGGGCTTCTTTTAACGCGGCTTTATCTTTGGTAAGTGGTTGAGAGACAACTATTTCTTGTTGAAAAGCTACAACCCCGGCTAGGTCTTTTTCTGTAATTGCTTGGTCAAAAAATTTGAAAGCTGATTGACGGGCAGATTCTAAATGAGGCTGCATACTCCCAGATAAATCAAGTAGCAAGGCAAAGTTAAGCGATTGTTTACTGCTACGTTGTAAGGAAACTAGTTGAGCTACTTGCCCATTTTCAAAAAGTTTTATTTCCTCAGCCTTTAAGTCATTAATTGGTTTATTGGTACGGTCTATTGCACTAAATGGAACTACTACTAGTTGTGTCTTAAACTCTAGGATAATTTCTTTTTCTTCTCCAACAATATCATTTTGTTGAGCAAAAGAGTTATTAGCAAAAAATAAAAACAGTACTAAAGCAAAAATCAACTTTTTCATAAAACTTAAACCTTTAATTAAGAGCTATTTGGCTATAGCCTTAACTTTTGGGACTTCTACGCTAAGAATTTGTCTAATAGGGCGACCTTCGGCTTGTGGCAAACTAAAGCCTAAAATAGCAGCTATAGTTGGTGCAACATGAATATTTTTAGTAAATGGCTCGCGCAACCCTTTTTTAACCCCATAACCAGAAGCAATAAAAGAAGCATACATTTCTGAGCGTGTTGGCAAGCCTCCATGAGTTGCTAAATAATCTTTTGAGCTTTCTGTTAAGCTTCCAGTTAACTCGCTATTGATTTCATAGCCTGGGGCAGCCTCTAAAAAACAACTTGCTTCAGTGCTTGAGCCTAATTTATCTAGTTCTGCACGTTTTATAACTCGGTTAATTGGGCTATTTGGCTTAGTCGCAAATTTTTCTAACATTTCTATTATCTTAAATTCTGTGATTTTATCATTAGGATTTTTCATCATAATAGCAGTCGAGCCACCTTGTCCAAAAGGGAGTGCTTGCCAGTCCATCACCTGACCATCTTTGCCTAGCGTGATAAAGCCTTCTTTTACAAGTAAGACAGCAGGACGAAACTGCTTTTCTACAGGAACAAAACCGTGATCAGAAACAACAAAAAAGCTAGTTCGTTCAAAAATACCTGCTTCTTTAGTCGCATTGATTATTTGTCCAATAAATTCATCAGTTTCTTCTAGTTTAGCTTTAGCTTCAGATGAGAAAATTCCTTTTCTATGTTGTTGATAATCTAGCTCAACAAAATGAATTAACAATAAATTTGGCTTATATTTGCTAATGATGGTTTTTGCTGCTTGAACTCTAACAAGGTCATTAAGCAAAGTTGGTGCTGGATCTGGCAAAGATTTTAGTATTAATTCTGGTAGTCCAGCCGTAGATTTAGCCATACTGGTCTTAAAACTTGTATTAAAAGATCCTTCCCAAATTTCTGGCACAAGGTAATCTATTTCTGCTCCCGCTGTAGCAGGCCAGGCAACTGCACCCGTCTTAAGTCCTGCTTTATGAGCTTCTGTCCAAAGTGTAGGGGATTTGATAGCGTTAGCATACCAGTACCATTCTTCGGTTTTATTAGTTTCTAACCCTCTCCAAGTTTGGTTAGAAATAATTCCATGTATTGCAGGTCTATTTCCTGTCACCAAAGTTGTATGTGATGGATAAGTTAAAGATGGATAAACGGTTTCTGAACCTTCAGCAAAACTACCCTCACGACAAAACGCACGAAGGTTTGGAATTTTTAGCTTATATTGATCTGCTTTGGTGTAATATTCTGGCTTCATTCCATCAATAGAAATTAGCACAACATAGTTTTCTGGCTTTGGATTTTTGTTTTGCTCTTGAGCATTAACAGGAAATTGTATTAGATAGACAAAAACTAAAAAGATTAACAAATATAAATGATAAATGTTTTTAAGCATAGTTTATTAAGCTCAAATAGAAAAATTTCTCTAATAATACCATGTGATTAATTTAGCTTGTATCTGAGTTGCTTGTTTTGAGGTTATTTGCTTCTCAAAATTCTTTAGCCCCAGCGGGGCGACATAATTGTAGCGTAGGGTTTTAACCCTATGGTTTTGAGGTGACAGGAGTGGCAAAAAAGATCTTATTTTTCTCAGAAATAGAAAAAACTGACTCTAACTTAGTAGGCGGAAAAGCCATAAACTTAGCTCGACTTAGCCAAGCAAACATTCCTGTTCCAAATGGCTTTTGTCTTACTACAGAAGCTTTTTGGCAATTTTTAGAGGAAAATAATCTAGCAGTAGAAATAAAATTCCTTGCTGAACTAGTTAAAACTAATAAGCTCACAGTAGAAGAATTAGCAAGTAAGTTAAATAGCTTACGTCAAAATATTATAAATGCTAACTTATCTTTAACCTTAGAACTTAAACAAGCCCTAAGCAAATTTCCTGCGGGTAGTCGTTTTGCTGTTCGTTCTTCTGCAACAAGCGAAGACTTAGAATCAGCTTCTTTTGCTGGTCAATATGACACTTTCTTAAATATTAGTTCTTTAGAAGAAATCACTGAAAAAATTAAGGCTTGTTTTGCTTCCTATTGGAATGACCGAGCCTTTAGCTATCGTAGCGAAAAGGGAATTGACCATTTTGCTCATGGAATGTCGGTAGTTGTCCAACAATTAATTGATGCTCAATCGGCAGGTGTACTTTTTACCCTAAATCCTTTAACTGGAAATGAAAGGGAAATGGTTGTTGAAGCCTGTTGGGGACTAGGTGAAGCCTTGGTGTCCGGTCTTGTTACTCCAGATCGCTACCTTATAGATCCTTTTGAGCTAAAGATCCTGGAAATTAAAGCAGGAGAAAAAGCCTTAAAACTTGTGTCTGATAGTGGTCAGGGAACACAAGAAATAGTTTTAGACTCATTAGAAGCTAATAAACTAACTTTGACCAATGACGACGTGTTAGAACTAGCCAAAATAGCTATAGAAGTTCAACAAGAATATGGTTTTCCAATAGATATTGAATGGGCCCGCGATAAAGAAAAATTTTATATCCTCCAAGCGCGTTCTTTAACGGCATTTAGTTTTGCTCCAGAAATGGGCCAATGGTCATCGGCTAACTTTCGGGAAGTAATGCCAGGACTAGTTAATCCTCTCTCTTTTTCGCTGTCACTGCGTTATGACTATGGAAACATATTAGCAGAATTTCTTAATAAAATAGGTCTTTATGACGGTAAAACTCCTGTGGAATGGGGTCGTCGTTTCTTTGGTCGTGCTTACTGGAATGTAGATATAGTTAAAACTGCAATTAGTAAAATACCTGGATATTGTGAACGAACTTTTGATATTACCGTAGGAATTAACCCTAGTTATGAAGGGGACGGTATAAAAACACATTTTACTTTAAGCAATGTTTTAAGAGGTATACCAGTTTTTTTACGGCTGCAATGGATGTATTTTTCTTTTTGGCGAGAGGCAGCTAAATATATTGAAAGTTATGAAAAGCTAGATGCTCAGTTAGCTAGCAATGATTATTCAACTTTTAGCAATGAAGCTTTAGTAGAAAAAACTAAAGAAATGATAGATTTACACTATCAAACTAACCGAATTGCAATGACCTGCACATTTTTAGCTACTGAAGCACAAAATGATTTTCGAGATTATATAGAAAAGATAAATGCTAAATTGCCAGCAGAAAAACAAATTTCAGTTGCTAATTTGCTAACAGGATTAACTCAAATAAGTACAGCAGGCCCGCTAATTGAACTTTGGCAGCTAGCAAGCAGAGCTAAAATAAATGATAAATTAAAAACAGTAATTTTAAGCACTGAAATAGAAAATTTAATTACAGAATGTGAAAAACTTGAAGAAGGAAAAAGTTTTGTTAAAGACTTAAAAAACTATTTATTAAAATATGCTTTTTTAGCTCCTAATGATGAAGATTTATCTTGTGTGCGTTGGGCCGATGATAATAGTTTTCCGCTAACTATCTTAAAAAATTATCTTGAAGGTGAAAAAAGCGAAAATCCAGCAGTAGCAATGGAAAAACAAACCAAATGTCAAGAAGAAGAACAAGCCAAAGCATTAAAAAATATAGGTTTACTAAAACAGTCTACTTTTTTAAGCAAATTAAAATTAGTCATGCATTATTGCCGATGGAGAGAAATTACTAGAGTTCCTTTGTCAAAAACTTATTACCAATGCCAAAGGGTTTTTCTTGCTCAAGGTCAAAGATTTGTAGAAAAAAGAATTTTAGAAAAAATAGAAGATATTTTTTGGTTAGAAAGAGAAGAGTTATTAGATTTACTATCAGGAAAAATATCAACTAAAACGGCTCAAACAAGCATTAAACGAGCTAAGTTAATTGCTGAGTGTTATAGAAACTTTAACCCTCCAACCATAATTGGACAAGGAGTAAAACTTCAAACAAGTAGGAAAGTTGCTACTAATGGAGAAAAATTTATTGGTGTTGCTTGTAGTGCTGGAGAAGTTATTGCTAGAGCGCGAGTAATTCATGATTTGTCACAAGCGGCTAAACTTAAAGCAGGGGAAATAATGATTGCACCACATACAAATCCAGGCTGGACACCTCTTTTTAGCTTGGCTGCGGCAGTGGTTTTAGAGGAAGGCGGACTACTTTCACATGGCGCGGTAGTAGCGCGCGAATGTGGGATCCCTACAGTGTTGCAAATTAAACATGCAACAGAAATTTTTAAAGATGGGCAATTACTGCGTGTAGATGGTTCACAGGGGGAAGTAGAAATTTTGCAAGAAAACAAGTTGTCCTAAAATTTAGGACAACTAGATCCTAACAACCTTACCCAAAATATTCCAGGAAAATATATTATCTACAATTTTAGTTGTCCTAAATTTCAGGACACTTATAGAAAAGCTTTATTTACTGCAATTATTAGAAATCAGAATTTATTCATAACAAATAACTTACAAATACATTGATTGTACTAGTAATAAATTAGTAGACTTTTTATTATGAATTTTAGAAAATTTTTTTAGTTTTGAATCATAAAAAAACATTAAGGTTTCATTAAGGTTTCATTAAAATCTTGTTAAAATTTCATTAAGGTTTCATTAAGGTTCTATGCTAATAACTTGTAATACAAGGACTTAGTAGAAAGACATAAAATCTGCGCAAATAAATTTTTTATTTGTGCAAAACACCTTGGTTTAAAACAGTAAAGTATTAGAAGATATAGCACTACAAAAAATAAGCTAGCAGATAATGGGAAGAAATAGATAGCAAACTTGGAAGAAGTTGGATTTTTAATAAGGTAGTGTTTTTTATATTTGCAAAAAACACTAGAACAAAAAGAGATAAATACTGGTAGCGCGGGGGCGAAAAAGGTTTTTATCTACTTATAAAAAGTAAAATCTAACAAAAATTAGTGAGAGTGTAGATCACATTTGTTTTAACCAAGTATATGCCATAGGGCGAATTAAAGGGATGTTACTTGAATAACATCCCTTTTTTTATGTTAAATTAAGATTTAATTCCAAAATCTAAAGAAATAACTAAATTTTATTTTTATACAGAAATGGTTTCTAAAGAAAGTAATAAAGAGAGTAATGATGAAACTAGCCAATTACTTGAAATAGCAAAACAAGCTGCTATAAAACATCTTTTTGTTTATTACAAAGAAATGCCTCCTGTCACAATCAAAATTTTTCTTGATTGTATATCTCAAGCTACAATACTTAAAAAGGAAGAAAGTTTTTCCTTAAGTAATCGCCCAAGCATACGCTCACTTGCTAATAGTTGTAATCTAAGTAAGGATACAGTGCAAAAAGCAATACAGTATTTAACTGAAAGAGGTTTGTTGGATGAAGATCAACCTACTTTAATGTTAGATAAAGCGACAAAGTATTTTAGCTACAGTTATTTAGAGGAAAAGATAATTTTATTAGAAAATGATTACAGTAAAGATAAATCTAGTGAAGTTACTTTTTTAGAAGAATTTAATAAAAAGAATTTAGTTATATTAGAAAACAAATTGGATGATGAATTAATTTTACTTTATCAAAAAGGAGTTAAAGAGAGTTTTACAGAAATTTATAACAGATATTTTGAAACTATAAGAATGCAAATTTGTAAGCAATTGCCAGAAGGCGAGTCTTATGATCTAGCACAAGAAGTTTTTTTGGAATTGATGGAAAAATTAAAATCTTTTCAAGTAAATGGGCAAGCTAAATTTTCCACTTGGATATATAAATTTACTAAATTATTTTTAGCTAATGCACGGCGTAAGATAAAGCGAGAAGTTCAATTGTCAGAGGATTTTGACATAGAACAGGTAATTCGTCTAACTAGTCCACAAAAGCAAATAACACCATATTTACTTACTTTAGACAAAATTCAGCAAGAATGTGTTCTTCTGCATTATTATGAAGGATTATCTTATGAAAATATTAGTGTTAAGTTAGGTATTGATAAAAAGTTAGTTCGCACTTATTTACAAACGGCACGTCGTCATATAAGGTCTTTGCTAAATTCTGAAAAAAATAAAACAATAAATAATAAGTCTATAGAAAACAAAATTGATGAAAAAATAGCTAAGAAACTAGACAATTTACTATATGATAAGTTTTTTTATTCTACTTTAGAAAAGAAAGTTATTGAAATTGAAAAAATAGGCGGAAGTTTTGTAATTTGTATTCTTTATTGGAATTTAACTAAGAATTATGAGGGTTTAGATAATAGCGTAGTAGAAAAACTATCTAGCCTTATCATAAATAATATAAGAAGTATTGAAGATCAGGCTTTTAATTTAGGTGATCAGTATTTTGCTATTGTCTTTTCAAATATGTATATAAATAGTGTTAAAGAAATTATAAGAATAATAATGGATAATTCTAAAGAAGAATTAGGATCATATTTAGAAATGTCTTGCTTAATGAGCGAATATAAGCCTAATAAATCACTTAAAATAATGTTAAAAACTCTACAAACGAAACTTCAAATAGCAACTCTACACACAGATACTATTTTTTTTGTAGACTAACTAAGGTAGAATTTTCCAAACTTTTCAAAAATAAAAATTTCCTGAAATTTTTCAATAACATTTTTCAAAACAAATTAGTTAAAACTTACAAATCTAAGTAGTAAGGACTAGTGAATATTTGCTAGTTTAAAAATTTCAGAATATATCAATAGAGGCATTTGATGAAAAAAAATCCTGATAAAAGAAAAACTTCAAATCCTGAAAAAATAGCTAAAACTACACCATTAACAAAACCAACAACAGAGGCTAGACAGGAAATAATCGAATTAACGGTTAAAGCTGTAGCTGTAGGTATTATTTTTGGTATTATTTTTGGTGCTGCTAATGCCTACTTAGGTCTAAGAGTAGGTTTGACTGTTTCTACATCAATTCCCATCTCTGTACTTTCAATTGCTGTATTTCGTTTAGGTGTAAGTATTTGGGGAAAAAGTACAATTTTAGAGGCTAATTTAGCTCAAACTATTGGTAGTGCTAGCTCTTCACTAGCAGCAGGAACAATTTTTACCATTCCAGCACTTTTTCTTTGGAATTCTCCTCCACAATATTGGCAAGTAGCAATACTAGCATTGCTAGGTGGAATTTTAGGTGTTTGTGCAATGATTCCATTACGTAAGCTCTTAATTGTACAAGCAGATGCAGAACTTCCTTATCCTGAAGGTAGGGCTTGTGCTGAAGTATTAAAAGCTTCTAAAGGAGATTCATCAAGCTCTAAATGGATTTTTATTGGTTTAGGTGCAGGTATAGTAATTAAATTGTCTTTAGGACTACTTCATTTAACGCCTGAATTAATAGAATATAACTTACCTTGGTTACCTAAAGCAGTGTTAGCAATAGAAGTTGCGCCAGCTTTAATGGCTGTTGGTTATATTGTTGGTTATCGTGCTTCTGGCATTATGGTTTCTGGTAGTTTAATTGCTGCTACAGTATTAATTCCATTATTTGCAATAATTGGGGATAGTTTGACTGCCCCACTGTTTCCCGAAGTATTAAAAAATAAAATACCTATTCGTGAAATGGCCGCCGGACAAATTTGGTCATCCTATGTGCGTTATGTTGGTGCTGGGGCAGTAGCAGCAGCAGGTACACTTGCTGTTTTAACAGCACTTCCAACAATGGTTAGTTCTCTAAAAGCTATTGTTAGTGGACTGTCAAAAGATAAAAAGGGAGCAAATACAACAGATGATCGCTTGGATAGAGATTTACCAGGTGGGGTAATTATTGCTGGGGTTATTTTAGTAATTGTAGTTTTAGCCCTTGTTCCTGGGCTACTAGCAGGTAATCTTACTTTAGTTCAAAGATTAGTTGCTGCCGGAGGAGTAGCTATATTTGGTATTTTGTTTGTTGCTGTATCTTCTAGAATTGTAGGTTTAATTGGAGTGTCAAGTAATCCTACTTCTGGGATGACACTAGTAACATTACTAGCTACTAGTGCAATATTTGTTTTTTTAGGTTGGGACGCTGATACAGGAGCAAAATTAGCTGTTTTAACTGTTGGAACAGTAGTTTGTATTGCTGCTTCAAAAGCTGGGGATATTTCTCAAGACTTAAAAACAGGTTATTTAGTAGGTGCTACACCTTATAGACAACAAGCTGGACAATTATTAAGTGCTTCAATTGCTTGCTGGGCTGTTGCTGGAACGGTTTTAGCACTTGGACAAGCCTATCAATTTGGCTCTAAAGAACTACCTGCACCACAAGCTACACTTATGAAAACTGTTATTGAAGGGGTTTTATCTGGCTCGCTGCCTTGGGGACTTGTAGGCGTTGGTGTAGCTTTTGCAATTGCTGCTGTACTAGCAGGCTTGCCAGGACTAGCCTTTGCTATAGGTCTTTATCTTCCTCTTAGCTCTATGACACCTATTTTTGTTGGTGGTCTAGTACGTCGTCTTACAGGTGGTGATGGAGAAAAAAGTGATTCTAGTGGAGGAGTATTATGTGCTTCAGGATTGATTGCTGGCGAAGGACTGGCTGGAATTGCAATTGCGGGTGCAGTTGGAGCTAAATTGCTTCCTAAACAAAGTGAAACTATTTTAAGTGGAAATACAGGTATTTTTGTAGGGTTATTTATAATAGGTGTAGTAGTAACATTACTTGTTTTAGCAACAAAAGATAAAAAGAAAACAGCCTAAATTTTATGAAAGAAACACTCATTACTAGCATAAATGTAGAACTTTCAGGTCGTAGCTATAATATTTTAATTGCCGCAGGGTTATTAAAAAAATGCGCTAGTGAAATTCCTAAAGTTCTATCACCTCATTGTAGAAAAATTGTAGTAGTTTCTAACAAAAAAGTTTTTGCACTTTATGGTGATATTCTTTCTCAGAGCTTAAAAATTTTAGGTTATCAACCACTACATTTTTTAATTGGAGATGGAGAAAAATATAAAACTCTAGCTACAGCAGAAAAGCTTTTTACTTTTTTAATTGAACAGCGCATAGAACGACGGGATGCTTTAATTGCTTTAGGTGGGGGCGTTGTTGGAGATCTAACAGGATTTGTGGCTGCTACTTACTTAAGAGGAATTAATTATATTCAAATACCAACATCACTTCTTGCACAAATAGATGCTGCTATTGGTGGCAAAACAGCAGTAAATCATAAAAAAGGGAAAAATTTAATAGGAGCTTTTCATCAACCAAAATTAGTAATTATTGATCCATGTGTACTAATTACATTGCCTAAAAGAGAATTAATAGCAGCTATGTATGAAGCAATAAAATATGGAGTGATTGCTGATGAAAAGCTCTTTTATTTGTTAGAAAAAGAAAAAAACAATATACTAGCGAGAAATATTGACTTATTAACAGAAATAATTATTTCTTGTTGTCAAATTAAAGCAGGTGTAGTTAGTCGAGATGAGCATGAAAGTGGAGAAAGGCAAATTCTGAACTTTGGTCATACTGTAGGGCATGCTTTGGAAACCATTACTAATTATAAGCTCTTTAAGCATGGAGAAGCTGTTGGTTATGGTATGATTGCTGCTACACTTATAGCTAATAACTTAAGTTTAATCTCTAGTCAACAAACAGAAAAAATTATTAAATTAATAAATGATTACGGGAAATTACCTAGTACAAAAAAAGTGGTTGTAGAAACTTTATTAGAGGTTATGCAACAAGACAAAAAATCATTAGCAGGACAGTTAATATTTGTGCTGCCAGAGCAAATAGGACGTGTTATTATTGGGCAAACGGTTTCAATTAATGTTATTCATCAAGTTTTGCAAACATTATAAATTTAAGATATGGTTGTTTTGCAAATTACTAAAAATTAACAAACAAATTTTAATTAATTTTCAATACGGAGGCAGCATTAAAAGTGCTGAAAGAGTTATGATTAAAAATAAACTTAGTAAATATAAAAATAATCAACGTGGAGAGGGTAATGCAAAATTTATAGGTGTTTTATCTGCTGCAACATTAATTGGCTATATTCTTTGGACTGTTATGCCAGTTTATTTTAAGGAACAAAACTTAAGTCATGATGTTAAAGATGAAGCTAGACAGGCTGCTGTTAATAATGCTCAGCCTAAACTAGTGCAACAAAGAGTTCAAAAAATAGTAGATAACCTGGATTTTCCTACAGATATTAAGGTTGAAGTGGTCAAAAAAGGTGATAATTTTACAATAAAATGTAATGGAACTGTTCCAATTAGTTTTTTAGTTTATACCTATAACTACAATGTTAATGTTGAACATAAGGGTGAAAGAGGCGGTTATTAATAATTAATCTTGAAGAAAGACCTGCTTGAACTCACCAAGCAGGTTAAAAGCCTTATTAAAAAGTCTTTTTACTGTCTAATAAAATTGTGACAGGCCCATCATTTATTAGTTCTACATCCATCATTGCTTGAAACTTACCTGTTTGGACACTTATTCCAGTTAGAATTGCTTGATTAACAAAATAACTATACAACTCTTCAGCTTGTTTTGGCAGTGCAGCATCAGAATAAGAAGGTCGACGACCGCGACGACAATCGCCAAACAAAGTAAATTGGGAAACTATCAGCAAATCTGCTTTTATATCTAGCAAAGAAAGGTTCATTTTATTGTTTTCATCTGCAAAAATACGGAGATTGACAATTTTTTCTACTAAATAATCAGCATCTGTTTGACTATCAATCTGAGCTACACCTAATAAAACCAATAAACCTTTGTTAATAGCCCCAACTACTTTTTGTTCAACTGTAACTTTAGCAGCAGAAACCCTTTGTATTACAGCACGCATAATTATTTATTTTGTGCAGCTTGAACACGAACGGTAGCACGCTCTACATTAGCTAATGCTTCTGTGATATTAATATCTAAGTCTTTTTCTGCTAATTTTAATGTTTGTTCTGCTGTTGCTAAATCACGACGAGCATTTTCAAGATTAATATCTTGGGGTTTTTCAGCTAAACTGGAAAGAATAGTTACTTTATCTGCATAAACTTCTACAAACCCGCTACCTACTACAGCAACTTGTTCTTTTCCTTCATCACGGTATCTTAGGATTCCAGCTACTGCTAGCTTTGAAATTAATGAAGTATGACCAGGTAAAATACCAACTTCACCATTTAGTGTAGGTATTTGGACTTCTGTTACTTCTTGGGAAAGAAGTAAACGTTCAGGAGTGATAATTTCTAATTTAAGCTTTGCCATAATTTTATTAAAGGTCTTTAGGATTAAAGTTTTAGAGATCGGTTTAACCGATCTCTACTTTTAAAATCTTAAAAATAAGCTAGCTAGCTTTTCATTTGCTCACCCTTCTTACGGGCTTCTTCAATTGTACCAACTAGATAAAAAGCTTGTTCTGGTAAATCGTCATGTTTACCTTCTAGGATTTCCTTAAAGCTACGGATTGTATCAGCTAATTTTACAAATCGGCCTTCTAAACCTGTAAATTGCGCTGCTACGTGGAAAGGTTGAGATAAGAAACGTTGAACTTTACGTGCGCGAGATACTACTAATTTATCTTCTTCTGAAAGTTCATCAATACCTAAAATAGCAATGATGTCTTGAAGTTCTTTATAACGTTGTAGTAAGCGTTTTACACCTTGAGCCGTGTTATAGTGTTCTTGTCCTAAAATATTTGGGTCAAGAATACGAGATGTTGAATCTAGAGGATCTACTGCTGGATAAATTCCAAGTTCTGCAATTTGTCGAGACAGCACGGTTGTTGCATCTAAGTGAGCAAATGCTGTTGCTGGTGCTGGGTCGGTTAAGTCGTCAGCAGGTACATATATAGCTTGTACTGAAGTAATAGAACCTGTTTTTGTAGAAGTAATACGTTCTTGTAATTCACCCATTTCTGTTGCTAAGTTAGGTTGATAACCTACGGCTGATGGCATACGACCAAGCAGAGCAGATACTTCAGAACCAGCTTGAGTAAAACGGAAAATGTTATCTACGAATAATAAAACGTCCTGACCTTGTTCGCGGAAATATTCTGCTACTGTAAGTCCTGATAATGCAACTCTTAAACGTGCGCCAGGTGGTTCAGTCATTTGGCCGTATACTAAGGATGTTTTAGATTTTCTCCAATCATCTGGGTCAATTACGCCTGATTCTTGCATTTCTAACCATAAGTCATTGCCTTCACGAGTACGTTCACCCACGCCTGTAAATACAGAATAACCGCTACGTTCTTTAGCCACATTATTGATTAATTCCATAATCAAAACAGTTTTACCTACTCCTGCACCACCAAACAACCCAATCTTTCCACCACGTAAAAATGGTTGTATTAAGTCAATAACCTTAATACCAGTTTCTAGCATTTGCAGTTCTGTTGATTGGTCTTCAAAACTAGGGGCATGACGGTGAATAGGGTAGCGGAGTTTAGATTGAATTGGCCCTTTCATATCTACAGGTTCGCCAATTACATTCATTACTCGTCCTAGGGTTTCTGGGCCTACTGGAACAGTAATACCATCACCAGTATCAATTACTTTCATACCTCGGACAAGACCTTCTGTCGGTAACATTGCTACGGTACGAACACGACTTTCACCAAGATGTTGTTGTACTTCTACAATAATATCAATAGGATTAGGAACATCAAACCCATCGCTAACAATACGTAAGGCTTGATAAATAGGTGGGAGATGTTGTGCGTCAAATTCCACATCGATTACAGGCCCGATTACCTGCACGACTTTTCCTTCATTCATTGCTCACTCCTTAGAAAAAAGTAAATCTAAATCAATAATGTAGTTTGAAATTAACTTAAGTTAAATAAAGCGATCAAAATATCATATGGTATGATTTTTGACTAGCAAGCATACCGAAGAGCCATTGTTATTAGTATGTATAGTTACTCGTTTTAGAAGTGTTAATAAAAGAATCTTTTAAAAAGCAAAAGTGGTAAAAAGCTAATAAATTCTAGCTCTTTACCACTTTTGCTTAATTTAGCTTAATTAGCTATTTTTTAAATTCTGCTAGCTGGTTTTCTACAGCAATAATACGATCTTCTAAATAGTCCTGATTGATCAGTTTATGAGATAAATCGCCAAGTAGTTGATAAGTAGAGCGATTAATATGTTTAAGCTCTCTTTCAAGATGAACTTGACGGTCTTTAATTTGCTTAACATCTTGCTTAAGTTCACTAACATCTTGCTTAAGTTCACTAACATCTTGCTTAAGTTGACTAACATCTTGCTTAAGTTCTTTGATACTTTCATTAGCTTCTGCTACTGCCAAAACAAGTTTATCTAGCCGTCCTACAGTATCACGAGTAGTTTCTAAATTGGAAAGTCTTGCTTTTACATTAACCATATCATCTTTAAGAACTTGAACATCCTGCTTAAGAATTTGAACATCTTGGTATAGAGTTTGTACTAATGCGAACATTTGATGAAGTAATGTTCTATCATCTTCTGAAAACGCGATAGAATTTTCATTCATAGTTTCCTCCATAAAAGAATAAAATAAAATGTTAAATAAGTTGTTTAAGCTATAGTTTTTTACATTAAATAAACTATAGGCTTTCACTCTACATAGATGCAAATTATTTTTAATTACAGTCAAGTTAAATATTAAAAATACCAAAAAAGGATTGTTAAACGTGTTGGATAATATAAAAATCTTGGTTGCTCCTAGTAATTTTAAGCAGTCAATTACAGCTAAACTTGCTACAGAAATCATTACTAAGGAAGTAAAAAAGTTGCTACCACAAGCAATAGTTTGGGAAATTCCTTTGGCTGATGGAGGGGCCGGAATGGTTGCAACTTTACTTGGAGCGATAGGAGGTAAAAATTTTAGTTGTTTAGTTTCTGACCCGCTTGGGCGTAAAGTTTTAGCTAACTATGGAATTTTTGTTGATGAAACTACTGCTATAGTAGAAATGGCCGCTAGTACAGGTTTGACCCTATTAGCAGAAAATGAGCGTGACCCAATGTTAGCAAGTAGTTATGGTTTTGGGGAGTTGATTAATCAGGCAATAGAAAATAAAAAAATAAAAAAGGTTATTCTTGGCCTAGGGGATACTGCTACGGTAGATGGCGGTATTGGAATGCTTCAAGCTTTAGGTGTTAGAATTTGGGACAATCAAGGGAAAGACATTGAGCAAGGTGGGCAATTTCTTAGCCAGATAGCTGGACTAGACGCAAGTTTAGCAAAAGAAAAATTAACTAATGTAGAAATATGTATTGCTTCGGATGTAGAAAATCCTTTGCTAGGTGAAATGGGTGCAGCCAAAGTTTTTGGCCCTCAAAAAGGTGCTACTAAAGAAATGGTTTTAGAACTGGAAAAAGGGTTAGAACATTGGGCAGAAGTGCTTTCAAATGCAACGGACTTGGATAAAGAAACTACTAGTAAAATTGCGGGAGGAGGTGCTGCCGGTGGGGTGGCCGTTGGGTTAATTGCATTATTTGGAGCTAAAATTGTTTCTGGTAGCCAATTAGTTATAGACGCTCATAAATTAAATGAAAAGATTTCTCAAGCAGATTTAATTTTTACTGGTGAAGGTGCAATTGATAGTCAAACTTTGCAAGGAAAAATGCCTGCTCGACTAGCTCAAATGGCTAGAAAATTAGGAGTTCCTTTAATTGCTTTCACAGGACATTTAGCAATTGATGAGGAAATTTTACAGCAAAAAGGCTTTTATATGGTTGTGCCAATAGTTGATCGAGTCTTAAATTTAAGCGAAGCTTATCTTCAAGCACCTAACTTACTTGCTTTAGCCACTAGGCGCACTTTACAAGCAATGCTACTAGGTGGAAAACACAAAAATAAACTCTTATAAATATCTAAAAAACTACATTAAAAGTATTCTTTTAGTAAAACCCATTGATCTTAATAAAGTAATTTATTAAGTATTAAACCAAACTGTAAGTTCTTATTTATCTACTAGATATTGCTTAAGACTAAAATTTTTTATTTTTTTTAGGCTATCGCTTTTTTTCTATTTGCATCAAAAAAGGCAGGAGGAAACAATATTTATGATGGAAATAATATTAAATTGTTATAGAAACTTAGAAAATGAATTTTCTAACTTTGAGATAGAGTTAAGTAATTTTGGATTGCAGGTTCTTAGCAAAAAGACCGTTAATAGTTTAGAGTTGGACAAAGTTGAGCTAAAAATAAATGCTCAAAAAGGTAGACAAGCAAAATTAGTACATGAACTTGCTTGTAAACATTTTGGAAGAGCTTACATCTTTTTGTCTCTTGCCGCTTAAACTCCTCACTAATCTGCTATTGCTACGTGTCTAATAATCTCTTTTAATTGTTTAACTCCATCGGTTAAAGATGCCGGGCCGGGTTGTAAGATATAAGTAGATTTAATTTCATATATTTGATTATTTTGCACTGCTTTAACTTCTGCAAAGGCGGGGCGGTTGCGAATAAAACGTTTTTCTACTTTTCTCCCGCACCAAGACGCAATAATTACATCTGGATTTCGTTTTGCTACTTCATCGGCTGTAACTACTCGCTCGCTACCAGATTGACAATTGCGTAGTTCAGGGAAAATATCTTCACCCCCAGCAATCTCAATTAGTTCACTTACCCAGCGAATACCTGAAATTAAAGGGTCTTTCCATTCTTCAAAAAAAACTTTTGGACGTTTTGGAAGGGCTTGTCCTGCTTCAAAAATGGCGGTTAGATTGGCTTGTAAGTTTGCTACCAGCTTTTGAGCTTTTTCTAAACAACCAATTAACGCACCTACACTTAAAATCATGCTTAAAATTTCATTAACACTTCGTTGATTAAAAGTTACAACATTTAACCCTTGTTTAACTAGTTCTCGAACAATATCAGCCTGTAAGTCAGAAAAAGCAAAAATTAAATCTGGTTTTAGGCTGTAGATCTTATCAAATTTAGCTGTGATATAAGCACAAACCTTGGGTTTAGTTCTTGATTCGGGTGGGCGTACTGTATAGCCAGAAATGCCCACAACACGATGACCTTCACCTAATAAATAAAGAATTTCTGTTGTTTCTTCTGTTAAACAAATAATTCTTTCTGGAAAGCGTGCTTGTTGAAAAAGTTCTTTCACTTATTTAGTCCCTTTTTGCCAATGTTCATAAATTTCTTTTAGTCCAATTTCCCAGTTTGGCAAGTTCGCAAGTCCAATTTCTTCAGATAATAAGCATCTTAAAGCACTATAGCGAGGACGTAAGGCAGGTAGTCCTAAATCAGGGTAATCAACAATAGTGAGCAAATCTTTTTCTAGCCCCATCATTTCAATTGCAAGACATGCAAATTCATACCAAGAAACTATGTCACCGCTACTTGTCACTTGATAAATTCCATATTTGCCTTTTTTAATAATTTCATCTAGACGAACTACTAGATCAGGTAAATAAGTAGCTTGACTTACAGGATAATCACAGACCTTTACTTTATTTCCGTTTTGTTTAGCTGTTTGCAGGTAGTCAAAAATTTTGCTTCCAAAATTACTACCACCTAAACCAAAAAGCCTGGCTACTCTAACAATAAAATAATCTGTTGTAGTTTCTATAATTGCCTGTTCGCCTAGCAATTTGGAACGACCATAAGCAGAAATAGGGTTAGGTGTGTCATTGATTGTGTAAGGTGTGGTTTTTGTGCCATCAAAAACATAATCAGTGCTAATGTGCATAAGCCTAGCACCAACAGCTTTTGCTTGCTGTGCTAAATTTTTTGGCCCATCAATATTAGCCGCTTGCGCGGATGACCAATCTGTTTCGCAAGCGTCAACCCTTGCCATTGCAGCACAATTAATTATTACTGTTGGAGAAAAATTTTTAATAGCTTTTTCTACAGCTTCTAAATCAGCAATATTTAATTCCTGACGACCAAAAGCAGCAACCTCGCAGTCTCTTTGAAAATATTTTGTTACCGCTTTTCCTAACAATCCATTAGCACCTGTAACTAAGACTCTCATACTTGCTCCATGCTATTTAATTGATTTTTTTGCTCTAATTCTTGTTTTACCTTAACATAATTATAGTAATCTGTTGGATTATGAATAACCATCAGCCAAGGTTCTTTTGACAGAGTAGAAAAAATATTAGCAATTTCTCGATCAGTAGTTTTTGCTTCTAATAATTCTTGTTTACGTAGCTTTAAAGCTTTTGGCATTAACTTTAAAGCAGCTAAAACACTTTGCCAATAAGCTACATCTAGCTTTATTAAAGCTTGAAATAGCTTTAATAGAACCCAAAGACAATGGCTAGCAAACCAAACAGGATCATGAAGATTTATCCAGTGCATTAGCAATCTATTACGCTCTGAAATTATTTGTATTTGTTTAGCAGGAACTTTTTTTCCTATTGTCGCGCTGCTTCTATGGTAAACAACGCTGCTTGGCTCATAATGAATTGTCCAGCCTCGTTTCCATGCTCTATAACAAAGCTCTGCATCTTCCCAATAAAAAGGATTTAATAAGGAACAAAACCCCCCTAATTGCACCAACTTAGCTCGATCAAACGCGCTGTAACCACCGCTAGCAATAAATGAATAAAATTGAGAGGATTCTTTAGGAAGTTTTGTAGGCAAAATGTCATAGTTAACAAAAATATGCCAATGTCCTCGGCGAAATTTCCCTAGTTTTCCTGCTCCATCAAATAGGTCGCTTTCTAAACGATAAGCCTTAGAACAAACTCCAAATAAATTTTTATCACTAAAATGTTTTACTAGCGGAGCAATGGCTGTTTCTTCTACTCTAATGTCATTATTAAGTAAAAAGACTATTGGATATTGGGCAGTTTGAAAGCCTTTATTAGCCGTTTGGGAAAAACCTGAGTTAACTTTTTGCTCAACAAGTTTTATTTCTGTAGGGTAATTTTTTTTTAACCAATTGACGCTATTATCTGTGCTACCGTCATCAACAATTATTACTTCTACTGAAGCTTTATAAGTTTGTTGATAATATTTAGCTGCTTGTAAAACGGAGGGAAGAAATTCAGCTAATAATTTTTCTCCATTCCAATTAGGAATAACAATGCTAACATCTTGAAAAACAGTCATTTAACTGTCTCCAAAATAGCTTGAATTTCTCGTCCACGCATAATAAAAGACAAATATTCTTCCCAGAATTTGCGAAATATTCTTAGGCTTGGATTTATATTTACAGAATTAACTAAAAACTCTATCCCTAGCAAACGCCATAAATTTAACATAGTAACTTTTACTGAGATAATATTAAATTTAGCTGCACTTGCATAATAATCAGCCGCGTGACCCTGGGTAAAATACTCAAAGCTATAAACGCTAAAATGCCAGCGATGCGTTGGATCTCGCCAAGAATTTGAATAAGAATAATGAGGAGTTTTGATATAAAGCTTTGCACCGGGTTTAGCAATTCTATGGAGTTCATCCATAAAACGACTAACAGACTCTACATGCTCAATTATATGACTAGCATAAATTTCATCAAAGCTATTATTTTCAAAAGGATAAGGGAAAACTTCTAAATCATGAATTACATCTACACCTTCAACCGGAAAGCGATCAAGTCCAATTGCACCAGCGACTTTTTTACGCCCACAACCAACATCTAAAATTTTCTTTGAGTTTTTTTGAGTAACCGATGTCATAGGTTAGCTATTAAACCTGCCTAATAAATTCTACAGGAACACAATCTGTTAGCCAAACTCCATTATCTGAGCAATAAAAGATAAATCCTGCCTTTTGCATGCTTTCTGCGTCAATTGCTAGGACAACAGGCTTACCATGACGAGATCCCACGTTTTTAGCAGTAGCAATGTCTTTTGATAAATGAACATGATGACGAGAGCGTTTTTCTATTCCAACACTCATTACAGAAGCTAAATTTTTTTCTGCTGTGCCATGATAGAGAACCGACGGAGGGATTTGAGGAGTTAATTGCAAATCTACTTCAACGCTATGACCTTGGTTAGCTCGAATTTTTTTCCCACTTTCATCAAAAGAAAAGCGTTTTTTGCTATTTTTTTCTACTACTTCATCAAGTTGTGCTTTGGTAATTGGAAAATTATGTTTAGCGCAAGCCTTTAACAGGTCTTCAACCGTCACCCAACCGCCAACTTCTAAAGTTAAGCCTAAAGTAGCAGGTTCATGGCGTAAATACTTACTTAAAAATTTACTGATTCTAGTTAATTGTTTTTCATCCATTGAGATAACCTAAATTAATAATCTGTGTCATTATTGCGGCGATCTTTTGCACCTAAACGGCGGTCTTCAAATCCTTCTACCCGTGATTTTAGGTTATATGCCTCATGATAGAGTTCTACAATATTACAACTTTCTCTATTGCTACGAGTTCCTTCTTTTAGAGTAGTAATCAAGGGGTGCATAAATTTATTAACTAATGAGCCTAGAAGATGTTGCTTAATAGCTTCTTCTTGTTGTGGGGTTAATGACCCAAGTTTAGCGCGGTTACGCTCAAATTCTAATAGGGCAATTTCTGTTAAATGTTCTTTTAAGGCTGCAACGGTTGGGCCAATTTCTATTACATCCAACTTTTCAAAAAAGGCTTCTACTTCAGTTTCTACAATACTTTCAGCCTTGGCTGCTTCTTTTTGTCTTTGACGTAAATTTTCACTTACAACATTTTCTAAATCGTCAATGTTAAAAAGGAAAGAACTTTCTAATTGTCCTACACTAGGCTCAATATTACGAGGGACTGATAAATCAACAAAAAAGATAGGTCTATAGCGGCGGATCTCTAAAGCTCTTTTGCAATCAGCTTGCGAGATTATGTATTCAGATGCTCCAGTAGAACAAATTACAATGTCTGCGCGAGGCAGTTGGAATTTTAGTTGAGAAAATTCTATAACTTCGCCGCCAAATTTCTCACAAAGTTCTGTAGCACGTTCGGGAGTTCGATTGCAGATTAAAAACTGTGACACTCCTTCATTAACCAAATAACGTGTAGCAAGTTCAGTCATTTCACCTGCTCCAACTAGCAAAACACGTTTATTATCTAGTCGGTCAAAAATCTTTTTTGTTAGTTCTATTGCTACAGAACTAACCGAAGTGGCAGCATTACCAATTTCAGTTTCTGTTCTAATTCGTTTTGCTACAGTAAATGCACGAGTTAATAATTGATTTAATACTCGTCCAACTGTACCGACCTCTTGAGCTTTAGAATAAGCTGTTTTGACTTGGCCTAGAACTTGGGATTCGCCTAAAACCATTGAATCAAGGCTTGCTGCAACACGAAAAAGATGACGAACAGCTAGACGATCAGCATGTGTATAGAGATTATTGTTATAAACAAGCCCTGGAAGATGATGAAATTCATGCAAAAAGCGGCAAACTTGAGGCACACTAACATTTGACTCTGTTGGGGATGCAGCGACTATTTCAACACGGTTACAAGTAGAAACAATCATTGCTTCAGATACAGAACCAGAGTCTACCAGCATACGTAGTGCCGCAGACAACGTTGTTTCACTAAAAGCTAAACGCTCTCTTACTTCTACTGGAGCCGTCTTATGATTTAGACCTACTAAAATAATACTCATAAACCAAAAACATGTACTCGTCCTAAAAACTTTAACCCGGCTAAACTAAACAAAATAAAGGTAAATCCAACAATTGAAACAATTGCAGCACGTCGTCCACGCCATCCGGCTGTTACCCGGTAATGCAGCATAAACATATAATTAATCCAAGTTAGCATAGTAATAATCTCTATTGGATCGCTATGCCAATAAACCCCATAACGCTGACCTGACCAAACTATTCCAGTAACAATACCAAGAGTTAGCAAAATAAAGCCTAAGCTCATAGATTTGTAGCTGATGCTATCACAAGTATCTAGTGCTGGAAAACGTCCTAAAATTGAGCCAAAGCGTTTTAATTTTAATTGGCGTTCTTGAAAAATATAAATTAACCCTGTAACAAATGTAATAAAAAAGGCAGCATACGCAAACACTACCATACTAACATGAATAGGAAAAAGCACTGTTCCACCAACTCTTAAGCCTAATGGGGAAACATCTGGAAGTGGTAAAACTACTCCAATAAATGTTGTTAAAAAAGCAAGTGGAAAAACATAATTAATAACAACTTGGTTGCGATTCCAAATAAAAGCAATTATGTAATAAGCAACTAAAGCCCAACCTAAAAAAAGCAATATTTCAGGTTGTAAAGCAATTGGGCAACGGTCAACTTGCTTACCACGAATTATTAAAGCAACTGTATGTAAGGCAAATCCTGAAAGAGAAGAAATTAAGGCAATAGAGAAGGGCAGGCGAGGTTTTTGGAAGAAAACTAACCCCGCCTGAATTAAACCTACTAAATAAAACGCTAGTGAGAGAATTAATAATTCTTTCATGGCTCTCACAATAGCTACAAACTAGCTTTCATAAGCTGCTGCAATATAGCAACCTCTAGCTGTAGCAGTTAATGGATCAGTGGCTAATCTAACTTCAGAAACTTTAATTGGAAAATCTGTTTGCTTAAAGACTTTCTCAAATTTTTCTAAGAAACCTTTTGGCCGTGCTGTTCCACCTGAAAGCACAATTGGAATAGAACGATCTAGCCTAGGTAAATTACGAGTTTCAGAAATTTCTGTACGTAAAGTTTCTACTAAAGTTAAGATCATTTCCTCATAGTAGATGTGCATTGCACTTTCGTACTTATCTTTAGGTGCGCGGGAAAGATCTAAACTATCTTCTTTAATTACACGAATACGAGTTGGAACTTCGCTTGTAACAGCAGCAACAGATTTATCAATATAATCACCAGCTTTAGAAATACTAAAAGAAAATACTGGTACAGACATAAAAGCAAAGCAAACATTACACATTCCACCACCACAGCTAATACCAATGCCTGTAAAATTATCTTTTTCCATTTCAGCAAATACTACTGATAAGCCTTCATTAACACTTTTAGCTTTGTAGCCTAAACTTTCTAGGAAATTTTTTAGCATTCCTTCATGGTAGACTAAATTAGCTTCTCCACCACGAGGTGCGCCCGGAACAGAAAAACATAAAACATCTGACTTTTTGGTTTTCTTTACTAAAATCTCAATGATAGATTGGATAATCTGCCATCCATTTACTTCAGATGGATTAAGTAGGCCATTGCACATAGGACGGCGTGCTTCAACATTAAAAGAATTAGCAAATTTTTCTGACTCATTACCAAAAATAAGTATTTCCTTACCATTCATTTGGTAAGTAATTTTATTTTGACGCAAGATATTTTCGGTAAATTTAGAATAAGGAACAGTAACAAAAGCATTTAACTGAGTATGTGTTTTAACATTATTAAAAGTACCATTAGCTAATACAATTCGGCTGGTTCCAACATCCAACCCAAAAAAATCTGGTTCTGCTGTAGCAGGATTTTGACTATCATTTGTAGGCTGCTCGCTCATTTCTCCTCCATTATTTGTTTGATTAACAATTACCTCTGTTGGCTTACTAGTAGAAACAATTACTTCTGTTGGCTTACTAGTAGAAACAATTACCTCTGTTGATTTACTAGTAGAAACAATTTTAGCTAGTTGTTTACTTGGGCGAAACCGAACCAAAGAACGAGGTAAGACTCTTTTACCTTCTGATGAATTGATAGATGACCTTTGTTTTAATAAGGTTTTTGACACTGAAAAACTACCAAAATCATGTAGCGTAATAGATTCACCTGACATTAAAGCTTCTTTACACGCTGTTAACATGGATTCTAAAGCTTGGCTTACTAAGGTTTGATTAAAACCTGTTTTGCTGGCTACTTGTTGGATTAGTTCTTTTTTGGTCATCATCTAGTCCCATAGCTTATCATGCTTTTAGTTTGTTTGTGAATGCTACCAAGTCCAGGACTGTAGTTTGAGTCTAAGGACAAAGCAGAGGGGTTAAAACTTAAAAAGGTTAAAATACTTGCGGAGGATGGAGCTTTTTAGTTCTTACTACCAATTTATCATTAGGTGTAGTTAGCAGCAAACGACGACTATTAATTAAGTTAATTCCTTTAGGAGTGTAGGACAAAGTAAACCAACCTTCTTTTAATTCAGACATTAAAGTTTTAAGGTCTGATTCAAAGGTTTCTAGCTGACCTATCTTAAAAAGCAAGCCGCCGGTTGATTCTGCTAAATTAGTAATAGCATCTACTGGCTTTGGCCCAGTATCTTTTGGGCGAATTGCTCCATAGCTGCGATCAGGGGCTTGAAAAGCATAGATTAAAATATTTTCATTTAGTAAAGTTGCTAGTGCGTCCTGATATTTTATTTTACTATCTTTATCATATCCATCAGAGATAAGAATAATTGCACGTTTATTTGCTCCAAGCTGTTTACTAAAACCATCTGAAACACTTGCTACTAAAGCATCATAGAGTTTTGGTAGCCCGCTACGAGCAAATTTAGTAGAAGCTGTTTCTAAAGCTTTTTTGTTGTTAGTAAAATCAGCTAAAACTTCTGCTTGTTCTGAATAGCCTATTACCATTAGTCGATCTTCTGGACGAAGTTCTTTAACAACTCTTTCTGCAATAAGCTGAATTACTGCTGGATCTGTACGTAGAGTTTGACTATTATCAGCTAAAATAATTATTCTAGCTCCTGTTGGGTCATAGCGAAAATATTCTATTTCTTGTTCAATCCCAGCATCAAAAAGGGCTAAATTATCTTTGGTTAAATTTGGGGGTTCAGCAGTTTTGCTACGAATAATGACATTAAGCGAAGAGGTTCGCTCAGTGCTATTGCCTGAGTTACGACCAGATTGAGCCACACTAACCTGATTAGTATTAGCTAAAACTAGAAGTAAAAAAATAAATAAGCAAAAGATAACTTGTCTCATAATGAACAACTTTATGAACGACTTTGATAAAAGTTAAACCCTAAAAAAGCCAAAGATAAAAATACTAAAGCAGCAGAAACATAAGTAACTACTTTCTTTATATCTAAACTACTAGCTTGGGCATTATATTCACCAACATAAAAAGGTCTTAGAGTGTTAGTTAAAACACCTTCTGCTGCTGCAACAGGATCTTGACTAGAAGGTAGATAAAAAGTTATTTCCTTTAATGTGGCAGCATTTACTTTACTACTAGCAACATTATTTAATGTAACAGCAAGTTTTTGCTGTCCTGTATAATAAGTTGCTTGTTTAATGTCTGGAGTTCGATCTACTTCTGTTTGACCTATTTTTTCTTTAACTATTAAAGTTTTTTCCTTTAGTTGTAAACTAAAAATGCTAGCTTCTTTTGATTTTTCTCCTGTTGGCTTAAAGTTCCAATTAGAGTTAAGAATTTTTGGCAATTGAACATTACCTGTTGCTAGTTTACTTTCAGCCTTTGGACACCAATAACCATGAACTTCTGCACCTTGTTTCCCTAAATTATCTACTTCTTTACCAGCATCACCTGCCGTAATTTGTTTTTTTACAAACTGAACAGTAGTTTTAGCCTTATCTTGTGTCCAATATTCTAATTCTCCACTACGTGCTGCATCATTTGTTTGGCGTTTTACCACACTAACATGCATACAACCATTTTGATCTACCACATCTAAAGGAGTTGGTTGTAGAGATGAACCAATAGGTAAAAACGTTGCGATTAATATAAGTGAAAAAATAACTAAAGCAACAAGACCTAGTTTTTGTTGTTGTGCTAGTGTTGCGATTTTTGCCCGATCTTGAGCAGAAACTCTTGCTGGACGTGTATTGTCAGAACGAGACTCTTTGCTAACAGGTCTTTTACCTGTATTGCCGCTAGTTGTGGTTGTTGGTGCAGAGCTATTTTCTGATTTATTGCTGCTAGGTGGGGGTGTTGGGCCTGTTGGAATCTTATTTTGAGATTCGCTTTCATTTGTAGTGTTAGTGCTTGTATGTGCAGCTTTTACTTCCTGTACAGTTTTACTTAATGTATTAGAACGTAAGGTGCTAGTTGCACCGCTATTACGGGATAGATAACTACCGCAAAACTTACAAGATTTACTATTAGAAGTATTAGATTTATTACAACTAGGACAAATGATTCCTTGATCTAAGTTGGTAGCTTCCTCTGTAATACTACCGCTAGTTAAATTACTTGTTGCTTGGTTAAGACCCATTGTATTGCTACTAGCAAGAGAACTTAAGTTTGGAATTTTACCTGTATTTGGCTCATTAAATTTAGTGCTAGTTAAGTTTTTGGTTACCCCTCCAGAAGAGGGAAGCATTGCTGTTTTTGCAGGTGTTATTGATTCATTAATTGCAATAATTTCATTTAGATCCGTGTTACGATGTAATAGTACTTCTACCCCAGGATTATTACCACCTCTTACCCAAACTACTTCAGCCGAGGCAATAGGTTTATTATTGCCGCCGCAAATGTGCATTACATCGCCTAGGCTTAAAGGTTGTTTAGTATGTATCAGTACCCCAAAATTGCCAAAACTCTCTAGTTTTGCTACTTCTTGAAAATCTTTACCAAAATTACTTTTGCCAGAAATTTTTACTGTTAGAGAGGTATTACCTTGCTCCATAGCTCTCCTAAATCTTTAGCATTAAAACACTAATTAAAATTTTTAGGTGATTTTGGTTTTAATGCAGTATTTTCTTAAATTAAAAATAGCAATCAAAGTTAATTTCTAAGTTTGTTTAATTAATTTTTCTGATTTTAACTTTGAGTGGAGAAAAGAAACTTTAAATTCACGCGCTAAATATACCATAAACTAATAATAATCAAAAAATACTTATTAAGATTCTTAATAACTTAGCTTGATTTAATTAGAAACCAATCAAATTTCATCCAAAATTTTTATCCTTTTGTTTTTATATTCTTCTTCAGTAATTAATTTTGATTGTTTTAGCTGATCAAGTTCTTTTAATCTTTCTTCGGCACGGCTACAGGTGTTTTGTACTTGTTCTAATTCTTGCTTAGTAAGTAGACGCCCCTTTTCAAAATAAATTTGTGCTACTTTTCCCATATAAAATGTAGCTGTATAAACGTAGGTAGTAACAATTAAACCTCCCATTAAGGGTAGACCTGTTTTGACTAGTGCAACAAAAATTTGTCTTAAGACTATTCCTAACCCAATGTTAGTAGCAATTTCTAAAGCTGTTTTGGTTGAAATTGGAACACCATAAACACGGCCAATTGCTTGAACTAGTAAAATTTGTATAGGAGTAATGAGTAGTACATCTGCAATGGGTATTGGTTGAAGTGCTAGTGCTGCACAAATTGTAGCCGCCGCATGAGAGAGTTGTTTAGCCGTTTCCCTTTTAGTTTCTAAACTAGCTTTTTGCGGATCAATATCAGCTAAAATTGTTTCATAAGTTTTTGCCAAGTCATCTAAAAAACTTTTTATTGGTGATTTTGAAGTTTCTTGTTTTGTTGTTTTAGATTTCTCTAAATTTATTTTTTGGTGGCAATCCAAACAATATTGCTCTGATGAAGAGCTATTTTTTAACCATTCTTCAAATAATTCTTTAGCAGTAAAACTACTGTCTGGGTAAAATCTCTTAATTTCACAATCACAATCACAAAAAACAACATAGTAACCAGGTTTTTTTAAGTCTGAAAAATCTTGATGGCGCATTTAGGTTTTTCCTATTAATAAATTTATAAGGTTTTCAATTAGGTTACTGTTAGCTAAGACTAATTTTAATTTCTAATAGGAAAAAAATCTCTAAGAAAAATCTTTTCCCCTATGACTTGTTGGAGTAAAAAACCATTTAAGGTAAAGTATCAAAGTTATGGAAATCGTCCAAGACAAGATTAGAATTTTTTAGAAATAATTTGTCACCTAAATTTGAAAATATCAAAAGATTTGAGGAACAAAACATGAGTTGGAGAAAGTCCCAATTAGCAATGTTATTACTTTTGCTTTTGCCCCAAATATCTCTAGCACAAGGCTTTGGCCTTAGTCCAGATGCACCCAGAATTGAAATTATCAAATACACTGCAATTTTTGTTGTTGGTTCAGTAGCAATTTTCTTTTTGCTGATTCGATTAACAATAATTCCTTTCCTAGTAAAAAATTATTATTCCCTCTCAGATGCAACTAACATAGGTCTTTCCCTCTTTATTCTTTATTCACTTAATTTATTTACCTTAATTTTTTTCCGTCTCTACACTGGCTCAGCTTGGAGAGCAATTTTTGTGGTAGTGGCTGTCTTTTGGTTTATACATTTGTTGCTTAAAGTTTTACTTGCTAGAAAACGAGAAGATTAGTTAGGAAAGGATACTGATAATGAGCTATAGAAATATTACTTCTACTAAAGCTGGCACAGATGTAAATGCTGCTAAGGTGCGTCCTACTTTATTAATTGGTGTTGGTGGTACAGGTGGCAATGTGCTTCAACGTGTACGAAACTGGATTGTTGATGAATATGGTAGTATTGACCAATTTCCTATCTTACGATTTCTACATTTAGATACTGATGAGCGTTCCTCAAAAGATACTAGCAAAGACGCTAGTAAAGATCCTCTCTATAAAAAGAAAGAATTTGTTGATAATGAGTGGATTTCATTAAAAGTTAACATTGCACAATTTTTAGATGTAAATAATTATCCTCGCTTAAAACCTTGGTTTCGACCTGATCAACGCTTGCGCGACAGGGGCGATTTAGGTCAAGGTGCTGGTCAAGTCCGGGTTGCTTCTCGCTTAGGGTTTTTCTACCATTATGGAATTAATAAAATCCGCCCTAAATTAGAGTTAATGCTTAAACAATTGCGAAGTATTGACCTAAATAAGCTTACTCACCCAGATTTACGTAATCTACAGCTTTACACTAATACTATTAATGTTTTTGTAATATGTTCCTCTGCTGGTGGAACTGGTTCAGGGTCGTTTTTAGACATAGGTGCTTTGCTACACACAATGCAAGGGTTAGAAACACATTTAGTTTTAGTTTTGCCAGAAGTCTTTAAGAATCAAGATCCTCGCTGTGTAGCTAATGGCTATTCAGCACTAACAGAGCTTAACCATTATCAATATCGCCATCCTTTTCCAATATATTTTGAACAAGAAACTCGCCAAATTTCTCCGCCAATTTATCAGAATACTTACTTAATCGATGGACGAAGTTTTAGTGGTGGTACAACTGTAGATGTTGGGCTTTACTCAATGATTGCTAATGCCTTAATAGAAGACTTTAAGAGTGGTCAATTTAGCGATGATAAACGTAGCTTTCGCTCTAATATGGCTCAATATACTGACCGGCTAGCCGTTTATGAACATCTTGCACGTTATGATAATCGACCGCTACTAGTTGAAACTTTTCCTTGTCGTTATTCCTCGTTTGGGATGAGCCGTATTTACTACCCACGTGAGCAGGTAGTTAAAAGCTGTTCTTATCGGCTAGCTTCAAGCATTATGAATTACTGGCTAGGAGGCTCAGATAGGGCTAATGTAACTGATCAAGCATTATCCTTCTTAAAAGATTGTAAACTTGCTTTTGAAGATATAAGACGTTATTTAGAGACTAAAGATCAGGCTACACTTGAGCAAATTTGTCGTGTAAAAGTAGATGAAAAAGTTGAAAACACTAGTGATATAAGAGATGGGCGTGCAAAAGAGTTTAAGCAATTTTGCGAAGTTTTCTATCGTGATCATTTTCGCTTGGACGATCCAAAAGATTCTGCTCGATGGGGTGATTTTGTTAGACATATCCGAGAAACTTGTTTTGACCGAACCTTTAAGCTTGCTCAAGAAGAACTACAAAAATTACTTAAAGAACGTCTATCACATCCTAGTTATGGCTTTGATTATGTTCTGCAAATACTAGGCACTCTGCCAACACTTCTACGCGGCCCGCATTACCGGGAAAAAGCAACTGCCGCCTTTACAGCAGAAGATAAACGACTTCAACCAACCCAAAGAGATTATCAAGACGCAATCAGGCAGTTGCAAGAATTAGAAGGCTGGACAGCTTTTCAACGTATTGCAGGCGGATGGCAACAAGCTGTTGATGTACAGCTAACTAACTGGCGAGAAGGCACTTATGGTTATTTTCGTGCTGTAGGTTATAAATATGTTTATGAAACTTATATTGAGCTTATAGAAGCTATTGCTAACTTTGTAGAAAAAGAATTGCGCTTAAGACTTCTTCAAGTCAATACAATAATTGTTGAAAAACAACAAGAGTTTTCCAAATTAGCCGACTATTATCAAAATAAAGATGAAAGTGCTAAGATGGATTTACGTATTTATCACCCTGATGATATTGACCGCTATTATCGCTCAGTAGTCGTTGAGGATGCAGATAACCCACCTGTTGCAGAACTTGATGTTAAACCTCCCTTACGTATTGCTGATTATGCTGGCAAATTGCTTTCTTATTTGCAAGAAGTAGACTTAATTGATAAACCCACTGTTAGCGCGTTAACAGAAAAAATACAAAGTGAAGTAGGGTCTAATCGTGTAGTAGATAAAATTATGGAGTTTTTAGAAGCAGAAACTTCTGATCGTGTTCGCACTAATATTTTAGAATTGCTATTTCCTTCTAACTTTAATGAGACAGTTGTACGTAAGCAAATGGAAGATGCTTTTAATCTAGCTAAAGGTTGGGTACATGTTAATGAAACTGTCCCACCAGAGCTACAAATCCCACAAGGCGCACATAAAATGCTAATTGGTGTGGATGCACAGCATCCTTTCTACAGTAGATTTAAGAATATGGTAGAAAGTTTTCAAAGTGGCTCAATGGCTGTAGACTTTAAGCCTATAGGAAATATTTATGAGCTAGTTTTTTATGGTGAAATGGCAGGATTTTCTCTTGCTGCTATTTCATCCTTGCCAGAAATGCGACGAGTATTTAGAGAAAAAGAGCGTGATCCTTCACAAATAGACCTGTTTACTACCAAAAACCGCTTTATGATGCGTGACATCACTTATAGAGATGATGAAGGACGCAATCGCTATTTACGCTCAGTCAAAGCTTTTGTCTTAGGTGTTGCTGCTGGAGTAATTAAACAAGACGAAAATAAAGATCAAAATGACCCACGTAACCGCACTTACACAGTAATTCGCTATGATGAACGGGATGTTTATAAAGTTAAACCTATGACGGTAGGATTAGGAATGTATGAAAGAGCCGTTACTACGCTTTTTGAAGAAACTAGCGCGATGCCGCTAAGAGAGAAAATTCTAAAAGAAGTAGATCGATTTAAGCAAAACCTAATAGAAAATAAACTTTTAGAAAATAATGAGCTTTATAATGGTCATTTGCTACTTTGGTATGCTTTGCTAGATTTTCTAGTTAATGGTAGTTCCCAACCATTCCCAGAAATAGAAGTTGAACTGCCCGGAGGAGCGCGAGATAAAATGGTTTCGCCAGAACGGGAATGTCTCTTAGAAGAACTTTATGAAGTAAGTTTATCTTTACCAATAATTAAGCAACAGGAAGAGTTAACAAAAAGCTTAAGATTACTGCAAAATTCTTTGTGTTTACCACTCTTTAGCGAAACTTGGCAAGATGAGCTAAGAGATTCAAGGCAAGGTGCAATACCTTTTATTGGTTTTAGCGAAACTCGTTGGCAAGAAAATAAAGCAATGTTAAGCGATTTAGTTCGCGGTAAAGACCCACTTTTAGAAGCGCGTAGGATTTTTTCACTTACCTTAATTTATGGTAAGTTTACTATGGGCTTGCAACCAGATATTGCAAGCCATCGCAGCTTAAAATATGGCTTTTTACGTCCTATAGATTTAATGGAAACCAAGTTTTCCCAAGAAGATTTAGGAACTTATGAAGAAAGTATTGAAAAGCTTTCTCGTACTGTGCAATTGCGGCAAAACTTAGAAACTATGGTAAAACGTGCTGAAGAAGATTTGGCACGAATTAAAGACGGACGTGGGCTACTTTTTGCTTGGTTGATTGTTGAAAGCTTTATGGAAAATGTCGCTAGTTCTGACCAAGAAATTTATCAGGAAAAAATTGATAGCTTGCAAAAACGCTTAAGAAATGCTTTTCCAGGCCGTAAAGAAGAACTCTTAAAAGTACGTGATGGATTACTAAGCAACCTTAGCCGTTATTGTAAAGTCCATCGTGATGAATCGGACAGAGATGGTCATCCAACAATTGCTTGTCAAATTTTAGATTGGGAAAAGATAACAAAAAGTCGTTTAGAGGTGGAAAATTTACTTCAAACAGGTGAAATACCAAGTAGTGCTGTTGTTGAACCAACTATTCAAACACCAGTTCAACCAGTCGTTCAACCAGTCGTTCAACCAACCCAAAAGGCAAAACCAATAGTTGCTCCCAGCCCAGCTAAAACTGTTCCATCTAATGATGTTACTAATACTAACAATGAAGCTATAGAACAATTTCGCGGGAAAGTTCAAATAATGCTTAAAGCTGGTAAAGGGAAAATAGGGCTGCCACAACAAAAAGTTTTAGATAGAGAACAACAAACATTAGGGCTTAGTAATGAGGTTGCCCAAGCGATCATTAAAGAGTTTATTGGAGTAGATTTATCAAAACAACTTTATGATTATGCAATATTTTTCTTAGGGTTTTATAATGATGGCACTAGTGATTTAACAGAATTTCGCTCAGAGCTTTTAGCTGAGCAGGAACGCTTACAACTACCTAATCAAGAAGCTGTAAAATTAGAAGAATCCTTAAAAGATTACTTTGAATACTATCGGGCTTTAGTTTCAGATAAAACAGTAGAAGACTGGGCGCGAGCCGAATTAAAAACTAAACAAGAACAACTTAAATTTTCAGACGATCTAGTAAAATTACTAGAAGAACATATCCAAAGTTTATAAGCTTAGTTTTGTAAAATCAGGGAGTCTTATGTCCCTGATTTTATTAGTATCTAATTGGAGGTTGTACACCTGTTTGACGCATATTTTGTTGATAAAATTGCTGTTCTATCAACATTTTATTCTTAGAACTATTGGTTTGAAGTAGCCAAACTAGAAAAGGAATAAAAGAAAACATTTGTAGGAAGGGAATAAAGCACATAATACAGCCAAGTAATCCTGCTACAAATCCTGAACCACCTGTATAAGCAGGGTTTATAGCTCGTCTAGCTGTTTGTATAGCTTTTGATAGTCCTGGAATAGCTCTAAACATCCAATAAAGATTGAAAAATGGAATAAATAAAAATCCTATAGCCTGACCAGGTGAAGTGTTGCGAAATTGTTGTGGAACAGCATCCCAAGTTTTATAGAGCCAAATCAATGTCATAATGCCGTTTGGTATTGCAAGCAGAAATGAGAATATAGCACTAACAACCATAACTTCTTCATCTCCACTATTTACATATTCGCCTGAAGCTAACATCATAAAAACAATATAAAATGGTATAGAAACCAACCATTGCAATGAACCTAGAACAGCTATTAAAGTAGCTAAGGCTGAGCCAGGTTGTTGAAAATTTGGTTGTAGAGCTTGGTTATATTGCATTCCTGTTGCTTGTTGGTTAACAGGATAAAGTGCTTGTCCTTGTTGACCCTGTTGGTAGAATTGCTGTCCTGCTGCAAATCCATAACCTCCTTGTTGTGGAGGTTGCTGGTAAGGTTGTTGATAGTTTTGTTGCTGATTTTGTTGCTGATTTTGATAACCTTGTTGATAAGGGTTTTGTGCAGGGTTTTGCATTGGTGATAATGCTAGGTTAGCTAAAATGTTAGTTACACGATTAAACGCATTTTGTGCTAAAGAAGCAACACTGCTAATAGGAAGGTTTTGACCTTCTCCTTGTGCTACATAAAATTTAACTACTACGCTTTGCACCCTAAATAAATAAATGTAGCTAGTTACATTAGCAATTCCAAAATCAACTTTACCCCCAAAAACATAACAATCCATTCCAATTGTAGGGACATTTTGTAAATAGGGCATGTTTTCAGAATTAACTTGTAAGGTTTGCTGATGATATATTTTAGCTTTTTCTTCATTAGGAAAAACCCAGCGAATATCTACTACCCTTTCTATCATTGCTCCAATTTGGCCCTGCCATGCAATTAGGCCAGAACGCAACCCTTCACAACGGCGAAAGGCTTCATCATTAGGATCTGCAACACGCATTCGGCTATCTTGAGCCATTTGTAAAGTAGCTGGCAATTCTCTAGCTTCTAAAAAAAGTTGGGCATAGATTTGATCAGTAATAGATAACATAAATTTTTCCTTAAATTAGCGTCTACAATTTTTCCTTAAACACTATTATTTCCCCAAAATTTAGCACAAATCATTAATAAAAAGTGAGCAAAATTTGTAAGTTTAGAGCAAAATTAATAAAATTTGGTTTAATTTTAATTTTTTCAAGTACATAGGAAAAATTAAAATTTTATAGGTTAAATTTTTAATAGTAATGAAGTTAATATTATGGCAAAATGACTTCGGTTAGTGTATTTAATACCTAACAATAAGTAGCATCAATTTTATTAACTTTTAAGACAATAGCATCCTTATAAACTAAACAGGTGATTCCACTTATGAAAGCTTTGATTATAGACGATGAAAACGATATTCGCCGAATTGCTCGACTCGCTTTAACTAAAGTAGGAAAAATGGAAGTAATAGATGCAAGTACAGGTTTAGAAGGAATAGAAAAAGCTACGGTAGAAAAGCCAGATGTAATTTTATTGGATGTTATGATGCCTACAATGGATGGGCCAAGTACGCTTGCTGCATTAAAAGAAAATCCTATTACAAATAAAATTCCTGTAATTTTTTTAACTGCTAAAGCCATGCCAGCCGAACTAGAGCGACTAAAGGCTTTAGGGGCCAAAGGTGTACTTACAAAACCTTTTGACCCTTTAATCTTGGCTAATCAAGTAAAAAGTTTAATTGATTGCTAGTAAAATTTTATTCTTGATGGGACTGATAAATATTGGGGTTAGAGATAACCATAATAGGATCTGGGCCAGTTAATCTAACAAAGCCAAACTTTTCATAAAGTTTATGAGCATCTCTTGTTGCCAACATCCAACGTCTTAAATTTTGTAGTTCAGGATGTGTTTTAATAGTTTGCATTAAGAGTTTTGATAGACCATTTCCACGATTTTCAGGCAAGATAAAAACATCAGCTAAATAGGCAAAAGTAGCATAATCAGAAATTACCCTAGCAAATCCAACTTGTTTACCATTGTCATAGACACCAAAACAAAGCGAATTTTCAATAGATTTTTTTACAATCTCAATAGGAATATTAGTTGCCCAATAAGAGTTAGTTAAAAAGCCATAAATTACAGATAAATCTAGCTTTGATTTATCTGTGCTAATCATAAAATTTTCTTGGACAACTTCTATAATCTGCTCAAGCATAAGCAAAAAACTTAAACTACATGAAGTGATGGCCCAGGACAATCCCTACCTAATTTCACCTCATCACCTTCGGCTAAAGTATTAACTAACTCATCATAAAAATAATCATATTTAGCTGCTACTAAAGCACTTACTCGTTTATCATACATTTGACGAGACCGGTCAATATCTTCCTTAAGTCGGTCATAGAGATCGCTATTTCTTCTTCCATCTAAAACTTTTTGCTCATTATAGAGCTTAATTTCTGACACTAATAAACGGGCAAAACGCTTAGCATCATTATGTAGTTTTTGTTCTTCATCATTAGCAGGAATTGGTTTAGCTCGTTTAGATACTTGTCCAGCAGTAGATTTTGCTAATGGATCAGCATAAGCAACAGGTGCAGGTGGAGGTGGTACAAATGATGCAGATGCAAATGATTCTGATGATTTAGTAAAATCAGGAGGTGTTTGCCAAGTTGGGGGAGATGGTGGAGGAGGTGAAAAATCTGCTGACATATTCCAACTAGGTGTAGAAGAATTTGATGGGCTATCCACTTTTATTTCTGGCAAACTGTTAGGCTTAGGAGTTTGCAAATTAGCAGATGACTTTAACGATGGAATATCATCTAGTTTTGGGGTAGAAGGATTTTTTACACCTGGCGAAGAAATAAAAACTTCTGGTGGTAAGTCAGCAGAAAAATTTGAAATAGATGGAACAGATGGAACAGATGGAATAGTTGGTAGTTCAGCCTTTTTAGGCTCAAGTAAATCCTCAGAACTTAAACGCGGAATGGGGGAGGCATTAGAAACAAAACTCTCTATTTTTGGCTCAACAGGTTTACTAATTGGGGGAGGTAAAGCAGCAGGAACTTCAGGTTCCGCCACTTTTTCAACAATAGGTGGAACTACTTCTTTTGGCTCTTCTTCAACTTTTTCAACTTTTTCAACCACTGGAATTATTGGAGGAGGTGTATGTTTTTTTTCTGGTTGTTCTATAGATTGAACGCTTTGAGTAGTTGATTGCGGTATACCTGTTTCCGGGCTACGGGGTCTTATGGAAATTAGTTCTATTGCTAGACCAGCTATGTTAACTAAGATTTCTAGTGCTTCTAAATTAATAGCATCGCCTGACAAATTGCTAGCATCAGCATAAAGCACTGCTGCGGCCTTACCGCGTACTAATAAAGGCACCCCTGCTACTTGTGTGGGAACACTATTATTAAAACGTGAAAATAAAATTTGATTTTCTTTGTGTGTGCTAGCAGAACCAATAAAGGTTATTTGCTTACCTAAAACTGCTCGTAAAACGGTGTCAGATTGTAAAGGTATAGAAACACCTTTTATATTTGTCTGGTCATTTTCAAATCCACGAGCTAACCAACCTATAGCGTTACCGCTTTTTACAATAAATAAAGCTACTCTAGGAGAAAAACTAGAAGCCTGACTTACTAAAGCCGTTAGTACATCAGATTGAGTTTTATGAGATTGGATTTCATTTATTGATACTTTTAATAAAGCTAAATTAGTGCTTGTTTTAGATTCGCTAGCTTGTAGGGTTTGCTCAGCTAATTTAGCTTTTTCTGCGCTTAGATCAGCTTTTTCTTTTGTTAAATCTTGATTGAGTATCTCTAATTGTACTTTTTCTTGATTTAACCCTTGATTAGCTAAACTTAGTTGCTCATTTTTAATAACTAATTCGCTATTTTGTGAAAGTAGATTTGTTTTTTCAGCAACTAATTCTTTGATTAATTCTTGTGCTAGCTTACCAAAGCTTTCATTAGTAGTTAATGAACTTAAATCTTGTGTGGCAGTATCTAAGAGCTTACTAAAACTATTTTTCACCAAATCTTGAACAGATTGTTGTAGATCGGTTACTTCCTTTTCAAATTTACTCAAATGAGTATTGACAAGGCTTTTGATTTGTTCCTGCAACCTGTCTTCAAAATTGTTCATCGACACAGCCTCCAAATAGCTTAAGGTAAATTTGCTAGATTTAATACTTTGGTAAAAACACAAAGAACAAAATTAAGGTAAACTAACAGGAATATTTTAAAACTGCGAATATAAGGAATTACTAATTTCTAATGTGTTATTTTTAGGACTGATTATAAATAAACTTTATAGTTATCAATCCCATTATCCAAATAGAAGCTAAAAAAGTCAATCTTACAATTAATTTAGAAAAAACATAACGCTATATTTAATGGATTTCATTTAAGTTTAAAGTAATTTACCTAGTGTTATGTTAATAATCCCACTATAAATCTAATCAGGTATAGAAGAATCTTCTTCAGGCGGTGCGGGGGGCAATATATCGCCTTGACCTAAAAAATAACGTGTAGGATGTTCCTTCATAATTTTATCTTGTAGTCTCATTAGTCCATAAAGTAATGCTTCAGGGCGAGGTGGACAGCCTGGAATATAAACATCTACAGGAATAATTCGATCTACTCCTTGCAAAGTAGAGTAACTATTAAATGGCCCACCAACATTAGAACAAGATCCCATAGAAATTACCCATTTAGGTTCAGGCATTTGATCATAAACTCGGCGAACTATTTTAGCCATTTTTAAGGTAACCGTTCCTGCCACTATGATTAAATCACATTGGCGCGGGCTAGGGCGAAAAACTCCAGCCCCAAAACGATCCATATCAAAACGGGATGCTCCTGTAGCCATCATTTCAATTGCACAACAAGCTAACCCAAATGTCATCGGCCAAATAGCAGATTTTCTTGCCCAATTAAAAATATAATCTACTGTAGTAGTAACAACATTACCTGAAGCGTCTGCCATAAAACCTCTTAAGTTGTAAAATTTACTAGAAAATGCTTGATTATATGAAATGTCAACTAATAGATATTAAAGGCGTTGTAAAAATTCTCCTAATACTTTTAGCAATTTTTGATCATCTGCTAGAAAAATTATATGGTCAATACCATCAATATAAACTTCTGTTTTGTTGCCTTGAACAAGTTTGGCTAAATTCTGGCTCATTTGCCAAGGAATTAAGTTGTCAGCTTTTCCATGACTTAAAAAAACAGGACATTTGATGTTAGGAATCTTTTCTTTATTTGCAAAATGATTAACTAAAATAAATTTAGGTATTGGTAAAAAAGGGTAAAGCTGGCGTGCCATATCAATCATACTAGTAAAAGCACTAAATGTTACAAGTCCAGCCGAAGTCTTTTTTGATGCTAGATCAATTGCTACGGCTGAACCTAATGACCAACCGCTAATAATAATTTTTTCAGGCTTTACATTTTTATCAGTAAGTAAATATTCGTAAATAGCTTCTGAAGTAGCATAACAACCTTGCTCGCTAGCACTACCACTACTTAAACCATAACCAACATATTCTGGAATAATTACATTAACTCCTAACATGCGGAAACGTTGAAATTCTATCAGACATTCTTTTAAGCACATTCCATTACCATAAAAATAAATCATAGTAGGCTTATTTTGAGCGTCAGATAAGGGTTGTGCTGATGGGTCTAGAGCTTGACCCCAAAGGGCAACAATTTTGTCTCCTGTTTTGGTCGTAAGTTTGACTAGTTCTGTACCTTTGGGTGGAATAAAATTGGCTTCAGCTTTTCCTTGAGTGCTACGACCAGGAAAAACTAGTAGGTTTTGAATAGAATATAAAAATGTTAGCACAGCAATATAACTAATTAGACTAACTTTACTAACACGCCAAACCCAATAAAATAACTTGTTTTTCGGCTCAGTAAGTTTAGTCATAAAAAGTTCCTTATTTTTAAGTTAAGATGTAAAAAACAATTTTCGCGTAGATAGAGAGTAAAATCAACCTTCGATTTGTGAAAAATTTTACTTAAAATCCTAAGTAATTATGCAAGATAACCAAGATAACAAAAATGCTGTTGAAAGCTTATCATCAGTTTATCCTTCTCCAGAAGAATTAGCAGTGCTAGAACCACATGAGCAACGCTTTTTCCGCTTTGTACATGCTATGAATCAGGGACGTTGGAAAGATTTTTGGACTTGGTGCCAAAAACTTTTTGGTAGGCTTTGGATTGATATTTGTACTTATAATTTAATGCGTCTTTATGGACTAGAAAACTTAAACACAATTGATCCAAAACGTCCTCTACTTATAGTTGCTAACCATCGATCTTTTTTTGATTTATATGTAGTTTCAGCAATGCTTTATAAAAACACTACTTGGAAAAAACACCTTTATTTCCCTGTTAGGGCGCGATTTTTCTATGAGTCTTGGCTAGGAATGTTTGTTAATTTAGTTATGGGGGTATGGTCAATGTATCCTCCGATCTTTCATGATGCTAAAAAACGGCTTTTTGACCAATATTCTTCACGATGTTTAATGAGGCTTTGCAGAGAAGGCGAAGGTAATGTCATAGGCTTTCATCCAGAAGGCACACGTAATAAATCCTCTGACCCTTATTCATTTCTTCCTGCTCAACCTGGAGTAGGTAAAATTATTAAAGAAACACAACCACAAGTAATGCCTGTATTTGTTGCAGGACTACGTGCAGATAATTTACCTAAACAAGTTTTAGGTAACTGGATGGGTGGCCCAAAAATCCGTATCCATTTTGGGGCTTGCCTAGATATGAGCGAGTTTCATGCTATGAAAAATCATGTCCGCACCTATAAAGCAATTGGTGATCATGTAATGGCTAAAGTAGCAGAACTAGGTGAAAATGACCGCGCTCTTTATGCACCGGAAACTAAACAACTTTCTACCGTTGAAACTAAAGAAAACAACCAAGAAATAGTAGTAAAATGACTAATAGCATTCCACTAATAATTGTTAATCCTGCGTCGGCTAATGGTTCAACTGGACGCAGTTGGCCCGGACTTGCAGCACGAATTAGTAACTATTTTGGACAATTTAATTGTGTTTTTACTAAAAAAGCTGGTGATGCTAAAGACTTAGCTGCAAGTGCTGCAAGTAGTGGGAGAAAATTTATTATCGCTTGTGGTGGGGATGGGACAATTTCAGAAGTTGTTAATGGAATTTTAAGTGTAGAATCAGATGTAGAGCTAGGAATATTACCTCATGGAAGTGGTGGAGATTTTCGCAAAACCTTAGACTTACCTTCTCGGTTTGAAGATGCCGCCCGCGCTCTAGCTAATGGAGTTTCACAGCAAATTGATGTTGGACAGGTTACTTTTTTTAATACTAAAAAAGCAGAAGAAACGCGCTATTTTATTAATGTAGCTTCTTTTGGTATGGGTGGAGAAGTCGTTAAGCGCACAGAATCTTCTAATAAAACTTTTGGCGGAACATTAGCTTATGCTTATGCCACTTTAACAACTACTTTATCTTATGAATGTCCAGAAATTTTTCTTCAATGTGATGAGCTAGCAAAACAACGTTGGCGAATTGCTACAGGCATCATTGCTAATGGATGTTATTTTGGTGGAGGAATGAAAATTGCTCCAAATGCAGAGCTAACAGACGGATTTTTTGATGTGGTGGTGGTAAAAGAATTAAGCAAACTAGCCATTTTAGCTAATACTCATCATCTTTATGCTGGAACACATTTGGATTTGTCCTATGTAGCTTCTACTAAAGTAAAAAAAATAAAAGCTTGGGCAGTTGACCCTAAAACAATAGTAAGACTTGAGTTAGATGGGGAATTTGTTGGTCAACTACCCGCTACTTTTGAACTAAAAGCAAAAAAAGTTAATATCCGTTGTCCAAAACCAAAAAAACTTCTTGGCACTCACGTACCAAGCTAAAGGTTGTATAGTTAGCCCTTAATTACTCCAATTGGACGAAGCCTAGCTACTTTTTTAGAAATACCTGCTTTGTGAACAACATCTACTACTAAATCAACATTTTTATAAGCCATTGGATGTTCTTCTGCTAGACCTTTCCAACTACGAGCGCGAGCTATAACACCCTGTTCAGCAAGCTCTTTGTCAATTTGTCGTCCTTGAGCTTGTTTTACTGCCGCAGTACGGCTTAAAACTCTTCCTGCACCATGACAAGTTGTTCCAAAAGTTTGTTCTAAACTACCTGTTTGCCCAACTAATAACCAACTAGCTCGCCCCATATCCCCAGGAATAATCACAGGTTGCCCAATTGATTGATAACGGCTTGGAATTTCTGGGTGCTTAGGTGGAAATGCTCGTGTAGCTCCTTTGCGATGAACACAAAGCGTTTTTTCTTTACCATTAATTGTATGTTCTTCAAATTTAGCAATGTTATGAGCTACATCATAAACAAGATTCATTGCTAAATCCTCCCATTTACAATCAAAGACAGTTTCAAACACTTCTCTAGTTTGCCACATTAAAAGCTGACGGTTGCACCAAGCAAAATTAGCTGCTGCTCTCATAGCTCCTAGATATTCTTGACCTTCAGAGCTTTCAATAGGCGCACAAACTAATTGTTTATCTGGCAGTTTAATCCCATATTTTGAAGGGGTGTAGCGTAGTTTTAATAGCGCATCATCACAAACCTGATAACCAAGACCACGTGAGCCAGAATGAATCATTACGCAAACTTGACCAAGCTTTACACCTATAACATCAGCTACTTCTTGATCAACAATTTCATCTACAACTTGAATCTCTAAAAAGTGGTTGCCTGAACCTAATGTTCCACATTGTTCTGCACCACGAGCTAAAGCGCGGTCGCTAACGGCTTCTGGATCAGCATCAGTTAAACATCCGTTTGCTTCAGTGCATTCAATATCGCGCTCTACCGCTAACCCTTTTTTTAGTAGGTAGCGAGAGCCTTTTTCCATTAGTTTACGAAGTTCTTTTTTATCAAAATGATATTTTCCTGAACGTCCAACCCCTGTTGGAATTTGACGATAAAGCTCATCTACTAATCCTTTTAGCTTAGGTTGAATATCTTCTTGAGTTAAATTTGTAGTAAGTAATCTTACTCCACAATTGATATCATAACCTACTCCACCAGGGGAAATTACTCCACCTTCGTTTGGGTCAGTTGCACAAACTCCACCAATACAAAAACCATAGCCCCAATGAATATCAGGCATAGCAATACTAGCTAGTTGAATACCAGGCAAACACGCAACATTTGCAACCTGTTCTGGTGCTTGGTCGTCGCGGATTTGTTGAATTAGTTTTTTATCTGCATAAATTAGCCCATCCACTAACATTTCTGGCTTGTAGCTTTTTGGTATTCGCCAGCAATAATCAGTTACTTTTTCTAGCGGGCCTTTATAAACATCTTTACTCATTAATTAATTTTCCTCATGAATTTTTTGAAATTATAGGCCACCCATAAATGGATGGCCTATTGTCAGATGTCCCTACGGGACATTATAGGTTTTTCTTTATTTTTCAATAAGTTAGCATAACCAATTCTGTCTATACTAAATATCTAAAATAACTTCTGCCAACCAACCATTTTCAACTTTTGCCACCTGTAAAGCATGATAAGTAATAGCCTTTACTTCATGATCCAAAATATGACGGCTAGGGTCAATTTTCTCTCCCATAACGCTAGCCGTTAGTCCTTTATCAGTAATATTTACTGTAAATTTAGAAAATACTAAATGCTTTGTTTCTAAAATATAAAGTAATTCATTTAGCCAATCAAAAAATAAATATTGATAATCTGTGCCATCTATTTGAATTTCAAGAGTTTCTTTAGATAAAACTTGATCAATATTTTCTACTACTAAAGAAAACATACCTAATGCTGCTTCAGCAAACAAAGCATTGATGTCTTCAGCTTTAACACGTAATCCTAAATCTGCTGTGTGTTCAAAAATTTCATACATAAATGTTTAGTTATTTTCTGATAAATTTTATTACAAACCTTTTAACTTTACACACAAACAGCTTTGGTATAAACATTTTATAGCTATTAAGAAAAATGTGAAGTTATGCTAGGCTAAACAGTGAAGGAGGGAAATATGTCTCAAGAACATTTTCAAGGTTTACTTAAACAAGTAAATAACCTAACTCAACAAGAAAAAAACCTTTTAGCAAAATCTTTATTAGAAGAAATGCCCAAGGAAAATCTTGAAGCAAAGTCTGATAAAGTTAATAGCATAGATAATGCTAGGACAAAAGAATTTAACTGGCTTGCTCAAAACAAACATAAATATTTAGGCCAATATGTAGCATTAAATGGTGATGAATTATTATGCTATGGAACTAATGGAAGAGAAGTTATTAAAAAGGCTCGTAGTTTAGGAGTAAAAAATCCTTTGATTGTACATATTGAAGAAGATGAAGATTTACCTTTTGGACTACAATGGTAAAATTTTCCTACATTACTATGAAACAGACTTAAAATAGAAATTACTTATTTTGGACTTGATAATTATCTCGGCTAGTTCGCACTTGTAAACCTGGGCGTTTAACTTTTACTTCTAGCTTATGGGACTTATTAGCAACTAAATCTTTAGGTAAATGATATGCAAGAGTATAACTAGCTGCAATTTCCTTAGCAATCTCCTCGAAAACCTTATTGTAATTATTATTATCAACAGAAAAATCTCGTCCGCCTGTAAAAGTAGTTACACCCGCAATATCTAATAAAGTGGGAAGACGGTCTTTTTTTCCTTGAGTAAGTAGAGGAGAAAATGAAGGAATGGTAATGCTATAAATGGTTGTACCACTTACTTTAGCACGGGCAATAAGCTCTTTTTTATCAATAATACTTGAGCTATCAAACCCATCGGTTATTACTAAAATAACAGGACGAAGGCGTTTATTATCACGAATAGTAGGAGCTTTTTTTAGCATAGTGACGGCTCGGTCTAAAGCATCATAGATTCTAGTTGAGCCACCATAATCTTTGATTTTGTTTAACTTATCGCCAAGTTTTTTATGATTATTAGTAAAGTCTTGTAAGATATTCACTTGATGATTAAAACCCATTAAAGCACAGAGTGAAGTTTTATCTAATTGTTCAATGAATTTTTTTATTGATTCACGTTGAAGGACAGTTTCTTCTTCTGAAAGGCTGCCAGAAAGGTCAAGGGCGATTACTAGAGCTAGAGAAGAGTTTTGAAGTTTAGAAGTAGGTTGGAAGAAGTCAAGTGAGCGTACTTGACCATCTTCGCGTAGTTCAAAATCTGCGGCTGTTAGGTCTAAGACATAATTGCCTTTTGCATCAGTAACTGTAACATCTAGGGCAACTAAATCTGCTCCTATTTTTATTAGGAGTTCTTCAGACTCTTTTGTTTTATTTAGTTGAGATGACTGTATTTGACCTAATATTACTTGTGGCAACATTAGCATTAATAAACAAGCAGTTAGGAGAAGAGTTTTTTTGTAATACATAATTTATTTAGATTTTATTTGTCAAAGTTGTTTATTAAATTTGGTGATGTTATTGGCCGCTAACGAATCTTTTAAGATTATTGTTCTTAACTTTAATCTTAGCAAAATATTAACAGAAAATTATTGACGTAGACTACTATTAAAGCTAGCCTTGAGTCATACCCATCCTTAAAAATTTTAGGAAAAATTGTTATGCGTAATTCAATAAAATTTTTTTCTTTTTTATTATTAACTATATTTGTTCTAATAGGATGGCAAAATAGTATCTTAAGTAGTGCTTATGATGAACATCAACAAGTAACAGAGATTGCTAAAGAGATTTTACCCCCAGGACAAGTGCCACAATTAGTACTAAATAGCCAAAAATTATCAAAAATAAAAAATAGCGAACGACTCAACTTAACTATTTCTTTTAAGAGCAATCAGGAAAAAGAAGTAAGACGATTAATTACAGAACTTTATGACCCAACATCGCCAAATTATCATAAATGGATTAGTCCAGAGGACTTTGGCCGACGTTTTGGACTTTCGGAGTCAGAATTTAATTTTGCTTTGGATTGGCTAGCTAACCAAGGTTTTACTATTGACCAGGCCTGGCCCAATCGCTTAGCCATTAGTTTTAGCGCGTCAGCCGAACAAGTAGAACGTGCCTTTAAGCTAGAAGTCAATCAATACCAAGACTCTAGCCAACGTATCTTTTATGCTAATGATCGATTGCCTAAGCTACCAGAACGCCTATCTAAGCTTACTAGCAATATTCATGGGCTAAATAATGCTTATCTTTATCAAACCTATAGCCAGTTTAAGCCTTTTCCAGAAGAGCAGCAAAAGCAATTACAGAATTTTATTAAACAAGGTAAAAAAATAGACACAAATGCCCAAAGTGGTAATAGTCCAATCTTTTTTGGGCCAAACGATTTTAACCTAGCCTACAACATCAACCCTCTAAAACAAGCCGGTCTTCGGGGTCAGGGTCAACGGGTTGGAATTATTATTAACTCTAATGTTTTAGATACAGATATTAATTTACACCGTCAGCTTTTTGACCTTCCACGAACACTAGTAAAACGCTTTGTTCCTCCAGGTCTAGAAATGGCTCCAGTAAGATTTCAAGGCGAAGCTGAACTAGATATTGATTCAATCTCTTTAATTGCTCCAATGGCAGATATTGAGCTAATTTTGATTCCTGAGCTTTCTACAGCTAATATTTTCCTAGCCGAACAATTTATTGTTAACACCTTAAGAACACCTATTGTTAATGAAAGTTTTGGAGGGTGTGAGGCTAATGTTTTTGATCCAGCCGAACAAATGTTGATGCTACAAGGCGTTGCTCAAGGTATAGCATTCTTTATTGCTGCTGGTGATGAGGGAGCAGAATGTTTTCCAGGCGGAACAGCGGGACAATCTGCAATTAATTGTCCTGCTTGTTATGATGGTGCAACGGCTGTAGGGGGAACGCAAATTGTTGGAGAATATGATTTTTTTGGCGATCTTAAAAGGGTTCTCCAAGAAAGTGTTTGGAATGAACCTCCTGGAGTAAGATTTGATTGTGATGGTCAGCCTGTAACAAACGGTGGAGGTGCTACAGGTGGCGGAGTTAGCAGTAAAATTGCTCGCCCTGACTATCAAAATAATGCTAGCGGTTTTGCAGGGGGTCTTCCCGCAGGAGAAAAACGCTTAATTCCAGATGTCGCGCTGCTAGCGGGTTCACCCGGCACAGCAGTTATAATTAACGAACGAGGCTTTATTACTTCTGGAACAAGTCAATCTGCTCCTCTTTGGGCAGGAATAATGGTTTTAATTAATCAATCAAAAGGTTCTGTGCAAGGTTCTCCTAATGCAGAAATTTATCGACTAGCTACAGAACAATTTAGAAATTCTGGCCCAGCCGTATTTACAGATATTACTTTTGGCAATAACAAAACTATGGCAAGGCCACCTTGCGCACAAACTGGGGCAACAGGCTTTTTAGCTACTCTTGGATATGATTTAGTCACTGGTTGGGGGGTGCCTAATGTAGATTTATTAGTTAAAAATTTTGCTAATGCACCTGATATTATTAGCCCTATAGTTAATGTTACTGCTCCAACAGAGGGCCTAACGTTACAAGCAAACCAACAAGTACAAATTACTTGGCAATCAAGCGATAACAAAGCCATTCAACTCCATAACATTGCTTTATCAACCGATGGCGGGACGACATTTCCAGTTACTATTGTGGAAAATTTAATGGGCAATGCACAAACTTTTATTTGGACAGTGCCTAGCTTGATGACCGATCAAGCTCGTGTAAGAGTTATGGCAATTGATGGGGCTGGAAATAATGGATTTGGCGTTAGTACAGGAAATTTTGCTATTTCTAATACTCAAGCAAGTTTTGGTTTAGAAGTTACCCCAGCACAACAAACAATTATTGCTGGTGAAACCAGTAGCTTTACAATCAATACACAATCAATTGCTAACTTTAAGTCTGGCATTAGTTTATCTGTTAAAGTCCAACCAATTGATGCAGGTGTTAATGCTTTTGTACCAGAAAATTTATTAATTCCTGGGGATAGTGCTAAAGTAACTATTACTAGTAGTGCTAATGCTAAAGGTGATTACAATTTAACAATTGTTGGTACAGCTTCAGGCGAAAACCAAGAACAAATTTCTAAAACGGCTGTTGTAGTACTTAAAGTTGCCCAACCAGATTTTGCTTTGACTTTTGATAGTCCTCAAATGAACATTAGCCGGGGACAAAAAATAACAATTCCATTAAAAGTTGACAGAATTGCTAATTTTACAGGTAGAATAACTATCAGTGGCCCAGATAGTAAAGATACTGGTTTATTAAAATTAAAACTTTCACCATCAACACAAATAACAGCGGAAAATAGCGTAAGTTTTGCTCTAAAAGCAAAAAGAAGCGGGCCAATAGGCTTGCAACCACTTGTTTTTACTGGTAAAGATGAACAAGGCCGAATTCGTAGTGTGACGCTTAACTTGTTGATAGAGTAATCTTTACTAATAATGTTTAACCGCTACAAAAATAAATATTTAGGGGGAAATTTTATGTTAAGAGCTATTATTACAAGTGTTATTGCTGTAATGTTGCTTTTAGTAGTTGGTAGCCCAACAATGGCTAATGATAAAAAGCCAAATAGTCAAAAAGCTAGTAAACGCCTTGCTTCTCTAAAAGCTTTAGACCTTAGCAATAGCTCAGGAATTGCTAAGACCTTTGTTAAAGTAGGAAAGAAGCTAGTACAAAACTTTCAAGTTATTGCTGTTGACCTACAACCTAATACAGAATACCGATTAGAAGTTGATGGTATTACTATTGATAACAAATTATCCAATAAATTAGGGACTATAGAATTTTCTTATAGCTCTAAAATTGATAAAGATAAATTAGGCGATTTAGAAGCGTTGCCAAAAGAAATTACTTTAGTAAAAACAATTAAGAATATTCGTCTTTACCAACAAGAAACCTTAGTTCTTAATGGTGACTTTATAAGTAGTGTAGATGATGACACTGCCTCTAATCTAGTTATTCCAAATGTCACAATTGAAGCAGGTAAAACAGTTACCTTAAATGTAAGTGTTACAGATCCTCAAGGTTCACCAGTAACTTTAAGTGTAGCTTGTGATCGAGGTAATTTTGTTACTGCAACGGGACTAACTGTAATGGTTGCTCCTCAAATGGGAGATGTTGGTCAAACAGTTTGTACTGTAACGGCTTCTGATCCAATAAATTTATCTACTAGTGCTTCATTTGTTATTACAGTAACAGCCGCTAATCGTGCGCCAATGATTGCTACTGTTATGGATCAACGGGTTAGATTAGGTGCTACCTTAAGAGTTACTGTTCAAGGAAGTGATCCAGATGGCGATCCATTAAGATTTGCTGTGCCAACAGCACCGCTTTCTTTAATAAATGTTGGTACTAATACAGATGGATCAGCTATTTTAACTTTTGCTCCTACGGCACTTAATCAAGGGGGACAAGTAGTAGTGCAAGTTATTGACTCTCAAGGTCTTACAGCACAAACAAGCTTTAATTTAACCATTGATCCTAATGTAATAATTAGCTCTGTATTAAGAGAAAAAAATCTCTTATTTGTTGCTGGACAAGGTTTTGGTACTAGTGGAGTTAGAGTAACGATTAATGGTCAAGACTTAAGTGCTAGGGTAATTGGTCAAACCGACAGTACCTTAACTATCAAAGGAGCTAGAAGAAAAGCCAATCTTAGAGCAGGGACAAATCAGCTAGTAGTTACTTCTAATGGTATTTCAGCAACTTTTGTATTTAGTTTAAGAGACTTAAACACCCCATAGTATTAATTAACAAAACTTAAAAAATAAGGTGGGTATTTTGCCCGCCTTATTTTATTTATAGATAATTTTTGGAGAATAAATAAAAATAGCTAAATAAATTAGCCCAGGAGGAAACATGAACGAAGCAACACAAGAAGCAATAGAATGGTTTGAAGTAGAAGTGCGACATGGAGTGCTAAAAGGATTTTTTGACGTTGCTCAGCTTGTACCAGCTTTTCAACGAATGAAGCCAAGTTTACATCGCTACTGTGATAAAAACGAAGTAATTGATGTTGATGCTATGTTATATGCTACAGCAAGACTTCCAGAGGATATTCATGAAGTGCGAGAAATTTTGTTACAAAAGAGTGTTCCAAATAATTTTGCCCAACAACCTGGAATTGTTTCTCTTCATTCTCCATCAAGACGACGTGCTGCTTTTAAGATAGGCCCAGAAACCATAATAATTGTTGTTAGAGATGAAATAACAGAATTACTAGATTTAATGTCTATTGTGACTAGTTATTTTATTGAAGCAACAAAGATCTATCGCTTGCTAGCAGGTCGTCCACTTCTTGAAGAAATCCGCCAAATTGCTACAAGTGGTTCTGATGCAACTCTAGAAAGACGTAATCGTCTTATAGCCCGGCTAGCTTTTGATCTAGGGACTACAGAAGAATCTCTTCGTCTTTTAGATCATAAATGGGATGGAGAACTGTTTGTTCGCCTTCAGTATATTGCAGAACATCTACCAACAATTTTTATTCGTATGCACAGAGCATTTAATGATATTAATTCACGTAATCCAGCGCGGAAATGGTGCCAAAGAATTGCTGATTTTGTTGGAGAAGTTTCAGGTTCTGAGCAACGCCCAATACATATTATTTCTAGCAATACTCATAGCACGGTTAATGTGCTTTCTGGCTATGCACGCCTTCATCAGGATAAAGTATTAGCCTGGGGACGTGAACAATCTACAGATAAAAGCTCATTGGACTTAATTGAGCGACATGTTAACACTATCCATCATACTAATTTAATATATTATCTAATGAAAGGATACTTAAGAACACAGCCTGAAATTAGAGCAGCAAAACAGGCTTATGATGAAAGTTTAGGCATTACAGTCTTGCCAGATATTTTTATGGTAGGTATTGATTGTCAAGTAATTGATCTAACAAAAATAGATTTTAATCTAGTTGATCCTAGGCTTAACCTAGATATTGAAAAATTAAAGGAAACTCACCCAGTAATTATTAATTTTGATTATGCTTTTGGAGAACAAGCAGGAACAATAATTGAGGAATTAATTATGACTTTCCAAAAACGTATTCATAGTTTTTCTATTATGGGCAAGGCTGGTACAGTAGTTGGTGAGCGTGGTGGAATTATGATTCCATCTTATCTACTACAACAAGGACGCAATGAAATTTATGATTTTCCTAATGGTAATGGCTTAAACCGAGAAGATTTTGCAGATGTAATTGCTGATAGCCGAGTTTATACTGATGGGCCAATGTTAACCGTACTTGGTACAGTCCTACAAAATAACTCTATGCTAAATGAATATTATGAAAAATGGCATATTTTAGGACTAGAAATGGAAGGAATACCCTATGTTCGTAAACTTCACCAATGTAATAAATTAGGTTATTTACGGGATGATATTATGGTAAATGTTGCTTATTATGCTTCTGATGCGCCGTTAATACCGGGCGAAACTCTTTCCAGAGAGTTAAGTTTTGCTGGGGTTGATGCTACTTATGGAATAAATTTGGTTATTCTTAATAAATTATTAGGTCGTCATCCACAAACAGCAAGTGTTGAAAAAGCTGTAGCTAAAGGCAAAAAACATTAAAGTAATAGAAAAACTTCTTAAAAAACAAAAAGCTGGCTTATTTTGGGGCCAGCTTTTAATTTTCTATTACTTTTTAGGAAAACTTTTCTGACAAACAAAGTCATTAACAAGCAAAACAATTACAAACTTTCATTTGACCATTTGGTAACTTAGCACCGCCGGAATTCCACATATCACCAGCAAGTTGCTCATTACTACGCATTGTATTGTTGGCTGCAATACCGCTAGTTGTGCCAACTCTTTGCCAAGCTGAGCGATCTAGATAAGTTGCACGTGCATTAAATCCTAATTCCGCACGAATTGAATTTTCTGTAGGCTCGCTACCTTGACGTGCGCCAGTAAAACCAGTTGTACGAAATTCTTCAAATCTCCAATTTTCTTTATAGGTAGTGTTACCATCCTTAAAAGTATGATCAACATTAGTTCGGTTGATAGTTCCTTTTTGAGCGTGATTAGCATGAATTAATTCGTGTGCTAAAACTACTTCAGAAGAAATTTTCTCATCTCTAATTGTGCCATTTGCTTGGCGTGTAGGTAATGTGATATTTAGGTTTGGATCATAAAATACTTCAGCAGATGATCCAACATTTGGGCGGCCCGGTGTTCCTTGAGATTGAGCAGCATTTGAAGAAGTATAAGCATTGTCTTTTACATATTTAATTGAAACAGGCTGTTCACCATTAAGAAGATTATTAACTAAAGCATAGCCTTGATCGTGTCCAGCAGTTTTTCTTGTTGCTGCGTGAACAAACCCTTGAGAATCAACTGTTGTTCCGGGAGCAAATTTAGCTAAATCTTGAGCTACACGAGTGCGAAATGCTGTGCTACCTTCAACTTTTAAGTTGGTAGGGCCGCTAGCTACAGCCTGATCTATTCCGCCTGGTTGAACTCTATTTGCTTCTGCTTGGAAAGAGGCAGAATTAATTGTTGTTTTAGAAGAGTTAATTGCACTAGGTGCTGCACCATTCAAGGAAGGCTTTAAGTTGCTTTGTAAAGGGCTATCTGTTGGTGTAGAGGCTTTTTGAGCAGATAAACCATTTAAACTACCTGTTTTTTGTGTTTGTTGAGTTTGTGTAGTTTGTTGTTGAAGAGAAATATTTTGACTTTGATCAGATGAGCCTATACGCATTGTGATGTCTCCTTGAATGTTTTTATTAAATGAATAGTCTGAATTATTTTTGATGAATCGTTATTCAACTTATCGCTATCAGTATAGAAAAGTTGCTCAAAAAGTCCAGAAATTCTCCTGATTTTTGCAAACCTTCCTAAACCTAATAATAAGCAATACTTATTATAAAGGTAAATATAATATTTTACAATAAGTTACAGTAAGTTATTATATTTTGCGGAAAAATATAAAAGTTTCTGCAAAAACCAGGAAAAATTTTTATGAAGTTTTTTTCTCTTTGGGTATTAAGTGAGTGAACAGCAAATAAACATATATCAAAAACTTTAATACCAAAAACTTTTAACCTAATTAAAAATCAATATTTTAAGGGAGTATATTTTATGAAAAGCATGAACATTGGATCTATTAGTAATGTTGGCATTAATCAACTAAATAATAACCAAGCTGTTAACAAATTAGCAGATGCTCAACAAGGAAATTTAGCAGGAATAACTGCTAGAAAATTAGAATCTCCCACAGAATCACCTAATATGGCTAAAACTGCTGCTAGCAATGGCACTCAAGGCTTGGAGCAATCTATCCAAGAGATAAAACAATTGTTAGGCGAATTAACAAAAATGTTGAAAAAAATGGTTCAAGAACTCCAAAAAAATAGTGAAGCTGGTAGTGGTCAACAAGCTGAAAAAGCGGCCCCCAAAGGTCAAGAAGGTATAGAAGGTGCTAAGGAAGCTAACCAAGCCGCAAAGCCTATGAATCAAGCAAATGGAGCGGGTGAGGCAGAAAAAGCCGGTGAAGCAGAAAAAGCTGCTCAAGCTCCTAGCAAAAAAGAAGGAATGAATAAACAACTTGAAATGATTTCACAAATGATTGAAATGCTAGGAAAAATGTTAGAAATGCTCAAACAACTATTAGGACAAATGCAAGGAGCCAGTCAAGGCAATAATATGGCTGCTCAAGCCGCGTCAGCACAGTAAATTTAGTTTTTAATCCGTGTACCTCTCAATTTCCAAAATCCTATCAATGGCGATACTGACAAGGGGAGAAGTAATTCTTCCCTTAATTTTTTTTATCCCTAGCTTTGGTCAGTTGACGCACTGCTACTAAAACATACAAACTTAGGCCAATTGCAAACTTAGAATAATTAAAGGATAGGGCTATGGAAAAACGGCAATTTGGCAAAACAGATATGCAAGTTAGTGTACTTGGCTATGGTGGTGCAGAAATAGGTTTTGAAGGTGCTAGTTTAGAAAATGTTACAACTCTTCTTAATGAAGCTTTAGATTCTGGGCTTAATATAATTGATACTGCTGCCGCATATTTAGCTAGCGAAGAACTAATAGGACAAGCTATTAGCAATAGACGTAAAGACTTTTATTTATTTAGCAAATGTGGTGCAGCAGAAGGTTTTACCAAATTTGATTGGAGTAAAACAGGCTTACTTAACCATATTGAAACTAGCTTAAAAGCCTTAAAAACTGATTATTTAGACTTAATCCAATTACATTCTTGTAACACAGAAACGCTTAAGCAAGGTGAAGCTATTGAGGCTTTAGAAACAGCCCGTCAAAAAGGTTATACTCGCTATATTGGCTATAGCGGCGATGGTCAAGACGCTGTTTTTGCTATTAAAACAGGTGCTTTTGATAGTCTTCAAACTTCTATCAGTATTGCCGATCAAGAAGCAATAGATTTACTACTACCTTTAGCACAAAGCTATAATTTAGGTGTAATTGCTAAGCGTCCAATTGCTAATGCTGTTTGGAGAAATTCAGACAAACCAGAAAATGCTTATCATCATCCATATTGGGAAAGAATCCAAAAGCTAAAATATGATTTTCTTAGCAGTGCAGAATCTTTTTCTATCGCTCTACGCTTTACTTTAAGTCAACCTGGGGTTTGTACAGCAATAGTTGGCACCAAACAGCCTGGACGTTGGCAGGCAAACGCTAAAATGTTAGAGGCTGATGGCCCGCTTTCAAAGAAAGAAATTGCAGCAATTTGCTCACGTTGGCAAGAAGTTGGCGGCAGCAATTGGCCCGGACAAGTCTAATTAAATCTAAATTAAGTTAATCAAGTCCGTAGCTTTTCTTTGAAAATTTTCGTTGAACCCTCTTTTGCAAGCGCAGTCTCAGCTTCTTTAGAGCCGAGTTAAGCTTGCAATAGGCGAAAGGCGATAAATAACCAAAAATAAGTAAAATATATAGACAAAATGGAAAGGAAAAGCTAAAATAAATATCACTAAATAATAGCAAAAAGAGATAGTTATGTCACTTTGTGGAGTCAAGTTTGCAGCACATCCAACAGAAGAACAAAAGAGAGTGTTATCACAATGGATGGGGTGCGCTCGATTTA
>CAZBMZ010000002.1:0-360591 GCA_964492845.1 uncultured Clostridia bacterium
ATGGCAAAAGAGAAATTTGATCGAAGTAAACCGCACGTAAACGTAGGAACAATAGGACACGTAGATCACGGAAAAACAACATTAACAGCAGCGATAACAAAAGTATTAGCAAAGAAAAATCCAAAAATAGCAGTGAGAGCGTTTGATTCGATCGATAACGCACCAGAAGAAAAAGCGCGAGGAATCACAATTGCAACAGCACACGTAGAATATGAAACAGGAAATCGTCATTATGCTCACGTAGATTGCCCAGGACATGCTGACTATGTAAAAAACATGATAACTGGTGCAGCACAAATGGACGGAGCTATCCTGGTTGTTGCAGCAACAGACGGCCCAATGCCTCAAACTAGAGAACATATCCTTTTAGCTCGCCAAGTAGGTGTTCCTGCTATGGTAGTTTTTATGAATAAAGTTGATGCTGTTGATGACCCTGAACTGCTTGACTTAGTTGAGCTTGAAGTTAGAGAACTTCTTTCTTCTTATGATTTTCCAGGTGATGATATTCCAGTAATTCGAGGTTCAGCTTTAGGTGGACTAAATGGCGATCCTAAATGGGAAAGTGCAATTGAAGAATTAATGGCATCAGTTGATTCTTATATTCCAACTCCTCAACGCCAAACTGATAAACCTTTCCTAATGCCTGTTGAAGATGTTTTCTCAATAGCAGGAAGAGGAACAGTTGCTACAGGTAGAGTTGAAAGAGGAATAGTAAAAACAAGTGAACAAGTAGAAATTGTAGGAATAAAAGATACTCGCACAACAGTAGTAACAGGTGTAGAAATGTTTAAGAAGTTGTTGGATGAAGGAAGAGCAGGAGACAACGTAGGTTTACTATTAAGAGGTGTGGATAGAAAAGAAATAGAAAGAGGACAAGTAATAGCAAAACCTGGAACAATAAAACCTCATACTAGATTTAAAGCGGAAGTATATGTATTGACCAAAGAAGAAGGTGGAAGACATACTCCATTTTTCACAGGATATAGACCACAATTTTACTTTCGTACAACAGATGTAACAGGTGTAGCAGATTTGCCAACAGGGGTTGAAATGGTTATGCCTGGTGATAACATTGCTATTGAAGTTACTTTAATTACTCCTATTGCTATGGAAAAAGGTCTTCGTTTTGCCATTCGTGAAGGTGGTAGAACTGTTGGGGCTGGTACTATCTCTGAAATTATTGAGTAGAGTTAAGAATATGCTAAATGAAAAAATTAGAATTAGATTAAAAGCTTATGATTATCGAGTGCTTGACCAGTCAACTGCGGAAATAGTTGATACAGCTAAACGTACAGGTGCTAGAGTTGCTGGGCCAATACCTCTACCTACAGTTAAAAATAGATATACTGTATTAAGATCTCCACACGTCGATAAAAAGTCTCGAGAACAATTTGAGATTCGTACACATAAAAGGCTTATGGATATTCTGGATCCTACACCTCAAACGGTAGATGCTTTAATGAAATTAGACCTTCCTGCTGGTGTTGATGTAGAGATAAAAGCTTTTGGCAGAGAGCATAAGTAAAAAATTAACAATAGATTTTTAATTTTGTAAGACTAAAAATCAGTGAGGCTAAGTTTTAGTTTATGATTAATGGCATCATTGGAAAAAAAGTAGGTATGACACAAGTGTTTGCACCAGATGGTACAGTAACTTGTGTTACAGTGATTAAGGCCGGTCCTTGTGTAGTAGTACAACGTAAGACTTCTACTAAAGATGGGTATGAAGCTGTACAACTAGGTTTAGTTGAAGAACGTGCTCCTAAACGTGTCTCTAAACCATTGTTAGGCCATTTTGGTCAAACTGATAAATCAAAAGCACGTGGAAAACAATCTATTCCCCCTACAAGAATTTTAAGAGAATTTCGTTTAGAAACCTCTGACGATAGCTCTAAAGTAGGCGATAGTGTTTTAGTGGCTCAATTTGCTGCAAATGACACTATAGATGTTATTGGCACTACAAAAGGGCGTGGATTTGCAGGTTTTATAAAACGCCATGGCTTTGGTGGTGGTCGTGCTACTCACGGATCAATGTTCCATCGCGCTCCAGGTTCAATAGGGGCTTCTGCTTTTCCTTCAAGAGTAATAAAAGGAACTAAAATGGCAGGACACATGGGCGTAGAGCGTAAAACAATCTTAAATTTACAGGTTGTTCAAGTTGATACAGAGAACAATCTTTTACTAGTAAAAGGTAGTGTGCCTGGACCAAAAGGCGGATATTTACTTATCAGGAAGAAAAGTTAAGATTTTATCCTGTTTATGGAGTAAAAAATGGCTGTTGTAAAAGTCAAAAATTTAGAAAACCAAGAAACTGGAGAATTAGAGCTACAAGACGTAGTTTTTGCGGCTCCGCTTAACAAAGCATTGATTTATGAAGCTGTTAAGTGTTATTTAGCTAATCAAAGACAAGGCACAGTTTCTACTAAGACACGTGGTGAAGTTTCTGGTGCTGGCCGTAAATTGTGGAAACAAAAAGGTACAGGTCGAGCGCGAGTAGCTTCTATTAGATCTCCTCTTTGGAAAGGCGGTGGCAATGTACACGGGCCAAGGCCAAGAGACTGGGGATATTCTATACCTAAGAAAATGCGTCGCGGAGCTTTACGTTCTGTTTTATCTGAACGCTTACGTGAAGGTGGATTATTGGTATTAGAAAACTTTAACCTAGAAGATCATAAAACTAAAAACCTTCTTAAAGTGCTTAAAAACTTAGGTGGAGACAAAAAAGCTCTTTTAGTAGACCTAAAAGATAATAATAACTTGACTTTGTCTGCACGCAATCTTGAGAGAGTTAAGCGCGTTTCTAGTGACAGCGTTAACATATATGATCTGCTTAATCACGAACAGCTTATCTTTAGTAAAGAAGCTATCATACAACTTCAAACTATTTTACTAAAGTAAAGGGGATAAAGTAATGCGTTCAGTATGGGATGTAATTAAAGGGCCTGTTATTACAGAAAAAGCATTGCGCTTAAAAGAAAGCTCACAAGATGGCAAGCAAAAGTTGGTTTTTTATGTCGATAAATCTGCTAATAAAATAGAAGTAAAAAATGCTGTCAAAGCTATTTTTAAGGTAGATGCTGAATCTGTTCGTATTGCCAACTACCAAGGCAAAATGAAGCGTCGAGGTCGTTTTGAAGGCCGCCAATCAGATTGGCGCAAAGCTTATGTGACCTTGAAGGCTGGCGAAAAAGTAATTGAGTATGGTGATGTAGTCTAGTAGTTTGTTTGAGGTTTTACCCTCTTTCTTTATTTTAAGCACAAAACTCAACCTTTGTACTTTTAATTCCTTAAAACTTAAGACTAATCAATTGGTTATTTTATTTTAGGTAAATGAGATTTACATCATGGGTATAAAAAAATTAAAACCTACTTCCGCAGCTAGAAGGTACCAAACTTACTTAACAAATGAAAACTTAGATGCTGTAAGACCTTGTAAAGGCTTAACAGTTTCTAAAGTACGTGGTTCAGGTCGTAACAACATTGGTCATGTTACAGTACGTCATAGAGGCGGTGGTCATAAAAAGCTTTATAGAATTATTGATTTTAAGCGTAACAAAGTTGGTATTCCTGCAAAAGTTGTTTCTTTAGAATATGATCCAAATCGTTCAGCACGAATAGCTTTGCTTAGCTATGTTGATGGGGAAAAACGCTATATCTTAGCTCCTGTAGGCATAGAAGTTGGACAAAAAATACTTTCTGGCCCAGAAGCAGATATCATTGCAGGAAATGCTTTACCACTACGAAATATTCCTTTAGGTACTGAAGTTCATAATGTTGAGCTTAGGCCTGGTAAAGGTGGTCAAATGGTTCGTAGTGCAGGAGCTTCTGCACAATTAATTTCTAAAGAAGGTGAATGGGCTCAGTTACGCTTACCAAGTGGAGAAATTCGCCGGGTAAAAGTTGATTGTATGGCAACAGTAGGCCAAGTAGGTAACATTGAACATGAAAATGTTTCCTTAGGTAAAGCAGGCCGTTCACGTTGGCTTGGGCGACGTCCTACTGTAAGAGGCGTGGCAATGAACCCTGTTGATCACCCACATGGTGGTGGTGAAGGTAAAACAAGTGGTGGTCGTAATCCAGTAACTCCTTGGGGACAACCTACCCGTGGTTATAAAACAAGAAACAATAAAAGAACTGATAAATTTATTGTTAAGCGTAGAAAGTAAATCAGTTGAGGTGATTTATGGCACGTTCTGTTAAAAAAGGGCCTTTTGTAGATCGTCATTTGACAAATGCAATTGAAAGAATGAACAAGGCAAATGAAAGAAAAGTCTATAAAACTTGGTCCCGACGTTCAACTATAATACCAGATATGATTGGTCATACTTTGGCTGTTCATAATGGTAAAAAATTCCTACCCGTTTATGTTACTGAAAACATGGTTGGACATAAATTAGGGGAGTTTGCTCCTACACGCACTTTTAAGGGTCACGCTGGTGATAAGACAGAGAAAAGTGCTAAACCGGCTGGTAAAAAGTAGAAAAAATCACTAAAATCACGAGTTTTAGTTTGGAGTTAAGTAAATGGAAGCCCAAGCAATTGCAAAATATATAAAAGGTTCAGCACAAAAAGCGAAATTAGTTATTGATACTATTAGAGGTCGTAATGTAGCAGATGCCTTTGCTGCCTTATCTTTTACTAATAAAAGATCTGCTAGACCTATTGAAAAAGTGTTGCGCTCGGCTGTTGCTAATGTGTTGCATAAAGCAGATAAAAACAATGTTTCTGTTGATGTTGAAAAACTTGTAGTTAGTAATTGTCATGTGGACATTGGAATAACAAAATGGCGTCGTCGCGTTCGACCTGCTCCTATGGGGCGTGCTTATCGTGAACGCCGGCACTACTGCCATATCACAGTTGTTGTTTCAAGTGAATCTAATCAAACTAAGTAAACATAGTTATAACTTTAAGTTCGGAGGCTAATGTGGGTCAGAAGGTACATCCTTACGGCTTTAGATTAAGAGTTAATCGTACTTGGCGTTCAATTTGGTATGCTAAGAAGGATTTTGGCAAACTTTTATTAGAAGATTTAAGCTTAAAGAAAGATTTGAAAGCTCGTTTTGCAGGCGCAGGTGTTTCCCACATCGAGATTGAAAGAGCTGCAAACAAATTAAAAATCATCATTCATACATCTCGCCCAGGCATTATCATTGGCCGTAAAGGACAAGAGATTGATAAGCTTAAATCAGAAATACAAGCTCAAACAGGTAGAGACGTTATTGTAAATATTCAAGAAATTAGTAGACCTGAACTAAACGCCCAGCTTCAAGCAGAGCAAATAGCTTCTCAATTAGAAAAACGCGTTGCTTTTCGTCGTGCTATGAGAAAGTCTGTTGATAGCGCAAAACGCTATAATGCTCTAGGTATTAAAGTACGTGTATCAGGTCGTTTGGGTGGGGCAGAAATAGCTCGTTCTGAGTGGTACTTAGATGGTCAATTACCTCTACATACTTTACGCGCAGACATTGACTATGGGTTTGCTCAAGCTTATACAACCTTTGGAGTTATAGGTGTAAAAGTTTGGATTTATCGTGGTGAAATTTTGGATGTGCGTAAAACACAATCTGAAAAATCATTAAATGCACGTGGTCGTTAGTAGTTTCTATATAGAATAAATAAAACTATTACATAGTGTCATGTTTTGGAGTAAAAAATGGCAGAATATAAGATCCCAAAAAGAATGAAGTACCGTAAGCAACAAAGAGGCCGAATGAGTGGCAAAGCTATTCGTGGTGCTACAGTGGCTTTTGGTGATTATGGTCTTAAAGCAATGGAAGTTGCTTGGGTTACAGGTAAACAGATTGAAGCAGCTCGCGTTGCAATTACGCGCAGTGTAAAACGTGGTGGAAAGCTATGGATAAGAGTCTTTCCAGATAAACCAATTACTAAAAAACCTGCTGAAACACGTATGGGAAAAGGTAAAGGGGCACCAGAAGGTTGGGTAGTTGTAATAAAACCAGGGCGTATCCTTTTTGAAATGGAAGGCATCAGCGAAGAAGTAGCAAGAGAAGCTATGAAATTAGCTGCAAGTAAGTTATCCATAAAAACTAAGTTTGTTACCCGTGACGAGTTAGAGAGTGGGGTGTTATGAAAATACAAGAAATACGTGAAATGTCTGATGAAGACCTTAAAACACGAGAAACTGAACTTATAGAACAGATCTTTAGAGGCCGGTTTAAGAAGAGTTTGGGAGAAGTGGATGCAGTTAAAAGTGTTCGTTTGCAGAAAAAAGAGCTTGCTCAAGTAAAAACAGTAACTCGTGAAAGAGTGTTGGGAATTAAACATTAATTGTGAGATTTAATTTGAAATTGGGTTAATCATTATGTCAGAAGAAAATAAAGTAGAAGGAAATTCTCAAGAAAAGTTAGTATCTAGTCAGGGCCGTCGTGCTGAAAAAGTTGGTATAGTAACTAGCAATAAAATGATGAAAACAGTTGTGGTGCGTGTTGATCGTTTGGTACGCCATCACAAGTATAAGCGTTATATAAGACGACGTACAAAATTTATGGCGCACACAAATATAGATTGTAATATTGGTGATAAGGTTAGGATTATTGAAACACGTCCACTTTCTGCCTGTAAACGTTGGCGAGTAGCTGAGGTTTTACAAAAGGTTGCTTTATAAGTAAAAGTTATTTTTAGGAGAATTTCTTATGATTCAGATGAGAACTATTTTGGATGTGGCAGATAATTCTGGAGCAAAAAAAATAGCAATGATACTACCCCTTGGTGGCAGCACAGGTTTAAGAGCCTCTCTAGGTGATGTTATAACCGCTTCTGTAAAAGAAGCCAGCCCTGATGGGACAGTTAAAAAAGGGCAAGTAGTAAAGGCCGTTGTTGTACGCACTCGTAAAGAAGTACGTCGTCGAGATGGTAGCTACATTAGATTTGATCAAAATGCCGCCGTGCTTATTAAAGCTGATGGAGAGCCTATTGGTACGCGCGTTTTTGGCCCTGTTGCTCGTGAATTGCGTGAGAAAAAATTTATGAAAATAGTTTCTCTTGCACCGGAGGTAATATAATGGGATTAAAAGCTCTTAAACTAAAAAACTTGGTCAATGTAAGAGTCAGTGACATTAAAAAAGATGACTGGGTTATGGTTATTTCTGGTAAAGATAAAGGCAAAAAAAGTAGAGTTATTGAAGTAAACCATCGGCAAGGTAAAGCCAGGGTTGAAGGGGTTAATGTAGTAAAACGCCATCTAAAGTCCAACCCAACACGTGGTGTAAAGGGTGGTATTATTGAAAAAGAAGGCTTAATACATATTTCAAAATTAAAAGTTTTGAGAGATTAAGCTTTAATTTTACTTAAAAGCCTTTCTTGTAAGATTGGTTTTAAGTTGTTTTGTAAAAAGATTTTATTAACAAGGCTAAGTATTTAATTATGGTACCAAGACTAAAGCAAAAATACAAAGAACAAGTCTCCTCTCTTTTAATGAAAGAATTTGGGCTTACTAACCCTATGGCAGTACCAAAAATAGAAAAAATAGTTATTAATATGGGGTTGGGAAGAGATTTTATTACTTCAAATAATGCTAAAATCTTTGACATAGCAGCAGATGAATTAGCTGTTATTACTGGTCAAAAACCGGTGATAACTCGTGCTAAAAAATCTATAGCTGCTTTTAAGTTGCGCCAAAATATGACTATAGGTGCTATGGTAACATTAAGAAATGATCGGATGTATGAGTTTTTAGATCGTTTAATCAGTGTAGTGTTGCCTAGAGTACGGGATTTTCGAGGAGTATCTCCTAAATCTTTTGATGGACGGGGTAATTATACTTTAGGCTTACGAGATCAATTAATTTTTCCAGAAGTTGATTTTGCTAAAGTTGATAAAGCTCGTGGTATGAATGTTTGTATTGTAACCACTGCTAAAACAGATGAACAAGCTCGGGCATTGTTAAGACACTTTGGAATGCCGTTTCGAGTTAACTAAAATAAATTATATTAGGTACTGTTAGGTAAGTTAATTATGGCTAAAAAATCTATGCTTTTTAAAGCAAACAAAAAAGCTAAGTTTAGTTCTCGTGCCTATAATAGGTGCAAACGTTGTGGGCGGCCTCGGGCCTATTTGAGAAAATTCTCATTATGCCGTATTTGTTTTCGTAACTTGGCTTTAGAAGGTCAAATACCTGGAGTTACGAAAGCGAGCTGGTAAGTTATAAAGATCCTTTTCAGGGCGAAAAAATTTTGTATAGGGAAAGTGTTTTATGGATCCAATTGCTGATATGTTAACACGTGTTCGTAATGCGTTAGCAGCACGACATACAAAAGTAGATATACCTTCTTCAAAGCTCAAAGTTGAAGTTGCCCGTATTCTAAAAGAAGAAGGCTATATAAACAATTATAAAGTAGCTGGCGAAGGCGCAAGAAAAGCCATAAGAGTATATTTACGCTATGGCCCAAAAGGTGAAATGGTACTTCACTACTTAAAACGAGTATCTAAACCTGGCAGTAGAGTTTATATAAAAAATAGCGAAATCCCTAACGTTTTAGGGGGATTAGGTATAAACATTGTTAGCACCTCAAAAGGTTTAATGACAGGTAAACAAGCGCGTCAAGCCCAATTAGGTGGAGAGTTGCTTTGTAATATATATTAAGATTAAAATCGAGAGTTTTTATATGTAAATCTGAAATTTATATTTTTGGATTTGTAATATAGGTGGAACTGATATGTCAAGAGTTGGTAAAAAAGAAATAGAATTGCCAAAAGATGTAAAAGTAGAAATTTCATCAGAAATTGTACAAGTAACAGGCCCAAAAGGTATCTTAAAAACATCTATACCAAATGGTATAAGTGTAAAGGTAGAGAATAATGCTATTAGAGTTGAAAGTAAAGGAACCGACTTTGCTGCTCTTTATGGTTTAACGCGAGCTTTAATTGCAAATTCTGTTATGGGTGTTACAAAAGGCTTTACTAGACAACTTGATATTGTGGGCGTAGGCTACAGAGTTGAGTTGGATCGTAGCAAAGTGAATGATGCTAAAAAGCCTGTTCGTGCCTATTCTTCAAAGAAACAATCAAGTGGGCAAAAGTCAATAATATTTGATCTGGGTTACTCTCATATGATAGATTTCCCAGTTCCAGAAGGCATAGATTTTAGAGCAGATAAAATTGCTGGTAAAACTATTCCTCAATATCAAACTACACTTACTTTGTCAGGAATAGATCGTCAAATTTTAGGTCAAGTCGCAGCTGATATGCATAATTTACGTAAACCTGATGCTTACAAAGGTAAAGGGGTACGTTATGCAGAAAAAGTATTAAAACTTAAGCCTGGTAAGACAGGTAAATAAAGGATTTCTCTAGGAGTATTTGAGCAATGATTACAATGAAATCACGAGCAAAAGTTAGACAAGCTGTTCATAAGCGTATTCGTAAAAAAGTTGTAGGAACCACACAAAGACCTCGTCTTTGCGTTTTTCGTAGCTTAAATCATATTTATGCTCAAGTAGTTGATGATTTGACAGGATCTACAATATGTTCTGCTTCAACTTTAGAGAAAGACTATAAAGAAAAAGCTGGTGGAAATATAGAAGCTGCTAAGTATGTAGGCCAATTAATAGCTAAACGTGCTATTGATAAGGGAATACAAAAAGTAGTTTTTGATCGTGGTGGTTATCTTTATCATGGGCGTGTAAAATCTTTAGCAGAAGCTGCTCGTGAAATAGGGTTAAGTTTTTAACAACTGTAAAATATTAGGAGAATTTTAATGGAGCGTGTTGTTACAGCAGACTTAGAACTAAAAGATTTTGTTGTTTCAATTAACAGAGTAACTAAAGTAGTAAAAGGTGGTAAAAACTTAAGTTTTAGTGCTTTGGTAGTTGTTGGGGATGAGCATGGGGTAGTTGGTTTTGGTTCTGGTAAAGCTAAAGAAGTTCCTAGCGCAATTAAGAAAGGTTTAGACTCTGCAAAAAAGAACCTTATCAAAATACCTTTAAGCGGTAATACTTTGACACATCCTATTATAGGAGAGTTCGGTGCTGGAAGAGTTTTACTTAAGCCTGCTCCAGAAGGTACAGGTGTTATTGCTGGAGGCGTTGTTCGTGCTGTTATGCAATCTGTAGGTGTTACTAATGTGGTAACAAAAGTTCTTGGTTCAAATAACCCTCATAATATTGTTAGAGCGGTGTTTGATGGATTAAAGAAATTAAAAAGCCATGAGGAAGTAGCCCGGCTTAGAGGCAAAAGAGTAGAAGAGATATAATTAATAAAACGTGGTTTTTTAGGAGAAAAAATGTCTCAACCAGTTGATAAAAAAATTAAGATACAACTTTATCGTAGTGTAATTTGCACACCAAAACCACATAAAGTCATGGTTAGTACGTTAGGACTACGTAAGCTAAATCAGATAGTAACACATCCAGATCTTCCTTCAATTCGTGGAGTGGTTGCAAAAGTGCCACACCTGCTTAGATTGGTAGAAGATTAAAATATTTGCAAATGTTTGGAGCTTTTATGTCATTAGGATTACATAATGTTGGTGTTCCAAAAGGAGCCAACAAAGCTAAAAAAAGAGTTGGTCGGGGCCCAGGTTCAGGTCATGGGAAAACATCAGCCCGTGGTAACAAAGGACAAAAATCTCGCTCAGGCTATAGCAGTATGCGGGGTTTTGAAGGCGGCCAAATGCCACTCCATCGCCGTTTACCAAAACGAGGTTTTACCAATATATTCAAAAAAGAATGGAATGAAGTTAACTTAGACACGCTTGAAAAAGTCTTTCAAGAAGGTGAAACAGTAACAACAGATTCTTTAGTAGAAAAAGGTGTTATCAAAAAACTAGCGAAAGACGGAGTAGCTATTTTAGCTAAAGGAACTATCAGCAAAGCACTTAAAGTAGAAGCCCACCGTTTTAGCCAAAGTGCAAAAGATAAAATATGTGCTGTTGGGGGAAGCATTGTAGTAACTTCTTCTTATGGAGAAAAAGTAAACTAATTTTTGTAATGTCCCTCATTTTGGAGCTTATACGATAATATGTTAGATCAATTTTTTAGAAGTTTAAAAAACGTTTTTTCTATACCAGATTTAAGGAGACGTATTTTTTTTACGTTAACTATGTTATTGGTTTATCGTATAGGTAGCCATATAAGAACACCTGGAATCGATCCTTATCAACTAGAGAAACTTTGGAGTACTATTGCGGGTTCTTTAGTAGGTGTAGTTGACTTATTTACAGGTGGAAATTTTCGAGTAGTTTCAATATTTGCTCTTGGTATTACTCCTTATATAACTTCTTCTATTGTTTTGCAGTTGTTGACATCTGTTTTCCCTTCCCTAAAAAAAGTTCAAGAAGAAGGTGAATCTGGAAGACAAAAAATAAATCAGTATACACGTTATGGAACAATATTACTTTCTCTTTTGCAATCATTCTTCATATCAATGTGGTTAAAAAGTCAGCCTGGTTTAGTTGTTGGAATTAACCCTATAATGTTTGTTTTTCTCACTATGCTGACACTAACTACAGGAACTGCATTTATAATGTGGTTAGGAGAGCAAATTACAGAACGTGGTATTGGTAATGGGATAAGTTTAATGATTTTTGCTGGTATTGTATTAGGTTTGCCCAATGCCATTTACCAGATTTGGCAACGTGTTAAAGATTTAGATCCAACGTCAACCCTAGGTGTTTTAGCTATGCTTATAGCTATGTTAGCTATAACAATGGCTATTGTTTTTGTTGAACGTGGACATAGAAAAATATCAATAAACTATGCAAAACGAATGGTTGGCCGCAAACTTGTAGGAGGACAATCAACTCACATGCCTTTGCGTGTTAATATGGCAGGAGTTATACCGGTTATTTTTGCTTCCTCTATACTTACTTTTCCACAAACAATAGCTCAGTTTACAGGATCTGATGCTATAAAGAGTTTTTTAAGTAATTTTGGTGGTGGTCATCCTTTATATATGTTGTTATTTGCTGTTGCTAACATATTTTTTACTTTCTTTTATGTTTCTATAATTTTTAATACAGACGAGATAGCAGAAAATTTACGTAAGCATGGCGGCTATGTTCCAGGTATTCGACCAGGAAAGCGCACGGCAGATTACTTAAGTACTATCTTAACTAGGCTAACCGTTGTCGGGGCCATTTACTTAACTATTATTTCTATAATCCCACAAATATTACTTAGTGGTGTTCAAGTAGATAAGCTTCCAGGTATAGGAACTTGGTTGTATGGTGTGTTTACTTCTAACCCAATTACAGATTGGATAGTAAAAGGCTTTGGGTTTCAATTCTATTTTGGTGGAACTTCCTTGTTAATTGTAATAGGTGTTGCTATGGACACTGTTAACCAAATAGAATCCCAATTGATTATGCGACATTATGAAGGCTTCTTGAAGAAAGGTCGTATAAGAGGTCGCAGAGATTAGTTAATTTTGTAGGAGTTTCTGTGTCATTAAATAAGATAATTGTAATGTTAGGTGCGCCAGGAGCAGGCAAAGGAACGCAAGCACGTAAATTACAAGAAAAATTTTCCTTACCTCAAATTTCTACAGGGGACATTTTGCGTCAGATTGCTAAAGAAAATACTTCTTTAGCAAGTACTATACGTGAAATACAGGCATTAGGAAAATTAGTTAGTGATGATGTTTTGCTTCAACTTGTAACTAACCGCACAAGTAAGGAAGATTGCAAAGAAGGTTTTGTTTTAGATGGCTATCCAAGAACGTTAAATCAAGCAAAACAATTAGGTTTTTTGGCAAAAGAACATAATAAACCTGTTGTTGTTATAGAAGTTAAAGTTTCAGAAGAGATATTATTAAACAGATTAACAGGCAGGCGCACTTGTTCTGGTTGTGGGGAGATTTACAATATTTATTACAAACCTCCTAAAAATGAAAGTAGATGTGATATTTGTGAAAGTGTTTTAACTAATAGAAGTGATGATAAATTAGAAGCTATAAAATCACGATTAGAAGAGTACAAAGCTAATACAACTCCTCTCATAGATTACTACACTAATATGAATTCTTTAATATCTGTTGATGGGACTCAACTAGCAAGTGAAATTTTTGATAAGCTTTGTTATATTCTAAAACCTTAATAAACTTTGTTTTCTTAAAAATAAACTGCTACTAGATGATAATAACAAAAACAAGAGCAGAAATTCAAAAAATGCACAGTGCAGGGCAATTAGTAGCACAAGTCTTGAGACAATTGGCTAGCTTGGTTACACCAGGTGTAACTACCAGTGAGCTTGATATTCAGGCTGAAAAATGGATAAGAGATGCAGGTGCTATCCCAACTTTTAAAGGATATCGAGGTTATCCTTATTCAATCTGCACTTCTGTTAACGAACAAGTTGTACATGGATTTCCTTCAGAACGGGTTCTTAAAGAAGGCGACATAATAAGTATTGATTGTGGTGCAACTTTGGCTGGGTATGTTGGGGATTCTGCTATAACTATTCCTGTTGGCTGTGTTTCTGATGAGGCTCAAAGATTAGTTGATGTTACTAGAGAGTCTCTTTATCAAGCTATTGAGAAAATGCAGGTAGGTAATAGGTTATATGATGTTTCTTATGCGGTACAATCTTATGCTGAATCAAGAGGTTATACAGTAGTAAGGGATTTTTGCGGTCATGGCATAGGTACAGCAATGCATGAAGAACCTCAAGTTCCTAATTATGGTAGACCTGGTAAAGGTCCTCGGCTTCGAGAAGGTTGGGTATTAGCTATTGAGCCAATGGTAAATATTGGTTCTTATCAAGTAAAAATTGAAAAAGATGGCTGGACAGTAACAACAATTGATAAGAAGTTATCTGCCCATTTTGAACATACAATAGCAATTCTTTCTGAAGGCCCTTGGGTACTTACTCAACTCAACTCTTAATAAAATAAAAAGCGTTAAATCTGCTGGCCTTGCTTTTTACGCTTAATTGGTATGTTATAATAAAAGCTTTAATTATTTGTGAATTTTTATTTTGTGTAAAATTATGTCAAAAGAAGACGCTATCGAAGTGGTTGCATCAGTAGTAGAAACATTACCAAATGCAATGTTTCGTGTTGAGTTAGAAAATAAACATCAAGTTCTTGCCCATATTTCTGGGAAAATGCGCAAAAATTTTATTAAAATTTTGCCAGGAGACAAAGTTATAGTTGAACTATCTCCTTATGATTTAACACGTGGGCGAATAATTTATCGTTATAAGTAACAGTTAGGAGAATTATGAAGGTTAGAGCATCTGTTAAAAAAATGTGTGATAAATGTAAAATTATTCATAGACATGGTGTAGTAAGAATAATTTGTGAAAACCCTAAACATAAACAACGTCAAGGATAAGATAAAACATATATAGCTAAAATTAGAGCATATTGGTTTTATAACCCTTTTCTATTTACTAATTAAGTAATTTTATTCGTTTTATTTTGGAGGATATATGGCGCGTATCGCGGGTGTGGATTTGCCAGATAATAAAAGAGCGGAAATAGGCTTAACCTATATTTATGGAATTGGGCGCTCTCGGGCAATGCGCATTATTAAAGAAGTAGCAGAAGAATCAAATCAATCTGCACAAACCCTAGCTGGAAAAAAAATGAAAGAGCTTACAGAAGAAGAGCTTTCACGTATTCGTGCAGCAATAGAAAGAACTGGTGATGTGGAAGGCGATTTGCGTAAAGCAATCCAAATAGATATAAAAAGACTAATAGAAATTGGTTGTTATAGGGGTTTGCGACATCGTCGAGGTTTGCCTGTTCGTGGTCAACGTACACATACTAATGCTAGAACACGAAAAGGCCCACGTAGAGCTACTATTGCTAAGAAGAAGGCTCCTGGTAAGAAGTAATATTTGTATTAAAATAGTATTGGTAAAAATTTATGGCAAAAAAAACAACAGCTTCTAGTAAGAAGAAAACTTTTAAGAAGAAAGAAAAAAAAGTAGTTCCTCAAGGAATCGTTCATATTCAAGCCTCTTTTAATAATACTTTGGTTAGTATTACTGATTTAGAGGGAAATCTTGTTAGTGCTTCCTCAGCAGGCGCATTAGGCTTTAATGGATCTCGTAAAGGGACACCTTTTGCTGCCCAACAAGCTGCTAGCAAAGCTGCTACGCTTGCTAAAGAGGCCGGTATGCAAGTTTGTGAAGTTAGGGTTAAAGGCCCTGGATCTGGCCGAGAATCAGCTATTCGTGCTGTTCATAGTGCTGGAATAGATGTTCGTGTAATTAAAGATGTTACACCAATACCTCATAATGGTTGTAGACCACCTAAACGACGTAGAGTTTAGGGAATCTTAAAATATTTACATTCTGTTTTATTTAGGAGGATATCTTGGCAAGGTATCGTGGTGCAGTTTGCCGTCTTTGTAGGCGCGAAGGCGTGAAGTTATACTTAAAAGGTGAGCGTTGTTATAAACCCTCTTGTGCTATAGATAAAAGAGGCCAACAACCTCCAGGTGAGCATGGACAAGATGCTCGACGTGGCAAGTTAGTAGGTTATGCTGAACAACTAAGAGAAAAACAAAAAGTTAAGCGCGTTTATGGTATGTTAGAAGGGCAGTTTCGTAGCTATTTTGAAAAGGCTGTTCGTCAAAAAGGTGTTACAGGCGAAAACCTTTTATTTCTTTTAGAACGTCGGTTAGATAATGTTGTTTATAAGCTTGGTTATGCTACTTCCCACGCTCAAGCAAGGCAATTGGTTACACATGGTCATATAGTTGTAAATGGAAGAAAAGTTAATATCCCTTCTTTTCAAGTAAAAGTTGGGGATAAAATAACTATCAAAGAAACTAGTAAAAGTAATGGTTTTATCCAAACAGCTTTTCAAACTGCTGGCGGACGTGGTAGACCAGCTTGGTTAGAAATTGCTGACGCAAATAATATGGTTGGTCAAGTTTTATCTTTACCTAGACGTGAAGATATTGACTTAAGCATAAAAGAACAATTGATAGTAGAACTTTATTCCAAGTAATAACACTTATTTTGATCTAAAATAGTGAGTAAAGTTTTTAACTAAAATCAGAGATTTTAGATTGTAAGAGCTGCGATGGAGCAACAAATTTTAACTTGGACAAACTTTCAAAAACCAAAAAGGTTGATGTGTGAGTTTGAAACGCTAACAGACACATATGGGCGTTTTTATGCTCAACCTTTTGAGCGGGGTTTTGGTACAACTATAGGAAACACTCTACGTAGAGCGTTACTTTCTTCTATAGAAGGGCCAGCAATTACAGCAGTTAAAATAGAAGGCGTTTTAGATGAGTTTTCCCCTATACCAGGATCTGGCGAAGATGCTACTGATATAATACTTAATCTAAAACGAATTTCATTTAAACTACATACAACTGAACCAAAAATACTCCGGTTTACATTTACTGGCCCTGGCAGATTTACAGCAGGGCATATACCTCTTGATGAGGATATAGATATAATTGACCCTAATATCTATATCACTTCTTTGGAAGAAGAGACTTCTTTAGATATAGAACTATATATTAAGCAAGGATATGGCTATGTTGCGGCACAGTATAATGCCGACGATAGTTTATCTACTGGTTGCTTGCCCTTAGATTCTGTACATTCTCCTGTTAGAAAAGTTAATTATCAAGTTGAGCCTGCTCGTCTAGGGCAGGATACTGATTATGATAGACTAACATTAGAAGTTTGGACTAATGGTGGCATTCGTCCTGAGGCTGCAATAAGTTTAGCTGCTAAATTAATCAAAGATCATATGTCAGTCTTTATTAATTTTGAAGAAGGCCCTGAGGTTCAAGAGCCTGAGCCAGAAGAAAAGCCGTCTCCTTTTAATGAAAACTTAGATAGGTCTGTTGAAGAGCTAGAATTATCTGTTCGTTCTTATAATTGTTTGAAAAATGCTGATATTAGAACTATTAGAGAACTAGTTCAAAAGACAGAAGCAGAGATGCTAAAGACCAAAAATTTTGGCCGTAAATCTCTGAATGAAATTAAAGAAATCTTAGGTGCTATGGGACTACATCTTGGTATGCGGTTTGATGATACTGGTAGTCCTCTTAAAGAAGAAGAGTAAAATATAGTAGTAGAAATTAGGAGAAGAACATGCGACATAATGTTGCTCATAGAAAGTTGGGTCGCCCAACACCACACCGTAAAGCTTTGCTTAGAAACCTAGCAACCTCACTTATATTACATGAGCGTATAGTAACTACTTTACCAAAAGCAAAAGAATTACGACCATTTGTTGAAAAAGCCATTACACTTGGCAAAACAGGTACTTTACATGCTCGGCGTTTAGCTACAGGTTACTTTTTCGCTGGTAATACAGGTCGGATGTCATCTGTAAGGCGCAAGACAAAACCACCAGAGCCACAAGCAGGTGTAAAAGCTGTTAGCAAGCTTTTTGATGAAGTAGCTAAAAGATATGAGTCTCGTCCAGGTGGTTATACTCGCATTCTTAAATTAGGAAATCGCCGAGGAGATGGTGCTGAACTAGCAATTATTGAATTGGTAGACAGTAAACCAGAACCGCTTGCTTCTGAATCAACTACAGAAAAGTAATAGTTCTTTAGAGCGAGCTTGATTTTAAGTTAATAAATTAATAAAAGCCCGCTTGCATGTAATTATTGCAAGCGGGTTTTTGTTTGGGTTATATAAGGAATTCTATTTTTATATAAAACAAATTAAAAAGCACTTTTATAGTTCTTAAGTAAATGAGGTGAGGTTGTGGAGCTTAAGGAAATTAAAGAATTAATTGAGCTAGTTTCAGAAAGAGGTTTTACAGAGTTTGAGTTACGACAAGGAAGTTTTAGAATAAAAATTTCCTCAAATAATGGCATTGTTACATCTGCACCCATTAATGTTGTATCAAGTTCAAAGCAGCTAGAAGAACCTAAAGCTGAAAAAGTTACAGTTAGTGTTATAGAACCTTCCAAAACGGCTGTTGTAGAAAAAGAAGTAAAAGTAGAAAAAGATCTACACAAAATAAAATCTCCTATAGTAGGCACTTTTTATCGCGCTCCTAGCCCAACATCAGAAGCTTTTGTAAAAGTAGGTAGCCAAATTAAACCTGGTACGGTCTTATGTATTATTGAAGCTATGAAGTTAATGAATGAAATTGAGTCTGATGTAAGTGGTGAAGTAGTGGAAATGTATGTAGAAAATAACCATCCAGTTGAATATGGTCAACCGCTTTTTGGAATCAAAGTAAATTAATCGCATGTTTAAGAAAATACTTATTGCTAATCGTGGCGAAATAGCTTGTCGTATTATTTGGGCTTGTAGGGAATTAGGTATTGAAACTGTTGCTGTTTATTCAGAAGCTGACAGTGATTCATTGCATGTTAGGTTTGCTGATGATGCTGTTTGCATAGGGCCTCCCCCAAGTACGCAAAGTTACCTTAATATTCCTGCTGTAATTAGTGCTGCTGAGATCAAAAATGTTGATGCCATACATCCAGGATATGGATTTTTAGCAGAAAATGCTCATTTTGCTGAAGTATGTGAAGCTTGTAATATTAAATTTATAGGCCCATCGCCTGAAGCTATTCGTACAATGGGCGACAAAGCACGCGCTAAAAAGGCTATGAAAGCAGCCGGACTCCCTCTGCTTCCTGGTAGTGATGGGATAGTTGAAAGCGCGGAAGATGCTATCAAAATAGCTGAAGATATTGGGTATCCTGTAATAATCAAGGCTAGTGCTGGTGGTGGTGGTCGTGGAATGCGCATTGTGCGAGATACCACAGAGCTAGTTTCTGCTTATCAAACTGCTAGACATGAGGCAGGGTCAGCTTTTTGTGATCCTAGTGTTTATATAGAAAAATACTTAGAACAGCCTCGTCATATTGAATTTCAGATTCTCGCTGATAGCTATGGGAATGTTATACATCTTGGTGAGCGGGAATGCTCAATTCAAAGAAGACATCAAAAATTAATTGAAGAATCTCCATCGGTTTTATTAAGTCCTGAAATTCGCAAAAAAGTAGGAACTTTAGTTGCAAAAGCTTGTCAGGAACTTGGCTATGTTAGTGCTGGTACAGTAGAGTTACTTTTTGATAATGATTGTAATTTCTATTTTATGGAGATGAATACTAGAATCCAGGTTGAGCATCCAGTAACTGAAATGGTAACAGGTATAGATCTAGTTCAAGCTCAAATAAAAATAGCTGCTGGTGAGCCTTTAACCGTAAAACAAAAAGATGTTAAGTTTAATGGGCATTCAATAGAATGTCGTATTAATGCTGAACATCCAGAAAAATTTACTCCTAGCCCTGGATTAATTACCACATTAAACTTACCTGGTGGCCCTGGAGTTAGAATAGATACAGCAGCCTATCTTGGCTACACTGTCCCACCCTATTATGATTCAATGGTAGCAAAACTTATAGTTCATGCTAGTACACGCCCACTTGCAATAGCTCGAATGAAGCGAGCTTTGGATGTAATGATTGTTGAAGGAATAAAAACCACAATACCTTTACATTATCGCATTATGGATGATCCAGACTTTATTGCTGGTAATCTTTCTACTCGTTTTATGGAAAACTTTTTTGCCCGGAATAAATAGTAGAAAAATAAAATATTAACTATAAATAGCCTAGGTGTTTAGCCTAGGCTATTTATTTGCCCAACTTCTATTTTTTGACAAGAAAAAGTAGGTTTTAGCCAAGGTGCAAGCCATGAAGCTGTTAATTCTGATGAGGGAAAGAAATTAGGAACGCCTTTTTCACCCATTCCAGCAACAACTTTTTCTTTGACCATAGAAATATATTGTTCTGCTGTATATTCAGCAGTATTAGCATTAAGAATTACTTCTAGCCCCCATTCTTTAGCATAACGATGAATACCGGGAATTTTGCTTTCTAAAGGGCAATAACTATCTATAGAAATTCCATTTTCACTAGTAACAAAAACACCTTTAGGAGTATTAATAGCTAAAGAAATATTGCCTGGTGTATGACCTGGCGTATGAAGCAAAGCGACACCATCACCTAACATTACATCGTCATCAATAAGAATTTGTTTATCTATGCAAACATCTTTCATTGCATCGGGAACATACCAAGGAATTTGTACAGGATGAAGTTGTTTCATAGATTCAACTTCAGCGCGATGAAAAATAAAATGGGCATTGGGGAAAAGTGCTTTTCTAGGGGAGTGATTATTTTTAGCTATAGTTCCCATAAGTCTTCTTAAATCTTGTACATGCAAATGGTCAAAACTGACATAATCTATTTCTGAAGGTTTTACGCCAATGGCTTTTAAGTGTTCTTCTACAGTAGCAAATTTTCTACTTAGAATATTTTCTGAAATAAAGCTTCCATAACGCTTAATTTGTTTTGCATAAAAGGGAACAGCTTTTGAGGCTTCAAAATCGCTTGGATTCATAAGCAGGTTTTTGATTTTGTCTCCTTGTTGAAACTGAACAAAAAGAGTCCTATTAGTCATAACTACATAAGGAGCAGGAGAAAGAGCAGCACCCCAAAAGCCAAATCTAGTTGGATAGGGAAAAGAGATTAAATCAAAGGTTCGGACGGCTAAGACTTTTGGGCCAGCAGAAAATTTTTTATGAAAGTCCTGTGCTAAATGTCTTACTGCCTCAAGTTTAGCTCCTGTTAAAGTAATTTTATTTGCAGGTGAAAAGTCTGTCATAGGTAAGATTTTTTCATCAGTGATTTTAGTTGGTTCATCCAAAGTTGCTAACATTTAATATCTCCTAAAGAAAAATACTGCATTACTAAAAAAGAGCAATTTTTGAGGTTTAATTTTTATTTGTAAGAAAATATAATCTAAATCTACCTTGTTTTGTTAATATTATTTTCCCAACCAAGCTAAGTAAAAGGAATAAATAATGCGTAAAATATTGATTGTGCTAAGTTTACTTATATTAGTTAATAGTTTTGTTGTTGAAGCTAACCAGCAAAAGGCTAAAGCTAAAGAACCTGTTAAAGATGTAACGGCTACTGTTACATCTTCTTTGGTAGTTGAGCAGGTAATTAGCGGAGATTTAGTAAAATTAACTAATGGAGAATTAGTAAGATTAATTGGTGCTGATGCTCCAGTAACACCTATAGGAAATCAGTTAGGCCAAGAACCTTGGGCAAGTGAAGCGCGAACTTTTACAGAACGTCTAGCTATAGGTAAAGAAATTACAATCAATAATTTAGGATTAGCTGCTGATGAATATGGTAGGCGTATAGGTTTAGTTTATGTCTATGATTTGTGGTTGGATTATGAATTGGTTAAAGAGGGTTTAGCCGTAGTTCAAAGTAACAGATACTTAGACAATAAAAGTAAGCAGCAACTTTTAGATGCTCAAAGCGAAGCTATAAAGGCAGGAAAAGGTATTTGGAATGCTGAAAATCGGATGCCGTTACCACCAAAAGAATTTCGTGCAGCTAATGGTATAGAAGAAGGAAATAAAAATGAATCTTGGAAAAATATTGCTGCTAAATCTCCTCAATCAAAAAGTGTTAATACGTCCAATAGCTCTAGCAAAACTACTGATCCAAGTAGAAATGATGCGCCAGGTGTTAGTGCTGTTGTTAGTAAGGAAGCTTTAGATTCCTTAAAACAAGTTAAAGAAAAATTAGAAGGTGGTTTAAGAAGCAATGAATTAGCAAAATTAGTTGCAATTGCAGATGGAAAAGTTCAAGCAGTTAGTTCTGTTTCAAAAGTTGATCGAATACTAGTTAGAAACTTAAAAGACGCTTTGGACGCTTATAAATTAGTGTTAGACGCTTTTAAGAGAAGAGAAACTGCAACGGACGCAGAACGGGCGAGATATGATAAATTTATTGATGGTGCTTTAGAAATTGCAGATAAATCAATTGTAGAAGCAGATAAACAATGCTGTAAATAAAAGCTTTGTTTTACTTGCTTGCACACCAAGTAAAACAACTTAATCTTGAGATAAAAAGAAAACCATAGGGTTTTCATCTTCTGTAGGCTGATTTGTGTTTTCTATAGGAGTATTTTCTATATCTATATTTTCCGTTTGTATATAGTCTAGGTATTCTACCTGTTCTATTTGCTCTATTTGTTCTGCTTGTTCTAGGTATTCTACATTTTCTATTTGTTCTATTTGCTCTATATCTGGAGAATTTTCTAAGGCGGCTTCTTCAAAATGTTTTAGAAATTCCATTATTGTTTTTGGTCTTTGATTACGATTTTTTGCTATTGCCCAAAGTACAACAGACTCAATAGAATTACTAATATCAGGATTAAATTCACGTAATTCTATTGCTTTGCCTTGGACATGAGCAAGTATTAATTCTGCAAGGGTATTACCTCTAAATGGCATTTCTCCAGTTAGCAGTTGATAAACTATAATACCTAGGGAATAAATATCTACTCCATCATCGAGTTCAGCATCTAGACATTGTTCTGGTGAAGTGTAACCTACTGTGCCGACAATCATTCCAGTTTTAGTAATATCTTTCATTAAGGAATTTTCCTTGCTGCCGCTTACCATTTTTGCAATTCCTAGATCAAGCAATATGGCTTTTTCTGTATCACCTATTTTTTCAATCATAATGTTGCCAGGTTTAAGATCTCGATGAATTATATTTTTTAAGTGCATTGTGTACAAAGCAGGGCAAATTTGTTGAAGCAAGTTTAACACTCTAGGAACAGACCAGAGTCTCTCTTTAAGTAATATTTTTTCAAGAGACTGACCATCTATGTATTCCATTACAAAAAAAGGTCTATTGATACTAAAACCAGAGTCAAGAATAGAAACAATATTTGGATGTTGGATTTGAGATAAAATTTTAATTTCACGCTCAAAGTATTTTTGGTTAGTTGTAGGATCTTCTGCTGTTTGATCATCTATCAAGAATTTTAGAGCTACTTTTTTTCCATTTGTAAGATCAATTGCTTGATAAACAATACCAAGACCGCCTTTGCCAAGCTCTTGCTCCATTTTGTAGCGGTTATTAACTAATTCAAAAGGATTGATTTCTAATGGCTCTAATTCTTCACTAGAAATTTCTTCTACAAGAATTTCCTCTAAAGGAATTTCCCCGCTAGGATGTTCTTCTAGGGCAATTTCTTCTAAGGAAATTTTTCTAGTAGGTTCATGATGGGTTTTTGCTTTTCTTTCTACTACTTCATTACTAGCATTATTTGCATGTAGTTGAGTTAACTCGTTGTAGAATTGTTTCCAGCTTTCACCAATAATTTCCAAATTTAAGCGACGAATATAATCACTACTAACAACAGTTCGTCGAACTATAGCAACACAAAAGTTTGCTTCTTTACTAGGAGCAATATTAATTACTGTACCTATTTCCATCTCAAATAATGTAAGAACGGCTGCTCCATTGAGGCTTATATCTTCTGTAATAGTTTGTTCCAAAAAATGTTGATCATTATTTTCTTCTGTTATTTTTAGTGTAACTTCAACCGCAATAGGTAAACGTGCTTCCCTACGAGGATATCTACCAACAGGTAAAAATGTAAATTGTTCAGAACTAATGCCTGCCATTGATTCTATTTCTGTAAGAACACGTTTTAGATTTAAGGGCTTGGCAATTACAGCATGAAATCCCATATTAATGGCATATGCTCGGTTAGCTTCACTATCAACATCAATAAGTGCAATTATTGCTTTGTATTGATAAGTTAAAGCGCGAAAAAAATCTTCTAGTTGTGAAACTATTGGGTGAACACAAAAACAAGTATTAACCATAATAATTTCAGGTTCATATCCCATTTGCAGAATTTTAATACCTACTTCAACATCAACTGCACCTCGAAAGTTATAGTTATATTGCTCTAAATTGTCAGAAAGTAGTTTTAACAAATTTATAGAAGGGTCAAGGGCAAGTATTTTCATTTTTCTAAACCTTTGATATTAAATAAGTTGAACAATTTTAGCTGCTGCGTATCCTAGTAATAACCCACTAAAATCATGTTTTTTAGCTCCTTAAAAGGTTAGTTTTTGTATGGTAGGCACTTGTTTAGAGAAAAACAAGGCTAAAAATTCATTTTTTGCAGCTTTTTAATTAGCTAAACAAATAATTTGCAAAACTAGAAAAATCTAAAAACAATCCTTTACAAGCTTTTAATTTATAGATATTTCGCTAGTAAATTTATTTAGCAAATGACTAATTTTTTGTTGGTAACTTATAATTTATTTAGTTAAATGGACAATTAATTTTTGTATGATTATAGTAAGTAATAACCAAAAATATGATTGTTCTAGTTTATATTGTTATTTTATAGGAAGGTTATATGACACTAATGGAATTGATCCCTCAATTGGAAGAATTAAGTCATGAAGAAAAAATAAAAGCTCTTTATTTTTTAAACAATAAAATACATGAAGAAGAAGAACGAATGATATTTTCTGGAGAGGTACCAGCAATAGTTTATACTCCTTTTGGTATGGAAGAAGTAGCACTACAAGTAATGGAATCATTGAAAAATGAAAGCTATAACTTAACTAGTTCTCCCAAATAGGGTTTGTAGCTTCGCAAATAATCTTTAACTGCTGGGCTTCTGTAGGTCGAGGGGCTTCTAACTCATTAAAATAACGGGCAATAACTAAATCTGGTACTTGTCTATCACGCTTTTTATTTCTTGCTAATGATATTTCTAGCGGTAAATCAAAGTAAATAATAGTTGTATGCGCAAATAGTTGAAAAGCTATTTGAAGTGGAGTATTGCGGTAACTAAATTTTGTGTTAGTTGCATCAAATATTACTTTTTCACCGTTGAATAGGGCTTTTTCAATATCTAAATGACACTCCTGAAAGACTTTAACATTATCGCCTTGCCAATTAACATCATTAAATAACTCTTCTCGCTTTTTGTCTGAGGAAATAACTTTTATATTAGGTAAATTTCTGTCTATCCAAGTGCTTTTGCCTGAGCCAGGTATTCCTAGCGTCAGATAAAGATGAGCCGACTTTGGCCTAAGTATATCAGGATGCTCATTAATATAAAGAAGTGCTTGATCTCGGCTTTGTATCCTGCCTTGCAAGCTTAAATTAAATAATAAATATTGCACTCTCTTTTGCTCTTGAGGATCAGTTACATCTAGTTTAGTAAGCTCTTCAAGTGAAAAAACTCGGTCTGATAAATCTTCTAAACCTTTATAGTTCCATAAGTTGTAATGTTCAGAGCGAGCGCGAAAATGTTCTATTTTTTCTAAAGTTTGAGGGATGTTACTGCCTTGACGACCTAGCCAATCGGCACGAGTAAGATGATAAAGTGCAGGAATGTTTAACTCTGCTGCTAGGCGCAAAAATTGTTTATATTCAATATTTATCTCATTAATTGTAAAGTTAGGGCTAAGTCGGCTCGTCATCCTATAGGCAAGCATATGTCGCAAAATTAGCCTTAAAACATGCTCGTGAATATCAAACGGCACGCCTAGCAAATAAAGTATTTTTCTTGCTAAAGGTAGTGCTGCGGCTGAATGTCCGGGCGAAACCACTCGGTCATATTCAGTTGTATAGGTAGTTGCAGGCTTTCCAACATCATGAAGTAATGCTGCTAGGTAAATTGCAACTTTATTTTTATAAGATAAATTTGGGTTTTGCTTGATTTCTTCTAATGCAGCATCCATAACCATTTTTGTATGGGTTAAAACATCGCCTTCAGCGTGCCAAATCTTATCTTGGGGGCAATCGGCCATTTGTTGAAGTTCAATAAATTCTAGTGCTAAGGCTTGACGGAAGTAGTTAAGGTCTACAGGCTCTAATAAAGCAAGTTTGCTAATAAAATTACTTAGTTCACTACTCATAAGCTAACCGTTTATAAGCCTTTAGCCAAGTCTACGCGCTCTTACAGAGAGGACTGACCCAACAAAAATTAAAATCGCGCTAATAATCATTCTTAAAGTTAAATGATCGCCTCGAAAAATAATTGATAAAGTTGCTGCTATAGGTGGCTGAATATAAATAAAAAATGCGACTAGGGATGATTCAACTCTTTTTAATGCCCAGTAATTAAAAAAATATGCAAGAACTGTAGGGAAAATTACAATAAATACGGCCCAAGCCCAAGTATAGTTAGATACTGCTGATGGGTCGAATTTTACTAAAGAAGTTGCTCCATAGCCTGTAATTATAGTTGAACCAAAGGCTAGCAAAATGGCAGTTATTACAAAAGGATCATAGCGCATTACTATTTCTTTGCTAATTACTAGAAAAAAAGAAAAAGACAGAGCATTAATTAATGTCAACAAATCGCCAAATACATAGCTACTGCTAAATTGCAACTTGTCTATTTCCAACAAATAAAGTACACCTGTTAAGGAAATAATAATACTTAAGGCTTTTGAGAAGGAAAAAGTTTCTTTCTTAAATAAAATAGCAAATAAAAGTGTAGTAATTGGAATTATTGTATTAATAATTGCTGAGTGGGTAGGTACACTACGCGATAGACCTTCGGTAAAGAAAATTTGGTTAATTGCTACACCAAAAATTGCGTAAATAAAAATCCAGCCAAAATCACGAGCATTTCGAGGGAAGCTTTTTTTAACTCTTGGCAAGACTAAAAGGAGCATTAAAATTGCTCCTAGTGTTACCCGTAAAGATGCCCAGGTAGGAGCAGGAATTTCTTTTAGCACTTCTTTAGCTGCAAAATAATGAATACCAAAAAATATTTGAACAGAAATTAATGCCAAATAAACCTTAGTTTTAGGATCGGTAGTGTCATTAGCAGTAACAAGTTCTGGAGTAGTTGCGGGAGCGAGTGATTTTTCCATTTAATTACATTATTTTTTTTCCTAGAGCAGATAAAATAAGCTCTGCACCTAGGTTGCCGGTACGGTTTTCTATATCAAGTACAGCATTAATTTCAGTTAGTTCAATTGAAAGAGCCTTGCCACTATCAAAGATTTTTTCCATTGCTAAATGGCTTTCTCTATATGTGCCGCCGCCTGGAACGGGGGTTCCAACGCCGGGGGCGTAGGTAGGATCAACAAAATCAATATCAAAAGTTGCATGAAAACCTACTGTATAACGTGAAGCAATATCGATGGCTTCGTCCATTACTCGACTCATTCCTAGTTCGTCCAAGTCTCTCATAGTAAAGACTTTTAGGCCAATGCTTCGGGCTAAATCTCGCTCTCCCTGGTCAACATCTCTAACGCCAATTACTACGCAATCTTCCGGGCGTACTTTAGGAGCAAATCCGCCAATATGAGTTAGTTCTTTTGGGCCATAACCTAGTAAAATTGCTAAAGGCATTCCATGAATGTTGCCTGACAATGAAGTTTCAGGAGTATTACTATCTAAATGAGCATCAATCCAAATAATTCCAATACGTTGCTCTTTTGCTTTGTAGTAGCCAGCTACACCTGACACACTACCAATAGCAATTGAATGATCCCCACCTAAGACGACAGGAAGACTATCACTTTCTAAGATTTCTGATACTTGAGTAGCTAAAACTTCGTTAGCTTCAGCAATTTCATCTAAGTATTTAGCATTAATGGCGTTTTTAGTTACCATTTCAGCTAATTTTACAGGAATATTTCCTAAGTCTTCAACTTGATAGCCTAGGGCTTTGATTTTTTGGCTAAGACCAGCAATACGCACTACGGACGGGCCCATATCAACACCGCGACGGTCGGCCCCAAGATCCATTGGCGAACCAATTATCTTAACTTTATTTTTCATAAATAACCTGTTTTTTTAGTGGATAGGGTTTAGATAGCAAATTATAACAACAATAAGTTGTTTTTATAACGTGCTTTGCCAAAGACTTTGCCTAACTGCTTGACAAGCAAGCAGTATAAAGGATATTTTCTAATCTTCACCAAAATTTTAAATTAGATTTTTTAATTAGGAGTTACACCTGTGGATTCAGAAAAATCCCAAAAATATAAGACTGCCAGACCTGTTTATGATGATCCTTTATGGAATCTCTATGATAGTGTTTACTTAAAGGTAGAACCTAAAAGAAAACAAATTCTTTATGGAGTAGGTTTATTTATAGGGTTAATTTTAGCAGGCTCATTGGCTTATGGAATTATTTCTTCACGAGTAGCGGCATCTCAAGAAGCTTTTGCTAATGCTTTAGAAGTTTATAAAGCGGATGTTATAAAGCCAGGTTCAGAGGAAGATAAAAATAAAAATCCAGCCAAAAAATTTTATACAGATGAACAGCAAAAGTATAAAGATGCTGCTCAAGAATTTGACAAAGTTGCTGCTAGCTATTCTGCTTACAGAGAAGTATCTAATTACTATGCTGCAATGAGTCGCACCCATTTTGATCAAGCTAAAGCACAAACCGATTTAGAATCATTAAGTAAAAGCAATAGCGAAGTAGCATTATGGGCAAAAATTGGTTTAGCAGAACACTACGCCGCTACGGGCCAAACAGATAAAGCGATTGCTACTTATCAAACGCTTAAAGAAGGTAACAGTGTTTTACCTAAATCAATGATATTTTATAACTTAGGTCGTCTTTATGAGCGTCAAAATAATACGGCTGAAGCTATAAATGCTTACACAGAAGCCGCTAAAGCTAATCGTTCTTCTGCTGAAGGTCGCAAATCTTATGAAAGACTAAGTTTTCTTGATTCAGCAGCAGCAGAAAAACTACCTCCTGAAGATACAAAGAAAGACGATGATATTTAGCTAAGGCTTTTGTAATTAAGTTTAATTAAATTTCTAATAGCTTTTACTGTATGAAAGAAAAAATTGAAGTAAAGGTTTTAACACATATCTATTGGATGTTAGCAATTATTATTGTGACAGCAGCAAGCTCATTAAGTACGGCTGACTCTAGCAATCTAATAATTGCTTTGCTTATTAGTGCAATAGCCTTTATCTTTGCCTCAAGATTTGAAAAAGTCTCTTTTGATGGTAAATTGCTTATTCGTACAGGCTTACTTTCTATTTTAGAATCACTAATTTCAGGACAAAAGCCGGAAATAACCTTAGATAAAATTGAAATGGTAGCAACCGAAGCAATTCGCTCCAGACGAGGTTTGCATAAAATTAAATATCTTTACAAAGTAGTTGTTTCTGGCGGGAATGTTCAGCTAGTTGTAATGTTAAATGGTGCAAAGAAAACTAACAAAAGATATTTATTGGTTAAAGAACTCTTTAACTTGCTCCCAGAAAGTAAGATAGATCCTCGATCAAGTGAATTAAAACAATACTTAAATGATTTAGAAAATCAGCAAGCTCTAAGTACAATTGCTAGCACAGTTGAAGTTGATAATTCATCTAGCCAAGAAACCCTTCCGTCCTCCTTGTTACGTCGGGCTGCTAATAGTCTTAAGTTAGAAGGACAAATGCAGTCGGCCTTAAAATGTTTTTACTTAGCTTATGAAAAAGAGCCACGCAACGCCCAACTTCTTTATGAAATGGCTAGGTTTTTACGTTCTTTTGCTATGGCAAATGGGCAAAATTTCTTTAATCGCTCAAAAGCCTGTTTACGTTTAGCGGCATTTTTAGCCAAAGACGAACCAAAGCTTTTAGAACGAATTGGAGAAACTTATTTTGAACGCCTAGAATATAAGCTAGCTGCACGTTGTTTTTCTCGTGCTTTAACGGTTGAGCCAATGCTTTACCGGGCAAATATTGGACTAGCTGAAATAGCCCTGCGAGACGGCAAATTAGCGCATGTTGCTCATTTTTATAGTGCTGCGGCAGAAGTTTCTAAAGATCATGCACAAAAAGAATTAGCCAAAAGAGAAGCACTTTATTATGAAAAACTTTGTAGTGATGAAGATTATTTTGAGGCTGAAATCAACCGGATTAATAAGTTAAAAAACTTTCAATGGGCTAGGGATTGGTCTGGCTTGCTTCTTTTTATTGCTTGGCTTATAGCACTGCTAAGCGGACAATTTTCTACTAACTTAGGTAAATTTGCATGGTCAATAGTCTTATCTAGTTGTTGTGTTTGGTTTGCTTCTGTAATTTTTTCTTTTCATTATAGTCAACGCCATCAAATGAAATAGCCCAGAAAGCCCAACCCAGCCCAGCCTTGAAAGGCAGGGCTATTGCCAAAAGCCACTATGTGGCTAAGAAAATTACATAAATTAAACAGCGATTAATAATAGCCCCAGAGGGGCTATTGATATTAGCCCACCCTTTCAAGGCTGGGCCTAATTAATTTATAAATTCTAAAAATTTCTTCATATCTTCAGGCCAATTAGCAACTAAGGTAACTTCTTGGTTACTAATAGGATGCTGGAACGTGAGCCTTTCAGCATGTAAAAAATGTCTTTTTACTAAATCTATAAAATTTTCTTCTAATTCAAAAGATGAGTAAAGTTTATCTCCTAAAATTGGATGTCCAATGTGTGACATATGAATGCGTAGTTGATGAGTTCGTCCGGTGCGCGGATGAAGTTCCACCCAAGAAAATTTAGAGTTATGTTTTTTAACTTGATAATTGCTATGAGCAGATTTGCTATTTTCTAGGCTAACACCCCAGCTAGATGATTCTCTAAACCAACCTATAGGCGCGGTTATTTCTCCAGTTAAATCTTGAGGAACACCAAAAACAATTGCTTGATAGACTTTTTTTACTTGTCGCTGGTCAAATTGATGTGCTAAATGCTGTAGGGCTTTTTCCTGTTTAGCTACTAGTAAAATCCCAGAAGTTTCACGATCTAAACGATTTACTAAACCTAGACGTGGGTTTTTTTCACCATTTTTTAATGAGTGATAAAGCAGAGCATTTAAGAGTGTTCCCTGGCGTTCCCATCTTGTAGGATGAGAAAGCATAAAAGGAGGCTTGTTAACTACAAGTAAGTATTCATCCTCATAAAGAATATCTAGTTCAATGGCTTCTGCTGCTAATTCTCGGTGTCGATGTGCTTCAAGGTTAACTAAAATTTGGTCAGCGGGACGAACTTTCCAACCTGCCGAACGATGTCGGCCATTTACTAGAACATCTTTTAGAAAGATTGCTTGACGAATTGCGGCAATTGGCATCAAACTTTCTTGTTTATGTATAAATTCATCAAGTCGTAGATGGGTTTCTATTTCTGATACTATATATAGTGTTTCTTCAGGTAATATGTTTGTCATAAAAAATGTTTCTGCAAAATCACAGGCAAAAAAATGTAACCTTTCTGATGGGTGGGGCGTTATAATGCCAACTACAAAAAACAATCAATAAGATCTGAGGTTTTAAGTTTTGCATTACAAAAATTTTCTAGTAATTATTAGCCTAGTTTTTATTTTTAGCTTTAATCAACCTAATATTAAAGCACAAACTAATAGTAATTCTATTAAAGAACAAGAAATTAGCACATTAATAAAACGTGCAGAACTACATTATCAACAAGGTATTTTAGCATTATCAGAAAATAATTTCCCTTTAATGCGTAAGGAATTTGACTTAGCTGTTGATGAGCTACTAATTGCTGGAATGGACTTACACTCAGATTTACAACTTCAAAAATACTATCATGATCTAGTGGATAAAATCGTCCAACAACAACTAACCATTAGAGCGGCAAACAGTGCTGCTTTAAGCGATCAAAGATTTGAAGGCACTCCAGCCAATGATATTGGACGTTTAACAGAAGTAGAGCTAGCAGAATTAGCTGCAAAAGTTGTAGAACAACCAAAAATCAAAACAGAAGACTTTGGATTTAAGACTGACTTACCACCTGCCGTCAATCAATTTATTAGCTATTTTACTGCTGGAAAAGGACGTAAAACCTTAGAAATAGGTTTTTCTCGTTCTGGACGCTATCGTCAATTTGCTGAAGCAATTTTTGAGCGTGAAGGAGTACCAACAGACCTTATTTGGTTAGCCCAGGTTGAATCTTGCTGGCAGCCTGTAGCAACTTCTGCGGCAGCGGCGCGAGGTATTTGGCAATTTATTCCATCTACAGGAGAGCGTTTTGGGCTAAGGCAAAATGGATGGGTAGATGAACGACTTGACCCAGAAAAATCTACTGTAGCGGCTGCACGCTACTTGCGATTTTTAGCTGATCGTTATGCTGGAGATTGGCTTTTAGCTATGGCAGCCTACAATATGGGAGAAAACGGTTTAGATAAAGCTATTAACCGTTGTGGATATGCAGACTTTTGGGAACTTCGCCAAGGTGGATTTATTCCTCAAGAAACCCGCAATTATGTCCCAGCAATTTTAGCTGTAATTGCTATAGCTAAACAGCCCGACTCTTACAATATTTCTGTTACACCTGAAAACAATTGGCAATTTGATAAAATTGCTGTTCTTGAACCAAAAACTATTAGTGATATTGCTAGCACATTAAATATTTCTACTGAAGTGTTAAATAGGCTTAATCCAGAGTTAGTAAGCAGCCAAACACCTTTTGCAGGTTACTCAATCCGCATTCCTAAAGGTGTTGAGACAAAGCGAATTGCATTACTAACAAACAAAGAAACTAAACCCTATAAAACACAAAATGTAGTAAAGAAATAACCAACTACTTTACCAAACCCAATATTCAAGTTTGACAAGGCTTTTAAGCCATCTAAGAGCAATGACATAGCCTGGTTGATAGGATGATGATATTCGAGTCACTCCACTCATACCTGGGCGTAAAAGCTGTCTATCGTTTTTTACTTTTACCTCACAATTATATATCCGTAAGTTGTTTTCTGGTTTTATTGTTGCTTCACTACCAATATAACTAACAGTACCTTTAAATACTTGATCCACTAGCGAACGAATACGAATGCGTGCAGTGCTGCCTAATCGCACTTTTGTTATATCTTTTTCAGAAACAGAAATTACTGCACGAAGTTCTGAAATATTAGCAATATGGCAAAACTCGCTTCCTCTTTCTAAATATTGACCTAATTTCTTTTCAATATCTTGGCCTAAAACTAAACCATCTTGTGCCGCTTTAATAGTTAAAGTCTCTTTTTTTTGTTCTAGTAGGACTAATTCATTGTTACTAGAGACGATTTCACTATTAATTGACTGCATTTCTGTTTCTAAAGCTTTTAATTTGTGCAGCGTAGCTTGCAAGGTTTCGTGAGAAGCTTTTTCTTCTGTTATAGCTGTTTTTACTTTACGTTTATGGGTAATTTCACCAGCACGCATACGATCTTCAGCCGCATGACGATTTAATATTGTAATTTGGTAACGGCTTGTTGATTCATCAACTTGTAGTTGTGAAATTAACCCTTGGCTAAGTAATAAATCATAACGACTTTTTTCTAATTGCTGAATTTGTTCTTCATTTTGTTTGGTTTGTATTTGGGTCTTTAGTTCAAGCAATTCTGGGGGATATTCTGACCGTATTTCTCCGGTACTTTTGTATTGTTTTATTGCTTCCTCTTCTGCTATTAGTTCTTTTGCTTCATGTTGGCGTTGCTCATAGTAGCTTTTAGCCTGTTCAACAATAGCTTGCTGTTCTGCATATTGGTTTTGTAGTGTAATTAAGCGGCCTTGGGATTGTTTTATGTTTGCGCTAAGATTTAATAACTGTTTTTCCATATCTATATCTTGGCAAACACCTAAAACTGTATCTTTAGCAACCCAGTCACCGTCTTTAACCCTAATTTCTTTTAATACTCCGCTTTCTTGAGCAGAAGCAATAAGAAACTGATCTTTTTCAGGCATTAAAATGCAGTCGCTTGTTACAGTTACTTCCCAGCGAGAAAAAGCTGCTAACAACAAAACGAGTGCAAAAATAACCCAAAAAAAATGTTTTGGAAGTTTAATTGATTTATATAAAGATGTTTTTTCAACTCTTGCAGGTTCAACAGCAGCATTTGTTGTAGTTTGAGAAGCGGTATTTGTATTAACTAAAGCTTGTTCTGACATTACTTACACCATTGATAATTAAATTTTAGGAGGTGCTAAACAAAGAACTGAAGGAACTATATCAGGCGAAGCTAGCCGTAATAACTGATAACCAATTCCTGCAATTCCTACCATTAAGCCCGGGGATTCTACACTAAGTGGAGTACCACATAACCAACCTTGTTTATTTATGTTGTTAAAAATAATAGAAGCTATGTTTTGCACTTGACTCTTGATTTTATAGCCATGCTGGTTTTCTGTTACTTGTAGCAGAAAATCCAAATTCCCCAAATCACCATGACAAAGCGAATGATTATTGCCAAATCCACCTTTGATAACTGTTTTTATAGCTGTACTAAGTTCTTCTTCAACAAATCTGTCATTAAAAAGGTGTTTTATTGATAAAAGCCGAGCTATTCCAATGCCTGTTGCACCATGACACCAAGTTATTCTGAATTTCTCGTCTGTGTTATTTAAGTCTGTGTCATCTCTGTTTATATCCGGCCAATTGCCCATCTGAGGAGAAAAAAAGCTTCGTTCATAGCTTAAAGCTTCTTTTGCTGTACTAGCAAAACTACTATCTTTTGTAAAATCAGACAGTTCTAAAAGTGACCAAGCAATTCCCGCTACACCATGAGACATTCCTAGTGGAGGTTTTTTTCCTGGAATCGTTATCCAAGCTTTTCCTAGCGGCGTTATTTCAGCCTTAGAAATAAGGTGATTTCCAGATTGTATAGCAATATTTTTTATTTGTTGTAAATCTTCAGGCTTAGCAACAAATTTATGTAAATTTACTAAGCTAACAATACATCCTGAACTACCATAAATAAGATCAAAACGAGTGTCTTTTTCTATTAAAGATGGGAGAATATGAACTATTTCTAAAGCTTGTTCTAGTAGTGAAGGGTCATTCCATAACCTAGCTAAATGAGTTAATAGATAAATAAATCCACCAAGACCGCCAAACCCACCAACGTTTTTAAGATCTTTGTTTTTAGCTCGTTTTATTTGATGCCTTATATTTTCTAGTGCTTGTTTTGCTAAATCTGTGTAAACACTTTGATTAGTGATATAACCAAGATAGGCTAAAAATAGTGTAGTTCCTGCAAGACCGTCATATAAATCTAATTTTGAGGAGGAAATATAATAGTTGTCTAAGTTTCCAACTTGTAGACCTAGCCAAGCCGCTTTATTTTTATCCGTTATTGCCAAGTTTACTAGTTGATCTCCAATTGCAGAGGCCGTTTTAATAAGAGCATTATTATCAAATGTTTTGCGGTTGCTAGAGATAAACTTATAAGATTTTGGCTTAACATCTTCTGTATCTTCAATTAGGGTAATAAACGAAGCGCGAATAATCCAAATTTGTTTTGTAAGATCTTTCTCACTAAGCTGTTGCAGCCGGCTTTTAACCAAATCTATAACCGGTTGGGTAAAGAAATTTGATACACATTTGTTGTCATCAGTCCATAGATCTGTTGAATCAGGATGTGTAAAAAAGCGGGGAATAAAACCTTTTAATAAAGATTCTCGCTCACTAGCAATTACTTTTAACAAAAAGGGATAGTCACTATTCCATAAATTATCAAAAAGCCACTCACAAGCAATACTATTACGTAACATATTGGGGTTAGAGCTTTCTGTAAGCAATATTCCATATTCTCTTGTAGGACGAAGGATTACCCTAATTTCATCTTTAGCAAAGCGATTTATTAAGCCATCTGTTGATAGCAAAGTAGTCACATTTTTTTGTAATAGTTTATAAACATCTGTAAAACCTTTAACTATTGTTTCAATATAATCTTGCAAGATGACATCTTTACCATTGAGTTTAGGCCGATGTGAGCTTTCTTCTTCATATTTAAGTTGTTTTTGCACAATATGTATTTCATCTGTTCCAGAAAGTTCTAAATAGGGTAGCAGGTATGGAGTTAATTGACCTGATAAACCAGCTAAACCACTGAAATCTATGCCTTTGTTATCTTTATTGCCAAAAATAGGTATTGGTAACAGGCCAGTTCTTAGTACAGAATCTTGTAAATATTTAGCTGCCGTGTTATCAGAGTTATTTTCATTTGGCGGAGAAAAAAGAGTTTCTAAATCAACTAATACAGGGTGTTCACCAGATGCAATTAAATTTTCACTATGAAAATCTGTTCCATAAAGCACATAGAGTAGTGCTAAATAGCCACCTTGACGATAATAAAAGCGAGAAATTTCATTTTCTGCACTGCAACTTTGTAAAGTGACAAACTCTGTCCATCCATAAGTAGAGCAATCAAGAATTTTCAATTTGCGAAAAGGTGTTTCTAAATCATTGTTATTAAGCCAGTTAAGCAATTCTTGAAAATGTAAATCCATAGACAATGAGCGTGGTTTATAAAGTAGCTTAAATCCAGAACTAAATGCTAATGTTATTACTTGCCCACTACTATGAGTATCTCCTACATTATTTGCTTTATCTAATATAATTACTCCGGGATCTTTTTCTGGTATAAATATATTTTTAATATTAATCCAGTCTTTACATAGCCTTTCCAGAATTTCAATACTAAATTTTACCCAATTATTTAATGTTATTACTAATCGTCGGGCTAAAACCGGATATTCTTGCAATAAATCAAGCGCGATATTTTTTTGACGCATATAGGCCAAAAAATACTCGTATTTTTGCTTAGGAGTATCGCCTTTAAGCATACCTTTTTGGCGCAATTCACCACACTTTTTAACCATTATTTGTATTAATTCCATTAATAAATCTGGTAAAAGGTTGGTTAAAAGAATGTCTTTTATAGTTTTAGAGTCAAAAGGTAGTTGTTTATAGAGTTTTTTATACTTATCACTAAGCTCTTGTATTGCTTTATTTAATGGTTTACAGCATTCATCAATAAGAGGTTTAATTGTGTCTAAGAAGCCTACTATACTTTCATCTTGGATTAGTTTAGGTAACTTTACAGGAAGCTCTATTTTTCCTTCAGTTTGATAAGCAAAAGCTCTAAAGATAGTTTGCAGCCATTCAGGAGTATTTTTATAGCATTGTTTTAGCTCATCATTTGATTGACCTAACAGATAAAGCAAGTCTTGTTCTGTAATATTTTGCAGATTTAGCCATTCAGCAAAAATAGTATCTTTTTTAAGGGGTGATAAATCTCTCCATTTTTTTAATCTTTTTTGCCCAAGGTCAAGCTTAGAACCAAGATTAGTTTGTAGTAAAGTTTTGTCCAACAAACTAACACGCTCTTTTAAGTCAATAGCGCGATACCAATCTGAGGATTCAGTAAAATTTAACATCTTAAATTAATCCAAGCTTGTAACATTTTATAGTTACAAAAGTTATGGGTTTTTAGTTGGTACATGCTTTTTCAAAAAAGAACCAATATTTTTTAGCGCATCTATTTCATTTTCTAGTCGAGAAAATCCATGTCCTTCATTTTCATATATCTTTAATTCTGCTATACCATTTTGTTTTTTTATTTTACTAGCCATTTGTTCGGCTTCTGATTTAGGACATCTAGGATCTTTACCGCCAGCTAAGATTAAAATGGGAGCTTTTATTTTATCTGTAAAATAGATAGGTGATCGATCTTGCCACAAAGCTTTATTAGTAACAGGATCTCCCATAATACTTAATAAATATTCCCGAGTCGCAGGATCTGAATTTTCTACTTCTGTAAACCAATTAACAAAAGGAATTATTGCTACACCTGCTGCCCAATTTTCTGGAGATTTAGCTAGGGCCAAAGTTGTCAAATAGCCACCATAACTACCCCCCATAGATATTATTTTTTTAGGATCAACATAACCGGTTTTTTTCATCCACTCACTAGCAGCTATAATGTCTGCTAAATCTCCTCCACCGCCATCAAGCTTATTTGCATTCATAAACTCAGTTCCATAACCGCTTGAGCCACGATAATTAGGGATTATGACTAAATAGCCTTGGTTAACAATATATTGAATTATAGGGTTAAACCAATTTACAGATTGGGCTGCTGGCCCTCCATGTATCCAAACAACTGCTGGGTTTTGTTTATCACGTTTAAGATTATGTGGAACATAAACAAATGCTGAAATTTGCCATTTACCATCAGTGCTAGGATATTCAATTAAAAAAGGTTGAACTAAATCTTCACCTTTAACTGCGCCTACAAATGAGTGTGTAACTTGATGAAATTTTTGTTCTTTTATTGAATAAACCCAAATATCTTTGGGCGAATTAGGGCCATTATGATAAAAAAGTAACTTGGAACCATCTTTAGTAAATGCGGTTTTATCTCCTGCTAAATCGTTTACCCCTTTGGCTATAGGCAAAATATGCTTTTCTTTTTTGCCTATATCATAGAAAAAAATCTCTTTGTTACCATTAATATTTGATACCCAAGTTATAGTTTTACCATCAGGTGAAAAACTACCAGCTTCAGAGCTTGATTTGTTTTGGGTTAACCACTCAATTTTTTTAGAAGCAATGTCAAATAATGCAATATTTTCATAACCATTTGCTGCATCAGAAGTAATTAAAAGCTTATGTCCATCAGGTGACCAAGTTTTAACAGAATAAAGTTTGTTTCCCATTGAGGAAGTAAGATTAAGGGTTTTTCCTGTTGCAACTTCAGTAGTAAAAATATTTGAAGTTGAACCATCAGCACTAAACTGTGTATATGCAACATATAGCCCATCTAATGACCAAACAGGTTTTTCATTATAAAATTCATCTGGAGTTTTTGATGTTAGTTTTTGGACTTTGCGGCTGTAAATGTCCATAACATAAATCTCATAAGAGGAAGCGTCTTTTTCTCTTACTTTATAAACTATTTTTTTACCATCAGGTGACCAAGAAGGAAGTTCTTCTGAAGCATCAGGACTATTTGTAAGATTTATTACTTCGCCATTTGATGGAGAAACTAAAAAAATATCCCATTGCTCATCCCCATCATAATCAGACATAAAGGCTATCCATTTTCCATCACCTGACCAGGTTAAATATGCTTGTTGTTGGTCGCTTATGGTGAGTTGTTTGGGCCATCCTCCATTAGCAGGAACTAACCAAATATTGCTACGGCCACTTATATTGCTGATAAAAGCTATAGTCTTTCCATCAGGTGACCAATCACTTTCATCAATAGAACGTGTAACTATAAAGTGTTCAGCCAGATAGATTTGAGTGTCTTCTTTGACTTTACTAAAAATCTGATCTGGGTTCTTTATTATTTCTGTTGATAAAGATGCCTGTTGAGCCATAGCAGACATAAGAGGAAGGAGTAAAATTATTAGTAAAGCTGTTAATACTTGCATTTATTATTCTCCATAAAAACCAACCAAGTAAGCGAATAACTAAGAAAAGCAACATTACAGGCTTTGAAATATTTAGCAATTTGCTATCAAAGTGTTGTAAATGTTGCTTTTTGGTTGTGTTGCATAAAAACCTAAAAACCCCTAATAATGAAATTAGGGGTTAAGTTATATTTTCTAGAAAATGTAGACTAAAAACTTACACGAACAGCAAATTGAAATGCACGAGGCCCACCTGTACCAAAAACCCCTCCAGCGTTTTCTATTCGTCTACCAAACGTTGATGCTCGTAGAAATCCAGGATCCGTAGTAATAGAAGTATCTCGTACTAAAACATTTTGTATACCAGAAAAATTATTAATACGACTTCCTCTTACATTGGTAACATTAAATACATTGAATACTTCAGCTATGCCTTGTATAGAAAGGCTATCTTTTAGCTTAAACTCTTTATTTATTCTTAAATCAAGAGAAGCTAAACCATCTCCTAGTTTTATATTGTCTGCAACAAATGGTAGAGGAATGCCATCTACACCCCCACCAACATTGATTTGTTGAATAAAGGCATTAAGTTCTGCTCCTGTCTTAAATTGTCTTGCTCCTGCGTTAACTTGTGCTATTGGTAGGCGTGAGCCATCAGAAAGGCGAATATTAACAGGAACCTCTGATTCAAGAGTAAGAATTGAAGAGATATTTATCCCAAAAGGAGCATTATAAATTCCAGCAAAAGAAAAACGATGTCTTATATCATTTGGTGGAGGGCCTTTATCAACATTTACATTAGGGTTATCTGTTCCAATTATTTGGAAATCTTGAGACATAGTTAATGATTTTGCAAATGTATAAGAGGCAAGGAAATTAAAAAGTTTTCCTCGTCGTCGTTCTACTTTAACAAGCAAACTGTCATACCAATTTTTTAAGGTTGATACATTAGAAAAAATAAGCGGATCTTCACTAATAACTTGAGATTGGATAAATTTTAATCCATAAGCATGTAGTGCATCTGCTGAAATAACTATGTTGTAAGGTAGTTCGCGTTCGATTCCAAAACTAAATTGTTGAACATAAGGAGTAGCTAAATCAGGGTCAAATACCGTAGTGTCAGTACCGGGGGAATTATCTAATATACGTCCTGAAAAAGTATTTGCACTTAAGGTAGGTGTGTTAGGTACAAAATTTCCATTACTATCTACTGCTGAACCTCTTCTTATTTCAACTGTAAGACCGGATGTAGATATTCTTGAAGCAGCAGCAAGTGCAAGTAAAGTACGACTATAAAAAACCCCATAACCCCCTCGTATCGAAGTCTTGTTATCCTTAAAAGGTGACCAGTTAAACCCAATACGTGGAGCAAAATTATTGCCATCTATTTTGGGACGCTGTGTTACAAGAGGACTAACTACAACAAAATTATTTCTAGCGGTAACATTAGTATCTAGCTCATAACGTAGACCAAGATTAAGAGTAAGATTTGATTTTACTTTCCAATTATCTTGAAAAAATAAACCTAAGTATTTGTTATTGTTATTAGTTACTGTTCTTGCAGAAAGTGGGGTAGGGACTTTTGCAGTAAAAGCTATACGAATATCATTATCATCAATTCTACCATCTCCATTACGGTCACGGGATGCAAAGTTTTCAGTAAGTGATACTAGACCACCTGAAAATGAGCCATCTAAACCTCTTGTATTGACAAGATGAAGTTCACCACCAAATTTAATTGTATGAGAACCAGCAACTAAACTTAAAACATTTTTAAGTTGGAAGCGATTTTGGCGATCGTTTACAGGAGCATCTTGTGATGCACTGCCATCATCAACAGAAGGAAACCTGATTGTAAAAGGTGTTTGAGAAAAAACAGGTATCTCATCAGTGTAGTAGGTTTCATTTGCAGTAAAGTCATTTAATAACCTAGGGGAAAAAGTGTGAACCCAGTTATAAACGAAAGATTGAGAACGATTAAACACGTTTAATCGATAATCTGGCGTAGATATAGGTCTAACAGCACTTCCAATGCCTATATTATCTTCTCGCTGTATACCATAGCGAAAAAACATATGATCTCTGCTATTAAGATCTAAATCAACTCTTGAGGTTAGCAAAAAGTCTCTTAAAGGTGCAGGAGCAAAAACAGTGTTTACAACTCTGTTAACAACATCTCTTTGCCCAACTATCAATATTCCATCTTGGTTGCGATATTCAAGAGCGTTAAAGAAATGAATCCGGTCGGTTTTAATTGGCCCACCAAAAGTAAAAGCATATTGTTGTCTATCAAATGGAGGATTACCTAAACTTGCAATAGAATTTCGGTCAAGTGTAGGTGGAAGACCTGATAATTTATCATTGCGAAAGAAAAATGCTCCTGAGCCATGAAATTCGTTAGAGCCTTTTTTAGTAACAATATTGATGATTGAAGAATTTGATCTACCGCTTTCAGCACTATATTGAGCAAGCTGTACTTGAAACTCCCGTACACTATCTATAGGAAAATTTTGTAGTATTCCCCCCACAATATCTTCATTATTGTCTGCTCCATCAACAAAAACGCCGTTACCACGTGCTGATTGACCCCCAGAAGATATTTGAGATAGAAAAGCTTTAACAGGACTAAATATAGGTGCAGTAGTATTGCCTGGTAGCAAAAGCCCTAATTCTAAAAAATTACGTCCATTAAGAGGCAAATTTTCTACAGATCTTTCTGAAATAACACCTGCAATTTGTGGGTTAAAAGTGTTTACTACAGAAGTTTCTCCTGAAATAACTTCTATTACTGCTTCTGTTTTAGCTGTTTTAAGTATCACTTCTTTTAAGAGAACTGTTTCTCCTATACTTATTGAAATATTTTCTAACTTTAGTTTATTAAACCCCTCAGCTTCAACTTCTATTAGAAAATCTCCAGGCTGTAAATTTTGTATGGAAAAGAAACCATCTTCTGCACTTATAGTTTGACGTATTTGACCAGTAGATTTACTTATGACAGATATACTTGCTCCACCAACCACAGCTTGTGTTTCATCATAAATTGTTCCAGTAATACCAGATGTTCCTACTTGTGCAAAAGTTCCTGTATATCCTACTAGTATAAAAGCCGAAGCAGTAGCTATTATTGTTCCAATTTTTTTTACAAACATGCCTAATCCTTAGTTAAAAGTCAAAGAATCATTTTTTTAATGAAAATAGTGAAAGAGTTATAAAAAAACTCCTTCACTTGCTTGTAACTTGAGCTAGTATAAATACTTATCCTTGTAAACAAGGCAACTTTATAAGTTTAGTTAAATTGTATTTAGAACTAGCTAAAGGCAGTTTTTGAGTAACTCAATTAATTCGGGCTAGCTGACCAAAGTTTATAGACTAGCAACACCATTTTTTCTTAGAAATACTAGCTCCAGCGGCTTCAACATTGTTAATCTTAGCCTGATCATTATTAGCCTTATTACTATTGCTAGCATTTATTTGAGGAGAAAGTATCTGTTTTACATCTTCAATATTGAAATCTGCATCATTGTCCATCGCACTAGGTTTTTTACTTTGCATAAACTTTCCTCTTTAGTTGGTTTTATTAGCCTGATCGACCTAATTATTTAAGTAACTTATAAATTTAGACTAACTAGCCAAATTTTATTGATTAACAGCACCATTTTTTCTTACTGATGCTTACACCACCTGCTGCTTTATCATCTGGATCATCAATCCTAGTATCACCATCATCACTACCAATATCACCACCACCTGTATCAATTTGAGGAGCAATAACTTGTTCTACTTCTTCAATATTGAAATCTAAATCGTCATTAGTAACGGAATTAACAGTTGAATTTTTATCTTGCATGAATTTCCCTCTCTATTGTTTTTTACTTAATAGATCAAATTTTCGATAAAGTATTAATTTAGAATAACTTACTAGAACTTATAGACTAGCAACACCATCTTTTCTTAGAAATGCTTACGCCACCAGCAGCAGCGGGTTCTTCATCACCAATCTTAGTATCCTCATCACCACCACCGTCTATTTGAGGGGCAATAACTTGTTCTACTTCTTCGATATTGAAATCTAAATCGTCATTAGCGATAGAATTAACAGTTGAATTTTTATCTTGCATGAATTTTCCTCTTTATATGTTTGGTTTTTGTTGGCCCAAAAGACCAAGTCCCTAAAACAATAGTTTTGACATTGTTTTTTGGTTAAAAAATAAGTTTTGGAGTATTTTTGAAAATGTGCTGGCACATTAAAACCACAAGTTAATTTGTGAGGTTAACAGAAATAAAATTTATTTGGGGATTAAGTAAAATATAATTGTTATGGATTACAAAGGTAAACTTGGATTGTAATTTGTGCTGTGTATATATACAGGCACTAATAATTAAATGTCAACCATAAAAAGTAGGTTTTAGTAGGTCGTAGGTACTACTAAGTTAAAAGTAGGTTGATTCTGCAAAAATTAATGTTTAGTATATAAAAATAAGAATCCACATTTGTAAAATTTTCTTAATATCTAAAACAACAAATTTATTATTTGTAAAATATTCCATAAATATATTAAAAATGAGTGAATTATCTACTTACAAAAAGGATGAGTCCCTAACACCTGTAGTAGCAGATGATTATAAGTTTACAGAAACTTTTTATGGTCAGCTTGTTACTAACCTGGATGAAGTGTTTGAGGAAATATTTTTTGCACCTCTTGAACAGCCCTTTGAAAAAAATTCTTCTATAGCAGATCAAGTTACATATGATGAAGCAACTCTAAGGGTATTATTTGGTGAAATAGCCTCTATTTATGTAGAGCCAGCAAAAGTTTTTATAAGTAACCTAAAAGCCAAAAAAGCTTCTTTTTTTGAAAGTCAAATAGTCTGTTATGCACTAGAGGATGTTTCAAAAGCTGCAAGGCAATTAGAGCTTTTAACCATTTCTGAGAAAATAGATTTACTCATTCATGAAATACAACAATGGTCTGATTCAACAAATATTAATTATAGCAATGCTAAAGAAGCTACTATTTTGTTTATTTATGGCGAATTAGTAGAAATACTGCCGCAAACTTTTACTATTGAAGGGTTTCAAGCTTCAAATAAAACAAATAAAGCAAGAGCTAGAGCAACAACTAAGCTAACAACTAATTTATTTCCTATACCTTCTTCAACAGTTAATTTGTCTGTTGATTTAGAAGAACCAGAAGCTAACACAACTTATTATTATTACCCTCCAAGATTGCACAATTATGTGGATATTGTAGAGCAAACGGAAAAAGGTCAAACAGTATTTTGGTTTAAAGATACACGCTCAAATAGGTACTTTAAGGCAGGAAAACGGGAAAGAGAGATCATTTTACTAATAAATGGTAAACATACCATCACACAAATGTGTGAAATTATCCATCAACAAATGAAATTAAACGTCAAACCAGCACAGCTTACAAAGATTATGGCTAAGTTGGATTCTATTGGTTTGATAGATAGTTTTGAAGATACAAAGTCAAAAAATACTTCCCAAGAAACTTATAAAGATTCTACCAACTTGATGGATACAAAAAAGTTTCAACTTACAAATCCAGATCGCTTTTTTACTAAATTAAACAGCCTTTTGCCTTGGGTATTTACTAAAACCTTTGTGATTTCATCCTTGGTAGTAATGGGTTTAGTTATGCTTGTGGTCTTAAACCAGCGTAGTGAATTTTATAGCCAAGGTTATAGGGTAGTTAGAGAGTATGGATTTCTTTTTAACTATATTTGTTTTCTTATAACAGTTTCTTTGCATGAAATTGGTCATGGAGTAACTTGTAAACATTATGGAGGACGTGTTAACGACGTTGGAGTAATAATTTTTGGGCTTGTTCTTCCTGGGGCCTATTGTAATATCAGTGATATATATTTATTTAAGAATAAATGGCATAGGCTTTATACTTTATTAGCAGGGCTTTATACACAGTTTCTTATTGCTACTATAGCGGCTATAGGGGCTTTAATTTTTACTAGTCAGACAATTATTTCAGACCTATGTTACATAGGATTTTTTAGTGCTACAGCTTCAACTGTAATAAATCTTATCCCGCTAATAAAGTTAGATGGCTATTATATTTTGACTAACCTATTAGATGAGTATAATTTGCAAACACAGGCTGCTAATTATATATCTAATTTATCTAACTGGTGGTTTTATGGCGAGGAAATGCCAAAACAATCACTATCTAAAGGTCAAAAAATACTCTATTTAACCTACGGCAGTTTATCTTTGTTATTTATTAAGGTTCTTCCAATACTGTTTATTTTCTTTCTTGTTAATGGGCTTTTAACGGGAAGAATAAACCTTTTTGCACTTATTTTTGCTCCATTATTAATAATTAGATTTTATAAAATTTTGCTAGGGTATATTACTTCCTTTCCAAAAGCTTGTTATTTAATAATCAAAATATTATTGCATAGAGAAACAGAGTATCCGCTTCGCCTACGTGCTTTAACTGTGGTTGCAAGTGTATTTATTGTTGCAGGGATGTTAATAGCAAAATGGCCTGAGAAAATAATTACAGAGTGTAGATTTTCTTTTCTACCAGATAAAAGTGTCCCTGTGACATGTTCTTATTCAGGAATAGTTACTAATATATTAGTTAAAGACCAGCAATTAGTAACAAAAGGACAAACTATTGCTACTATCAAAAATTATGATAGCGATATGGAGATGTCTAAATTAAAGTCTAAGCTCTTGGAGTTACAATATGATAGCGATATTCTAAAAGAAAAAATAAGCCAACAAAAAAGACTGCTAGAGCAAACTTTTGCTTATTTAGAAAACTATCAAGGCCAAGTACAAGAATTTGTTGCAGAAGAACAAAGTTTTGGTCAAAGACAATCAGAAAAAGGAGATGCAAAAATAAACGAACTTTACACTAGCTTAGAAACTACAAAAGTAAAAATAGACCATTACAAAAACATAATTGAAAAACAAGAAATACTTTTAACTAAGAACTTAGTCTCAGAAATAGAAGTCCAAAAAGCAAAGCTTAATTACCAACTTGCTTTAAAAAAACAACAAGAGGCTCAAGCCACACTAGCTTTAGCAATTGCCACTCATCAACGTTCTACAAAGCAAATCACCACTAAAAGAAATGTAACAGAAAGCCAGTTAACTGCGGCAAAGGCAAAATTAGACAAATTAAATTCAGAACTTAAACAAGTAAATGAAAATATTGAAGATACAAATGTACAGCACCAATTATTGCTTAAGCAAAAACAAGAATTTCAAATTAAATCTCCTTTAGATGGAATTGTTGTAGGAGAAAACCTAGCGCAATATTTAGGAAAACCTAGCGATCAAGGTTTTTTATTATGTAAAGTAGTGGATAAGTCTCAATTAAGAATAGAAATAGAGATACCAGAATGGCAAATTGCCAAAATAAACTTTAATAAATTTGTTCGTCTGAAAATAAAAGGGTTAGAGCAAGAAGAGTTTTTAGCTAAGGTAGAAACTCTTGGGAATGAACCTATTATTAAACAAGGTAAACAGCGGGTTTATTTGGCATATGCAAGTTTAGATGATAAAGCAAATTTGCTAAGACCTGGACTCTCGGCAGTTGCTTATATAGAACTTGCACAAACTAGAGGATTTAATATTATCTTAAATAAATTTAAGGAATTTACTGATTATCCTCGTTGGTGGCCTAGTTAAGGCGCAATATTTAGTTTTTAGGTTGTTCTAGAGAGCCAAATTTCTTTATTTCCGGCCAAATTAATATTGTAGCAACTACAACTAAGACTGTACCAATTCCACCACCAACAACAGAAATCACAGGGCCAAAGATTGCAGCCGTTACTCCTGACTCAAAACCTCCGATTTCATTAGACGAGGTAATAAAAATACTATTTACAGCAGAAACCCGTCCTCGCATTTCATCAGGTGTTAGCACTTGAACTAGTGTTTGACGCACTACAACGCTAATCATATCAACTGCTCCAGCTAGAAAAAGCATGCTAAAAGAAAGCAGAAATGATTGAGAAAGGCCAAAAACTATTGTTACAAGACCAAAAATTGCTACTGACCAAAGCATAGATTTACCAGCTTTTCTCATTGGTGGTAAATATGCTAAAGCAAAAGCCATAATAACCGCACCAATTGACCCAGAAGCGCGAAGCCAACCTAGTCCACTAGGCCCAACTTGCAAAATATCTTTAGCAAATATTGGTAAAAGTGTTGTTGCGCCACCAAGCAGCACAGCAAATAGATCAAGTGTAATAGTTGCAAGGATTATTTTAGTCTTCCAAACAAAGTCAAACCCAGCAATTAAAGAATTTAAGGTCATAGGCTCTTTAGAATGAATAGTTTGTTTGCTAGTAATTAGTGCTACAAAAATAAACCTAGCAATACCAAAAATTGCATCAATTATATAAACTGGCAAGGCACTTTCATAATTTGCAATTATAAGTCCACCTAGGGCAGGGCCGCTAATAGCACCAATTTGAAAAAATGTGCTACTCCAGGTTGCCGCATTGCTAAAAATACTGATTGGAACAAGCTGAGTAACCATTGCTGAACGGGCAGGCCACATAAAAGCCTTTGCTACACCGCCTAGTAATAAAAGTGGATAAACTAAAAAAATAGGTGCATGGTAATAAGAGATAAGTGCTAATCCAATAGAACAAAAAGTAGTAAATACTTGTGTAATCAGGACTATACGGCGACGGTCATATTGATCAGCTAATTGACCAGCAGGCAAAGCTAGTAAAATTACAGGCAAAGCTTGTAAGAGTCCAACCCAACCAAGCGAAAGAGCCGAGTTAGTACGTTCGTAAAGCTCCCAGCCTACAGCGACGCTTTGCATTTGAGAGCCTATAACGGCTAGCACTGCGCCCATAGAATATAATTGGAAATCTTTAATTCTTAATGCTGCAATAGGATCATGTTTGGACATTAGGTTATTTACCAGGTTTTCTAACTACAGGAATTGCTTCACAAGCATTAGGGATGATATATCCAGGTGTATTACGGCTAACCATTGATAAAGCAGTGATTAAATCTGGGGCCGGGCGCATTCCGGTTAGTTTTACCTCTTGTGCTGGAAGTTGTGAGACTAAAATTACTTGAAATTTTTCGGCTTTATTGGCTAGTGACCAGGCAGTTTGACCATTTACTTGATAGTTTGTTTGCAACTTTTCCCCAATATTTGTTGAATTACCTAACTTAAACCAATCTAAGAAATCTTCTCGGCCATAACTTTGGCTACATTCAGCCAGCAAAATAATTGTTCCACCATCTTTTAAGGCACTTGCTGACATATCTAATGCTTTGTGAGATTGAATTAAATTAATGTCTTTTGGAAAACCTCCACAACTAGCAATCACTAAATCACGCTTTTCTGGTATTTCAATTGTATGTTGACTAGCGTATTCGGCACAGCCTCGGCGGTGTGCAACCCTCCAATCACCACAAAAAACTTGCTCTATTTGACCGGTTTTATTAACTATAGTGTTTATTAAAAATGAGGGAGAAATCATACTTGCAGCTTCCTGCATATCTTCGTGAACAGGATTTTTATCTAGCCGACCAAGCCCTACACCAGCGCGGCGACAAGCAACGCCGTCTATAAAATCTAGTGCAAGTAAATGGTTATGCTGAATTGTTTTTGCTGATGCAAGACCAGGTAAAATAGATTTGCGTCCACCACTAAAACCAGCAAAGTAATGAAAAGCAATTGTTCCCGTTAAAATTATATGATCAGCCTCTAAGAGTTTAGAATTAACTTCTACAGGTGTGCCGTAGGTAGTATCTTCTAGGTAAGTTAGTTGTTTTGCATCATTAGGATCATGATCATAGCTTTTAATAGAGTCAAAAATTTTGTTTGTAACTAAAAATCGTTTTTCTTTTTCTGTAAGAAGTCTATGAATACCTGTAGCAAATAAAATACTGATATTATTAAGCTTTAAGCCACATTGCAGCAAGCGAGCAACTAAGAGAGGAATAATTATTTGACTGCCTGTTAGACGTGTAGTATCAGAAACAACAATTACTACATTTTCCCCTATGTCAATAATTTCTTCTAGCGGTTGACCATCAATAGGATTAGCCATTGATACTAGTATATCTGTCTCAGAAAGTGCTATATTGCTAATGTTTGGAGTAGTTAGCAAAGAAAACTGCTCTTTATCATAAGTAAATTCAATAGCTTGTTGTCCGTATTGTAAAAAAGTTTTTGCCAAAAGATTTGCCCTTAAAAATTTATTAGAAATTTATTTGTTGGAATAATTTATAGCAGTTAGCTAAAAAAGTAAAAAAAGTCTAGCAATTGGTTATGAGCCAATTATTTTATAACTTCATCTAAATATAGAGTTTATTATAATTTTTCTGTTTTTCTAGTTGTTATGATAAAACTTCTCAATTAGCATTCATCATAATTTTAAGAATTTAGGGAATAGCGTTTGAAAGCAAAAAAAACTTATAGCAAATTAAAAAAACTATTGCTGGTTATTTTACTAGTAGGATTATTGCCTGTTATTTATTTTAGTACAGTTTCAGTAAAAGCTTATTTTGACACTCCAACAATTGTTAGCAAAATTTATTCTTCTAATAAAATAAAAATTAGAATTGAAGATATTCCTATAAACCTTCAGGAAATTTTACTTAAGGTTGAAGACCCAGGTTTTTATTATCATAATGGCATTGATCTAAAAACACCTGGAGCAGGTTATACGACCATTACACAAGCTATTGTAAAAGTATATTTTTTTAATGGATTTACGCCAGGATTTCTAAGATATAAAAAAATAAAACAGAGTTTAATTGCGCTAATTTTTAATAGTAGAGTAGATAAAAATACTCAATTAGATATATTTATTAATTCTGTTTATTTAGGTAATTATAAAGATAAGCAAATTGTAGGTTTTGCTGATGGGGCTAAAACTTATTTTAATAAAGAATTTAATGAGCTTTCAACGGATGAATATCTTTCTTTAGTGGCTATGATTATTGCTCCTAATGATTTTAATATTGCTAAATATCCAGAAAAAAATAAAGTTAGGGTAGAAAAAATAAAAAAATTGCTTAAAGGGGAATATAAACCTACAAGCTTAACAGATGTTTACTATTAATTTGTTAAGTGAGATCCATTAATAGGAAGCTCAATTGTAAAAGTCGAACCAGCATCATAAGTACTTTTTACAGAAATAGTTCCGCCCATTATTTGACATAAGCGTTTGGTGATAGAAAGACCTATTCCTAAACCATTGTTATCTCGTGTAGTTGAATTGTCTACACGTCCAAAATCTTCAAAAATCAAGTCTATATGTTCAGCCCTTATTCCAATTCCAGTGTCAGAAACACTAATAGAAAATCGTTCAGAATTTATAATTTTTGCCTCAATAGTAATATTACCAGCCTTAGTAAACTTTGCTGCATTAGAGAGTAACCCAAGTAAAATTTGGCTTAATCTGTTTTGATCTAAGTAAAGACCAGGCAAATTCATATCAATTATATAGTTAATATCAATAGGTTTATCTTTTATCCAACGTTTAGTAAGCTGTATTAGCTCTTCTACTAAATGCTTTAGATGAAAGCTTTGTGGGTGTAATGGCATACGATTAGCAAGCAATGCAGAAAGATCTAAAATACCATTGATTAGATTAAGCATATCCTGGCTACTTTGATAAATGACTTCTAACCATTGGTGATGCTTATTAGACATACTGTTGTTATTTTGAGTTGGGGTATTTAGTAATAGCTCTGCAAAGCCAATAATGGCACAAAGCGGGGTTCTTAACTCATGTGTTGCACAGTTAAGAAAATCGTTTCTTAACTTAACAGCTTCTTGAGATTTTTGGTAAAGGATTTGTAATTGTTGGTTTTGTTGTTTTAAGTCCTCATAAAGACGAGAACGCTCAATTGCAATTGCAGCATTATTGGCAAAAAAGCGCACAATTCTTAAATCTTCTTCATTAAAAGCAAAGGATTTTGAAAGATTATCAAAAGAAATAACTCCTATTACTTTGTCTTTAACACAAAGCGGGGCATCTATCATAGATTTAATAGGAGCAATTACATCTTGGCCAGGAAAAAAATGTGTTCGATAATCTGTAGAAAAATCATTAACAATAGTAGCTTGGCGATTTTGAAATACCCAACCAGCTATCCCACTATCAACACTTAATTTTAATCCTACAACTTCAGAACCATAATTATAGGCTGCTCTAATCAATAATTTATTTTCTTTTTCATCATATAGAAGTAATGAACCTGCATCAGCAGACGGAACCAACTCTATGGCCGACTTAATTAAAGCAGGTAATAGATCATCTAATTCTAAGGACTCAGTTAACCAGGTAGATACCTGAAGAAAACTAGATAGTATATCAAGTGATTTAGTCATAAATTATTAAGTGAAATAATCTTTCTATATGTACCATAAAAAATAAAAAAATGTCTATAGATGGATGAAATATAACTTGTAATATAAGTCTAATATAATTCTTAATTTTATTAAATTATCAAACTTAAATTTTATAACTTAAAATAAAAAAGTTAATAAATAATTAGCTACCTATAATGTTATCATTAGGTATATTTTAGAGCTTGCCGAAACCTAATGATAACACTATAATTTGCTCTGTTTTTTAGCTATATAGCCTAACAATTAAATGGGTTTTAACCCTAAATAAATTTCTGTACCAATGCCATAAAGTTATAAAGTTTGAGTGGGAGGAAAGACATACTGTTTTAAGTGTGTCAAAAAATATAATGCGTAATTTACTAAGTGAAAGAGAAAAAGAAATAGTGAAATTGATTTCAGAAGGAATGTCTAGCAGAAAAATAGCAGAAGAACTATCTGTAAGCCCAAGAACAGTTGAAGCACATAGAGCAAATATCTATAGAAAGCTAGGCATACATACCTTAGCTGATCTAATTAAGTATGCACTAAAGAATGAGCTTTGTAGCTCAGAATAGCACTAGGGCCAAGCTTTATTATTTTAATAATAAGGCTTGGCCCTAGTTTTAATTAACTATTGATTAATAATAAGTTATTCAACAAGTTTATTAGATTCTGATAAAGATAACCTATTGTTTTCAATAGAGCGAATAAGGTTTTCTAGCTTTTTAATAGCTTCACTTACTGCCGCAGAATTTTTTCCGTCTTTTTCTGCCCAGAAAACTACTTGGCGGAAATTATCAACTTGTTTTCTTAAAACGTTAATTGTGTTAGCCAAAGTAGCTTCAACCGTGTTGTTATGCTCTACTAATTGAGTATTAGTTAAGCGTACAGGCTCGATTTTTAATGTTGAAAGTTCAGATAGTTGTTTTGCTTCTTTAGAAAGTGGTTTTCTACCACCTCCTAAAGTTTGTGAATAAACTGGAGTACCTTTGCCTTTTTCTGAACTTAAACGTTTGGTTTTATTTAGGTCTTCAGCAGATTCAGCAATAGCTTTATTTTTTTGTTTTCTACGTTGTGCTTCATCTTCAGGATCAAATGCTGCTAGAACTTCTATTTGTGTAGTAAGTCGGGTTACTTGTTCAGCAGGCTTTAGCCCATTACCTTCAAACTTAGCTAAAACTACTGTGATATTATCTTCACCACCTCTTTGTTTAGCCAGTTCAATCAATTGCTTGCAACAATCTTCTATGGAAGCGTTATTTTCTACATGTTGAAGTAATTCTTCTGCCTTGATTTTACCAGAAAGACCATCAGAACAAAGTAGTAAATAATCTCCAGTACAAAGTTCAACAGAACTAACAGCTACTTTTATTTCAGAATTACATCCTAGGGATTGTAAAATAATATTACGTCCTGGGGCTGTTTCTGCTTGTTCAGGGGTCATTATTCCACGATTTACTAAAATGCCAACTAATGATTGGTCAGTTGTAACTTGTTTAATACGTCCAGAATGAATAACATAGCCGCGGGAATCGCCTACCTCAGCAATATAAGCAACATTTTTTTCTATAAGTGCAGCAGTAATTGTTGCTCCCATTCCTCGTCTTTCGGGGTTAGATTGACCTTCATTCCAAATTAAGGAATTAGCTTTTTCTACCGCTTGGACTAGGCGTTGAAATGGATCAGTTGTGTTGTTACGTCTAAGCAGTTCTACACGCATAGAATGAACAGCCATAGAAGATGCAACTTCTCCACAACTAGCACCCCCTACACCATCAGACACAGCTAAAAGCAGTCGGTTTTCTGCTGCTTTATGATTTATTCGTTGTGGGATAAGAAAAACGCGTCCAGTTGCTAAGTCTGCTATTAAGAAGTTATCTTCGTTATTACTTCTAACCATACCAACATCTGTAAATCCAGCCACAGTAGTAACAATACTAGTATTTTGATCTGTCATTTTCACCCCGCAAATGCTTTAAGATTTAAGGCTATGATTGCCTTGGTGTTGTTTATTGTTCAAAACGAAGGACTTGTCTACCAACTAATATGGTATCACCATTTTTAAGGACTAATTCACCTTTAATACATTTGTAAACGCCATTTTTAGAATTTTCATCAACTAGGAAAAAACGTTGATCTTTTTGGATAATACGAGCATGACAACTAGACATATAGTTATCTTGTGGAAATGTAATATTTCCTTGACTACGACCAATAGTAAATTCACTTCCTGTTATATCATAAGTTTCCTCTTCGCCGCTATCCTTGATTAGCCGTAATTTAGGAGTGTTTATTTGAGAACCCATAGGTAGAGTTTTAGCTAAAGGATTTCCACAAGCAAAACAAGTTTCTTTGTCACTAGGATTAGTTTGTTCACAAACAGCACAAATAATAAAATCAAAAATAGCTTTTTCTTCACCTCTGTTTTGTGTTGACAAAACTTGGTTTGAGAGATTTTGATTTTTAGCAATGATTGGACTTGCAACTATAGCTTTTGCTGGAGGGATAGCTACTTTAGCTATTGCAGGCTTTTGGATTTCTTTGGGTTTTTCTATGGCAACTTCATTTAGTGGATAGCCACATCTACCACAAAATGCCCAGGAAGATTGGTTATTAGTGTTGCAAGACGGGCAAATTTTTATTGAAAGACCAGCCTTTTCATCTATTCTTGTTGAATAATCCGTTGGGTCATCATAAATTGCACACACACTACAAGTAGTTGCTGCCTGGGGAATTTCTGAGTTGCAGTTAGGGCAAATGCGCATAAACACCCTCTTTTTTTGATAACTTAAAATATTACCATTGATGCTAAGATTTCTGTACAGCAAAATTTATATAATTATAGCCATTTGATCAAAAATTGGGATATACTCCTAAAAATTTTGATAATAAATTTTTTTAAGCTAATTTAAGAATTATTTAGAGGGTATAATGGTATTTCAGCTTAAAGAGCAGCACGTAGATGAGAACGATCCTTTTGAAAGACAAAGACGCATTGATTGGTGGGATCAAAATATTTTACGCCAAGCAAAAATAATGGTTATTGGAGCAGGTGCTTTAGGTAATGAAGCCTTAAAGAATTTAGCACTTTTAGGTGTAGGCGGGCTTTTTATAATTGATTTTGATACTATTTCTGGCTCAAATCTTAGTCGTACAGTTCTTTTTCGTAAAGAAGATATAGGTAAGGAAAAAGCTGCTGCTGCCGCTGCTGCCATTAAAGATTTAGCTTTAGAAACAACTTCTAAAGTAGAATACTTTCATGGTGATATGGTTTGGGATTTAGGCTTAGGTGCTTACCGAAGAATGAATGTAGTCTTAAGTTGTGTTGATAATGATGAGGCAAGACTTGCTACTAATAGGGCTTGTCGTAGTGTTGGAGTTCCTTGGATTAATGCTGGTATTTTAGGCTTTTCAGGTAATGTAATGATATTTGGCAATCAAGGGGTATGTTATGAATGTAATGTTACTCCAGAACAAATTGAAGATGCTCGTTCTAGATATGATAGCTGCGAAAGTGTCCGTAAAAGATTTTTACAAGAAGAAAAAATGCCTACTGTACAAATTACTTCAGCTTTAATTTCTGCTCTTCAAGTTCAAGAAGCCATCAAACTACTTCATAATCAACAACCTGCTATTGGTAAGCGAATAGCTTTTAATGGATTAACTAATAGTTATTTAGTTATTACACTACAAGCTTTAGAGGATTGTTTAGCTCATGGTAATTATGAGAAAATACAAGAACTTCTATTAAGTGTTTATACATCAACACTAGAGGATTTACTTGTAGCCGTAGAAAATTACTTAGGCGACAATGTAACTTTAGATCTTGGACGTAGATTTATCTTAGAGATACGTTGTCGTTATTGTGGTAAAATAATCGCGTTAATGCGCCCAGCACACCGTATTTTTGATGATGAACTAGTTTGTAGTAATTGTCATAAAACAGATCAAACAACTCAACATACTATTATGGAATCTTTTGCTAAATCTAGTGATGAGACGTATGTTAAAAGTATTACTAGATTTTCACGTAGTGAAACTCCAGAAGAGATTTTAAGTTTAACTTTATGGGATTTAGGCGTTCCTCCTTTACATATTTTTTCTGCAACCAGCAGCCAAGGAGAACATAAAGCCTTTGAAATATCAGGAGACTCCGCTAAAATCTTAGGCACTTTAGCGGATAGTTAATATAAACAAATAGTTTTACTAGCAAGATTAGCTAATTGTTAAAAACAAATTATATAGAGTTTGTTATCAATGCTAGCACTTGTTGATAAATTAGTTTAAAATGCGAGTCCAACAACTTAACAATTGGCAATTAAATTCTGACGCTAGAAATTATTAAAGTCAGACTGGCGTTAACGTGGCAAAAAAGAGGTACTTTATGGATTTTATGGCTTTTTTGTTCGGCGTGCTTTTTATCGGATATCTAGGAGTTAATATTTGGGATAGATGGGAAGAACGTCGTCATAACCTCTTTACAGAAGATGGCCGCTTTTTACGTCATCAATTTTTGCGTGCGTTAATTTATGCTCCAGAACCGATTCAAATTTCGCCAGATGCTAAGTTTGCAATACAGCAATCTCGCTCGGCATACCGCTGCGAAGTTTGCCATCAAGTAGATTGTTTTGATCCAAATATAAGTTTTTGTCATCGGTGTAATCATCGCACCTTGTGAGGCTAAAAAAATCAAGGAGAAATTTACATGCCAGATATTGATGTCACCTTTCGCAATGAGAACAACGGTAAAGAAGTTGAGGTGACGGTTTCCGACGATATGCCTGCAGATGCAATTTTGCGTAATTTGGCGGAAGCTGGCCTGATTCCCAACACACCAGGAACAGCATTAGTTTATCGTGGTATGCAGCTACGACCTAATCAAACACTGGCGCAATTTGGTGTTGCAAGTGGAGATGTCGTAAGCATATTCTTAAACACTCGCGGCGGCTCTTAAGCTGTGAACTTTCGTTAAGAGGTATTTTATGGCAACACCAGAAGATGTTAGACGGGCGCGTTTAGAAGCCGACTATGAAGAAATGAAATCTATTCGTGGCACTGCTATTAGCTGGCAAGCTTATGGCACACCTCCACATGAATATATTGTTACTTTTAATATTCGTAGTTATATTAATACTTCTTTAACACGCGATGAACATCGTATACGCATTATACTATCTCCTAGCCATCCATTTGAAAAACCCGTGGTAATGATGCATGAAATGGTGCCAATTTTTCACCCTCATGTTTGGCCCGATGGAAAGGTTTGTATAGGTGGTTGGGATTACCGCGAAGGCTTAGGGTCTTTTGTAGTAAAAATGGCAAGACTCTTTCAATATGACCCTGATTTAGTAGACCCTTATTCAATTGCAAACTATAACGCGGCAGATTGGTATTATGCTAATCCAACGCTATTTCCTTCTGACCGCCAAATTTTACCTGTTCCTGGTCGTGAACCAGCATCACAAACTTTTCAAGTAAAAAAAGTATCTGATACTCCAGCGGTAGGAGCAGTTAGTCCTCAACCTCCACAACCACCTCCACCGCCAAGACGTACTTTCTTAATTAGGAAGTAATTCGTATGAAATTTGTTATTAAAAAAGTTAATGAAGTTGAAGCCGTTAGACGACGTTTGCCAGAAACTGTAGAAATTGAAGGAGAAGTTCCTACAGAAGACTTTCGTATTTTTCTTTCGCGCCAAGCAAGAGAGAAAATCTTTATTGCAGGCTCTCATAACCCTGATGGAATGGCTGCTTCACTTTATAGACGCGAAAATGAGCGGGGAGGCGTTCTATTAGGTAATCTTTATTATGATGAAGTAAATGGTAAAAAAATTACATATACTGCAATAACTGATGCAATGCCTGCCGATGATGCTCAAGCGGGTTCAACACACGTTGAATTTGATGGCGGAATGCTAAAAAAAGTAATGGAAGAGGCTAGTGATTATATTCAAAAAACAGGTCAAAATGCCCGCATTGTAGGTTGGTATCATACTCACCCAGGATTTGGAGTATTTATGTCTGGAACTGACCAAAATACTCAACGTCAAATCTATGGTACAGACTGGCATATAGCAATAGTTTTTGACCCAATTCGCAGGGATTATGGAATTTTTTATGGCAAAGATTCCACTCCAGCTACAGGTTGGGGTATTTTTGATTTAATTGCTGAAGGTTTTCCTCCTCCAATGAAACTTAGATTAAGGGTTAATAACACCCAAAATCGTCAAGTAGAAGAAGATTTCTTCCAATTAAAAGAAGCCTTATTTGAGGAATTTAGAGAAATGTTTGATCCTATTAAAGATGTAATTTAATTAAAACAATTACTTTCCTTTGTATATCTACTTATATTTGCCCTCAAAATATTATGCTAAAAAGCTTTAAGATAATGTTAAATAAACTCTAATTTCGCTAAGATGAGGTACTTTCATGGATGATAAATTTGATATAGAAGACACCCCAAAAGCAATTAAAAGTGAGGAAATAGAATCTGAAATAAAAAGCTTTGATTTAGCAGAAAAACAACTTAGTAATATTGTTTCAAGTATAGATTTAGAAACGGTAACAAAAATTAGGGATCAAATAGATAATCACTATGTTGCATCTGTTGTTTATAAAGAATTAATGTTTAATGTAAATAATCGTCAAGAATTAATAGAGGAGCTTAAAAATAAACTAATAGAGCAACAAAAAAATATAGCCAATTGTTTATCTGAACAGGAAGAAATAAAAAAACAAATAGTTCTATTAGAAGATAAGCAAGGAGAATGCTTAAAAGAATACCAAGAAGGTGCGCAAGAGTTAGAAGAAGAAGTTGTAGAAATAGATAAACAAATTAGTGAGTTAGAAAAACAAATACTTGAACTAAGAAGACGTAAATCAGAAATAGCTGAACAGCAAGAAGTAAGACTAAAAGAACAAGATAATACACAATTAGAAATACAAAAAGAAATTGATGATTTAGCAAAAAATAATGAAGGATTAAAAGAAAAAGAAAAAGAACTAACACATGAACTTAACTCTATTTCAAAACCAGAAAATTTATCGGTTTTAGATAGACGAATAGAGGATTTAATTCATCACATTTGTGCTATTTTTGAGTCTCCAACAACAAATTTAACAACTAAAACTCCTCAAGATGACCTAATACAAATGCCTATTTTTCAGCTTGAACCCTGGGCAGCAGAAGAAAACCGAGGGTTAAGTAAAATAGTTCTTCCTATGGGAGTAAAACAAGTAATTTTATCTTTACATATTCCTGGAGATAAGACTTTTGAACGTTATAGTGCTGAACTATATTCTTCTAATGGGCGGCGGGTTTGGAATAGTGATAAAATAGAGATCAATGGACGTGCAGTAGTAATTAATTTTAACTCAACTTTTTTCCTTTCTGATGATTATGAAATGCGCCTTAAAGGACGTAACACAGAAAGACATTACACTCCAATAGCAGAATATTATTTTAATATAAATAAGAAATAATAGTGTTTAAAGTCTCCAATTTACAAGGCTTGGGGGAGGGGGCAAATAATGAAGATTTCTGGTTGGAAAAAAGGGATTTTTTATAGCCTACTTTTTTTTCTAGGAGTAATGCTAGCCTTCTTTTTTATTGCTCCAGGTCAAGTAGAAGAAAATAATAATAAAGTCTTAAGTCGCCCTCCTTATTTTGCTTCAGAAAAAGCTAAAGAACTTCATAAAAGTTTATTTATTATAGATTTACATGCTGATTCGCTACTTTGGAATAGAAATCTTCTTAAATCTAGTTCTAGGGGACAGGTTGACATCCCACGGCTAATTGAAGGAAATGTTGCAATACAAGCTTTTACTGTAGTAACAAAATCACCAAGAAAACTTAATATCGAAAAAAATGATGATAAAACGGATAATATTTTTCTTCTAGCCTTTTGCCAACGCTGGCCCCTAGCTACTTGGAATAGCTTAACAGAACGCGCTCTTTATCAGGCAAGTAAGCTAGATAACTTTTCTAGTGCTTCTGAAGGGAAATTAATATTAATTAAATCTAAAACAGACTTAGAAAATTATTTATTAGCTAGAGAAAAAAATCCTACCATTACAGCCGGGTTTTTAGGTATAGAAGGAGCGCATGCATTAGATGGAAAAATTGATAATGTAGAAATACTATTTAATGCAGGATTTCGTATGATGTCGCCAGCACATTTTTTTGATAATGACATAGGTGGTTCTGCTCATGGCTTAAAAAGAGAAGGATTAACAGATTTAGGTAAAGAAATGGTTCGTAGAATGGAATCTAAAAATATGATAGTAGATTTAGCACATTCTTCTAGTAAAGTAATAGATGATGTTTTAGCTATGGCAACGCGTCCAGTAGTAGTTTCACATACAGGTGTTAAAGGTACTTGCAATAATAATCGTAATCTTACAGATGAACAAATTAAAGCTATTGCTCGCACAGGTGGAGTTATTGGAATAGGTTACTGGGATACAGCCGTTTGTGGTAAAGATGCTAAAGCAATTGTAAAGGCTATCCGATATGTTGCTGATTTAGTAGGGGTTGATTATGTTGGACTAGGCTCAGACTTTGATGGGGCGGTGATTGTTCCATTTGATACTACAGGAATTGTACAGATAACAGATGCTTTATTAATAGAAGGTTTTACTATAGAAGAAATAAAAAAAATAATGGGCGAGAATAGTTTAAGAGTCTTAAAACAATGTTTGCCTGAATCTAAAAATTAAATTTTCTGTAACGGAGAAAGCCAATTTTGTTAACTAGACTACACTATCAATTAATAGTAAAATCCCCTTGTTATCTTTCAACTAACCATTTCTTTTAAGCAAAACAAAAAGTTGAATTAATGGTTTTGTCTATTAAGTATTTTAATAATAGTTGATTATAAAAAAGTAAAAAATATAGTGTTATTTATATTAAGTGTATACCATAGAGGGAATTTTTGAGGAGATCCGATGGACGATTTAGAAAAAGCGATCCAAGAACTTAAGCTTCCTATTAACTTACCACCTGGTTCAGTTATGGTAATGGGAAAAAGAAGAATTCCAAATTTTGATCTTATTCTTGCACAATTACCTAGTTGTGTTGCTACGTTAGTTAATCCTAATGCGACTGCTCCAGGAGGTGGAGCAGATGGATATTTTATCCCACTAAAAGATGGTCGTTACTTAAAAATTACCTTAAAAGATATGGAACTCACTGATCTATCAATAGTTAGCACTTAGTTTAGTTTTCCTATAAACAAAAATTTTATACCTAGGAGAAAAGATGTCCTATAAAACTCTACTAATTGAGGAAGAAGATAATATATTTAAGATAACAATGAATCGTCCAGAAGCAATGAATGCTTTGAGTACAGATTTAGCTACAGAGTTAATACAGGTTTTTGAAGAGTTAACAAATAAAGAAAATATTCGTGCTGTGATACTTACTGGCTCAGGTCGTGCTTTTTCTGCTGGTGGCGATGTTAAACAAATGCTAACCGTAGTTGGTACAGATGCACCAAGTCAGTTTAGATTAGCTTTAGATATTTACCACAAATTAATATTACTAATGAGGCGTTTACCTAAGCCAATAATAGCTGCTGTTAATGGAGTAGCTGCTGGAGCAGGATTTAATTTAGCTTTAGCTTGTGATGTGCGTATTGCAGCTAAGGCAGCAAAATTTAGTCAAGCTTTTATTAGAATTGGGTTGGTTCCAGATTTTGGAGGTACTTTCTTTTTGCCTCGTATAGTTGGTTGGGCAAAGGCAATGGAATTAATGATGACAGGGGAATTACTTGATGCAGAACAAGCAAAAAACCTGGGACTTGTTAATTTAATTGTTGATAATGAAGAATTACTTACTACAGCAGGCTTTTTTGCTAAGCAAGCGTCTGAACTTCCTACAAGTGCAATTGGCCGGTTAAAACAACTTTTAGATTCTAGCTATCATGCTTCTTTATCAGAACAATTAGAGCTAGAAGCACAACTACAAATGGAATGTTCTGCTACAGCAGATTTTGCAGAAGGTGTTAAAGCTTTTGTTGAAAAACGCCCTGCAAAATTCCAAGGACGCTAAAACATCTAATTAAAGTAAAAAAAGCCGCTTAAATTCAAGCGGCTTTTTTATTTTATAGATCTTAAAATCCGGGCGCGTAATCTCTTCCATCTTTATTTTTATGTGGAAGATTGGTATAGCCCGCTTCATCTACTTGAATAGAACCTGCGTTAGTACTTCCTGAGACTGTTATTTCGCGGGTAAGTTTATTTAATGTGCTAGTTAAGGCTCTTTGGTGCCAAACTTTTAAAGAATACTTACCACTAGGAACATTACTTATTTCTATTTTTCCAGAGTTATCACTTACTCCATAATAACGAGTTTTTACTGCAAGAATAAAAGCTCTCATTTGTGGGTGAATATTACAATAAACAGGAACTACACCAGGACGGTTCATTGGCAAATCACGGCTTTCACCTGCTTGATAGAGTCCTAGATCAAAACGCTTTACATCTGATGGGGAAAAAACATTGTGTGGAAAAGGATCATCATTTGGAAAACTAACTGTATAACCTGCTGGAACAACTAACACTTGAGGAATAAATCTTTTACCCTTTTGACGCATAGTTGGATAAGGCGGTGTTTGTTTAGGCACACGAGCAGGAGTTCCAAGAGGTTCTAACCATATCACAACATTGCTGGGAACATCTCTTTTTGCATTTGCTAGTGTAATTGTTGCTTCTACTTTTCCACCTTGGGGAAAAGAATAACTTACATTAAAAGCAGTAACAAAAAACACTAGAAAAATTGCTAGAGATAAAACCTTAGATAAGAACATTTTTTTATTTGCTTTTTGCACATCTAAAACCAAAGTCATATTGCCTTCCATCAGGGATATCATTAATACGTGCAGAGACACGTATTTTACTTAAATCTGTATACCAAGACCCACCACGTAAAACTTTAGTCTTACCACTTGCTGGCCCAGGGGGATTTTTTTCTGGGGAGTTAAAGTAGTAAGTCTTTTCATACCAATCATTACACCATTGCCAAACATTACCCGACATCCCATAAAGCCCATATCCATTAGCTGGATAGTTTTTTACAGATTTTGTTGGCAGTGGTATTTCTCCAGTTAAACTAGCACTAGCTAGTTCAGCATTGCCATAATTAGCTTTTTTTCCTGGCTCATCTTTACCCCAAGGATACTTTTCACCTGTTAATCCACCCCGTGCAGCATATTCCCATTCTGCTTCTGAAGGAAGTCGTTTTCCAGCCCATTTAGCATAAGCTTGAGAATCATTCCAAGAAACAGATACTACAGGATGATCTCGATGATCTGAGGTTGAATAAGTGCGCCAATCATACTCTTCACCAGCTTTTTCTGCGTCTGTAACATATTTAGTTTCATTAACAAATTTTTCAAATTGGGCATTTGTTACAGGGGTAATGTCTATATAAAAGTCACTTATATAAACTTCATGAACAGGTCTTTCATCATCAAAAACTCCCTCATCACTACCCATTTTCATCCAACCACCAGGAATAAGAACCATATCAGGAAAATTTTTATCTACTATTTGGCTACCAGGTGCTGCTGGAGCTTTACCAAGCATTTTCTTTGATGCAACATAACCCCCACCAGCTAGCACGACTAATAAAACTATTCCTATTACAGCATAAAGCCAAACAGGTTTTTTAGTAGCAGGGGGAGGTTGCTCTGTTTGGGTATTTATTTGAGTAGAGTTTACGCTATTAATAGCACTAGTTTTAGGCTTATTATAATCGCCTGTAGAAATCCCCGCAGCAGGTGGAAATTCTTCATCACCCCCATAAAGACCTTCGCTATGAGCAGAATTTAATAATTCGCTTGCAAATGCTCCAGCACTGCTATAACGGTCATTAGGTTCTTTATTTAATGCTCGCAGAACAGCTTTATCTACACTATCTGGAATCTCGCTTACAATGGTTCGCATGGAAGGAGGAGGGTCAACTATATGTTTTACTGCAAGTCCTGTAGGAGTTGGGGCAGTAAATGGAAGTCTCCCTGTCATCATTTCAAATGCTACTACACCAAGACTATAAATATCTGATCTAAAGTCAATTGCGCTTTCTCCACGACATTGTTCTGGAGACATATAATTTACTGTTCCAACAATAGTTCCAGCGCGGGTAATAGAGTTATCTTGGTTTCCTTCTATTACCATTTTAGCAATACCAAAATCAAATACTTTTACTATATGTTTGCCACGATCTACTTTAATCATTACATTATCTGGTTTTAGATCGCGGTGAATAATCTTTTTAGCATGTGCATCATCTAGTGCTGCACAAATTTGAGACATAATATTAGCTGTAGTACTTGGAGAGAGATGGCCTTTTTTGCGGATAAGTTGAGTTAGGTTATAGCCTGGGACAAATTCCATTACTAAATAGAGCATATCTTCAGCACGGCCAAAGTCGGTTACTTTAACAGCATTAGGATGATCTATTAGGGCCGCTGCACGGGCCTCACGTAGAAAGCGTTCTACAATTTCTTCATGAGATGCTAATTTAGGATTAATCAACTTAATAGCTACTTCATTATTGATGAAAACATGACGAGCGCGAAAAACTCCGCCCATGCCACCTAAACCTAGCAGGCTAAGGATTTCATATTTACCATCAATAACTTTACCTATTAGCGAACCTACATCAAAATCCGCTAATTTATTATTGTCATCAGGACAAACTTCTGAGCTATCTGGATAGGATTTCTGACATTTAGGACAATATTTCATGGATTATTAATAAAACCTAGCAATTGAGGTAATCAGAATTTCCAAGCTAACAGTCAATTTTATTATTTAATAAACTGCTAAAAATAGATCTAATTAGATGTTTTTATACCTAATACTTAATAAATTCCGTTAATCAGCAGCAAATTTTAAAGTCAATATATCAGAACTACTATATATTGAGCAACTCTGTTTGTATGTTCTTTAATTTAAAATCTCTCTTATCATCCTAAAACCTTGGTTTTCAAATAAATAGCTAGAGAGATTTTAAGAAGTTTATTAGATCTTGTTGTGCTGCACGTTTTAATTTTAAGAAATTTTGCTTTGATTTTTCAGCCTCTCCACCATGTGCAGTAATTGCTTGAGAAAGATCTGTTGTTCTAGCATCGTGTAAAAAGAATTTTTTGCTAGACAATCCCCAAAGAGGTTGAGTGCGCCATTCGGTTGGGGATGCTATACCTGTTTGAATATTGTCTCTTAGCTCTTCGCCCATATCATGTAAAAGTAAGTCTGAATAAAGATTAGCTTCCTTATTAGCTAAAATAGGGCTTGTTAAGTCGGGTCTTTCAGATAAATTAGCTGTGACCAAAGTAGGAATATGGCATTTAACACAACCTATAGATTGGAAAATATCTTTACCACGTTGAGCAGAACTATCTAGCGGCTTTTGCGGTGGAGGGGCAAGTAAGTTAATAAAATCAACAAAGGATTCTGTAACACGCCCATCAAAATCTTCAGCACTATTTATATTGTCACAAACAGATCTTTGACCATTAGGATGGCGATTTTGAGGGAAATCTGGGTTAGATATACCTATTTCTACTAAATAAGCATCACCGCAAAAATCTATCATTGTGGGCCAGTGTGCTTTCCAACCAAAACGACCTATCCGATCTTCTTGAAAACGTGGGCTAAAGATAATATTAGGCCGTCCACTTATTCCATCACGATCTCGGTCATTTGGGTCAGCATTAGCTAAAATTGCTTCATCTGTAAGAGAATCTAAAAGTCCTAATCCAAAAAGTTGTTGTGCTGCTCGAGGAGAAACAAATTGTGCTTTTTTAGGTATTTGCTGGGCTTCACAACCTGGGACAAACTTTTTGTTAGATAATGGTTCACCACCAAATCTTTCTAAATCGTCATATCTACCATTTTTGGTTAAGCGGCCAACGCGAAAAGTAATATCATCTAGGCTATCTAGCGAGCCACCTGTTACAGGCATTCCATGACAAGAAACACAAGTACTATCGTTAAATACTGGGCCCAAGCCTTCTTCTATTAAATGTTCTCGTTCAAACTCAAATTTACCACTTAAAAACCGAGCAAACATTTTACCATCTAGCCCAGGGAAAGGCTCACCTAGAGGAGTTGAAATCAACATAGATGGTTTTGTTGATTCTTTAGAGTTTGCTTTAGGGGTATTAGATGTAGATTCAATGTTTGTATAAAGAATTGGCATTAAAACCAAAGCCATTAGTATAACTAATACTTTAACTTGTCTCATCTTTTGTCTTACTCCCTTAAATTACTAGCTTTATTAATTTAGAAAGAATATCCAAAGCCAACATTAATATGGTTATTGACTTTACTTGGTTCAGTTGTAAAGTAAGTTTGCATAAAGCGATATTCTGTAGAAATAATAAAGTTAGAACGGAAACGATAAAGAATATTACCTGAAAAAGTTCGGTTATTAGCACGAGATGTGCCAGCAGCCAAATCAAAGCGTGTTCCTGCTAAGTCTTCGTTATAAGGATCATCTAGCCCATAAGCAAAGTGAATGGCAACATTACTTACAGGTCGAACTTGAAGCTGGGCCCAACCTCCGCGGCTACGTACACCAATAGCACGGCTACCATAGATTGGAAATACAATACCTTGAACAATAGCACCACCTAAACCGCCTAGAGAACGTCCCCAAAACACCTCACCTGTAAGGGTCATTTTATTGCCTAAAGGAATAATATAATCACCTGTAACAGCAACAGAATTAATAGTTACACCAGGTCTACCTATATCTTTTCTTTCAGGTACAGCTAAATGACGGCCATAATGAACGCCAATCCCTACTTGAAATGGTTGGGGGTCAAAAGCTAAATAAGCATTTGTAGGCGCGCTAGCTAAATCACCACGTTGATAACTAAAGCGAGTTTCAAAAGCTGGCATTCTTGAACGTTCGCCAGCATCAGGACGGGTTTCAAATTGAAATTCTGTGTTTGTTTGACCGTTATAAGGTGCAAGTATTCCACCTTCAATTGTAAAACGCTCATTTTCACGATCAACTAAACGATAGGCAACTTTAGCTTGAGGAGTCCATGACCAAAGATTGCCGGACTCGGCTAAAGCTGGGAATCCTACTTGTGCTAAAGATGTTGGGTTAAGAGGTGTTACTATTGGGTCATCTTGACCAACAATAAAAGCAAAACGGCCTGACTCTAGTTTTGCTCTAGCAATCCTTAAACGTAGTGGGCTAAAGGCGCGGCCATTATAAACAGGAGGATTACCACCAAAGAAGTCTAGTTGCAAGTCGCCAGATAAACGCCAATCACCTATTTTAGGAGCAAAAAAGGAAAAACCTAGTTGAGTTTGTCTAATAGTAGCACCAAAATTTGCACCATTTTCTAAAGAGATATTCTTGCCACCCAGCAAATAAAGCCCTGTTGGAGGGTCATCTGTGCCAGCAGTATTATAGTAAGTATTAAATAGAAGTGTGCCAGAGAGCTTTACATTAAAATGTTCAGAGGTTTCTACAGACAACCGGCTAGAATCTTGAAGTCTTTTTTCATGTACATCTATTAGATCTTTTAATTCTGATACACGGTCATTAACAGTATTAAGTGTTAATTGATCATCATCTTCATAGGTGATAAATTCTTCTTCTTGTTGGGCTTGTTCTCCATCATTTTGAGGTAAGACAGCTTTGGTTGCTTTAGGTTTATTACTAGCTAGGGAACTAGTTTCTACTTTAACTCGGTTAAGTTCAGCTTCTGTTTCTTGCAATCGACGGTTGGTTTCTACTACTTGCTTTTCTAATTCTGTAGCACGAGCCGAGGCACTATTAGCCGCTTCACGTGCAGCTTTAGCCTCTGCTTCTGCTCGTTCTAGTCTAAGTATGATGGTAGTAAGATCTACGTTGCTACTATTATTAGTACTTTTCTTTTCTGCTGTTTCTGTAGTTTTATTGTCGCCTTTTTCACCTTCATTAGCTAGTGCTAAAACAGATGGGTGAAACAGCGCAAAAGTAAGTACTAATAAAGCAAACCGACTAAATAAAGTGTTAGAAAGCTTCTTTAACATTTTTCCCCCTAGGAGTTAATAAACTCAAGCTTATTTTTTCTCATGAAATTCTGCTATAACTTCTTCTAAAGTGCGCCAAGCTTGTTCAATACGCTCACGTGCAGAAATTACTTTGGCTTCTAAATCTGGTAAACGTACATAAGTTAAACCTTGGCTTTTTAACCAATCATTTACCTTAATAATCTCTTCTTGTTGCAATCCCAATACTTCAAGCGAATTATTAAGTAATAAACTAAGTTTTTGATACTGTTCTTGAATCGCCTGATTATTAGGGTAAGAAGATAAATTTTCTAATATTGTATCAGTTTCTTCAAGCACACAAACCGAAGGATCACTTAATAAACGGGTTCGCTTGTGAGATTTTTCTGGATCTCGATCTGGATCAAAAATAAACAACGGCGTGACGCTTGGTGGCCTTGTTAATTCACGGCTAGATGTTTCAGGTAATCCTTCTCCTGTTAAATGTGCTATTACTACAGTAATATTATCTTTGCCACCTCGGTCATTAGCTAAAGTTACAAGCAGTTGACATGCTTCTGATAAAGAAGGAGTACTTTTGATAATCTGTAATATTTCCTGTTCTAAAACATTATTTGAGAGTCCATCACTGCAAACAACCAGGTAATCTTTCTGCTGAAGACATAGCTTACGTACATCAACCTGGATTAATTCTTCTAATCCAACGGCTTGTAAAATAATATTTTTGCGGGGATGTTCGGTTGCTTGCTCAGGGGTAAGTAGTCCCCTAGAAATCATTAATTCTACTAAGGATTGATCTGTAGTAATTTGTGTAACTCGATTTTGACGGATCAGATAGGCTCTTGAATCCCCAACTTGAGCAATATAAGCTGCATCTTCTTCTATTAAGATTGCTGTTACAGTGGCCGACATTCCTCTATAAGCGGGGCTTTCTTTACTATAATTCCAAACAACATAATTAGCTTGTTCTACAGAAGCAATCAAGCGATCATGTGCAGGTATTGACCAAGAAAGCCTACCTAATGATTCGTTAATAGAATGTACAGTAAGTTGGCTAGCTACTTCTCCAGCATTTGCTCCACCAACTCCATCTGAAACAATCATCAAAAAACTATTTTCGTTAGCATCATAAACTTCTTCTGTGCTACTAGGAAAAGTTTTGCCATTACGAAAATCTGCCATTAAAAAACTATCTTCATTATTTTTACGTAATATGCCAACATCAGTAATTCCGGCTACATTGATATGTACTTTATTATTATTACTCATATAAAATTTTCAAGCAGTCACTAAGTTTAGGGGGCAACTAATCAGATAAATTTATTTAAACAATTAGTTATAAAAGATATTAGGGCTAAATTATACACAGCAAAAAACCTATGAACAACCTACTTTTTCTTTATTTAGTATATTAAGTTATAAATATTTAATGGTTTAGAAAGAATCAAAAATTTTGTCCTAAAAATTGCCTAAATCCTGCTTTAATACTGGATATGGTGTTTGATTGCTTGCATTTAAGGATTTCTTCAATTATTCTGTTGGCTTGCTATTTTCAATAAATAACTATTTACATGAGGCTATTAATGACGTTAGAACAAACCGCAGTAGAGGCGGTCAATGCAGAGTTTTATAAAGCATTGGAAAGCTGTAATCTTGCAGCAATGGAAAAAGTTTGGTTGCATGAAAGTTGGGTTCGTTGTGTTCATCCAGGGTCAGAAATTCTTGTAGGTTGGCCGGAAATTCGCCGTAGTTGGGTATCTATATTTGGTAATACTCATGGAATGAAAGTTTCTTTAACAAATATTTTTATTAAAACCATAGGTGATTTTGCCTGGGTAGAATGTACAGAAAACATTGCTACATTTTTTGAACAAGGTTTTACTTCTGGACAAGCACAAACAACAAATATTTACTTAAAAGTAAAAAATAAATGGCTAATGGTGCATCATCATGCCTCTCCATTGCCGATGGATGTTCCAGATGATTGGAATGACGATATATTACAATAAGTTTTTTAAGTTTTTTTGGAGGATTTAATGGACGAATTATTATCAAAAGAAAATTTGAAGTATCGTGAGCAGACTAGGGAAATAGCAGAACGTTATGTGCGTCCTGTCGCAGCAGAGTTAGATAGAATAGCAGAATATCCTTGGTCAGTGGTGAGAGCATTACAGGAAGCGGGTTTAATGGGTGTTTGGATTCCAAAAGAATATGGTGGACATGGTGCAGGTGTTCTTAATCTATGTATAGTTGTAGAAGAACTTTCTAAAGCTTGTGGTGGTGTAGGGGTAACTTATGCAGTTAATGCTTTAGGCTCTTTCCCCTTGATTTTAGGTGGAACAGAAGAGCAAAAGAAAAAATACTTACCTGATTTAGCCTCTGGACGTAAATTAATCGCTTTTGGTTTATCAGAAAAGAAATCTGGTTCAGATGCAGGTAGTTTACAAACTCGTGCAACAAAGAGTGGGGATGACTACCTTATCAATGGTGAAAAGAAATGGAACACCAATGGAGGAGCAGCAGATATTTATAGTGTTTTTACTACGGTAAACCCGGAAAGAGGCGGACGAGGAATTACAGCTTTTATTGTTGAAAAGGGTATGGAAGGCTTCCGAATAGGCAAAAAAGAAGATTTAATGGGCATTCGCTGTGTACCAGTTCATGAACTACATTTTGAAAATTGCCGTGTTTCACCTGATAGATTGCTTGGTGGTAAAGAAGGTCATGGATTTAAGCATGCAATGATGACACTAGATTTAGCTCGTCCCGGTGTTGCTGCTCAAGCCGTCGGATTAGCTCAAGGTGCTTTAGATTTAGCAATTAGATATGTAAATGAACGTGAGCAATTTGGTCAAAAAGTTTCGTCCTTCCAAGCTATTCAATTTATGTTAGCTGATATGGCTACTCAAGTTGAGGCTGCACGTCAACTAGTTTATCAAAGTGCGCGTGCTGCTGATTTAGGAGCAAAAAATGTTTCTAAATTTGCTGCTATGGCAAAGGTTTTTGCTACTGATACTGCAATGGCGGTAACTACAAACTGTGTACAACTTTTTGGCGGTTATGGTTATTGCAAAGATTATCCAATAGAAAAATATATGCGTGATGCTAAGATTACTCAAATTTACGAAGGTACAAATCAAGTTCAACGTGTTGTTATTAGTCGCGCATTAATTAAAGAAGCCGCAGGGGGCTAGAATTTAGTTTTTAAGGAGTATGCTTTATGGGACAACACTTAGTTTTAAGTGCTGTTGGAACAGATCAAGTTGGGTTAATGGAAAGAATTTCCCGTTTTATCCAAGATCGTGATGCAAATATTGAAGATAGCCGAATGGCTGTTTTTTCTGGAGAGTTTGCAATCATTATGTTAATTACTGGCTCAGAAGATGGGCTAAAAAGTATTGAAGCTAGCCAAAATGAACTTGTAGAACTTACGGGCTTAAATATTTTTATGCGTCGGCCTTCAGAGAAAAAATATAGCGAACCAATGGTTCCTTGTCGTCTAACAGCATCATCTTTAGATCATCCTGGAATAGTTCATCGTCTAACTAGTCAATTAGCTCAAAGTGGTATCAATATTGAATCTATGGAAACAAAAAGCTATGCTGCTCCAATGAGTGCAACACCAATGTTTCGATTTGAAGCAATTATTTCTGTACCAGGTAGGATAAACTTACCTTTACTTAGAATGGATCTTCAATCTATTGGTGAAGAAGAAAATATTGATATTGAGCTAACAGTTATGCGGGAACGCTAATTAGTTTAATATAAAGAAATTAAAGGTTGATATATCAATAAATCATCTTATTGGTATATCAACCTTTTTACTTTTAGAGTCTTACATTAAAATGCGCTGGTAGCTTTTTATTTACACTACCACGTTTAATATTTTTATGTTTTCTTTCGCTAACGGTGACTAAATCCTCAAGTGCTTCTTCTACTTGGTCGGCACCTTCAAGGATTTGTTCAACAGCTTGTGCTGCTGAAGGTGAAAAAGTGTCTTTAACTTCGTCTTTAATGTCTCCAAGGTCAGCATTAACAGAGGTTACAGCTAATTGCCCTTCGTCGATAACTTCACGTGAAGCTTCTTCAAAATTTGCTTCAATTAATTTACCGCAATTTATTAATGTGGCACCAAGCGAACCTAGATTGCCTTGTATTGAACGCCAGCATTGATCAACCTTTTCTGGAGTTTGCCACAAAATAGCAGACATTTTTTCTGGTATTCCTAGAGTTTGACGGTTGCCTAAATCTTTTTCTAGCTGTTCTGGGACAAAAGCAAGTTGTTGTAGGGCTACTTCTAAATCATTACGAAATAGACTAGTAGTATCCATAATATTCATTAAGCTTGTAAAAAGTGCGCGAAAGCCTCTTTCTACTGTCTTAAATCCATCTGCTTCACCACTATTTACTTGGTCAAAGCCAGCACGAATATCATCTAAACTACCTAGTAATAAATGAATTGAGCTTTCTGCCGTCTCTAACATTAAATTAGTTACACTAGAAATATTAGCTAAGCTTTGAGAGAAGTTTTGTTTTGATTTACGTAGGGCTAAAGCACGAGGGCTATTATCTCTTACATCGGGTGTAGGGATGCGGGATTGGCGTTTATTCATATCCAGCATAAATTCATCAATAATACCTCGAATTGCTACTAGTTCTACTACTGTAGAATTAAATAGCATATTTCCAATGTTGAGCATTTCTGTAACTGCTCTTTCTACAGTTTCTTCAATATCTACAACAAGCTTTTGTCCCATATGGGAGATTTTTTGCAAACGTTCGTCTAAGCCTTTTGGAATACCTGTATTAGTTTGGCTAAGTTCTTTTAATTGCTCGATTCCTTCAGACACTTGTTGGAGGCCATCCTGGAGGTCTTGAACGCTTTTTTGTGTTTTTTCCTCCATTTCTTCTACAGATTCAGGATCTTCTTGGTCAGATTTTCCGCCTTCTGACTCGCGGTCTGTATATCTAGCTTCTTGGGATTCCTGAGATTGTTGGACTGGAACGGCTTCACCTTGTTGATGGACAAGTTGCGCCATGTCTGGGTTTTGTAGATTTGGATCGTTTAGCTTTTCATTTTTATTTTGCTGAACGTTTTGCTGTTGTTGCTGCTCGCGGGCTATTTCTACAGGAGAATAACCGCCTTGGATACGATTGACAGACATTTTGGGGGCCTCCCAGATTTTGTTTAACTAAAAATTTGTCTTAAGCAAGTATGCCACCCATACGATAAATAATATAGGCAATTGTTAAAAATCCTGTAGCTTTATCAATATAGCGTTCTACTTTGACCTTTTTATCTTTTGCTGCTGGTCTATTAAGTAGTGCTGAAGAGGCTGTCATAGGCTTAGAGAGCTTTTTGTAATTTGAACGCCATTGATTTGCAGAAGAGTAAAAATTTCTTACAAGAGTTTCAAAATCAAGGCCATTAAGTTTTTTCATTTCACTACCAAGACATAAAAAAACTGTTGTTCCAGAGCTATTAAGTGATAAATAAGTTCCGTCTTCAGAGCCAGGTTGATTAGCAATATATTCTTTTACTTGGCTAGGGATGCCACTAGTATTTTTATCTAATATAGTATAAAAGCATAAAGTTCCATCAGGTGCTAGCTCCATAGTTAATTGAACCGCCTCATCACCATCGCCAAGTAGTAGGGAACAGCGATTTTGATCATTTAGTTCTAAATCAGGTAACCCAATCATTTCACCAAAATTTTGAAGTAGTCCATTTAACAAATTAACATCTTGTTGCGGGCTGCTGCTACGTCCACCACTGCTTTGATTTTGATTTTGGTTTTGTTGTTGAATTGCTGCATTGGGTTGACTATTAACACGTCCTAAACCAGCAAAGGCAGAACTAGAAGTGCTAGAAGTGCTAGTGGAAGTGCTGCTAGTGCTAGAGTTTCTACTAACGCTAGATGTATTAGAGGAACTATTAACAGAGCTAGAAACTTGTCTTAAAGCCATAGCTTTTTCCTTAATTTTTAAGTTGAGTAATAAAGTATTTAAGTTATCGGCTAAATTAGATTATAAGTTGACAATAGGCTTTTTGATTATACTATGTTGATTTGATATGGCGAGGGTTTTTAGCAAAACGAAAAAGGTATCCTAAACTCAGGATACCTTTTTTATATGAGAGTTAGAAAATTATAGAGAACTTCTTAAGAAGAAATTATCAATTTTTTCGGCTGCTTTAATTCCTGGCATACTGGTAGTATTCATTAGCTCTACGCCAGAAAGCTTAAAGCCACTAGAAAGACCAGAATTATTGATAATATCTTTGGCAAAACGTAGCTTTAATGTATGGTTGCCGGGAGTTAATTCTTGAGCATCTTGCGCCCAAGCAATAGGCTCATTATTGCTTCCAAGTAAATTGCCGCGTAAGTGGTAACGACCTGCTTGGCTAACTTTAACATTTACTTCTACTACTAAATCAGAATCAGTGAAAGTTTCTTGACCAACGCTTAATAACTTAGCATTAGCTTTACCAGCAATTATATCAATAGCTCCATGTCTTAATAGTTGTAAGCCTTGTGTTGTAGCTCCTTTAGCTTCAACAATAAAAGTTTGGATACCTTGGAATTCACTACTGTTAATTGTTGTGGTATAAACACCGTCGCTAGTTTCGCTTAAGCTTAAAACAGCTTTGCTACCCTTAGCTTTAGCTTGAAGTTGCGCACCAGAAATAGACTTTTCACCATCTTTTAATTGTGCAAATAAGGTAATACCATTGCTACTGTCACGGCCATTATCAGCTAACCAAACTTTTAATTCTGGGCCACCAACATCATTAACAATAATATCTACTGGGGTTGTGGCTTGGCGTACATTGACAGTGTAGTTACCGGGAGTCATTTTTTGCTTACGGTCAGTTACTAGTAAAACACCTTCGCCACCGCGACCCATTACTACTTGACTCATTTCATAGGCTGGAATTGCATTGTTACGGCTATGTGGTTCTACAGGAACTTTGCCACCACGAGGGTCAGATAGTTCTACATCTAATTGGCTATCTTCAGCAGAAAAAACGCCTATTCTTGCACGTTCGCCAGATATAGGTAAATTAATGTTTTTAGCTTTAACACCTTCCATTACAAATAATGTTGAACTAATAGAAACAATGTCACTTTCCATTTGTAATGCTTCTTGGGTTAAGCGGCCTGTATCACCACGACTAGAAACAGGTTCTTTAGCTAAACGCTCTTGTTCTAATTGAACTATAGATTTAATTTTAGCTTTTTCTGGTGTGCTGTTTTCTACTTTTTGTGTTAGTGCTACGGCGGTAACTAATAAAATAACTGTTGTAATTAATAATCCAAATTTTCTCATTTCTTCCTCCTAATTTTTTAGTTTACCAACCGTATTGGCCTATATTGTTTCCAATGTAACCAGGGTCATCATTATGACGGTTGTGGTCGTGATTAGCTGTAGTGTTAAACCAGTCGCCGCCTGGTGCGCCTATAGAATGTGCGCTTGAAACTCCTACTAAACCATCATTTGAACCGTTAAAAGGTGCTAGTAGTGATAATGTTCCTAAACCTACATCATTAAGGTGGTAGATATGGTTAAGAGTGTTTGTTCCAGCTACAGTATAGAAGGCTTTTGTTCTTTGATTATCACGTAACCAGTTTTGACCTGCATATTGAAGATGTGAAGTTGTTAATACTTTTGCAGAATTGGAATTATTGTCTACTAAAGAAACGATCCAAGAAGTAAATGCACTGTTAGAAAGAGTTGAGCCTAAATCAGCTACTGCACTACCGCCATGAGGAGTTGCTAAAGTAATTACATGGCTTGTTGCAGCATTGATACGAGCAAAATTTGCACCGTTATAATTATAATAAGGGGAGGAAGTGCTGCTATTGCAAAGGATAAAGCGCATTTGGAGTCCACCATAAGAATGGGTGACAAAAACTAATCTTTCATTAGGAAATGAATTAAGATAAGTATTTATTTGTGCTGCTACGTCAACTGCGGTATCCCAGTAATATTGTCTGCCATCATAAGAAACTACCAAAGATTTGGCTGCATAGTTTCTTGTTGAAGCGCGAATCATATCTGTTGTCCAATAAGTGTTTGTAACATTAGCAACAGTATCTTTTTTGTCGCCTTTGCCATGAACAAATACTAGTGTTACAGCTTCAGCAGTTTGAACACCGTAAGCAAAAAATACTGCAAACATAAGGAAACTAAGTAGATATTTCCCAAGTGCCTTTCCTAAAAGCATGACTTTCTCCTTAAGCATTTATTTTGATTTATTATTGATTTGATTTATGGTTGATTGTAACTAAATTAATAGCAATTATTGTGCCAAACCAGTAAAGTTAATAATAAGCTGACTAATCAGTCAGCTATTTATTGTAATAATAAGGCTTTACCTACTGGTAGAGATATTTAAAATAATTCCTATAAATGTATACCTAGTATCCAATAAAATAGAAATAAAATGTAATTTATTGATAAATAGCGACTTAATAACTGTTAATATTTCTTTACAGTTGTAAAATAACTTTACACTAAGGACTATTTCTAGTAGTAGATTTGCAGTTTAGTCAAGAAATTTCTGGGAATTAGTTAAAATAGGTAGTTAAGAAATTTGGATAAGAATTTTTTTTTGTAAAAATTAGTTCATAGGCGTACAAATAAAGACAACCATTTGATAATTTGATAAAATGCTCGAACATTATAAGGGTCTATCAAAATTTAGCTAAAATCAAAAATAATAAGCTTACTTTTATATTAATTAACAGCAGTTAGCTAATAAATTATCATATGTATTTTTATGCATATAAATTTGGAAGCTGAATTTAAGATGTTATTAACCACCCAGCAATTTTTTTCCTCATTAAATGTTGGTGAAAGTCGTGTATTGGCAGAGTTGGTTAATGAATTTTCAATGCTAGAGAAAACGTTTTTAGCTAAACAAGAATTTAATTTAACTAGACAAATAGTAATAGGTCTTTTAACTAAACTTAGGGATCAGTTAGAACTCTTTGATCGTCATATTCCTGTTGCTAATTTGCGTAGGCACTTTGAACAGGTAGGCGATCCAAATAAAGAAACCCTAGAAGCTTTACTAAGATTTTATATTGGTAAAAAAATTAAGAGGACAAGAGATAGGGATAAAGTAGATTTAATTGTAACGCGTTGGGGTAAAGAGCCTTTAGAATCAGAAGAAAAATTCTTAAAGCAAACCCCAGATCTACTTAACAAATTAAAAAATATTTATTTAGAATTAGGTTTATCTTTAGAAATGATGGCTGGAGAAAATTCTGCAATTACAGCTTTAGAAAATGAATATGTGGCCTTATTAGCAATAGGGTCTTTACGAGAATTAATAGATAGACAAGTTTTGTTACGAATACGCAAAATTAAAGATGAAATAGAAGATTTGTTTTTTCAACCGACAATTCTTGCAAAATTAGTAGAAATTAATCTTGCTTTACACAATGTCTTTCAAAAATTATTAATTGCTGAACAACCAAGAGTTGTTTCTAAAAATGAATTAAAGCTAGAAAAAAAACAAACTATTATTAATGAAAATATCAATCAAGAAAATAGAGAACAAATGGATTTAATTAATTCATTAGAAGAAATAGGGCAATCTCTATCTATATTAACTTTACAAGTACAAAATTTGGCAGAAAAACTACGCAACCAAAATAAATAAAATAATATAGGTGCAAAACATTATTTAAGCTTTAAATAAATAACAAATCTGAATCTAGCCCAGATTGAGTAATGAAAATGGTTGCGCAACTATGCTAATATTGCTAAAACTTTGACTTAACATATGAAGGTATTGACTTAGACTAGGAGGATTTATGAGTTTATTTGCAAGGGTGTGGGAAGCTATTAAAAAGTTATTTCGTCGTGAGACTCCTACTAAATTAGATTTAGGAACACCTGCTTTAGAACAAAGACAAGAAAATCAATTTACCCCACCCCCTGAGCCACCAAAGCCAATAATGCCCCCTGCTCCTAAAATTGAGCCACCAAAACCAGTGACACCACCTGCTCCCGAACCAATGAGAATGTCTCCACCTACACCAACTCCCGAACCAGTGAGAATGTCTCCACCTACACCAGCACCACCAAGACCAACTGCACCACCGCCAATCGCACCAATGCCACCACCAATGCCGCCACCTCAGCCTAGGGTGACTCCCCCGCTACCGCCGCCAAGAGTTGAAAGTCCAGTGGCACCACCACCTATACCTGCTCCAATACATCCTCCTGTGATGGACACGAAACCATTAAGCCCTAGTTATAATGAGCCGGCAAAAATGGCTCCACCTTCTCCACCTCCTAGCCGTCCTGAAGTAAGAGCAACTAGTATGATGGAAGAAGGGTTAGGTGCTACCAACCCTCTTACAGCAGGAGATCTTCCTCCTATACCTGCTTCTAAATCAGGAGCAGCTAGTAGATTTGCTACTGTTCAACCTATGTCTAGTCCGCTTTCAGCAAATCCTAATGTAGGAGCTTTTGAGCCTCCAGCGGCTCCACCAAGACCAATGGCTCCACCACCGCAAGCCGTACAACCTATTACACCAATGGCCCCGCCAAGACCAATGGCTCCACCACCTATGCCGCCGCCTATGCCGTCACCATCGCAAGGAATGCAAAATATGCCTCCAATTGCTCCACCAAGGCCAGTGGCACCACCACAAGCAATGCAACCAGCACCAAAACCAATGGCTCCGCCTATGCCAATGGATAATCCAAGAATACCAACTCCACCAATGCCACAAGTTCCAGCACCACCCCAAACTGCACCAATGCCACCAATGCCACAACAAAAGGCACCGGCACCACCACCAATACAACCCCCTAAACCAGCTATGCCAAGTATGCCAAAAGCTGCTACACCTCCTGCTGCTCCTACAACAGCACCAAAACCTGTTGCTCCAGTACCAAATGCACCTGTTAGTGGGACTCAGCCTGCAAAATATAATCCTGGTGCTACCAATGAGCAAGCAGCACAGCGTTTAGCTCGTCTACTAGTTTCTGAAATTAAACTCTATAATGAAAAGAAAATAGCTGAGGGACGTAGAAATAATAATATATATGACGTACTCAAAGATACTATAGAACAGTCACGCAAGCATTATAAAGAACGCATGGGTACATCACTAGAAGCAATGCCAGATTATTTTCATGAAGAAATAGTAAGAACCTTGTGTGAAGGAGATGCTTCTAAACTAGGGCCAAACTATCAGCACTAAAAGTTAAATATTACAAAAAGAAAAAGGGAGATTTTATATCTCCCTTTTTACTTTTAATTAGAAATAAAACTAATTAGCGTGTTGGTGTTTTAGGTGCCACAGGCGCAGTAGGTGGAACAGGTGCCGCAGGGGGATTTTTAGCGGTATCATTATTTGCGGCTTTATTTCCAACTTGAAGTTCACAATTACCAAAAGTTACTTGTAATTTGCTTCCTGGTTGATTAAGCATTACTTCGAGAGATGAAGCACGAATAGTAGTTTGATCATTTACTTTTCCAGCTAATTCAACATTTTCTGCTTCAATATCGCCAGCTAACTCACCTTGTGATTTGAGATGGGAAACTTTTACTTGACCATGTACTGATCCAGAGGGAGTAATTGTTAGAGAAGGTGCTACTACCTCACCCTTTAGTTTACCACTAACTGTAATTGGACATTTTGATTTAACAGAGCCATCAAATTCTGTTCCATCTTCTAAAATGGTTTGTTTAGGACTATCTGACATAAGATCCTTTTCCTTTCACACTATTTTGATTTACTAATCTTTAATCTCAAAGTACAACCACGTTCAAAACCAAATTCAGTTAGTTCAGGGGGTTGTTGTAATGTCCCAAACACTGAACCATTCTTACCAACAATTAGTCGTTTAGTACCAACAATACTTGGAGAAGAACCATTTTCAGAAAAACAACCGTGAATGATTATTTCTCCAGAACCAGCAATGTTACAACCGTTTAATATTCCATTAGGCCCGATAGTTAATTGAGCATCATTACCTAATGTAATTGAGCATTTTTCAAATCTACTTTCAATTTCCACCAATGATTTTTCACCAAATTCTAATGTTGCATTACGAAGGACATCACCTTTACCAAAAAAGCGTTTTGTTTGGTCTTGAGAAGTGGCAACAACAGCAGGAGCAGCAGCAGCGGCAGGAGCAGCAGCGGCAGGTTCTCCACTCTTAAGACGTTTATAATACTGAACTATCTCAGTGCCTTTTATTTTAATTTGACCATTAGCTTCAGGAGAGAAATCAACCCAATCTGCTATAACTTCTGCTAATTGCTCAGGATTTATATCTATTCCAGCAAGTTTGGCCCCTGTTAATTTAGCACCAGCTAATTTAGCATTTTTTAGGTTAGAATGTCGTAAGTCTGCATCTACAAAATTAGCTCTAGCCAAAGAAGCATTTTCTAAATTAGCTCCTTCTAAAATTGCTCTAGCTAAATTTACTCCTTCACTATAAGCACCTCGCAAATTAGCTTCTTTTAAGTTAGCTTCTGTTAAATCAGACTCTTCTAAGTTAACTTTTTCCATTTTTGCATATTGCAGATCAGCTTTAATTAATTTGGCTCCACCTAAATAAGTCTCGCGTAAATCTGCATTAGTTAACTGAGCAGATTCTAGTATTGCTCCACCTAGATTAGCTAGTTCTAATTGAGCATAATTAAGGCGCGCTCCTTTTAATTTGGCTCCTTCAAAAGTAGCTCCCTCTAAGTTAGCTCTACTTAAATCAGCAGATTGAAGTATTGCACCTTCTAGATTAGCTCCTTCTAAGTCAGCTTTTTGTAGGTTAGCCCCTTCTAAATCGGTACGCACTAAGTATGCGTCTCGTAGATTAGCACTAGAAAGGTTACAGCGTTTGAGGTTACTTTCTTCTAAATTAACCCCTTCTAAGTCAGCACGCCGTAAATTAGCCCCTTCTAAATTAGCTTGATTAAGTGCAATATCACGTAAATCTGCTCTTTCAAGACTTTCACCTTTTTTAATTTTTTCTAAAACTTCCTCTCTCGAATAATCAGCCATAAAATGTCTTTGCCTTTCTGCTCTTGTGCTTTAGGTTAGTTACGGTTGTTGATTTTCTTACATGCCCATACCCGCCGAGCTTTCAATATATTCTTCTAATCTTTGTATACGGCGTTCAAAGGAAAGCTTTTGAATTTCATTGACTAAATCTAATTCTCCCATTTCTGCCAACACTACATTAATTTGTAAAACGCAGGCTTGTCGGTTTTGTCTAAACTTACGTTTATCTGCTGCTAGTGCTGGGTTAGACCATTCCTGAGCAGATGCCCGTTCAAAGCCTTCATGTTGACGTTTTAGCTCTATTACTAATTCTGCCAATTTAGAACGGTACCCTGACTGGGCTACATCTCTAGGTGTTCCTTCTAGTTCTTCACGGTATTCTTGGAATTTATTGCAAATACGTTCACATAACCAAATGGGAATACCTGTAGCGGCAGCCAAATCTTCTTTCTTTGCTAAAAATAATGTATCTAAAGATGTTAAACCCGCACCATATAGTTTTTCAAAAGTAACACGTCCTAAATCTGGTACTTGTTTAAGTAGTGAATTAATAATAATACCTTCTCTTTGTTGCTCTTCTTCACCTATAACAAAGGTTTGAGGCATTATTTCAATTAATTCTTCATAGCTAGCTAAGATTAAATCTCTAATTTCCCCTGTTAGTGTACGTTCTTCACTAGTTTGAGCTAAAGATAATGCTTCATCAAAATCTAGCATTCTTTTTGCTGCTGTAGCTAACTCCATATTTTCTGCTGCACGGCCAATACTACGCATTGCAGGTCGACAAATCTCTATCCATTCTTTTGTAGCTGTACCGCGTTTAAGCTCAAAGACAAAGTTTTTAACTGGTCGGGCATAGTTGGCAGCAATCTTAGCAAACAAATCTTGTATAGCTGCTTCATCATGCTTAACTTCTCCTACCTCAGCACTTTGATCAGAAGAGAAAGAAGTAGCACTAAAAGCTGCATCAAAAGCTTCATCAAAATCATCCACAACTTCATCAAGAAAGCTCATTTCTGATAAAGGATTAGATGTTTGTGAATGTTCAACAACGCGAACTTCTTGTTTAACAACAACATCTGCCGCAGGGCTGCTAGCAAATTCTTGTGCAGGGGTATAATTAAGACCTACACCAGGTTTATAAGTGTCCTTATTTGAAAATGGGTCTGCTGCTGGCTCAAACCCGCTATTAGAAAATCCCGAAGAAACAGGCCGACTTTCTGGCACACGAGGCGTTTCAACAGGAGTTGGTACTATAACAGGTGGGATTTGAGGTGCTTGATAAGAGGGAGCAGGACGCACTTCCGCTTTTGGCGGTTCCACCACAGTAACAGGCTTAGGCTGGTAGGGTTCTGGTGAATACTTATTATAAGCCTGCGGTTCTACTACAGGCTTAGGTGGGCTAACAGGTTTTACAGGTTCTGGAGGCTTAGGTACTTCAACTTGTTTTACGGGTTCCGGCTGTTTAGTTTCTTCGTCACTTTGCCCCCAGAGTGACTTAAAAATATTCTTTAAAATTCCCATACCATCTCCTGTGGGTTGGGTCACTCTTAAATTTAATCTAATTAATCTAAAAAGTGCTTTTTGAACTACAACATAACTTATAACTTTATATTTTTAAGGATTTTATAAAGATACTAAACTTTACTAAATCTTAATTATATGAGTCATAAATTTTAGTAAAAAACTAACTGCTGCCAATTATAACATGAACAACAGTTAAGAACTTTATTTAAGCTAGAAAGAACTTAAAACTAATAATTTTTGGTTTTATTTTGCTAAAACCACTTTTTCAAGAAAACCGCTTATTACTGTTACTGCTTCTGGGCTTTCTTGAAGACTATTACAAATGTTTTCAAATTCTTTATTATCAACATAATCATATTGATAAAATTCTAGACGCTCTTTTAGTTCTAGTTTGTCCATATCAGCATGAAACTGTACACCATAAATAGGACAATCTATTACTTTTATTGCTTGGTAAGGCGATAGTACAGAATAAGCTAATGGCTCAATATTATCTGGCAACTTAACCACATGATCTTTATGACCAGATTGAGCCGTAAATTTTGTTGGTAGCTTACTAAAAAGTAGATCTTCTTTTCCTTGAGGGGTTAAATGGACTTCTATTGATCCCATCTCTTTGCGTGAAACATCAGAAATTACCTCTCCCCCAAATACTTTAGCTACCATCTGATGTCCCCAACAAGATCCAAACAGGGGCATTTTAACCGCTGCAATCTGTTGAATCAACTCAATAATGGAGTTAGACCAGGGAAAACTATCAAGTACAGATGTATCAGAGCCTCCAATAATTACTGCGTCAACATTTTCTAATAAAGAATTGTTTATTGTTGTATAAAAAGGGCTAACTGAATGTATTTGCTCTCTTGATAAATTGCTATATTGGGTAATACATTTTATTTCATGCTCAACCATTGGTAAGTCAGAACGTGGTTGAACTAGCAAAACCGATATTTCAGCAAGTTGTTTTTTAGCCATTAATCAGAACTGTACTTACTTACAAAAATTTTTGCAAGTATCCCCTTCAATTTATAGTAAGTTTAGTATTAAATCTTAAGAATTTCCTTTTCTAACAAAGAAATACTAAAACCTTTTTGTCTTACTTTTGTTTTATAAATCTATAAAACTAGTTGACTTAATTCTCTACACTAGAGATAGAAGTTTTTAGATAATATTGTGTTGATGCAACTAGAATGTTTATATTTTTTGAATTTTAGAATCTTAAAATGTACAAATTACCACTTACTATAGAAGGTTCTGACTTTCTGATCAATATAGAATTGTCTAATTAGTGGTTATTGTAGCAAAAGTTTATTTCTAACAAAGGGGTTTTCTTTATGAAACTAACAGAATTACTTGCTGGAAAATACCAGATTTTTATAGCCATTTCTTTAGCTTTTATCTTTGTTATTATAGGTAGTGTCTTAGCTTATTATAATGGTCTGAGAGATTTAGCTTTAATAACAACCGTTATTACTTTTACAGTCTTAATTACTGGTTATACTCTACTTTCTGTTGAAATGGTTAGGCAGAGACTAGAAAAATTTTTTGTTAATAATACTTATACTTTGTGGGTAGTAATAGTTTTATTTTGCTTAGTATATTTTATTTATGCTTTAGGTAACCAAGCATTTAGCTTAAAAGGTACTGGTAAGCTAATTTTATTTTTAAGTCTTCCAACATTAGTTATTTTTTTAGCTAATCAAAAAAGAAATAATAAGTGGATTTTTTACTTGGTTGCTATTTTGTTAATTTGGCTTCCTTTTGATTTTCGCTGGCTAGGGGGAATTTGGACTGGAAAAGTTGTATATGCTTTTAATGTACTGGTTGCTTTTAATTTAGCCATTATTTTATTTGCTGTTTACTCTCAAGTTAAAGACGTTGGATATGATTTAGTATTTAATAAATCTATTATTTACCATGCTTTAGTAAACTTTTTCTTTTTTGCTGTAATTGCTATTCCTCTAGGCTTAGGTATTAATTTCCTTGCTTTTGCTCCACGTAATCAAGGATTTATCCCAGTATTTTTAACTGCTTTAGGAATTTTTCTTTTTACCGCACTACCAGAAGAATTACTATTTCGTGGACTTATGCAAAATATATTAGGTAAATGGCTTAGTAGTGATACAAAAGCTTTGATTATTGCTTCTACATTGTTTGGTCTAGCTCATCTTAATAATGCTGCTTATCCACAAAATATTAAGTATTGTTTGCTAGCCACTATAGCAGGCATATTTTATGGTCGTGTTTATTTAGCAACTAGGTCTATTTTAGCTGGAGCCATAACACATGCTTTAGTTGATGTAGTTTGGCATGAGCTTTTTAAGTAGGAAAAACGCACAAACATTTTTCCTTTGATGTTTGAGCCGCTTTTCACGTTGTGAATTAATTACACGATATAGTGCAATAAAATTTATAAAAGTTGCGAAAAGGTGGACAAAGCATTTTTCCATTAGTCTGCAAAACCTATTGACTAAAATTTTTTCTCACCATAGCCATCCATAAACCATTGATAATAATATAGAAAAACAAAATTTAAGATCTTTTTGCAAAATATCCAATATTTTGGATATTTGTTGCACGCTATTTGCTAATACCAAAGAGCAGATAAAACAACCATTGATAATCAATCCCCTGCAACTATATGTAAAGCCGGGACTTGTAGGGAAAAATTTGGAGGGAAAAGATATGACTACACAAACCATTAACTTAGGTTCTTTTGATAGCTTTTTACCTGCAGCTAAGGAAGCTGTTACAGAATCGTTTGAAGATTTATATACCAACCATTACCGACGTGTTTATAGCCTTTGCTTAAGAATGACCTCAAATGTTGCAGATGCTGAAGATTTAGCCCACGATGTTTTTTTACAAGTACAAAGAAAATTAGCTAGTTTTCGTGGAGATTCAGCTTTTACCACTTGGCTACATCGCATTACCGTTAATCAAGTGCTTATGCACTTTCGCAAAAAATCTGTTAGATCTGAACTAACTACTGAAGATGGTGAAATGCCTGAGCAAGTCGAACCACTAACAGTAAAAACCCAAACTACTCCAATGATAGATCATCTAGCCATAGCAGCAGCGATTGAAAAACTTCCTCCAGGATATTGCAAAATCTTTTTACTACACGATGTTGAAGGCTATGAGCATGAAGAAATTGCTAAATTATTAGGTATTAGTGCAGGCACTTCTAAATCACAATTACATAAAGCGCGTATGAGACTGCGTTCTCTCTTAAACAAACGCAACGAACCTCAAGAAGTAGATACAGATGAATTATTAGAGTTCTAATCCTCCTCTTTTTTACAAGTCCCAAAATTTTTATCCAAAATGTGATAAGCGTTCCAAAGAATTTTGGAACGCTTATTTTTTGGCTTTAATAAAATAAGATTTTAGTTATGTGTCCAATATTCAACAGGACGGCTACCAAAACTATCTCCAGTATGTCCATTGTTAAAATTTCTAGCTCCGGCTTGTGCTATGGCTGGGCCGTTGGCAATTTCACCAGGTCGAACCATTGCAACGTGTCCAATTCCTCCAGGGTTTTTCCAAAGTGCTACAGTAGGCATACCTTGATTAGCTCTTGATTGGGCCTCTTCAGCCGAAATTTTACGCCAGCCTTGATTAGCTCCTGTGCCGCGCATCCAATCTACGGTTGCATTAGCGTCTAATTCACGACCATTAACCCAATGTGGTATTTCTGCGCCCATTGCCTTAGTTGCATCCCAAACATAAATATTGCAGTAAGTGTTTCCATTTCGTTGAGCATAACGAGGGTTATTAGCAACGGCTAATTGATTAAGCACTTGATCGTAATTGCTTGCACTTCTATTTCCTGCTTGGTTGGTAAGAGGTGGATTTATAGGATTCCAAGCATCTGTGCGAGTTGTTCCTGGTGCGGGTGTTCTACCATCATAGCGACCTGGAGGAAGATTTGGCGCAGGCACAGATGGTGCAGAAGGTGTATTTTGTGAGCCTTGAGGTCTAGTTTCTGGTCTGCTAGCTGGTACAGACTCGCCACTAGTTTCGCCGCTAGGGATACGGACACTTTGACCAGAGAAAATTAAGTTTGGATTTTGAATTTGGGGATTAGCCGAAATAACATTGCTTAAACTTACACCATAACGTTGAGCAATCCCTGATAAAGTTTCACCAGAGCGTACAACGTGATTTCCAGATACATTGCTAGCCGTTGGGGAGTTTGCTCTTTGATCAGCACCACCTGGAATATTAATTTGTTGATTTGGGAAAATTAAATTTGGATTTTGAATTTGAGGATTAGCAGAAATAACGCTACTTAAGCTTACTCCATGACTTTGGGCAATTTCTGATAAAGTATCACCCGGTTTAACTGTATAACTACCATTATTTGCTTGACGAAATCCATCTATTTCTTGGACTTGCGGTCTAGAACTAATAGCACTTTGTCTTTCAGGTGTTTCAAGTGTTTCTGAAACACCTGGATTAGCTGTTGGGTTATTGGCAACAGGAGTTGGAGTATTTGCCTTGCCACTAAAATATTGCTTAAAGCCTTCTGCACGTCTTAAAACGTCTGCTCCATAATTGTCTCCTGTTGTAGCAGAATCAGCCGAACGACCATTTCTTAAAGCTTTTTCTACTCCACCTATTCCAGCATTATAGGCAGCTAAGGCTTTTTGGTAATCTCCCTTAAAGTGATTTAAGTTTTGACGTAGCAAAGATGTTCCATAATCAATGTTTGAAGCAGGATTTAGACCATTTTGGTTATTTCTTAAAAAAGGCCCATGAAAACGATCGTCTATTTGCATTAAACCGTGTCCATGTCCACCATCTCCAATAATGTTACGTCCATTAGTTTCACGCGAGATTACACCAGTAATAATTTCTGGTGGAATATTATATTTTTGTGAAGCAGCTAAAATTTCTTTTTGATATTGACCATAAGGTTGAGGAAGCGAAGCAGAAATAGAATCTTGCTGCGAAACTTTTGTACTAGCAGGACTCTCGGCCATCTCATTGCCTTTGGCTACTTTTATTCCATCCAAACTACCTGTTTGGCCTTTGGGCGTTGCTGTTGGCATAGCTATGGAGTCTTCCATCACTCCTTTAGCTACGGGAATGCCTGCTAAACTGCCTGTTTGACTTTTAGCTTTAGGGAGATTTATTTCTTGACCAACTTGGATAATGTTAGGGTTTTGAATTTGAGGATTAGCTTTAATTAAAGCGTTAAGGCTTACGTTATTTTCCTTGGCGATAGCTGACATAGTATCACCTTGTTTTACAGTTTGTTGATTGCTACTTTGGGGACTAGATTGGATAGAATTATTGTCATTGTTTATTGAGTTGACCATGAAATTTTCTCCTCAGATTTTTCTTGATTTAGTCATTTAAATAGAGAAATTAAAAAAACTTCATAAAAGTTTTTGCAGAATAATTTCTGTTGGTAAACAAAATTTTATTTTAATAGGCTTAAAACAATAGCTTTTGTTTTTAAGATTACACAAGTAAAATATAGGAAATTTAAAGAAAGAAAAGATTTTGGAATAATCATATGAGCAAAACAATATATGAAAAAGAAAACCCAACAGAAGAAGAACTTTTAACAATGCATTGGCCTACAGAAGCAGAACTACCATGTAATGAGGATAATTTTGTGAGAAATTACCATGAAAGCCCACAAAGCTCTTTAATAACAGATTGTTTAAGCCCATTATTACAACAACGTCATCCTAATGGGGATTTTTCTGTAGGGCATGATGTTGGGATATATTGGAGATTGCCTAGAGAAGGAGAAGTCCCACAAAGAGGAGCAATTTGTCCAGATTGGTTTTATGTTCCTGGTGTTTCTCAAATGGTTGAAGGAGAAAGGAGGATGAAACGTAGCTATGTTATGTGGTATGAAGTTATTTCTCCTCTTATTGTTTTAGAATTTGTTAGCGGAAATGGAAGTGAAGAACGAGACTATACTCCTCACAAAGGTAAATTTTGGATCTATGAACAAGCTGTTAAAGCTGTATTTTATGGTATTGCTGAAATTAACCCTACCAAATTTGAGCTTTATCACTTAGTTGATGGTCGTTATCAATTAGTCCAAGCTAATGAGAGAGGACATTTTCCTATAGAAACTTTAGGCATAGAATTTGGAATTTGGTCAGGTGTTTATCGTACCTACCATTTAGACTGGCTTAGAGTTTGGGATTTACAGGGCAACTTATTCCCCACAGGGGATGAACTAGCTTTAGAGCAACGCCAGCGAGCGGAAGAAGAACGTCAGCGAGCGGAAGAAGAACGTCAGCGAGCAGAAGAGCAACGCCAACGAGCAGAAGAAGAACGCCAGCGTGCTGAGAAAGCAGAAGATCAAGTAAAAATATTGGCTGAGAAGTTAGAAAAGTTAAGAGCTATGGGTATAGATGTTGATGGAATATAAGGGAATAGTTACTATGTTCAGATTTGTAGAAAAGAACTCTCTTAAAAGCCCAACCATCCAGAAAGATGAAGTTAACAAGCAAACCGTTATCACTTCTTCTAACAAAGTTGTGATAACTGTTTTAACTCTTACACATATTTAATAATAAATACTTACTAAATTATTATATCCCCTTACGCAGGCTGTCACGAAAACTTACTACTTGTTCAAAACAATGTTTAATGTTGTCGCAAGTTATAACTATCAAATCATCTCGAACAGCATTTTTAAGCGCGTGATCAATGGCTTCAGTTTCTTTTAAGATTATTTGAATATTTTCTGGTGCCATTCCACTGTCAATAGCAGCTTGGCGAAGAACTTCGGCAGTTTTTCCTGCTTCACGTCCACGACTATCATCATCTTCTTTAATAATTAAACGTGAAAAGATTTTTCCTGCCTGACTTCCCATATTTTGTAAATCTACGTCCCTACGATCACCTGGTGCAGCAACCACGCCTATTTTACGGCTAGTGTTAAGCTGACTTACGAAATTAGCCAATGCTTCATAAGCAGCAGTATTATGAGCATAGTCTAGCAAAACATGGAAATCTCCAACTTGTTCAAGGTTTAAGCGGCCCGGTGCAAGATAAAAATTAGTATTAAAAGTTTTTAATCCTGCTCGAATATCATCTATTTTTACACCGGAAAGATATGCTGCTAAAATTGCGGTCATTGAATTGGCTACATTCATCATAGCCCGACCATTAAATGTAGCAGGAATTGAATGTATATTGATGACAGGTATTTCATAAGTGCCTTGGAAAATCTTGATTACATTATCAATTAATGTAATTACTGTGCCGCCTGCGCTTCGATGTTGTTGTAGCAACTCATTATCCGGATTAAGAGCAAAATAAGCTAATTTACCTCCGGCCCTTTCTGCTAGTTTTACACAATGCTCATTTTCTGCATTTAGAATTGCATAACCGTCACGCTCAACAACTTCAATTACTAATGCTTTAACAAATGCTAGTTCTTCAATGGTTTCAATTCCGCGAAGTCCTAAATGGTCTTCAGCAATATTAGTAACAATGCCTATTTGACACCTATCAAAACCCAAACCTGAACGAAGGATTCCACCACGAGCCGTTTCTAGCACTGCAAAATCTACAGTTGGGTCACGTAGCACCATTTGAGCCGACCAAGGCCCGGTTAAATCGCCTGTCAAAATCTTTTTCCCATCAATATAAAGCCCGTCAGTAGTGGTTAGTCCTACTTTTTTTCCTGCCATTTTTAATATATGAGCAATCATTCTAACTGTAGTAGTTTTCCCATTAGTTCCTGTAACTGAAACTATAGGGATACGGCTAGGTGTATTAGGCGGAAAAAGCATATTTAACACAGGAGTTGCAACATCACGGGGTCGGCCTTCGGTTGGGTGTACGTGCATACGAAAACCAGGCCCTGCATTTACCTCGCAAATTGCTCCTTTAGTTTCTTCTACAGGCTTGGTTATGTCATCAGTTATAAAATCAATACCTGCAACATCTAGCCCAATAACCCTAGCAGCCCGTTTAGCCATTTCTATATTAGAAAAATGTATGTCATCTGTCCGATCAATAGCCGTTCCGCCTGTGCTAATGTTAGCTGTGTATTTTAGGTAAACCACTTTTCCTTTTTCTGGAATGGATTCTAAAGTAAAACCTTGCTCAGTAATTAAGCGTTCGGATTCTGCATTAATAAAAATTTTAGTTAAAGGTTTTTCATGTCCTTCACCGCGACGGGGATCTTGATTAGTTATATCTACTAGCTCTTTAATATTATGTTGTCCATCTCCAATAACATGCGCTGGAACACGTTCAGCAACGGCAATTAGCTCATTGTTGACAACTAAAATTCTATGGTCACGTCCCTTAACATATCGCTCAATTATCACATCTTCAGAATAAGTTTGAGCTACTAAAATAGCCTTAGTTAAATCTTCGTCAGTTTTTATTCCAATAGCAACGCCTTTTCCATGATTACCGTCCAAGGGTTTAACTACAACAGGATAACCAATATCATGTGCAGCTTCTAACGCATCTGCAATATTATCAACAACTTCACCTTTTGGAACAGGTATTCCAACATCATCTAAAAGTTTTTTAGTTAACTCTTTGTCGCTTGCAATATCTACAGAAATTAAATTAGTCATGGATGTAACAGTAGCCTCAATACGCTTTTGATAAACACCATGACCTAGTTGGACTAAATTTCTATCGTTAAGTCTTAAGACAGGAATATTACGTTCTTTTGCTTTGTCAATCATTGCTTGGGTAGATGGCCCATAAGAAGTTTTCTCAAGTGTTCGTATAAGAGAAGACATTTCTTCCTTAAAGTCAAATTCATTGCCATAAACTAGGTGTTCTACTAGTCGGATTGCCATTTTACCAGCACGAAGTCCAACTTTTTCTTCTACATAAGAATAAATTACGTTGTAAAGGCCAGGTTGACCAGCAGAGCGACATTTTCCATAGCCTACCGGAGTACCTACAAGACATTGAAGCTCTAAGGAAATATGCTCAATGATATGTCCCATCCACGTCCCTTCCCGAAGTCTAAGAATAAAACCGCCGGGAACACCTTCTGAGCAGCGATGATCATAAAGTGATGGAATCCATTCTATTAAACGATCTGTAAATTTATCAATTTTGCTAGAAGGACGTTCTTCTAGTTCTTCAATGTCTATAAGCAGTTTAATTACAGGTTTTAGGCTATAAATATTTGGCCCACGAAAAACTTGAGTGCTGATAACTTTCATTAATTTGAACTCCTCTTTTTGCGTCTTTCTAAAATAAGGGAAGCTGTTTTGATAGAGAATTTACAGCCATGTGTTAAGGTGTGTAAGGCAATATTGGAAAAAACTAGCGGGCTTTTATCTGGTACGCTAGCAGGATTAAACATATTAACTTTTCTTGCATCAACAACTGTTACTGTCCCTCGTCCAATTACATCTATTTTGTCATCAGGATAAATAATTGCTGCTGTGTCTTCGTCTACTCCAACACCAACTAAATGAGGATGTAGCATTACTGCGTAAAGTAGTCTACCTAGTCTTTCTCTTTGATGAAAATGTTGATCAACAATTATTGATTTGGCTAACCCTAGCCCAGGGGCTACTTTAGCCATTCCTGAACGTGCTAAACTTCCACGACTTCCACCAGCAATCATTGGGTCAGATAAAGCAGCAGCACCCGCCGAAGTTCCACCAATAATAGCCCCGCGCAAATGCGCTCTTTCAATAGCTTCAAGTGCAGGTGTTTCTGAAAGTACAGAAAGGATTTTATTTTGATCCCCACCAGTTAGAAATATCGCTGTTGAATGGTCGAGAATTTCAATAGCTTCTTTTTCATAAGCGTCTTCATAATGAAAAAGTGAAAGGACTTCAACACTTTCTGCGCCAAAATCAGTAAAAATTTTCTGGTAAGCCGGGCCAGTACGCTCATCTTGTGATGCTGTGGGCAAAATAGCAATGCGGGCTTTTTTGCCGCCGCTAAACTCAAAAAAGCGATTTAAGATAAATTTTTCTTCAAACTTGTCTTCGGCTCCACCAATTGCCATTAAAATGCCGGATTTAGCACTAGATTTTTTTGTCATGAGGTTTTTTGACTGCTTTGAGGTTATTGGAGATTTCGCCGTGAGATTCTATTGAAAAAATAGCTATATTTCAAGAACTGTAAAACTAATTAAAAATACCATATATAATCTTCCTTAAAATTAATTAAGAAAAATTTTTTATCTCTTGTATTTTAAATAGTTAAAGAAAGGGTAAAAGAGGAAAATTTCCCAAATTTATCTATTTCAAATTGATGAATAGTAAATCACGGTGTAAGATTGGCGGATATCGAGCCGAAACTCAAGTAGTATTAATCAAAAGCTAGAAGCTTTATATTTCTAACACTTAATGACGGAGACTGATACTGTGGGTTCACCTAAGATTGTTTTAACGGCTTCGTCTACTGAAGCTAGTGAATTTAAGCATAGTATTTGGCAACAAATGCTTTCCGCCACAATCCCTTATAAATTTAGTCATATATTTATTGATCCTGCCTCAATGATTAATGATTCTTGGCCTGATGGACGTGCAAAATATGTTCCTAATGGTCTGCGTATGGTCGAAACCCTACTTCTTAGGGACTATGACGAAAGCGATGTTGTAACTTGTTATACAGAAAATTTAGAAAAATTTGTCGGGCCAGAAACTAAAGTAGTAGCTATTCATGCACATAATCCTTTAGGTATTTCCTATGCTACTGATGTTTACTCAAAATTAGCTGGAGATAACTTCATGCCGTTAAACGCGCATGAGTTTATGGAAATAGTTACTCACCCAATAATTAAAAAATATCGTCCAAAAATTGTAGTTGGTGGGCCCGGAGCATGGCAATTAGAAAAAGCAAATCGTTTGGATGAATTTAATATTGATTATTTAATTGATGGTGAAGTGGAACTTGTTCTAAATGAAATGTTTAGAAAAATTATTGCTGGAGATCCTACACTACCACGCATAATCAAAGTACCAAAAAATATGCAGCCTGCTGTAGAAGATATTCCAGTAGTTAAACATCGCTCAACTTTTGGCGTAGTAGAAATTACTAGAGGTTGTGGACGTGGCTGTCAATTTTGCTCTCCAGCAACAAAAGTAGGACGCTCTTTTCCCTTAGAACATATTATGAATAGTGTTCGGGCTAATGTTGATGAAGGTGCAACAGAAGTTATGTTGACTTCAGAAGACATGTTTTTATACGAACAATTACCTAATTTTACTACTAATGCTCCAGCATTAGAAAAGCTTTTTAAGAGTGTGCTTTCTGTTAAAGGGCTAGAAACCATCCAGCTTTCACATATTACCCTTGCACCTGTAGTAAAAGATCCTAGTATTATTGAAAGATTAACTCCCTTATGTGTTCCTTATTCACATCTTAAACATCATGAGTCTACAGACCCAAATAAATGTATAGTTGACCCAATTATTGGACTAGAAACCGGTAGTCCAAGGCTTTTTGATACCTATATGAAAGGGAAGGCTTACCCCTATAAAGCTCATCAATGGCGAGATGTTGTAGTAAAAGGAATGGAAATACTTAACCGTCAAAATTGGTATCCATTTAATACTTTTATTATTGGATTACCTGGAGAAACTGACGAAGATACCAAGCTATCTTTAGACATGCTTTATGATTTGCGGGACTCCAAAGGAATGTATGTTCCTACCTGGTTTGTTCCACTAGAAAACACTCGCATGCAGAAGAAAGAAGGTGTTAAACTTATTGAAATGACAGACCTACAATGGGAATTTTTCTTTACTTGTTGGAAATATAATATCGAATTTTATCGCGGCGGCACGTTTTCACGTTATAAATTCTCTTTAGGTGTACCGCTTTATTACAAAATGTTAGGCCGCAAGTTATTTGGTGAGGGGATGAAATACCCGTTATGGAGATTTGCTGGATTTCCAGAAAGATTTTTGCGCAAGAAATTGTACTTAGATTTTTCTGGTCATAAACGCAACCGTAATGGAATGAAACCTTTTGACAGAGAGATTATTCCCGGCTATGAGACCGTAAAGGGCTTGAATATGGTTGATGCTAGCCAGCTTGGAGTGAAAAAGAGGCTCTCCAATCCGGCAGAAGTCATTAGTTAATAACTTTTCCTTCTTAGAATTTGTAACCCCAGCTAATTTAGGCTAATTAGCTGGGGTTATCTTTATTTAGAGAAAATAACCTAAAATTAAAAGGTGTTACTGATGAAAAAAATTTTACTACCGCCAATGCTTAAAACTGGAGATAGAATTGGGATTATTGCTCCAGCAGGAATAGTTAAGCAAGAGAATATTAGTAAAGGTGTGGCACACTTAAAAAATCTAGGGTTTGAAGTAAAGTTTTCACCTTCACTTTTTGAACAAACTCGCTACACCGCTGGAAGCATTAAACGGCGTGTAACAGAATTTGAGGAAATGCTAGAAGACAAGAGTGTAAAAGCTATTTTTGCTGCTCGTGGTGGCTATGGTTCTATGCACTTACTTGAGTATTTAGACAAACTAAAAAATGTAGATCCAAATCAACCTAAAATTGTAATGGGCTATAGTGATATTACTGCACTACTTATAGGGTTATATCAAAAATATTCTTGGGTAACTTTTCATGGGCCAATGATAAACAAAGATTTTGCTGGAGGGGTTTACGACCAACGTTCTTTTACTAAATTATTGACTCGTCCACTACCTGCTGGGCCGGTTGACAGCCAAAACGTCCAAGTTTTAGTGCCAGGAACGGCTAGAGGACGGCTTTTAGGGGGTTGTATGTCTTTGATAGTTTCTTTGCTTGGCACACCTTGGGAATTAGACACAACAGGAGCAATACTTTTTTTAGAAGATATCAATGAAAAACCTTACAGATTAGACCGTATGATTACACAATTAAGGCTAGCTGGAAAATTGCAAAATATTCGTGCTATTATTTTTGGTGAAATGGCTGCTTGTCAGGTAGAAACGACGGCGGGTTATAGTTTGACAGATCTGTTAACAGATCTGACTAAAGACTTAAATATACCTGTTGTTTTTGGGCTACGAGCCGGACACAGTGATGTAGGTAATCTTACACTGGCTTTTGGTATTGAAGTTTCACTTAATGAGCGTGGTATACTTTCCTTTAATGAACCTGCCGTAGTTTTATAAATCTAAAGGAAATTCAGAGTTAAACATGGGATTAGAAGAAAAAAAATCTTATCGTGATGTGTGTGTAGGTGAGTTGTTAAGTTGCCTTGCTAAAGATTTTCCTAAAAATGAAGCATTGGTTTATCCTGACCGAAAACTACGTTATAGTTTTTCTGAGCTAGAAAATGTTACAAACACTATTGCTAAGGGATTATTAACCCTAGGCATTAACAAAGGTGATCGCGTCGCTCTTTGGGCTAGCAATGTTCCAGAATGGATTGTTTTGCAATTTGCACTGGCTAAAATTGGTGCAATATTAGTTACAGTTAATACTAGTTTTCGTGCTAGAGAGCTAGCTTATTTGCTTAGTCAATCAGAGGCTTGTGCAATTATTGCTATTGCTGGGTTTAAGGACTTGGACTATGTAAATACTATTTATGAAGTATTGCCAGAATTAAGTACACCAGGAAATTTACAAAGTAGTAATTTTCCTTTTCTTCGACATGCAATATTAATTGATGAAAATAAATTTGATGGATTTCTTTGCTACCAAGATTTCTTTGATTTAGCTAAAAGTGTTAGTGATGAAGCCTTACAGGTTAGAGAAAAAGACTTAAGTCCAGAAGATGTTATAAATATGCAATATACTTCTGGAACAACAGGTTTTCCCAAAGGAGTAATGCTTTCACATCGCAATATTGTTAATAATGGTTATTGGCTAGGCGGTGCAATGCGCCTTTCAGACAAAGACAGACTTTGTTTACCTGTACCACTTTTTCATTGTTTTGGCTGTGTAATAGGAGTTTTAGGAGTTTATACGCATGCAGGTTGTCTTGTACCTTTAGAAACTTTTGATGCTCGTAAAGTGTTGGAATATGTAGAGCAGGAAAAATGCACAATGCTTTATGGTGTGCCAACAATGTTTATTGCTGAGCTAGAAGATCCAGAATTTACACATTTTAATTTAAGTTCTTTACGTACAGGAGTTATGGCTGGCGCGCTTTGTCCAGAAGTACTAATGCGTCGTGTAATAAAGGACATGCATTTAACAGATATTATTATTGCTTATGGTTTAACAGAAGCCTCTCCCGGAATTACTCATACTTTAATAGAAGACACTATAGAAAATCGTACTCAAACCGTTGGTAAAGTTATGCCTGAACAAGAGGTTAAAATTATTGATCCTGTTAGTTTAGAAAGTTTACCTATTAACACTCATGGCGAATTATGCGTTCGTGGCTATAATGTAATGAAAGGTTATTACAATAATGAAGTAGCAACACAAGAAGCATTAATTACACTTGATGGTGTTGGAGATTGGCTTAGAACAGGCGATCAGGCTACTATTGATAAAGAAGGTTATGTTCGCATTACAGGAAGAATTAAAGATATTATTATTCGTGGTGGGGAAAATATTGGCCCTAAAGAAATAGAAGACTTAATACGCACACATCCTAAAGTTTCGGATGTTTATGTTTATGGGGTTGTAAGTGAAAAATATGGGGAGGAAGTTGCGGCTGCAATTAAGTTAAAATCAAGTTTAGAATGTGATGAAAAGGAAATATTAGATTTTTGTAAGGGACGAATTGCTAAATTTAAGATTCCACAATATATAAAATTTGTTACAGAATTTCCTACTACTGCATCAGGAAAAGTACAGAAGTTTAAGTTACGAGAAACGCATTTTCAGTAATAAGGGGAACTACCCAAACACTAATGATTTGGTGTTTTAAGTAAAAAAACTATGAAAGAATGTCCTGTCTGTCATGTTTGTTTTGGCGATCATATGCGGATTTGTGATAACGATCAAACGGTTTTGATAGAGTTATTGCCGGGACTACCTGTTATTTCAGAAAAATATCGCTTAGATCGAAAAATCGGTATTGGTACAGTAGGTATGGTTTTTCAAGCTACCATAATACAAACAGGTCTAGTTGTTGCTGTAAAAGTAATTTCTCCAATTCTGCTTAGTGTAGATCCTAGTTTAGTAGATCGGTTTTTAACCTTAATTAAAGATTTTGCTGCCTTAGATCATGTAAATATCATAAAAATATTAGATTGTGGCTATGTTAATTCAGCACTACTTTATTTTGTTATGGATTATTTTCCAGGAACTAATCTAGCCAACATATTAATAGAAGAAAAACAACTTTCCATAGAAAAAACTCTAGTAATAATGTCAAAGGTTTGTGAAGCCATTGCAAATGCTAATCGCAGTGGTGTCTACCATTTAGACTTAAAGCCAAGTAATATTTTAGTTCGTGAAGGGGATGATGGACAATTAATTGTTAAAGTCACAGATTTTGGTATTGCTCGATTAAAGACAACTACTTTAATAACTAAACTTTCCCCACCTCAACGAGATCTAGTCTTAGGTAAACCTTATTATTCTGCTCCTGAAATATTTAATAGCAATGAGCAGATAGATGCTCGTTCAGAGGTTTATTCCATAGGTGCTGTTCTTTATCATTTATTAACTGGTAAACCTCCTTTTACAGGCGGAAGTTATCCTATGTTAAAAATGCAACATATGGGAGTAACACCTAATCCATTAAAAGAATTTCGTTCAGAGATACCTCCTACACTGGAATCTATTATTATTAAAGCCTTAGAAAAACGTACTGCACAACGTCATAGCTCAGTCATTGCTTTAACCATTCAATTATCAGCACAACTAGCTAAGCATCGAGAATTTTTAGCTTCTCAACCAAGAAATACTTTACCCACAATGCCATCTCCGCCAGAGCCTTTTTATTCAGATGATCCAACACCTGTTCCAATTAGCGGACGGGCCTTTTCTTTACAAAATAATCAAGAAACTGTGTCGGCTTTGCTGCCTGTAGCTGATTCTGATAATTCTCGGACAGAGCCAATGGTAAGCTCAGAAAGTTCTCTATCAGATTTAATTAATAATATGGATAAGAATACTCTACCAGCACTTCCTGACTTACCAGAGCCATTTTACTCAAATGATCCAACTCCGCAACCACTTACAAGTAAAAGTACCGCACCTGTTACGGAGATGGACAAAGATACTTTACCTAAGCTACCAGACCCAGAAATATTTTATGATGATGATCCGACACCTGTTCCAATTTCAAGCCAAGCTTTTTCCTTAATAGATGAAATGGCTAAAGATACAATACCTGTAATTCCAATGGATATGATAACTCAAACAGATTCAAAGAAATATCCACTAGTAAGATCTATTAAAGAACCAGAAAAAGAACTTTCTTTGACAGATGAATTAGATAAAGCTTTTCCTAGTGTATCTTTTGCAGAAGAGCCATTTGATGATCCAACACCAAACCCAAACACGGATACAATTTATTCAAATGCTTATTTTTCCTCTGAAAAGCCAAAAATCATAGCTTTACCAACTTCAAGCACAAGTCAAACTTCTATAGATACTTCTGCCTGGTTTAATAATGAAAGTGAAGTAGTTATTACTAAACCCTTAGTGTCAGAGTCTTTTTCTATTGAAGGTATAGGACAGCAAGAACCAGATTATATTGAAAATAGTTTAGTAGAACGGGTGCAAATTATTGAGCAAATGCCTGTAAGTCAAGAAAATAGTTCAATAGAAAATTTTAGTATTAGTGAGTTCTTAAAGTTTCCTACAACTGCTAATAACAAAATAGAAATACCTATACAAATAACAGAATTAAGCCCTACTTGCATAGTTTATTTATTTGTTCAACAATTTCTTCCTTCTGTCTTAAGTGGGCAACGTAGCCGAAAAATGCACAACAACTTTGCTACAGAACGCGAACGGTTAGCCGCAATGCTTTTGACTGTCGCTCTTTTTTCTTTAAGTTGTCGAGGTGCTATAGAAATTGCTGTTGGTTCTAACACACAAAAAAAGCAAATATCTCTTAACAGTAGAAATGATGGTTTAATTGTTAGGGCAATAAATTTAGATATGCCGCCACTAGACATTTTAGAATGCAAAATAACAGACTCGCTTAAACGAACAAATACCACACGCTTTTATAATATTTTCCTGCATATTGCTCAAACTAGTGTAGCTAGTACGGAAAAAGAAGCCATTTGTGAAATTGTTGCCGATTCTATTGCAGACGAATTAACTGTACGTAAATTACTGCAATCAAAACGACGTAGCAGAATGCTTGAATCAGGAGAAAGTGCTGTTGATTATGAACTTGTAAGCGATTTAACACCTTACCAAAATCAGGCTAGTGCAGTAACTGATTGGATTCAAGCTTTGCAGCGACAAGCTACCTTAGAACTTAGTGGAAAACCCGTACAGCCTTTTATTTACATACTTAAATATTATACAGATCTATTTCGGCATAATTCAAAAGAGCTATCTAAAACCTAGTACAAATTTTTCAACCCCTTATTGAAAGCTTTTAATCAATGCTCTTATAATAATCCAACTAATCTAAACCGCTTTTTTAGGAGTAATAAGTTATGCGTAGAGTTTTATTTATCTTTGCCGCTATTATTTTTCTTGGTAGTTTAACAACAGAAGCTTTAGCACAGGGTTCTTATGGTACAGGTAAATTACCTAATACGGCTCCTAAGATACGTAGAGAATTAAAAACTATTGTAATCATTGAGTCAGTCAATGATGAAGACCTGACCTTTAAGGGTACAGATGAAATTACAGGAGATAAGCTAAATTATAGAGCAAGTAAACGAACTTCTATTTATGCAGAAAAAAGTTTATTTAGTGTTTTTGGTAAAAAAGAATTAGACTTTGCAGATTTGCAAAAAGGGCAACGTCTTGAAATTAAATATAATGAATTACTACCTACTTCTGTAACAGAAATTAAGGTCTTAAAACCAAAAGAAGAAAAGAAATAATAAAAATAAAGTATAGTTTTTTATACTTGGGGGAAAATTTATGTTAAAAAGTGCCTTGGCTTCCCAGCATTCTCAATTAGGGGCCGAATTTATAGAGCAACTTGGCTGGGATGTGGCAGCACATTACGGAGATTATTGGCAGGAATATCAAGCAGTTAGAAATGCAGTTGGTGTAATAGACCTTTCTAATCGAGGGCGTATTGAAATTACGGGTAAAAATAAAGTTCAGTTTTTGCATAATTTAGTTAGTAATGATGTAAAAGCTTTGCAAGTTGGAAATGGGATTTTTGCAGCTTTTCTAAATATGAGGGGTCATGTCTTAAGTGATTGTTTTATTTATATGTTAGAAAACTCTATTCTGCTAGATTTACCTACTAGCACAAGAGAAAAAATTTACTATCACTTAGAAAAATATAGTCCTGCCGGAGAGTTTAACGTTACTGATATTACCGAAGCAACATCACTTTTATCTTTACAAGGGCCTCACAGTAAACCACTGCTTAACAAATTAGGTGTTACTAGTAATTTACAGGAGTTACAACTAGCAGAAGTTTTAATTGCTGATTGTAGATTAACGGCTGTAAAACATTCACGAACAGGTGAAGAAGGCTATGATTTATTTATTGCTAATGAAAATATTTCTACTGTATTTCAAGCTTTACTAAAAGCAGGTGCTAAGGTTGTTGGACTTAAGGCTTTTGACCTGCTTCGTATAGAAGCTGCTGTACCAGAATATGGTGTAGATATGGACGAAGAAATAATTTTGTTAGAAACAGGCTTAGAAACTGCTGTAAGCTATACAAAAGGCTGTTATTTAGGACAAGAACCTATTGCCAGGATTCATCATCGCGGACGTGATCAAACAGCAAAACGCTTAGCCGGGCTAGTAATTTCAGGCGAGGATGTACCAGCAGCTAAAAGCAAGGTTTTTAATAAAGATGGAAAAGAAATAGGCCATATTACTAGTGCAGGATTTTCACCTATACTAAATCAAGTAGTAGCATTAGCTTATCTAAAACGCAATAATTTTACTGTTGGGTTAAATCATTCTGTGCAATTTAACGGTAAAGGGCTAGCGGCAGAAGTATCAAAATTACCTTTTTATAATCGAGGTTAGCTTTTATGTCAGAAGAAAACAAGACAGTAGCAACTCAAGAAACCCCATTAGATCTTGCTACTGCTCAATCTACTTATAAAATCATCATTGCCCTAATTGAGCAAGTTGAAGCCTCTTCTAACCTGATTGCATTGCTAGCTAGCTCACTTGGTGAAAAAGCTACTTTTAGTGTTACACAAACTAGCACTTGGGCCGCTTATCTTAGCTCAAAACGTACTTTAGAAACCCTAACACCAGAACTACACCGCTTTGTTTCTGCTGTTACCAAACTAACTGAAGAACAGGAAGAAAAACCAAAATAACTTTTAAGCTATTGCTAATGAAATATTTAAGGATGAGCATTAGGATCATCAACAAGAAGACCTTCAGATAAAGCAGCAGAATTAAGCGCGATATCAGAAGAAATAAGAGTTATAGGAGAAAGAAATAATCGAAGGCGTTGTTGATGAACTTGGACAGAAGCAGCAAGTTGAATAGCATCATAACCCCTAAGAGCATAAGTTTGAGCTAAAGTAGTTGCTTGATGAGTTAATCTAGATGATATTTGAATGCGAGTATAACGCGAGTTGAAATCATTAAGAAATTGATTTATAGCCAAAGCAGCATTAGTAATAGAAATATTCCCATTGCGAGCTTGTCTAGTAATAGCAGAAACAACTTCTACCATTGTGATTTGAGCTAAACAAATACGGTTATCAGCTAAAGGATTAGTAAGAGACTTACACCAATTTGTTCCGGTTTCAATTAAATAAGATTTAACAATGGCACTACTATCAAAAAAATAAATAGCCACCTAGCGACGTTCCTCCAAAATCAACTCTGATGTAGGCTTGCCTTTGCATTCTACTGGCTGAAAATCATTGACATTAGAAAGCTTGTCTTTAGGAAGTGGGTTTTTCTCAATAATACCTTGGACTAATAAGATTTCTTCAAATTCATCTTCTGAAATAGTTTTAGATTGTCCTAAAGAAGAGTTTAGTTTATCTCGTAATTCTTGTTGCTGTGGCAATGGTAAAGTAGAAATTTGTTGTAATAATTGTTCTACTATGTGAGACATAACTATTTTTCCTTTAATTAGTAAGATAACTCAAAATATTGTTAAGCCTTTTTAGCCAATCAAATAATAGTATTGATGGTACAGATATGTTAGTTAGTAAAGCAAGTTAATATATTGATGAACGAAAAGAAAAACCAAAATAGCTTTTAAGCTATTGCTAATGAAATGTTTGCAGCTAGCTCTAAATTTGTTGTGTACTCAATATGTAAAACTCGTCTTGGATTATCGCTTTTTGCTTTAGATGAGCAGTGTATTAGCAAAGGACTCATTGCTAATACTCCTGCTTTATCAACTAAACATTCTATAGAACTACTTGATTTTGAATAACTTAAAACCTCTTCGTCTGATAAGACACCAAGTAAGTGTGAATAAGGGATTATTTTAAGTGGCCCATTTTCGCTAGTGGCAGCATCAAGATGTAATCTTAGGGCTACAATTTGAGATAATGCCCAAGTAGGAGCATGAGCATAAAGAATGCCTTCTTTTTTTGACCAAGGGCCCCAAGCTTTATCATCAAAATATGATTTTAAAGGTAATGCAGTATCTTGATGCCAGGTCACTAACCAATTATTTAGCAGGGATTTATCAAATAATGTAGCACGAAAGGGGATAGCTTTTTTTCCTAAAAATTTTTCTGCAAAATTAATTAAACGCTTGTCTTCGGCAACTTTAGCAATGTGAGGATTAGACATTAAATGCCTTGCTCCTGCTTGTTTTCTTTTATTAACCTTGTACTTACTATTATTTACTTCAGCTAAAAGATTTATTACGTTGTCACATTCACTAGCTGAAAACACAGTGTTTTCAATAAAATAGCCAGAATTTTGCATATCTTCAAAATTTTAGAATCTAAAATAGAAAAGCGCACAAAGGTAGTGCGCTTAGGCTTTTAAAATCATTCGCTAAAAAAAGATCGAGAAATTAAGATACTTTATTAAGTTTTTGCAATACTTCGCGTGCTTGCTCTAGGCGTTTTTCTACTTCTTTAGAGCCTTCTAAGTGGGCTTCTACCTCACGTTCTGACCCACAATCATAACAACGCATTACGTAGCGACCATTAGAGCCTTCTACATGATGGGGTGTACTCCAAGTATGTTTATGAAAAAGGAATTTCAAACGCATGATTACCTCATTTTTGGCAAAAACTAAAAGCGATTGGTTTTACAAATAGATAAATTTATTTTGTAAATTTAATGTGTTAAATGTGACAAGATTCTAACAGAATCAGTGCTAACAGGAAAGTGATCAAAAAGTAAAAATATTATTTTTACCTATTTTGTCTTTGAATATTGGTTTTTTAACTGCTAGCTAAACTTTTCTATTTAGAACAATCACTACATAGACATTCATCACTTAACAGTTTCCACGTAAAAATACTATGATGACTATCTTCCCAGTCTACACCTAAAGCATAATTGCCGACATAGTGCATACTAGAGATACTATATTTTTCTGCCTTAAAAAGTGGTAAACTGCGCTTGGGTTTGGCTTCTGGTGAGCCATCAGCGGCTTTAGCACTAATAGCTTGATGTGGTTTTTCTCCCTTTGCTTCACGGCAACTTGCACAAGGACAAATTGCCCGTAGTTGTCCTAGGTTATAAAGAGTGCGATGATCATCATCCCAAAAAATTTCTATTGTTCCAGTGCTTTTACTGGCATTAATTTCTACTGGTAAGCGTTTTATTTCTGTTGACATAGCTTAAACCTTTCTGATAAAGGATTTACCAAACTCTGATATATAACAAAGAGGTGCGAAAAAGTGAATAACTCCCAGCAGATAAGCCGGCAAATAAAACATCAAAAAAAATATTTTCTTATTTGTCTTAGCTTAATAATTTTTATTTTCTGTCAATCAGTTGTAGGTTTTGCCCAAAATAGTCCTGAAAAATCAGTTACTCCAAACCAAGACATAGAAAAAGTCTTAAAAGATCAAGTAGTGGCTTGGAATAAAGGTGATTTAGAAGGGTTTATGGCAGGTTATTGGCAATCGCCTAATTTAAGTTTTTATTCTAATAAATCAATTACTCATGGCTGGCAGCAAACCTTAGATCGCTACAGATCACGTTATCAAGCAGAAGGCCGCGAAATGGGCAAACTTACCTTTAAGGATTTAGAAATTGAAATGCTAGGAACAGATAATGCTTTTGTGCGTGGCAAATGGCAACTAGATCTAAAGACAGAAACTGTTGGAGGGCTTTTTACTTTGATATTTAAGAAATTCCCTGATGGTTGGCATGTTATTCATGATCATACTTCAGGGTAATTTGATAGAAAATCAAACTTAAAGACTAAAATATTATGCGTAGACAAAATTACTAATATGTTTAACTTAAACACAACTTATGTGGATAGCCTAGATATCAATCAGTTAAGCATTATGGTAGTGCGCAAAATGTTCTATGAAAGAGAATGTAACGTAATAGTTGATTTTGTTTGCAATGTGTTTCTGCACTTGTTTTCTAGGAAGTTCTGAATAACCATTTATCATTACATTTATATCACTACTGCACTACTAATAACTTTTAGCGACTAGTCTGCTTAAGCTTATTCTTGCGGTAGTCTTCGCCTTTTATATGGACGATTTTGCACATTTCATATAAACGGGATCTTAATCTAACGCCTAAACGCTCAGATAAAGTCTCACCATAATTAAGCGATGGAGTATCTAAATAATTGGAAGTAAAAATAGTTATTTTTTTATTATTATAGCGGCGGTTAATAATTTGGGTCATTGTATCTTGTACCCAAGCAGTAGGTTTAGTTGCTCCTAACTCATCTAATACTAAAAGTTCTGCTTCATAGATAGGGGCTAAAACCTTTAATTCGCTGCTAGATGTACTAGGGTTATAGCTTTCCTGGATTTCTTTAAGTAAATCTCTAAAGTCATAAAATAAGCAAGAGTGCATAGTTTTACTTAGTGTGGCTTTTAGTACTGCTACAGCTAGATGAGTTTTTCCTAAACCACATTCTCCAACTAGTAATAAACCAAATTCTACATTAGGGTATTCACGTACAAAGGTATTACAGTCAAGTTTTGCTCTTGCTTGAGATACTATTTCCTCAGAACCTGGAAAACCATTAGGCTCATAATTATCTAAAGAGCAGGTTTCATAACGGGTTGGTATTCTAGCTTTAGCCAACAAGCGGGAGTATTGGGTTTTTTTACGGCATTCACATTGACGTGCGCCTACACCAATAACTACTTGCCAGCCAGTATCAAAACAAAGCGGGCAAGGTTCAGGCTTAGTTTGTTCATTTGTAGAAACTTTAGCCAACATTTTAGACCTGTTAGGTAATGATTTATTTCTAGATTTTTTGGTATTTTACCACTTTTTTGACAGACGAGATTATAGGAAATAGGTTTTGGAAATGCAAGGAAGATAACTAGATGTTTAGATATGTTCCTTGCGTAAGACTGTGGAGGTAAGAATTTAGTTGGGAAAGGTTTGACAATTTTTATTCAAGACACGTAGCATATGTTTTATAACTATTTAGCCCCCAAGCTTTTTAGTAGGTTTAGCAAATTAGAGAGGAAAAACTTGTGGATGAAAAATTAAAGCATTTAACTCAAGAGTTGGGCCGCGCAATAGATCAAGCCATCAATGATGCTCCTCAAGTAAAAGAATTGACCGAAAAACTCCGCCAGGCCGGATATGAAACTATTTTAATGGTTGAAGCAACCATTTGCTTTGCCAAGCGCCCAGAAGCTAAATCAGAAACTCTTTTTGATGACTCAGATACAAAAGAACCCCAACTTGAAGGCTTAATGAGTCAAGACGATTTACAATTTCTAAAGAAATTAAAAATCAGTCTTGAAGATATGGATAGTTAAAACAAATTAAAATTTAAGGGGGGCATATGAACGCATTCCCGCTAATGTTAGGAGTGCTTTGTATCCTAGCACTTGGTTATCGCTACTATAGTGCTTTTATTGCTGCTAAGGTGTTGGTTCTAAATGATGAAAATATAACCCCTGCTCATAGTATGACTGATGGACAAAACTATGTTCCAACCAATCGATGGGTTTTATTTGGTCATCATTTTGCTGCTATTACTGGAGCAGGCCCGCTTATTGGCCCTGTTTTAGCTGCTCAATTTGGCTTTTTACCAGGACTACTTTGGATTTTAATTGGTGTTGTACTAGGTGGAGCCGTTCATGATTTTGTTATTATGACCGCGTCTGTACGTAGAAAAGGAAAGTCGCTTGCAGAGATCGCCCGCACAGAAATAAGCCCTTTATCTGGTGTAGTTTGCGCAATAGCAATTCTTTTTATTATTGTAATTGCCTTAGCTGGTTTAGGTCTTGTTGTCGTGAATGCCCTTAATGAAAGTTCTTGGGGAACATTTACTATTGCAATGACAATACCTATTGCTCTATTTATGGGGCTTTATATGTATCGCTTCCGTAAAGGCAAGATCAAAGAAGCAACTATTATTGGAATAATATTATTAATTCTTTGTGTAGTATTTGGAAAATTTATTCCAGAGTCTCCACTACTTCACAGTTATTTTAGCCTTTCAAAAAATAAAATTACTTTTGCAATAGCTCTTTATGGATTTGTCGCGTCTGTTTTGCCTGTTTGGATGTTGTTATGTCCTAGGGATTATCTAAGCTCTTTTATGAAAATAGGGACTATTGCCTTTTTAATATTAGGAATTTTAATTGTTAACCCTACCTTAAAAATGCCTGCTCTAACACAATATGTTGATGGTGGTGGGCCAATTATTGGAGGAAAACTTTTTCCTTTTGTATTTATCACTATTGCTTGTGGAGCAATTTCTGGTTTTCACTCGCTAATTTCATCTGGCACAACTCCAAAAATGATTAACCAAGAATCCGACATTCGCCCAATTGCTTATGGTTCAATGTTAATTGAAGGATTGGTTGGAATTACTGCTTTAATAGCTGCATCAGCACTTTATCCAGCAGATTATTTTGCTATCAATGTGCCACCAGAAAAATTTGCTACTTTAGGTTTAGAAATGCAAAGCCTTCCCAATTTATCAAAAGAAATAGGTGAACAACTTCAAGGCCGCGCAGGTGGCGCAGTTTCTTTGGCTGTTGGAATGGCACAAATCTTTAGTGCTTTGCCAGGAATGAAAGGCTTGCTGTCTTACTGGTATCATTTTGCAATTATGTTTGAAGCCCTTTTTATTCTTACAACAATTGATACTGGTACAAGAGTAGCCCGCTTTTTAGTACAAGAATTTATTGGACGAGTTTATCAACCTTTTGAGCGTCCTGATTGGTTGCCAGGCTCTTTAATTGCTACCTCATTAGTTGTTGTTGGATGGGCATATTTTATCTACACTGGTTCGGTTAGTACAATTTGGCCTATGTTTGGCATTGCTAATCAACTTTTAGCTGTAGTGGCTTTAGCCGTTGGTACAACAATAATTATTAACTCAGGCCGTGCTAAATATGCTTGGGTAACTGTTGTACCTATGCTTTTTGTTGCTTTTACCACTTTATCAGCAGGCTATTTTAGTATTGTCGATATTTTTTATCCTAAACATAATTTCCAAGGTAATCTAAATATTGCTTTAACTCTAATAATGATGAGTTGTGTCTTAATTATTTTAGCTGACTGTGCATGGCATTGGTGGCAACGTCTTACAGGTGTTACATTAACTAAAACTGCTACCGCAAGAGAACCTTTATCTTAAGTGTCCAATTTTTAAATGTATTTTTCTCAAAACTGCTAGAAAAATCCCTAGTTTAGCGTACAATAAGCCGATAAATTTTGGGAGAATCATATGAGTGGATATTTTGATGCTTCGGCAGACTTTTTCTTTTCTGGATCAGATAATAAATCTGGAGATACTTCTTTAACTCGTTGGATTGAAAGAGTTTTTGCCGATCCAATGCCTTTAACACATCGAATTTCACCAGATATTTTTAATGCTGAGAATCTAACCACACAACAAGAAACAGCACTTTATTTAGATTGGCAAACACGAGATACTGAGCTAGGTTATCGCTTAATTGAGCGACATAGAGAAGAATTAATCCAAAGTAGCGAGTCCTTTCGTAACGCACTAGCAAAGAAGCGTAAACAAGTTACTTTTACTCGTACACGATTAGAAGCTTTACAAAAAATTAATGCTACAGAGCTAAATCCATCCTTAAAACATCCACAACATATTTTTGGACAATTAGAAGCAGAAGTTCGCACTGCTCAAGAAGAATTGCAAGTGCTACGTTACTATGTTGCTAATCTAGCAATTTTAGATATTTTCTTAAAACCTGTTATTGGTGGAACTAGCAACGAATCACAATTTTTATCTGAACAAAGAATGCGACTTCTTGGACAAAGTTGGCGTGGTTGGATGAGGCTGCAATCTTTTGCTAAAAGTTTTTCTAATTATCATTTTCCCTTACCAGTAAATGAAGCAGCATCAACCCCAATGTTAACAGGTTTTGTTGTAACTGTTTCTGAAGGGGTTAATCCACTAAAAACAGATATTTTAATTACTCAAGAAGTTGCTGCCTACTTACATCATTCTTTACAAGCAATTAGAGTTTTAAGCACAGAAGTAGAAGGTTTCTTTTGTGCAGAGCAGCGGCCAAAATTAAAAGATAATCCTTGGTCAAAATTAATGTTGCTACTTCGAGCTATAACAGAACTATTTTATTTTTGTTGGTTTGAAATGCCTGTAGCAAGCAATAACTTAATAGTTGATATTGATGAACCAAGTAAATTTTGGTTCTATCAAGCCCAAACTCAACAATGGCAACCAACTACAAGCGAAGGATTAAACCTAAAATTAAAGCGTGAAGCGGCTACACTAGCAAGTTTTATTATTAATACTCCTAGTTTACTAACCTGGCGAAGTCCAACGGATATAAATATTCCTGCTCTTATAACTCCACAATGTCAACGAGGGTTACAACCTTATAATAGTGTTGGACTAGCTAATTTAGAGCTAAATGTTACAAAACACACCCATAAGTTTCAATCTGGCTATAGTTTAGCTGGTAAAATTATTGAGCAAGTAGTTAGTGCTGATAGCAATTTGTCAGAAGCTTTTAATAGCCCATTAGGTGGCCCACTTGAAACACTTACAGCTATGGCACTCTTAGATTATCACGCTTTTACTTTACTTCCTAAAAAGGAAGCAATCCCAGAAAATGAGCTTTTGCAATATTTAGCTCAATTTTGGAAATCTATGGGTAAGCGTCGCCCTATGGCACTACTTGGGGAAAAGTATGCTAGAACTGTTGGAGCAAAATTTAAAGAAATAGGTGAACCATCTCCAGAACGTGTAAGTCAAATGTCTATACAGCTTTCTGCTGTGTTTTCTCGTACTGCTACTGTTTTTGGAGAGCAATATAAATCAGGTGGTCAAGAGTTATTAGCTGTTGTGGCTTTAGCTGACCAAATCCGCTTGGCAGAACTAGTTAACAGTACCTGGAAATTTATTGAAGAAGTTGCAAATATTATTAATTTTGCAGAAGAAGGTGTAGCACTTGCCAGCATAATAAATTCTTTGCCAGCCAAATTAGCCGAACATGAAGCAAATATTGGTAAACGCTTTACTACAAAATGGGTAACAGCTAAACAACCTATTTGGCAAGTCTTATCTGCTAGTGTGCCAATAGTTTGGGATTTTTGGGTAAAACTAGCTGAAAATCAACCTTGGGCGGCTAGCCTCTCTCAACTCGCCCCAGATGATGCAGTTGTAGCATTACTAAGCCTTTGTGCTGATAATAGTCGGCTACTTGCAATCCTAGAATCTAGCAGCCAAATTACTTTAGAACGTCTTGCAACAGACGCTGAAACAGCAGGAAATATTGTTTTAGCTGCTTTTCAACGTTATCAATATAGTGGGGCAGTAATTGAGCTAATGCGCTATTACTATGACACAGAAATTCCTCATGACGGTTGGATAGCTTTTACTAGTAGCTTAAAGGTTTATTTACAACAACTTCAAGGAGATTTACAAAAATTTGGTGCTACTGCTCAAATAGATGTTCTTACCAATATTACTAAACAATTAGAAACAAACTACCCAACACCAGTAATAATTCGTCGCACTGCTAAAAAAGCTGTTAGTGTAGGGCTACGCATTGTTGATGCAATGTCATCAAAGCCAGCCGTTTTAGATAAAAGCGATCTTGATGCAATAGAGACAATAATTAATGATCTTATTGGGCAACAATCTTTAGACTCAAGTTTATTTCTAAAACTTATTGCAAGCTTGCAAACGACTGACAATAAAGCTCATATGCAGTTTTTAGCTAAACATGCGAACTTTCTAAAGCAACGATTTCCAAATAACAGATTTAGACAGCTATTTTTTAATATGCCAAGTGTAACTCAAACTATTACTAGCTATTTAGCTGGTTTAGGTTTAGAGGCTAACCCATCAGCACTTACTTCAGAAATAGTTTTTCAGCTAGAAGAATACTTAACACAACTAGATGTTTTTCATCATTACTTAAAAAATATTTTGTCAGAAACCTCTACTTGTCCACCTGAAGATTTATCAGAAATACAAGCACTTGTGCAAAATTTCCGTGCTAACTTGATTCTTTTTCAAGTCTTTGACCAAACATTTTTCTTTGTTGTTAGGGAACGTGTTAGCAATACTTTAGAACGTGTTCAAGAATTTTTACAAAGCCTAGCTGTTGGTCAATTAGCTGATTGGAAGCCAGAATATCTAATTCTTGGCACAGTTGGAGTTTATAAAAATGAGCAAGGACTAGTTATTGGTAGTTCCGAAGTACCTTTAGACCCAATATTTACCGATCCTAACAGCACTTTAGCCGAGCGAATGATGATGACATACCTTCGTAATAAGTACCAATTAATTTTATCTTTATTAAAAAGAGAATTGCCCGAAATACAAATACAAGTACAAATCGGCTAAATTAGTTAAAAGCTTGATGACGTTGCATTAAACAAAGAGCTTTTGCTATATTTCAAAATTCTTTCTATAAAATTTTAAAAAGCTCTAATTTACTATGACAGAAAAATTTAAGGCCATTAGCACTAACCGAGAAGCCTATCATAACTACTACATTGATGATACTTTAGAAGCAGGTATTGTTCTAACTGGTACAGAAGTTAAATCCTTGCGCGATGGACGAGTAAACCTAAAGGATTCTTATGTAATGGTTAAAGAGGGAGAAATTTGGCTAATTAATGCACATATTAGCCCTTATAGTCATGGAAATAGAGAAAATCACGATCCAACCCGCACTAGAAAACTGCTAATGCACAAGAAAGAAATTATTAAACTTGGCTATAAAGTAAGAGAAAAAGGTTTAGCATTAGTAATTACAAAACTTTATTTTAAGAAAAATCGCGTTAAAGCAGAGATTGGTTTAGGAAAAGGTAAAAAACTTTATGATAAACGCGAAACAGAAAAACAAAGAGTTGTTGAACGTGAAACACGTTCGATGCTCAAAGAAAGCAGAAGTAAAGAATAAAATAAGCATTTTTTAAGTCCTGAGAAGGACAATTTTTTCTTGGCATATGATTAATAACAGGGAGTTTTAGATAGAAAATGGAAATTAAAGTCTTAACAGATAATTTTTATCAAGTTGTCTCAGAAACCTTAGTTGTACCAATTTATGAAGATGAATCCTATTTAGAAGGTTTTTGTAAAGAATTGGATGAAGCAGTTAATGGTGTAATAAGCTCACTTTTTGAAAGAAAAGAATTTCGTGCTAAAGCTAATGAAACTGCTTATTTACATTTAGCTCCAGGGCTAAAAGCCCAACGACTATTGCTAGTCGGCATAGGCAAACAAGCAAAAGTTACTGCAACTCAATTAAGGCAAGCCTCTGGTACTGCTGTTAGATTTTTAAGAGCCAAGAAAATTAAATCCCTAGCATTTTTGTTGCGCGATGGTGTGACAGCAGAAAAGGCGGGACAAGCTTTAACAGAAGGCGCGATTTTAAGCACCTTTGACCCTGATAGCTATAAAACCCGTGAGCGTGAGCGCAATCAAGTTAATGAATTTTCTATCTTAACAACTCCTGATAATCAATCTGCTGTTGAACAAGGCGTAGCAGTAGGAAAAATCTTTGGTGAATCTACCAACATTTCCCGCAATTTAGTTAATGAGCCTAGCTCTAACTTAACCCCTGTTGATATGGCTAAACATGCAGAAACTATTGCCAAAGAAGCTAATTTGACCTTTGAAGCACTTGACGAAGAAAAAATGAAAGAACTAGGAATGGGTGCTTTGCTAGGCGTTTCTCAAGGCTCAGCCCAAGAAGCCAGGTTAATAGTTTTACGCTATCAACACCCAGACGCAGACCCATCAAAAGTAATTGCACTTGTTGGAAAGGGCATAACCTTTGATTCTGGTGGGATTTCCATTAAGCCTAGCGAAGGAATGGAAAAAATGAAGGGTGATATGGCTGGGGCTGCTGCTGTAATGGGAGCTATGCGGGCAATTGGCTATCTAAAACCTAAAGCCTCAATAGTTGGAGTAATGGCATGTGCTGAAAATATGCCGTCGGGAACAGCTATAAAACCTGGGGACGTGCTAGTTTCGATGTCTGGGCAAACTATTGAAGTTATAAATACAGATGCCGAAGGTCGTCTAGTTTTAGCTGATGCAATTACTTATGCTCGTGAAAAACTAGGAGCAACTAAAATAGTTGACCTAGCTACTTTAACTGGTGCTGTAGGCGTTGCTCTAGGCCCAGTTTATGCTGGTATTTTAGGCACTTGCCAAGAATTAGTTGACCAAATTGTTGCTGCTGGTGCTGAAGTAGGCGAACGCTATTGGCAACTACCTTTAGATGAGGAATATGGCGAACAGTTACGTAGCGATATTGCAGATCTAAAAAATAGCGGTGGTCGTCCGGCTGGAACAATCACAGGGGCTTATTTTATTAAAGAATTTACGGGTGATACTCCTTGGGTACACTTAGATATAGCTAGCACCGCTATGGCAAACGACAAAAAACCTTATTTAAGCAAAGGTGCTACAGGCATAGGAGTTAGAACTTTGGTTACCTGGGTTATGTCTCAATAATTTCTTTATAATTCTGTAAGGCTTTTGTGTTAATGAGGAGAAAGATTATGTCTTCACTACCAAAAAAAAGTTATACATTAGAAGAATATTTTGAAATAGAACTAAACTCAGAAATCAAATATGAATACTGGGACGGCCAAATCTTTGCTATGAGTGGTGCAAGCCCACAACATAATAAAATTTCTGTGAATCTAACTATAGACATAGGTTCCCAACTCAGAAGCCGTTCTTGTGAATTGTTTCATAGTGATCAAAGGGTAAAAGTTCCTGCATGGCCGCCTTATCGCTATCCTGACCTAGTTGCTTTATGTGGCAAGCCAGAATACCAAGAAATAGGCGGTGTAAAAGCTTTACTTAACCCAACTCTAATAATAGAAATACTTTCGCCTAGCACAGAAGCTTTTGACCGAGGTGATAAATTTAGTTATTACAAATCCATTCCTACTTTTTGCGAATATATTTTAGTTGCTCAACATCGTCCACATATTACCCAATTAATAAAACAGTCTGATAATAAATGGCTACTCTCAGAAGTTAATGAGCTAACAGCAAGTATTTATTTGACTTCTATTGACTGTTCCTTAACGCTTAGTGATATTTACTTAGGCGTTGAATTTCCTCCCGCTAATCAAAATCCAGTTGGAGGACTTATAGACTAATAGCTATAAGTTATAGATTTTAATCTTTAATAACCAAGGATCGTTGCTTCAGTTGTTCAATTCGCTTTTCATTAACTTGATAACCTAAACCTTTTGATGTCGGCACGTTAATAGTGCCGTTTGAATTTACAATTATTTCTGGCTCAATAACGTCTTGTGTCCAATAACGCTTGCTAGCAGACACATCACCCGGTAAAACAAACCCTGCAAGTGACGAAAGCGCGATGTTATGAGCGCGGCCAATACCGCTTTCTAGCATTCCACCACACCAAACAGGAACACTTCTTTTATAACAATAATCATGAATTTCTTTCGCACTCGCATGACCACCTACACGGCCAAGTTTGATGTTAATAATTTTTCCAGCATTGATAGACAAGGCTTTTCTTGCATCATCAACACTTAAAATTGACTCATCTAAACAAATTGGTGTGCTAATTTGTCGTTGTAACTCGCTATGATCAACGATGTCATCATGTTCTAATGGCTGCTCAATCATCATTAAATTATAGACATCAAAAGACTTTAGTAAGTCTAGGTCTGATAAGCTATAAGCTGAGTTAGCATCAACCATTAATTGAATATTAGGAAAGCTATTTCTTACAGCTTTAATCAAGCTTTCATCAAGGCCAGGCTTAATTTTAATTTTGATTCTTTGGTAACCTGCTGCTAGTTCTTTTTCTATTTTCTTAAGCAAATCTGCGGTGCTATCTTGAATGCCTATAGAAACGCCGCAAGGGATTTCTTTTAGTGTTCCACCTAAAGCTTGATTAAGAGAAACAATATTTGCTTGGCTGTAAAGCTCCCAAACGGCTGTTTCAAGTGCTGCTTGAGCCATTTTATGACCGCGTAGTTGAGGAAAAAATTGTGCAATTTCGCTTGGATGAGAAAATTCTTTATTAATCAAGCTAGGAGCTAAATATTTAGAAATCATAAGCCAAGCTGTATCAATTGACTCATGATTATAAAAAGGATGTTCCGGCGCAGTACATTCACCATAACCAACAACTGCATCTGCCCAAATTTTAATGATTAAAATTCGGCGTAGTGTTGTACGACCAAAGCTAGTTTCAAAGGGTGAAACCAGCGGCATAGCGATTTCTTTTAGCTCAATTTGTTCAATTCTCATGGTTTTTATTAGGTATTTCTATAAATGTTTTTAGATGAATATTTTATGACTTTCTAAAAATGTTAATTTAAGCATAAAAATAAAAAATATTTTATGAAGATCTAAAAAAAGCTGGTATATAGTTATCAAACAAGCCGATTTACTTTTGTTAACTATTTCGCCATTTTATACAAATCAAAAAATTTCATTTAGTCATTTAGGAGGGTATATGCCAAGTTCAGTAGGTGGTAATGGAGGATCTAGAGATAGTGGTAATTCACGTAGTTGTGATTCTATGTCATCATCACAACGTAGCAATAGCACCAATAGCACTAGTAATTCTAGTAGCAATAGCAGCAGTCGTAGCAGCCAATCAAGCCAATCACAAGGCAATATAGCTGGAATGAATGTTTCTAAAACTAACTCTCCTAAAGAAAGCCCAGCAGCACAAGCAGCGCAAGCCGCAAGATGTAACCCTGCTGCAAATCGTGGCACAATGAATGGAATGAGTGTAGCTAAAAGTACCACTCCAAAAGAAAGTCCAGCAATGCAAGCAGCACAAGCCGCAAGATGTAACCCTGCTGCAAATCGTGCTTCTACACAAGCTAGTAACACAACGAATAATACAGCTAACACAACGAATCAAACCGCTAGCCCCAATACAACAAATAATACAACTAGCGCAGCAAAAACAGCTAATACTCAACAAGCAGCCAAGCAAGCAGCAGCTAAACAAGCTCAAGCTACAGCCAATTTAGGCAATTTAAGCGTTGCAAAAAGTAATGCTGCTACAGAAGAAAGCCCAGTGTCAAAAACAACTGATGCTACACAAGCCGCCAACGTAGCTAACACAACACCAAATGCAGCCGCCATTAACGCCGCTGCTACACCTGCTAGCCAAACTCACACGGTAAAAGCAGGCGAAACCCTTTCAGGAATTGCTTCTAAAGCTAATACAACTGTTAAAGATATAGTTGCAGCTAATCCAGAAATTACTAATCCAAATAAAATTAGCGTAGGTCAACAAATTAATGTTCCTAGTGCAGTTAAAGCAACAGAAGTTGACGCACTAGCAACAACTCCTACCGCAGTTGAAGCCATTGCAGCTAAAACCAATGCCCCAATTAATGGTTTAACTGTTCAACAATTACGCGCAATTGTGCCAAATCTACCTTTAGCCAAAGCTCAAGAATATTTACCACACTTAAATGCTGCATTAGCAGAATTTAATATCAACACTCCAGCCCGCCAAGCTGCTTTTGTTGCTCAACTAGCGCATGAAAGCGTCGGACTAACAGCATTTGAAGAGTTTGCTAGCGGTCGTGCTTATGAAGGCAGACCAGACTTAGGAAATGTAAAACCAGGCGATGGTGTGCGCTTTAAGGGTCGTGGCCCTATTCAATTAACAGGACGCTCAAATTATCGTGAAGTTGGTAAAGCTCTAGGAATAGACCTAGAAAATAATCCTAAACTAGCTTCTACTCCAGAAGTTGGTTTTCGCGTTGCAGGGCAGTTCTGGGAAAGAAATGGCTTAAACAAACTTGCTGATGCACAAAAATTTGACTCCATTACCAAGCGTGTAAATGGTGGTTTTAATGGTAAAGCTGACCGAGATCGTTATTATGCGCGTGCTAAAGATGTATTAGATGTTTAAAGCTTGTTATATAGTTTCTAATTTTATAGACAAATATTACAGCAAGCCTATAAAACCCGACTTCTGAGCAGTTTGAGCAATAATATGAGAAGAGGGTTTACGCGGATTAAGCAACTTAGTGAGATTGACCCGCGATGGCCGAACTACAACGGCCTGTATCCCATCGGCAAAAGCGTTTGGGAATGCTTTTTTGTTAATGTATTAGCAATTCGTCGGTTCAATTTTTACCTAACAACCTGTCTGTTAGAACCACCCGAAATTGAAAGTCAAAGAGCTAGAGTTACGTTTTGTTCTCTACTACATAGTTCTGATTTTTGCTTATCTCTCGAAAGAGACGCTTGAACTTTTTTGTATTTTGAACTCCAAGAATTTAGCATATTTGCCCATTCTTGCCAATATTTCTGTATATTTTCATTTATCGTATTCGATACCCTCCTATTAAAGAAAAGCCTAGCTGATTTAGCTAGGCTTTTTTGTTTTGAGAGCTTTCCTAAAAATTAATTTTTTCTAATATTTTTCTATCTTCTTTTTTACTTTATGCTAAAGTAAAACATATCTTTCTACTAATATAACTTAATCTAATTTATTAATTTAATTACTTAGGGAGAAAAGATATTTTATGAAATTAGAAAAACTGTCGTCTCCCGGATTTCTTCTAGCCTTGATGCTGCTTTTAGCCAATGATTTTATTTTTAAGCCGATTTTCCATAATTTTATTACAGGAAAACTTTCTGATTTTGCAGGACTTTTTGTCTTTCCAATTTTTTGGTTAGCTCTTTTTCCAAATAGAAAAAAAACTATTTATTTTTCAACAGCCTTTTTATTTATCTTTTGGAAGTCGGCTTATTCTCAAGCTTTAATAGACATTTGGAATAGCCTTGAGTTACTAAATATTAGTCGTGTTGTTGATTATACAGATTTATTTGCACTATTAATTTTACCTATATCATATTACTATGATCAATTTGCTATTTTAATAAAGGCAAGTCGATTAGCTTACAGTGCGCTTATCTCAATTTCGCTATTTGCTTTTATTGCAACAAGTTATGCTGACCCTAAATATTTTTATGGAGATAAAAGTTATTATTTTGAATTTTCAACACAAGAGTTAGTAAAAAGAATAAATTATATTAATAAAGAATGTGATAGAGAAGCCGCACAAATAGAAGTGGATGAGCAAAAAATAAATGAGAAAGAAATTGAGTACAACATTACTTTTTGCTCTCGTTTATGTAGGCCCTACCAGGACAAAACTATTCTTATACCTTGTCATATTACGATTAGGAAAGAAAAGGAAAAACTAGAGATTTCATTAGATTCAATTCCATATCTTGAGATTGAAGGAGAAACTAGCGATGATTGCCGTAACGCTACTCCAAAAAGGAAGGATAAAAAATCTACTGATGAGGATCAAAAACAATTTTTATTACGCATTTTTGAGAAAGAATTTATAGATAGGTTAAAGTATGGCAGATTTGAAGATTAAAATAGAGTCACTCCCAAAACGTTGTGAGATTTGCCATAAAATGGATCTCTTTGATCCAGTAGCTAATTTTTGCCAGCGTTGTAATAACATAACTAAACCATCTAAAAGCCAAAAGTTAATCAATAATTTAGTAAATCATCCTCAACTAAGAAATGCTAATAATTGGAAAATTTTATCTACATTTGTCACTAGTGGAGCAATTTCAGGATTGGTTTTTGATAGATTGATTAACATAGAAGATTTTGAAGCATTTTGGTTTTATAGATGGGTTGAAACGTTTTTGCCCACATGGAAATACTATTTTTTGGCAGGGCTATTTTTTCAATTTGCTGTTTGGACTAGCTATGCTTTAAGCTGTTCAAGAAAATGGTTTTCTATCGATATAACTTCAAAAGCTATTTATCGTTGGGTGACGGCAGCCTTTATTCAAATAGGATTTACTTTAGCAAGTCTTTTAGTTAAAGGTGAAGTCATATTTTACATTTTTATTCCAGCAAGTCTTGTAGTTGTAATAATTGTGGCATTATGGCTATTGACTTATGAAATTTTTGATCAAAAACATTTTAATATTGCTATTGCAGGAAGCATTTTTAGTTACATAGTTTTTTTACTAGTAGTATGGTTTGAAATAAAGCTGCAAATAAATGTCTATTATTCTGGGCTAGGGGCTTTTTTGGTTGGTTTATTTGGCTTTGGTCTAATAACAATTAGTAATTTTCGTCTAGAATTAACCAAATTTTTATCTACAGCTAACCAAGAAAAAACTAGCTACAGGATTAATATAACAAACTAACAAGTAATGCTAAGTTCAATAACAATTTAAATCAGCGAATGTTAGCGAACCGACTTTACAAGTCCGCTGCAACGGTTGTTTGATGGCAAAAGTTATTTAAAGATGGAAGAAAGATCTATTCTAACAGTAGGAAGAGAAGGTAACAAAAGGATAGAATTCTTGTTTTGGCGTTGAACAATAGTATATCTACCAGCAATAGGATCGGTATAAACATCAACAAGTTGGCTAGCTAAATCAAATAACCAAACTACTTGTATTCCAGAATTAGCATAAAGAGGAATTTTAATATCACGATCATAAACAGTTGTGGTGTCAGATATTTCAATTATTAAGAAAATATCCTGTGTTTGAGGGTGTTCTTGTTCATAAAAATCTTCTTTATATCTAACAATAGTGATATCTGGTTGGGGTTCTGATAAATCATTCATTATAACGGGGCTTTGAACTCTAACTATTGCGCTATCTCCTACTTGCCTATCTAAACTTCTGTTAAGCCGATCCACTATTGATGCATGTCGGCTTCCTATAGGACTCATTTCTAGTATTTCCCCTTCTATTAATTCTACTTGATGCTGTTTTTTCAATATCCCAGCTTTTATCATTTGGTGATAGTCATCTACTGTAAATAAGTGTCTTTCTAATTTTGCTGACATTTCTTTTTCCTAACACGTTACTTTTATCTAACTACATAAAATTAATATATATTGCCAATATACATTAAACTAAAAACTTAACTCACTTTTATGTTATTAATCCAAGAAACTACGTAATCTGCATAAGCTTGCCAGAGTTCTGGAAAACGTGTGACGTTAGGGATATGGTTGACTTCCAGCAAGTGTTTTGTCCCTTTTTCAGTAACAATATAGTCATTTGCTAGGATTTCTAGCCCAAAACCTTTTCCTACCGCTTTGGTATCTTCAAGTAATTCTTGGTCTACTTCCATAAAATCGGATGCTTCGCAGTGAATAGATTTAAGCCAACTTTCGCCCTCTAAACGAATTTGCCAATACTTATCACCAATAATTACAAGTCTGACAGCTTGGCCTGCTAGAAAATCTTCTATAACGCAGGCTTCTGGGCTTGTCCAATTACCTGTAAAACGCTCTTTATTCTCTCCACAGTGCCAATTGCCCCATTTAGCTACTTTTTCTGTGTCCGACTGAAATAATGTTCCAGGCCCAGCATAACCCCTTAATGGTAGGCCAAAACGAGTGTACTCTAAAGCCCTCGCTAGACAAGGAATTTTCAAACGGGCATCCATCATTGCACGGGCATTTGGTAAACAAGGGCCTCCCCAAAGAACTAGTCCAGCAAAAAAGTCTAAGTCGTTTTCATAAATTGCATGAAAAACAACCCTGTCTACAGTTACAAACCAAGGCCCTTTGCGTGATTCAACGTGTAACACGCCGTCTTTAACTATAATTTGTGGTAAAAGCTCATGTGCTACGGCACGAATATTAATTCTGGAAATAATTTCCTGATGTTCTGTTTCATCTAAGCCTACAATTAAAACTCGTTCTGACATAATTTATCTACTTATGTTAACATTACTTAATATTTAACAAATTAACCTCATTTGTTATTTTCTAAAATTATGTCATTCAAAGAAAAATCACAAGTTTATTTTTATATAGTGCTTTGTCGTAAGAGTGTTGATAAAATGTAGCTCACATTTATTTCCAAAATAAGGTATTAAACATGGGACAATACTTATACACAGCAGAAGACAGCGAAGGAAAAAAAGTTACACAAAGAGTAGAAGCACCTAATTTAGACTACGCTAAGATGCGTCTAGAGCGAGAAGGCTATAGGGCAATAGTCTTTCATGAAGATGAAATGATTGAAGAAATAAAAAGAATGTATTCTACTAACTTTGATGAACTACCTAACTATACTCCAGCAATACAACTTAGTGATGTACAAAAGCAAGGTTTTTGGCACAATGTAATAGTTCAATTAAAAGTTAATCAGTCAATTTTAATTCCTTTATTTGTTTTAACTGCTTTTGGGCTTTGGATGGGTTCAACTCTTCTTTGGGTAAGTCTTGTCTTAGATTTATTAATGATAGCTTTTTTAACAGTCTTTACTTTACCCAAAATGCTATTTGATAGCTTGGTGTCTGCTGGTCAATGGGCAGAGTGGGATAAAGTCTTTTTTTACGCTAAATTACTTAAACGTGCTACAAAGTTGATTAACTTAGACATGCTTAATCATGAAATTGATATGCGTATAGCTACGGCTTTAGCTGGAAAAGGGGATTTGGACGGAGCCTTAAAGTTAGCACAGCAATATGAAAGAGATCCTAAAGTCCCTAAATGGCTTTATTATGCACGCTTGGCTTCTGTTTTTATGGTGGTAAAAGACTATAACAAAGCAACAGAATGTCAATTAATGGCTATTGAATTAGGCCCAGATAGTGCAGGTACTTTAATAGATTATGCGCTAGGACTCGCACGCTATCATAAAGATACAATTAGAGCTAGAGAAGTTTTAGAACAAGCTAGCACAAAAGAAATGTCTGAGCTTGCAACTATATTTTTTTCTTTTTGTAAGGGTGTAATTTTAGTAGAGGAGCAAAATTATTTTGAAGCAAACTTTCACCTTTCAGAATCTATAAAAAAAATAGCTCCTTATGAAAATATTCCTGACCTTTTAGCGGAAATTAAGGCTTATTGGGCAATTTCACTAGCTAAAATGGGAGAAAGGGAAAAAGCTACAATGTTATTTCAACAAGCTAAACCAATGCTGCTGGCAAATAAAGAAGCAGAACTTATAAACCGCTGCCAACAAGTCTTAAATTAAAAATATGTATGACATATAAAATTTTATTTTATTTTATATGTCTTGTATTTTCAGTACTTTGGGAAATTTACATTTATACTATATAATATCCAGAATTTGTTTTGAGGTGACAATTCAACATTATGACTACTTGCTATGATGTGTTTGCAGAATGTACAAAAGCTATACATAACGGGGATTTAATTGAGTCTGTTAGTACCAAAGATAAAGAGTTTCACTTTCAAAATTGGTTTCAGAAGAGACTAAAGCATCTAAAAATTGATTTTGATGAGCCAGGAAGAAATACTTATCCAGATTTTCGCATTGTTCAGCAACCTGAAGGATATGAAATAAAGGGTTTAGCTTGGCCAGGAAGAGAAAAGGATTATGATTGCAACAGCCAAGTACCATCAGGAAATCATAATGGGCGCACCGTCTTTTATGTGTTTGGTCGTTATCCTGCCGCACAAACAGGAGATAAAGAATACCCAGTTATCGACTTAGTTATTTGTCATGGCGATTTTCTTAATGCGGATCATAACTATATACACAAGAATAAGAGTATTAAAGGGTTTGGTAGTTATGGCGATATAATGATTCGTGACAGGAAGATGTACGTAGCACCTACACCTTTTGCTATAACTGATGGAACGACAGGTACACAAACGCTAATCATCCCTGCAAATTTTCTTACTGATGAAAGATTTGAAGAGGTAGGGCATTTAGTCAGAACTGAGTGTGCCAAACTTATTGTTGGATATTCATTTGATCTAAGAAAAAATACACTAGTGGCGGAAAATGCTCCAAATCCTGCTGCTGATCAAGAACACCGTTTTATTGCTTATCGATTAAAAGGACAAGGTGGTAAAGGTGTGTCTATGGTAAGAAATATTTTTACAACTTCTTCTGAAAATACAGAGAATGGCAACGAATGAAAAGAGCCGCATCAAAAGTTAAGATAGAAGCAGAGCAACATAACTTGTTTATCAATAGTAGTAAGGCCATTGAACATCATTTTCCTATTAAGCAAATAAGCCAACTTGCACAGCAAGAGAGTTGGAGAAAAGAGGTTAACAGACCCATTTACCATATTCATAAATGGTGGGCGCAACGCTTAGGTTCTGTGTTTAGGGCTATTATTTTAGGTGTACTTGCTGGCCCTTACGTAGATATATGGGAAAATTTTTATAAAAAGCATGATTTCAATGGAAAGATTATCCTTGATCCATTTATGGGCAGTGGAACAACTCTTGGAGAATGTGCAAAACTTGGTGCTAAGCCTATTGGGGTTGATATAAATCCTGTAAGTTCGTTTATTGTAAAACAAGCTTTAATGCCTGTTGATATAACAGAGCTAGAAAGAATTTTTGGTGAAATTGAAGCTAATGTAAAAGAGAAAATACAACACTACTACAAAACTATAGACCCAATCACAGGAGAAGAAATATTAGCACTTTACTATTTTTGGGTGAAACAGGTAACAACACCAAAGGGAGAAAACATTCCTTTATTCAGTTCCTATGTTTTTAGTAAAGATGCTTACCCTAAGAAGAAACCCATTGCAAAAATTATTTGCCCTTCTTGTTGGAATATCAATTATGAGAAGTATGATGCCGTTAGTTTGGTATGTTGTGCCTGTAAACACCACTTTAACCCACAAAAGGGAAGAGCCGAAGGTCAATACGTCACCGATTTATCAGGGGTGAAATATAAGATCAAAGATTTAATTAATGCTAGCAAATCTCCACCTTCTCACAAATTATATGCCATTTTAGCTTTAAGGAATGATGGGACAAAAGTATACAGTTGTCCAACATCCTATGATTTTAAATTATTACAAGAAGTTAAAGACAGACTCAAAAAAGAAGATATTCCATTGCCAGATATGGTCATACGCGATGGATACAATACTAACCAAGCAAGAAGCTACAATTACCTTAATTGGCGAGACTTTTTTAATGAGCGTCAACTTTTATCTCTAGGCCTTTTATTAAAAAGTATATTACAAATAAAAAACAAAATTATTAGAGAACAATTTTTGTGTTTATTTTCTAGCACCTTAGAATTCAATAATCTTTTCTGTAGCTTTAAGGGGGAGGGAACAGGTGCAGTGCGTCACTTATTCTCTCACCATATTCTGAAACCTGAGCGTACTCCCTTAGAAAACAGCGTGTGGGGAACAGATAAAAGTAGTGGTACTTTCTCTACTCTATATCGTTCTCGGTTATTAAAAGCAAAACAATATCTTGAGCAACCTTTTGAACTCAGTATCTTTCACAAAGGGGATGAAAAAGTAAGATCATCTGAAAAAGTGGTTTGTAGTGATCCCCTTAGTTTTATTGTAACGGAATCTTGGGAAGAATTTGGTAATAAGCCCAAATCTGCACTGGTGTTGAATGGGGATAGTGGAAAACTCATCATCCCAGATCAATCTGTTGATGCAGTTATCACTGACCCGCCTTATTTTGATTTTGTCCATTATAGTGAGCTAAGTGATTTTTTCTATGCGTGGCTTGCCCCAGTATTAAAAAAAGATTACAACTATTTCTCTTCGGCTGATTCTTCAAATAGCAATGAAGTGCAAAGCCGAAGTCCAGCAGAATTTACATTGCGGTTAGCAAAAGTATTTCAAGAGTGTCACCGCGTTTTGAAAAAAGAAGGACTATTATCTTTTAGCTTTCATCATTCTCGTATTGAAGGGTGGTTGTCCATTTATAATGCAATAAGCACTGCGGGATTTAATATAGTCGCAGTTTACCCAATTTATGGTGAAATGATGGGCGCAAATCCTAAAAGCTCAACTAAAGAACCTATTTCATTAGATGCTATTTTAATATGTAAAAAAAATAAAAAGGTTAGAAGTAATAAGAATATTGTTAGTACAATAATGGAGAAAACCAGAGAAATAAGTAAAGAATTGACCTCTTCAGGAATCAAACTATCACAATCAGATTATTTTGTAATAAGAATGTCTAGTGCTTTAATGGAAGGTTCTTTGTGTGGCTATAAGTCAGATGAAATGCTCTTACTATTGAAACAAATTGTTGCAATCTAAATTTTTTGTAATTTACCTAAGAGTTGCAATCCGCTAGCTTTATGAGGTGTAATGGTTCAGAAGGAAATGGAAGCCAAGTAAATAAGGCAAGTGAGCAAGTATAAATCTTAAATCATCATCATCAATTTTTATCAGCTTTTTCCTCTTATAATTAGCCTATGAGCATACCAGTAAATTATACCAGATTGGATTAGCAACCACGCATTAATTATTAACAAACCTTTTGGCAACAAACCATAACTTACAGTTGGCTTTTTATTAATACGTGTTTTTGATTCCAAGGTGGTATTACTATATCTAGCTGGTTTTTCCGTGTTTTAGAAATTCTAAGAGCGTAATAACAATATAATCACTTTGTAATAGTTATGTTTCAGTGTAGTTAATTTTGCGAAATTTCTATTGTTTGAATTTGCGAATTAGGGTTTTTGATTTCTAATTTTCCGCTACGCAAATGCAAATCTCTTTGTGGAAATGGAATTTCTACATTATGTTGTTTGAATTTCTTGCTAATAGCATAATTTAATTCACTTCGCAGTACAGGTTTTAACCTTATGTAGTCCTCTGTCCAAACACTGAGTAAAAAATTAAGCGAACTATCCCCAAATTCTTGGAAAAGGACTCTTGGTGGTGGGTCTGATAGTATGCCGGAATGTTCTTTAGCTACTTCTATAAGCAAATCACGAATTTTTTCAGGGTCTTCATTGTAAGAAACTCCAACAGGAAAATTAAAACGTACTTTTCTTTCTCGATAACTCCAATTTACTACCCTAGAAGAAATAAACTCTGCATTAGGAATAATTATATCTATATTATCATTAGTAGTTATTGTGGTAGCACGTGGCGAAATAATTCTTACATCTCCGTCAATATCATCAAGTTGGACACGATCTCCAACCTTAATTGGACGTTCAAACAAAATTATTATTCCGCTAATAAAATTATTAGCAATGTTTTGCAAACCTAAACCAATACCAATACCGATTGCTCCGGTTAAAGTAAGTACAGTAGTTATATCTATGCCAGAGGTTTGAAGTATAATCATTATACCTATGCCAATACTGATGTAACGAATAATTGATCCTACAGCTTCACGAGTACCAAGTTCTATGCTTGTATTGGCTAAAACTCTATCTACCATCCATTTTTTTATTTTTTTAGTTATATAAAAAAGAGCTATTAAAAGAAAAGCTAAATAAATTATTGTTGAAGGTGTAAGTGTTGTATTACCTAGCTTTAGAATAGTGAAATTTAAGATATTATTTATTGTTGTAAGAATTGTTTGCAGGGTTTGCATTTTACCTCCAGCTAAAACAGGGCTAAGTTTTTGATTAGATTAATTATAATGTCAATATGTCTTAGGGAAGCCATTTAATCAACCTTTCTTGAGTTAAATATTCTTAAAAAAGAAGTTAAGAGGTAAATGTAAATATTTGTAAAATTTAATTTTAGCAAAGATAAAGTAATTATTATTGTTGAGGAGGTTTAGAAAAATAATATCTACTAAATTGATCTTGTTGGCCTCTAACAAAGCCCGTACAAACTAATTCTTGGTCAAACATTGCTTGAAAGTCTTTACGGACTCTTAAACGCCATTCTTTAGTTATAGCTAAACTATCACCACGAATTACGGAAATATCCGTTGGAATTTCTACATAAGGGGAGCTTAAATCTATTGGTAAATTTTCGCCTTGAACGGCTTTTTCTACTCGCTCATTATCTACCCACCATTCAGCCTTTAGCCGGTCGGACTCAATACCTGCATCAAAAATACTAGTGTTGTCTGTACCATAAAAATTTACTTTATACTCTCTAACAATACAGCCAAGTTTATTGATATTAAAATGTGCATTAAGTGAGCGCAAAGGGTCAAATGTCCAAGTTACTTTTTTGATTTTGTTTTTAATTGCTTCTATTCTTTGCCAAAGTTTTAATTCTCGTCCTAGTCCGCTGTTGCGGTATTCAGGCACAACGGCCAACATATGAGAGTAATAAATAGGCTGATTTTGTGGGTCAATACCAGCAAAAGAATGTAAAAAGGCTAGTAACTCATTATTTTCAGTAAATGCTCCTATTAAAAACCCTCCGCTATTTTGTGAAATTATATAAATTCTTGCAGGTGTAATTTCAAGATCTGTTGTGTGCCAAACCTTACGCTGCAACTCCATACATTTTTCATAATCTTCAAAATTTTCACAACGGCGGATTGTGTAATTAGGAGTAGACATAAACTATTACCTATTAATACTTTAGCGATTTTGATTTGTACCAAAAGAACCTATTCCAGAAAGTGAGAATGAAAAACTTACCCGCGTTTCACTAAAACCATTAACACTTATTGTAGTTAGGTTTAGCTCAACACTTCCACAATCACAAGCATAGCCAAAATATGAAGTTGATCGGCGTAAACCGGCACGAGTACGAACGCCTGTAATAGTGTCTATTCTATCGGTAAAATCATAGGTAAATGTGCCGCCACCATAGTAGCCTTTAGTGTCATTACCAAGTGCAATACCTGTAACTAAAAGGCTTCCCGGAAATGTACCTGGCTCAATTTGTCCTGGCGCAGTTTGAAGTGATGAAATCTTAAAATATCTTTGAGAAATACTAAAATTACGTTGTGAATAAGCAGTTCCTATTGAGAAATTTCTTACTTGATTGCGCTCAGTGTCGTAATCCATACGCATATCAGCCGAAATTGTATTTAATGGACGATAGCGAACATTAAGATTAAGAGGTGAAAAATCTCGTCTTTGACTGCCAAAAGTAAACCCAGAAAGTGTGTTGATTGGGAAAAATTGATTTCTTACACCTGGTCTTAATGCTCCTCCAAAATCAGGGTCAAAGAAATATTTTTGTGTTAAAGCAATACTTAAAACTTCATGTGTATTAATACGTCCGTCACTTGTTTGCTTAGGGACAAAAAATCTATTAACAACACCATATTCTATTTCATTAGTATTAGCTACTGTATCACGTTCATCAAAACGAATAATTTGAGCAAAATTATCTACACCGCTAATTTTATGATAAGTAAAAGTTGGCTCGATAATATGCTTAAATCTTGGGGAACCATCGCTATTAGTATAAATTTTGGATAGAGAAGGCGGACGAATATTTAATGAAAATTCAGCATATTTACGAAAGATATTATCTGGGCTAAGTTGATTAAGTGAAATAGAAGGAATTATTGGGATATTAGGAGAAATTACCCTTAAACTACTAGTGTAGTAGGTGGAGCGCAAACTAAACTCAGGTCTAATTATCCAGCCAGCAAGATCAGGGACTACCAAAGTAAGCTTTGGTGACATGTCAAATCGTTGGACAATGCTTGGAGTAATAAAAGTTATTGCTTGATTAAAACGCTCACGTCTATATAAACCTTCAACGGCAGTGTTAAATGATAGATAAAGCGGGAGGTTAGCAACTTGTTGCCCATAGCCAGTAAGCTCTAATGAAGGAAGATGTCTTACGGTTACATCAGTATTTCTATCTGAAAGGGGATCAAGAAAAGCACCATTGTTAAAAACTGTGTCTGATTTACCTTCTGCTAACATATTAAAACTATAATTAGCTCCAGAAGAGCTAAAATTATTAATAATGTAAAATTGTGATCGGTTTTCAGGGTTAAATACTTGTTCAGCTTCATTAGCAAAAGTACGACGGAAAGCTAGACTAGTGGTAAAATCTACATCAACACCAGCAAAAAAACCATTTGGCAAATATTGAATACCTTTAGCAAAAAATAGTGAGCCGCCTGCATCTTGTTGAACCGGCAAGTTTTCTTGGTCAAAAAGCCTATCAACAACGCTAAATGTCCCTATTTTAATAGAAGAAAATTCATCTGGACGAGCGCGAAAAGTTGTACCAAATCCTACACCACGCTTAGTATAAACATCTGTTGTAAATAATACATCAGCACTACGGCCTAGTGTTTGATAGTAGGCATTGCGGAAAAACCGCCCAGTTTGAGTGGAATTTCCTGTTGTTGGAATAAGAAAACCTGATTGACGTTCACGTTTGCCTATAGGTATAGCTACATAAGGAAGATAAAAAAGTGGGATATTCTTAAACTTAAACAAACCTCCCTTTACAGATGCAGTTTTATTAATTTGTAAGCCTATTCGATCGCTTGCAAACTTCCAAGCAGGTGTGGCTTGTTCGCAAGCAGTTATACTAGCACCATGTAAAACATAAGAATCTAGTCCGGTTTTTTCTACTCGTTCAGCCACAAAGTTTAATGTTGCGCCGTCAGAAGTTTGATCAGTAAAGCCTTGAGCCTCATAAAAAGTACCTTTACGGGTATAAATATTTAAGCTAGCTTTTTGTGCTGTTATTCGTTGTTGCGAGTCTGGATCATAGATTACGTTTCCTTCTGCTTCTGCATCACCGCTAACACTATTAAAAATTACCTTATCAGCTTGTAACTTGCTTGTGCCATAGTTAATAACCACATAACCAGTAGCAATATAAGTATCGCCTTCTCTACGTTGCTCATCTGATTCAATAATTGCTTCTAGGTTTGCTACAGGTTGTTCTGCTTTTGTTTGTTGGCCTTTGATGTCACTAGTGTCTTTACTAGTACTATTTTCCTCATTATTTTTATTATTTTTACGTGCTTGACGCGACTGTCTACGTCGTTCTTTTTCGCTTAAGGAAGGGTCTTCTTTTGGATCTTGTTGCAAAGATTGGATTAAATAGTGATTTGAAGGTGTAGAAGATGTTGGAGGATCGTTTTTAGGATCTTCTAAAAGAGTTTTAGCAGTCACATTAAAATGTAAAGCAAAAATAAGAACAAACGATAGAATGACTAAACGGCGGCCAAACAGAACTTGCATAAGTAGGCTTCCAACGCTTTCTCTTTAACTAATTATTTTTTCTGGCTTAAGTAGCAAATCTTATCACGTGATTTAAGATATTCACAACTAACTAAAACCTTGTTTAAAGGGGTAAGGTTCAATCAATTAACCCCTACCCTAAAGGACAGGGCTATTATCAAATGCCCTGCAAGGGCATTAAAAGACATTACAATATTTAATTATTAATACTAATTGTTATTAAGAAAAAAAGACCCTAGCCAAGCTAGGGTCTTTAGCTACTACTAAATTTTCAATTTTTAATTGAAGGGATAGGAGAAAAATGGAAAGTAGAAATTAGAAAACTATTTAGTGTGATAACTCATGATTGCGGCATTTATCTCCGCTAGGTACTACATTGACTGTAGGGCGATTGATCTCAAAAGCTGTATTAGTGGCATCTGTCAAACTATAAACATCAAAACCAAAGGAATCAAAGTAAGTAGTTAGGTCAAGTGTAGAAGAGAGGTAAAGCGACTGAGGTTGACCGTAATATTCACATATTTCAAGCAATCTTTCTACTACTTCAATGGGAGCAAAATGTTCTTTAGGATCTTTGAAACTTGCCATGTCTGTATCTCCTCTCTGTATTTCTATGATTTATAAATCCAACTAGTCTTAAATGTTACGCGCTTTTGAGATGCTAGTAAATAAGGGCCAGTTGCTTTTTGGATAAGATTTGTTAAAAAGTTTCCTAGTAAAGAACATAGTAAGATAAATATTTTAGATAAAACTACAGAAGGAGGTTACACTAGCTTATTTCATGACTTAATTTAATTAATGATTCTAGTTTTGCAAGGGCTTTTCCTTGGCGGATGGCTTCTTTGGCTAGTGATACAGCCACTGTCAAACTATTAGCCGTATCACATAGGTACAATACAGCGGCAGCATTAGCAAGAATTACGTTGGTAAGGCTATCTTGTCGTTGACCTGAAAGAATTTCTTTAAGGATATGGGCGTTTTGTGTTGCATTGCCACCAACAATTGATGTTGCAACAACAGGATCAAAACCAAAATCTGCTGGAGATAGTTCAAGCAAACTTACTATACCTTTATTAACAGATGCTACATAAGTGATACCAGTTAGAGTAATTTCATCTAGTCCATCAGAACCATAAACTACCCAAGCACGCTCAGTGCCTAGTTTAGCAAGAACTTGAGCGCATTTTTCCGCAGCAGATTTAGAATAAACGCCTACTAGTTGACGAGGAGTTTTAGCAGGGTTAGTTAGCGGCCCAAGTAGATTAAAAGCGGTTCTTACTCCTAATTGACGGCGAATTTCAGCAACTCGTTTTGTAGCACTATGAAAAGCAGGGGCAAACATAAAACAAATACCAATTTGGTCTAAACATCGGGCCGCTATTTCTGGTGTAAGCATTATGTTTACACCTAATTGACTTAAGACATCCGCACTACCACACAAACTAGAAACAGCACGGTTTCCATGTTTTGCTACAGGAATGCCAGCAGCGGCAATAACAAAAGCTGCTGCTGTAGAGATATTAAATGTTCCTTGCCCATCTCCGCCTGTTCCAGAAGTATCAACAAAAAGTTGGTGTTTAATGTTAAAAGTGCTAGCACGTTGGCGCATTACTGTGGCAAAGCCTGTTAATTCATCTACAGTTTCACCTTTCATTGCTAAAGCAATCAAGAGCGCGGAAATTTGAGCGTCCGAAACTTCACCATCAATAATTTCATTTAGTACTGAAATAGCTTGGTCTTGGCTTAGGTGTTTTCCTGCCATCACTTGTTTAATTAGATCTTTGATCATTTGCTGATGTCCAATAAGTAATTTATTGATTTATAAGGTAATAAAGTTTTTAAGCAGTTGTTTACCATTGTTAGTCATAATTGATTCAGGATGAAATTGTACACCTTCACAAACAAAACGCCGATGCCTAAGACCCATCACTATACCATCTGGAGTTGTAGCAGAAACTTCTAAGTCTGGTGGAATTGCGTCACGATCTACTACTAAGGAATGATACCGAGTTGCACGAAAACGATATTCTAATCCACGAAAAATTGTTAAACCATCGTGGCAAATTTCGCTGGTTTTACCATGCATTAAATATGGAGCAGAAACAACTTTACCACCAAAAACCATCCCAATAGCTTGGTGTCCAAGACAAATGCCTAGAATTGGGATTTTGCCAGCAAATTCTTTAATTAATGTTGGAGTAATTCCGGCTGCTTCTGGACGGCCTGGCCCGGGGGAAATTATTATGTGTTTAGGTTTAATTTGCTTAATTTGCTCTATAGTGATTTGATCGTTTCGGTAAACATAGATATTTGGGTCATACTCACCCAAATATTGCACAATGTTATAAGTAAAAGAGTCATAGTTATCAATTACTAGGATCATTGGTTTTTGGCTCTGTTTCTTTTGGGGTGGTTTCGGCAGGCACTGCCGCTATTTCTTTAATTAGTATTTGTTTTATAGCAACACGCTCTGCTGGCTTATCGGTTGTACCTTCAGCAATTGTTAGTAAGGATAATTGACTGACAATTTCCATTCCGCTAACGACATGACCAAAAATGCTATATTGATTGTCTAAAGAAGGAAATCTTTCAGTACAAATAAAAAAATGTGATGTTCCCCCGTCAGGCTCACCATTTGGACGAGCCATAGAAAGGCTACCTTTTTCATGTTTAAGTGCTTGATCATACTCAGCTTTTAATTTTGGAATATCAAAACGTTTTTTTAAGTTAGGATTATTTTCTTCCCAAGATCCGGGATTACCGCTTTGAACAATATATTTTGGAATTACTCGGCTAATTGACATTCCATTAAAATAACCTGCACGAGCCAGCCAAATAAATTGACGCGCATGGTTTGGGGCTGATTTAGGATAAAATGCTAAGGTAAATTCCTTGTTTTCATCTAATTCAACTACAGCTACTAGCTTTTCCATTTCCTCTACACTAAGAAGCGTTTCTGGCGGGCGAATGGTTTCTGGCTCTGGTGGCTTAACTGGTGTTGGGGTGGGTGCTGGGGTTGCTGTTGTAGTCTTTGGTTTTGGTTTTGGCTTACGTTTTTGTGCTAAAGCCGAGTAAGAAAAATCTAGCATTATTACTATAGCTAAAACTAAATAACAGAAATTTTGGAGTGTTAATTTATTTTTTAACATAACTAGACACCTGCATCTTTGTTTAATTCTTGGGTTAGTTCTGCTAAGTCATTATAAACAATTTGCTTATTTTTTAAGAAACTAACACGGTTTGCATAAGTATTTAATTCTGATGATAGTAAATCTATTACTTCCACAGATTTACGCAGTAGTTTAACAGCAGCTTTTTTATCTCCTTTTACTATTTCACAACGTGCAAGACCATATAAGGCACGCCATTCAAAAACCGGACTACCAGATTGGCGGGAAAGATCTAAAGCATATTTATAGTAGCTTTGAGCGTCTTTCATATTGTTAATAGCTGATAGAGAATCACCTATGCTAACTAAGGTTTCTAGCTCTGTAGGTCTAAGTCCTAGTTCTTGAATTAATTTTTGTGCTTTAACAAATTCTGAAAGGGCTGTTTCGTGATTACCTTGACCTTGGTAAAGTAGCCCAATGTTAAGCAAAATAGATGCTTCTGTAGAACGATCAGATGTTTCTTTAGTAATTGCTAAGGCTTGTTGGTAATACTCATAAGCCTCTTGATAACGCATTTGACGACGATAATGCTCGCCTATGTTATTAAGAATAGAAGTTTCACGTAGTCGATAACCCATATCACGAGCAACTTTTAGGGCGCGTTCAAAATTTCTTAAGGCATCAGGAAATAGACCAATTTCTAAGAGTATTGCCCCACTCAGGTTATAACAACGTTCCTGGACTAGTCTATAGCCTGTAATCGTGCTAATTTCCAAAGCTCGTTGTGCTGACTCTTGAGCTTTTTCATACTGACCTAGACGAAAATAAATTACACCCATACCCCAAAGAGCATTGCTTTCTTGGAAACGGTCTTTGATTTTTCTAGCCAACACTAAAGCACCTTCATATTGTTCTAGGGCTTGGGAAAAATGTCCTAAGCCTTCATGAGATGCTCCTATTACCATTAAGGCTTGCACTTCCCATTCAGAATCTTCTATTGAGGTAAGAACAGCTAAACCTTGCTCACCATATTCTAATCCGCGCGTTAATTGACCATATTGGCGATAAAGTTCACCAAGTGCAGTAAAAGCACGTCCAACTAGCTTTAATGATTTTACTTGTCGAGCAAGCTCTAAGGTTTGTCTTAATTGGGATTCAGCACGTTGATGATTGCCTAGCTGCATAAAAAGCTGGCCGTAATTTAAGTGATACTGTGCCATGCGGTCAGACTCAATCTGTAGCCCACAAGCAGCAAGCTGAAGGATTTTATTACCGCCAGTAGTACGATTTAAGCTTTCGTCCTTAAGCGAAGCCATTAAATTTTGAATAGATTTTTCTGCCCATTCATAATATTTAGCTGCTTCTGAGAAGGCTAAAGCACGCCAGGCTAGATTTCCTGCTTCTACAGCATAGCTTAGAGCATGTTCGTAATCTTCAGCATTATAGTAATGATAAACCAGTTCAGCCGCTATTTTATTGGCACGGTCAGCATAAAGTTCTTCTAATTTATTGCCAATTTGTTGGTGCAGACGCTTACGACGACGGCGGCTAGTTCGCTCATATAAAACTTTTCTAACTGTACTATGATAAAAAGAATAGCGATCTTCTCGTGAATGAGGTTCTTCTTTTAAGATATGTTCTCTAAGCCCAGCTTCAACAATACTTAAAAGCTTATCTTCGTCAAATTCTGTAACAGCTTGCAGGGTTTCAAATGTAAATTCATCACCTAAAATAGCAGCTTGGGTAAAAACCTCTAAATCTTGAGCAGCTAGTTTTACTAAATGAGCTTCTACTAAATCAACTACAGAGGTTGGAAGGTGAATTTCACTCACATCTTTACAATGCCAATTCTCTCCAGTCCATTGAATAGCTTTTTCTTCTTGAAGTAGTCGGACTATTTCCATTATATAGAAAGGATTACCCTTAGTTTCTTGGCAAACCTTACTTAACATTGCTTGAGAAATATTTATATAGCCAAACATTGACTCCAAAACTTTGGCAGTTTCAGTTTCTGTTAAAGGTGATAGTTTAATTTGTTCTTGAAATCCATAGCGGCTCATCTGTCTTAGCCAACTACGCACAGGGTTATTTTCATTGGTTAATTCCCATTCGCGCGAAGTCGCAACAAAAAATAAGCGTTCTCCTGAACTATTGCGGATTAAATAAGCTAGAAAATCTAAAGTAAGCTCATCTGCCCATTGCAAATCATCTAAAAATAAAATTATTGGACGTAACTTAGATAAATTTACATAAATTCTTACTAAATAATCAAAAATACGGTATTTTTCTTGTTCTGCATTAGCAGCAGCTTCACCACTAAGTAATATAGATAAAGGGTCATTACTACTAAAATCTGTGATAACTTGACCTGCCATAGAACCAAAAACTTCTTTGGTTTCTGTTTGGTTATATTCCATTAGGTAATGAATTGAACCTCGCAGGGAATCACAAAAAGCTTTATAAGGAATTGCTCCACCAGATTCATAGAAGCGACCTTGTAAAAATAAAACATCTTTTCCAGCAGATTGGCGGCGAAACTCTTCTACTAGCCGGGTTTTACCTAGTCCAGCATCACCAGTAATTAATACAAAACGACCTCGACCAGCTACGCTTTGTTCAAAGCTACGTTGTATTTTTTCTAACTCGGTTTTACGACCTACAAAGTTTTCAAACTGAATTTGAGGTTCTACACTGCTTGTTAGTTGACTAAGCTGGCCGCTTTGACCCTTACGAGCAACTTGGCTATGACCTAAAGTTTTTGCTTTTGCTAAGGATTGTTTAGCAATTTCAAAAAGGTCTGTAGCATCTGTGCTATCCATAGGATAAAAGGCTATTCCTGCTGATAGTGAAACTTCTAGCCCGTCAGGTAACTCTTTAGTAAGTAACCGGGTTTGCTTTACTACGTTAATTAACTTAGTCGCAAGCTGAACTAATAAATCAGGTTGTTTAGTTGCTGCCATAGTAGTAAAACCGTCGCCAGGTGCGCGGCAAAGTGTCATTTGTTCAGGGAGGTTTTGACTTAGTAGATGTCCTACTTCTCTAATTAATAAATCGCCAAGTAGATAGCCGTAAGTATTGTTTACTTGTTTAAGCTTATCTACACCAAAAATAATTATTCCAAGAGGCTCATTTAGTTGCGCACAACGAAGTAAAGTTTCTTCTAAATTACGAATAAAATAACCGTGTGAATGAAGCCCAGTTAAACTATCATAATTAAGAAGTCCGCTTTTACGTGCTGAAGAGTTTGCACCTGTTTTAGGAGGTGTAAGAAATTTATTGCTAGCGGCTTCAGAAATAGGCTCAATCAAGATTTCTACAGATTCAGTAAGTGTAATACCAGCTAATGCTTGCTCTAATTCCTGGCCCATTTCACGAGCAGTTGCAGGGCGTTTATTACGATCTTTTGCTAGTGAACGTAAAATAGCTGTTTCCACTGCTTCAGTAATATCAGGGCGGACTTTGCGAATTGATGGCGGTGGCTCAGTTGCATGTTGAATAATTACTGCCGAAAGTGTACGACCCCTAAAAGGTACATTTCCAGTAAGTAGTTCATATAGAATAATTCCTAAACTGTAGATATCGGCTCTTGGGTCAAGAGGCTCTCCGCGACATTGCTCAGGAGAAATATAGTAAGGTGTTCCTACCATCATTCCTGCTTCAGTTAATTTAGTTAAGGCATCACTAATAATATGTTCCCGAAGTTCTGCAACGCCAAAATCTACAACTTTAATACTTTCAGAATTATCTGAAAGCTTTTCTACCATAATATTTTCTGGCTTTAAGTCACGGTGAATGATTCCTGCTTCATGTGCTGCATGTACAGCATTGCAAACAGTACTAATTAAAGAAATTGCTCTTGGAATGGATAAAGTTTTTTGTTCTTTTAATTCGTCTCTTAAGCTATGGCCCCGGATATATTCCATTACCAAAAAGGTATTGCCTTCTGGTAAATTTCCCATGTCATGTATTGTTACTACACAATTATGACGAATACGAGCAGCAGCTTGAGCTTCACGCCGAAACCGAGCTACAGCTAAGGGATTTTTTAAAGATTCTTCATTAAGAATTTTAACGGCAACACTATCACCTATTTGCATTCTAGTTGCTAGATAGACAGTTGCCATACCACCAATACCAATACAGCTTTCTAAGCGGTATTTTCCTTCTAGCAGTTTACCTAGCATAGGATCTGGGCCAGTTTGTAGTGATTGACCATCATAAGGACACATTATTACAGCATCGCTATATTCTTGGTGGCAAATAGGACAGCGTTTCATAAAATTTTTAATTTACTGGCGATCTATAGATTTAAGTTTATTACTCTATAAATAAAGTAAGTTAGTATTTGAATCTTAAAAAATAAATGTAGTTTTAGATCTAGGCTTTTTATAGCTCTTTTTCTGCTATTTCTACAGCTTTAAGTAAAGCACGGGCTTTATTTACAGTTTCAATATATTCTTTTTCTGGAACTGAATCAGCAACAATACCTGCTCCAGCCTGTATATAAGCTTTACTATCTTTTACTAGAATTGTACGAATAGCAATACAAGAATCAAGATTTCCTGAATAATCTAAATACATAACAGCCCCAGCATATGGCCCTCGTCTAGTAGGTTCAAGTTCATCAATAACTTCTAAGGCTCTTACCTTTGGTGCGCCTGAAACTGTACCTGCTGGAAAGCAAGATACTAAAGCATCAAAACAATCATTGCCAACCCGCAGTTCACTACGTAGTTTTGATACCATGTGCATTACATGCGAATAGCGTTCAATAGACATTAAATCTAATGCTTCTACAGAGCCAATTTCAGATACACGACCCAAGTCATTACGGCCCAGGTCAACTAGCATAATATGTTCTGCAACCTCTTTTTCATCTGCACGAAGTTCTTCACCTAATAAAGCATCATCAATATCATCTACACCTCTTGCCCTAGTTCCAGCGATTGGCCGATAATCTAGTTTTCTGTCCTTACAACGAACTAGCATTTCTGGAGAAGCACCTACTAAAGACATATCTCCCATATTTAAGTAAAACATATAAGGTGAAGGGTTAATCATACGTAAGGCACGGTAGATTTGAAATGCTGGAGTAGAAATACTAGTTTCAAACCTTTGTGATAGAACAACTTGAAAAATATTGCCTGCTTTAATATGTTCTTTGGCTCGTAATACAGATGTTTCAAATTGTTCTTTTGTAAAGTTAGAACGTACTAGAAAAGATGCAGTAAGTTTGTCTTGACCAGAATAATTAGTATTTTTGCTAGGAAGGATAAGAGGGGTGTTAAGTTTTTGTTCTATTTGCTCAATTTCTACTAAGGCTTCCTGATATTTTTCCTCTAAACTTGCAGCATCAGTTCGTTGGGTAAATACATTAACAATTATTATTAGCTGTTGTTTTACATGATCAAAAGCCAAAATAGACGAAAAAAACATAAGTAAAGCATCATCTATCTTTAAGTCATCAGGGTTTTTATTAGGTATTCTTTCAAACCAACGCACCATATCATAACTTAAATATCCAACGGCTCCACCAGTGAAAGGCGGTAGATTGGGGGGTTTTACAGGAATTAAATGACCTAAATATTGGCGTAAAGCATCTAGTAATGTTCCTGGCAGGCGTTCTACTTGACCTTTTTTAATTGTCTCTACTGTGCGGCCACGTACCCGCATAATTAAGTGAGGTTCTACGCCTAGAAAAGAATAGCGAGCAACTTGCTCGCCTCCCTCAATTGATTCTAGTAAAAAGCAGTAAGGATTAGACTGTTGAAGTCTTAAGTAGGCTGCTACAGGGGTGAGTAAGTCAGCAGCAATTCTTTTGGCTATAGGAATAACATTTCCTTGGCTAGCCATCTCAGCAAATTCTGAAAAGTTTTTTGGGGTAACAAACATGACTTTATGTGTACTTTCGCTCGGTAGCTTTACTAGCACGTTGTTTTAGCTCATTAAATATATCTTCTAAATGTACACCTCGCTCACTCATTAAAACTAGTAGGTGATAAAGTAAATCAGATATTTCTGCTGCCATTTGTTGGGTAGAATGATTTTTAGCAGCAATAATGGTTTCTGCCGATTCTTCCCCAACTTTTTTTAGAATCTTATCTAGTCCAGCATTAAATAGATAAGTGGTATATGAACCTTCTGGACGTTTCTTTTTTCTTTCTTCTATTAGGCGATAAAGTTCATCTAGGAGAATGCCTAATTCTAATGAACTTTGATTTACTAGGGAAATACTTTTTTGCAAATGCTGGTATTCATTTTCTTGTAATGGGCGATGAAAACAAGTATCTTCGCCTAAGTGACAAGCTGGGCCTTCAGGGTCAACCATCACTACTAGCGCGTCTCCATCACAATCTAAGCGAATGTCTACAACATTTTGGAAGTTACCAGAAGTTCCCCCCTTGTGCCATAATTCTTTCCGTGAGCGACTCCAAAACCAGGTTTGTCCTGTTTGAAGTGTACGAGTTAGGCTTTCCTCATTCATATAGGCAAGTGTCAAAATCTCATTCGTGCGAGAATGTTGGACAACAGCCGGGATTAGCCCTTGCTCGTCAAACTTTAAGTTTTGAATAAGTATTTCGACAGACATAAACAGTTTTTTACTCCTAGAGAATATTTTTACTTGATTTGCTTGCTATTTTAGCAAAACTTATTTGCTTAGGACAAAGCAGGATGGGATTTTTAATGATTAGAAGACTTTTTATAACTCTTTAGTTGTTAGGCGGCCATTTTTGCGCTCCATGCAACACTCGTAAGATTTCTATTTCTTGGTTTTGGATTCTATAAATAACAATGTAAGGTGTACCAACAATGACTAGTTCTCTAGTGTTTTCTACTCTGCCTGGTCTACCCATTGCAGGTTGTTGGGCAAGATTAGAAATAGCAGAACGAATTTTACTTATAAGTTTTCTTGCCTTAACGGGATTGTCTTCTGCAATATAATCAGCCAAGTTAGACAAATTATCAATTGCACTATTTACCCATTTAATTCTCATTGTTCACGCCATTTATCAAAAAACTTACTGATTTTTTCATCATCTGCAAATTCACCTGCATCAGCTTCAGCAATTGCTTGTTTAATTTCTTCTACTTGCCATTTATGAAGCTCTATATAAGCACTTACAGCTTCATTTATTACATAAGACCGATCACGATCTAGGCTTTGGGCAATAGCATCCAAAATAGCTTTTTTATCTTGATCTAATCTAAAAGCAATTGTTTCTTTTGCCATAATAGATTTCCTTTTATAAAGTTTTATAATGCAGTGTATTGCAATGTAATGCTAGAAACAAGCTTTATTTTTAATAGTTTTACCTGACTAATACCGCTTGAGCAGCTAAATATTTTTTTGCTTCTGCAATGCTAAATTGCCCAAAATGAAATATTGATGCTGCTAAGACTGCCGCAGCTTTGCCCGTAGTTAAAGCTTGGTAAAGATGCTCAAGCGTTCCTGCTCCACCAGAAGCAATTACTGGAATTTTAACTGCATCAGCAATTTGACTAGTTAGAGCTAGGTCATAGCCTTGTTTAGTTCCATCGCTATCCATACTAGTAAGTAAAATTTCACCTGCTCCTAGTTCTTCAACACGGCGGGCCCATTCTAAGGCGTTTAATCCTGTAGCTTTACGTCCGCCATGTGTGTAAACTTCCCATAAATTTGTCTTAACTTCTTTAGCATCAATAGCTACAACTATACATTGGCTCCCAAAACGTGTTGCTGCTTGTGAAATTAAACCATGATTATTTATTGCTGCTGTATTAATAGAAACTTTGTCTGCTCCAGCTAAAAGTATTTCTCTAATATCTTCAAGACTGCTAATTCCTCCTCCAACAGTGAAGGGAATAAAAACGCAATCTGCTACATCTCTTACCATCTTTAATACTGTCTTACGCTTATCTGATGACGCAGTAATATCTAAGAAAATTAATTCATCTGCTCCTTCTTTATCATAGCGACGAGCTTGAGTTACTGGATCTCCTGCGTCAGATAAAGAAAGGAAATTAATACCTTTAACAACTCGGCCATTATCAACATCAAGACAAGGGATAATTCTTTTAGCAAGCATAAATTTCCTTAGAAGAAAAATAGGCTTGCTATCGTCAGCAAGCCTATGGTGTTGAATTTTTTAGCGGTTTTGGCGGTTGCTTCTCAAACAAACTTTTATTGTGGAGGAGGAGCAGCCATTTCTTGAAATATCTTTTCTACAACTTCTTTATAAACAGTAATTTTTCCATCTGTCTTCATTTTTTTCTTAATATTTTCTATGTAAGCTTCATAAGTCATAGATCGTCGTTCTTCTAACAAACGTTCTTCAACCGCATTAGCTTGCTCATTATATTTCTGGTTACTTGGGTCATTACGCTTAGTTACAGCAAAAAGTAAATACTTGCCATTATTAAAGATAGGTTCCTTGGCTACTTCGCCTGCTTTTGTGACTAATGCCATAGGAGCAACACGGCTAATATCATTAAAATTTTCTAGGGATTGACCATCTTTAAAGTCATCCCGAGTAGCTACTTTTAATCCAGCTTTTTCTATGGCTGCTTTTAATCCATCAGCAGTATTATTAGCTTCTGCCAAAATAGATTTTGCTTGAACAGCAGCTAAATCCTTGACTTTATCAGCTTTATATTTTTCTACTACCTTATCTTTAACCTCTTCAAATGTTGCATCATGAGGTTCTTTTATTTCTAAAAGTTTTGGAATTGCAAAACCACCACGAACACCTACTTTAACTCCAACATCACCAACGGCTTTTAAGTTATTTGTAGCTTCTTCAAAAGAAGGGTTATTACCAATTTCAGGAACATCATCTCCAACAGCAAAAAATGGGGTTTGTTTTAAGGTTTCTTCTACTTTTAAGCCTTGTTTTTGGGCTGTTTCTGCTGCAATTGTTTTTATATCTTTCTTTTCTGTTAATTGTTTAACTACTTCATCTGCTAGATCTGAAGCTTTTTTATAAGAAAGTCGATTACGTGCAGAAGCCACTAAACTTTCCTTAGCTTCCTCAAAGGTTTTGTTTTTACGATCAAGCACTTTAATAATACAATAATTATTTCCATCTGCTAGAGGGTCACTAATTTCACCTACCTTCATTGTAAAAACACGTTGTAAATAGCTACCAGGTTTAATGGTGTCTTTTTTAACTACAATTTCTTTATCTTTTCCTGCATCTTGTGAATTTCCTCTTGCTAAGGCAGCAAAATCTTCTGCTTGCGCACCACCTGAACCTTTTGCACGGCCAACTATCTCAATAGCTTTCTTTTGGACGGTTTCTTTATCTGCTTCTGTCAAAACTTTTAATACAATTTGCTGTATCTTTACTTCAGAAACAAACTTTTCTGGATCGTAGTCTTTCTTTAATTCTTCATCGGAAATTTCTAAAGTTTTACCTATAGCCTCTTGATTGATGTAAATATAGTCGGCTTTACGTTGAGCTTTATCAATACGAAAATCTGCTTTCTTAGCATCAAAATAGCTTTTTAAGTCTGCATCTGTGTAGGTAACTTTATCATTTAGGTTAGTAGTTTCAAGAACTGTATAAAGCAGGTTAAAAGAAGTATTTTCCTTATTAAATTGCTCTTGCACTTCTTGAGGCGAGACTTGGACAGCACTTGTAACAAAACTACGTAACTTTTCGTCAGCTACTTGCTCACGTAAGGATTCTTCAAATTGTCCTACAGTTTGGCCGGATCTTTCAATATAGCGTTGGTATTTTTCATAGCCTACCCATTTTCCATCAACAGTAAACTGTTCCCTAATACGGGCGCGGACTTCTGCATCTGTAGTTTCTAGACCAAGGCGTTTAACTTCCAAAGCTATAATTTGTTTACGGATTAAGTTTTGTAGTAAGGTTTTATCTAGTCCCATACTACGTACTTGATTAAGATCCATATCCTTACCACTTTGTTTCATAAATTGTTGATACATCTGCATCATATTGGTAAGGCCAAGCATATAGTCTTGGACTGTAACTTCTTCTTTATCGATTTTTGCAACTAAATCAGAATCCTTAAGCGACATAGGTCGGCCATCGGCCGTAAGCGCGTTTTGTTGCTGCATTGGAGCATAAAAAACTACCATACCTAGTGTGACTATTACAGAAGCTATTATCCAAATGGCTTTTTGAGAGCGTTTGCTTTTATTTAATGTTTTTAACATTTAAGAAAGAATACCTCCAGCATTACTACAAATTAAGTAGTTATAAGTAAGCCTACAAGAAAATATACTATCGATTTAAGTTTAGAATAAATGTATATGTTATTTTAGACAAATAATAGAATGTTTAGATTTAGGGCTTACTTACAAAAAGGCAATTTTAATTTAGCAAATAACGCTTTGCAACGTGTTTTAGTTATCAACAAGCTTAAGCAAAGCAATTGCTAGTTTTAAGAATTCGCTATTAAGTTGCAAGCTAGCTCTTGACGAACCTTTAGATAAACTTTTATCATCAGAGTTTATTCTTTTTGCCTAGAAATTGCTAAACCTAAATAAAATACATTAGGTAAAGCTAACTTTAAGTTTTATGAACCAACAAGCTTTTGAACCTTTAGAGTTTAATCAACTACGTAACTTACTATCAATTTATGCCCAAACTCCTATCGGTCGAAAACAACTACTAGAAATTACTCCTTTAACAGATCTTCATGTAATTGAAAGGTTGCATAAAGAAGTCAAAGAATGCAGTGATTATCAACGTGAGTTTGGCCGTATTAGAATTGCTGAAATTGCTGATCCTGCTCCACTTCTAGCACGTCTAGCTATCAATAATACTTATCTTTTAGCTGAAGAATTACTCTCGCTTCAAAGCATTATTAGCACAGGACACAGTCTTAAAGTTCAATTTAGAGAAGTTGAAGGAAATTTTCCTGCACTCTCTGCAATTATTGGTCAAATACCTAATTTATCAGCACTTTACAAGCGTCTAAAAGATACCTTGCTACCTTCAGGTGAAATTAATGAAGATGCTAGCCCAGAATTAAAACGCTTGCGCCGAGAAATTAATAACTTACGTAGTCGTATTTACAAGCATTTAAGTAGTATTTTAGAGTCTGCTGGACAAGAAAATGCTGTCAAAGATGAATTTGTCACCCTTCGTAATGGTCGTTTTGTTATTCCTGTAAGAAATGACTTTCGCGCTCGTGTTCCGGGCGTAGTTCATGGAATGTCGTCTAGTGGTGCTACTGCTTTTGTCGAGCCAATTTCATCTATAGAAGAAAATAATGAAATGGTAAGACTTCAGGAACTTGAAGAAAATGAGATCATAAAAATACTTTTTAGTATTTCTGAGCAACTACGTAAGGAATTGCCTGGCCTAAGAGCTTTAGTTAAAGCTCTCTCAGAACTAGATTTAGTAATAGCCAAATCTAATTTTGCTCAAGAATACGACTGTATCAAACCTGAAATGAACCTGGTAGGCGAATTAAAACTTGTTTCGGCTCGTCATCCGATTTTAGAAAAAACTCTACGCGCAACACCTAATAAAATAGTCCCAATTACCTTAGACTTTTCTAAATCCAAGAATGCAATGGTTATTAGCGGCCCTAATGCTGGTGGAAAAACTGTTGTATTAAAGACTGTTGGACTACTTGCACTAATGGCACAGTCTGGAATGCATGTTCCTGCTCATAATGCACGACTACCTATTTTTAATGATATATTGGCCGATATTGGAGATCATCAATCAATTGCCGCTAACTTATCTACGTTTTCTTCTCATATTCGCAATATTAGCGAAATGGCTGCAAGTGTTACTTTTCCTGCACTTGTAATGCTAGATGAGGTTGGAACAGGAACAGATCCAGAAGAAGGTGCTGCCCTAGGTGTAGCAATTGTGGATTATTTTAAGCAAAAAGGCGCAATTGTTTTAGTTTCAACACATTATAATCCGTTAAAGTTCTATGCTACAGACACCCCAGGGGTAATAAGTGCTTCTGTAGAATTTAATGAAACGACCCTCCAACCAACTTATCGCCTATTAATTAACATTGCTGGAACCTCTAGCGGGATAGAAATTGCAAGGCGGTTAGGCTTACAGGAAGAAATTTTGCAAATTGCTAGAAAAAGACTTGACCAAAGAGACCTTCATCAAGCAAACTTCCTGCGAACCATTAAAACCGAAGCTCAACGCTGGCAAGATCTAAACGTCGCGCTAGAAAGTGAGCGTCAAACAACAGCAGAAAAATATCATAAGCTTAATGAGGATTTTACTGCTCAAGAACTATCACGCCAAAAAGAGTTTGAAAAGCATTTAGCTAATGTAATAAAAGATTTTACAAAACAATCAGAACAGTTTCTTGCTGAACTAACGGATAAAACTTTAGCCGCTAAATTGCTTAAAGAACAACAAAAGCGCGTTTTTCAGATAAAAAAACAGGCTCAAGATTTAAGTATAAAAAACAAATCTACTACTATTTCAACTCCAACTAAACAAACGGAGACAAATAAAACTAGTAGTAATGAAGATAAAAAAGTTTTTGTTACTAGTTTTTCTCTTGGTGATAAGGTCGAAACTGAACTTGGTCAAAAAGGTATTGTAGAAGAAATTAAAGGGGATGATATTTTTGTTCGCGTAGGTGCTATGCGCTTTAAGGCTTCTCGATTTACATTAAAATTCGTAGGCAAAGAAGAGAAAAAAGCCAAAAATTATCGTCTACCTGCTGGCGTAAATTTAACTAGGGAAAAAGAAAACATTGCTAGCAGTGAAATTAATGTTATTGGTTGCACTACAGAAGATGCTTGTGATCGTGTAGATCAATTTTTAGACCAAGCTTTTTTGGAAAACTTTGACCGTGTTCGAGTCGTTCATGGGTCAGGTCAAGGGAGATTACGTAGTGCTATAGGAGCATTATTAAAATCGCATCCTCATGTGGCTAACTTTTATTTAGCTACTTCTGTTGAAGGTGGATCAGGTGCAACAATTGTTGAATTAAGACAATAAAAATTATTCTTAAAAGTTGTTAAAAAGTTGTTAAGAAATATTAAAAATAAATAATAAATTAGTTAACCTAGTGTTATTAACACTAGTGAGATAAAAAATGGGTTTTGGTAAAGCCTTTACAGAAGAACTTAAAAGCCAAACAGATATAGTAAAAATTATTTCTGAGTATGTCCCCTTAAGAAAAAAAGGGAAAAATTATTTGGCAAACTGCCCTTTTCATACAGAAAAAACACCTAGCTTTAATGTAAACCCAGTAATGCAAATTTTTCATTGTTTTGGCTGTTCTGTTGGCGGAGATGTTTTTGGCTTTATAAGGCGAATAGAAAGTTGTGATTTTTGGCAAGCTGTAAGAATTGTAGCCGAAAAAATGGGTGTGCCGGTTCCAGAAGTAGAAAAAATAGATGATCGCCAATTAGCACAAGAACGCGAAGACCTAATACAAGTAAATGCATGGGCAACAGATTTCTTTCAAACACAACTTTTTGAAGGAGTTGAAGGAAAAAGAGCCTTAGATTATTTTGAGCAACGTGGTATTACTAAAGAAAGTATTGAGCTTTTTCGATTAGGTTATGCACCGGATAGATGGGACGCTTTAAGTAGCTATTTACGCGCTCAAGGTGCAAGCCAAAAACAAATTGAGCGTAGCGGTTTGGTTGTTCTTAAAGAACAAGGCAATGGGTTTTATGACAGATTTCGTGGTCGCTGTATCTTTCCTATTACAGACACACAATCAAAAGTGATCGCTTTTGGCGGGCGGATTTTGGACTCAGGAGAACCTAAATACTTAAATTCTCCAGAAACTCCAATTTATACTAAAGGACGTAATTTGTTTGGTTTAAGCTATGCTAAAGAAGCTATCCGTAAGCAAAAGTTTGTAATTTTAGTAGAAGGCTACCTAGATTTTGTGGTTCCATTTCAAGCAGGTATACAAAATATTGTGGCTAGTCTAGGGACTGCTTTAACTGAACAGCAGGTTAAATTGTTAGGAAGATATTTAGAAACACCACAAATAGTAGTTAATTTTGATCCAGATAATGCTGGAATTGCAGCAACAAAACGTAGTTTGGAAATATTGTTAGAATATGGTTATAAAGTTAATGTATTAAGCTTGCCGGATGGCGAAGATCCTGATACATTCATTAGGAAAAATGGTGCAACACAATATCGTCAACTACTCAAAAAATCTCAGCCCTATATTGATTATATTTTAACTCAAGCTATGCGTGAGCATGATATTTCTCGTCCTGCTGGCAAGGTAGAAACACTTAATAGTATTTTGCCTTTCTTAAGTAAGATGAGGGATAAAATTGAACGGGCTACTTATGCAGAACAAATAGCTGACCGACTAAAAATAGAGGGTAGAGTAATTAGAGAAGAATTAAAACGTGCTGCTGTAGGTAAACTACCGCAGTTAGATCTAGGGAAAGTTGCTACAGCCATTAGAGTTTTACCAGCAGAACGACAACTACTTAAGGCTTTGTTTTTTAATCAGTCTTTAAGGTATTCGATGCTTTCTCTCCTTAAACCTGAATTATTTAAGGATTTAGCTACAGAATCAGTTTTTACAGCATTAGTATCTTTGATTAAGTCAAGCAAAGAGTTTAGCTTTACTGCTCTTTGTGCTGAGATTGATCCAAACCGGCTAGCTCAAAGTGAAAAAATCATTAGCGAAATAATGGTTGAAGCTGATAGTTTAAGTAATCTATCTGAAGATGAGTTGACTAGTGCTGCTCAAGAAGCTTTTAATGCCTTAAAACGTCTACAGGTAGAACAACAGCTAATTCGTTTGCAAGGAGAGATAAATGAAGCTCAACGCGATGGTAACACTAATGAACTAACAGAGCTTTCATTAAAAAAGTTTGCTTTAGCTCAAGAAATGAGACAACTTTTAGGAAAGTAAGAAAGTTGCTATAAAAAGTATAGAAGTATCTATACTAAATTGTTGATGTTTAAGATATTTGTTTGACAATACTTCTTAACAAAGAAGTATTAAATAGGCTGACCACCTAAATTTTATTTCATACGTAGTTAAGTGAAGGGGGATAGGGGTTTTGTATGGCAATCCACGAGAAGTATCAAGAAGATGTAGATAAGCTCTTAGAAGTAGGAAAAGAAAAAGATTATCTTACCTATGACGATATAAATCGATTGTTGCCACCAGAGGTAAATTCTGCTGATGACATCGAAGCAATTTTTGATGTTCTCAATTCAGAAGGTATCCATATTGGTGATGGGGATGATAAGTTTGGCGATCTTTCAGATTTAGACAAAAAAGAAGGTTTAGAGGATGAAGACATAGAGCTAGATCTTTCTCCAGGACTTTTAGATAAAACTAATGATCCTGTAAGGATGTATCTTCGGGAAATGGCAATAGTACCTTTACTTACTCGTGATGGGGAAGTTGCTATTGCAAAACGAATTGAACGCGGCCAACTACGCGCTAAAAAGTCGCTTGCTCGTTCACCCATTGTAGTAGAGGAATTTTTGCAAGTAGGAAAAGAATTAAAAGAAGGCATTCTTTCTGTGCGCGAAGTAGTAACATTTTCTGATGCAGAAGGTTTAACAGAAGATAAAATAGAAGAATACTTAGCGCATGTTTTAGGGGCTTTTTATGAAATACAAAAGCTTCAACAAAAAAGACTTAAGCTAGTAGAAAAAATTAAAGTTGATACTAAACGAAATGCTAAACCAAACAAAAACCGCACTAACTTAGCACGACTACGTATAGAAATATCTCAACTACTTCGCCTAATAGACTTTACCACTCAAATTCATGACCGTTTTGTTAGCCAAATACGAAGTCATGTAAATAAACTAAGATTTGCAAAAGATGAATTACAGCAAGCTCGTCAAACCCTTGATAGTCCTCAACTTAGGGATGAACGTGAGCTAAAACGCTCTCTACGCAACAGAGAAGGCAGATTAACAGATTTAGAAAAGAAATATAATACTTCTGCTGTAGAAATAGAACGTTCCCTTTCAGCTATTATTGCTGGAGAAACTCATGCTAACCAGGCTAAACGCGAATTAGTGGAAGCTAATTTACGCTTAGTGGTTTCTATTGCTAAAAAATATACTAATCGTGGACTGCAATTTCTGGATTTAATCCAAGAAGGTAATATTGGATTAATGAAAGCAGTAGATAAATTTGAGTATCGCCGAGGTTATAAGTTTTCTACTTACGCAACCTGGTGGATTCGTCAGGCTATAACCCGCGCTATTGCTGATCAAGCTCGGACTATTAGAATTCCTGTCCATATGATTGAAACTATCAATAAGTTAATTCGTACCTCTCGCGCTCTAGTCCAAGAAATTGGTCGTGAACCTACCTCAGAAGAAATTGCAAGACGTATGGATATTCCAGTTTCAAAAGTTCGTAAGGTGCTAAAAATTGCCCAAGAACCTATTTCTTTAGAAACACCTATTGGAGAAGAAGAAGACTCACATCTTGGTGATTTTATTGAAGATAAGACTATTGTTAACCCAGCCGAAGCTGTAATTAATACTAACTTACGTGAAATTACCGAGGAAGTCTTAAAGACTCTTACACCACGTGAGGAAAAAGTAATAAAAATGCGCTTTGGCTTAGGAAATAATAGCTCAGAACATACATTAGAAGAAGTTGGACAGCATTTTGCAGTAACTCGTGAAAGAATCCGTCAAATTGAAGCTAAAGCACTAAGAAAACTTCGTCATCCAAGCCGTAGTCGTAAGCTAAGAGCCTTTTTAGAAGGTGTTCGTTAGTTATTTTAGTTTTATGATGGCAATAAAAAAGTAAATTAAGAAATAGCTCAACTTTAATAAGTTGGGCTATTTTTTTGCAAAATTTTTAGGAGATAGCAAAATTGACAAACTTAACATCATCACTTAAGAAAATAGTTTTCTCTTTTGCAAAATTAAGCTTAACAGTCTGCTTAATCTTTGTTTTACTATCGTTTACAGTTGTTGCTCAAGAGCCTACAACTAATAATAACAGCAAAAATAATTTAGATTGGGAAAAAATATACTTAAGCGTACCTAATCCAGAAACAGCAAAACGTCATTTACGAGCTTATACAGAAAAATCTCATATGGCAGGCACAGAAGCTGATTATAAAACGGCTGTTTATACCCGCGATCAGATGCGTGAATATGGAATTTCAGCGGAAATAGTAGAGTATCAAGTATTATTACCATATCCAAAAGAAAATATTGTTGAGATGTTAAAGCCTAGCAATTATAAAGCTGTTTTAAGTGAAGCTATTGTTAATGAAGATGATGATTCTTTTGATCAAGCAGTTACGCCGATTTTTAATGCTTACTCAGCAAACGCTGATGTAACGGGTCAATTAATTTATGTAAATTATGGACTTCCAGCAGATTATAAAAAGTTGTCTGAACTTGGCGTTGATGTAAAAGGAAAAATTGCTATTGCTCGTTATGGACGTGCTTTTCGTGGAGTAAAAGCTAAAGTTGCTGAAGAAAATGGGGCAATAGGGTTACTAATTTATTCTGATCCCTCGGATGATGGCTATGGTGTAGGGGATGTTTATCCTCGTGGGCCTTATCGTCCGCCGTCTTCGGCCCAGCGAGGAAGCATTTTATATACATTTCTTTACCCTGGAGATCCTCTTACTCCAGGAGTCGCTTCAACTAAAGACAGCAAACCTATAGAAATAGAACAAGCTAGCAGTTTGCCAAAAATTCCTGTCCAACCGCTTTCTTATCAAGATGCTGCGCCGCTGCTTGAGGCTTTAGGCGGGCCAAATGTGCCAAGGGGCTGGCAAGGAATGTTACCTTTTTCTTACCACATTGGCCCAGGGCCTACAGAAATTAGACTAAAAACTAGTTTTGACTTTCAAGTTCGTAAAATTTGGAATGTAATTGGAGAAATTAAAGGAAGTAGCGAACCAGAAAAACTAGTTATTTTAGGTAATCACAGAGATGCTTGGGTTTATGGAGCAGTTGATCCAAATAGCGGTTCATCGGCAATGTTAGAAGTTGCTCGCGGCTTGGGCGAACTCTTAAAAAAGGGCTGGAAGCCTGAGCGAACAATAATTTTAGGGAGTTGGGATGCAGAGGAATTTGGGTTAATAGGTTCTACTGAATGGGTAGAAGAACATGCTGAAAAACTAAGTAAATCAGCAGTAGCTTATATTAATGTAGATGTGGCGGTTGCTGGGCCAAATTTTGGTATTTCTGGAGTTCCAAGTTTAATGTCTTTTGCTCATAGTGTAATGGCGGATGTCATAGACCCAAAAACGGGAAAAAGTGTTTTTGAAAATTGGATTAGGCGGCAACAAGGAGAAAGAGCTAATTTTGTTAAAGCAGGCGACGCAAATTTTCAATTGGGTAGTCTAGGAAGTGGGTCAGACTATACACCTTTCCTACAACATATTGGCGTGCCATCGCTAGATATGGGTTTTAATGGGCCTTATGGGGTTTATCATTCGCTTTATGATAGTTTTCACTGGATGGAAAAATTTGGAGATCCTACTTTTAACTATCACACTACTTTAGCAAAAGTTTGGGGGTTGATGGCTGTGCGACTTTCAACTATGGCAAAACTTCCTTTTGAATATAAAAATTATGGTCAACAAATAGAGAGTTTTATAGCTGATCTTGAGCAAAATGCTAAGGAAAAAGGCTTAAAACTAAACCTAAAAGATTTACAACAAGCAGCAATAAATTTTCGTCAAGCAGCAATAGAATATCAAGAAAAAATTAAGGATTTAGATGCTAAGTCTAAGAATCTTAATGCTATTAATGAAACTCTACTAAAAGTAGAAAGAGCCTTTATTGATCCTAAAGGGTTAGAAAAGCGGCCTTGGTATCGGCATGTAATTTATGCTCCTGGTATTTATGCTGGCTATGCAGCAGAAGTTTTTCCATCTATAAAAGAGGCTATTGATGAAAATGATTTAGCTCGCGCTCAAGCAGCAGTAGACCAAGCAAAATTAGCTTTAGAACGTGCTAAAACACAACTTTTATTTCATGCAAATCCTTGACAGATTTGTTGGTTAACGCCTATAATGCAAACCTCTAATGTAACTTTAATAAAAAAAGTCGTTGCGAAAGTTTACGGTAGATTTTTACTATTTAGTACTCTCTATAAAATTAGTAGCAGATATATTTTTATCTAAAGTAGAGCTTTTTCTTAGTAATTAACATTAGTAAATCACATTATTAAGGGGCGAAAAAAAGTGATCAAGTTAGATATAGTAAATCGAGTTTCCGAAAAAACAGGTGTACCAAAAATTAAAGCAGAAGTAGCAGTTGACGCGCTTTTTAATGCAATGAAAGATGCTATGCAACGCGGCGAACGTATTGAGCTACGAGGCTTTGGAGTATTTGTAGTAAAACCACGTAAACGCGGCATTGGACGTAATCCTAGAACTGGGGAAGTTACAGACATTCCACCAGGAAAAACCATTAGATTTAAGCCTGGCAAAGAATTACAACAATAAGCCAAGAAATTTTGTCCAGATAAGCTAAATTTTTAGGATAAATAGGTGTGGCAAACTTAAGGTTTCCTTTCTTTTCTCGTAAAGACTCAAAAAAAGAGCTTGAGTTATCAAACAATAATCAGTTCTTTTACTCAAATGATGAGTTTGCCGCATCTTATCTAGCTTCTTTGGATACAGGTTTAGCCATAACTCCTAAACAGTTGCTTTGGCATCTATTTTTATTTCTTACCACTATTCTTACTACCACAATTGCAGGTGCGATTTTTCCATATCTTTTACAAGAAGCAGATCTTGACCAAATTTATAATATAGTAACAACTTCTAAAATACCTATTATCAATGGTTTAATATTTTCTTTTACCTTAATGGTAATTTTAGGAACACACGAACTAGGCCATTATATTGCTTGTCTTTACTATCGTGTTAGTGCTACTTTACCTTATTTTATCCCTATTCCACCGCCTTTAGGTATAGGAACATTAGGGGCATTTATTAAGATTAAATCCCCGATTTATACCAGAAAAGCTCTTTTTGATATAGGTATTGCAGGCCCTTTAGCAGGTTTTGTTTTTGCAATTCCTGCTGCAATTGCTGGAATATATTTTAGTCGGCCTGTTTCATCCGCCTTGCCAATTACTTTTAATAACCCTTTGTTATTTACATTAATTGGAAAAGTTTTTGGTGTGCAGCCTGAACTAGCTTGGAATCCTATATGGTTTGCTTGTTGGGTAGGAATGCTAGCAACAGCCCTTAATTTACTTCCTGTAGGTCAATTGGATGGTGGACACGTTGTCTACGCTTTATTTGGTCGTCGTGGACATCGTGTAGTTGCTTTAATTGTAACTATTTTACAAGCTGTAATCGCCTACTTTGCTTATATTGATTCTAATTGGAGTGGAGGTTTTATTTATGCAATATTGCTGATAGTAATGTTTGCAATGAAACATCCAAAAGTTGTTGATGAAGACGAGCCGCTAGGTTTTTGGCGAGGTGTTTTAGGTTTTATTGCCTTGTTAGTTTTTATCCTCTGTTTTATGCCTGTTCCACTAAAAATTTATTAGCTAGTTTTTAAGTCTAAAAGCTACAATTAAATAACTTTAAATCTGGTTTTCTATATAAAAATTTAATAAAAATTTTGCTAATTAATTAGGCAATTTGAGATTGAGACAAAAAAGATCTGGGGTCTTCTTTAATTAGGTTCATTTGTTTTCTATATTCTTCTAAATCAACAGTTTTACCATCTTTAATAAAATTATAAATATTTAAGAGTTCTTGTTTATCAATATTTTTTTCAAGAAACCTAAATGCAGACGCTGCAACATACTCAATTTCTGTATCGAATGAATACCAATGCCTATTTTCTAATTCGGCAACAAAACCTGTTGTATTTGAGCCTGCGAAAATATCAACCACAAGATCCTTCGGCTCTGTTAGAAACTTTATAAAAAACTCAGGTAGTTTGCTTGGAAATCTTGCAGGATGACTTTTCGTACCCACTAACTTACATCCTGACATATAGATTCCATTTGATTCAGAGTTTGGTATTTGGAGTAAATTTGATGGTATGGCCCCATTATTATCTTTGCCAAATCCCTTTCCAATATCATGTCCTGAAGGTCTTTTCTTTGGATCATAAAACTTATCTGGATCTTTGAGCAATTTTTTCATTCGATCACTATATTTTGTTAGTACATTTGTAATATTCGCTTTTGGGAATTCTGATTTACTAAACCACCAAATTGTATTTACAGAATCCTTAGCACGAATTTTTCGCTTATTTACCCATTCTATTGGGCTTGGTAATTTTGATGGATTAAACCAATAAAAGTCTTCAGCAAGAAAAAAGCCTAGTTCATCACAAAAATGAATTGGTATTCTAAAATTATAAAGGCTTCTGGATGGAACGCCTTTTTGGTAAGCACCTCCAAGATCAAGAACAAAACTGCCGTTTGGGGTAAGTTTTTTTAGAACGATTTTTGCAAATTCTGATAACCATTCAATATATTCATGCTGTTCTTTATTTCCATACTCTTTTTTTCTTAACAATGCAAAAGGGGGACTGGTCATTACTAAATTTACAGTATCATCAGGTAGTTTTGAAAGTAAATCTAAGGAGCTGCCACAATATGCACTACCTGAATTTGTAGTGTATGCAGGTTTAACATTTAGTTTTGGTAAATTTGTTATATCCAATTTTATTACTCCACCTAGAATGCTACTCATAGTCTGTAGACGTATAGTCATCAAAAAAGAGATTATAGCTTGATGCAGACTAAGAATACTAGACTTAAAGCCAGAAAGATTTTTGCGCAAAAACTAAGAGAAATTCGTTTACAACAGGGACTTTCTCAAGAAGAGTTAGCTGCTTTAGCAGGGCTACATCGAACTTATGTAGGTTCAGTGGAAAGAGGCGAAAGGAATATATCCATTGACAATATGGAGTGTCTTGCAATGGCTTTAAAAATAAATATTAAGGAATTGCTGAATGATGAGTAAAAGCCACCCAGATATTGATATATTTCAAAAACTTTATCCTCATATACTGCAACTTCAAGAACTAGCTCAAAAACATGGTATAAATGATATATTTCAAGATAATGGAGGGAAACTTCTTCAAGTACTTTTAATTACAGGGTTGCAAGTTTTGCCAGGTAGGGAAGGAAATGATGCTAAAGACAGTGATGGAAATGAATATGAGTTAAAATCAGTCAACACACTTTTAACAAAGAGTTTTTCAACTCATCATCATATGAATCCAACTATTATTGAAAAGTATAGAAAAGTAAGTTGGATTTTTGCAGTATATGAAGGAATTAAATTACTTTCGATACATCAACTTACACCAATAGACTTAGAACCATATTATTCAGCTTGGACTGCAAAATGGCAGGCTGATGGTGGAAAGGACATTAATAATCCAAAAATCCCATTAAAATTTGTATGTGAAAATGGAATAGTAATTTATAAAGCATAATCCTTAATTATGATGCCTTATAAATTAGAGGATTTTTGTAATAAATTTATGCTTGGACTTAAAGATACTTCCTTAGACGCAGAAAATTATCAAATAAAACTTTTACAGACTTGCTCAATAGAAAAGCGGTTAAGCCTATTTTTTTCACTAAGTAACGCTGTTTTAGAATTATCTCAACAAGCCATTAGAGAAACTAAAAAAGATAAAATTTTAGCAATTATTAAATACCACTATAGCGAAACTTTAGCGGAAGAAGTAAAAAATTATTTAACTAATTTTACGGAAAACCACCTAACAGAAAAATCAATGAGCAAACTAGACATATTTTCAGCAATTATTCCAATTATAGAAATTTTTAATAAACTGGGTATTAAGTATCATATTGGAGGATCTTTTGCTAGCTCGGCTTATGGTGTGCCTCGTGCAACGGCTGATATTGATTTGATGGCAGATATTTCTAGCCAAGATATTTCGGAAATAATTAACTGTCTTGGTAATTTATATTATTTAAGTGAAACAAGTATAAAAAATGCTATCAGTAACCAAACGTCTTTTAATTTAATACATTTAGGCAGTATTCTTAAAATAGATATTTTTATTCCTAAAAGTCGTGCTTATGATAAAGAAGTTATGCAACGAGCCTTAAGTAAAAAGTTAGAGATAGATAACAACATTCTAACTTTTTACTTAAAATCTGCTGAAGATATTATATTAACGAAATTAGAATGGTATCGCTTAGGTGAAGAAGTTTCTGAGCGACAAATAAGCGATATTCTTGGAGTGTTAAGAGTGCAGGCGGATAATTTGGATTTTGTTTATTTGAAAAAATGGGCTGTAGAACTAAAAGTTGATGATTTGTTGGAACGTGTTTTAGAAGAAGCAAGTAGATTTTAAGCTGCAAGTAGATTTGGCATAAAATCAATATTATCAAGTTTTTGTAGGGATGGATCAAGTTTTTCTTGGTGAAAAGCGATTAGTAAAATTAAACTTTCTAACAGCATTGTTTCTTCTGTTGATAAATTTTCGGGCTTAATTTTACGTAATCTATAAAATTCTGTTAAATAGCTTTGATAGTCATCTGATAAATTATTGTATTTATAGCTATTTATAGCAATCACATTGTTATATTTTAAGTTATTCATAAAATCTTGCCCTCCTTTAATTTTCAAAATAAATCTTAGATTTAAGTGCTTAAAGCCTAGTATTTTAATTTAGTAGTTTTTTTAATTTCTGGTTGTTGATAAGAAGTAAAATCATCATCCATATCCATTTGCCAAAGTGGGGGAGTAGCAATAGTGGACGGCTTTTTAGTAAATTTTTGCAAAATCTTATCGCCATCAACTAATTTCCAAATTACTAGTCCAATTATGGCGAGTATTGCAAGCGGGATGATTAAACTGATTGTTAAAGCGATTAAGCCAAATGCTAATTTGATAGCGATTATTCCTAGTAGTATTAATCCTGCAATTTTTAAGAATTTTTTCATTGTTTTTCCTCCAGCAAAATTCAAAACTTGGTTGCCGGGCTTAACGGATAGTTTGTAGAAAGGTTTTGGACGATTATTTACTTTTGAGGGGAAATTTAATGATTACCATAATTTGCCGACACCAACGCCACTTTTGCCTATTTGGAGGGTTTGAGCAAGGTTTGTATAGCGATCAGAGGAATTTTGACGGATAGCTTTTTTAATTGCTCCTTTTTGGCCTATAAGAATTGCTAATTTTTTAGCACGAGTTAGACCAGTATAAACAATTGAGCGATTAAGTAAATTCCAGTGTTGAAAATGTATAGGCATAATAGTTGCGGGATATTCACTGCCTTGTGAACGATGAATTGAAATAGCGTAAGCTAGGGTCAATTCATGTAAATCTGCAAAATCATAAGTAATACTTCTATCATTAAAGCTAACGGTTATTTGGCGATCTTCTAAATCAATATTTTCAATATGTCCTATATCACCGTTAAATACTTCTAATTTATAGTTGTTAACTTGTTGGATTACACGATCACCTACACGATAAATAGTAATTCCCCATTTTATTTCTGTTTTATCGGGGTGAGCCGGATTAATAGCTTCTTGAAGCATTATATTTAAGTTTGTAGTGCCAATACTGCCACGTTTCATTGGTGCAAGCACTTGGATTTGCTGGGGTCGAATTTGAAAACGTTTTGGAATAGATTGAGTTACTACTTTGACTACAAGAGCATTTATTTTTTCTGGATCAGTTTCTTCTATTAAGTAACAATCTGAGGTTTCAGCACCAGGACGGGCAAATTCTGGCATTTGGGCTTTGTTGATTTTATGTGCATAGGAGATTATATTGCTTGCTGCTGCTTGACGAAAGACTTGAGTTAACTCAGCAACAGGCAAGACTTTAGACTGAATCATATCTTGAAGAAATTGCCCTGGCCCAACAGAAGGTAATTGATCAGCATCTCCAACAAAACAAATCTGTCCATCGCTAGGGATAGCCTTTAGCAGGCTATTGGCAAGCAAAATGTCAATCATTGATGCTTCATCAATTATAAAAACATCACCTTCTAATGGCATTTCCTGATTATGCTTAAAAGAAAAAGTGCTAGGGTCAAATTCCAAAAGCCGATGGATGGTTTTAGCTTCACAACCTGTTACTTCTCCTAGTCGTTGTGCTGCTCGTCCGGTTGGAGAAGCTAACAAGACTTTTTTCCCCATAGCTTGTAGTAATTTAACTAATGCTCGTACAGTAGTAGTTTTGCCGCATCCAGGGCCACCTGTAATAATGCTAACACCACTGCTAGCAGCAGTTAAGATAGATTGTTGTTGTTCTTCGGAAAGTGCAAATTTTTCTCGCTCACAAAACCGAGTTAACCATTTAATTACTCTTGTTGAATCTGTTGCTACTGTGTGGCTAAAATTTAGTAGCTTCATTGCTGCGGCACGTTCTGCTAAAAAGAGAGGCGCAACATAGATTGCTTGCTTTGTGTTAGGAACTTCTACTTGATATAGTTCTTTATCTGTTGTCATTGCTGCAATTAGGGGAATAAATTTTTCTTGTTCAGGAATTTCTAGTGCTACCGAAGCACGTTCAAGCAATTCTTCTTGAGGTAGAAAACAATGTCCATCTTCTGTTGCTTCATAAAGAACATGTGAAAGCCCCGCACGAAGACGGGCTTCGGAATCCCGCGGTAGTCCTAAATTTAGCGCGATTTTGTCAGCACTCTTAAAACCAATTCCGTAAACATCCCGCGCTAATTGATAAGGATTGCTTTCTAGGGTTTTGATTGTATCCTGTCCATATTGCTTAAAGATTTTTACTGCAAAATGAGAAGAAATATTATGAGAAGTAAGAAAAGTCATTATGTTGCGAATTTCCTTTTGTTCCACCCAAGCTTTTTTAATACGGCTAAGACGAAAGGCGGAAATTCCATGAACTTCGGTTAAGCGTTCTGGATCGGTTTCAATAATATCTAAAGTATCTATTCCAAATTTTTGGACGATTCGACGGGCTGTTACTGGCCCAACACCTTTAATTAAGCCGGATCCAAGATATTTTTCTATTCCTCCAAGTGTTGCAGGTCGAGTAACTTGGTAAGTAAGAGCCTTAAATTGATAACCATAAGTAGGGTCATTAGACCAATAACCAGAAAGCTTAACATTTTCACCTGGCGTAATTGCGCCAAAACTTCCCGTGACAGTAACTTCATCTATTGAGCCTTTTACAGTTAAACGTAGCACTGACCAACCATTATTGGGATTATGGAAAGTTACACGTTTAATTGAGCCTAGCAATTCTACCAATGAGTTATTATTAGACATTGCACCTTAGAAATAATTAGTTTGCTTTAATTTTTCTTTAAGTATGCAAAAAAAATTTAATTAAAAACAAGAGTTATTTGCTTAGAAAAATGAGAGAAAGAAATCTATAGGTGGGATGCTTAAATATTTGCTTATCATTGAGCTATGGAAGTTAGAGAACAAAATTCATCAGCAGCAATTTCCAGTACTGTACGAACTTTACCTTCTTTATCTTTCATTTGTTGAGGGCGTAAACGTCCTTCTACATAAATTTTTGCACCTTTGGTTAGCTGATGTTTGGCTCGTTCGGCTTGGCTACCAAATAAAACTACTTGATACCAAGTAGTTATTTTTTCTTTTCTTATTACTTGGTCAGTTGCTACAGCTAAATAGCATATAAATGAACCTTTAGAACTTACTTCTATTCTAGGTTCTCGACCAACATGCCCAACAATAAAAATTTTATTAAATGACATCTCAAATGCTCCTAAAAATTATTGGTTATTGGTAAGTTATAGACGGAATTTATTCTAAAAATCAGCTAAGGTTTTCATCGGGATTTGGCATATTGTCGCAATTAAGAAAAAACATTAAACTACTTGTCTAAGAAAAAACAACAAGTTAGAGGGTAGTTAGTTATTATGCAAAAGTCTCAGATGGACGCTCTAAAAAAAATAAATACTAAAAAATTACCAAAAGCAGTAATTTTTCTTGCATTAATCTTAAGTTTAACAATTGTGGGGATATCTTCCCCTAAAACTAGGCTTAAAAATTCAACTGCTCAAGGGGATGAAAACGCAAGAATGAGAAATTTAGGGCGAGTTCGCGCACCGGAATTAATTGGCGGACATGGTTGGTTAAATACAGATCGACCATTAAAACTAGCACAACTAAAAGGCAAAGTTGTTTTATTGGACTTTTGGACTTATTGTTGTATTAACTGTATTCATATTATTCCTGACTTAAAAAAGCTAGAAGCTAAGTATTCAAAAGAGTTAGTTGTAATTGGAGTGCATTCAGCTAAATTTAAGAACGAGCGAGAATCTGAAAATATACGTCAAGCTATTTTACGCTATGAGATTGAACACCCTGTAGTTAATGATAGCGATTTTGAGATTTGGAGCCAGTATGCTGCACGTTCTTGGCCTACGCTTTGTTTAGTTGATCCTGATGGATATGTAGTTAATGTTTATTCTGGAGAAGGTCATTACGAGGATTTAGATAAGAAAATAGGTAAATTAGCAGAAGATTTTCGAGCTAAAGGTAAGCTTAATGAAGAACCTCTTCAGCTTTTGCTAGAAAAACATAAAACCGCGCCAGATATGCTTTCTTTCCCAGGTAAAATAGTAGCTGATGCAAAATCTAATCAGCTTTTTATTAGCGACTCTAACCATAACCGCATTGTAATCACTAACCTTAATGGTGAGACACAAGAAATTATTGGCAATGGGCAAATAGGTTTTGCTGATGGCGACTTTAAGACAGCCACTTTTAACCATCCACAAGGGATTTTTCTTGCTCCAGATGGAAATACTCTCTATGTTGCAGACACAGAAAATCACTTAATCCGTAAAGTAGACTTAAAAGCAAAACAAGTAACAACCATTGCTGGAACAGGCAAGCAGGCAATAACTTATAATGAATTTGGGCCAGCTAGACAGGTTGCTATTAATTCGCCTTGGGATGTGGAACTTGTTGGTAATGAGCTATTTATAGCTATGGCTGGGCCACATCAAATTTGGATAATGGACTTAAAGGTCAATGAAATAGGCCCATTTGCCGGTTCAGGTGTAGAAGCTGGTATTGACGGACTGCGGCATAAAGCAGCACTTGCTCAACCTTCTGGACTAGCTTTTAATGGTAAAACTCTTTATGTGGCTGATAGTGAAATTAGTAGCATCAGGGCTGTTGATATTAGTGATGTAGGCGAGGTTTCTACTTTAGCAGGTAGTGCAGATCTATTTGGTTTTGGTGATATAGACGGTGTAAAAGATATTGCAAGGCTCCAGCATCCTTTGGGTGTAGAGTTTGCTAATGGGTTAGTTTATGTTGCTGACACTTATAATCATAAAATCAAGGTTATTGACCCTAAAGACAACAGTTGTAAAACCTTTTTAGGTACTGGTAAGCCGGGAAAAGAGGATGGAAAAGCACCAAAATTTTATGAGCCAAGTGGTTTAAGTTTTGCAAATGATAAACTCTATATTGCTGATACTAATAATCATGTGATTAGGGTGGCAGACTTAAAGACTAAAGAAGTAACAACACTAAAAATTACAGGTTTAACACCTCCAAACACAGTTGTTGCAAAAGAAATTCTTCCTAATCGGGAAGATGTTTCGCTTGAAATACAAAAAATTGCTATAGGCAAAAACGAATTATTGATAGACTTAAAACTTCCCCCAGGCCAACATCTAAACCCAGAATCTACAAATGTTTACAAGATAAAATTAGCTGATAAAGAGATAGAAATAGCTGAAAATCTTCGCTCTGCATCGCTAAAAAATCCTAAGTTACCAATTAAAATTCCATTTAAGTTAAATCCGTCCGTAGAAAAAACTAATCTAGAAGTACAATTTACCTTTGCTTATTGCCCAATTGATGATACTAAGGGCGTGTGTAAACTAAAAACCTTGGTTTGGAATGTTCCAATAGAGGTTGATAAATCAACTAAAGAGCATGTTGTTAAGCTAAGTCATCAGGTTAAATAAATTAAACTCTTAATAAAAGGTAGTTTTATGGAGAATTCATTAGAAAACAATAAGTTAGAAGTAGTAAATGATTGTCAAACAGGTGGTTGTGGCTGTCATGTTAAAACTTGTGGAGGAATAGTAGATTTATCTGGCTATAAAGATGACATAGAAGTAAGACAGCTTATCTATAATGAAAGAAAGCAAATTAAGGATAATGAGAAGCTTTATAAGGAAATCCGCAAAGACTTTAACCCAATGCTATGGGGCTTTTTAGGCTTAATGGCTGGTACAGTGTTAGGCGTTTTAGTGGAGAAATTTTTACAAATTGGAGCTAGTGTTGTTTATACAGCAGCCTTTGGAGCATTTTTAGGAGTTACCATTTGTATAAATAAAAATAAAGCTAAAAATAGGGAACATTTTTATCAAGAATAAATTAACGACCACCCGTAAACGGATGGTCTATTGTCAGATGCCCCAATGGGGCATTATAGGTGTTTCTTTATTTTCAATAATTTAGCCTAGCTAATTCCATATATTTAATTATTTTCAACATATTGCTGTTTTATCCATAGGGTATCCTAAGAATTTCTTTTCTCTAACTTTATGTGTAAACTACCGCTTTTCTAGTTTAATAAGTTTTTAATAAATTGGGAGTTAATTTTATGGGCTTGCAGCAGGTTAAGAATTATGTTTCTGTACGTTATGCAGAACATCTTACTCGCTTTAAGGGTGTTAGTAATGAACAAATAGTTAAAAGCTACTCTTTTAATTATGAACTCTTAAAAACGGCTAACCGATTAATAGAAAAAGCTGCTAGCTCAATAGGTACTACTCTAATTGTAGGTAAGCGTGGTGTTGGCAAAACCCATATGCTTTCTCTTGTACGTAGCCTTATTAATCAACCTAGCTTAGCTACTATAATTTTGGATGTAGAAGCAAGAGCAGCCTTACAAAAACACTCACTTCAAAAAGTCCCTGTTGGTGGAATAGCTTCTTTAACTTTAGGTTTTGATTTAGAGCGAGGAATGGATTTTATTAAGGTCTTTCCTGTTGGCTCTGTGCAAACTCTAGCCCTAAGAGGCTGGGTTGATGCAAACGAAATCTTAGAAATAGTTAATATTGGTATAGAAAAGTTCCAAGATTATGTTTTATTTGTTGATGGCCTTTCTCCTGCCCTTAAACACCCAGAAAAAAGACAATATACCTACCATTTGATAGAAACTTTAATCCAAGAAGCTAATAAAGGGGCTTTTGCTTTAGTAATTACTCTAGATGAAGATATTATTGCTTCAGGTAGTAATTGGTCAGAATTTTGCCAAATTGAGCAAATAGATATTAGTAATTTGACTATGGTAGTGGAACAAAAGCTTTTTCGTAAAACCTTAGAGCAAAGAAACGCACTCACACAACTTTATCAAGAAATTTTAAGTAGTATGCCTCATTTTTCTTGTGAACTAGCAGATTTTATTAATCTTTATCCAGCACATCCAATGATTTTATCTGTTAGTCCAGCTATGCAACGATATGCAAAAGGGTTTTCCTTACTTGGTTTTTTAACAGAAATATCCCCGTCTGCTTTGGTACGTAGAGATACTAGCTTAATTAATGTTGATGATTTATTTGAAAACTTAGAAGAGGAGCTAAGAAAACATCCCTATCTAAAAGAAGTATTTGGGGTTTATGATAATTTACTTTATTGGTCAGCAATTAATTTAGATACACAAAAAGCTTTATATGCCAAACTACTGCTTAGAGGATTATTACTACTTTCTTTACGAGGTCAGGGAGCAACTATAGAAGAAATTGCTAATGCTGTAATGCTTAATGATGAGCGTAGTAGTAGAAATTTTCTTACCCAACTGCAAAGAATAATGAATTCTTTGATTGCTGCTGATGAGAGGTTAGGTTTAATAGATTTTGGCACACCACAATATATTTTCCGTAGCCTCTTTGAAATGGAGCCTCTAAATACAGAACAACTTAACCCAACTAAATTAAGTAGCGAGCAACTAGCTATTATCCAAGCAAGTTTAACAGATGAAAAGCCTCCAACAAAAAGCCTTTCATTACTAGAAATGCTACATAAAACAGCAGAACAAATTGATGATAATGATCCAAGATTAAGTGAAATATTATTTTCTATTGGAAAGAAATTTTTTAAGGATTGGCCCTTTATTTTTGAACAAAATGGCTTGTTTAAAAGACGAGCAGAACTTAATGTTCGTTGGTCTGGCTCACTACGTAGAGGAATAATTAGTTTGGGTGAAGAAATAGAAATTCTTACAGAAAAGAATAATCCTAATAACCAAATTAATGAATATGATTGGCAGATTGTTGTTTTACTACCTAATCAAAAACATACTGCAAATTTAAGCACTGTGCCAAATGCGCCAAATACATTAATTTATTGGCAACCAGCAGAATTTAGCAAAGAAGATTTTTTAATTCTAAAGTATTTACTAATAATCAATAGTGATGCAGTAGTTGGTTTTGATACAGAAGAGATTAGCCGTTATATTGCAGCCTTTGAAACTACATTAGTAGATCTATTTGGGTTAAATTATTTAGATATAGGAAAATTATTTAATCTTTACTATGAAAGTTGGTCGTTAAATTATCATTCTAGTAATTTTATTAGCATTATTTTATCTAAGCTACTAGATCAATCACTTTCAGAACGTTATCCACAACATCCAAGGTTTGAAGATTTGCTAGATCCAGACTACTTAGATGAAATTATTAGCTGGATTTTCTCTAGCAGTAAAACACCTACTCCAGACCAACAGCTTTATCTTGAACAATTTGTGCGTCCTTTGGGATTAGTTAAAGTAGAAGGGAGAACTTATTCTTTAGATGTAAATGATAAGATTTTTCCTGAAGATAGTGCTATAGCTTTACTCCTAGAGCTATTAGAAAGTAATGGAGATCGTCCAATTACAAAACTACAAGCTTATAGATTACTTAGAAAAGAACCTTTTGGACTTCAACGTCCTATTTTACTGGTAATTTTAGCTGCATTAGCTGCGGCTGATAAAATTACTTTAGTAGATGAGCAATCTAGGCCAATTCATAATGAAACAGGCTTGCTACCAGATGTAGATATTTCATCATTTAGCTCTATTTATTTAGCTAAACCAAAAATAAAAATAACTAGTTGGGAAAAGAAAAAAGCCATTGAATCACAATCAACTTTTTCCAATCAAACTATTATGATTGTTGATGATGAGCCAGATATTTTAACTTGTATTGAAATAGCTATTGAGCCGCTTGGTTGTCGAATGAAAACAGCTATCAATGGTATAGACGCATTAAAACAGCTTTTACAGGATAATAAAGTTGACCTGGTAATTTCTGATTTAATGATGCCAGGTATGGACGGCGTACAACTATTTTATGAAATGCAAACTAATCCACAACTTCGGGATATCCCTTTTATAGTTTTATCTTCTATAGATACAGATGAAGACATCACTAAGGCTTTAGAAAGTGGAGTAACAGATTATTGGACTAAACCTTTTAGTATTGCTGAGTTAACTGCTAGAATTCGTAAGTTTTTGCGTCGTCGTCTTGCCACAAGTGATGCTTATTCAATAACAGCTTGGCCTAATGAAAAAACTCCTAAGTCGGCTCCTTTTGCTTTATCTGAATTTAAGAGTGGTGAAATGAAGGTTTTACCAACGCCTAAAGAAACTATAGCTACTAAACAACCTGAAATTGCTGAAACTCAGCTTGTTAACTTAACTTTTTCTGATACGGAAATAGATTTTAACTGTCAAAAGCTTTATGACCAATTTGCCGATGTTTATTTACGCAGTGGTAATATGACGGCAATTCCTTCTTATGAAGACTTTGAAGCAGAATTAATGCTTAAATTAAATAAACTAAGAAAACAATTTAGATGTGATAATTTTATGCTTTATGTAGAGGTTAAAGAAGGCAAGTCTGAAGTTTATTGTCAATTGGTACGCTCAACAGAGTATCTTTCTAAAGAACCGAAGTTTTTATTAATTTAAGTAGGGTAAATGTCTAAAAAATTGTGTCTGATAACTTTGCTTAGTTTGATTTTGATTTCTTGCAATAACAATTCACCTGTACCAACAACACCTATTTCTAGTCAAACACCTATATCATTTTGTAGCAATTGGATAGAGCAAAAATCCCCTATTGACCGGGAATTAACAGCAGTAGATTTTATAGATGAAAAGATGGGATGGGCCGTAAGTGATATTAACGAGTTAGGCGGAGCAGTTTTAAAAACTACCGATGGCGGACAAAATTGGCTAGTGGCTAATAATGCACAAGAATTTTTAAGCGATATCGACTTTATTAACAAAGACTTAGGATGGACGGTTGGTTATTATGGCACAATTAATAAAACAAATGATGGTGGGGCAACTTGGCAAAATGTCCGTCTTGGACAAGAAAACGATGTACTAAATTCTTTATTTTTTCTGGATGAAAAGGATGGGTGGGTTGTAGGTTCTAATGGACAAATCCTTAAAACCCTTGATGGTGGCGCGACTTGGGGAAAAGTTGACCTAAAAATAATTGATGATTTATGGAGAGTTCGCTTTCTAAATGAAAAAGAAGGTTGGATAGTTGGAGAGGAAGGAATTATCCTTAATACTACTGACGGCGGACAAAATTGGCAACGTTTACAAAGTGGAGTTGATACAGCATTTTTTGATGTTTGGCCCTTAGATAGTAGTAATATTTGGATTGTTGGTTTAGGTGGTACACTGCTAAATAGTACAGATAAAGGAATTAGCTGGCAAAAACAAACTACAGGAGTTGAATCTAGCTTGTTTCGCTCAATTAGCTTTTTGGATTCTAGCCGAGGTTTTATTGTTGGTCGTCCTGGACTGCTGCTTTGTACAATTGATGGTGGCAAGACTTGGGAAAAAGTCGCTTTATCTAAAAAATATGATTTAACTGGCTTAAAAGTGTTGTCAAGTGGTAGGGCTTGGACGGTAGGACGACGAGGCTATATTTTGTCACATCGCTAAGTAAAAATAAGTTATTTAATTAAGTTAGTCTTACCTGCTTAAATAGCTTTATCTAGTTTTTCTTTAAGCTGTCCAACTACTTCTTCTAATTCTCCAACACGTTCATAAAGCGCAGGATAATTTCTGTCTAACTGTTTTATTAACCTTTCATGCTTATTTACTTTGTCATTAAGATCCATTACATCTAATTTTAAGTTAATAAAAGTATCCATTACATTAGTATGATTGGTATCTATTTTATCTTCCAACCGAACTAAATCGCTTTTTATCATTGTTATATCTGATTGAAGTTGGGCTTGGCCTTTTTGAAGATCTTTTACATCCTTTTGCAAACTTTTCATATCTACTTCTAAATTAGAGAGTTTATTTAGTATTAGTTCTAGTATTTCTCGTTCTGTCGTAAATATGGCTTTTATGTAAAGTTTTATAGATTTTTGATTTTCCTAAATATACTACTTTTAGCTTCATTTGTTAATGTTTACGTATTAGTTAGTAAGACATTAACGTCACCTTAAAAATATATTAACGATCCATTAATTTTAACAAAACTATCTAAGAAAAAATTATTATACCTAGGCTTATTTCTAAGTAGAAACAATGAATTTAAGCTGTTACAAATTATCCATATTTTGTTTTATCAAGTAAGGTCTTTATCTTAAGAATTCTTGTAGTATCTTTTAAGTTCAGGGAGAAAAATATGAAAAAAAATCTAATATACTTTTCAATGTTAATCCTTATATTAGTATTTGGATTAACTGCGATAAGTCCTATGCCCCAAACATTTAGCACTTCTGCACAGGTAAAAAATGACGCTAGCAAATATCCTAATGATAGAGCGTTTTTACAAGGGAGTAAAATAACACAATCCCAAACAGAAACTAACATTGTAACTAATAACAATATTAATCCTGCTATTACAAGTAGTTGTCCTACAGTTAGAGGTGTATTAGGACAAGGTAGCCTAGATGCTCCATTTACAACAGGTCTTCAATCACCTAGGCTTTTTCGTAGTGGCACTCCTACCGTTTGTCCATCTAAAGTAGGTTCTGCATTTTCTTCAGGGCAGTTTGTTTATGATGCTTATGAATTTACAAACGGTGATGGAATGGATGTATGTATTACAGTTAATTGTACTATACCTGATACAGGTATTTTCATGGCAACTTACGTAGATTCTTTTAATCCAAGTAATATTGTACAAAATTTTCTTGGTGATGTGGGTTCTAGTGCACCAGGTGCTTTTTCTGTTACTGTACCAGCAGGAAGAAAATTTGTTATGGTGGTATCCTCTGTAGCTAATGCACCTAACGTAAGTCAAGGTACGTATAGTTTTAGCTTTACTGGTATAAATAATTGTGGCGGAGGTGGTGGTGCGACCCTTGAACATACAACCGTTTATGCAGCAGATACAGCAAATAATCGCATTCAACGCTCATTAGATGATGGCATGAGTTGGGAAACAGTAGGATTTGGCCCAGGTACAACACCCGGTAAATTTAATGCTCCTCAAGGCGTTTCTTCTGACTCTACAGATACATTAATTTTTGTTGCAGATACAAATAACAATAGAATTCAACGCTCAACAAATGGCGGAATGAGTTGGCAAGTTATAGCTGGCCCCGGTACTACAGTAGGTAAAGTAAATGCTCCTCAAGGCGTAGCTTATGATGAGCAAAATGACACTTTATATATTGCAGATACAAATAATAATAGAGTTCAAATGGCTACTTCTGCTAGCACAACTCCAGTATTTGGAGTATTTGCAGGCGCAACAATTGGAACTGCGCTAGGCAAAGTAAGTAAACCATCATCAGTAGCAGTAGATATAAATGGTGGCGTTTATGTAGCAGATACAGCAAACAATCGTATCCAATTTAACACTACTCTAACAACAGGTGGTTGGGCTGTGTTTGCAGGTGCAACTGCTGGAACTGCATTAGGTAAAGTTAATCAACCTCGCGGCATTTTTGTTGATACAACAGGCAATGTTTATGTAGCCGATACAAACAATAACCGTATTCAAGTAAATATGGGTGGAATGACTAGCACTTGGTCAAACTTTATGACTGCTGGAGTTAATCCAGGTTTTGTTAATGGCCCACAAGGTGTTGTACTTGCTGCTTCTGGCAATGTCTTTATTGGTGATACAAAGAATAATCGTATGCAGAAGAAGCCTTTAATGGGTGGGGCTAGTGTTGTTGTTGGCGCACCTGGCACAGCAACAGGTAACTTTAACCTGCCTACAAATGTTAGATAAAAGATAAAAGTTAGTTAATTACAACAATTCTCTTCTAAAACTAAAGCTAGTAAGCATCATTTAGATGTTTACTAGCTATTTTATTTTAAAATAAAAACAGCCTAGGAAATTTTCCTAGGCTGTCTAAAAAGCTTAAAACAAAAGGTTTAACGCATACTAGAAACTTGGTTAAATTGTCCAAGTCTTACGCCAGGGCCGCCAACTATAGTTGGAGAAGCACCCATAGTAGTTAAGCGTTGAACACGGTTGTTAGCCGTATCACCAACAAAGGCAAAGTTTGTAGAAGTAGTTACTATACCTTCAGGAGCATTTACTGCACCAGCAGTAGCTCCACTAGGCATAAATACTGACCAAATACCACCAGATAACCTTTGTATTCTATTGTTAAGAGTGTCAGCAACATAAACATCGCCAGCACCATTAGCATAAATACTGCGTGGTTGATTAAACTTGCCAGGAGCAGTACCGGCAGTTGCACCAGCTAGAATTTGCCATCCACCAACCATACCAGTCATATTGACTTGAATACGGTTGTTGCCAGTATCAGCAACATAAACTAAACCATTACCATCAACCGCAATACCACGAGGAGCATTAACTTGACCTAAAGCCGCACCACCTATTGTGTTAGCAAATAAATCAGGTAGTGGGTTAGTAGTTGAAGCATTCATTATTCTTTGAATACGGTTATTACCAGTATCAGCAATGTAGAGGATGTTGTTTCGTTCATCATAAGCAACGCTTTGAGGAGCATTTACTGTTCCTACAGCAGTTCCTGGGCCTGCTAGTAATTGCCAGGTTGAACCACCATTTGTAGAACGTTGAATACGGTTATTACCAGTATCAGCAACGAAAATTATCATATCATTTAAGCTAGAAGAAACACCTTTTGGAACGTTAAATCTACCTAAAGCTGTTCCAGGGCCAAATCCTACTGTTGACCAAACCATACCATTACTAGTGCTTCGTTGGATACGACTGTTATTAGTATCTACAGCATAAACTGTTGTGTGGTCTAATGTATCGTCGTTAGTAATTGTTAAAACAGCAGTGCTAGGTGTACCTAAAGTAGCTCCCATAGGCATACTTAATGTTAAGTTAACTGTTTCATTTGGTTCGGTTAAGTTGTCATTTAGGATTGGAACCATAAAGCTTTGCATAGCACTACCATCTGGGAAGGTTAAAGTACCAGATGTAGCAGTGTAGTCACTACCAACAGTAGCAGTACCATTGCTAGTAGCAAAATTTACCATTGCTGTGCCAGTTGTTGAACCTGTACGAGTTACAGTAATAAGAGCATTACCACCATCTTCACTAATCATATAGTTAGTAGCACTAAATTGTACGGTTGCGCCACCACCACCACCATCAGTGGTAATAGTAAGAGAGAAACCACCGTTAAAGTTACCTATATCACCACTAAAATCATCACGAACATATAATGACCAAGTACCATTAGGGCTAGCACCATTAAAGGCAGACATCATTGTTCCATAAGGAGCAGGAGGTGCTGGAGCCGCAAATACATCTGTACCAAGAGTATCAGCTATATTGGTAGGTCTAAATGTACCTGATACTAGTGGGCCAGTACCTAAAGCCATAGCAGCAGCATCATCAAGTGTCAAAGTTATGTTAGTTATGGGTGTGCTTCCGCCTACGTCTGAGAAAAGTAGCACTGTTTGACCTGTTGGTGAGACTAATAAAACGTCTACGTCACTAGGGAAAGTGTGATTAAACATATTTATTGTTGCAGTCACTTTAGTTGTGTTGCCTGTTAAACCACTAACCATAACGGTTGCTGGATAAGGGTTTGCGCTACCTGGTGTGCCACCAGTACCAACACCAGGAATAATTATGGGAGCAGTGTTCATAAATGTTCCCATAGTAACAGGAGGAGGAGCCGCACCACCATTATCAGTAATGGTTAAAGAAAAACCACCTGAAATACTGCCACCATCACCACCAACAGCATCAAAAACATATAAACTCCACATACCGTTGGGACTTTGACCGTTAAATTGAGCCATCATTGTTGCATAAGGAGCAGGAGGAGCAGGAGCAGGTATAGAAGGTGTAGTTATTAAAGAAGTAGGCTTAAATGTGCCTGATACTATTTGAGTGCCAGATACAGACATTGCAGCATCATCATCAAGTGTTAAAGTTACGTTAGTAACAGGGTTACCACCACCTACGGCTGAAATAAGAGCTACCTTTTGACCTGTTGGAGATACTAAGATTATATCTATGTCAGATGGAAAAGTATGACTAAAGTTAGTTAATGTAGCTGTTACTTTAGTTATATTTCCTGTAAAACCGCTAACCATGACATTTGCTGGATAAGGATTAGCTACACCTGAAGTAGGAATACTAATATTTGCAGTGTTACTGAATGACATTGTTAAACTGTTGGGATATTCCTCAACAGGTGAAATACTGGATTTAGTATTTTTTCGAGCTAGTTCTACTACTGGATCATTTGTGATTTGGTCGTTAAGGGTAAATTCTTCTTCTGTTTCTCCGGCAATTCTATTTGCTCCACCAGAGTTGTCTGCTTTTCTAGGAACAGCCGCTTCTTGTTGTCTTTGAATCTCGGCTCTAGATTGTTTTTGTTGGCTACCTTTATCAGCACTAACTACTGATAACTGTGTATTTGATGTAAGAAAACTTGTTGCTGAAAACAACAAGGCTAAAGCAAAAAAAGTTATGGCAAACTTAGTAAGTCGCCAGGGCAATTTATTTTTCAAGAAAAACCTCCTAAATTTAGTAATTACATATAGGTTTATTTAATAGATTGCTAGATTTTAATCTAACAAAATTACAGGATTGGTTTATTTTTTAGTAAAATTTTGATAGAGACACACTTAGATTAGAAATTAAGATTTAAGCCTCATATTTTGTTTTTACATTGGAAAAAGTTTTAGGATTAGAAAAAATTAATAAAAAATTAACATAATTTTAATATAATTTTAATATTTAGCAATGTGTTATTGTTAAAAATTGGTATAGTTTTATCTAGCAAACATTTTTTTTAGTAATTTCCTACATCTGTTGGTATATAAGTTAGTTACCGAAATTCTTTTCTAAAGCTAAAACTAGTAGGTATAGGTTCTATATTTACTAGCTTTTTCCTATTTATCACGACTAAATTACCGAAAAACCATTAGACAAAATAAGCCAAATATGCTAGAAATTCCTGATCCAACTTATTTAAGATACTGCTAAATTTACTAAACTAAATATATAACCTAATTAGGTTATCTTATGTATTTGGATTAAGTTAAGTCTTATAAATAATCATACTAAAATAATAGATTTACCTAAATGATTAGCATAGCAATAAATTTGCTAATATATGGTAAAAATTTGTAGAAACTACAAATTCTAAAATACTTACTTATAAAATGGGGTTAACAAATTTTTGCATAATTAAATATTTCTTGATTTTGAAAATTTTTATTGGATTGGAAAGGATTTAGGAGGCTTTTATGAGTTTGAAAAAAAAATACATTGCAAGTTTTGTTGTCTTTGCAATGTTGATGTTTTTAGGTACTTTAGTACCACAAAGTTTAGAAAACTTTTTTGTTTCTGGAACAAAAGTAGCGGCTCAAGTTCAGTCCAAGCAAGCTACCTTGGATCAAATGAAAACCTTGAGACAATCTATTAATTCACTTAAACAACAAGCGAAAGATTCTAGTTCACAATCACAACTAGAATCTTTAATGGATCAATACAATGCACTAAAAGCTAGTTTAGGTGGTGATGAACCTGTAGCAGTAGGCCCTGGCCCTAAAAAAGGAGCTATAAACCCTGAAGCAGTTCCTAATTGTACTGGGGTTGTAACTACCAATTTTGCTAACAATATACCTGTAACAATTCCTACAGGCCCAGCTGTTGTTACTTCAACTATTACTGTAAATGGTGCTGCTCCATATCTTTTTGATGTTGACTTAACAACATTTATTACACATACATTTAACGCAGATTTAGATATCACATTACAATCACCATCAGGAACAGTAGTAACAATAACTACTGATAATGGTGGTGCTAATGTTAATGTATTTAACGGTACACTTTTTGATGATGATGCTAATCCTGCCGGTCAAGTTCCTTATGTTACTAATGCTGGTGTTGTTACAGATCATCCTTATTTAAATTTAGTTACAGCAACTCCTTTAACACCGGAAGAAGCATTAGCAGCATTTATGGGAGAAAACCCAAATGGAGTTTGGACTTTAACTATTTCTGATGACTTAGGTGGTGATGGAGGTGCATTAAATAGCTGGAATTTAGATATTTCTACCTTACCTATGACACCTATATCTACTATGAATGGCCCATTTACCAATAACACACCTACAAACATATTAGATGTTGCCACAGTAACTTCTACTATCAATGTTACTGGTGCTGGTACAACTGTTGGTAAACTAACTTTGCAACCATTTATTACACATACATTTGCATCAGATTTAGACATCACATTAACATCACCATCAGGAACAGTAGTAACAATAACTACTGATAATGGTGGTGGTAATGACAATGTATTTAACGGTACACTTTTTGATGATGATGCTAATCCAATGGGTCAAGTTCCTTATTCAAATAATAGCACTGTCACAACAGGCCCAGGCATCGTAACAGATCAACTATATGCAAACAATGTAGTTGTAAATAATTTAACACCTGAAGAACCATTTGGCGCATTTATAGGGGAAGATCCAAATGGGATTTGGACTTTAACCATTTCTGATGACTTAGGTGGTGATGTTGGTATCCTAAATAGCTGGACACTAAATATCACTACAATTAATGTTAGTTGCGCAGGAGCAACTCTTGAGCATTTAACTGTTTATGCAGCAGATACATTAAATAACAGAATTCAACGTTCATTTGATGATGGCATGTCTTGGCAACCAGTAGGATTTGGCCCAGGTGTTGGATTAGGTCAATTTAATGCTCCTCAAGGCGTTTCTTCTGATTCAACAGATATGTTGATTTTTGTTGCTGATACAAATAACAACCGCGTTCAACGTTCAACCGATGGTGGAATGAGTTGGCAAGTTATGGCCGGCCCAGGTACAGCTATTGGTACAGTTAATGCTCCTCAAGGTGTAGCTTATGATGAGCAAAACGATGTTTTATATGTAGCAGATACATTAAATAGCAGAATTCAAATGGCTACTTCTGCTAGCACAACTCCAATGTTTGGAATATATGCTGGTGCAACAATTGGAACTGCTTTAGGTAAAGTTAATCGACCTGTCGCTGTAGCAGTAAATATAAATGGTGGAGTTTATGTTGCTGATACAAATAACAACCGTATCCAATTTAACACTAGTGGATCCCCAACAGGTTGGGCAATATTTGCTGGTGCAACTGCTGGTACTGCATTAGGCAAAGTTAATAACCCACGTGGAATTTATGTTGATACCGTTGGCAATGTCTATGTTGCTGATACACTTAACAACCGTATTCAAATGAATGTTGGTGGAACTCCAACAGGTTGGATGACCTTTATGGCACCTGGTACTGCATTAGGCACAGTCAATGCTCCTCAAGGTGTTGTACTAGCTGCTTCTGGCAACGTCTTTATTGGCGACACCAAGAATAACCGTATGCAGAAGAAACCTTTAATGGGTGGCCCTGCTACTTTGGTTGGCGCACCTGGTACAGTCATTGGTAACTTCAATGGGCCAACAGGCGTTAGATAAAAATTAATTTTCAAAGTTCTCTTCTAAAACTAAAGCTAGTAGATACTTAAAATGTCTGCTAGCTTTTTCTTCTTATGACAAAATTTATGAATTTGCTATATTTGATTGGAATTTTATTTAGAAGGAAAAGACGATGGCAAGAAACCCTAAAAAATTTTATTCATTGGAAGAATACTTTGAAATAGAAAAAAACTCTGAAATCAAACATGAATATATTTTTGGCGAAATTTTTGCTATGTCTGGTGCTACTGCCAACCATAACCGCATAGCTAATGCCATTAACATACAACTAGATCAACAGCTTTTAGATACAACCTGCGAGTCATTTATCAGTGATATGAGAACACGAACACACCAACAAATTTATAAATATCCTGATGTAGTTGTAGCCTGTAACCCAAGCTTTATTACTATTAAAGGTCTACAAAGCTTAACTAACCCTGTTTTAATGGTAGAAGTTTTATCCCGCAGTACAGCAAATTTTGACCAAGAAGGTAAAATTAGAGAATATCAACAAATCGAAACCTTAAACTATTATTTGCTAGTAGCACAAAATGAAGTCCTAGCAACTTTATTTACTAAGGAGCCAAATAACACTTGGTCAAGCCAAAACTTTGCCAACTTAAATGACATTATTAATTTACCTTTGATTAATTGTAGTTTGTCTATGAGACGCACTTATTTAAGAGTTCAGTTTGATGCTCAAACCTGATTTTCCTTTTAAGCTATAAATAATTAGCTTAAGTCTTGACGCATAATTGCTGGTGTTTCATACTTGGTAAAACCTTTCTGAATTTCTGGAGAATTCCACATGAAAAAATTTAAATATATGATTTTGGCCCTGTTATTAGCCGTGATCTTTAGCTCCCAACTAATAACAACTAAAGCTCATCATGCTGTACTGCAATTTAATTTAGAAGAAATGATTGCTACATCAGATAAAGTCTTTGTTGGTAAGTGTTTAGAAGTTAAAGAGAGTGAAGAAATGATTGCTCAAGGCATTATGCCTGTTACTTATTACACTTTTAGTATTTCTGAAAAAATTAAAGGTGATATTCCAAAAACTTATACTTTTAAGCAACTAGGTCATCAACCTCGTATGCTTAATAAATCTATTAAAAATAAAGATTTAGTTCCTATGGTTGGTGGGCTAGGAGGCAAAATTGCTGACCCAGATAGCTTTATTGTTCATGGAATGAGCTATTATCAAGTTGGTGAAGAAATGTTACTTATGCTAATCCCTAATTATTTAGCAGATTTAACATACCCAGTTGGCCTTTACCAAGGTGCTTTTTATGTTACTCGCACTTCTAGCGGAAAAACAATAATTAAAAATAGTATTAATAATCGTGGGTTATTTACTAATCCATACAATAATTACACAAAATCTGCTGATAAAGCCAAAGTAATTTATCCAGATGGGGATTTAGAACAACCTGTTGTTGCTGCTAAATCTAGTAATCAAAACTTTGCTTTGCTAATTGGCAAACCAGGTGCGCTACCATTAAGTGATTTTACTGGACTAGTTCGCACTATTGTAGCAGCCGAAAAATAGGAGGTGCGAACGATGAAAATATTTAAGACCATTTTTTATTTAAGTTTTGCAATGTTGTTTTTATTTGTGGCGGGTCAAATTACTGATATTTATGCTGGTGGCCCACTCTTTGTTGCTTCTAATGGCAAGCCTGTAATTTGGGCTAAACAAGAAACTAAAGGTGGCCCAATAGGAAGTTCAACAGTAAATGCTCAGGGTCAAGTGCTTTATCGTGTGGATGGCGGCCCTCTAGGGCCACTTTCAAATGCTGAAGCAGTAAAAATTGTAGATCGTATCTTTAAGCTTTATACAGATATTCCTACTTCTACAATAGAATTTGTTAACGCTGGACAAATTAGAAGCCCTGCTGATAACACTCCTATTGATGTTAATCGTAATAATGTAGGAATGGTTCTAAGCTCTCGTAATCCAACCCTTCAAAATCCAATTGTTTTTGACTCAGATGGTGGTATTACTGGCGGCGGCGGGACTTTAGGCTTTTTTACTTTTCTAGCTTTTAGCCGTCCAGATTCTACAACACTTGCTCTAGCCGAAGGTGCTGTAGTGCTTAATGGCCCTGCAATTAATTCTATTGGTAAAGTTCCTTTTATTGGTGTGTTTACACATGAATTTGGTCACTTTGCTGGCCCCCTAGACCACTCACAACTTAATGGCGGAATTGCTGCAAGTAGCTCTTTTGCTACTCTTCCAGATGGCTTTGCTAACTCGTCTCAACGTTTTGATGTGTTTGGCCCATTTATTGAAACTGTTTATCCTTTCCTATTTAGCGGCCCAAGTACAAGCAGACTTGCTAGTTTGGGTTTTCGTAGTTCAGGTGGCTTTATTGCATCGCTAAGTTTTGATGACAATGTGGCAATGTCGGCTCTCTATCCTGCACCGGGCTATTTGCCAAGCGAAGCAGGTTCACAAATAGGAGGAATTACCGGTAAAGTCTTAATACGCACTCCTAGCAAGGACTTTCCTATAACAGGTCTTAATGTAGTTGCACGACGTGTTAGCCAGGGTAAATATCCCCCAAATCCTAACCTAGATGTTTATGGTGGAAGTGTTCCTATTGATGCTGATGGCGCACCTCAACGGCCAACAAACCGACCAGAAATTGACCCATTAATTACTGCTACTAGTTTTGTTAGTGGGGTAATTGATAACAATGGCACATATCAATTTATTGGCTTGCCCCCAGGAGATTATCTAATCTCTGTAGAAAGAATTAACCCTAATTTTTTAGGGGGTTCTAGTGTTGGGCCAAGGGATGAACAGCTTAATTTAGCTATTCCAGAAAACTTCAATGGTGCAAATGAAGGTAATGCTGCTAGCGATAATCCAAAAGATTTTACTCCAGTAAAAGTTGTTGCTGGTGCAGTTACTCCAAATATTGACATTATTCTTAATGGTTTTGGCCTAGCTTCTATTACTTCTAGTGGCGAATCAGAGCCAAATGATTCTAAAAAACAATCTCAAAGACTTGGTACAGAAACTATAATAACAGGCCGTATAGCTGCTAGTGATCCAGCTAAATTATTTATTGATTTTGGACAAGGTGATAGATTACCAGTTCAAGATCTTTATCGTATTGACTTAAAATCTGCTAGTTCCTTGTATATTTCCTTAGAAGCCACAGATGCGCGTAGTGATATAGATGTAATACTTTTTAGTAAAGGTATTAAAAATGGAAATATACCTATCAACAGTGCCTTTATTCTTAATGCTGGTTTAACTGTGACAGGTTCAGAATTAATTGGTACAGGGCTACTTCAAAAAGGTACCTACTTTATAGGTGTTTCTTCTGGCATAGATTCTGACCAATATACTTTAACCATATTAGGGCAAAAGTAGTTTGTTTTTCTCTTTAATTTGCTATTAACTAAGCACAAAGATTTATAAATCTTTGTGCTTTTTCATTTTAAGAACAGCTTTTGCAGGAGGATGGATTTTAATGTTAGTTGGAATTTGTGGGGGAAGTGCTTCAGGAAAAACAACTATTGCTAAAAAAATTATTGCTGGTGTTGGTGAAGAAAATGTTGTTTATTTGCAACAAGATAATTATTATTTGGATTTAGGCCATTTGTCCATTTGTGAACGTCATAAAATAAATTTTGACCATCCTGAATCTTTAGACTTAGAACTACTGATTGAACACACTAAAAACTTATTAGAAGGTAAAGGAATTAAACAGCCTATTTATGATTTTTCTGAGCATACCCGAACAGGGGAGTTTTATACAGTCCAACCTAAACCAATAATTTTACTTGATGGACTACTTGTATTTCATAACACAATCTTACGAGAGTTAATGAAAGTGAAAATCTTTGTTGATACCCCTGACGATATACGTTTTATTCGCCGTCTAAAACGAGATATTGCCGAACGAGGCCGAGATAAAGAATCCGTAATTTATCAGTATTTAACTACTGTAAAACCAATGTATGATGAAATAATAAAACCTAGTCAAAAGTATGCAGATTTTATTATTTCAGGTGAACAGAATAATGAAATGGTAATAAAAATAATGATTACTTGGCTAAAGTCTTTGCTAGTTTAAGCTTAATTCCTATAGTAAAAAAGAAAACTAGTGTAATAAAATACAAGAATTTACTAATTAAAAGAAGTGTAAATTTGAGGTAAATCAAAATTATGGATCAAACAATATCAGGTGGGCAAACTTTAGAACTGCAAATTTTATCCCGTATGGCTAAACTTCTAAATAATTCACAACAAGCAGGAAAAATATTTCAGGAATGCTTAAAAGAAGCAAACATCACCTCAATTAACACTTCTCAAGATTTAGTCCGCTTTAATCAAGCTTTAGCTAAAAAAGGTAAAGAATTTGACAAACTTACCCAAAGTTTAATGTCAGAAATAATGGAAGCTAGACTAAAACAAACAAAAACCAAACTAACAAAAGCTTTAGGACAGGAAAAAGCGGATTTAGTTATCCAAGAATGCCTTGAAGAAGCCAAATTAAATACCATTGCCTCATCTCAAGATATGTACAAGTTTGCACTCTGTTTAATTAAAAGAGGTAGTACCGTTGGAGTAATTGGTCATAGCCTAAAAATCCAAGCCATCTTAGATGGCGCAGAACAAACTTAAAATGGTTTTGATTTTTTGTGCTTCAAATAAATTAATATTTTATATCTTAAAACGTTATAAGAAGTAATAACTAAGGCAAAAACCTTAATCCTATATATAATTTGTTTCTTCTAAAAATAGAAAAACCTTTTACTTAAGCATAAATTAGCAACAATTCCGCCCAGAACGGTTTACTTTTATTAACTCCCTAATTAGAATCAACTAGTAAGAATTTATAGGATATTCATTTTTACTTTTTAATCACTAGCTTAAAGCTATATTAATAGCTAACTCAAGTATTTTTTTGGGTTACTATTATCCTAAGAGTAAGCCCCATAAGATTGCTGCTAGTATAAAATACCAATTGAAAACAAAATATAATTAAAAATTCTATTGTTAATTAAAAACTTAGTGTTGAACTTTGATTTTTTAAGTTAGTAAATGTTTAATTTTTAACACTTTATCTTACTTGATAAAAATTTTTAGCTTTTAAGTATAGTATTATTATTACTATTATATTATTAGTAGTATTGTAATGATGAATATACTATAGCTGTGAATCTTTTAAGACACAGATATAAAGTATATTTATGGAGTAAAAAATGTTTTTAAGTAGTAAATCAAAAATATCTAAATTTATAGCAGTTATTAACATAATGCTTATGCTTATGTTGAGTGTAAACATCAATTTAGCTCAAGATTCGCCCACACTACCCCCAGTGCTTGATCCAAAAGGAGCTTTTCAAACACCATTAAAAAACTTTCTTAGCAATACATTTCGTCTTTCTAGCAACAGTTATCAAGATGATTTTATTAGCTTAGCTGTTAACTCTGCCCAAGGATTGCAATATTCACAAATACGTTTTAGTGAAAGTAAAACAGCCTATATGACACTTTTTTTAGGTTTGCCAGGTCAATCACCTAATGGAGTACCTAATGCAGGTGGCGCACAAACACCTTTTCCACCTACAGCTACATCAGAAATTCCTCGTATAGTCTTAAATCCTCAAGCCGTTTTATCCTATGCTGCTAATAGTCGTGCTTTAACAGACGATCAAAAAGCTGCAATTGATCTCCTTTATAATGTGGATCTAGTTTCTCGTGGTAACTATGCAGCTAATTTGCTTAATTTAGCTAGAGCATTAAATGGATTAAGAAATTCTGCTAGTGCTGATGATATAGGAGTAAATGCGATTATTGATAACACAATAGCCGCTTTAGCTAATGCTTATGGCACATTAGCAGATTTTAATGCTAATCCAGCAGACCCAGATGTTATTTATGGAATCGTTGCAGCAGCGATAAAACAATTATCAACTGCTAGTGCTTTAACTTCTAGTAGTAGTAAAAGTGCTTTTAATACAGCATTAAACATACTTGGAATAGGTTATTCAAATTATATGTTTAACCGTTTACCAATAAATGGAACTAATAACCCAACTCCATCAACTAGAGGGCCACTCCCAGTTTTTAGCCCTACTAGCCCTCTTAGTGCTGCTCAAGCAACACCTAATCTAGTTTTTGGTCAAGGGGTAAGAAGTTATTTATCTGCTGTTGGATTTCCACAGCTTTTTAGTTTAAGTAATATTACTTATCAAGTAAATTCTGCTGATAGATTACAAGCTGTAATAGTACCGCTTGAAAATCAAACCATGACATTATTGTTTACTGGAGCTAATTTTCCTCCAACTAGTGCCAATCCTCCACAAGTTTGTTTTAGCACTGTACCTAGCCCATTTCCTTTTATGAGAATAGGTTCAAGTGTGTATGCAAAAATTGCTAATAATGATCCTGTAGTAGCTCAAAGAGTAAAAGACTTTTTTGCTGCTAATGCTGGCCCACGTGCTGCTTACTTAGCTAATCTTAATAACTTGTTATTTGGATTTACTACCTTAGATAGTAATCCTAATTTGCCACCTAAAGTACGTTTTGCTGTACGCAGTGCAATTGAGAAACTACAAACAGCTATCAATGGCTTAAACCAAAATCCAGCAATTATTCCAGATGTTTTAGCTCTTTATAAAAAGGTTAGTGCAGATTATGATGATGTAATTTCTGGTTTACTTGCATCACCTGTTCGCATAGATTTTACTGAGCGTCAAAAAACAGCCCTTATTACTTTAGGCATATCTACGCTGCCTATAGGCTTAATAAATTACTATATGCGACCAGTAATCTTATCTCAAGTTTAATGATTTGTTAGAAATGCCCTCTTAATAAAAATGAAAAAAGGCTGATACTAAAATTTAGTATCAGCCTTTTGCAAATTAGCTAAATTCTTTGCTTAGAACTTAGAAAAGATATTTGCCACTTTCAATCATTGCATTAGCAATTCTTTGACGCGATTGAATTGTGTTATAAGCAGTATGACGAGTAAAACGTTTTAATGCTGCTATTTGAGTTCTTAACATATCGCCTTCAGCAACTGCTGCAAGTAGTGGACGAGCAGTTATTTCAATACGATCCATTGCATCACTAATAAATGTGCGTGTTGCTTCAATTCTTAAGTCTGCTTTTTCTTCGCTATTTGCCGCTACATATTTAAGTGTACGTAGTAAAGCACTTTCCATAGCGTAGGTTTCCATAATGATATTTGCAACACCCATTAGCAATTCTTGTTGGTCAGAAATTGCTTGCATATATTTTTGAGCCGCAGCACCAGCAACCATTAAAACAACTTTCTTAGCATTACGAACTAGTTTTTGTTCTTCTGCTAATACTCCGTCTTCGTCCTCATCCATTGATGGGAAGGAAAGTAGCTCATCCATCAATTGTTTTGCTGCTGCCATAATTGGTAGCTCACCCTTCATAGCTTTCTTAAGAAGCATTCCAGGAATTAGCAACCGATTAATTTCATTTGTACCTTCAAAAATACGGTTAATACGAGAGTCACGATAAGCAACTGCGGCTGGGTATTCTTCAGAATAACCATAGCCACCATAGACTTGAACCATTTCATCTACAACAAAATCTAACATTTCCGTGCCGTAAACTTTCATTGCAGAACATTCAATAGCAAATTCTTCAATGCCTTTCAAAATGCCAGCGTTATCATCTGCATCAACACCTTCTAGAGCTTGGTCAATTAGCCCAGCAGTACGATAAACAGCACTTTCTACAGCATAAGCTTGAATTGCCATTTCAGCTAATTTTTGTTTAATAGCACCAAATGAGGAAATAGGTTTATTAAATTGATGACGTTCATTAGCATAAGCAATAGCGTCTTTTAATGCTGCTTTTGCACCGCCAACACAACCAGCACCAAGCTTAAATCTACCCATATTTAATACATTAAATGCAATTAAATGGCCCTTTCCAATTTCGCCAAGTAGGTTTTCTACAGGGATTTTTGCATCATTTAGCTCTAATGTACGAGTGGAGGAGCCTTTAATACCCATTTTGTGTTCTTCGCCACCAGTAGAAACACCAGGGAAGGATTTTTCTATAATAAAGCCAGAGAATTTTTCCCCATCAACTTTAGCAAAAGTTACAAAAACATCGGCAAAACCAGCGTTGGTAATCCACATTTTTGTTCCGTTAAGGGTGTAATATTTACCATCTTCTGAAAGCACTGCTCTAGTTTTAGCTGCAAGTGCGTCTGAACCAGAATGTGGTTCTGTTAAAGCATAAGCAGCTAATAATTCACCTGTAGCAAGCTTTGGTAAATAATGTTTCTTTTGTGCTTCTGTACCAAAGTAAATAATAGGCCAAGTGCCAATGCCGGTATGACCGCCATGAGAAACAGCAAACGAACCACCACCAGGAGCTAAATTTTCTGCTACTAACATGGAGCAAACTTTATCTAGTCCTAAACCTTCGTATTTTTCTGGAATATCAAAGGATAGTAGTCCAATTTCTCCTGCCTTACGTAGCAGTGAAGTCAGTACGTCCATGTTTTTATTTTCGATTTCATTGCGGTTTGGGTAAACTTCACCCATTATAAAATCGCGCGTTGTTTTTGCAATTGCGCGTTGTTCTTCTGAGAAATCTTCTGGAGTAAAGATTTCAGATGGTTTTTTTTCTTCGATCAAAAAGCTACCGCCCTTGACCTTACTTACTTTTTTAGCCATTACTGTTGACATAAAACTAACTTCCTTTCCAGACTCGATAAAGATTAATTATTTACTTCAAAAATACCGGCAGCACCCATGCCACCACCAACACACATTGTCACCATGCCATAGCGACCACCACGGCGTTTAAGCTCATAAATCAAAGTTGCAAGTAGCTTTGTTCCCGTACAGCCTAGAGGATGACCTAATGCTACTGCACCGCCATTAACATTAACTTTATTTGGGTCAATTTCTGCGGCTTTAATTACGGAAAGTGCTTGAGCCGCAAAAGCTTCATTAAGTTCAAACAAATCAATATCTTCTAGCTTTAATCCAGCCATTTTTAATGCTTTAGGAATTGCAACAACTGGGCCAATTCCCATATCTTCAGGCTCTACGCCACCTGTTGCATAAGCAACAAATCTAGCTAAAGGCTTAAGTCCTAAACGGGTAGCTTTTTGCTCAGACATAAGTAGCGCGATTGCTGCACCGTCAGACATTTGAGAGGAATTTCCAGCAGTTACCGTGCCATTAACCTTAAAAGCTGGTTTTAACCTTCCTAAAGCTTCTTGAGTTGTATCTTTACGAGGGCCTTCATCAATTTCAAAAGAAACTTCTTTTACTTCTTTTTTCCCTTTAGCATTAAAATGATCGTGTTTAACTTTAATTGGTGCCACTTCATCCTTAAATCTACCTGATTCAATAGCTGCAATAGCTTTTTGGTGGCTTTGATAGGAAAACTCATCTTGTTGTTCGCGGCTAATTTCATATCTTGCTGCTAAACGTTCTGCTGTAAGACCCATTCCAAGATAAGCATCAGGGTAGTTGTCTACTAAATAAGGGTTAGGAACAATCTTATGTCCTCCCATTGGAATCATTGACATAGTTTCTGTGCCACCAGCTAAAATTACATCAGCACCACCAATCAAAATTCTTTCACAAGCTTGTGCTACGGATTGAAGACCAGAAGCGCAAAAACGATTAACTGTGATTGCTGATAGCGATACAGGAAGACCAGCACGCAAGGAAGCAATTCTAGCTACATTCATTCCTTGTTCAGCTTCAGGCATTGCACAACCTAAAACTACATCTTCAATTTCCTTATGGTCTAGTTCTGGCACACGGTTGAGAACTTCATTCATTACTGATGCCGCCATATCATCAGGGCGGCTATTGGCTAAAGATCCTTTATAGGCTTTACCAACGGCTGATCTTGCAATTGCAACAATTACTGCGTCTTTCATTATTTCTTTCTCCTTATTAATTTCTCAATGGTTTGCCAGTCTTAAGCATTGATTGGATTCTTTCTTGGGTTTTACGCTCACCACAAAGGCTTAAGAATGCTTCACGTTCTAAATCTAAGAAATGTTGTTCAGATACCAAGGTCTTGTGAGATAAATCACCACCAGTAAGAATACGGGCAATCTTACGAGCAATATTTCCCTCATATTCGGTAGCAAAACCACCTCTAACCATTAAATGCACACCTAGTTTTAAGGCTGCTAAAGCACTTTCTCCAAGTGCTGGAATGTCTGTGCGTGGTTTTGGACGTTGATAACCTTCTTTAACTATTGCTAAAACAGTTTGTTTTGCATCATCAATTAGACGGTCTTTATTCATAGAAATTTGGTCGGTTCTACGTAGTAAACCTAGCTTTTTAGCTTCAACAGCACTGGTAGCAACTTTAGCTGTTGCAATAGCTTGGAAAGCTTCTTTGATATAGTTAAATGGATCGGCATCAGGTGATTCCATTGCTGCAAGTTGGGTAGCTCTTACAGCCATTTCCTTAGTACCACCGCCGGCAGGTATTAAACCTACGCCAATTTCTACAAGCCCAATATAAGTTTCTGATGCTGCACGTGTACGGGTGCTGTGCATGCTAATTTCGCAACCACCGCCCAAAGTTAAGCCAAAGGGGGCTGTTACTACAGGTTTTTCAGCATAACGCATCGCCATATTAGCGTTTTGGAAGCCTCGAATCATTAGTTCGATGTCGTCCCATTCTTGTTCCTGAGCCGATAAAAGCAGCAACATTAAGTTAGCACCAGCAGAAAATACATCGCCTTGGTTACCAACTACTAAACCTTCAAAGTTTTGTGCTACTTCTTTGACTGCAAAATTCATCATTGAAACTGTGTCAGCACCTACGGAATTCATCTTAGAATGGAATTCTAAACAAGCTACACCATCGCCTAAGTCAATAAGGGATGCACCAGCATTTTTCTTGACTACTTTTTGACGGTCTTTTAATGAGGAAAGAATAATGATTCCAGGTTTTTCAGCTTGTTGTTTATAGTCGCTTGTTTCTAGATCAAAGCAGTAGGAAACGCCTTCTTTATAGTCATAGAAAGATTTTTTGCCTGAAGCTAAAAGTTTTTCTACAAGTGCTGGAACTGGGCGGCCCTCGCTACGAAGTTTTTCTACAGATTTTTCAACGCCAATTGCATCCCAGGTTTCAAATAGTCCTGATTCCCAATTAAAGCCCCATTTTAGAGCGTTATCAACTTGGACAAAATCGTCTGCAATTTCTGGAATTAAATTAGCTGTATAAATTAAAGTTTCGCTTAAAGTTTTCCATAAGAAATTACCTACTCTGTCATCACCGTAAACTAAAGTTTTAATTCTAGTGCGTAGATTTTCTATGGATTTAGCATTTTCTAAGGCTGGAAGCTTAACTTTTTGTTGTGGCTTATATTCCATAGTGTTTATATCTAAGGAATAAATCTCGGAGCCTCCATCAGCAGTTTTTACTTTTTTATAAAAACCTTGACCAGTTTTATTTCCTAACCATTTATTTGCAACCATTTTGGTAAGAAATTCTGGTAGTTGGAAAACATCGCGTCTTAAGTCATTGACTGCACCAGCATAAACATTTTGTGCAACCATAGCAAAAGTGTCTAATCCAACTAAATCTGCTGTGCGGAAAGAAGCGGTTTTAGGACGACCTACAGCCGGGCCAGTTAATTTATCTACTTCCTCAACGCTATAGCCTTCTTCAACCATTACTTTCATACAGTACATCATTCCAAATGTACCAATGCGGTTAGCAATAAAATTAGGTGTATCTTTAGCATAGGCAATACCTTTACCTAGCCGTCGGTCACAAAAATCAGCTACAAATGCTGTTACATCAGGACAAGTATCAGGAGTAGTAATAATTTCAAGTAATTTCATATATCGAGGAGGATTAAAGAAATGTGTGCCAAGAAAATGTTTGCAAAAATCCTCGCTACGACCTTCAGCCATTGCACGGATAGAAATGCCTGAAGTATTAGAAGTAATTATGGAGCCTGGCTTACGGAGTTTATCTATTTTTTCAAATAATGAACGTTTGATATCAAGTTTTTCAATAATAACTTCAATGATCCAGTCAGCATCTTTTAGCTTATCTAGGTCATCTTCAAAATTCCCTACACGAATATTATCGGCTAATTCTGGGGTAAAAAAAGGAGCAGGCTTTAGCTTTCTAGCATTAGCTAACGCCCCACTAGCAATTGCATTGCGTGGCCCGGCTTCTGCGGCCTTTAAGCCCCATTCAGATGATTTAGTTGATGATTTTGCTGGCGCGGGTTCTGAAGCTAGACTTGGCGGGAGAATATCTAGCAACATTACCTGATATCCAGCATTGACAAAGTGCGCGGCTATTTGGGCTCCCATCACCCCCGCGCCTAAAACAGCTACTTTTTCAATCTTATAAGACATTAATCCTCCAAAAATAAAATAGGCGCGATCTAAGTCGCGCCCACCCTAGTTATTGCTGATTACACAGCAGCAAAATGTGCAGCAAAAGCAGCAACAAATAATAGAAATGTTAGTGTTGTGCTTAAGCATTAATCTTTTCCACCCTCATACATCTTTTCTATAACATCTTTATAATGTTCTTCGATTATTCGGCGTTTAACTTTTAGCGTTGGTGTAAGTTCACCATTTTCAATACTAAACTCATTTTCAATCAAAGCTACTTTTTTAATCTTTTCATACTGTGCTAAATCTGGTGTAAGTCGGGTAACTTCTTTTAGCATCATGTCTAGTATTTTTCCATTAGTACAAAGCTCTTTACGTGAGCTATAAGAAACTCCATTAGCCTTAGCATAATTTTCCATAGTTTCCCAATTAGGCACAATTAACACGGAAGGAAACTTACGATTATCACCTACAAGCATTACTTGTGAAACATAAATGCTACCTTTTAACGCGCTTTCAATTGGTTGAGGAGCTAAATACTTACCACCACTAGTTTTTAAGAGTTCTTTTTTACGATCTGTGATATAGAGAAATCCATCTTTATCAAACTTACCTATATCACCAGTCTTAAACCATTCACCTTCAAAGGCACTAGCGGTTTCTGTAGGCTTATTGTAATAACCTTGTAGGATATTTGGCCCACGAACTAAAATTTCTCCATCTTCAGCTATCTTAACTTCTACGTTTTTAACAACTTTTCCTACACTACCAACACGGTTTTCTTTAGGAGAATTCATAGAAATTACTGGAGATGTTTCACTAAGTCCATAGCCTTGCAGGATTGTAATATTCATAGCTAAAAAGAAATAAGCAATATCATCTGCAAGCGGCGCACCACCTGAAAGAAATAGACGAACACGACCGCCCATTTTTTCATGGTAAAGTTTGTCATAGAAAAGAGCTTTGGCTAGTTTGTACTGCAAATCTAGTGTTAATGGGATGTCATCGCCTTTGTGATAAAGACGCGCCCATTGTCGGCCAATATCAACCGCCCAACGAACAATATTAGCTTTAGGAAAGCCTGCCATCATCCCTTGTTCAGTAATTTTGCCCATTATTTTTTCAAACATTCTTGGCACACTAGTCATAATGGTTGGGCGCACTTCCAAAAGGTTTGCTCCAACAGCCTCAATACTTTCTGATAAGTGCATAGGAATACCAAGGTAAATTAGACTATAAACAACTGCACGTTCAAAAACATGTGAAAAAGGTAAGAAGGAAAGTGAGCAATCTTCATCACTAAAAATTAAACTTTCATCAGAGGTATTGATTACATTAAAAGTTAAATTCCAATGAGTAAGAATTACTCCTTTTGGCTCGCCAGTAGTGCCAGAGGTATAAATTAATGTTGCTAAATCTTTGGCTTGTATTTTGCTGGTTATTTGTTCATAAAGTTTAGGTTGTTCTTTATCAAGAGCTTGACCCATTTCTTCTAGATCTTTAAGTTTAATTACTAGGTCTGGATTTTTAACTAAACTAGCGTTGTAGTCACCAAAAATAACAATTTTCTTTAGTTCAGGAAGCTCATCAAGAACTTCTAAGACTTTTTTTAGTTGTCCCTCATTAGAAATAAAGATTACTTGTGAACCACTATCCCTAATAATATAAGCGGCTTGTTTTGCTGTTAAAGTTGGATAAATAGGAACATCTGCGGCTCCAGTTGCTAGCGAACCAAAATCAGCAACAACCCAGTCTACAGAGCTTTCAGCCATTAAAGAAACTCTATCGCCATGAACTATTCCTAATTTATGAAGTCCTAATGCTGTATGGCGAATACGCATTGCTATGTCACCATAGGAGACACTTTTCCATTTTCCACCTTGCTTATAGTGAAATGCTGCTTTTTTACTAAAATTGTCTAAAGCATGATGCAAGACTTGGACGAGGGTCGAGGGTTTGCCGGGAAAAGTTTTTATTTCACTTATTGCGGTTGCACTCATTTTTTTACTCCATTCAAGAAGATGTCAACAACAGGATCAGCCATATCTGATAGATTATATTCTTTCTTGCTTAAAATCCAGTTAGTTACCATCTCATCTAGCGCACCATAAAGGACTTTTGCCGCAATTTGTGAGTTAATACCTGTACGAAAAACTCCTGACTGTTGCCCCCGGTCAATTGCTGTGCGTATAAACTCAAAATAAATACTTAATTTTGTTGTAGAAAACTGCTCCATAAACTTTAATTGCCGTAGTTCTACTTGAAATACTTTAGCTAAATTTTCATCTCTTCCCATCAAATTAAGATGTAAATGTGCTAATTTACGAATTTGTTCATCAGGTGAAGTTAATAAGGTTAATTCTTTACGAGCAGTTTCAATGGCTTCATCTATTATGTAATTAAAAATAGAAATAAGCAGGTCTTCTTTATTTTTGAAATAAAGATAAACTGTGCCATCTGCAACTCCAGCATCTTTAGCAACGTCGGCTACTTTAGAATTAAAAAATCCATTTCTAGCAAAAACTCTAATTGCTGCTAAAAGAATAGATTCATATTTGTCTGCCGTCGGGCCAGCGGCAATTACCTCTGTAAGAGGTTTGTTTAACGAAGGTCTATTGACCTGAGATATAGGTTTATTCAGAGAAGGTCTGTTAGTCATCCAGCCCCCAAAATAAATTAAAATTTAATTACTTAGTTTTTTAATTATGCCCACGAATGAAGCCCCATTCATACTACTATTCCAAGAAATAAAATTCAAGATTTTTTATTTGACTTTCGGGTATTTTATTCCGTGTCTGTATATAGCTTATTATAAATGGGTTATATCAGTAAGCGAAACCCTTGGAGAGTAATAAACTGACTCTATGGTCAGTTTATTAGAAAAGATTTTTGTCAAAAAAATAACTAGTAGGATCTTAGAATTAAAACTCTACAAAACTAAAACATTTAGTTTTTAAGTTTTAATAGCGAAAATCTACTAGTAAAATTATACTAACTTGGCACATTAAGAAAAGATTTACACTATGAAAGGTTGCTTAATTAAATCTATTGCCCTTTGCCCACCCCATTTATTTACAATCTCATCATCATATTTATTTGCCATTCTCATTACTTCTATTACAGAAGCATTTAATTCTTCCTTATCGCAAGTTGAGCCAACAATATTATGCTCAAAAATTATTTCTCCATCTTCATCAATTCCAAAAGCTCCAAAACGCATAGCTGCATTTTTTCTTAGTAAAAAATATAGTAGTTCTGGTGTTAATTTAGCTCCATAGACAACATAAGCTCTAGTAGTAATCACTGCGTCATCATACCATGGGTTAACTATTACATGAGTAATTGCTGAACGAAAAGGAATAGAAAATAGAGGGATAGATTTATCTGCTACAACAATTTCTTTAAATAATTCTTCAATCCATGGTTTAATTTTTTCATAACAAGCTTTTTGTGCTTTTGACTTAAATTCCATTTTTGGAATATTTTTTATTTTATCTTTTACTTGATTTTTTGTTTTATCTACAGTTAATACACTCATTTATTTATCCTCTTTTAGGGGGGTAAGAGAAAATAGATGTTTTTAGTGCTTAGCAATATAAGTGCCAGAATAGTTAAAATATTTAGTTGTAATAACTGTCATATTTTAGAACTAGTTAGAAATGTTAGTTTTGGGGGTAATATTTTTTTGTCTTAAATTTAATACAAATTTTTTAATTTTTAGGAAAAAATAGGTTTTTAAGCTACATTTATTTTTGGCACAAGTTTTGATGTATTTAGAAGTATGAAAAACGAAAAAATCCCTAAAAAAGCTATTCAAGAACACCGACAACTATTAGCAGATATTTACCATGATCATTCTTTTCGCTTGCTAGTGCAAAGTGTTAAGGATTATGCCATTTATATGCTAGATAAAAATGGTTATGTAATTAGCTGGAATGATGGAGCAGAAAACATCAAAGGCTATAAGGCTGCTGAAATAATAGGCAAACATTTTTCTTGTTTTTATACAGCAGAGGATCAAGAAAAAGGTTTACCTAAATTTGGCTTGGACACGGCAGTAAAAGAAGGCCATTTTGAAAGGGAAGGCTGGAGGCTACGCAAGGACGGTTCAAAGTTTTGGGCAAATGTTAATATTTCTCCTGTTAGAGATGAAATAGGAGAGTTAGTAGGATTTGCTAAAGTTACCCGTGATATGACAGAAAAAAAACGTTTAGTTGAAGAGCAACTTCAACTACAACTTTCTGTTAAAGCTGTTGCACAAGAATTACAACTAACTTTTACCGCTATTGAGTCGCCAATTATTATTTTAGATAATACTTGGAAAGTAGTTAGACTTAATAAAGCTGCCGAAGAACTAGCCAAAGAACAAACTAAAAATAAAATTGTTGGGTTTAATCTAAAAGATTTATCAAGCCATCAGCCTTGGAAACAAATTTTGGATTGTCTTAAAACGGCTAAAAATATTAAAAATGGTGAACCAAAAGCCATTTCTTATCAAATACAAGATGTTAAAAAAACTTGGGATCTTGCCATTAGTTTTTCCAAAGGGGCAGAATCTGAGCGAGTAATTGTTGTAGCTAAAGATATTACTAAATTAGTAGAGCTACAAGAATCTTTGCGTCGTAGTGAAATGATGTCTGCTCTAGGTTCGCTTGTTGCTGGAGTTGCTCATGAAGTTCGCAACCCGCTTTTTAGTATGAGTGCGACATTAGAAGCTTTTGAAGAAGATTTTCCAGAACATCCAGAATATAAAGAATATTTAGACATTTTACACAGTGAATTAAATAGACTAACTCAGTTAATGAAGGATTTGCTAGAGTATGGTAAACCCTCTAGTCAAAAGCTTTTACCTAGCACAATTAATTTAGTCATTAGCGAAGCAATTAAATTTTGTGAACTTTTAGCTAACCAAAAAAAAGTACAAATGGATCTTCAAATACCAGAAAATTTGCCACAAGTCTTGCTAGATGAAACTCGGCTTGTACAAGTCTTTCAAAATCTGCTAGATAATGCTATTAATCATTCTCCCACAAATTCTAAGGTAATAATTATAGTAAGCGTTTTAGCAGAAACAAACTGGTTAAAAATAGTTGTTCAAGACTCTGGGCCAGGTTTTACCCAAGAAGATTTGCCAAAGATTTTTGATCCTTTTTATTCTCGTCGTCCAGGTGGTACGGGCCTGGGCTTGCCTATAGTTCAAAAAATTGTTGAACAACATCAAGGAAAGGTTTTTGCTGCTAATAATCCTAAAGGCGGTGCTGAGGTAAGTGTTTTGCTTCCAGTAATTAACGAGGGAAAGAAAATAAATGTTAAGAAATAAAATCTTAGTAGTTGATGATGAACCAGGTATTAGATTTGGTATTCGTAAGTTTTTAGGATCAAAAGGCTATAACGTTTTAGAAGCTTTTAATTGTGAAAAAGCAAAAGAAATTTTTCGTAACTCGCAACCTGATGCAGCAATAATTGATTATTCTCTACCTGATGGAACAGCACTAGATTTACTTTCTATTTTTAAGGAAATCTCGCCAGATGTTCCGCTGCTTATTTTAACGGCTCATGGCTCAATAGAACTTGCTGTAAAAGCCATCAAACAGGGTGCAGAACAATTTTTAACTAAACCTATTGAACTACCAGCACTTTTAGTAATACTAGAAAGACTTTTAGAAAACCATCGTAACCGACAAAAATTAATAGCCAATAAAACCCAACAAGCTAGAAAAAGCTTAAATCCCTTTTTAGGTAGTAGCTCACAAATTCAGCAATTAAAAGAAAGAGTCCAACGGGTAATAAATACTGATAGTCCAATTTTAATTTTAGGCGAAACCGGCACAGGCAAAGGTGTTTTAGCAAAATGGATTCATGAAAATAGCTCTCGATCAGATGAAGCATTTGTAGATCTTAATTGTGCTGGGCTAACAAAAGAATTTTTAGAAACAGAGCTTTTTGGACATGAAAAAGGTGCTTTTACCAGCGCGATTTCTAGCAAAGCAGGGCTTTTTGAAGTTGGACATCGTGGAACAATATTTTTAGATGAAATTGGAGATGTTGACCCACAAATTCAACCTAAGTTATTAAAAGTTTTAGAAGAAAAACGCTTCCGTAGACTTGGAAGCACTACAGATCGTCAAGTAGATGTCCGTCTAATTGCCGCTACACATCAGGACTTAAACCAGCTTGTAGAAGAAAAGAAATTTCGTAGCGACCTTTATTTTCGTATTAGCACAATTCCTTTAGAAACTCCTGCTTTACGAAGTCGAGTAGGAGATATTCCAATCATAGCCAAACATTTATTAAAAGAACTTTCACCATTAAAACATAAAGAAATTAAACTCTCTGTAGCAGCAGAAAAAGCATTACAAAACTATCATTGGCCGGGAAATATTCGCCAACTAAGAAATGTGTTAGAACGCGCAGTTTTATTTAGCAATAGCGAAGTTTTAACAGATAAGGATTTGCTCTTGGATTTTCCTTCTAAAGCACCTCAAATTTTATTAGCTAATCAACTTGCTAGTACAGTTAATATACCTGCATTAGATGAAACAAATTTAACATTAGAAGAAAATGAAAAACGACATATTGAGCGAGTCTTAAAAAGCACTAATGGCCGTGTTGAACCAGCAGCAAAAAAACTTGGATTATCAAGAAATTCTCTTTACTTGAAAATCAAAAAATATAACATTGAAAAAGATGTCTTAAATTAATTAAATCTAAAAAAAAGATTTTCTTTGTTACACTAGACTATGGATTAGGTAAGGTTTTTGACAAAAGTTGGGCCAATAGATGCTTAAATTTATCCTTAAAGTATTGGGAATTGCTTGGCTATTTTTTTTACTACTTACTACAATAATTTATTGCCAAACAATAGAGAGCGATAAGGCTTTAGTTAGTAAAATTACTAATCTAACTTTAAGTAATAACATTACGGAATATATATTAGGGTTGAATTTAGAAATACTAATAGATCCTAGTAATCAACTAACTATTGAACAAGTTAGTTCTTTAGAATATGACAGCAAATTTATTGCTAATAATAAAAAAGTCCCTAACTTTGGTTTTACTCGCAACACCTATTGGGTTAGATTTCGTGTTAAAAATAATAGTGATTTAAGTAAAAAATGGTTATTAGTTAGCAATTATCCTAATACTCACTTTTTAGATTTTTACCAATCAAATAATAATCAAGATTTTAAGCATATTAAAGTAGGTACATTAGAACCTTTTACTAGTCGAGAAATTCAATCCAGGTTATTAGTTTTTAATCTCACCTTTGATAATAGTAATCAAGAAGAAGTTATTTATTTACGCTACCAAAGCCAAGCAGCAATGGTTATATCCTTAACAATTCAATCCTTAGAGATATTTTTACAAAAACAAATAATAGATTATCTTTTAATGGGTTTATTTTATGGTTGTTTACTAGCAATAGCGGGATATCATCTATTTTTGTTTTACCATTTAAGAGAAAAAAGCTATTTATACTATGTTTTATTTTTGTTAAGTGTAACTTTATTTCAAGTTTCATTTGATGGCTTAGGACAGCAATATATCTGGCCTACAGCAAAGAGTTCTATAGCTTTTTTAGTTCCTTTAAGCATCATTTTAATATTTATTACTTTTCTAAAATTTACAGCAGCTTTTTTACAAATCAAGGAAACACTTTTTTATGCTTATCAAGTAGTTTTAATTTTAATAGCTTTATTTTTAATCTTATTATTAGCTATTCCATTTATTAGCTATGGTTTATTAAGTCAAATAATAAATATTTTAGGAATAATTACTTCTGTTGTCTGTTTAACTATTTCTTTAATAGTTTGGCAAAAAGGCTATCGTCAAACACGCTACTATATATTAGCTTGGGTGCCGCTGATTTTACCCGTTTTTGCTCGTATTGCATTTATTTTTTCTTTACTTCCTAGTAACACAATAATTGAGCATGGATATCAAGTAGGGATTGTTTTAACAACACTCTTTTGGTCATTAGCACTAGCAGATCAGATAAACACCTTAAAAGAAGAAACTACACAAGCACAAGCACAAACACTTCAACAAAAAGAACAAGCTCTATATTTGCAAAACCAATTAAATACTACTTTACAAGCAATGAACAAAGAGTTAGAAAAACGTGTTGCAGAACGCACAGAAGAGTTACTTTTGGCTAAACAACAAGCAGAAATGGCAAGTAAGGCCAAAAGTTTATTTTTAGCCAAAATGAGCCACGAAATTAGAACACCAATGAATGCTATTATTGGAATGACTAATTTGACACTAGATACTAACCTAACTGAACAACAAAAAGAAAACCTACAAATAGTTAACCATTCATCACGCCATCTACTAGGAATAATCAATGATATTTTAGATTTATCAAAAATAGAGGCAGGAAAACTAGAGCTAGAAATAATAGATTTTAATCTAGTAGAATTACTAGATAATATTGTACAGATATTTAATGTTCAGACTAAGCAAAAAAATCTGCTGTTAGAGTTAGATAAATCTACAGATTTACCAAAATATGTTAAAGGCGATTCTATACGCTTGCGCCAAGTGTTAGTTAATTTATTAAATAATGCTATTAAATTTACAGAAAAAGGATCTATTACTGTTACAGCTAAACAATTGAAAATAACTAAAGAACACACAGCTATTTATTTTGCCATTGCTGATACTGGTATTGGTATTGCTCCAGAAAAACAAGATCAAATATTTGAAAATTTTAGCCAAGCAGAAAGCTCAACTACACGAGAATATGGTGGTACTGGGCTAGGGCTTGCTATTTGCAGACAATTAATAGAATTAATGGGTAGCACCATCAAATTAGATAGCGAAGTTAATAAAGGTAGCATTTTTTCTTTTGAATTAAGTTTGCCACTATCAGAAGAAAGTAAAGTAAGCAAAACTCATTCTGATAAAAGTATTCCATTAATTAAACCCGCTAATAAAAGTCTAAGAATTTTGTTGGCAGAAGATGAACTAATAAATCGTAAAGTAGCCACCAAACTATTAGAAAAATTATCACATAAAGTAATTGTTGCTACTAACGGTGAAGAAGTAATTCAACAGCTAAAAAACAATACAGTAGACTTAATTTTAATGGATATAGAAATGCCAAAAATGGATGGATTAACTGCTACAGAAAACATCCGTGCTGGTCTAGCAGGTGATGAAAATTGCAATATTCCAATCATTGCTATGACGGCTCATGCAATTACAGAATTTAAAGAAAAATGCTTTATTGTTGGAATGAATGACTTTATTACTAAACCAATAAATTTTGATGAGTTAAATAAAATATTAGACTCGTACCAGTCTTTATCAAAATTATAGTAAGGATTTTCTAAAATCTAGCCTAAAGTATGTTTTTTCATAAGCTTGGCCTTGATAATCATAGAAAGTAGCTGTAACAGGATAAGGATCTGTTTGTAAGGGGAGGTAGCCAAGTTTTTTAGCTAAATTAACCATTTCAGGGCTTTCATCAGGATCTATACTAACATATATTTCAGAATGCCCATATTGCCTTGCAAGTGATTCTCTAAATTTAACTAAAGCTGTTGCAACACCTTTTTTTCTGTAACTTTCAGCAACATACAAATCGCTTAGTTTTGGTAAATGAGATTTCTTTTTCCCTGTTTTTGTTACATCTAAATAAACTAGGCCAAAACCAGCTATTTTTTCTTCTATTTCTGCTAGCAAAAAATATGCTTTTCCTCCTTGGCATTCATCTAAATATCCTCTAAATAATTTTTCATTATTGCGTATTTTGCACAGTGTTTCTAAATCTTCTATATTTGCTTCTCTAACATTTATATTGTTTTCTATACTCATTAGCAGCTTCCTTTGAAAACTTTAATCTAGCAAATCTAAAATTGTGCAGTAGCAGCACGGTAAGCAGCAACGGCTTGTTGATACTCGGCTTCAATATCAACTAATTTTACTTCTGCCTCAGCAGTTGCTCGCTCTCGTTGGTTAACTAAAAATATTGTGCTATCGCCTAAATCAAATTTTTGACGCTCGCCACGCTCTAAATCTCTAGCTAAATTTACTTCCTTCAAAGCTACCATATATCGATCATAAGTTGTATTAATAGCAGAAATTGAGTCTGCTACCTCAGTTACTATTCTTTGTTGTTCGGCTCTTTGTTCTACAGAAAGTTTATCTATTTTAAGCCTTGCAGCGGCCATTTTTCCTTCTGCTGTACGCTGTCTTAAAGGCAAGACAATATTAACACCAAATTTTAATGTATTTCCTACAGAGTCAATTCCAGTGTCCCGGCCCGGCACAACAAACAAATCTAAAACTGGCATACGCTGATTGGAAGCTAGATTAAAGTCTATTTTGCTAATGTCTTGGTTAATATTAATTGCTCGTAGTTCAGGGCGACGCGCCATAGCCGACATTTTGCCTAAATTAAGCTGCTCATCTGTAAAACGTACAATACTTCCAAAATAAACTGGGACACGTTCAGAGGGTGGAACGTCTTCTGGAATACCTCTATCATCCCACAAAAAAAGCGATAGCTTAAAAGCTGCTTTTTGCAAATCTCGGTCAGCTTTAATAATATTTCCTTGTCGGCGTTGTAGTTCTTGTTCAGCTTCTACCTCATCTATTTTTGGTAAATCGCCTAGTCTGACACGCTCTTGGACAGCTTCAAAACGGACTTTAGCCAAATTATAAATATTATTTGCAACATCCAAGCGTCTTTTAGCCGCAACCCAATCCCAATAGCTATCACTAGCTTTTTTAAGTAGCTCAAGACGTACTTCTTCAAAATTTGTTGTTGCCAAAGATTCGCCTAGTTTAGCTTGGTTTTCTGCTGCTACTTTTTCATTAATTCTTGCACCACGAAGAAAAGGCATTTTTATCCCGCCAAAATATTCTCCTGCATCACCTGTTGAAGAAAGCGGAGATTTAACGCTTCCAAGATTAAAACGAGAGCCTGCTAAAAACTTTAAGCCTGTTCTAGTTGTAACTTCCATAACCACTTCATTTTGAAATGTTGATCTAAGTTTTCCTCTAGTTGTAGTGCTATTAAAGCGAATATATTCACTATTAAAAGAAAGCGTTGGGTCAAAAGCACCTTGTTTTTCTAATAATTTAGCAGATGCTATTTTGCGCTCAATATTCATTCCTATTAATTTAGGATGATTAAAATCAACTTGTTTAAGCACAGACTCTAAAAACAGAGGAGTCAACTTATTTTTCTGATTGCTGCTAAGAGTATCAACTTGACCATAAACAGCAACAGAGTTAAACAGCAAAATAATTAGAATTAAAACTGCTGGAACTATATTTTTCATCTTGGTTAATCTCCTACTTTTTGCCTTTATCTTTTAAAGATTCAAGTTCTATTGTGGGAGGAAAACCATTAAATTGCCGCCATAGCTCAAAGCCAAGCGAGACTGTGTTAAGCATTACCCATCCGCTTACTTCTGCACCGGGGCGCAGATATCTGGCATCGGGCCAAGGGTCGTCTTTACCACTAGCAATTAATTCTTGATCAGCTTTTACAATTATTCTGTAACGGCTTTTGCCATCATCTACAGGGTCAATAACCGCTACACGTCCGCCAAATGTTCCAACAGCAATAGAAGGCCAGCCAGAAAATTGAATTGCAGGCCAACCAGCAAATTGCAAACGTACAGGAGAACCCACAGAAAGTAGCGGTGCGTCATTATCAGAAACATAAAGTTCTACAGCTTGATCATTAGTTTGTGGTGCAATTACTGCTAGCACATCACCCGCCTTAACCGTTTCACCTGCACCAACTTTTAGCAAGCGGACTATTTGCCCATTTCGAGGAGCGCGGATAATTTGTTGTGTGCTACGCACACGCATATTTTGCAAATCTATCTCTAGTTTAAGTAAATCATTGTTAATTGATGCAATAGTTTCTTGGACAGAAGCCATTGACGCTTCTATATTATTTAGCGTTGCAGCCGTGTCGCTAGCTACTTTAACCTGATCTAATCTTCCAACTGTTGTGTCACTTTTAGCAATTTCAAGCATTGCTTGTGCGCGTTCTACTTCTGTTTTAGCTCGAATAAAATCAAGTTCTGAAAGTTCACGATCTCGATTAGAGCGCAAACCTTTTTCGTTTAGTTCGCTGATACGCGTAAAATTAAGCTCAGATGTCATCAAGTTTTGTTCAGCCGCTTTAACCATTTGTTCAGCCGCACGAAGTCTATCTTCAGTTTGTTTTGCTCGCTCGCCGGCTGTAGGAATTGCCACATTTCTAGATTGATTTAGTGATTTATATTGCTCTTCAAGTGCGGCACTGCGTGTCATTGCAGCACTTCGCCTAGATTGCAACATCTCTTTTTGTTTTTCTAAACGGCTAACTTGATTAGAATCTAAAAACTTTGAGTCAATATCTGCAAGCTCAGCAATTATGTCACCTTCCTTGACAATTTGGCCCTCATAAACGTCCCATTTAATTATTCTGCCCGGTATTTGTGCTTCAATATTTTGTGGTCTATCCATTGGAGAGAAAATTATTATTTTTCCTGTTCCAACAACGGTTTGCTGCCAAGGAATAAAAATTAACCCATTAACAATTAAAGCTAAAATTAATATTAGCAACATTGCTAGATTGCGTAATGTGTTAGGAGTAGAAGTCAAATTAATTGACTTTAAGCCATAAGCTTGGTCATTAATTAGGGCCAAAGCTTTTGTACTTTTTGCTAGCTCAAGGTTTTCTTTTTTCTCTGTTTTGATTGGGTTTTCAGTTGCCACCATTGCTCCTTTATCTCCTAGCAGTTGTTTGAAGTAGTGTTGGGAAAAGATCTAAAAATTCACCTTGATAATAGCGGGTTAAATTCTTTGGTGTACCAAACTCAAGAATTTTTCCTTCGCCCATAACATAAACCATTTTGGCACGCATAATTACTGTCGGGTCATGAGAAATATCAATAATTGTCCAACGATATTTTTTATCAAATATTTCATCTAGGATTTTTAGTTTTGTTCTTTCATCAATGCTTGAAAAAGCTTCATCAAGTATTAGTAGTTGTGGATGATCAACAATAGCGCGAGCAATTAAAAGCCTTTGTATTTGACCACGAGAAAGATTAGCACCAGCACTAACTAGCTTAGTTTTTAAGCCTTGTGGCATGCGGACAATATCGTCTGTTAATTGAGTTACAGATAAAGCCCAGCGGACATCTTCATGACTTATCCAATCCCGCCCAACTAAAATATTTTCTTCAATCGTGCCTTCAAAAATTTCATTAGCATCTGCAACCATAGCAACAACTTGTCTAAGGCTATCTAGTTTTATGTCTTGAATGTCATAACCATTAATTTCTATTGTCCCGTGACTAGGCTCATATAAACCACAAAGCAAGGCTGCAATAGTTGATTTTCCTGCACCGCTAGCACCTACCAGGCTAATTTGATCGCCTGCTTGAATTTCTAAATTAAAGTCTGAAATGACTTCTTGACCAGAACCATAAGAAAAGTGCAGACCTCGACAAACTAAGCTAACGCCTTTTTCATTGGTGATTGGGAGGATTTTGCCGCCGCTACGCTCTAACGGTAAATCAATCACATGACCAACTTTGTCTAGTCCAGTTAGCAAATCATAAATATCTTCTAAGTGTTTAATGATTTTCTCTAACGATGAAAGCACAGCTACAATAATTAATTCTGCTGCTACAAGTTGACCTAAAGTTAATTGTCGATTGATAACTAGCCAGCCGCCAATAGCTAAAATTCCAGCACTAGCAAAAGCTTGGAAAAAATAACTTCCCATAGCTTGACGAAAAGTAACGCGGAAATGTCTTTGACGTGCTTTGATATAGCCAATAACTAAATCATCTACACGATTAACTAAATGAGAGACAAAACCATTAATTTTTAAGCTAGTTTGGCAACGTGCAATATCTTCTAACCATTCAGCAACTCGATATTTTTGCACTGATTCAGCAATGCTTGTTCGCAGTCCACCGATGCCTAAAATCCCAATTACAAAAGCGACAAACAAAATAATTAACACATCAAAAGCTAATAGCAGGGGACTATAAAAGGCCATTAGCGTCAATCCTACAATAACCTGTAGAACGGCTGATAATCCATCTAATAGCAATTTTGTCCAGGTTTTTTGAATTGTTAGAACATCAAAAAATCGGTTTACCAGTTCTGGCGGATATTCATTAACCAAGGCTGAATGACGGATTCTTGGCAGACGTTGACCAAAATCTACTGCTACACGGGCAAAGATGCGTTGTTGTAATCTCTCAACCAAAGATAATTTTAAGAGTCTTAGAATTGCACGAAAAACCATACCTACAAAAACTAAAGCTGTTAATACAATCAATGGTTGAAGAAAAACGCCTGCTGCAATAGTGTTTACAAGTGCTTGTGAAGCTAGGGGAATTGCCAAAGCAAATAGGCCAGTCATTATTGTATAAACCAGCAAAATTGCTAAATCTCGGCGATCTTCCCATAGCATAAGGTTTAATCTAGCTAGCGGAGAAGGATGTACATTGTTTGTTGCTGCCATATCACCTCAAAAGACACTAATATTTTGAAACACGGCTAGCAACAGTCAATTAATATGCCAAATAAAAGTTTTATTAAAAATAAAGGTCTGAAATGATTATGGATAGAGTGTTTGCTAGAATTTTTAGTTAAATTGTGCTAGTAATTTAGTTTTAGTATATAACTAGTCTAGTTTTAGTTTTGTATCAAAATTAGGACAACTTGTCTGTTATTTAGGAAAGGCTATATTTCTAATGGAAACAGAATCTGAAAAGCAAACTCGCCGTCAAAGAATAGACCCTAAGCTTATAAAAGCTGGTTGGACAATTGCGCCGTTTGATGCTAATCGTCCGCTTGCTTGGTATAAAGACACAGCAATTGTTGAATATCCGACTAGCACAGGCCCGGCTGATTACGCTTTATGTGTTGATGGGCAAATTTTAGCGATTGTTGAAGCTAAAAAAGTTACCCTTGGCCCTCAAAATGTGCTAACACAAGCCGAGCGTTATGCTAAAGGTATTGCTAATAGCTCATTTAATTTTAATGGTCATTTTGTACCATTTCTTTACTCTACAAATGGGGAAGTTATTTGGTTTGAGGATGTGCGGCATCAACTAAACCGATCCCGCCAAATTAGCGCGTTTCATAGCCCTAATGCACTTAGAGAAATGCTAACCAAGCAGTTTGACCAGGCTTGCCAATGGTTTTTTGATGCCGCTAAGTCACCATTTCATCAGCGTTTGCGCCCATATCAAAAGGAAGCAAATCAAGCTATTGAAACCGCTATAGTTAATCGTAAGCGGAAAATGTTGGTAGCAATGGCGACGGGTACAGGCAAGACTTTTACTTTGGTAAGCCAAGTTTACCGACTAATGAAGTCTGGAGTTGCCCAAAGGATTCTGTTTTTAGTTGATCGACGTGCTTTAGCGGCTCAAGCTGTAAGGGCATTTGCGTCTTTTGAACCTGAACCAGGGCTAAAGTTTGATAACATCTATGAAGTTTATAGCCAACGCTTTAGACGTGAAGATTTAAGCGACGATAACCCTTTTGATAGCAAAGTGTTGCCCGCGTCCTATTTGTTAGACCCTAAGCCACAACATGCTTTTGTTTATGTTTGTACCATTCAGCGAATGGTAGTAAATCTTTTTGGACGTGAAGCTTTATGGGCGGGCGAGGAAGAAACTATTGACGAAGATGCCGAGCATATTGATATTCCAATTCATGCTTTTGATTTAATTATTGCTGATGAATGCCATCGTGGTTATACCTCGTCAGAGCTTTCTACTTGGCGTAAAGCCTTGGATTATTTTGATGCAATCAACATTGGACTTACAGCAACACCAGCAGCACACACAAAAAGCTATTTTCAAAATGTAGTTTATCGCTATGAGTATGAAAGAGCCGTTAGGGAAGGTCATCTTGTTGATTATGATGTTGTTACAGTAAATTCAGATGTTAGATTAAATGGAGTTTTTCTAAAAGCTGATGAGCAAGTAGGGGTAATTGACACACAAACAGGTGTGGAGCAACTGGATTTTATTGAGGATGAAAGAGAATTTGAATCCACAGATTTAGAAAGAAAAGTTACTTCGCCAGATTCAAACCAAAAAATTATTGCTGAAGTAAAAAAATATGCAGAAGAACACGAGCAAAAATATGGACGCTTTCCTAAAACCCTAATTTTTGCTGCTAATGATTTGCCGCATACATCACACGCAGATCAGTTAGTAGAAGTTTGCCGAGACATTTTTGGGCGAGGCAATTCATTTGTCCAAAAGATTACTGGCCGCGTAGACCGACCCTTGCAGCACATTCGAGAGTTTCGCAACCGTCCACAGCCTAGCATTGTTGTTTCTGTAGATTTGCTTTCTACGGGCGTGGATATTCCTGACCTAGAATTTATTGTTTTTTTACGTCCAGTTAAATCCAGAATTTTATTTGAGCAAATGCTAGGACGTGGAACAAGAAAAGGCGAAAAATACCCAGATAAATCTCATTTTGTTGTTTTTGATTGTTTTGGAGGCACATTGCTAGAGTATTTCCGTAATGCAACGGCAATTACTGCTGATGCACCGGAAAGAGCCTCACGCAGCATTACACAACTTATTAAAGATATTTGGGATAATCGAGATCGTGACTATAGCACACGTTGTTTAGTAAAACGTTTGCAGCGAATTGATAAAGAAATGTCAGGCGATGCGCGAGACTTGTTTTCTGCTCACATTGCAGACGGCAACCTTGCTAATTATGCCTTAAACTTGCCTAAAAAGTTGTCAGAAAATTTTACTGATACAATGAAATTACTTAAGGATGCGGCTTTTCAAGATTTGTTAGTCAATTATCCACGTCCGCAACGTGTTTTTTATGTCGCTTATGAAACACAAGATAATGTTAGCTCTCAATGGTTGATTCGGGATGGACTAGGGCGAGAGCATAAGCCGGAAGATTACTTAAAAGCTTTTGAAAGATTTGTTAAGGAAAATCCTAATCAAATTGATGCAATTAGTATTTTGCTTAATCGTCCTCAAAATTGGGGAACAGACGCACTTAGCGAACTGCAAAACAAAATTTCTTCGTCAAGTGAGCATTTTACAGTTTCAAATCTGCAAAAAGTCCATGAATTTCAGTATAAGAAAGCCTTAGTTGATATTATTTCAATGGTTAAACACGCTGCACAATCTGACCAACCGCTTTTTACAGCAGAGGAACGCATCAACCGAGCTATTGAAAAAGTTTCTGCCAACCAAACATTTACGCTAGAGCAACAAAAATGGTTAGAGCGAATCAGGAAAGCTATAGTAGAAACTTTGTCGATTGATCAAGAAGATTTTGATACTATACCGATTCTTTCCCGTGAAGGCGGTTGGGGACGCGCCAACCGTGTTTTTAACGGTCGTTTACTGGATTTAATCAAAAATATTAATGAGGCAATAGCAGCATGACGGATATTGTTCAAAAGCTTTGGGGTTTTTGCCATACCTTAAGGCATGATGGGATTGATTATGGCGATTATATAGAGCAAATTACCTATCTACTTTTCTTGAAAATGGCTGATGAGCGAGCTATTGAAATGCCATTTATGAGGGATGACGAAGGCAAACCCTTAGATAAAAAATGTGATTGGCCTAGCTTAAAAAATAAAAGTGGTACAGAAATAAGCGATTATTATATAGCTCTATTACGTAATCTAGGTAAAACAGAAGGTTTATTAGGGGATATTTATTCTGGAGCGCAATCACGCTTTAATAATCCTGTTAACTTAAAGAAACTAATAGGTTTAATTGATGAAACAGAGTGGATATCTTTAGGCATAGACGTAAAAGCACAAGCCTATGAGGGATTGCTAGAAAAGGCTGCTAGCGAAGGTAAAAAAGGTGCTGGGCAATATTTTACGCCTCGTGTGTTAATTCAATCAATTGTTAGGTGTATTAAGCCTGATCCCCGTGTTCATAAGGATTTTAGCATTTGTGATCCTGCTTGTGGGACAGGAGGTTTTCTAGTTGCAGCCTATGAATGGTTGATTGAGCTTACCAAAGGCGGTGCGTTAGACCGTGAAACAGCGCGACGAATTAAAAATAACACCTATTTTGGGCAAGAATTAGTAGCCCGTCCGCGTCGTCTAGCTTTGATGAATCTTTATTTACATGGAATTGAGTCTAAAATTGAGTTAGGCGATACAATAGATCAACCTCCGTCTAGTAAACGCTTTGACATGATTTTGACTAATCCGCCATTTGGTACAAAAGGAGCAAACCAAGTTCCAGAGCGCGAAGATTTTACAATTAGCACATCAAACAAACAGCTTAATTTTCTTCAACATATTTTGACTGTATTAAAAACGGGCGGACGTGCTGCGGTAGTATTGCCGGACAATTGTTTATTTGAAGGCAAGGCAGGCGAAGTTTTTGAGATTTTAATGCAGGATTGTAATGTCCATACGGTTTTGCGCTTGCCACGTGGGACATTTACGCCTTATAGCCAAGGTGTTAAGGCTAATGTGATATTTTTGCAAAAAGGATTAGCTACAGAAAAAGTTTGGATTTTTGATGCTCGTTCCAATGTTGCAGGAATTACCAAAAAAGACCGTCCGTTATCGTCAGAGCATTTTGCAGAATTTGAGCAATGCTATGGTGCAGACCCAAACGGCAACAGCGAGCGCACGGACACAGGTTTAGAGGGGCGTTTCCGTTGTTTTAGCATTGATGAAGTAAAAGAGCGAGATTATAAGCTAGACATCACTTGGCTTAAGGATGAGTCTTTAGAGGATGCTGACGAGTTACCCGAACCCCAAGACCTAGCAACAGAAGCAATCACAGAACTAGAAGCCGTTGTGGATGATCTAAAGGAAATAATTAGTTTGATGGAGAAAGAAGAAGTAAACCTACCATGATGAATCTACCTTTTAATTGGAGTAATTGCATACTGGAAAATTTACTCATATCTTTAGAATCTGGATCAAGACCTAAAGGAGGTGTTAGAGGAATAAATGAAGGAACTCCTAGTATAGGAGGCGAACATTTGACATACAAAGGAACATTTGATTTTTCATCTATAAAGTATGTTCCAAAAAACTTTGCTGCCAACATGAAAATGGGACACATTAATGTTAATGATATTCTTGTTGTTAAAGATGGTGCAACTACAGGTAAGACAGCTTTTGTTGATAAAGATTTCCCTTATTTAAATGCTGTTGTAAATGAACATGTGTTTATTTGTCGTCCAACTAGCTTAATAGAATCTAAATTTCTTTTTAGGTATTTGACTTCAAAAGAAGGTGAATCAAGAATTTTAGACAACTTTCAAGGATCTGCCCAAGGCGGGATCAATCGTTCATTTACAACAAATATTTTAGTTCCCCTCCCCCCCCTAAACGAGCAACGCCGCATAGTTGCCAAGCTAGAAGTGCTGTTAGGCAAGGTTGACGGGTGTCAAAAACGGCTAGAGAAAATCCCGCGTATCCTCAAGCGATTTCGTCAATCGGTGTTGGCTGCGGCTTGTGATGGGCGATTGACGGCAGATTGGCGGGAGAGGAATAAGGATGTTGACTTATTAGAGTCTGATTTTGATATACCTCAAAAGTGGAAAAAAATTGATGTATGTAAAGTTATTGAGAGCTTAAAATATGGTACAGCACAAAAATGTGATTATGAGAGAAAAGGAGTTCCTGTTCTGAGGATACCTAATATAGGGGAACAATTTGTTGATCATTCAGACTTAAAATACACAAAACTCAGTGAAAAAGAGTATGAACAACTTAAATTAATCCCTGGAGATATTTTATTAATTCGATCAAATGGTAGTGTTTCATTGGTTGGAAAAACGGCTATTGTTAGAGAAACTGAACAAGGCTTTGCTTATGCAGGTTATCTTATTCGTATTCGGCCTAATAAAAATATAGTTTTGCCAGAATACTTAAACTTAGCTTTATCTACGCACAATGTTAGATTGCAAATAGAAATACCTGCAAGGTCAACAAGTGGAGTAAATAATATCAATAGTGATGAAGTAAAAGCACTAAATTTTAATTTGCCCCCTCTAGCCGAACAACAAGAAATCATCCGGCGGGTTGAGTCGCTCTTTAAGCTTGCGGATCAGCTAGAAGCCCGCTACCAAAAGGCTAAATCGTATGTTGATAAACTGACTCAATCAATACTAGCTAAAGCTTTTCGCGGCGAACTTGTCGCCCAAGACCCAAATGATGAGCCGGCCAGCGTGTTGCTAGAGAGAATTAAACAGGAAAAAGACGCGGCTACAACAGAAAAAACACGTAAGGTTAGCGTAAAAAGCAAGGTAGCAAATAAAAAAATAGTAAAAGAATCAAAGGAAATAGTTATAGAAAATAGCATATCAAACAAAGAAAAACTTATTGAAGTGATGGAAGAAAAAATTAGTAGTAGCATTGATAAAATAGCGGCTGATGTAGAAAAACTTGGCGAACAAATGACGTTGCCGTTTATGGAAAATGAAAAGTAATACACTGTAACTTAAGCAAATTGATATTCTTAACTCTATCGCCCCGCTGGGGCTTCAGAAATCGCTTTAGCTACTCCCCAATCCCTAATTTTCAAATCTTTATATATTCTTTATGAATTTCTTATTACTTCCTTATCCAATTTAGATAAACTTGATCTACTTAAAACAAAACAGTTGTATAACTCAAATAAATGCAAAGGTTTAGTAGTTTTATTTTAAGTATTAAATGATTATTTATTAGCCTAATCTATTTATAAAATAGAGCGGAGGAACCAAAAAGATTGTTTTTTGCAATCTTTCAAAATGGGGCGAATTTAAGTTTAACTTAATAGGGTACTTCCACACCCAAGCCCGTCAGCTAACTTCGTAGGCATAGCTTGGAAGGAATAATTAATGTTTACAAATGTAGTTAAAGTTGTAGGCTTGCCTTTTAATTCTAAAATTTTTTCACCTAACAAATTATTTCTCCAAACACCTCTTTTATAAATACAAATCTTCCTTTCTAACTCAGGTGAGATAAAAAAATGTCAATCACATCATTAAAAAAACGCTTCAATTTTTGGCTATTAGAAGGCATAAAAGATACCACCAAAAAACCAGATAAAGAAAAAGCTAAAGCTCATGAGCAAGCTAGTTGGTGGAAAGTAATGTGCTTAACTGGAGTAGATTACTTTTCTACATTGGGCTATCAACCTAGTATTGCTTTTTTAGCCGCAGGATTACTATCACCTATGGCGACTTTTATTGTGGTGTTAGTAACTTTGTTTGGAGCATTGCCTATTTATAGACGTGTAGCAGCAGAAAGCCCTCACGGTCAGGGAAGTATCTCAATATTAGAGGCAATGTTACCTAGATGGAAAGGAAAGGTTTTAGTTTTAATTTTACTTGGTTTTGCAGCAACAGATTTTATGATAACAATTACTTTGTCTGCTGCTGATGCTACGGCTCATATTGTAGAAAACCCTTTTGTTCCTCATTGGCTAGACCATAAAATTTTAGTTACACTTTTACTAGTAACATTATTAGGTGCTGTTTTCTTAAAAGGATTTAAGGAAGCTATTAATTTAGCAGTCTTTTTAGTCTTTGCTTATCTAATACTTAACTTTGTGGTAATTTCTGTAGGCTTTTATCACATCATAAAAGATCTAAGTGTTGTTGCTAGTTGGAAAACAGCTATGTTTACTACACATGGGACATCTTGGAATATATTGGGAGTGTCTTTGCTGCTTTTTCCAAAATTAGCATTAGGCTTATCAGGTTTTGAAACTGGTGTGGCTGTAATGCCTTTAGTAAAAGGTGATTTGACCGACAAAGCAGAAAGACCTGAAGGACGCATTAGAAACACAAAAAACTTATTGCTTGCAGCAGCATTAGTTATGAGTGTTTTTCTAATTAGCAGTAGCTTAGTTACAACATTTTTAATTCCTGAAAAAGAATTTCAACCCGGCGGACAAGCTAATGGCCGTGCATTGGCTTATTTAGCTTATCTTTATCTAGGAAAAGCCTTTGGCACAGCTTATGACTTAAGCACCATTTCTATTTTATGGTTTGCTGGTGCTTCGGCAATGGCAGGACTACTTAATCTAGTGCCAAGATATTTGCCTAAATATGGAATGGCTCCAGATTGGGCTAGAGCATCTCGACCACTAGTACTGTTTTTTACCGCAGTAGGATTTATAATCACAATTTTATTTGAAGCTGATGTAGACGCTCAAGGCGGTGCTTATGCTACTGGGGTGCTAGTGCTAATGTTTTCTGCCGCTTTAGCAGTTACTTTAATTGTTTGGAAAAATGGTTGGGCAAGTCGAATTAAGTTTTTACTTATTACCTTAGTATTTGGCTACACAACTATACTTAATGTTTTTGAAAGACCTGAAGGAATAAAAATAGCCTCATTTTTTATTATTGTTACTTTGGTTACTTCTTTAACTTCTCGCGCTCTACGTTCTACAGAATTAAGAACTAAAAAAGTATTTTTAGACAAAACTGCTCAACAATTTATAAAAGAAGCTAGCAAAACAGGTGAAATACGAATTATTGCCCATAGACCAGGCGGTCATACATATAATTTCAAAGAAAAAGAGGCTAGAGAAACACATAACATATTTGATGATCAGCTAATATTTTTAGAAATAACGCCAGGGGATGCTTCAGAATTTACAGATGAAGTTTTAGAAATTAATGGAATTGCAGAAGGGAAACATCGGATTTTAAGATGTGAAAGTCCTGCTATACCTAATGCAATTGCTGCGCTACTTTTACATATTCGTGATACTACTCGCCAACAACCACATGTTTATTTTGGTTGGACAGAAGGTAATCCTATTACTTATGTATTGAAGTATTTAGCATTTGGTGAAGGTGATACGGCTCCTGTTACTCGTGAAGTTTTAAGACTAGCTGAACCTAATCCAAAACGCCGTCCTTATGTTCACGTTGGGTAAGGTTTGCTTGTCTAAAATTATAAAAAGCCTCTTTTAACTAGAAACTAGATTAGCTAGCTAATTTAGCTTCTAGTTTTTCTACTCTGTCTTCAAGCTCGTCTACTCTCATTGCTTCACTACAAATGTCTTTTGTAATTGGATGAAAACGGCGTTCAATACCTCTAATTTCACGTCTAACGAGCTTAAATTCTTCTGCCATTTCATCTCTAAGATTATTTAGTGCTTGCTCAAAGTCAGCCTTTTGTTGTGCTAAGGCAAGGTCAAGATCGGCTTTGATCTCAGCTTTTAATTCAGCTTTTAACTCAGCTTTTTGTTGAGCTAAGGCTAAATCAAGGTCGGCTTTGATTTCAGTTTTAAGATCATTGATAACATCCTTAAGAATCTGGCTAAAAGCTGATAAAAACTCAGGGTTAGTACGTTTAGCCAGTTCAGCTTTAACAAAATTCATATCAGATTGTAAGGTGCGAATGTCAGCAGCCATTTGATTTAAGGTTGCTGTGTCGTTTTCATTGGGGAATTCTTGGTTATTTTGTTCTGTCATAAATTGTGTGTTGCTCCTAATTGATCAATATGTTGCTTCCAATCATCTTCAAGCTTCTTTATACGTGTATGTAATTTGTCTTGCAAGACTGTAAAGTCTAAAAAGGCAGATCTAAACAACAGCCTAAAGCTAGCTAATTCTTCCTCAAAATTGTTTAGCATTCTATCTAGGTTTTGAATGCTATCTTTGATTGGTTGAAGTTCTGCTTTAAGTATTTCTTCAAACTCAGCTTTTAACTCAGCTTTTAATTCATTTTTCAATTCATCCTTAAGCTCAGTTTTGAGCAACGAAAGAGCTTTAGATAAGGTTTGATCAAACTCCTCTCTAAGTTCGGTTTTAAGTTGAGAAATAACTATTTCAAAGTCTGATCTAAGCTCTTTCTTTAGGTGAAGAATAGAGCTAGATAAAGTTGCTTCAAAGTCAGCTTTCAATTCAGTCTTTAATTCAGCCTTTTGTTTAGCAAAGGCTAAATCAAGGTCGGCTTTAATCTCAGCTTTGATCTCAGCTTTTTGTTTAGCAAGGGCTGAATCAAGATCGGCTTTGATTTCAGCTTTGATCTCAACTTTTTGTTTAGCAAAGGCTAAATCAAGGTCGGCTTTGATTTCAGTTTTAAGATCATTGATAACATCTTTAAGAATCTGACTAAAAGCTGATAAAAACTCAGGATTAGTACGTTTAGCCAGTTCAGCTTTAACAAAATTCATATCAGATTGTAAGGTGCGAATGTCAGCAGCCATTTGATTTAAGGTTGCTGTGTCGTTTTCATTGGGGAATTCTTGGTTATTTTGCTCTGTCATAAATTTTTGCCTTTTTATCTTAGTGCTGGCTCAATTCTAGCTCAAATTTTTTGTTATTTCCAATTCTAATTAATTAAGTAAATAACACTAGAAAATGTGCAAAATGTTAAGTTACTAAAATAAAACAACTTTATTTTAGTAACTTAATGATTTTAATGCTGTTAGATTTTACGAGTCTTCCAGCGACCTAAGCGAAATACATAAATTCCAACTACTGCAATTAAAGACTCAGCAATAGTTATTGCAATAAAAACACCTTGCGCACCCATAGTTGTTCGAGTAGCTAAAAAGTATGCTAGAGGAATTTGCAAAACCCAATAACAACACAAATTTATAATAGTGGGTGTAAGTGTATCTCCTGCACCATTAAAGGCTTGTACCATCACCATTCCATAGGCATAAAATACATAACCATAGCTGATGTAAAGAAGACAATCTACCCCATAAAAAACTACTTTAGAGTCACTAGTAAAAAGACGTATTAGAGGTTCAGCAAATAGAATAAATAACACTGTGACAAGACCTAAGAAAAGCATATTAATCATGGCTGTACGCCAAACCGACTTTTCTGCTCTTTCTGGGTGGTTGGCACCTAGATTTTGCCCTACTAATGTTGCTGCTGCATTGCTCATTCCCCAAGAAGGTAGAATAGCAAAAATAATTATACGAATTGCTACAGTATAACCAGCTAAAGCAGCATCCCCAAAGATTGCAACCATTCTAACTAAACCTAGCCAACTAGCTGTTGCAACTAGATATTGGAACATACCACCAAGGGAAATACTTAAAAGTTGACGCATAACGGAAAAATCAATCCGTAAATGTTCAAACCTTATTTGTATACGACCTTTGCGGCATAGGGCTAGAAGTTGGTAACCAACACCTATTGCGCGACCTATAGTAGTTGCTATTGCTGCACCTATAACACCAAGTTCAGGAAATGGCCCAAGTCCAAAGATTAAACAGGGGTCAAGCACTATGTTACACAAATTAGCAAGCACCAATGCCCGCATTGCTATTGCAGCATCACCAGCACCACGAAAAATTGCATTAATGAGAAACAAAAGCATTATTGTAATGTTGCCGCCAAGCATTACTTTTGCATAATTTGTGCCTGTGGCAGTAACACCCACAGATGCTCCCATTAATTGAAATATTTTTGGTGTTAGTAGAATTGAAGAAATGCCTATTATTAAGGAAACAACAATTCCAATAATAATTGCTTGAACTGCCACTATAGAGGCGGCTTCAGGTGATTTTTCTCCAATTCGTCGGGCAACAAGTGCTGTTGTAGCCATACTTAAGCCCATAGCAATAGCAAAAATAAGCGTAAGTATTGATTCTGTAAGTCCAACAGTAGCAATAGCATCTGCACCAAGTTTTGCTACAAAGAAAACGTCAACAATGCCAAAAAGCGATTCCATTGACATTTCTAGCACCATTGGAACAGATAGCAAAATAATTGCTCGGTTAATGCTGCCTTCGGTGAAATCTTGTTCTGAGCCTGAAATTGCTTCTTTTAAGGTTTGCTTAAATCGAGTAAACAAACTAGCTTGAGGCTCATTTGGCAAAGATACTTCAAGATTATTAATATTATTTAAGTTATCTAAATTATTTTTCATAAACTGCACCATTAAGTTAAGGCTAGACAAGCCTTGATAAATGTCCGGGTTGGACGTTGTGATTAATTCCTAATGGTAGGTGTTAGACAATTGTTAAATTGTTGGTGCAGTAGAGGATCTCAAAAGATTAAATAAAAAGCTGTTCTTTTGGAAACTTTTACTGCTTTATTTAAGCAATGCCTGAAGACCTAAACCCCGCATACGTATAGCGAGCAAGTTGTCTACGGCGGATACTAGAGTGGTATTTGGTAGGGTAGATTTCATGGTTTTTACTCCTAAAAATTTATTGAAATTAAAATTTTGTTGATTTAAATTGGCTTGAGAAGCCAAAGCCGCCTAACGTGGCTAGATTTCCAAAGGTTCACAGCTTTTGCCAGTTTTAGCAACAATAAAATATTAGTTTGTATTTTAAGGATGATTTGATTAAAATAACTTAGTTTTGTAATCCTATTTGGATTACATTTAATAGTAAATATAAAGGTCAAATAGTATGCTAAATCATTCTAAACAAAGACATAACAAATTACAAATACGTGTAGACAAATTAACAAAGGAAAAAATAGAACAAGCTGCTAGCTACTCTAACAAAACAATTAGCGATTTTGTTTTAGAAAATGTAGTCCCAATGGCTGAAAAAGTAATAGAAGAACACTTGACCATAAAAGTTTCAAATAGAGATTGGGATAAATTAATGGCTCAATTAGAAAACCCTCCTGAAGCAAATGAAGCATTAAGGCAAGCTGCAAACCGTTATAAGGCTATAGTTAAATAAAACTAAACTATGGAAAATCTATCCAAAATAAAAATAGAGTTGTTTTTAAGTGAAAATCACAAGGTAGAAAACTTTTCTTGTGGTTATGAAAGTTTGGATAAATATATAAAATCTTATGCGGAAATTAATGCTAATAGAGGTCTTGGAAGAACTTTTGTAGCATTAGAAGAAAATAATAAAGAAATAAAAGGCTATTACACTTTAACAGCAACCGAGATAGTAAAAGAGAAACTACCCAAAAAACAAACTAGAGGCTTGCCTAATTATCCTATACCTGCAATTTTGTTAGCTAGATTAGCTATAGATAAAACTGCTCAAGGGAAAAAATTAGGAGAATACCTTCTTTTTGATGCCTTCAGCCGTGTTTTAAGAGCAAGTTATGATTTTGGTATAAGAATAGTGGTAGTTGATGCAATAGATGAACAAGCAAAGAAATTTTATCTAAAGTATGGTTTTACAGCTTTTGATGACAATCCATTAAAATTATTTTTACCATTAAAAACACTAGAGCCATTAATAATTATTTGAAAATAGATTAACAAAGTCTATAAGCTAACCTAAAACAATTTCTTTAATTGCTGCAATAAATAGCTTTATTTCTTCTAAAGTGTTAAAAGCTCCAATGCTAGCGCGTACTAAACCATCAGGACTAGTTCCTAAAGCTTTATGCACTAGTGGAGCGCAATGTAAGCCTCCACGTACAGCAATATCAAAATGCTCGTCTAAAATTGCGGCTACTTCGTCTGAACGATAACCAGCAATATCAAAAGATAGAACTCCAACACGACGAGTTAAATCATTTGACCCATAGATTTTTACTTCGTCAATTTCTTGAATAGCTTTTAACAAATATTCAAGCAAAGAAAGCTCATGACGGTAAATTTTTTCAATGCTTTCTTGAGCTAAAAAATCTAAAGCTGCACCTAAACCAGCAATTCCAGCTAAATTATGTGTTCCTGCTTCAAGTTGAAAGGGAAGTTCCACAGGTTGTAAGGGTGAAAGAGAGTCGCCACCAGTTCCACCTTCACGCCAGCTTTTTACCTTCGCACGATTGCTTAAATAAAATAATCCTGTGCCGGGTGGCCCAAGCAGGCTTTTATGACCACTAGCGGCAAGTAAATCTATCTGCATTTGCTGAACATCTATTGCAATAACTCCTAGGGCTTGGGCTGCGTCTACTAGAAAAAGTAAATTATGACGTTTAGCTATATCTCCAATTGTAGCAATAGGTTGAAGTGTCCCTAAAACATTAGAAGCGGCTGTAACAGCTATTAGTTTTGTTTCTGGTCGGATTTGGCTTTCAATTTCTTGTGGGCTAACAAAGCCTTGTGAATCAAAACCGACTAGGGAAAGGGAAATGTCTTTTTGAGCTAAGTTTTGCAAGGGTCTAAGAACAGAATTATGTTCTAAAGTGCTAGAAATTACGTGATCACCTGTTGATAAAACGCCTTTGATTGCAATATTTAGAGCATCAGTAGCATTAAAAGTAAAAATAATTTGCTCTAAACTTTGAGCATTAATTAATCTAGCTAATTTTAAGCGAGTATCTTCAATGATTTGTTGGGCGGCTCTAGCCATACGATGACCGGAGCGACCCGGATTTGCTCCAGAAAGTTTAAGGCTCTCTATCATCTGTTGATAAACCAAGGGCGGTTTAGGATAACTAGTAGCGGCGTTATCTAAATAAATAGTCATTATTTTCAAATATTAATAAATTTTTTTATGCTCTTGAATAAGAGCGATTCTTGACATTATTAAAGCCATTAAATGATGAAAATGCTCGGCTTCCCAACGCATAATTGGTTCAACATTAATTGCTGCAATAGTATGAGACTTACCTTTTTGTAAGTTAAACTTAAATTCAGCTAAAGAATTAATATAATGAGCTTTTATTACAGTTAAAGTATGTTGGTATTTACCTTGACCTTTATTAGTTTGAGTAAGAGAAAAATTATCTCCATTTGAGAGTTCAATGGATAACCTAGGTTTAGCTTGATTAAGAGATCTGTTAGTTAAATGAGACAGATTGCTCATTATGTCTTTTGCTGTAATTATTCTACCCATTGAAGTTACTTCTAAATCTAGTTGGAGGTTTTTTTCTCCTGTAGCAATATAGCTACCAATTCGGGAACGGTGCCAATGAAGTGTGGCAAATTCTTTATCATTATGTAAAAAAGAATACTTAGGATGTAGCAATCCACGTCGTTTAACTAAAATTTCGCCTTTGTGCCATTCATTTTCTATAATTTCCGCCCCCATAGACAGATAAGAACCTAGATCAGAACGCTCTTTTCCTATTTCCATAGATTTCTACTCCTTGTTGTTAAATTTTTCTATACACCAACATATTTAGCATAAAGACTACGTGCTATGGATTCGTCTTTTGTGCCATGAATAATGCTACGTGCATCAGAAAACACAGTCATTTCATACTCTTCTAGCTTAACACGCAACAAGAACTTATTAACATTTACCTCACCGCAACTTTTTAATTTTTCAGCCATTGACAATAAATCTAACTTAGTTGTTTGTGATGGAACGATTTGCACGCTGTTACGCCCGCAAAGAGTAGTCATTAATTGACGATTTTCTGCTGCTAAAAAATCAAATTGTCTGTGTTGACACGCTCGACAATCGGCACGCTCTAACAGGCTTTGAACATTTATTTTGCTATAAGTATTTTGCCAAATGTCTATTTGAATCAATCCTTTATGTAAATTTGCTAAATTGCCAGTTAGAATTTTTAATGCTTCTGTAGTCTGATAAGCTGCAATTACGGCAATAATTGGTAAAATTACGCCTGCTGTGTCACAAGTTGGAGAACTGCCTGGAGGCGGAGCATTTTCAAAAACACATCTTAAGCAAGGTGTTTGACCTGGCAAAATTGCCATTGTCAAACCATAAGAGCTAACTGCCGCGCCATAAATCCAAGGTTTGCTATGCTTTATACAGGCATCATTGATTAAAAATCGCGTCTCAAAATTGTCTGTTCCATCTAAAACAATGTCGGCATCGGCAATAAATTTTTCAATATTTGTATGATTAACATCGGCTACAACGCTTTCTGCCGCTACATCTGAGTTAATTTGCGCAATTCGCTCACAAGCGGCAATAGCTTTAGGTAAATGGGTTTTAGCTGCCATTTCGTCAAACATTACTTGTCTATGAAGGTTAGAAAACTCTACAAAATCCCGGTCAATTGCTCGAAGTCGCTTTACTCCAGCACGAGCAAGCATTTCTAGTTGCATTGTTCCTAAAGCACCACAACCTATAATTACAGCATGACTATTAAGTAATTTTTCTTGTCCAGCTTGTTTAATGCCTTCAAAAAGCGTTTGACGTGAATAGCGATCTAAAACAGACATGTTTTTTACCTAAGAAAATTTTATTTTTAGAATTTTTAGAATAATGCTAGCTAACTATAAACTTCAAGCAAAGCTAGAGTTATGATTTAGTTTATTTATCTTCTAAAGCTTTTGGTTTAACTAAATTTTGGCTATATTTAGAGACATGTTAAAAACAGCCTTAGACCAAGAAGCCGATAAATTACTTGCCTGTGTTCATTGTGGGTTATGTTTGCCTACTTGCCCTACGTATAAAGTTTTAGGCAATGAAAATGACTCGCCACGAGGCAGACTTTATTTAATGCGAGCCGTAGCCGAAGAAAAAATAGACATTTCACCTACTTATCATAAACATTTAGATCTTTGTGTAGGCTGTCGTGCTTGTGAAACGGTTTGTCCATCGGGTGTTAATTTTGGACATTTGCTAGAAACTGCCCGCGCTGAAATGGTAGAAAGCCAGCCAGAAAAATTATCTCTTTGGACAAGAATAAAAAATTTCTTTCTTGGCCTAGTCTTAAAACAGGTCTTTACCCGCAAATGGCTGTTAGAACTGGTTTGGAGAACCTTAAAGCTACTACAACAAAGCGGACTAACTACGCTACTACTAAAATCAGGGTTATTTAAGTATTTGCCAGCAATAGAGTTTGCTCTAGCACTTCTTAACAAAGCAGAAAGTCAATTGCCTGCGGCTAGAAAATTATTAAATCTGTTACCTTCACAAATTAATGAAATTAGCGATAGCGAAATTGCGGCCTCCTACCAAGTAGCACAATTTACAGGCTGCATAATGGAAGGGCTGTTTACTGAAACTAACCGAGCAACAACCAGAGTTTTAACTAGAAATAGCTGTTTTGTAGAAATACCGCAGCAGCAAGTTTGTTGTGGTGCTTTACATGCTCATTCAGGTTTTCATAAAACGGCTGTAATGCTGGCAAAAGTTAATATTGATATTTTTATGCCTGCTGGAAGTCAAAATAGCTTTCCAATTATTGTTAATGCTGCTGGTTGTGGGGCAATGATGAAAGATTATGGGCGACTTCTTGCAAATGATCCTGAATATAGCGAACGCGCCCAAGCTTTTAGCCAAAGGGTTAAAGACGTTAGCGAGTTTCTAACTACCATTGATTTACACACAGGACAACCAATCAAAGCAAAAATTACTTATGATGCACCTTGTCATCTTCATCATGGGCAAGCAGTACGTCAACAGCCTATAGATTTACTTCGTAAAATCCCTGGTGCTGAATTTGTGCCATTGGTTGGAGCAGAAACTTGTTGCGGTAGCGGGGGAATTTACAACCTTACACATCCAACAATGGCGCAAGCTTTACTAAAAGAAAAAATAGAAAATATCCAACAAACCCAAGCAGATTTTTTAATTACAGGCAATCCCGGCTGTGCAATGCACATTGGTGCAGGGCTTCAACTAGCTGGAGAACAAACCCTTGTCCTACATCCAGTTGAACTACTAGATCTGTTTTATTCCAAGTAGCTTAAGTCTGATAACGGTATTACTTAGGATTACAAGAATTACAAAGATTAAAGTTAAGCATATGGAATTAAAAGAAGAGCAAAGAAAATTTATTGAAACTCGTAGTAAATTTGTTAAAACCTGGCCCTTTGTTGGTACAGGGTTACTGGCAATAATTTTAGGTTTAGGAACTTGGCTATTTTTAACAAAACGGCTACTTGCAAATCCTTTTTTTGTCTTAAATCAGCTTAAAACTAATGCTATTTCTTTACCAACTTTAACATTAATGGCTGGGCTATTACCTGTCGTAATTTTGCTATGTTTGTTTTTAGTTGTTGTAGTGATAATTTTTGCTTTTGCAGCTTTTTCTAATGAAAAAAAATATTTAGCAATCATCAAAAGTTTAGTTGAAAAGAAAGTAAATAAATAATGTGGCAAAAGAAGTAAAATAACATATGAGGTAAAGAAAAATTATGACTAAAGTAAGACAACAAGCCACAATAGAAGATTTATATAAAATACCTGAAAACAAAAAAGCAGAATTAATAAATGGAGAAATAGTTTTAATGTCACCAACAGGAGATCTTCCTAATATAGTTGCAGGAGCTATTTATGTAAGCTTGCGCGTATATTCTCGTAATACAAAATTAGGTAGAGCATACACTGATAATATAGGTTACAAAATTAATTTACCAAACAGAAATTCTTTTAGCCCAGATGCTTCATTTTATATAGGCAGTTCTACAGGGATGAAGTTTTTAGAAGGTGCGCCTATTTTTGCTGTAGAAGTTAGAAGTGAAAATGATTATGGAAAAAAAGCAGAGGAAAATATAAAGAAAAAAAGAGAGGATTATTTTCTTGCAGGGACACAAGTTGTTTGGGATGTAGATTTACTTAATGAAAATCTTATCAAATCCTATCGATATGATGATCCAGATAACCCTATAATTTTTCGTCGCGGCGATATTGCTTATGCAGAACCAGCCCTACCAAATTGGTCTATTCCTGTTGATGAAATGTTTTTATAGAATTATTTCTATAAATTAGTCTGTATTATCTTTTAAGATTGTTGGTGAATTTTCTGCACTGTTTTCTGTATTTTCAGAGCTACTTGAGGTTTTTTCTATGTTAAATTGCAATGTATCAGCTTCTAAGTTTTTTACTGTTACAGAACTAAAACTAGAATATTTGCTTATAGCAGGGATAATTGCTTGCATTTCTTCAATGCTGGAAAATCGGTTGTTTTTATCTTTGTCTAAACATTTTTGTAGCAATGAATCTAAATGTACTATAGCTTCTGAATCGCCTTCTAAGCGAAAATCATTTCTTACTAGAGCATTCATCATGTCAGCATAAGTTTTGCCTTGGAAAGGGCGTTTACCTGTTAGGGCTTCGACAATCATAACGCCAAGAGCAAATATGTCACAGCGTTCATCTACTTCATCGCCTGAAAGTTGCTCAAACGGCATATAGCCAAACGTCCCCATTATTGTCCCTGGTGCAGTAAGACTAACTGAATCAAAGATAGTTTGCTGTTTAACCTTTGCTAAACCAAAATCTAGGATTTTAATTTGCTGTTTAAGATCGTCTGAGTCGGCTATTAATATATTTTCTGGTTTTAAGTCCCTATGGATAACTCCTGCTTTATGTGCTGCTTTAATGCCTTCTAGCAGTTGTTCAAAATATTGTGCTACAACATTAGGCTTTAATTTGCCAAATTTAGCTAATTTTGAACGCAAAGAAACACCTTGGATTAGTTCCATCACTAAATAAGCTCCCTCGGATGGAAGCCGTCCATAATCATAAATTGCAATAATATTTGGATGAGTTAATTTTGCAGATGCTCGCGCTTCTCGCTCAAATCTACGTAGTGCTTCTTGATCGCCAAACATGCTACCTAGCAATATTTTTATAGCTACAAGTCGATTTAAGCGCAAGTCTGTAGCTTGATAAACTGCGCCCATTCCGCCGCGACCAAGTAGTTTTTCTAGTCGATATTTATTTTCTATTGTTCGTTCAACAGGCAAAGACAAAGTAAGCTCGCGGTTATCTTTGCTGCAAACTTGGACATTGCTGTCATAACAAGTTCCGCATAGCGGGCATTCTTTTACTAAATTTATATTTTGTTCTTCAAACCGGGCTAGCACATCACGCTTAATTTTTTGCTCTTTTCCAACACGACTTTTTAGCAAAGTGTTTTCATAGACAAAAGCTACTTGGCTAGCGATGGTTTGGAGCAAATTTTTATCTGTAGTCGAGTAAGGTTCTTCTGACTTTTTTTCTCCTAACAATAGCAAGCCTATTAAATGATGATCTGTAGCCTTCATTGGCACAATTAGAGTAATTGCATGAAGTTCTAGCCAATGTTTTTCTACCTCTGAAAGCTCTTGGTCAAATGGATATTCTTGAGCTTTTTCTTGATTTTCAAAAATATTAAGTATTTCAGAATGTCGGGAAATACTTAAATGTTCCTGCACTTTTATCAAAGAATAGTCAAGCGATAAGTCTTGTTTTTCTTCTTTGCGGTAGAAAATTTGCAAAGTTTTAGGGTGTAAAGCTAGCTCTACTTGCCTGCTAACAAGTGCTGATATTTCAGCAATAGAGTCTTTTTGCTTAATTTCTTCTATTAGGTTAATAAGTATTTTTTCTTGATTATAAGCTTCGCGGAAAAACTTTTTGTCTAACCAGTCTTTTACCTGCGCTTGATACCTTAAGCTAATTCCAGCAGCGATCAATAAATATAAATAGATTGAATTTTGTGAAAAAGCTTCTCCCATAGGGAGTTGACGATCTCTATAAACAGAAATCGCAAAAGCGGCAATAGGAATTAAAGAAATAGTTTTTAGCGTATTTTTAGCAAAGAAATACTGTAGACTGCGACGAATAACAACATCTATTCCAAAAATACGATGTTTTAATATCGAATAGCCAATAGCAATAGGGATAGTGATTTGGAAGTATTCAATAACAGGAGAAGTATAAATATAAATGCTTTCTAAAAGATTAATATCGCTTTGATTTTCATTTTGGTTAAAGAACCTTTCTATAACAAAGAGAAAAGAAAATATTATTTTTGGCAGAAATGAAATTATAAAGCTTAAAACAACTAGAGTTATTTTTTTACGTTCTTCAGATTTTGCTTTTATAAAGTTACTAACTATTACAGTAGGAAATAAGACTAAACAAATAATATAGAAATAATTACTTATGTTTTCTAGTAAAAGTAAAAATGATTTATTTTCTGAGAATATAGTTAGAGCTAGATCAACATCCCAAAGAATAATTAAATCCGGTAAACGTAGAGTTATAAATAATAACAAACTAATCCTATATAAAATTTTTCTGAAAAATACCCATAAACTTTTAGATTTATCTCCAAAAGGAAAAATAGATAAGAAATGATAAAACACTGCTAAATCTATAGGGTGCAAAGAGTTAATTAAAAAATATATAGTGAAGCTAATGGTATTATTTATGTATATTCCAAATGAAGAACTTGCTAAAGATGAAACTGCATAAATTACTAGGGCAATAGTAGTGGTTTGGGCTACTTTTTGCTCAGGTTTTAGCATACCTATAAGCATTGCAACAACAATAAATACTAAAATTATAGGAAGATAGAAAATAGTATTTTGTAATTTTTGATAGTTATTTTTATGACTAATACTAAGCGTAAATTCGTGTTCCTTAGAATCTCGAATTATGCGAATTGAGTAAGTTTTTTTTATTGTTGATAGCTTAAGATTTAGTGTAGTTCCCCAATTACCAATAACAAAACCATCTTTTATTCTGCTATCTCCATTAATAGCAATAATTTTATCTCCAACCTCTAATCTTCCTACTGCGGGGCCATCAGGATCTACTCTACCAACAAAACATTCAGATGATGGACAAAAACTACCCCAACCAAAAGGATCTATATTGCCATAGTTAATAATCCTAATAGCAACATAGATATTTAGTGCTAAAACAATGGTTCCTAATACTAAAGAGATCCAAAAAAAAGGGTGTTTGCTGTTAAGTTTGCCTAACAGCATTGTTATAGAAGGCATTCTATAAACCTCATAAAGGAAAAAACAAATAAGCGGTATTCTACAACTTTTTTTTCTTTAATCGGAATAAATACATTGATAAAAGATGGTTTTACTTGAGAGATAACAAAGTTTTAAGAAGTTTTATAAGAAAGAATCAATGAAATATCGGTAAAAACACTAGCGCGGAGAGTTTTGTATTTTTGCTTAAAACAAAACTCTCCGCAACTTATGTAAACTTATAATAACTATTTGATGGCTTAGAATTGTTTAGCCATACAAGAAGTAGTTTTTATTATTAGCAGCACCATGATCTTCTACTTTTAGAAAGACGCGTTGGATCTAACTGCTTACCATCATCTTCTAAAACGATTTCTTGTTCTACTTCTTCAATATTAAACTCTAAATCAAAATTCTCCATAATACTCCTTTTTAGTTAATTAAATTAAAATCACAATCATTTGATTGACGTATATACCCAAAGTTTTATTACTTAAGATAAATTAACCCATAGTAAAAAAGTAATGGGCAGAATCCTAAAATTGTTTAGCCATACAAGAATTAGCTCTTATCGGCAGCACCAAATTTTTCTGCTTTTGGAAATATTAGGTGGGTCAAGTTGTTTGCCATCATCTTCTACTTCAACGGTTTCTACTACTTCTCCAATATTAAACTCTAAGTCAAAATTCTCCATAATACTCCTTTTAGTTAATTAATTTAAAAATTACAAACAGTTTGATTAGTATGTATGCCCAGATCCTAATTGCTTAGGTTACACATAACCCATAGTAAAAAAGTAATGGGCAAAATGCTATTAAATTTAATACGTAGTTATATAATATAGACAACTATACTCTGTCAACCCTAAATATTAGATTTTTGGCAAGTATTTTTAATTTAAGCATAAATTACTAATATTGTACTAAGTAGATCGGGTTAAGTGTGCGCAGATCAAATTGGCCCGGTTTTCCACTTGAATATTAAAATAATCAATATAGGGTTGTAATAACTTACTGAATATAGTACGTTATTAAGTATATATTCGGTAAGGAGAAAGTATGCAAAAAATAAGTTTAGAGCAAGATATAAAACCTTTGTCAGAATTTAGAGCAAATGCAGCAGGGTTTATTGAACAAATAAACAAAACAGGAAGACCAATAGTTTTAACTCAAAATGGAAGAGGAGCAGTAGTAGTTTTAGGAGTAGCTGAATATGATGCTTTGATGGAAAAAATAGAGTTGTTGGAAGAAATAAGCATTGCAGAAATGCAAATGAACGAGGGCAAAGTTACTGAAAATGAAGAGGCTAGAAAACAGATATTGGAGAGGCTTGCTAAATGAAGGTAGTATGGTCAAATTATGCACAAGAACGAGTAATGGAAATAAGTCTACGTATTTCAGCAGATAACTTAGTTGCAGCCCAACAATGGGTTAATGATATTTTTGACAAGACTAAAGCCTTGAGCAATTTTCCTGATATGGGAAGAAAAGTTCCAGAAATAAAAAGATTTAATGTTAGGGAATTATTATTTGGTAATTATAGGATTATTTATCATTGTAATTACTTAACCAAGGAAGTAACAGTGCTTACTGTTCGGCATGTTAAACAGCAATTGTCAATAGATGAGATTAAAGGACAAATTTAAGAAGCTAAACAAATTATTGAAGGAAAAAAATAGTTGCTAATAAAATCCGTTAACTATTTTTATTGTAGTAGATAACATAGCTTTAAAAGTAATCTATTAAAATTCTACTTTGAAACCTTTGGGTTTTCCAAGCTTGTAACAGAAGCTACAAGGCTAGGTTCTGCTAAACGAAGCAGTTGATAACCAATGCCTGCAATCCCTGTCATTAGGCTAGGGGACTCAACGCTAAAAGGTGTTCCACAAAGCCAAGTGTGGTTATCAATGCTGTTAAGAATAACGCCAGCTATATTTTGCACTTGGCTATGTAAATCAGCGTTGGCTAATTTTTCGCTAGCACAAAGCAGGAAATCCAAATTACCAAGATCACCATGACAAAGAGAATGATTATTGCCAAAACCATTTGCTAAAACAGTTTTTATTGCAACATCAATTTCTTGTTTAACAAGATCATCATTTAAGTAATTCAACGAAGCTAATCTAGCCATTCCAATGCCGGTTGCACCATAACACCAAGTAATTCTAAAGCTTTCTGTATCGTCTTCTCTGTTAACATCGGGCCAGTTTCCTTTTTTGGAAGAAAAAAAGCTGCGTTCATAGGCTAAAGCTTCCTGTGCAGTAGTAGCAAAATTATTGTCTTTAGTTAGGTTAGATAATGCTAGCAATGTCCAGGCAATACCCGCTACACCATGAGACATTCCTAAAGGGGGGTTATTGCCTATGTTATTCTGCCATGCTTTTCCTTGTGGTGTGCTAGAAACATTAGCAATTAAATGCTCTCCACATTCTTTAGCAATATTTGTTATTGTTTGAGAATGTTCACTTGCTACATATTTATGCAAGTTTACTAGGCTAATAATACAGCCTGCTGAACCAGACATAATATCAAAGGACGTGTCTTTATCTATTAGACTAGGAATAAGACTAGCTACTTCTACGGCTTTATCAATTAGCGATGAATCTTGCCAAAGCTGTGATAAGTGCGTAAATGTATAAATTATGCTGCCTAGTCCACCAAATGCACCAAGACTAGTAAAGCCTGTTTTTTTGTCTTGTTTTGTATCTATTATTTTCTTCTCTAATTGTTGATTTATTTCTACAAAGAGAGATCTTGCTAAATCAGTATAAGAATTTTGTTTAGTGATATATCCAAGATAAGCTAAAAATAAACAAATACCAGGCAAGCCATTGTATAAATCTAATTTTAATTGGGAAATATAGTAAGAGTCAGATGGGGCAACTTCTAATCCAGCTAAAGTAGTTTTACTGTTAGTGTTTATAGCTAGTTTTGCCAAATGATCTGCAACCTTACAGGCTTGTTTAATAAGCTGATCATAGCTAACCTTTTGGTTATCAAGGGTAAATTTATAAGTTTTAGGAGGAAATTTATCTACATCATCAATTAGAGTGACAAAAGAAGCGCGAATAAACCATAGCTGTTTAGTAAGATCTTCTATGCCAAAATTTTGTAGGCGATGTTTAACAGTGTCTAAAGCTGACTCAGAGAAAAAATTTTCTATACATTCGCCGTCATCACTCCAAAGATTTGTAGACTTGGGTCTAGCGATAAAACGAGGAATCAGAGTGTCTAATAAAGATTGACGCTCGCTAGCAATGGTTTTTAATAAATATGGAGACTTTTCTGTCTGCTTCCAAAGATTATCAAAAAGCCACTCTATAGCTATAGAGTTACGGTTCATATTTGGATCAGAGGCTTTACTAAGCAATATACCATATTCTTTTGTAGAGCGTAAAATTACCCGTACTTCATCATCAGCAAACTGAGCTATTAGCCCATCATCAGCTAAAAGTTTTTCTCTATTTTTTTCTAGCAAAGAATAAGTGTCTACAAATCCTTTGACTATTGTTTCAACATAGTTTTCAACAACGATATTTTCGCCATTTAATTTAGGTTGATGAATTATATCTTCTTCATAAATAAGCTGTTTATGTTCAATGCGTATTTCATCAGTTCCAGTGCCTTCTAGCTTTGGTAATTTATACGGGGTTAATTGGCCTGAATAGCCGGAAAGCCCGCTAAAATCTATTCCTTTGTTTTCATCATTACCATATTCTGGAACTGGCAACAAACCAACATTCATAACAGAGTTGTTAAGAGGATTAAAATTTTCATCAGAAGGATTTACTATCTGTTGACAAAAAACTGTTTCTAAATCAATTAAAATTGGATATTCTCCGCTTGCAATAAGGTTTTCACTATGAAAGTCTTCTCCTCGTAAAGCATAAAGTAGAGCTAGATGACCTCCTTGACGATAATAAAATCTTTCAATTTCTGCTTCTGAAGAACAACTTTCATGGCTAACAAATTCTGTCCAACCATATGAACCGCGATTAAGTATTTTTAATATACGAAAAGGTGCTGACACTCCATTATCATTAAGCCAGCTAAGTAGTTGTTGAAAATGTAGATCAATAGATAATGAACGAGGTTTATAAACTAACTTAAAGCCAGAGGTAAACTTAAGAGTTATTACTTGTCCGCCTCGGTGCATATCTCCAGAGCTACTTAGTTTATCTGAAGCAATAACACCATGATCTTTTTCTGGGGAAAATATTTTTTTAATATTTTCCCAGTCTTTGCAAAGGCGTTCTAGCACTGTTACATTGCAAACAGCCCAATGATTTATCATTACTGTTAATCGACGAGCTAATACGGGATATTCCTGTAATATCCTTAGTGCAACATCCTTTTGACCAATTTGAGAAATAAAATAATCATATCTTTCGGCAGGGGTATTGCCTTTAAGAGTCCCTTTTTGGCGTGCATCGCTACATTCTTTTACCATTAGCAGTAAAAGATCCATCACTAAATCAGGTAAAAGATTAGCTAAAAGTACATCCTTAATTGTGCTTGGGTCAAAGGGGAGGGAGTTTTTGTAATCGCTGGCTAAATTTTGAATTGCTATATCTAATGGGTTGCAACCTTCTTTAATTAAAGGGCTGATCATATCTAAAAAGCCAAGAACATTTTCATCTTGAATTGAAGGAGGTAATTTTACAGACAGCCGTATTTTTTCTGCTTCTTGATTTGTAAAAGCACTAGAAATCATTTCTAGCCAATCTGGAACCTGGTCACAGCGGTTTTTTAGTGCTTCGGCTGATTCGCCTAACATATAAAGAAGCTGATCTTGTGTTATCGATTGCATTTCTAACCATTTAGCAAAAATAGTATCGCTTTTAAGTGCAGACTTGTCCCGCCATTTCTTTAGCCGTTGCTCGGCTAATTCAACATTAAAATTTGGTTCAATAGATTTTTGAGGCAAAACAGCACGCTCTTTTAATGTTAGTGCGCGATACCAATCAGGCGAATTAGTTATATTTATCATTATTTTTACCTAGCATTTAATAAAGATTTGTTTTGGTTATTTAACTGGCACATTTCTGCAAGGAATTGATAAGAGCGAATTTTGTCTTCTAAAGTAATCCCTAGATCTAGAAAAATAATTTCATCTACTTTGCAGGTATGTTTTATTTCTTGGATTTTTTCTAAACATTGCTCAGGGGTTCCTATTATTGTAGCTACTACATCGGCTTCTTCACTATTATAAAATTTAGTTAAATCCTGTATTTGTTGCTGGTTATCGGTGCAATGACCTGCAATTGCTATGCTGTATTCAGGACTAGCTAATTCTTGGCTAGGTTGAAAAGTATCAACATATTCTGTAAAAGCAGCAGTTGCTTCTTGCTCAGTTGACTCTAAAAAAAGTGAAAAACAAAACTTAGTCCCATAACGTGCGGCTAAGGACATACTACCTGTATTTTTTCCTAACATCCAAAATTCAGGCATACTTACATTTTTGGGTATTGCTCTAGCGTTGTTTTTACCTTTTAAGTAAAGAAGTAAATTTTTGACCTGTTCTTCATAATAATTTAGATCTCTTGCTTTCATTATGTCTGGGCCAAGAAAAGCTTCTGCATAATGTTGAGCTAACATCCCACGTCCAACACCAAGATCAATCCTTTTAGGAAATAATAACTCTAACAAACGAAAGTCATTAGCTACCCTTAAAGCATTATGATAGCTAAGTAGTAAAGCACCTGTACCAATACGAATATGCTTAGTTTTACCAGCTACAGCCATTAGCATAGTTGACGGGCTAACTTGGGCAAAATCGGTGTTATGATGTTCGCCTATCCAATAACGAGAATACCCTAAGTTTTCTACGGCAACAGCAAGTTTTAATGAATCTATAAGAGTGTTGCGGGGAGTGCTGCCAGGGCGAATTTCACAAAAATCTAATGCTCCAAGTGTAATTAAAGGTTGATTTGTATTTTCCATAAAATTTGTTTCTTAATAAATATGTTCGATAAAAATAGTTATGCGGCAAATTTTGTATTTTTGCTTAAAACAAAACTTGCCGCAACTTATATAGACTGTTTATAACTATTTAATCCTAGATATCACTAATATGCTAGGCAAACTATATTAAGTAACTAATTAGATTTTTTAGGAAAAAACTTAGAGACAGGGTAAGAAAAACCTACAACAATATCACTTAAATCTAATATAGCATTTTCATCTAAATTAGTTACATTAATCAAAGAACGATAAATTTCAACAATCTGTTTACGGGGGTTGATTAAGATAACAACGCTTACACCAAAATCAAACCAAGCTGTAACTTTAGCCGCCACTTCCTTTTTAGAATCGTTAGGAGAAAGGACTTCAACAACTAATTCAGGAATAATAGTTAAATAACCATCTGGAATTTCTGATTCTGGAATGCGTTCTTTGCTAATAAAACTAACATCAGGAGCTATTACGCTATCAGGGTTTGTTTTTATTTTGTAACCTGTTTCTGCCCCACAAACAGTTCCTAAATCGTTTTCATAAACATGAAAAGCTAAATAACCCGTGAATTTACCAATAGCTGCACCATGTTTACCACCACCTGGGGACATTTTCTTTAATTCTCCTTCAATTAGTTCATATCTATAACCATCTACTGGCATTTTTAATAATTCGTCTGCTGTCATCAGGGTTTTTGTTGGCATAACTTTAATTTCCCAAATTAAATCGTATTAGTGAATTTAGTAAAGTAATTATAATATATTTGGCAAGTGTTACCAAAACTGTAAATTGATTGATGGATTCTATTTTTGCTCTTTAAGTTGTTTAATTAATTTTTCTATGTTTGGTGTGTTTGATGCTGTTGGAACGGCTCGCACATAGGCTTCTAGCTGTTCAATACATTCTGATTTTTTTCCCCAACGTTCATAGCAATCTGCTAAATAAATTCTAATACCTGGTTGAACATTTCCAGCAATGTCTAGGGCTTTCATCAACATTTTTTCGGATTCTTGATAATCTGCCATATTCATTAGAGCTAAGCCTAAAAACATATAAGTGTTTGCGCTTTTGTCTCCTAACTCCATAGCTTGACGTAGTTTTTCTGTTGCTTCAGGGGCTTTTTGGTCTTTGACTAAAACTACTCCTAAATGAAAATAAGCTTCTGCTGCCTTTGGTTTTAGCTCAATTGCTTGATTAAAAGCTACTTCGGCTGATAAAAAGTCTTGATTTTTAGCATAAAGCTCGCCTAATGCCATATGTGCATCATAATATTTAGGATAAATCTGGATTGCATTATTTAAGTATTCTAATGCTTCGCTAGTGTTACCTTTTTTAGCACTTTTACTACCTTTTTCATAAGCTTTTTTGGCATCTTTAGGAATGGAAGCATCAAGTTTAAGGTCTGATAAAGGGATTTGAGAGCTATTTTGACTATTATCTTTTGGAGTTAAAGAAATATCTTGGGTAACTATTTGAGGAAGGCGATTGCCAGACATAAAAAAGATTTGTACATCAACTATTGTAGTTGAAAAAGTTGTGCTATCGCTTTCTATAAGTATTTGATAACTACCGTTGACTACAGGGCTAAATATATAGCTTCCACTAGCATCAGTAAAAGTTTGTGCTATAAGAGTGCCTTTGCTTAAAAGCTGAACGCGAACAGATTTAGAAGCATTAGTATTATTGCCTGGTGAATAAACTTTACCTCGCAGGGTATGCCCAGTTTGTTGAGCAATTGCCAAGCTTAAGAAAACAGCACATATTAAAAACCCATTAATAGAAAGGGTTTTTATTAGTCGAAACATTACAATATTTTGCATTGTTTTGTACTCCTAAAATTTTTAATTGTTTTGGAGCTTTTTAGCGGTTGGATTAACGAATTATCCCAAATCTAACTACTAAAATACAGCACAATGTTGCTAATTTACAAAACAAGATGTAAAAATTAATAGCTTATGGATATTATCAATAAATTAGAAACGCCTATTTTACGGGTTATTTTACCTCTACTAACTTTATTTATTTTCTATTTATCTATTTTTTGGCTCCCTACAATCAACTTTTTTAATAGAGAAACTAATTCAACACTTTCTATAGAAAAATCCAAAGAAATACTTGATTTAAGCCAAATATATTTGCGTCAAGGTAGTTACAAATCAGCATTAAAATTAACAGAGGAATTAAATCAAGCTTATCCTAATAACCATATTTATTTAGACCAACTTGCAACTATTTATCAAAACTTAAATGATTATGAAAAACAAGCGGAAGTTTTAGAAAAGTTTTTGCAGGTTGCTCCGTTGCCTAGTGTAGCCTGTCCACAACTACAAGAAGCTTATAGACGGCAAGGAAAAATCGATAAAATGATAGATAGTTGTCAACGATGTTTAGCTTTAGAGCCAAGAAATGGTGATTTAATTTTCTATCTTGGGCGAGCTTATGAGCTAGCAAAAAACTATGAAAAGGCTAGAGAAATTTATCAAAAAGGTGCAAGGCTTGATCCAAATTATTTAGATCAATTTGTTGGTTTAGCTAGGATTGATTTTTTCCAAAATAACTTAACAGAATCAGAGAATTTAGCAAATGAAGTATTAAAGAAAGATCCAAAATTTGTTGACGCACTTTTACTTATGGGAATGATTCAAAACCGTAAAAAAAAGACAGATTTAGCTAAAGAGTATTTACAAAAAGGTGTTGAAATAACACCAAGATATTTAGACTTTTATTTAGAGCTTGCAGCAATTGCAGAGCAAGAAAATAACAAAACTTTAGCTATTAGTTATTATGATCAAGCATTAAAAATAGACCCTAATAATCAAGTTGCACAAAGTAAAAAATTGCTGTTAGTAGGGGAGAAAAAACTTGATTAGTAAGTTACTAATATTTTTTAGTCGATCACTATTTACTACAATTGTTATTTTAACTTCATTTTACTGTTTACTAAATTATCCCTCTTTTACTTACCAACAATTAATTAAACTTTTAATAATAACTTGGATACCTATATTTGCCGCATATCAGCCTTATTTTTATTTATTAGCTAGTATTTTGTTAATGTGCAGTCTAAGAGAGCAATTAAAAGCAGAAAAGACAAAAAAGCTAACTCTAGGGTTTTTATTTCTTAATACTAGCTTTAGTTTGTATTTATTGTTTAATCCTTTATTAATTACTTTAGAGAATAATATTGATAGTTTATTTTGGAGTTTTATTACTTTAATACCATTATTTATTTTAATTTTTATTGATTATATTAGCTATTATTCAAATATTGATTGGACAAAAAAAATAAATGATCAAGAAGATAGTAAAATATTTATTGCTTTAGTAAAAACTGCTTTTTTTGTCTCATTACTTTACTTTGTAATTTTTCAAGTAAGACAAAGTAAGCTTGAATTTCAGCTAACTATTAGTGAAATGCTTTTTATTTTAGCTTGGAGTATAACAGCACATTTAGTTTTCTTTATGGCTATTTTTTTGATTATAAATCTACTTAGAGCTATTGCTAGATTAACTGTTTATTGCAGACAGCTAGAATTTTGGCTGTTAAATATATTAGCAATAGTTTTTTTAGCACTTATTTTTAATAATGTTATTTTTTCTGCAATAGCTTTTACTGGTTATTTAGCAAATTTTTTTGCAATAATTTTTGCTACTGTGCTAGTAGGCTTCTTAAAGATTATACAAATAACTTTTTTAGCTAATTTATCTGAACAAGAAATTAGTAAAACTAAACAAATTATATTGTTAATTTTTCTGGCAATAATAACTTATTTATTAACAATAAAATTTACTACTTTAGATTGGAATTTTTTGTTACAAAAATTAATTGCTATTATAATTTGGTTTTTAGGGTTTATTTGTTTTTATTTAACAAAAGCAAAACCAAGGAAAATATTTTTAACAATATGTTTTGCACTTGTTTGTTTAACTTTTTATAAATTGATTGTAGTAGCAGAAAAATCTATAACTTGGCAAAATCAAACTTTAACAGCTACACAACTACTTGATAAATATGTTAGTTATGATGTTTCTTGTCGTATTTTAAGAGAAGCTTTTACATCTCAGTTTGCAGATAGTTCATTTTATAAATTCTTGCAAAAAAGTAGTAATCTTGGGCAAGCTGTAAAAATTAATCCTCAAGAAATAAAATTAGTAGAAAATTTTGCTAATAATTTAGAAGAAAAACCAAATATTTTTATTTTTACAATTGATAGCTTAAGACAAGATTATATTGGCACTTATAATAAATCTGTTACTTTTACACCTGAAATAGATGCTTTTGCTAGTGAAAGTATTGTCTTAGAAAACGCTTTTACTCGATACGGGGCAACAGGACTTGCAGAACCTTCTATTTGGGTAGGTGGAATGCTAATTCATAAACAATATGTGACTCCATTTTACCCAATGAATAGCTTGCAAAAGCTTTTAGAAAAAGAAAATTATCAATCTTTTATAAGTATTGATTCTATACTTGAAACTATTGTTAAACCTTCTGAAAACATTACTATTTTAGATAAAGGAATTTCTACACAAGACTTAAATCTATGTGTTAGCCTAAATGAATTAAAAGGAAAACTTGCAAAAAATACAAATAAAGAACAACCAATATTTTGTTACACCCAACCGCAAAATCTACATATTTCTGTGATTAATCGTGAGAATAAATCTGTGCTAGACAAAGGAAATTACCAGGGCTTTTATGCTCCTTATGCTTCTCGTGTAAAAAAAGTTGACACCTGTTTTGGAGACTTTATTAAGTTCTTAAAACAAGAAGGATTATTTGAAAATAGCATAATTATTTTTACTTCTGATCATGGTGATTCATTAGGTGAACAAAATCGCTTTGGTCATGCTTATACTATTTTTCCTGAAATTTTGCGGATTCCTTTGATTATTCACTTACCAGAAAAATTAAAAAACAACATTGTTTGGGACAATAAAAATATTGCTTTTTCTGCTGATATAACACCAAGTCTTTATTATTTGTTAGGTCATAAACCTACAGTTAACAGCAATATTTTTGGTAGACCTCTGTTTATGTCAACTTTAGAAGAACAAAAATCTTATATAAAAGATAACTATTTAGTAGCGTCTAGTTATGGGGCGGTTTATGGCATTTTAAGTAGAAGTGGGAAGTCGCTTTATATTGCTGATAGTGTAAATTTTCAAGATTATTTTTATGATTTAACTTTGGATCCAAAAGCAACTACAAACTTAGTTAATTCTGTAATTAAGGAAGAAAATGAAAAATTAATTCGCCGTCACATTGAAGAAATCAATAAATTTTATCAATTTACTCCTAACAAATAAATTATGTGGATAACAGCAATTATTTCTACTCATAATTACACTGTAAGTTAAATAATTTTGTATTTTGAGTTACCAGCAAAAACCTTAGCTTCATCTGCCAGTAAATATTGATAAAAAGAGCTAGTGTTATGAGTATTCAAATTATCCTGAACTACTCTTATTTTCACAGCATCTAGATAATTAGCAGCCTTAGCATTATCAAACACCATTCCTATTCTTCATTATTTTTAGGCACTATTTAAACTACTTTCTATTGTTGTTACTATCTTTTGCTTTATTGGTGGTAAATCTTCAAAAGATACTAAACCTGCTTTTACTTCTTCTAATGCTATTTTCGCTGAATTCTTGGACGCTATATGTATGCGCGGTATCTGTCCGCTACGTATTTCTCTACAACGTTTCGCAGCTATATTAACAAGCTTGAATTTACTATCTATAAACTCTTCATACTTTTTCATTTTTATCTCTTTCTGTATAGTTACAAAATTATCTAACTCGCTCTGTCAAACTCTTATTAATATTACTTTCCTTGTATTAATAAAAATTTATTTTTTGTCTTATTCAAATTACTCTCACTTTTTGTAATTAAATATATACTTATCTACTCAAATTTATTGTCCTGTATTAGACAAAATTTATCTTCTTACCAGTTATTGTCTCACACTAAGTTAAAAACACCTAACTTTAGCAAGCAAGAAAGCTTTTACTAACAAAATTTATCGTACTAGGCTCACTAAACTTTACAACGAAAATATCAAGCATTCCTGCGAAAATGGGGACGAAAATGGGGATAGAGCTTGAAAGTTAATTTAATATTGGAGTAAATTAGGGTGGTTCTTAAATATGCCGGAGTGGTGGAATGGCAGACGCGCTGGATTCAAAATCCAGTATCCGCAAGGGTGTGTGGGTTCAAGTCCCACCTTCGGCACATTAGCCTTTGTTAAGAGGGTTACCTTTTATATTTGTTAGTTAAATATTTCTTTAATGCTTGTTGGAATTGCCAAATTGTTGGACGTATTAGCGGACGATACACATAACGTAGTAACCAGCCGGGAAACCATCTTCCACGCTCCTCTAATTCAACTCTAGCCCTGGGATGATCCATAAACTTAAAAGCCACAGGCTTATATTTGCTGTCATCAAGACAAAATTCTATAGCTTTTATATGTTTAGCATTTTTATAACCATAATGTTTAGGTGCTATTAATCGTAGTGGCGCACCATGCTCAATGGTTAGAGGGTTATCATTTAAGCTATTTACTAGCATGACACTTTCATTAAGCAAATCTTCTAGCGACAAACTAACCCTATAACCATCTTGGCATCTGAAAATCACAAAATTTGCTTCTTTCTTAGGATTGCTTTTAGGGATAACAATTTTTTGAAAAAAATCTCTAAATCTATAACCCTTCCATTTAAGGGATTTATAAGTCCAAGTTGTGACACAATGAAAATCAGATATTTGCTCAATTTCTGGCAGTTCTTTTATTAACTCGTCTGTAACAACAAAAGGATTTTCAACATCTCCATCAATTTTTATTTGGAGTTTGGCTAGATCTTTTGGAAAGCGACTAGCAAATTGACTTAATCCAAACCTAGGAAATTGATGAATTTCCCATTGTCCGGGAGGAAGTTTATTATTGCTCATTTTTTAATTTCCTAAGACAAAATTAACTACTTGCAATTAAAGCTAAGTACTTGAATATAAGGATATTTTTCTTTATTTTCTTCATCAAATAAAGGAGTGATACGTAAGATTCCTTCTAGTTCAATAGATTCTTTGCAACTAATTAGTTTTTGCGATATTAAGGCAATTTGTCCCCATTCTGTGTCAATGTGTGCTTTATTTATGTAACCGCCAACGCTTGATACATCGGGATAAGTTTGTTTAGGGTGTAGGACTGTTTTAGCCATTGTTCCTTTTACTTTTACACGTTTGCCAACGCATTTACTAAAAAGATCTTCTTTAGCTTTTATCTCACATATTTCTGTAGGAAAGGGTTTCATTGGCCCGGCTTGAGGCTTGTTTTTATTATCTGCTACCATATTAGTTTCTAAGATTATTCCTATTAGCAATATTAATAGTATTTTTTTACTAATCATAAAATATTTTACTTCAACTACTTTTTATAAGCATTATTCCTAGAATCATTAAAGAAAAATTGTTCTGTCAAGTAGCTAATATTAGCACTAGCTACTTGATCAACTAAAGAAAATTTATTAATGCAGAAAATATCTAATAAAATGCAGGAGTCTATGTACAGACGCTTAAACTCAAGCTAGCATTTACCCACTTTAAACATCAAATAATAGAGTGTTTTAGGAATTTAGGAGTTTAATTTATGGGTTCTATTTTTGAAGCTTTTGTTCTTTGCGGAGATTTTGAAGAAATTGCAGAATTTTTAGAACAACGAGAAGATATATTTAATTTTGAAAAAAGTCTTTCTGAAGTAGAAGATGACATAAGTGTTGTTTATGTCTATACACCAGAAATCTTAGAGCCAGAAATTGTAGAAAATATAGCTAAGGAAATATGTCAAAAATTTGATAAATGTTTATATGTTTATTGGAATAGTGAAGAAAATACTAGCTATGCGATGCTTTACAACCAAGAACTAGGCTTTGTAGATGCGTTTGGTGAAGATGATGAAATTTGGGTAGAGTTAGGCGAAGGTGCTAGACCAAACCTTAAAGGACTACGTCTTACAAGACAACAAACCTTAGAAAATCAAGATCCTGAAAAATCTTATGTTTGCATTCTCAGTTGCTTGGATGCAGCATTACTTAATCTACAAGCGGATGTTACTGTTAGAGGACAAGCTTTAGTTGTCCTAGAAGATGTTGTAGAGGATGAAAGCGATGATGATTTAGACGATGAGGAAGAGGACGAAGAAGGCGACGAGGACGACGAGAAAATTTATTTTTAGAATTTCTGAAATCCTAGTAAAAGAATTTAATTTTAAGAAAATCCAGGCACTAACATATTTGCTATTTTAGCGGGATTTTTAATTTTTTGACCTTTCATCCATTCTTCTGCTGATAGAGTTAAGTCAGGGTTATTTGATATTTTTCCTAGTTGATATGTTACGGCTGCTTTATGCAGAGCCATTTCTAGGAGTTCAAACAAATCTTTAGCTTGAGAAAGAAAATAACTAGCTTCTTGTTTATCTTTATTTTGATAAGCGATTGCTGCGCGAATAGGCAGAGCAAAAGCTATGGAATAAGGCATTTTTTCTTGTTCAAGCTGTTTAGCCTTTTGTTCTGCTAATGCTAGGTGTGGTTTAGAATTTGCGCTATCGGTTGCTGCAAGTGCTACTAGAACACGAGCATGTAAATGTAAAGCCTCTATTAACAGTAATTGGATACGTAAAAAGAGAGAATCTGTAATTTTTGACCATTTTTGCTGGAAAAGCTCCCATGCTTTTAGAGCATCGTTTTGATATAAAGCAATTTCTACGGCTACAAACCAGCCTTGTAAATGTTGCATATGAAAGTATTTACTAGACCATTTTGACAAAATTTCTTCTAGCTTTATTTCTCCTACTTGAGGCTCATCATTAGCTAAATCTATAAAATAAGCAGCGCGAATATGAGAATTAACTAAGGCTAGTAGATCGCCTTGATCCGTAGCTGCTTTTATATGAGCAGGCAAAATATTAAATAAATAAGCAATATCGCCTAACCAATATAAAGCTCTAAGGCGGAAAAATGTTGCAGTGCTAAGTTCCCAAATTGTTCCTGTGCAATTATCTCGCAGTATTTCATCGGCTGATAATGTTAGCTCAGCACATCTTCGCCATTCTCCTACTAAAAATGCTGCTAGTCCAGCCATTACTTTAGTTAAGCCTAATGCATGTGGTTGATTAATTTTATTTGCTAACTCTGTTGCTGCTCTTACATATTCTTCTGTCCGGCTACGATTTGAGCCACCACCCGTAGCAGAATAACCAGCTTCCATAGCCAAAGCGCGAGCAATTCGATAAGGTTCACCAGCATTAAGAGCTAATAATAAGTGTTGTGCTTGAAATGTTGCTCCTAAAGTAATATCAACTATACCTAATCCAATTGCTCCAGCCCAGCAAGTGTCAATTCTCATTATTTCCGTAGGTAATAATTCAACTTCTGTTCGGCTTTTAAATTCTAGTCCACGCCACCAAATTTGCGCACGTTTATAAAGAAATGAAAGTAAAGCTCGTTTAGGAGAAGAAGGTAAACTTAAGCCTACACGGTCTAAAAAGCTTTGTAACACGGCTAAACCTTGATCCATATGACCACTAATTAGTAACTGCTCGGCGGCCATTCTTTGAAGTTGAATAATATTAGCTTCATTACTTTCAAGTTTTGCTGCTATTAAATAGGCTTCGGCTGATTCGGCACATCGTCCAAAATTTGCTAGCGATGTTCCAAGTCGTTGCCATAGATCAGGGTGATTTTGTTCTTTGCTGAATAAAACTTGTTTATAAAGTCTAGCTGCTTGATCAAAAGCAAGCATTTTATAAGCTTTATTTGCTGCTTGAATTAAATATTCGGTTGATTTATCTATTTTGCCAGCAGCAAAAAAATGATTAGCTAAAGTTTCTGGATCAGTTTGTGAGGTTGTTTCTAAGACTTCAGCTAAAGCTAAATGATATCGTTTTAACTCTTCTTGGGAGAGGTTGTTAACAATATTTTCCCGGATTCTATCATGGTAAATTTCTATTTCTGTTTGATCGCCTGTTTCCCGGATTCTAATTAGGTGTTGAGCGCGTAGCAGGGCAAAAATAATTTGTTCATCTGTTGCTAAAACAACAATTTTTTTAGCAATTGTCCAAGCAAGCGGACAACCTGCTACAGCAACAACGGTTAATAATTGGCTGACATTTGCAGGCAGTTGAGAAATTCGCGCTTGTAAAACCTCATTTAAGGTTCCAAGTTTTGCAGATTGCTCAGCAGCAAATTGTTTAATGTTGTAATTAGTAGTCTGAAAATATCTAACTAACTCAGAAAGAAAAAAGGGACTTCCACCAGATTCTTGAGCTATAAAATCAAGGTCTGCATTTGTTGGTTGATAGTGGCTAGAAAGCAAAGCTAATGCTAGTTTTTTAGAATCGGCTAAGGAAAGCTCTGTTAAAGCAATTTCTTGAGTTAGTATGCTTGAATGATTATTATTACGTAGTCTTAAAAATTCTGCTACCGCTGGACTAGATTTTATTTCTTCAGTTCGATAATTAACTATTAGCAATAAATTTGGAGGATCAGGAGGTTGTAGGATTTCTTGAAGCAATGAAACACTATCAAGATCTCCCCAATGCAGATCATCAATAAATAAAACTAAAGGTTTTCTATCAGCTAGTCGCGCTAGGAGTTCTCGCAAAGCCATAAATGCGCGGCGGCGCAATTCCTGTGCATCAGGAATTTCTATTACTTTACGTTTTGCTCCTAGAACTGTCCCTATTTGATTAAGTACAGGAAAAAGTTTAGCTAAAACTAAAATATCTCTTGGTAATAGTACTTCTACTTCTAGCTGAGAAAGATTTTTTAAGTATTGGCTTAAAGTGTCTATAAGGCTGTCAACCGCTTTATAAGGGACGGCTTCTTGCTCATAACAGCGACCAAATAAAATTACTGCTTCAGTCTTTTCTAAATCATTAAAAAACTCACGTACAAGTACGCTTTTTCCCATTCCAGAACTGCCATGTAAATAAACTACTACTGTTTTTCCAGTCTGAGTTAAATTAAATGCAGTTTGCAGGTCTGATAAAGATTGCTCTCTGCCTATCAAAGAGGTACTGGTTTGTAGGTCTGAAGAACTATCTATAGACAGATAATTTGCTGCTGGTAATTCATTTGTTAGACCTCTGAGTTGGTTAAGAATTTCTTTTCCTGTAGGTCGTTTTTTAGGATCACGCTGTAACAAAGAAACACATAAACTATCTAGGTCTAAAGGAGTATTGTTGTTAATTGAACTAGGAGCAGGGGGATCACTTTCTAAGCGTTGGCTAATAATCTCATGCATTTTTCCAGTAAAAGGTAATCTATTTGTCAAAGCTTGATACAAAATTACACCAACGCTATACCAATCACTTGCTTCAGATGCAGGAAGACAAGCAGATTGTTCTGGTGACATATGTGTAGGAGTCCCAAAAAATCCTACGCTTGAGCTAACATCAGTATTGTTAAGCTCTGTAACTAGGCCAAAATCTAAAACTACTACCCGACCTTCCTTAGTAACTAATACATTAGAAGGTTTTAGATCACGATGTAATTTTCCTGCACGATGTAGGGCATAAACCCCTTCTACAAGCTGGCGTAAGAGCATTCGTAGACGCTTAAAATCTATAGGTTGATTAAAAGTATAATTGCTATAAATAGGTAGTGGATCACTTAATGATATTTCAGTAGTACATTCCATTATATTGCTGGAATTGGTGCTAATTATATTGCTATCAACTGTTGCAGCATCAAGATTACTTTGATTTTGTAGATTAGTTTGTCTAGCTTCGGGACTTATCCTTGTATTTGGAGGGGAAATAATAGGTTGCTCTAAAATATAATCTAGGAAATTTACTCCCTTTACTAGTTCCATAGTAAAAAACCAAGATTCCTGATCAGCAATTAATTCATAAAGTGAAACTAAATTTGGGTGGATAAGGTCGGCTAAAGCTCGAAATTCACGCTTAAAGCGATAAAGTGCTTCACCGCTTTCTTGAAATAATGTTGGATGAAGAACTTTTAAGGCTACTAAAGAGTTTTTTTCTTGGTCAAAAGCTTCATAAACTACGCCAAAGCTTCCTGCTCCTAAACGGTGCTTGATGGAAAAACGTTTTGTACCAACAAAGTTGGAGGAGCTAGACATAGGCATTACTACTAATATAGATTTTTATTTTGTTGAGGTAGCAAATTATAACAACAAATAGTTCTAATTACCAAGTGCAAAGATAAGAGTGGTTGTTACACATTTCAGAAAGTGCAAATATAAAATAAAGTTATGATAAGAGTAGAAAGAAAGAAAATAAAGGAAAACTAGAATTAGAATTAGTTAATTTCAATTATTAAAAAAACTGAAAAATATAACTCGTAATGTAAAAATAAAGAAGTAAAGAGTAATAGTTGTTAAAAGCGTTATTTAAAAATAAGCATAGTACCTATTGTTTGTAACTGTTGCAGATAAGAGTTTTATTCCAGAGAAAACTATAAAAATGATAAGTAAATTATCTTATAATGATTTATAGATTATGTTTTGTTAGTATTAAAGAGTAAACTCGCAAAGATATCTCGCTAAGGCTAATTGTTTATTTACAGGTAAGCAGCAGCTAGATATAGTAGATATCTTAAAATGTATTCTATAAGATACTATTTATGGCAGAACCAACAAAAGAAATAGAATTTTATATAACATCTGATGGAAAAATACCTTTCAACGAATGGTACGAATCCCTAAAAGATAAGCGGGCCAAGCTAGAAGTTAGTAGACGTTTGGATAGAGCAGCAGCAGGTAATTTTGGAGATCATAAGGGTTTAGTAGAACATTTGTATGAAATGAGAATAACTTACGGCCCAGGCTATAGAATTTATTACACAGAGAAAGACGGCAAAATAATAGTGCTATTTTGTGGAGGCGATAAAAAGACGCAATCACAAGACATAGCGAAAGCAAAACAATATTTAATAGATTACCTAGGAGAAGAAAACCTATGAGCGCAATATTGGAAAGGGTCAAGACAATTTCATATGACGAAGTGTTAAAAGAAAGATTCAAAAAAGATCCTCAAGAGATTGTAGATTATTTGAGCGCAATGTTGGAATCACCAAAGGAGCCAGAGCTATTTTTATTAGCATTGGGGAGAGTAGCTAGAGCATTTGGGATGACAGAACTAGCAAACACTACTGGTTTGGGTAGAGAGAGCTTATACAAAACTCTGTCAGTAGAAGGAAATCCAACGCTAAAAACATTGCTATCATTGCTAGATGCTATGGACTTACAGCTAGCAGTAGTAAGAAAGAACACAGAAGCAGAAATCCAAGAAGAAGAACAACAATAAAGATGGATGCAGAAACTTTAGCAAATCCAATGCTGAATAATTGAATTAGGAGTTAAGATTTTGTTAGGGAAAGTTAGGCTATTTCTAACTAGATTAAATATAAATAACTAGCAAATAGCCTAACGTATAAATGCTAATTAAATTTTATAATGTCCAGTCAATATCTGCGGGCATTTCTACACCAAGTTCTTCTAGAGAAGGCCAAACCAGACCAGCTTCTTTAACATCGGTGCGAATATCGTTGATAAAATCTTGCATTACGTCCGCACTATCACGTTTCTTTAGCCCTACTTCAATTGCATATTTATTTCCAGCATTATGAGGACGACCAAAAGAAAGTAGCCCTTGACGAAGCCATTTAGCAAATACTGTTTGTGCTTGGGCGCGGTTGGCTTCTTCTTGGCAAAGGCTAACAGCGATTTTTGCCCCATGCGATTGATGTCCACGCTCTTCTTGGATAATTTTATCTACAATACTGCGGTAAGGTTCCCATGAGCAATTTTCATATTCTTGTAATTGCCAAAAACCTCCACGATCATAAAGCCACTGAGCAACACCTAGTTCTAACCATGAGTCAACAAATGGAATAGGTTTATTTTTTAATCGTTCCATTACCCAATCATCAACAGATTCACCTGTATATTGTTTATAAAGATTAGCAACAGCAAAATAATGTTCTGTTTCTTCGTTAATATGCCAAACCATAAACTTAAAGTTTTTTACAGGAACAAATTGCAGCCCATAGCCAAATAATTGTGCTGCTGCTAGTTCACGATAGGCTTGTGAACGCATCATTTGAATTACGGTTTCTTGGTATTTGGGATCTTTCTCTTTTAATGCTTGTGTTGCTTCCATGAAATTATTCCTCTTTTAGTTAAAGATTTTACCAGTACAGGAAATTTTATTATCCTGATTTTTTTTCTAACATACTAGGATGATTGGCGATAATGGTTATTCATAACTAAGTGCTACAACAGGATCTTTTTGTGCTGCATAAATAGCTGGGTAAAGCGCGCCAAGTAATGCTCCAAAAATGCCTACTAGGGCAGTAATTAAAAGCCAATTCCATTCAAAATCAATATGTTGAAGGCTAGTAAATTTTGTTATTAAAAGACGTGATAGGAAGGCTAATAAATAACCAAGTAAAACGCCTATTATCCCAATTAATAAAGCTTCTTTTTCAATAGTCCAAATAATAAAAGTCCGGGATGCTCCTAAACTTTTTAACACACCTATTTCTTTAGTCCTTTCACTGATTGCGGTATACATAGAAAGTAAGATTACTAGTGTACTAATAAATACAGATAAGGCGACTAAAACTTTTAAGAAGACATCTAAAGCAGGTAAACCTTGAGAATAAAGGCGGGGTAGGTCACGAGTAAAGATTATTTGGGTGTCAGTAGTTACCTGAGCAATTTGTTGTGCAATTTTTTCTTGATCTTGTGGATTTTCACAACGAACAAGTAACATTGTGCAACGGTTTTCTGCTGAAAGCAGTTCTTGAATCATTGAAAGGCGAACTTTAATACGTGATCCAACTGTTGGGCTATAAATACCGGCTAGCTTAAAAGTTTTGTCTAGCGTTTTTACAGGATCGCCAATTTTTAATTTTTTTTCTGCTGCATAATCTGCGTCAACAATGGCTTCTGTGTTGTTAGTAGGGGCTTGGCCTTCAACTAATTTCACTCCTGTAGTTTGCAAATAACTATCAAAAACAATGGCTTCTGTAACTCGAAAGCCTATACCTGTTCCAGTATTTTGCACATATTGAGCTACAGGAGTAACTGCTTTTACTCCAGGGATTTGAGAAACTTTTTCCACCTCTTTTATATCCATTGAAAGAGTATTAGAAGCAAGTCCAGCAGTAAAACTTCCTACAGGTCGAACAATTATTTCTGCTGCCATATTTGCTTCTCTAGAAGCACGATCCTGTAACATTCCATGAGCTAGTCCAACAATAATTAAGATCAAGACTATTCCAATAGAAATTCCAATAGCAGTCATTAAAGTACGTAAAGGACGGTGCTTAACATTGGCAATAACCAAACTTTCCATTTTTTAGAAAACTCCTTAATGAGATTAAAAAGAGAATGAAAGAAAAAGATTTTGTTGCAAAAAATAAAAATGTTTTTCCCAAAAAAGAAATAAATATTAAACTACTTTGCAGATAGATCAAGGTGTCAAAGGGCAAGATGGAAATAAATGTTTTGCAGGATAGGGTTTTTTTATATATACTTTTGAGAATTTAGTTCTAGAATTCTAGTAAAAGCACTCGTAGCCAGCAGCTATTTAGGCTAGCTGGCTTTTTCCTTGCCCAAAAATAGCAAAAGCGAAGCAAATATTGCTCCGCTTCTATTAAAACTTTAATTTTTAATTTATTGACTATTCAGTCACTTCTTCAACTTCAACATTTGAAACAATACTTTCTTCTGTATTTTCTGTTTGTTCATCTGTTGCTAGAAGGTTTCTTTTATAGAGAACTTTTAATGGATTAAGTTGATTGCCAAAACTATCGGTTAATTCAAAATGTAGGTGTGGGCCAGTAGATCGGCCTGTAGAGCCTACTAAAGCAATAGTATCATTTATATTTACGCTATCACCTTCACTAACAAATAATCTTTGTGCATGAGCATAGCGGGATAATTGACCATCCTTATGTTCAATTATTAGAGTATTTCCATAACCACTTTGCCAACCAGCAAAAACTACTTTTCCTTCTGCTGCTGGATAAATTGGTGTGCCAGTGGCGGCGGCAATATCAATACCTTTGTGGCGATGACCACGACGTTTTTCGCCATAAATAGAGCTAATTAAACCTTTTAGTGGGAAGTAATATTTTTTTGCAAAATTAAGGACACGTTTTGGATTAACAAATCTTGGGCGGGTAACAACTTCTTTAGCTTCGGAACTATCAGCATTTGTTGCTTTGTCGTTATCAATTGCAGGTTCTTTGCTGTTAGCAGCAAAGTTAGATGACACTGCCAAATGTTTATAATCTTGTGCAAAAGAGCTTTGTTGTAAACAAAATACACCTAAAAGCAGAGCAACAACAAAAAAGTTTAAGTTAACTTTTTTATTTTTTCTAGTAGAGACTCTGGTATTGGTAGACAAAAACTCACCAAAATTCATGAAAGATCCTTTCCTTAAGCTAAATCCAAAAACACTTAGGCTTTAGCAATACCGAACTCAGATTAATTTTTGGGGAAGGGAAAAGAGTCCAAGCTAGAAAAGCGGACACTCGTCCTTCCAATTATGCCTACGAGGTTAGCTGACGGGCTTGAGTTTGGAAGTTCTCTAGTAAGCGTAAAATAAGTTAAACATACGCTTAAATGCGCCCCTGCTAGTAAGTTAAAACCTTACTAGTGGAATTGGTTCCCCCGTTTCTTTGTTTACACAAAGAATTAGGCCGACAAAGAATGCAAAGAAAAACGCAAGCAAGAGATATTAATTTTTTGTTGCATTTTTTAAGGCTAGTAAAAAGATGGCTAGCCCATCCTGCTGGTGCAGCAGAGACGGCGATTATAGCCAAGAAAATGCTTGTTTTACTAGCCTAAATTCCGGCTTGTCCTTGAAAAAGACTAACTTGTTTAGTTGCTGCTAGTTACATCCGCTTCTTTTAAGAGTTGAGTTGCATGTTCTACTATTAATTGCATCTCATTTTCTCTGTCTATACTGTAATAGCCTCGGATATGACTACGACCATCTATTAAAACTAGTCGTTGGCTATGGCTCATTGGGTCTTCGCCAAGGCTTAGGCGAAAACCTTTTACAGAAAGATCAATAATTTTTGCTTTTTCTCCTGTAAGAAATTGCCAATTATTTTTAGCCTCAAAGTTTTTAGCATATTCAGTCAATTTTTCTGGGGTATCTGTAGCTGGATCAACACTAATAGAAAGCAGGTGTAAGCCCTTTTCACCAAGGCTTTTGTCTAGTTTAGACATTCGTGCTGTCATAACGGGACAAACACCCTGGCAACTAGTAAAAAAGAAGTCTGCTACCCAAATTTTTCCTTTTAAGTCTGCGGTTGTTATGGTTTTTCCACTTTGATTAGTAAGGGAAAATTCTGCTACTTCTCCAAGATCAGATAAAGTTATTAACTGTTCATTTCCTACAACTGCATTTGATGTTTGATTATTGGTTGGGCTTTGACAATTAATAAAAAGTGTAGCTATTAAAAGCAAAGCTATTGTAAGGTAAACTTCTAATCGAGATCGAGTTAACATAGTAATTTATAAATACCTCTAAAGAATAATAAAAATTAGCCTAAGATTATCACAAATTTGTTGCTACAAAAGACTTTGCTACCAACTCTAAAGAGCTTGGAATTTTATTATTAAACATCTGTTGACTTTCTTCTTACAGACAGATATTTTCTTTTTTGACACTTCATTTGCGCCTAAATTCTCCGCTAAAATATATCAATAAAACTTAAGGAGTTTTTCATGCCATTAGCTGAACTTTATCAGGAACATATTGCTAAATTAAAAGATAGCTACACAAATATTATTAATGAACTATCTGAGCGGGGATTAAATTTAGATGGTGTGTTAATTCATTCTGGCAGTGAGGGTTATTATTTTGCAGATGATAACCATATTGCTTTTCGTAGCGTTCCACATTTTACACATTGGCTTGCATTAGAAGGGGCTGACCATTTTTTACTTTTTCAACCTAATAAGCCCTTGAAATTATTTCGATATGTTCCTAAAGATTTTTGGTATGAAACTCCGGTTGATGCTGCTCGACATTGGCAATCAGAATTTGAAATCACAGAAGTAAATCAAGTTAGTGAAATATCTAAACATTTACCTAATTTAAGTCAAGTTGCTTATATAGGTAATAATGCTAATTTAGTTCAAGAATGGGGAGTAAATCCAGAACTAGTTCAACCAAGAAGTTTAATGAGCAGACTAGATTTTGCCCGCGCAATTAAAACGCCTTATGAAGTTCATTGTATAAAATTAGCTAATCAACGTGCTGCTTGTGGACATCGTGCAGCATTAGCCGCTTTTCAAGCAGGCTTAAGCGAGCGAGAAATCCATAGAGATTATCTTAATGCAATAGATGGTGCAGAATCTGACACACCTTACACTAACATTGTTGCCTTAAATGAAAAGGCTGCTGTACTGCATTATCAACATAAAAGAGGACGTGAAGCGGCTAATGGGGATTTGCTTTTAATTGATGCTGGGGCAAAAATGTTTGGCTATTGTAGCGATATTACCAGAACTTACTTACGTGAAGGTGCTGACAATGTATTCCAAGAATTACTTAATAAAATGGAAAGTTTGCAACAAACTTTAGTTACGCAAGTAAAAGTTGGACTATCTTATATAGATATTCATCAAGCGACACATCAAGGAGTAGCTAAAATATTGGCTGAGTTAGAGTTAATTAAACTCTCAGCAGATGAAATTTTTGCTCGTGGTTTTACACATCCTTTTTTTCCTCATGGAATAGGGCATTTATTAGGTATTCAAGTTCATGATGTTTCTGGTCATGTGGCTGATAAAGAAGGGACTCCAGCACCACCTCCGGCTGAATATCGCTTTTTAAGATTTACTCGTGTGATAGAAGCAGGACAAGTTTTTACAATCGAGCCTGGTTTTTATTTTATTCCAATGCTGCTTGAGCCTTATCGTAATGGAGAAGACAAAGATTTATTTAATTGGGCGATGATTGACCGACTTTCTAAGTTTGGAGGTATTCGCATAGAAGATAACATTCATGTTAGGGTTGAAGGGCCGGAAAATCTAACTAGGGCGGTTTTAACATAATGGAAAACTTTGATCCTAATGCGGCGGCTCTAGCTGATTCTGGTATTTTTGGACTTCCAAACACTTTAGAAAATAGCAAAGTTGTGTTAATTCCTGTTCCTTTTGAAGCTACTACATCTTATGGAGGTGGAACGGCTTCTGGCCCAAGCGCGATACTTGCAGCAAGTAGACAGGTTGATTTATATGATTATGGAACGGGGCGACCTTACAAAAGCGGAATTTATTTATTAGCAGAATCAACAGAGATTCAAGAATACAACCGCAAAGCAAAAAAGCTAGCTGCACCTATTATTGAAGTAGGTGGAGATGTAAAAAACTCTCCTAGGCTTCAATTTAATTTAGATAAAGTCAATGAATATTGTGGTAAGGTAAATCATATTGTTTATGAAACGGCCCGCGAATTATTAGCTAAAGAAAAAATTGTTGGTTTAGTAGGCGGCGATCATGCTACGCCTTTTGGCTCAATAAAAGCACATACAGAAGCTTATTCAGGTGGTTTTGGAATTTTACATCTAGATGCACATTGTGATTTAAGGCAATCTTATGAGGGATTTGACTGGTCACATGCTTCTATTATGTACAATGTTATTACACATTTACCAAGAGTTACTAAACTTGTCCAGGTTGGCATTAGGGATTTTTCTGAGGGAGAGTTAGAAGTTATACAAAGCTCTCATGGTCGAATTGTTACTTATTTTGATGAAATATTAATGGCACATAAATTTGATGGTATAGCCTGGGCTAGAATAGTAGACGGAATAATCAAAGATTTACCCGAACAAGTTTATCTTTCTTTTGATATTGATGGACTAGACCCTACACTTTGCCCAAATACAGGAACACCGGTTCCGGGCGGGCTTTCTTTTCAAGAAATTATTGCCTTGCTTGGCGGGCTAGTGCGTTCAGGTCGGCGAATAATTGGTTTTGACCTTACAGAAGTTGCTCCCGGGCCTGATGGCGACGAATGGGATGCTAATGTTGGGGCCAGACTTCTTTATAAAATGATAGGTTATACTTTACTTAGTCAAAATTCTAAAAAAAATAAACAGCGTAAAAAATAAAATTATGAAAAGGTTCTTTGGAATACTAGTTATCTTTTTAGTCATATCTTTAACACTATCTCAAAATTTTTCTTTAGCCAGTCAAACCTTTGCTTTAGTTCCTGAAACACTTAATGCTGGTGAAATTACTACACTTGTAGGTAGTGATCGTGCTTTTGGTGATGGCGGGCCAGCCCTTCAAGCTAGCTTAAATGCGCCTAAAGCAATGATTTTTGATAAAGCAGGAAACTTGTTAGTAGCAGATACAAACAACCATAAAGTAAGAAAAATAAACTTAACAACAGGTGAAATTACTACTATTGCTGGTATTGGAACGGCTGGTTTTACTGGTGATGGTGAACCGGCAGCACGTACTAAGCTAAATTTTCCTAATGGTTTAGCAATAGATGAGCGAGGAAATATTTTTATTAGTGATTCTGCTAATAATCGCATTCGTCGTGTTGATGTTGATAGCTCTGTAATTACTACCGTTGCTGGTAATGGTGAAATAGGACAAGACAAAGATAATGTTTTAGCAACACAAACTAGTTTAACTAATCCTTTTAGCCTAACAGTTGATAAATCAGGAAATATTTTTGTTTTACAACTAGAATCTTTTCGAGTTCGGCGCATTGATGCAAGTAGCCGAATGATTACAACCTTTGCTGGAAATGGTAAAGCAGGAGTTAGCCGAGATGGGGAAATGGCTGCTTTAAGTAGCATAATTCCTGTTGCTATTAATGTTGATAATCAAAATAACTTGCTAATAGTTGAAACTAGTGCAGAACCAAAGTTTGATAACATCCTACTTAGCAACCGAGTCCGACAAGTAAACACTCAAACAGGCATTCTTAGCACTATTGCTGGAAATGGTTGTAACCCGTTTCGTAGCTTAAGTTGTACTTCTATTGAAGGTGAAATAGCCACTAAAACAAGCTTGATTTTTCCTCTAAATGTTACTGTTGATGAGCTAGGAAATCTTTTTATTATTGATGATACTCAAGTAAAAATGGTAAATGCTACAACAGGTGTAATTACTACTGTTGCAGGCAATGGAGAAAAGCAACTTAAGGCTAATAATGGTGATGGTGGCACAGCTAAACAAGCGACTCTATTTCCTTTTGCTTTGGCAGCTAGAGCTTCAGAGCTTTTTATCCTTGACTCAGGTTATGACCAAGTTAGACGAGTTAGCCTAGATACAAATACTATCAATTCTATTGCTGGAATTGGTATTGGCGATGGTAAAACAGCTAAAGCTAGTAAATTAAATGTTCCAACAGGTTTAGCCGTAGATTCTACTAACAATTTATTTATTGCTGACACTTCACATAACTTAGTCCGCAAAGTTAACAGTGCAACAGGAGTAATTACTAGCATAGCAGGCACAGGAAAAAATGGTTTTAATGGTGATGGCAATTTAGCGGTTGATACAGACCTTTCTGAGCCAATTTTTGTAGCTGTAGATGGAAAAGATAACCTTTTTATTGTTGAGCGTAGTAGCCGAATACGTCGTCTTGACAATACAACTAAAACAATTACAACTGTTGTAGGTAATGGAACGGCTGGTTTTAGTGGTGATGATGGTAAAGCTACATTAGCAAAATTAAATAATCCAACTAGTATAGTAATTGATGATATTGGGAATATATTTATTGCTGATACAGCTAATCATAGAGTCCGCCGAGTTGATAACCAAATAGGTAATATTACAACCATTGCTGGTAATGGAATGATTGGTTTTAGCGGGGATGGTGGAGCAGCAACTAACGCCAGTTTAGATTCACCTACTGGACTGGCACTAGCAAATAATACTTTATTTATTGTTGATAATAGCAATCGTGTTCGTAGTGTTAGCCTCTCATCAGGCGTTATTAGCACTTTTGCAGGTAGCGGCAAATTCGGCTTTAAGGGTGATAATAAAACAGCTAAAAAGGCAAGTTTTCAATTTCCTAAGTCTTTAACTACAGATAGAGAGAACTTATTTATTGCTGATACAGGTAATAATCGAATACGTGCAATTAATCTATCTACAGGGGTTATTACAACTGTTGCTGGTGATGGTGTAAATGCTTATGCTGGAGATAATGGAGCAGCAACAAAAGCTAGTTTATCAATACCAACTAATATTGCTATTGATAAGACAGGAAACTTATTTATTTCTGACCAAAAAAATAATGTTGTTAGGGTGATTAAAAAGTAAAACTACAAAAGGTTAGAGTAGCTAAAAACTACTCTAACCAAAGGGTTAAGCTAGTTTTATTACCTATCAATTCTAATTCCTATTTGCAAAACTCTTCCATCTAAAGCAACACGAGGAACACCAAAAGTAGCAGGCAATGTTGTTGAGCTAACAATATTGTTAACATTAGTAAAGTTTGCACGGTTAGTAATATTAATTAAGTCAAACGTAAATCTAAGTTTCCAATTGTCACTTAATTTGGGGCTATGGGTAAAGCGTAAGTCTAAAGTAGCAAAACCAGGCCCTCGAAAAGTATTACGACTAAATCCAGCTAATCTATCATTAGAAAAATTACGGTTATCATCTCGGTTAGTTATAGGTGAAAAAGGTTGACCAGAAATTGCTCGACCAATTCCACTAATAGCAAAATTCCAAATAGGGCTTAAGTTAATGTTATATAAACCTTGTACAGCCAAAATATGAGTAGCGTCAAAGCTTGCAAGCCCTCGATCGTCACGCAAATTAAATTCATTATCAGGTAATTGGAAAGGTATATCTGCTTCGTTGATGGTTTTAGAAAGTGTGTAAGCACCTTGCACATAAAAATTCTTTCTATAACGTTTTTCTACAGACATTAAAAGCGCGTGGTAAAAAGAGTTAGCAGAGCTTTCATATTGTAAAATCCGCCCAAACTGTGGATTAGGACGTAGCTGAGTTTTTGGATTAAAAGCATTTAGATCTCTAGATCTAAATAAATTTATTCCTCGTGAATAAACATAATCTAGCTTGATAGCTAAATCTTTTGTTATTTCGTGTTGAATCCCAAAACTAACAGTTGATATATAAGGAAGTTTGCGGTTAGGTTGAGCAATTTCTGGGTTTGGATTAAAAGCAAAATCTGCTCTATTTAGTATTGGAATATTAGGGAAATTACGTAAAATAGGATTTGTTGGCAATTGCCCTATTAGTGGGTTGTTATCCCTTACTACAAAGTTAATTGCTCCTGTTGGGTTAAAAAGAGTAGTTCGTTCAATAAATTGAAATAATGCTTGGCTAAAATATAAACCTCCAGCAGCACGAATTACAGTTGTATTATTTTTGCCAAATGAATAAGCAACGCCAACCCTGGGAGCAAAATTATAAGGATCAGGTGTTAAAGATTCTCGTTCATAGCGGATACCTAAGTTAAGAGTTAAGTTTTGTGTAGGTTGCCATTTATCAGCAATAAAAGCTGAAACTACATCATTATTTTCTAAATATTTAATTGGGCCAACTCTAACAGTATATTGAACCGGATAAGTGCTAGGATTATTAGGATCAAAAGCTGCGTTAGTGTTAAATAAAAATTGCCCTAAACGGTCTTGGAATTTACGGTTAAGCGTACTACGAAAATAAGCAACTCCAAACTTAAAGTCATGTATTCCATAAAAATTAGGTAATGTATATTGCAGATTATCCTCAAATTGTAAATCTTGAGTATTCCAATCAACAGGAATTTCAAAATTAGTTCCAGTGATAAAATTAGCACTGCCGCTACGGAAATTAGGACGTATTTCCTCTGCTTTAAGTGGAAAACCAGGTTGTGGACGAAAACCTATATCTTCTCTTGTAAAGGAAAAACGGAATTCATTTACTTTATCCGTTCCAAAAGTGCTAGTAAGAGACATTACTAGCTGTTGATCTCGGTCATTTTCTTGAGTAGTAGTTTCTGGTAATATAGTTGGGCTTAGACCCTGGAAAAAGCCTGGAGAAAGTTCTGTAGCGTATCGCACCTTAAAAGAATTATTAGTATCAACTTGATAATCAACACGTCCTAAAAAGTCTTCTACCCGAAAAATATTAGCACCTGTAACGCTAATGTCTGGTCGAGAAGGTACTAATACAGATTGACCAAGCTTTAATACCACATATTCAAAGTTACCAAAAAAGAAAATACGGTCACGTTTTATTGGGCCACCGGCACTAACGCCAGCTTGAGTTTGATTAAATATTGGTTTTGGTAAGTTAGCTTGTTTAGTAAAAAAGTTTTTACTTTGTAATCTTTGATTTCGCAAAAATCCATAAACATCAAAATGAAATTCATTAGTACCAGACTTGGTAACTGCATTAAATACAGCACTTGCATTACGTCCATACTCCGCAGAAGCTAGATTTGGAATTACTTGAAACTCTTTAATTGCATCGGTTGAAATATTACATTGTGCTGAAGCAAATTGACCTACAAAAATATCATTATTAGGTGCGCCATCAACAGTAAAATTAGTAAAGCGGTTTTCTATACCATTAGAAGAAATAGCACCAATAGAAAAAGAGCCTCCAGCACGAGCAAAACTTGGAGTTATTCCTGGTACAAGAGCCGCAAAATCAATAAATCCTCCAAAAGGGACAGGTAGTTCTTGTAACTGCATTCTATCTATAGAATAAGCAATTTGATTTTGGCGTAAATCTAGCAAAGGAGGTTTTGCTTCTACTACTAAAAAGTCGCTTACGTTTCCTACTTGCATTTGTACATCTACTACTACAGATTGACCCACAGGCACACGTACATCTTTGAAAGTTATAGAACTAAAACCTTCACTTTCTATCTGAATTTGATATTTACCTGGCTCAATGGTAGGAAATAAATAAATTCCTTGTTCATTTGTTATTGATTGTTTTTTTATTCCAGTAGCAGGATCTATTAATGTTATTGTTGCTCCACCTATAGCTGCACTTTCACCATCACGAATAGTTCCTTTTAGGTCAGCCTTACCACTAGTTTGCTGACCGTAACTTGTAGTTATTAATATAAATACTAATATTAATGCTTTCAGAAAATTACTGATTTGATGAAGCATAAACACCTCCAGTATAAATATTTAGGTAGTTGCTTTAGGTTGTTAAATAGGGGCCAAGGTTTAATATTGTAGTGAAATACAATATTAATTATTAATAAATATTACTAGATGAATATTAATTAAAAAATAAAATTTGCAAGAATGTAGAAAGATTAAAAAATTGTTTAAATATAAATAAAATTATTTAAGATAGGTTGATATAAGTACCATGAAAAAAATAGAGTGTCAAATATAATTATAGTTATCTAGGAATAATTATTATTATATTTATCCTATGTGCAGTGACAATATTAAATAAATCAATATGTTATAAGCAATATATTTTTCTAAAAAAAGATTTTTAGAAACTATCAATAGTTAAAATTTCATTGTGATAGAAAAAGCGGCTAAAGAAAATTCCTGCTAAAAATCCTCCTATGTGTGCCATATAAGCTACACCATCACCACTACTTGAAATCGCGCTAGAAAATTGGCCTAGTAATTGTAGGATAAACCAAAATCCAACAACAAAAATTGCTGGTAACTGTACTATACTAGCAAAGATTCCAATAGGGATAATTACTTTAATTTTATGTGTTGGAAATGTGACTAAATAAGCTCCAAGTATTCCTGCAATTGCTCCTGATGCTCCAAGTGAAGGGATAATTGCCAGAGGTTGGCTAGAGATATGAGCTAAAGAAGCTATTATTCCACAAAGTAAATAAAATATTAGTAAGCGAAAATGTCCAAAACAACCTTCTATTTCTTCACCAAATACCCAAAGATAAATCATATTGCCTGCAATGTGCAGCAGACTACCGTGCATAAACATAGAGGTAAGAAGGGTTAAATAAATGGGGTCAGGGCCAGGGGCTTGTGGAATTTTGCCTAATCCATCAATAAAGCCAGGTTTAACCAAGTCAACATTATTAGTTATTTCATAAGGAATTGCTGAATAGCCAACAATAAAAGACTCTCCTAGTAATAATTCTAGTAAAAATATATATACATTTATAATAACTAGTAAATAAACTACTACAGGGATAATTTTTTGTTTAGTAGGTTGATGTCCAATAGGTATCATACTTAAAACCCTACCTTTTACTTCTGCCTACTATAAAAGAAACAAAAACTATGCCTAAGAATTGGTAGTTAGCAAAATATTGATTATAAATAAGTTAGATTATTGATGGGTTAAATTATTTTAAGAAAAGTTAGTTTTATTGGGCAATTTTGCCCAATGAGATAGAAAGGTTGCTAAAAATTTTGTACAAATAAGAATTTTTTGTTTAGGGTTTAATTACAGCAATCTTGGTCAGGCTTACATTGTAGGTTTTCTGGGGTTTGAGCAGCACGTTTATTGATATCTAACTCGCTTTCTTCGCTTTCTGGCCGTTTGATCATTACAATTTGATTGCCGCGAGTGTTATAACGCACTTCATCCATAATATGATAAATCAGCATCACACCACGCCCACAAGGGCGCAAAATATAATCTGGGTCAGTTGGATTAGGGAGGCTATTTAAGTCAAAACCTTCGCCTTCATCAGTAATAGTAAAGCTTGCTTGTTGAGGGGTAATTTCTGCAACTATATGGATTCGTTTGTTTGGATCTGATTTGTTTCCATGTTTTATTGCATTAGCAATAGCTTCATCTAAGGCAACAAAAATATTAGAAGTAGAGGGTTGAATAATTCCTAAATGTGCAGTGCGTTCAATCAGATAGGCTAAAACTTCGTGCATCCATTCAATTTGGCTTGGAATAACAAACTCTATTTTTTCCTTCAAAAAAGGCAAAATTTTATGAAAATCGTTTTTCTTAGGATCTTTTGCCATAGGTGAATTAGATGCTTGTGTCAAAGTTTCTTTCTCCTTAAGTTTATTAATTAACCTGCTTTAAAACTAAAGATTAATCGTTAAGGGTTGACAGTAGATTAAAAGAAAACACTATAAAAATGCAATATCAATTTTCACCGATTTTGTAACAACTAGCAGGGCTTATTTATTTATACAAAAATGTTTATACTCTTTTGTTTGTTAAAAATTAAGTAATGGAAGAAATATTTTTTAGGGGGAATGACTTTAATGTTAGTAATGAAGTTCGGCGGTACATCTGTAGGGAGTGCTAGTAGAATTGCCGAAATAGTAAAAATTATTAAGAATGAACAAGAAACAACAAAAGAAATTGTAGTAGTTGTTTCAGCAATGAGTGGTGTTACTAATGGCTTGTTAGCAGCCGCAACAGCCGCAACAGAAGGTAAACAAGCTGAATATGAAAGCATTTGCCAAGATTTACTTCGTAAACATCGGATTGCTATTTTAGAGCTAATTAAAGATGCTGTACGTTGCGAAGAATTACTTAAAGAAATTGAAAAGTTAATTGAACAAAATTGTAGCCGTCTTTGTTACGGCATACAAATTTTAGGGGAAGCTTCTCCACGTGCTTTAGATGCAGTTGCTTCTTTAGGTGAACGCTTGTCGGCTCGTCTTGTAGCCGCAGCACTTACAGAAGCAGGAATTTTAGCTGAGTGGGTAGAAGCTACAGATTTAATTGTTACAGATGATAATTATGGAGATGCAGCACCTCAAATGCCAGAAACTGAAGCTAGAACAAAAGAAAAATTATTGCCAATACTAAATTCTGGCCGTGTTGCAGTTGTTACAGGCTTTATTGGTGCTACTCGTAAGGGTGTAATTACTACTCTAGGTCGTGGCGGTTCTGATTATACAGCCGGAATTATTGGAGCTTGCTTAAAGGCTAGGGAAGTTTGGATTTGGACGGATGTTGATGGTGTAATGACGGCTGACCCTTCTATTGTTGCTGATGCTCATACTTTATCGGAAATGACCTATAGCGAAGCAGCAGAACTTTCTTACTATGGTGCTAAAGTGTTGTATCCAAAAACAATATTGCCAGTAATTAAGGATGCAATCCCACTACTAATAAAAAATAGCTTTTTTCCTGACCGAGTAGGCACACGTATTGCGTCAACAACTTCTACTAAAGATAGCGATGTAAAAGCTATTACCTCAATAAAAAATATTAGCTTAATTACTATTAGCGGACGTGGAATGATGGGAGTCCCAGGAATAGCAGCAAAAACTTTTACTGCTGTTGCTAGCCAAAATGTCAATATCTTGATGATTTCCCAATCATCTTCAGAAAATAATATTTGTTTTGTTATTAATACTTCTGAAGTAGAACTTACCTGTAATGTCTTAAGACGAGCCTTAGAAATAGAGTTTCATCATAAACATATTGAAGACATTCAAGTTCAAGACAAAGTTGCAATCATCGCTGTTGTAGGCGAACGAATGAAAGGAACTCCCGGAATTGCAGCGCGAATATTTGGAGCCGTAGGAACTAGTCAAGCAAACATTATTGCTATTGCTCAAGGTTCATCGGAAATTAATATTTCTTTTGTAATTCCTGAGTCTGATATTGCTAGAGTAGTTAAATCAATACATGATGAGTTTAAGCTAGGTAAGAGTAAGTAAGCCAAATAAAATAATTAATTAGTTATTCTTAAGCCCTGTAAGGGCTTTTGATAATAGCCCAGTCGTTTACGGCTGGGCTGGGCAGTAACAGGTAAAAAATTATGAAAACTAGCAAGTTTATCCAGTTATGCTTAATTCTATGTCTAATATTTACACCATTTACCATACAGACAAAAGCTTTTGTTAATAGAGAAAATCAAACCAGGTATATTACGTTTTCTTCAGGAATTGAAGAGCTAAAAGACCAATTTAATAAGGACGAGGGCAACACAAGGCTTTTGCTTGTACTCTCGCCTGGCTGAGGAAAATGTATTGGGGGGGCCTCCCAAGTAACCAACAAAGTCTTAAAACAAATTGCTAGCACAAAACTAAAAGTTTATGTTGTTTGGTTGCCGATTTTGCGCAAAGATAAAGAGGAAAAAGTAGTAAAGGCAGTTACTTTTGTTAATGATGCTAGAGCAACGCATTATTGGGACGCAGATAAATTTTTAGCTAAAGAGTTTTCAGAAGTCTTGCAGTTTCAAGATAATAGACCTGCATGGGATATTTATTTAGTTTATGGTCAAACAGCAAAATGGGAAGAAAAAGCACCTAAACCAGATTTTTGGATGCACAAATTAGACGAAATTCCCAAAGATAATTTCTTAGATCCAAAGAAGTTATCCCAAGAAATAGTAAAACGCCTTTCTAGCAATTAAAATAAACTTCTAAATTTATTTATGGGCCGTCGTAGTCAAGAAGAAGAAGTCAAAATAGCAGCGTTAAGAAACTCGGAAACCTTTTCTTTGCTTAGTGCTACGGAAATGGTTGAGCAAATAGAGGTGTTTCTAAAACATGGCTTGATTAATGAAGCTATTGCTAAACAAAGACGTTTGCCACCACCATTAACTACAGAACAAGTTAGCGTTTATGCTAGTTTACGGGCTAATATTGCTGAGCATTTTGCGCGTTATGGCTATTATTCTGGTGTCTTGGACGTACTCCAACCTTATGATACTGTGCCAGCAAGGGCGCGACTACCAATAAAAGAACGTACATTGGTAAGCTTACAACTTGGAAAAGCTTATTGTGTTAATAGTAATTATCCTTCAGCAATTAGCCTGCTTAATGAATCTATAAAATGTAGCACTCAAATTACAGATAAAAATTTGGAAGCCCAAGCACTTTGCCAACTAGGGGTTGTTTATTTTAATTTGCAAGAATATGTAATTGCACAAGATAACTTAAGCCAGGCTCTTAAAATATTTACTAAAAATAATGATAAAAAAGGTGAAGCAGAAAGTTACCTTTATACAGGAAAAGTTTTAGTTGGGCTTAGAGACTTTGACAAAGGTATAGAAAACTATCAAAAAGCAATACATTTAAGTGCAGACATTTTAGAAATTGACAAAGAAAATATTCAAACTCAAGCAAATGTTTCACTAGCAACAGTTTATTTTTTACAAGGAAAACTTAAACAAGCAATTGATTGTTATGAAAGTTTGATAAGACTTTATGGAGATAAGCAAAAGTTTGCTTTAGCTGTGCAAACTTACAATGGTTTGGCTGGAAGTCTAATTTTAGTAGGCAATTGGACTAGAGCAGAAGAGTTACTAGAAAAAAGTCTAACCCTTGCACGAAAGCAACAAGACGACTACGGCGAATCACTCGCCTTAGCTCAATATGGGCTGCTTTACACTTTAACAGGTCGAATTAATGAAGCTAAACCTAGCTTAAACTTTGCTTTAGAACTAGCTCAACAAATTCGCGCTAAAGACTCAGAAAGTTTTTGCGAAGTCAATTTAGGAAAGCTTTATTTGCTTTTGGGTGAAAAAGAACAAGCTCTACTTCACTTAAAACCAGCCTTAGAAACTTCTCTAGCAATTAATAGAATTGATTATGCTGTAGAAGCACAACTAGCTTTTATAGAAATTTGCTTAAGCGAAAATAAATTACAGCAAGCCCAAGCAGGTCTAAAAATTGCGCGTGATTGGTTAGGAAAAGAAAAAAATCTTTTGTTAATAGGTAAACTACTTTACTATGAAGCGCGACTTGCAGAAAAACAAGGCCAAGAATCTTTAACTAAATTAAATCAAGCCATAGAAATTTTTGAAGTCTGCTCGCTTCCATTAGACAAAGCTTTATGTTTAATTGAACGTGCGCAAGTTTTACAAAAAAATAAAGATCCAAAAGCATTAGCAGATTTAGAACGCGCTCAACAGCTTTTGCAAGAAATAGGAGCAACAGCTTTAGTAACCCAAGTTAATTTATTAATAAAACAATTATTTAGTACAAATAAAGCTATTGATCCAAATAATTTAGCTAATCAGTTATTAGCCGAGCGAAAACAAATACAACAAATAATTCGAGCTTGTTCTAGTCGTCAGGAAGCTTTTAAGCAAGCTGCTCAAGTTTTGCAAGAACAAACACAAGCAGATTTAATTACATTTTTTGAGCTAACAACAGAAAATCCACCTAAATTGCTCGCAAGCACAAATGAATTAAGCCTAGTTACAGAATCACTTGAAGGACGTTTTCAAACAGCTTTAGCTGGAAAAAAAAGTGGTTGGGTTGGTGAGCGCAGCCTAGAAGAACCGCTTTATTTAGCACTTCAGCCAATAAATGAAGATCAGCAACTAGCGGTTTTATTTTGGGGTGCATCACGTAAAGCTATTAATAAAGATTTAATCCAAGCCTTTTTAGAAATACTAGTAGAATTAACTAACTTAATTGCTAAGCAGACGGAAGATAGAGTAGAGTTTGACGAAGTAGAAATTGGAAAAATAAAAAGTTTTCAAAACCTGCCAGAATTTATTTTTGCTAGCCGCAAAATGTCAGAATTAACTGACCAGATTAATAGAATTTACTCTAGCAGTTTAACAGTTTTAATTACAGGTGAATCAGGCACAGGAAAAGATTTAATTGCTAGAGCAGTTCATATAGCTAGCGAACGGCGAGCGCGTCCTTTTTCTCCTTTTAATTGTACTGCTACACCTCAAGAAATTGTTGAAGCACAGCTTTTTGGCTATCGCAAAGGTGCTTTTACTGGTGCAAATATTGATTATGAAGGTGTAATTCGTGCTGCTGAGGGCGGAACACTACTTTTAGATGAAATAGGGGATTTAAGCCTAAATATTCAACCTAAGCTGCTACGTTTTCTACAAGATGGCGAAATTCAGCCTATAGGATATACTCGGCCAATAAAGGTAAATGTACGGATAATTGCTAGCACAAATCGAGATTTAGAAAAAATGGTAGAGCGTGGAGAATTTCGAGAAGACCTTTATCATCGGCTAAATATCCTTCGTTTATATGTTCCACCTCTAAGACAACGACGCGAAGAAATTAGACTGCTAGCACAATATTTCTTAAAAGAATCTTGTCAGCGTACCAATAAACGGTTAGGCTTTAGTTCAGCAGTCTTAAATCTAATAGAATCTTATGATTGGCCAGGTAATGTACGTCAGCTAAAAAATGAAATTGAACGAATAGTAGCTTTTGCAGGTGAAAAAGACACAATAGAGAAATATCATCTTTCCCAAGATATTTTGCAGGCAACAGCTAATATAAAAATAAAAGGTCAAGTATTGGAAAAACATGACTTACCGGAATTTCAAGAAGGCATGTCACTAGACGAAACCCTAATGCAGGTTGAAAAACAAATAATTGTTAAAGTCTTAAAACAATGTCGTGGTAACATTCGCCGGACTTCTACTTTGCTGGGTATTTCTCGCAAAGGTCTTTACGATAAAATAAAACGTCTAAAAATTCGTCATTAAATTTAGCCCAATCCTTTTATCCCAGCCCTGAAGGGCAGGGCTATTGACAAAAGCCCCGATGGGGCTTAAAGAAGTTAACAAATAAACTATTTTTAAGGATCTGATTAATTTTTATGATTGCTTATCTTAGTGGGAAACTGTTTGGTAAATCTACTAGTGTTGCAATAGTTGATGTTAATGGGGTAGGGTATGAAGTACAAATCCCATTGTCAACTTACTATGAACTTGGTGAGATTGGTAGCATAGTAGGACTACAAATTTATACACAAGTTCGTGAAGATGCGATCCAATTATTTGGGTTTCGCACGGGGTTAGAAAAAGAATTATTCTTAAAACTTTTAAGTGTTAGCGGAGTTGGGCCAAAATTAGCTCTAACGCTTCTTTCAGGTCTAAGTGCAGATGAGCTAATCCAAGCAATTTTATCAGGAAATTTAGTACAACTAACTGGAGTTCCTGGAGTTGGACGTAAAACAGCAGAACGCTTGGTTTTAGAATTAAAAGATAAATTAAAATCGCTTGGAAGTGGTGAAACAACACCATCAGCAGCAGTTAGTGATGCTACGTTAAAGTCAGATGTTGTTTCAGCATTAGTTAACTTGGGCTGGCAACAAGCGATGGCAGAAAAAGCGGTTAATGTTACACTAAAAGAAGAATCTAGCCGGGATTTCCAACTAATTCTTAAGCAATCGCTAAAAAAACTTTATCGTTAATTTTTTGATTTATGAAGGTATTATTATCAGTTTTTTCTTTACTATTGGCATTTTCAATTACTCAAGCTCAAGTAAGCACTATTGCGAGCAAACAGGAAATGCCAGAACTAATGCTGGAAGCACAAATTGAATTTGCACGTATTAGCGAAGTTCGAGCCGATGAGCGAATAAAAATACTTCCAGAATTTATTAAAAAATGGGCAGAGAACCCACTTGTAACCCCAGCCCGTGAAGCACTCCTTAGAGCGCGTGGAGCGCAGGCAGAAACTCTATTAAAACAACAAAAAATTGAACCAGCACTTGAACAACTTCAACTAGCAATTAAAGAATATCCTCAGCCTATCAATGACCGAATTTTTGGGACAATGCTTGCTTTTCCTCTTACGGTTTATAATCATGGTTTTCGTAAAGAAGCACTAGCACTAATGCGTAACTTTGAACCTAGTGCCGAAGGTCAAGCTACAAGGTTAGGACAACTTGCTAATATTTATCTTACGGCTGAAGCTGGTACAGATGCCTTACGGGTGTTAACACAAGCTATATCATTAGAGCCAAAATCAGCAAAATATTATTATGCTTTAGGGACAACACAGCTAACGTTACTTAAATTTAAGGAAGCAAAGGCAGCTTTTCAGCAAACAATAAACTTAGATCCAAAACACCCATTAGCTTTTGGCAGTCTAGCGGCTCTTTATCGTGGCGAAGGTGCTTTAGAAGATGCAGTAGCACTTTATAAAAAACAGCTAGAAATTACTCCAGATAGTGAATCTGCCCGTTCAGGTCTAGCGATTACCTATTTACTTGGCAATGAAAATAACCTTGGAATGCAAGAACTAGGAAAGCAATTTGCTAGCACCCCAAGGGATTTTCTACTTTTTACACAATTAGGTTATTTAGCAGCCAACCGCAAAGATTATACACGGGCAAAAGCATGGTCAGAACTTGCCTTAAATCTTGCTCCTAGTTATGCATGGGCGAGAATTGTTCTAGCTAATAGCCTTATGGCACAAGAAGAATTTTCTGCGGCAGAAGAATTACTTTCAGATGCTCTTACTAGAGGTATAAACTTTCCTACTCTACATTTTGAAATTACTCAAGCTTTGCTACTAGCAGAAAATTATGAAGGTGCTTTTGAACAATCAGAGCAATTCTTAAGAATAACTCCTGAAGGTGAATTTCTTTTACAAATAGGCAGTAGTCCATTACAAAACCTAAGCTTAAAAATTTTGCTAGAAAATGAACGTCGTGCAGCTTTAGCTCTACCTGTAAGCTTAACTTCAGATGATCGCTATAAATTAGTAGAAAGCTTTCTACGATTTAAGTTTTATCTTGGAAAATTAAAAGAAAATGTTAATAATTCTGAAACAGAAGCCCTTGGACGACGGCAGAAAACAGAAATTCAAGTCAAAGCTGTAGAAGCATTAAATCAATTTCTTAGCATTAATGATGAAAGAAAAGCTTTTCGTAAACTCTGGGCTGCTGAAGAGTTATTTACATCTGACATTGCTTTAGAACGTGCTGTAGAATTTTGTCAAGATCTAGTAAAAGAGGCTGAACTAGCTACACGTTTAGAAGGTTCTATTCGTGAAGCACCAGAACTTGACTCGCAAAACCGACAAAAACTTTTTCGCGCTCGTGCTTATCATTTGTTAGGGCGTATACGCTTTAAGCAAAGTCAGTTAGTAGAGTCGGAAAAAGCTCTAAAACTTGCAATAGATAATTTTCCTGAAGGTGCAGAAAAAAGGGTTGCCCTTTCTCATTTAGCTTCTGTTACTCAAGCATCTGGTAATGATAAAGAAGCACTAAGTCTATATATTAAAAGCTATAATCAATATGATGGAAATGCTACTATCCAAAAAACAATGATTGAAAATTTATATCGTAAAATTCATGGTTCTTTGGAAGGATTAGACTTAAAGTAAAGTACCTGTTTTAATTTAGAGGTGAAAAAATGCAGCGTGCAATAATCATTACTTTATTTTCTTTGTTATTTTTACTAATTCATACAGTTGGGCTAGCTCAAAATTTAACTCTACGCCAATATATATATCGCTTTGAAAACCCTAAATTTGAAATTAGTTTGGTAGAAATAACCATTTCTGAGTCTGGGGATAGCACTTTACGTTTTAAGAAGCGTGATGAAGATGAAGAAACTTTGCTATCAATTAAACTCTCAACAACAACTATTCAAAAGTTGCAAAATTTATATGATGAACTAAGATTTTTAGATAGTACAGAGACTTACCAATCAAGCGCGCAGTTAAGTAATCTAGGGACAACAACTCTAGCTCTTAAACAGGGAGAAAGAAATAGATCAGCTAGTTTTAGCTATACAACTAATGCTTCGGCTAGGGAATTAGCTGCCTTTTACCGTGCTATTGAAAATCAATATCGACGAGTAGAAGAACTTAAGCTAGCTAGACAGTTTACACCATTAGATCTACCAAAACAACTAAAAAACCTAGAAGAAGAACTTAAGCGTAATAGAATAGCAGAGCCTTTACAACTAGTAGCAACACTATCAGATATTTCCATAGATGATAATGCTCCATTAATAGCTAGGAATTTAGCAGGAAAGCTAGTTTCACAAATTAAGAAAGGCAAGTAAAATTGTACTTTTAGCTTAGATTTAGGCGAGGTTATAGGGTTTTGAGTTCCTTATATTTGTTTGACACCTATTCGGAACTTTGCTAAACTCTCTCAAAGCCAATAAAGCTATCTACTTATTATATTAAGAAGCTTTTCTGCTAATAAAATCCAACTAAAATAATTTAGCTTAACTTAAAAAGTTTTTATCTTAAGTTGTATATTAGTAGTAGTCTAACTTAGTATAGTTGTTTCCCAAACAGTGCGTTAATTTAGTAGCTCTAAAAATTCTAATAGAGAGAGAACATAATTATGGCGTTAGTGGGAGATCTAAAAGATCTTGCGCTAGTTGATATCATACAAATTAACTGTATCGGGCGTAATACAGCACGTTTAACAGTGCATTATTCCATTGGAGATGGTGTATTCTATTTTCAGGATGGGGATATAGTAGATGCACGTTTTGGGGAATTAACTGGTATAGATGCTGTTTATCAAGCTTTGCGCTTTAGTGAAGGAAGTTTTCGTATTGATACAGGTATTTCTGCTCCAATACGCACAATCTATGACCCTTGGGCCAATATCCTAATGGAAGGGATGCGTATTATTGATGAAGAGAGGGCTGGAATGATTCCCACTACTCCGGGAATGTCTCCAGTTGGTGTAGGTTCAACAGGTACGCCTTCAGGCGGAGTAGTTAGAGCAATTAATCCTTATCAAACATTAGTCAATGATTTGCTAAAAATTAGAGGTGTAGAAGGTGCTATAGCCACATTAAGAGATGGCACACTACAAGCACAAACTAATATTAAAACCCCAGAAAAACTAGGAATGTTAATAGCTTTTATGGTTTATCATGGGGGGTTAGCCTCAATTCCAGCACGAGCAGGAATGTTAAAAAGAATGTCCTTAATTTCTGGACAACGTAAACTGATTATTTTTGATCAAGAAGATTTTTTAGCTGCTATCGAGTGTGGTAGCGCGGTACGTTACGAGACAATAAATCCTTATATTGAACGCGCTTTTCGTAAGATTCAAATGAGGCGCGGGCCTGGTGGGACAGGTATGACCGGCCCACTTACACAATTCTGAAGCTAGCGCAGTTGTTGGTTAAGTTACCATGCACATTCCTAAAGGAAAGCCAGTCCATGAAAACCTCAAAACCTCTTATGTAAACACTACTGCTTTGCTGGCAGACCTGCAAATTATTAGTTTTACAGGTTATTTACAGGTACTTTTTTCTTATGGAAAAGGCTATATTTTTTTAGCTGATGGAAAAATTCTAAATGCAATTGATATAAGCCCTGACCGAACTCGACAAGGGGAAGAAGCCATAGATGCCACTTTACTAAGGGCATCCTCTCCAGATGGAAAACTATCTGTTTACTCCCATTCAGAAAAAATAGTCCAAGCTATTGCAGAACGTATTGATGGAGAAGTGGTTTATCAAGCTTTATCAAGCGATTTTACAGACCTAAAAAAATTAGTAGAAAAACTTAAGCCACAAGTAGAATCACAATTTTATATTGAAATAGAATTTAGCCCAAGTGTAGCAGGAATAATCTATATAATTGATAATACAATAGATGCAGTGCTATCTTTAGAAAACGAGTTGATAGAAGGTGAAGCATCTTATGAACGGATGCTAAGTTTATTGACAGAACAATCGGCTCTCTTTAATGTCTATCGTTGCAGAAAAATACTTTTTCTTGGTCAAGCGGCTGCTAATGTAGTTTCTTTTCCTGATGTTAATACAACACATACAGCAGATTTATCTATTGTTGCTTCTCAAGAAGAAATTATTGAAGAAAATGATTCATCCCTTGTTGAAGTTGAAGAAGTAGAAAACACTTTATCACCTGATGAGCAAGTAGAATCTGTTAATGATGATGAAAGTGTTAATGATGAAGTACTTAATATAAATAACTTAAATAATGATGAAGAGGCCAGTAATTATCAAAAACTAATTGATATAATGACAGAAATTATTCAAATAGTAGAGAAGGTTTCTGTTTTAGTTAGTCGAGAAGCAAATTTTGCAGTTGCTTTTAGAGCAGGGCTGTTAAAAGTAACAGAACAATATCCGGTTTTTGACCCATTTGCAGAAGACTTTTCTTACCAAAATGGTAAAATTAGGCTGGCTACAGAAATTCCTGTAGAAAGTTTAATTAAAGGCTTAACAAAAGCTCTAAAATATACATTAGATGAAATGGTAGCAGCCTCGCCTAATACGCAATTAAGAGAACGTATTGCAGGTGCATTACTTAGGTTAGAACAATTAAAGCAAGAAGAATTTGAAAACTTAGGAATTTCTCCTGCTTTAGCTGAAATAATAACTATAGATTAGTTTTAGAAAGGAAATTCAAAGTGGGTAAAGCACATGAAACATTTCTCCAAGATATGTTACGTATCCAAGGAGTAAAAACTGCAGCACTAGTTAATTTTCGGGGTGAATTTCTTCTTTCTGCTGGGGTATTTACTCCTAATGCACAAATATCTAATCAACTTGGTACTTATGTAGTACAGTTATTTGCTACAGCAGAATATGTTAGGGGACGCTCAGAAGAATTGACATTGCTTTATTCTGAAGGTAGGCTCTCAGCTTTTATAGGGTTGGATTTATTAATAGATACACCTTATGGAGCGCAAGAAGTATTTTTACTAGTTTTAAGTAGTGCAAATGTAAATCTTCCAACTTTAAGAATGACTGTAAAAGTAGCTTTAAGCAAACTAAAATTAGATAAATCTGTGCGAGATCTAAAAATTAATGTGCGAGTTTATCCACAAAATTTACTAACTAGAGATCGAATGGATGAAACTAGTTGGCAGTTTATTGAAGCCATTGGGCGCGGCTAGCAAATTATTTGTATAAAATCCAAGAGGGTGGGAATTAAAAATCATGTCAGATGCTTTTTCTGGAAATTTATCTCAATTTAAGTTAATCGATGTTTTGCGTCTTTTACATGCTAGTAATCGTACTGGCTTACTAGAGCTTACGCATGATGATGGTCACTTTGGAGAAATTTATTTTGTTAGTGGACAAGCTACACATGCTCTTTATGAAGAGTATATTGGTGAAGAAGCTATTTATGCACTATTTTCTTGGGTGGAAGGAACATTTCGTTTTCGTACTGGAGAAATGACTGACGAACAAACGACTATGTTAACTACTGAAGAAATTTTAGCTGAAAGTGTTACTTATGCAGCAGATTGGGAAAGTGTACGTAGGGTAATACCTTCAAGTAATACACTTTTTCAACTTTCTTCACGTCCAACAAAAGAATTTTCCTTACGTTCTGAAGATTGGGCAGTGTTACGCGAAGTAGATGGAGAAAAAAGTATTACAGAAATTGCTGGCGCGACACAATTAAGCGAACTGCAAGCTTCTCGAATTTTAGTGCGTTTATTTGATTTGGGCTTAATTGAGACTGCTGGAGAAGCCCTTTCACAAGGCTCATCTGTTGAAACTGTGGATGAATCAGTTTTAGGGCAGGTAGAAAAAGACTTAACTCATGCCATCGGGCCAATGGCACCTATTGTTATTGATGATTGTGCAGAAATGATGGGATATAGCCGCAGTAGTTTACCTCGTGATATGGTACCATCATTTATAGAAAGATTAGCAGAGGAAATTCCTGATAGTGATCGCCGAGTGCGATTTCAAGAAGGTATGTTAGAAATAATGAAGCAACTCTTCTAAAATAAAGCAATACTTTTTAAGTAAAACAATCTTTATAAAACTTTATTTAGAGTTTTATAAAGAGGCTTTCCTGCTATTATTTCTACAATTTCTTAATTTAAGGGGGCAGCATTTTCCTAACTAGTTTTTAGTGATTTTGCTGAAAAAAACATGAAATTAATGATTAAACAAAAATTAATGATCTTTTCTGCACTACTAGTATTTATTCCTTTGCTCTTTTCTGCACTAATCATTGTTTACATTGTTAAAAGCAATATTGACGATCAATCAGCACAATCAATGGAAAAAGATGCTCGTGTTGCTGAACAGCTTTATAAAAATCGAGAATTATTAATTATTCAAGTTGTACAAAATTCTGCTATTGTTTCTGGTGGATTGCTTGAACTAGCTCAAGCACCAGCAAGTGAGCCTAGTGGGGCAACAAAAAAAGTTCAAGGAGAAGGTCTTAAAAAATTAAATGATTCTCTAGCTATTGCTCAACAATCTGGAAATATTGATTTTATTGTAGTTACAGACACAAAAGGCAATATAATTGCACGTCAACCAGAAGGCGAGGTTACAGGTTCAATAGCAGATAATCCATTAATAGTTGCAGTACAAAACTCTGTTATTGCTAATCGAACAAATGCTCAATCTAGTTCAATTAAAGAGTCTGGAGAAAAAATAAAGCTATTAGGTGGAGACAAATTAGCTCAACAAGCAGAAATAAAAGCTGAAGGGCGTACAATTTCAGAAGGTTTAGTAATAGAAGCTGCTGCACCAGTTATTAATGTTAGCGGTAAAGCAGTAGGAATAGTTTTAGCTGGTGTACTGATTAACAATGCTCCTCAAGATAGAGCTATCATTGAAGATATTAAAAATAAGCTATACCCATCACTACGTAATGATTCTGGAGCCTCTGTTACATTAAATGATGTAATAGTTTCAACAAATATGCCTATTCAGCAAAATGGTGCTATAGGCAAACGTACAACTATTGCTGTAAGTGATGTACCAAAAGCAAGTTCAGAGACTTTTAATAATGAGGCTTATAAAAGTGCTTATGTACCAATAAAAGATATTAGTAATCAAGTAATTGGTAGAATTGGAGTTCAAGTTAAACAAAGTTGGTTTAATGCAGTCTTAAATAAAGTTTTGTTGATCATTGTATTAATAGTTTTAGTCTTTATTTTAGGTGCAATTGGATTTGCTATTTATGCAGCACAAAAACTTACTCAACCAATAATGGAACTAACTGAAGCCTCTAATAATATTAGCTTAGGAAAATTAGATGAAAGTATTCAAATTAAGAGTGATGATGAGATAGGACAATTAGCAGAAGCTTTAGAACGTATGAGAATTAGCTTAAAACAAGCTTTAGACAGATTGCGTACACGTCGCGCCGCACAACAATAAATTTTATCTATAAAAATAATTTAACTAATTTCTTTATTAATAAATGTGTTCTATATTTATTAATAAATTTTATTTTTTGGTAGGCTTATGAGTAGTCAAGATTCTCGTAGAGGTAAAGGATTTCCTTTTTTAGGGTTAAGCGATATTCAAGCTGACTCTTATCTAGATGAATCTGTCAATGCTCCTACTAGTAAACTAGATAATATTCCTCTAAGACTTTCTGAATATTTAGCTGGTAAAGACTCGGAAATGGACGATTTGCCTTTGCTAGAAGAAAATGATGTAAGTATTAATACAACTTACCAAAACCAAAATTTAGCACTAGAAGAAATCCAAGAATTAGAACAAATAGAAGAAATGTCAGTTACAGTTACAGACTCTGACAAATCCATAAACTTAGAACTAGAAGAACTCCCAGAACTTATAGAACAACCTGAATTTGTAACTAGTAGTGAGGCGCAAACCAACCAATTCCAAAATTTACAATTAGAGGAACTACCTTTAATTGAACAACCTCAAAACTCTATTATTGAAGAAACTGCTCAAATTCAAGAAAACTTCTTAAATACAGAAATTCTTCAATCAGTTTTTGAAAAAGAAACTGTAAATGCTTCTTATCAAAGAGAAAAACTAGAAGAAGAATTTTCTTTACCAAATAATTCAACTAATTTTGAGGATGAATCACAACAAACAGGGCCAGTTTTTGAAGTAACATTTGATCCTAACTCTTCTACAGGCAGATTTGAAAAAGATAGTCTGCTAAAAGAACAATTAGAAAGTGTTGATTTTTATATTGAACAAGGTTTTTTAGATGTTGCTTTTAATACTTTAGAAAGATTAGAAGTACTTTTTCCTAATCATCCGCTTATTTCAGAACGCTTAGAAAAAATGGCAAGCCTTGAAATAGCCCATACTAATTCTGGTATTGCAATACCTACAATTAGCCAAATTTCCACTGTCAAAGAAACTTTGCCACCCCCTGATCAAGATGTAATGAATGAAAATATGTTTCGTGTTCCCAGTACAGCAGAATTACCAGGTTTAGCAGACTTAAGCACACAAGAAGAAACAGAAATGGACTTTAATAGTTTGATATTAAATAATACTTCAGATACTAGACCTAATATAAATGATGATGATGAGAAAAAGTATGTTTCTACTACTTCAAATGTTATGTTTGAAGACATACCAGCAGAACTTTATCAAACTATTACAGATGAAATTGAAACAGAGTCGGATAATGTATTAAACCAAATGGATGATGCTGCTGCCGAAATAGCAGCAGTGCAACATGGGCTAAAATCCTTAATTGATGAAGAAGATGAAGCTGCTTTAGATGAAAATTTAGATGAAGAATTTTCAGGCCGGTTTAATGTTGGGCAAGCTTATTTAGACATAGAACTCTATGATGATGCAGTTGAAGAGTTTCAAGCTGCTTATCGCATTATTCAAGATTTAGGAGCGCATCCTAAGACTTTTCAATGTTGTATGTTATTAGGGCGTTGTTTTAGATTAAAAGAAATGCCCCGTCCTGCCTTAATTTGGTTACGTAAAGCCTTAGATACCAAAAAATACCAACCTAATGAGCAGGTAGAGCTACTTTATGAAATAGCTAATGTTCATGAAGAATTAGGAGAACAGAAAAAAGCTTTAACTGTTTATCAGGAAATAGCTAAACTTTCTCCAAATTATCAAGATGTAACAGAAAAAATAATTAAACTTTACTCATAACGTAGAGCCTCAACAGGATCAATATAGGCTGCCTTTATCGCAGGCCATAACCCAAAAACTAAACCTATTACAACAGACAAAGAAAACCCTAACACCATTGCATAAAGCGGAACATAGGAAGGTAGATTAGGCAAAGCAAAGTTAATAATAATGCTAACAATTTGTCCTAAAATAATTCCCATAACACCGCCTAAACCAGTCAACATCATTGCTTCTACTAGAAATTGAATAATGATATTACGACGACGTGCGCCTATTGCCCGACGAATGCCTATTTCGCGGGTTCGTTCGGTAACAGACACTAACATAATGTTCATTACACCTACACCACCTACAAGCAAGCCAAAAGCTGAAATTGGCCCAACAATTAATGCCATTACTGCTGTAATTGATTGAAATTGTTCGATTATTGAAGTTGAAGTATTAATCTCAAAATTATCTGGAGCATTGATTGGGACTTTTCGGCGACGGCGCATAAGTTCTGTAATTTCATCCTTCATTTTTTCAAACTGTCCTTCTTTAGAACGAGCCGAAACTACATGATCTTCTAGGCTTGGATAATAGACCCAAAATACATTATAAGGAATTAATACAAGGCTATCCTCAAAACGATCATTACCAAAGCCACTTTTGGTTTTTTCCATTACTCCAATTACTCTAAATTTATTGCCACCAATTTCTATTTCTTTATCTAAAGGATCTATATTAGGGAATAAAGCCGTGGTAATAGTATCTCCAATTATACAAACTTGAGCGCGGCGGCTATCCTCTGCTTCAGTAAAAAAGCGGCCTTCTTTTAAGAGATAACCACGTGATTCTAAATAAGTTGACCAAACACCTCGAACATTAGGTTGTTGCACTTGTTGGGAACGATATTTTACTACTGGAGGAAGCCCTTTAGGAATTATAGAGGCAGAAGCAGCATAAATACTTGGTAACTGTTGAATTGCTCGACCATCTTCTTTGTTTAAAGGTTTTCTTTTGCGTTCTTCTTCAGAGCGATCACCAAATTGGGGGCCAAACTTAAAACGTGCAACATAAACTGTATTAGTTCCAAACTCTTCTACGATTTCTGCAACTCTTTTATTCATACCAGTTAGAATAGAAGAAACAGCAATAACTGTAGTTGTTCCAACGATTATTCCTAAAATTGTTAGTGCAGAGCGGAATTTATGGCTAAGTAAAGTAGAAATAGCTAATTTAAGGATTTCAATAAGTTCAAAGCTTCTCATATTTTATATTAAAAGATGGTTAAAAAGTTATTCTTGTCTTAAAGCAACTATTGGGCTAAGTTTTGCAGCTTGCCAAGCTGGGTAGATACCAAAAATTACTCCTACTGCGGTTGACATAGAAATTGCCATTATTACAGCAGAAATTGGCATAGACATAGGTAAAGGGACGATCAAAGGAATTATTTTTGTTAAGGCATAAGCTACAGCAAGCCCAAGTAACCCTCCAGCCGCAGACATCAATATTGATTCAACTAAAAACTGCCATAAAATATCTCGTCGTCTTGCTCCAAGAGATTTTCTGACTCCTATTTCCCTTGTTCGTTCAGTAACAGACACTAGCATAATATTCATAATTACAATGCCACCAACAACCAAAGAAATTGCAGCAATACCTACAGCAACGCTAGCTAGTACGCCTGTAAGTTGAGTAAAAAGATCTCGAAAAGCATCTGCCGAACGCATACCAAAATCATCTGGATCATTAAATTTTAAATGATGACGTGTTCTTAAAATTTGACGTGCCTGGTCTTGAGCTTGTTCAAGTGGGACATTTGCAAAAGCACGGATATGTATATGAATAGATTGACGTGTACCGTAAATTTTTTGAAATGTAGAAATAGGGATAATTACATAAATATCTTGTGGTTGACCAAAAGCAGAGCCTATTTCTTTGGCTACACCTATAATTTGAAATGGCAAACCATTAATTTTAATTTCTTTACCTAAAGGATCTAAATTAGCGTAAAGTTTTTTCGCAATATCTGAGCCAATAAAACAGACATTACGCCGATGTTCTTCATCAATTGCACTAATATATCGGCCTGTTTCTACTTGTTTAGTATCAATATAGGCCATATTAAAAGTTGCTCCCATCAAACCAACACCTTTAAGAAATAGGTTGTTGTATTTTACTTCTGCTCCTCCATAGACCATTGCTCCAACATCTTCGGCCTTGGTTACACCTTCTTTTATTGCCTTCATATCAGCTAAATCAATGTCTTTATTGCGCTTTACAGCTTCTAGATAGGACTTAAAATCTGTAAGTATTCCGAATTTATCAATTACGAAAGTATTTGATCCTAGGTCTTCTACTTTAGTTGCAACATAGATAGTAGCACCTTCAATAATAGACATTACTGCTACAACTGCTACAACACCGATAATAATTCCAATTAATGTTAAGAAAGTACGTAGTTTATGTGCTTTTAACGAACCAGCAGCCATTCGCACTGCTTCCCAAAAGTGCATATTATTTTTCCTATAAATATATAGATTAAAAAGAAATTTATTGTTTGAGTTGCGAAGCTTAACGCGACTGTTAAAAGCAAAGTTCCGACACTTGTCGCTTTTCTAAGAGCTAGTTAAGATTATTTATAAAACTGCCTAAGTTAATATAAATAAACAAATTACTTCAAATGTTTTTTTAATTCTATTGCCAAGTATTTATCTAATTTTTGTAAGAGTTCATACTGTTGTTTTACTTTATCCTTATCCTTAAGTTTGACATAAATTAATCCAAGCTGATATTGTGCAATTACATAGTCAGGCTTTAATTCTAAGGCTTTGTTACAGGCTTCTAATGCTTCTTTGTACTTATCAATATAAAAATAATCTACAGAAAGTTGATAATAAGCATCTGAATAATCAGGCTTTAATGCAATAGCCTGCTTAAATAACTCTACAGCATCTTTATAGCGGCTAAGTACGTCATAGCATATACCTAATCTAAAAAAAATAATTGGATCTTTAGGGTCTAGCTTTATAGCTTCTTCATAAGCTTCACTAGCCTCTTTGTACATTCTTAATTCATCATAAGAGGCTCCTAAAGTTTTATAAGCAGATGCGTAAGTTGGTTTTAGAATGGTAGCTTTTTTTAGTACAGGAACAGCTTGTTCAAAAAGACCTTCTTGATAGTAAGATGTGCCAAGGTTGTAGTGTACTTCTGCTAAAGTTGGGTTTAGAGCAATAGATTTCTTAAAAGTTTCTATAGCTTCTTTGTAATAGCCAGACAAATGATAAGCCATACCTAAATCATTTTGTGCTAAAGCATCTTGAGGGTTATTGCGAACGGCTTGTTTTGCTGTTTCTATTCTGCTATCTGCTCCATCTTGCGCTAGGTTTGTTTGAGCAGATAAAGCAAACACTAACAAAAATAAAAATATCAAACGTTTTGTAAACATAGCTATTTCCCTTCGACTTAAACCAAGTGAGTCTTAATACAAATAACAAACATAATAATTTAAGATAGTGGAAATATATAGGAATTTTAATAATTTTATGTAAACGAGCTATATTAAAAAATGCACATTTCTGAATTTGATTATGATTTACCAACAGAATTAATTGCACAAGAACCTACTAGCGAGCGTGACAAGTCTCGAATGTTAGTTGTTTCACGTTCAATAAATAATTTTTATGATAGTAATTTTATTGAGTTTTCAAGCTTATTAACTGCAAAAGATTGTTTAGTCTTAAATGATACACAAGTTTTTCCTGCTCGCTTAAAAGGCCGTCGTCTAGGATTTTCTGCTCAAGTAGAAATTTTTTTAGTTCGTGAGCTAAAAAAAGATTGTTGGGAAGCATTAGTTAAACCTGGCCGTGCCTTAAAAGTTGGCTCACAGGCTAGTTTTGGAAACGATGAATTAGTTGCAAAAGTACTAGAACATCTGCCTAATGGAAGACGAGTAGTAGAATTTGTTAGTCAAACTCCATCAAGCGTTGATGAGCTAATAGAGCGTTTAGGACTAACTCCGCTACCTCCTTATATAAAACGTGATGATCAAGAAACTTTGCGTTTAGATGGGGTTCGCTATCAAACGGTTTATGCTGCTGCTCGTGGTGCTGTAGCTGCACCAACCGCCGGATTACATTTTACTCCAGAAGTTTTGGCAAAAATCCAAGCTAAAGGAGTAAAAATTGTAAAAATTACTCATCATGTCGGCTATGGAACCTTTCAACCTGTTAGAGTCGAAGAAATAGAAAAACATTCTATCGAGTCAGAACACTCTATTGTTTCTACTAGCGCAGCGGAGACTATTAACCAAACTAAAAAAGCAGGGGGACGAGTAATTGTTGTTGGTACAACTACCACACGCGCTTTAGAAACGGCTGCTAATGATCATGGGGAAATTGTTGCAGGGAAATATGTTACAGAGCTTTTTATTTATCCTGGGTATAAATTTAAGATTGTAGACGCATTGCTAACCAATTTTCATTTGCCTAAGTCTTCACTTCTTATGTTAGTATCAGCTTTTGCTGGACACGCTTTGATAATGTCGGCTTATAATCACGCAGTCAAAGAAAAATATCGCTTTTATAGCTATGGCGATTGTATGTTTTTATCTTAATTTTCCATACTACAAAATTTGCTGAGGAGATAACTATGCCAGATCCTACTAAAGATATTACTTCTATGTTAAAAGAAGGACGTATTTTTCCCCCAAATGAATCTTTTAGCCAACAAGCTCATATTAAAAGCATGGCAGAATATGAAGAAATTTATCAGCGTGCAGCTAAAGATCCTGAAGGCTTTTGGGCAGATATAGCCCAAAATTTAGAGTGGTTTAAGCCATGGGAAAAAGTCCTAGATTGGCAACTACCTTTTGCTAAATGGTTTGTAGGCGGAGAAATCAACATTTCACATAATTGTTTAGACCGTCATCTAAAAACCTGGCGCAAAAATAAAGCTGCAATTATTTGGGAAGGTGAGCCGGGCGATAGTCGGATTTTGACTTACCAAACATTGCATAGGGAAGTTTGTAGATTTGCTAACGCATTAAAAAATCATGGAATAGAAAAAGGCGACCGTGTAGCTATTTATATGCCTATGATTCCAGAGCTAGCAATTGCAATGTTGGCTTGTGCGCGAATAGGTGCAACACATAGTGTAGTATTTGGAGGATTTTCAGCTAATGCACTGCGCGATCGTATCAATGATGCTCAAGCAAAAGCAGTTGTTACGGCTGATGGTGGTTATAGACGAGGCCAGGAAATCCAGCTTAAATCTAGTGTTGATGAGGCTTTAGAAGAATGTCCATCGGTTAAACAAGTTTTTGTCTATCAGCGTACTAAAAACCAATTTATTACAATGAAAGAGGGTCGGGATCACTGGTGGCACGATGTAGTAACTAATGTTTCAGATGTTTGCGAGGCGGAAAAACTGGATTCTGAACATCCGCTTTTTATTCTTTACACCTCCGGGACAACAGGAAAACCAAAAGGAATTTTACATACTACAGGCGGATATAGTGTTAGCACTTATATAACTACTAAGTGGGTATTTGACTTAAAAGAAGAAGATACTTACTGGTGTACGGCTGATATAGGTTGGGTAACAGGGCATAGCTATATTGTTTATGGGCCGCTAGCAAATGGAGCAACAAGCATAATGTATGAAGGCGCACCAAATTGGCCTCATCCAGACCGTTTTTGGCAAATGGTGGATAAATATCAAGTAAGTATTTTCTACACAGCACCAACCGCAATTAGGGCTTTTATAAAATGGGGTGAAGATTGGACTAAACGTCATTCTTTAGATAGTTTACGGCTTTTAGGAACTGTTGGAGAGCCAATAAATCCAGAGGCTTGGATGTGGTATCACCGGGTAATTGGTAAAGAGCGTTGTCCAATAGTTGATACTTGGTGGCAAACGGAAACAGGGGCAATAATGATAACACCGCTTCCGGGAGCAACTCCAACTGTCCCAGGCTCAGCTACAAGACCATTTCCGGGAATTATCATGGATGTAGTAACTAAAAAAGGGGAATCAGTTCCAGATAATGTTGGAGGATATTTAGTAATAAAACAACCTTGGCCGTCAATGCTTCGGACGATTTATGGGGATGATGAGCGATATAAACAGCAATATTGGACTGAAATTGAAGGTTGTTATTTTGCTGGAGATGGTGCGCGTCGGGATGATCGCGGGTATTTTTGGATTATGGGACGTGTAGACGATGTGTTAAATGTTTCTGGACATAGACTTAGCACTATGGAAATAGAAAGTGCTTTGGTCAGCCATCCTCTAGTAGCAGAAGCAGCAGCCGTTGGGCGACCAGATCCATTAAAAGGCGAAGCTGTAGCAGTATTTGTTACCTTAGAAGGTGGTCGAAAAGGCTCAGAAGAGCTTAAACAAGAACTGCGCGAGCATGTTGCTAAAGAAATAGGTGCTTTAGCTAAACCTGATGATATTCGTTTTACTGATTCACTTCCAAAAACACGTAGTGGAAAAATTATGCGTAGACTTCTTAGAGATATTGCCGCGGGTAGTGAGACTATAGGCGATACTACTACTTTAGAAGATATTTCTATTTTAGCTAAATTGCGCGAAGATGAAGAATAGAGCTATCTGTTTGTATTTGCTATGTTTGTTAAAAAGAAATCAAGAATCTTATTCTTGATTTCTTTTTGGGATTGCTAAAAGTTGCCTTCAGGATTATTTTTAGAAATAAAAGCTACTCTTATTAAAGATTTTCCATCTGTTTGTGGGCTAATTTTTCGCACTTGTACATAAATCTTATAAAGAGGTTCCTCTAAATCATAAAGTCTAAACTCTCGTGGCATTGGCAAAGAAATATGTAGCAAATCATCAATAGCTACTTCATGCCCTAATAAAAAGGACGCATCCATTTTGCCTATTTGAAGCGTCTCTGAATTTTCAAAAAATTCTCCTGATGATGTATTAATTCCATGAATTTCAATTGGATAACGTGTACCAACTTGGCGAGATAATATATTCGCATTATTGCCTAATAACTCTATTCGTTTACGTGATACTTGTTCATCTTCTGCATAAGGATCAAAGGTACTTAAATGCTGTACTTCTGTGGTAAGGTGTTGCCTTTCTCGTCTGCTTGGCAGTCCATCACCTTCAAATCTAGCTAATACAACAGTTATATTGTCTTCTCCACCTCGCTGTTTAGCAAGTGTGACCATATGGGTAGAACCTGCATCAATAGAATAGTTTGTAGCATACATAACCATTTCTTGAGCAGAAATTTTGTTAGACAAACCATCGCTACAAAGTAATAAATAATCTCCTCGCTCTAAATTAATAGTGGAAATGGCTACTTGAATAGTTTGAGCATTGCCAATAGCTTGTAAAATAACATTGCTACGGGCGTGTTTATGAACCTCATCTGGATTTACTACACCTTTAGAAACTAATACTCCTGCTAAGGTTTGATCCATAGTAAGTTGTTTAATGCGGTGACCCCGGATAATGTAAGCGCGGGAATCTCCTACAGTCCCAATATATGCTTTATCTTTTTCTACCATTGCAACAGTAAGAGTAGCTTTCATCCATTGTTGTTTAGGATCTTTAACGTTTTCTGACCAAACTGTATGATTAGCTTGCTCTACAGCAGCAGTTAATCTATCTGTAGGATTAATACTATTATTCATTGACATTAAGGCATCTTTTATTGATAAAACAGATAGCTCACTAGCGAGTTCTCCTAGCTGTGAACCACCTACACCATCAGAAACCACTAACAATAAATAATTGTCACCTAAAGGTTTTTCTATTTGGCAAGTATCAGCTAAACTTTTACCTTTTTTTAAGTCTGTTAATAAAAAGCTATCCTCATTATTTTTCCGAACTATACCAGGATCGCTAATGGCACAAACCGAAGTAATTATGGATCCGCTCTTCATGCAACGCTCCTAGGTGTAAAATCTTGCATTATTACTATACTAATTACACTATACTATTTATTTTATGATTAATACGCTTAATTAAAGATATATATTAAATTATTAAGATCTAGCACGAAAACTATGATAAATACTTTGTACTAGAGAAGCAAGTATTGTTCCAACCATATAAAGAGTAAAAAGGAATAGGAAGGCAACAAATCCAATACCAGCTAGTAAAGATATTGCGCCAAAAATCAGCGCGATAGGTAGCATTTGAAATATACCAAATAATATTGTTAAGGACAAAGAACCTATCATCAACAAAAAGCTATAGGCTAATAAATTAGCTAAAGATTTGTCAAAGCCTTGGCTTACAGGCTCAACTTGTTGTTGAAAAAGACTATTGTTGTTATTAATTACAGGTAAAGCTAGATTATAACAACGCTGACAAGTTTCTGTTAGTGGATCAAATTGGTCAGCTAAATGGCAAATTTCACAACGTGTTGGCGGATTTTTCTTTTTTATGATGAGTTGACTACTTGACATTGCTTTTTACCAACACGACATAATATAGCAGAAAAGTCTTTCTTTTAAGAGATTATAGATTTTTATGTCTGCCACTGTCGAGGCATTAAATACAAAAGCTCTAAAGTAAAATATAGGTAATAGTGTCTAGTAATTTTAGTTGGTTTAGAACTATAGATAAGTTTTGATAAAGCAAGTTATTATTTGGAATAAACTTTTTCTAAATAATGTGGAAAAATTAAAAGGTTATGACAAAGAAAATTGCAATTTTTGGGGGAAGTTTTGACCCTCCTGGACTACATCATTATGAAATAGCTAAAGCACTAAGTGAGCAATTTGATAAAGTGATAATAGTTCCTTGTGGCCCAAGGCCAGACAAAGTTTCTACTAATGATGTTGAGACTATACATCGCGCTACAATGGTGGATTTAACCTTTCGCCCATTAAAAAATGTTGAAGTAGAACTTTTTGACTTAGAAAATGCTACTTTTACCCGAACACATGATTTAGAGGAAAAATTTTCCCAAAAGGGAGAACTTTGGCATGTAATTGGTACAGAATGGATTGATGGAGGAAGCCAAAACAAATCAGCAATACAAATGTCTTGGGAAAAAGGGCCAGAAGTTTGGCAAGAACTAAAATTTGCTGTTATTACTCGTGAAGGATTTGCTTGTAAAAAGCAAGATCTTCCTCCAAAACATAAATTAATCCCATTAAGCTTTACTGGTTCTAGTGCCAAAATTAGAGAAGAAATTTTTAGACATAATTCTATTAACTCACTAGTTACTTTAGAAGTTGCTCAATATATTAAACGTTATGGATTATACCGAGGGAGAATACCTAATCGAGTAACTAAGTATAGTTTAACAGAACCTAAGTTAATGATTGTGTTGGATGAAAGAAATCAAAAGGCAGTAGAACTAGCAAAAGGGTTTCAGAAATTTGAAGATTTAGCTAATCCCAATTGTATTTTAGTTATTGGTGGTGATGGGACAATGCTTCATGCTATTAGGCAACATTGGCAGTTAAGATTGCCGTTTTTAGGTGTTAATGCTGGGCATCTGGGCTTTTTACTAAATGATCCACAAGAAGTCTTACCTACAAGTTTTCCCAGGGAAAATCTATTACTTAGGCAACTACCTTTGTTATATGTTGAAACAGAAACAGAAACCGGGATTAAGCAAAATGCTTTAGCATTTAATGATACTTGGGTAGAGCGTTCTACAAGTCAAACAGCTTGGTTAGAAATTAAGCTTAATGGGGAAATAAAGTTAGCTAAATTAGTTGCTGATGGGGCTTTAGTTGCTACTGCTGCTGGTTCAACTGCTTATGCACGAGCTATGGGAGCTATGCCACTACTAGCAGATACTCCAGCTTTAATATTAGTTGGATCAAATGTAATGGATCCCCCTAATTGGAAGTCTGTTTTGCTTTCATATGATTCTCAAATAGAAATTCGTAATATAAACCTCAATAAACGGCCTATAGTTGCTTATGTAGATGGGCTTTGTCAAGGTAGTGTAAAAAATGTGCTAATTCGGGTAAGTCGAATTGCAGCAGCAGAACTAGCATTTTTTCCAAGCCATGATATGGCTGAAAAAATAGCACAAATTCAATTCCCACAAACAGTTAAACTATAAAATCTTTTAATTTATTATTATTTTGTCAGTAATCTCTATTTGTTTATTTTCTTGTCTAAGCTTTTTTGCTTGTTGAAACATTTTTACTAAATCTTGAGAAGCAGATAAAAGTTGTTTGTTTGCGTCGGATAGAGAAATATTTTTAAGAGTGTTAGCTAGAAGATCTAAGGAAAGTTGAAAGCCTACCGCAGAATCTTCAACCGCAAAATTTTTAAGCAAGCTGTCATAACGTCCGCCACTACCAACAGTCGATCCAATACCAGAGCTATAAATCTTAAATGTCATACCTGTGTAGTAATTAAGCCCTTGAACGTCTCCTAAATCAAGTTTTAAGTAATTGGAAATCTCAAGGTTTTCAGCAATTTCTAAGATACCGGTTAGATCCATTAAAGCATTGGCAATCTTTTCATTGTATGAAGAAAAGCTAGCAGCTTGCTCCAAAATATCAGCTTTTCCCATAGTTCTAAATAGATTTAATAAAATTTTGCTTTCCTGTGGATTAAGTCTAGTGCTTAAGAATTTGTTTAATAATGAGCTATTTTTTTTATCCACTAAAGAATGAAAACTAGTAATTTCATCAGTATCTAGTTTTAAGTATTCTGCAATGCCATTAAAAAAATTAACATGGCTTAAAACAATGATGAAATCGGACATTCCTAGCCTGGTCAGAGCCTCTATTGCAATTAATAAAACCTCTAAATCTGCTTCTAGTCGGTCATTTCCAATATGTTCAAGCCCTAATTGATGATAGTCATGAGGCTTTTGTTTATGTGCTTCTTTATAGCGGAAAACTTCGCCATTATAGCAAAGCCTAATGGGGCGAGGGCTTTCAGTAAAATGAGTTGCTATAGTTCGAGCAACTAGGGAAGTAAGATCTGGACGTAGTGCTAAAAGCTCTCCATCGCTATCTAAAAATCGATAAGTATGTTTAGCTGCTTCTTGACCCATTCCTAGAGCAAAAAGATTATGATAATCAAATATTGGTAAAATAATTTCTTCATAAGACCAGGCTGCAAAGACAGATAAAACTTGTTGTTCAATTGCGCGACGTTTTTTTACTTCTTCGCCAAAAAAATAGCGGACACCTTGAGGAATTTTTGCTAAAGATTTCAATTATTTTGCTCCCAAAGTTGTTTAATTTTTGTTTATTGGGACAATTAGCCTATAGCAAGACGATGATAGCCAGCATTTCTTTTTGCTGGTGTAAAACCTTCAGAAATAATAACTTCCCTTAACATTTCTTCTGTAGCTTTATGGTTAGCACCAGCTTTAGAGATTACATTTTCCTCTATCATTGTGCTTCCAATATCATTTGCTCCGCAGTGGAGTGCTTGCCGGCCAACATCTAAACCTTGGGTAAGCCAGGAAACTTGATGATTTTTAATATTTTGTAGATAAATTCTTGCTAGTGTAAACCAGCGTAAGTATTCTTTACCTGATACACGATCAGGATATTTTTTCATAAGAGGGGTATTATCTGGTTGTAGTGTCCAAGGAATAAAGGCAATAAACCCGCCAGTTTTTTCTTGAAGTTGATAGAGCCTTTCTAAATGCTCAATTCTATGTTCAATGGTTTCTCCCATTCCAAAAGTCATTGTTGCAGTTGTTGGAATACCTAACTTATGAGCTACTTCCATTACATAAAGCCATTCTTGGGCGTTGCACTCAGTACGACGACGGCGGCGGATTTCATCAACTAATATTTCTCCCCCTCCACCAGGAATAGAATCTAGTCCAGCATTCTTAAGTCTAACTAACACTTGTTCAACAGACATTTTGTAAATTTTGGCAAAGTTATCAATTTCTGGAGGGGAAAAACAATGCAGGTAAATCCCATAGCGGCTTTTTAGTTCTTGTAGCATTGTTTCATAGTATTCAAAGGGTAAATCTGGATGTAGCCCCCCTTGCATTAAAACCCCGCTACCACCGATTTCAATCATTTCTTCAACTTTATGGAAAATTTCTTCATGACTAAGTACATAACCTTCTGCTGAACCGGGTTTGCGGTAAAAAGCACAAAATGTACAAACAGAAGTGCAGACATTGCTATAGTTTATATTTCTATCCACTACATAAGAAATTAAGTTATCTGGATGCAAACGGTTACGCACTTCATTTGCTAAAGCAAAAAGCTCCTCTGACGGCATTTCTGTAATCATTTCTAGTGCTAATGCTGGAGTAATTCTTCCCGTAGTTTCTAAAGTTTTGTTTATAGAAGTAGCTGTAAGCATAAACTAAAATTTTCCTATAAAGATTTATATTAAAAATGGCCTTAAAAAGTATGGCACGAGAAACTTAACAACGTCAATGCAACAGGAATGCAACAGAAAATAGAGAAAATTATTGAGAGGTTGAAAAATATTGTTTAAAAGTAAAAAAGACTGCTAGTTTTTAGCAGCCTTTTTATATTAATTGCGGGGGAAGGATTCGAACCTTCGACCTTTGGGTTATGCTTACTACTACAGTTTCCACTGCCAAAATAGTTTTTACACTTTTTGTTTGTAGTCTGGACTGTCCCTTCACCTTTGATTTACATCTTTAGGTGCCTATCTCCCAGTCTCTACGCCTTCTCTAAAATACTAATTTTAGAGCTTGGTTCGGGATTGCCACCGCTAGAGGTTTCCCCGACTTTGACAGGTAATCACATATAAGTTTCCCTATATGCCGCCCATTGCAATATTTAGTTACATAAAATAAATTGTGTAACTTTACATTATTATTAAAGCGGAATAATGTAGTTTTATTTTCAATATTGCGAGTTTAAGCCCAACGAGCTACCAGACTGCTCCACCCCGCGTCAATTCCTCTATTGCTAAAGGAACTGGCAGTATATGCAGCTATCAAAAGTGAGTCAAGCTGTTTTTGGAAAAAATAGCCGGTTTTGCAAAATTCTGTTTTTATCTTGGTATTAAATGAGAAAAGCTAATTGTGCTTACCCTAGCTAATAGCTATATTTATCTATTGCCTAACTACATCAAACTATTTTTTATCAATTTAATTTTTATGAACAAAATATGCTTTAATTTAGCTAGAACTGCTTTGTTTATAATAGGATGGCTGAGCTTAGTATTTATAAATAATGGTTTTGCTTTGGATCCCAATAAAGCTATTTCTCAATATGTCCAACAAATTTGGCAAGAGGAACTGCCTCAAAGCACTATTTTAGCTATTGCTCAAACTAAAGACGGTTATATGTGGTTTGCCACTTATAAAGGATTAATTCGTTTTGATGGAGTTCGTTTTACAGTTTTTGACTACAGCATAGATAAAGACCTAGAAACTAACAATATTCATGCTCTTTGCGAAGATAAAACAGGTGTTTTTTGGATTGGGACTAACCAAGGACTGTTTTATGCAAAAGATGGTGATTTTAAGCGTTTTACGGCTAATAAAATGCTATCGGAAATACTAATTAATACTCTTTATTTAGGACGAGATAATAGTTTATGGGTAGGGACAAATAACGGCTTGTTTCAAGTAAAAGATAATCAAGTTAAAGCCTATACAATAGCAGAAGGTTTAGCTTCTGAAACAATTTTTGCTATTTGTGAAGATAGAAATAAAAATGTGTGGATAGGGACAAGCAAAGGCTTAAACCGTCTTAAAGATGGCAAATTAACTCTTTATACAACATCAGAAGGGTTATCTAATAATTATGTTAGGTCACTTTGTGAAGATAACCTTGGTAATTTATGGGTAGGTACTGATACAGGGCTACATTACTTACAAAATGATAAATTTACACTTTATACTACTAAAAATGGTCTAGCTCATGACTTTATTCTTACGCTTAGGCTAGATCCATTAGGGTTTTTATGGATAGGAACACCAGGCGGGCTAAGTCGTTTAGCAAATGATAAATTTAGTAACTATACTAGCGTAGATGGTTTGTCTAACACTAGAGTTAGGTCAATGTATCAAGATACAGAAGGCTCTTTATGGGTAGGGACAAATGGCGGAATTAATCGCTTTAGTGAATCAAAACTAATAGCTTATACACTTAAAGAGGGGCTAGCATCAGATTATGTTAGAAGTGTTTATGAAGACCGCAATAGCGTTATTTGGATAGGGACAGATGGCGGATTTAGCCAATTTAATCAAGGAAAATTTACTTCCTATACTACTAAAGATGGGCTAGCCGATAATTCTATCCGTACTATTTGCCAAGATCGTCAAGGGGATATTTGGCTAGGTAGCATTGGAGGTTTAACTAAGTTTAGTAATGGTAAATTTACTAATTATACAAGAGAAGAAGGATTAGGTAGTAATTATGTTCGTGTTATTTATGAAGATAGCTTAGGTAATTTATGGATAGGGACAGAGGAAGGACTTAATTTATATAAAGATGGCAAATTTAGGCTTTATACAAAGTCTGATGGGATGTCAAGCAATGATGTTAGGGCAATAGTTGAAGATAAAAAAGGTAATTTATGGCTAGGGACTTATGATCAAGGAATAATCTGTTTTAAGGATGGTAAGTTTACTAATTATACTAAAAAAGATGGTTTGCCAGATAATGTAATTTTTTCTTTTTATTTTGATAACGAGGAAACGCTTTGGATAGGCACAGATAGGGGTTTAGTTCGCTTTAAGAATGGTAAATTCTTTATTTATAAATTTCCAGATACTACATTTGAAGAAATCTTTCATATTTTAGAAGACAATAAAAATAATCTTTGGCTAAGTTCTAATACGGGTATTTATCAAATCAGCAAAAAACAGCTAAATGACTATTTTGAAGGAAAAATTAGTAATGTTACAACTGTAGTTTATGGTAAAGCTGATGGTATGAAATCGGCTCAATGTAATGGAGCATGTCAGCCGGCAGGATGGAAAACCAAAACAGGTAAGCTATGTTTTCCCACTTCTAAAGGCGTAGTTATGATAGAACCTGAAGCTATGCAGCTAAATAAAGTAATTCCTCCTGTTGTTATTGAAAAAATAATTGTTGATGGACAAGCTATTGAAATGAAAGACAACATTTCTTTTCCTGCTGGAAAAGAAAAATTTGAGTTTTATTATACTGCTTTAAGTTTTGTTGCTCCAGAAAAGGTCAAAATTAAATATAAATTAGAAGGTTGGGAACGAGACTGGATTGAGTCTAATACACTTCGTCAAGTTACTTATACTAACTTACCTGCTAGAGATTATGTATTTAAGGTAATAGCCTGTAATAACGATGGGTTTTGTAATGAGATAGGCGCAAGTTATAGCTTTCATATAGAAACACCTCTTAGCCAAAGATGGTGGGCTTATTTGGGTTATGTGCTAATTATTGCTGGTGTGACTTCGGGTTTTGCTCGCTATCGTTTAGAAGCACTTAAACGTAGCAACAAACTTTTAGAGGCAAAAGTGTTAGAAAGAACTTTAGAAATAGACCAAAAAAATTTCCAACTTGCAGAAAAATTTGATCAACTTAATGATGCTGTAGAAAAAATAAAATATTCAGAAAAACAAGCCCTAGAATCTCAGAGTAAAGCTATTGATGCAAGTAAAGCTAAAAGCATATTTTTAGCTAACATGAGCCACGAATTAAGAACCCCACTAAATATTATTTTAGGTTTTGCTCAAGTTTTAGGAAGGGATAAATCCTTTAGCGAAAATCATAAACAAACTTTAACTACTATTATGCGTAGCGGAGAACATTTACTTGGTTTAATAAATGATGTTTTATCAATTGCTAAAATTGAAGCTGGCAAATTAGCACTTAATGAACAACCATTTAATCTAATTCAAATGCTTTCAGACATTGAGAGTATGATCAAAGCTCGTGCGCAATCAAAAAACTTAGAGCTAAAATTTTCATTTGATTCAAACTTGCCTCAAAGCGTTATAGGCGATGAAGGAAAGCTTAGACAAGTTTTGATAAATCTTCTAGGCAATGGAGTTAAGTTTACTAAAGAGGGAAGTATTAGCCTAAAAGTTAGCTGGCAAAATAATTTAGCTAAATTTGTAATTACTGACACTGGCCCAGGCATGACAAAAGAGGAAACACAAAAAGCTTTTAATGCTTTTGAGCAAACTAGAACAGGTGCAGAGTCTCAAGAAGGCACAGGGCTTGGACTAACAATTAGTAGGGATTTTGTTAATCTAATGGGTGGGGACTTGCTACTAGTTTGTCAGCTAGGCAAAGGATGTGAGTTTAGCTTTGAAATAAAACTTCCAGAAACTAAAGAAGTTATACAGGTAGAAACACGTAAGGTGATAGGTTTAGAATCAGGGGAATATCGAGTTTTAGTAGTCGATGATGCTTTAGAAAATTGCCAGTTGCTAGATATGATGCTTTCGCCAATAGGGTTTTTAGTTAAACAAGCCTACAACGGACAAGAAGCAGTAAAGATTTGGCAAACTTGGCAACCTCAAATAATTCTGATGGATTTGCAAATGCCTTTGATGAATGGTTATGAGGCTACTAAACAAATTAGAGAAATAGAAAAGAAAAACGACTCTCAAACTACTATAATTGCTTTTACAGCCAATGTTTTTGACCATAGCAAAGAGCAAATTCTTGCTACAGGATTTAATGATTTAATAGTTAAACCTTTTAGAGAAATAGAAGTTTTTGACAAATTTACCAAACATTTATCTATTAAATTTAAGTTTGAAAACTCTTTACCAACTCCCGTTGAAACAAATCTAGAAAGTAAAGAACAAATTTTTGCTTCTGCAAGATTATCAACATTGTCTGACGAGTTAGTCAGTAAATTAGAAAGAGCTTTAATTGTGGGAGATAACAAAATGGCTCAACAAGTAATTGAAGAAATCGCAGTTCAAGATAAAAATTTGGCTGAAGAAATGAGCAAAATGGTTAAAAACTTACAAATTGATGAACTTTTGGAATTAATAGAAGGAGTAGCTAAATAATGAGTGGCGATGTTTTTATCGTAGATGACAACTTAGATAATTTAGCACTACTGGAAAAACTCTTAAGTGAAAATCAATATCGTGTAAGAATGGCTAATAGCGGAAAACGCGCCCTAAGAGCAATAAGAGCAGAACTTCCAGAACTAATTATGCTAGATATTAATATGCCTGAAATGGATGGCTATCAAGTTTGCCAGGAGTTAAAAGCCGATATTAACACTAAAGCTATTCCAGTAATTTTTATTAGTGCATTGGATGATGTGCTAGATAAAGTTAAAGCCTTTAAGCTAGGTGCTGTTGATTATGTAACAAAACCATTTCAAGCCGAGGAAGTGCTAGCCAGAATTGAAAATCAGTTAGTTTTATCTCGCCTTCGTAAAGAATTAGAAAAAAAGAACTTTGAACTAGCAACCAAAAACGAAGAATTAAAAAGGAAACATGAGGAGCTAATTAATTCATATGAAAGAGCTAATAAAATTTTTTCTGCCTTAAGTGAAGTTTTACCGGGAACTATTTTAGATGGAAAATACAGATTAGAAGAAAAAATTGGTAGTGGTGGTTTTGGTACTGTTTATCGTGCTATCCATTTGTCATTAAATAACTTTGTTGCAATTAAAGTTTTTTGCCCTAGTCAAGATGCTAGTTTTGCTGATGTAGAACGCTTTCGCCGTGAAGGAATTTCAAGTTGTCAAATTAATCACCCAAATGCAATTAGCATTTATGATTTTTCTGTTTCCTCAACAGGAATTGCTTATTTGGTAATGGAGTTATTAAGAGGATGTACGCTAGCTGATAAAATTAATCAATATCAAGTAATTAATATTAATTATTGTGTAGAAATAGCGTTAGCTATCTGTCAAGTTTTAATTAAAGCTCACAGCGCAGGAATAATTCACCGAGATATTAAGCCAGAAAATATTTTTCTTCATAAAGGCGACAGTGTAGAAATAGTCAAAGTGCTAGATTTTGGTATTGCTAAACTAGTAGGAGAAAAAACAGATTTAGAAACCTCTGAAACCGATGGAATGGTTGTTTTAGGAACACCTCTTTATCTTGCACCGGAAAGGGTTACAGGTGAGCCTTATGATGGACGCTCAGATATTTATAGCTTAGGTGTTATGCTCTACCAAATGTTATCAGGTGTTATGCCTCTTACCCCAAAAAATAACAATATGGGGTCATTAATTTATATGCACATGACACAAGAACCTGTTCCACTTAGAGAACTTAATCCAACTGTTCCAGAAAATTTAGAGTTCTTAGTTATGAAAATGTTAAGCAAATATCCTGAAAACCGCCCTACAGCACAAGAACTTGAAGCATCCTTGATAGATATACAATTTCAACTAGGTGGCACACTAATAGATATTACTAGGCAAGAAACACAGATGCTTAATGATCCACTTATAACAAATCAATATAAAACTACTAAAACCTTAGAAGAACTAGATGAAGATGACATTGAAAATGCTGAGTATAGTTCTACACAATTTATAGGAGCAGAAAACAAAAAAGCTTCTGATTAATAAAAAAATTCTTGGATTTACAGATTTACAAATTAGGAAAAAGCTTTTATAAAGGGTTTGGAGGTGAATGGGGCCTGGTGGTTTCCGCAGACTTCAAATCTGTAGTGGGTCAGTGAAGGCTGGCCTGGGTGGGTTCGATTCCTACACATCTCCGCCAATATTTTCAATAAGTTACAAACACCAAAGTTTTTCTTACCTATTTCTTAAAATCAAAAGTAGATAATTTTATAAGGCTTATGGTTAACTAATAGTTTTCAGCTAAAACTTGATCTTTGGGCAAGCTTTCTTTATTGTAAGTTAGTTTGTGTTAAAGAAAATTAGGAAAGCTTAAAGATGGATTTTCCTAAAAAATTATCATCAAAAGAAGCTAAAACTAAGATATTGCAAATCTTAGAAACAGGAGAAATCATTCCAACTTGGTATCATGCTAAACAGCGAATGAAACAACGTGATGTTACAGATGACGATATAAAAGAAGTTTTAACAAATGGAGAAATAAAACGCCTTGCTGAATGGGACGATAGATATAAAAATTGGAAATATAGAGTTGAAGGAACAGATATCGAGGGAGAAGAGCTAAGAATTATTACTATTATAGTAGAACAAGACCATCTATTACGCATACTAAGTGTATTTTAAGGAAAAAAGCTTATGATTTGTGATAATTGCAGTGGAAATATCGTTATAAAGACTAATCAAAAATACCATTATGTTATGTGTGGCTTAGATAACATTTATCTTGAAAACATAAAAACTGAAGTATGTGAATCTTGTGGTCAAGTTACTCCATATATTCCAAAAATAACACTATTACATAAGGTTATAGCAACAATTTTAGTCTTAAAACCTAAATCGTTAACAGGTAAAGAAATACGTTTTCTACGCAAGGAACGCCGAAAAAAAGCTAAAGACTGGGCTGCACTCTTAGGGGTTGAGCCAGAAACTTTATCACATTGGGAAAATGAAGAAAAACAACCTAGTAGATCTTTAGATCACTTGATAAGGTTGCTTTATTGTCGAGTTTTTGAGGAACAAGAAAACCAGCTATTCAAAGAGCATTTATTAGAGCATTTTAGTAATTTAGCTGAAGAAGAAAATACATCAATACCTGAGCTTTATATTAATGCAATGAATCCAGAGCAGTACAGATATGTAAATGCTTAGTATTTTACTAGATATAGAATATCTCAACATAACTTGTACAAAGCAAATAAAAAACTAGCCAAATCTCTGATAATTTAACTAGCCATATAATACTTGAGTAGCAAGGGTATTATTAGTTTATAAAAATCTATTTGTAGGTTATATTTCGTGGCTAATAGTAAAATAACGTAAAAGGTTAAACTATAATTATGACTTCCATTACAGAATGGACTTTTACTGCTGATGTAGCATCCCAAATAAACCAAATTTTACATGATCGAATTGATTTGCCTTTCTCAGAAGCAAAGGTTGAAGAGCGAGGAAGAGGGAGTAGAAAACGACGAGATCTAACTATATATGATCGTGAAAATAAAATTGTTCTTACTGGTGAAGTAAAACTTCCTGATAAACCCGATGGGCGTTCTCCATATGATGATGCTGTTGTTATTGATGCCCATACTAAAGCTAACAATATAGGTGTAGAGTATTACTTTACCTGGAATGTAAATAAGTGTGTACTCTGGAAAACATTTGAACAAGGAAAATCTATTGTTGAACGCTATATAGAGCCTTTTGATGCTTTACCTTCCCCTATTCGCAAATCTGATGAATTAAACAATTCACGTGTAAAAGAGCAAATTAACCGCTTTCTCATACGGTTTCTTGAGCGTTGTGCTGCAATTATTAGTGGGGCAAATCCAATGACCTTGCTGCCACTAGATGTAAAGTTTATAGATATTTGGGAATCAGGGCTGTTTCCATTAGTTGCAGAAACTCTAAATGCAGTTAATGAACTTTATAATAAAAACAGACAGTTTAAGAATGATTTAGATAAGTGGATGCGTGATGAACAGGGGTGGACACTTTCAAATGAAGAAGGCATATTACGAGATAATTTAGAAAGAGCCGCTAAGTTTAGCTGTTATGTGCTTGCCAACAAAATTGTTTTCTATAAAGCTTTGCGTCGTCGTTACTCCCGTATGAAGGCTTTGAAAATTTCACAAGAGATAAAAACAGGACAAAAGCTAAAAGAGACTCTGGAAGGCTATTTTGCACAAGCAATGCGTGCAACAGAAGATTATGAAACTATTTTTAATGGTGATTTTGGAGACAGTCTTCCTTTTTTAAGTGATATAGCAACGGATAGTTGGCGTGCATTAAGTGATCAGACAGATGCTTTTGATTTTACAGAAATTAATTATGAGGTTATGGGGCAAATTTTTGAACGGTTGTTGAGTACAACTGAAAGGCATAAATTTGGACAACATTATACTCGTAGCGAAGTTGTTGATCTTATTAACGCTTTTTGTATCCATGATTCAAAAGTAACTGTGCTTGATCCAGCATGTGGTGGAGGAACATTTCTTGTTCGCGCTTATCAAAGAAAAAAAGAGGCTCATTGATAGTTCCCGTAAAAGCTGATTGGCATTGTTCAAAATAAAGGATTTATGCGATCTAAAATTGGTAGAATAACCTATTTTTCACGGCAAATATCAAAGAGCCAAAAAAAGATCTTTCAGGAGATTTACTTGATCATTCTGAGCTAATCAATACACTTTATGGTTTGGATATTTCCGCATATCCTGTTCATTTAACATCCATTAATTTAGCAACACGGGATCTTGTGCAACAAGCTAACTATCCTCTAGTTGCACGGCATGATTTTTTCAAAAGTAATCCTGGAGAAGGTATCTTCCATGTTCCTCTTGGCAAAGCAGGATATAACGCACAAACAAACCTAATGGAACTACCTAAAGTTGATGTTATAGTGGGCAATCCGCCTTATGTGCGACAAGAAAAAATTAACGAATACTACGGAACAACTTACAAAAAATTCCTGCAAAATGAAGCAAAACAAGATGCACCCGATATTGAACTTTCAGGTCGTTCAGATATTCTTTGTTATTTTTTTACCCATGGTGGAACGTTTCTTAAGCCAGAAGGATATATGGGACTATTAACTAGTTCCAACTGGTTAGACACAGCTTATGGGTTTGCTTTACAAGAATATTTGCTTAATAACTATGAGATTGTTGCAATAATTGAATCTAATTGTGAACCATGGTTTACAGGAGCGCGTGTAACAACTGCTGCAACCATTCTCAAAAAGCAATTAGATCCAATAAAGCGCATTACAAACACTGTAAGATTTGTTTGGCTAAAGCGTCCTCTTGAAGAACTTTTAACTTATGCAAATAGTGAACATGACCGTCGTCTAACATTTGAAGATTTACGAGATCGTATTATGAGTTTAACTGCTGATGAAGAAACAGATTCTTGGCGGGTACGGATTTATAATCAGGGAGAACTATACAAAAAAGGTTGCCTACCAATAGCTTTTAGCGAAGTTGAAGAGGACGATGAAGAAGATAATGGAGAAATAGCGATACAACCTAATGTTAGTAAAAAGTTGCCAGGTATAGAGGAAAATAAGTCTGGAGAAAATTCAGTAAAAAGTGCTTACATTGGTTATAAATGGGGTATCTTTCTTCGCGCTCCTAACATTGTTTTCAAACTTCTTGCAAAAGGAGACAACCATTTTGTACCACTTGGACAAATGGCAGAAGTAAAATTTGGCCTTAAAAGTGGTTGTGATAAGTTTTTCTTTCCACGAGATATAACCGACAAAAGTTTAGCTGAAACTACTAGTAATGCAGATTTTAAAGAACGTTATGGCATTAATCGTTCTGAAACAAAGGATATTCGTATTATTCTTGCTGGTGATGGCTCATCACACCTTATAGAAGCAAAATATCTTGAACCCGAAGTACATGGCCTTATGGATATAAGTTCTGTTTATCTATCCAATAAAATGCTAGACCGTTTTGTAATTATGCTTCCTACACAAATTCCTAGTGACGATAAATATGCACTTAAATATATTGCTTGGGGAGAAAGAGAAAAATTTAATTCTGGTAGTACTTGTCAAAGTAGAATTAGTACAAATCGTAGTTGGTATGACTTGACTGGTCGTAGAAGAGGAGAAATCATTTGGCCAAAACTTCATCAATACCGCCACATTACTGCTTATAATCCAGAAGGATTAACATGTAATTGTAATTTGTATGATATTTTTACTAGCATAGATATTAATCCTAAACACTTATGTGCTTTACTAAACAGCACAGTTGTAGCTTTAATGAAGTTTCTATTTGGAAGTCAAATGGGTAGAGAAGCTAATCAAGTTACAGAAATATTTGATACAAAGATGATGCTTATTCCTGATCTACATATTGCCCCAATTAATGTAAAAAACAGGCTTGAGCAAGCTTTCAATTCGATATGCCAACGTAAGACCCTTCCGCTTGTTGATGTTGACTCAAATTCTACAAGTTGGACAGGTGAACTTGCTCTGGAAGATCGTCAACAGCTTGATGATGCTGTATTAGAATTGCTTGGTATTACTAATAGCCAGGAACGAAAACAGTTACGCGATGAACTATACTCAGAAATGACTGCTCTTTATAGGCAATTTCGAGTAGCTGAACGCAAGATGCAACGTCATCGCTCGACAACAGCACGCCAAGGGCGTGCTTCGGCACAAAGTATTGCAACAGAAATTTGGGATAATCTAGAAACACCTTTTATTTATCGCACCCCTTTAGATTTTATTATTAAAGGTGCTAGAACCGAAAAGATAGACTTACCTTTAGGACATGCAAAGATTGTTAAGGGTAATATGTTTCACTCAGATAGTGTGCAGATTGGTACAACAACTTTTGAACTTGGTGATATAAAACGTTGTGAGTTTATCAAAAAACTTTGTGATATTGGGGTGAATGGAACAATCACTTTACCAATACAATCGGAACACTGCGATAAGGCATTAAAAGAGTATGAGTCCTACGTTATTAAAACTACCGAAAAATTTTCTGCTTTAGCTTCCACCCACACCGTTGATGAGGTAATGCAAGAACGTGTTGTAAAGGAACTTTGGAAAAAGTTACGCATATAAAAATTTTGTAACTTGTTGTTTTTCTAGTTATTGGAGAATGTACAAATCACAAAGCAATATAGGCATACTGCTACATTAACTAATTGTCAAATACTATGTCTTGAAATTTCAAAATAAGATAATTACTAGTAATTGTCTTTAGTATAATTGCATCTTCAACATAACAAAAATTTTTGCTTCTGCAATAACCATATAGAAAATAGATCTATAAATATGATAATGTTAGCCGGTTATTTTACTTATCATCTTTAGCATTTTACAAATCAAAAACAGCACATTTTTCAAACATATTTTATTAATTGATTGATCCATGACTACAGAAAATAATAAATCTAATGACCAAGCTGGAGTAAATAAACATCCTAGCGAAATATCTGTTAAGAAACTCCCTAGACGTGCCGCTAGTGCAATGCCCGTAACAGAAATAGCCAACGATAATTTAATAGATTTATTAAAAAAGCAATTTGGCAAGGCTTTACTCTCAGCAAATGAAATAAATGGTCAACAGGTCTTAAAAGTAGATAAATCAAAATTAATAGAAATCCTATTTTACTTACGTGATAATGAGACAGTAGCTTTTAATATGCTAACTGACCTTACAGCAGTTCATTTTCCAGATAGAGAAGAATATCCCTTTGAAATGGTTTATCAGCTTTACTCAATTGCTGCAAAACGTCGGCTACGTGTTAAAGTTGACTTAAAAGAAGAAGAAACCCTTCAAACAGTAAGCAATATTTGGGGAACGGCTAATTGGCTAGAACGCGAAGTTTATGATTTATTTGGTATTAGATTTGATGAACACCCGGATTTAAGAAGGATTTTATTGCCTAGTGGTTGGGTAGGTCATCCGCTAAGAAAAGAGTACCCACTAGAATATAAAGATAATGAATGGGTAGCGGATAATCTGCAAATTAGAGATATTCCAACAGAAGGCGACTTTAGCGGCAAATTTGAGTAAATTGTTAATTTATGAATGAGCTAACCGACATTACACGACCAGAAATTGATAGTAGTGAAATGGTCTTAAGCATGGGGCCACAACATCCGGCTACACATGGAGTTTTAAGAGTTATCTTAAAGCTTGATGGTGAGACGGTTACAGACCTGGATTGTGATATTGGTTATTTACATCGTGGAGTAGAAAAAATTTGCGAGCATCGAAACTATTCAATGATTGCTCCTTATTTTGACCGTACCGATTATATTGCGGCTGTATCAAATGGGCTTTGTTATGTTGAAACAGTAGAAAAAGCCTTAAATTTAGAAATCCCACAAAGAGCGCAATACTTAAGGGTTATCCTAACAGAGTTTAATAGACTTTCTAGCCATTTACTTTGGCTAGCAACACATGCTTTAGATATTGGAGCAGTGACGGTTTTTCTTTGGGCATTTCGTGAGAGAGAAGAAGTCTTAAAGATTTTTGAAAATTTTTTTGGCGCGCGCCTAACTTGTCATGCTTTTCGTATTGGCGGAATGAGCTATGATGCTTATGATGGCTTTGCTGAACAAGTAAAAAGCTTTTGTAAAACGTTTCCAGAACGGCTAGCCGAATATGAAACAATGCTTAGTAATAATAGGATTTGGCTAAGTCGGACTGTTGGAGTTGGAATTATTTCCGCAGAATCAGCCGTAGACATTGGGCTAACTGGGCCTGTGCTTCGTGCTTCTGGTGTTGATTGGGATATACGCAAAGCACACCCTTATGAGTGCTATGCGGATTTAGATTTCGACATCCCTTATGGTGAAAATGGCGACACTTACGACCGTTATTTGGTAAGAATGGCAGAGATGCGACAGTCTCGACGAATTATTTTACAAGCACTAGAAAAATTACCTGAAGGTTTAATAATGGCAGAAAAAACGCCTAAAGTAATTAAACCTCCTATTGGGGAGTATTATCACTCAATCGAAGGGCCAAAAGGCGAGCTAGGCATTTATTTAGTTAGTGATGGCTCGACTCAACCAGCAAGATTAAGGATTCGTCCACCTTCTTTTATAAATTTACAGGCTTTAAGACAAATGGCTGTAGGTCATTTATATGCTGATGTTGTTGCTATTATTGGTACTTTAGATATTGTATTAGGTGAGATTGATAGATAAAAATTATGATGCAATTTCTATTACAAGCTGCGCCAACCTGGTTTACTAGTTTGCCGATTATTCGTGATCGGATTGATCCGCTAGTAACACACTATTTTTTATGGCCGCTAGTACAAATTGCTATTGTATTTTTTGTTGTTCTTACCTTGGTTGCTTATTTAACTTTAGCAGAAAGAAAAATTAGTGCTTGGATTCAGGTTAGAATCGGCCCTAATCGTGTTGGGCCACAAGGGATTTTGCAACCACTTGCTGACGGTCTTAAATTACTGATAAAAGAGGATCTTATCCCTCTTAATGCTGATAAAACAGTTTTTGCTATTGCTCCAATAATTTCTTTAGTTGCTGCATTAATAGTTTTAGCTGTAATTCCTTGGGGGGCGGCCTGGGCAACAATTTCCAACATTGATATTGGACTTTTATTTGTTTTAGCTGTGTCTTCTATAGGAATATTAGGTATTATTCTGGGTGGCTGGGCTTCTAACAGTAAATTTGCTTTGTTGGGTGCTTTGCGTTCTTCGGCACAGATGGTTAGCTATGAAGTAGCAATGGGACTCTCCTTAATTGGCTGTCTAATGTTTACCAAGACTTTAGCACTCCAAGACACTGTAATTGCACAAGAACAGCTACATATTTGGATCGTTTTGTTTCAACCTTTAGGATTTTTGATCTACTTAATTAGTGGAATTGCTGAAACCAACCGCGCACCTTTTGACTTACCAGAAGCAGAATCAGAACTTGTAGCAGGATTTCATACAGAATATAGCGGATTTAGATTTTCAATATTTTTTATTGCTGAATACACCAATATGCTAATTATTTCAGCTATTGGGGTTACAATGTTTTTAGGTGGCTGGTATTTGCCTGGTCTAAGCTATTTGCTAACACCTGGCAGCACACTTTTTGTAATTGTTTCTGTTTTAGTATTTTTTACTAAAACACTAACTTTGCTTTATGTATTTTTCTGGCTTCGTTGGAGTTTGCCACGCTATCGTTATGATCAGCTAATGGAACTTGGTTGGAAATGGATGATTCCAGCCGGTTTAGCTAATATTATTTTAACTGCAATTATTTTTGTTATTGCTCAAGAGCTAGGTTTTATTAGTTCACAGCTTAATGCTATAGCAATTACAACAGCGGGATATATATTTTTAATTCTTACAGCTTTTGTTGTTACAGTACCAGTAACTTGGATAATCTTAGGGCAAATTAATCAACGCTCAAGAGATTTTAATTTACGTGAAGCCGAAAGTTTACCAATAAATAGATCTGTTAAAGGAATAAAAAAAGACTCTACAACAGTCTAAATTACTAGTTTTAAGGATTTTATGAAATTAGTTGGAATAGAAGCAGTGCTTTTTTATTTACTTGCATTAGTAGCAGTTTTATTTGCTATTTTTATGGTCACTGCTCGCAATGCTGTTCATAGTGCGTTGCTGCTAATTTCAACCCTGGTTGCAACTGCTGGAATTTATTTACTTTTACATGCTGAGTTTATTGCTGGAGTGCAGATTTTAGTTTATGTTGGTGGGGTTTTGGTGCTTTTTATTTTTGTAATAATGCTGGTAAATATAAAAGAAGACGACAAGAAAATTTTTACCAATCAATTTTTATTAGGTGGAGCAATAACTTTTTTACTTGCCCTAGGAATGATTACTATTTTACTGCAAACACAAAAAGCTAACCTTTTTGGCTATGGTAAAGCTACTGAACCAATAGCAGAAAGAGTTAAAAATAGCCCTAATATTGTTGGTAGTCATAATATTTCACAAAATACAATTAAAATTGGGCAAGAGCTTTATACAAAATATATGTTGCCTTTTGAAATTGCTTCTTTAGTCTTACTTGTGGCGATTATTGGAGCTATAAGACTAGGAAGAGAACGTAAACAAGAAAAAATTTATGATTAATTATTAAAGCTTTACTTTAACTTGCCAAGTATAACTTATTGAATATTAACGATATGTCATTAATGATAAATTTCTTATTACAAACTCAAGAAGTTGTTCCAACTAGCGTAACGGAACGACTTACGCAGGGTCTTTTTAATGTTAATATCAATAATTTTTTAGTCTTGAGTGTACTACTTTTTACTATTGGCGTTGCTGGAGTTTTGACTAGACGAAACGTAATTGTAATTTTTATGTCTATCGAACTAATACTTAATGCTGTAAACATTAATTTAGTTGCTTTTTCTCGCTACTGGTTTTTACAAACGCCAAACGCAAGTAACATTTATTTAGGTGAAATATTTACTTTATTTGTTATTGTAATTGCTGCGGCTGAAGCCGTAATTGGACTAGGTATTGTTATTGCATTTTATCGTAATCGAGAAACTATTTCAGTAGATGAAATAGACCTTCTTAAGCTATAAAAACAGGGTTTATCTATGTTGGAATTGATTTGGCTAATCCCGATATTGCCATTGCTAGGATTTCTAATTAATGGAATCTTGGCAAAACGGTTTAATTTTTCTGAAAAGCTGATAGGTGGGGTTGCTGTCAGCACTGTTTTTCTAGCTTTTGTTATCTCGCTTTTAGCTGTAATTAATTATAGTTCTTGGGTAAAAACCGCTAATAATCAAACAAATTCAACAAATTCAACAAATCAAGCTGTTATACAAAAGCAAGTTGCACCGCCCTATGTTGCTAAACAGTTTAGTTACACATGGATAACAGGCGGAAAAGCGGTTCTTTCTGAAGGACAAAGTAAAGCTGACTATAAGTTGGCAGACTTTCGCATTGAATGGTCATATCAAATAGACCATCTTTCAGCCGTTTATATTCTATTTATTACATTTGTTGGGTTGCTAATTCATATTTTTTCTATTGGTTATATGAAGGGTGAAGCGGGTTTTGCTCGCTTTTTTGCATACCTTAATTTGTTTATGTTTATGATGTTGACTCTAGTTTTAGGGTCAAATTTGCTAATGCTTTTTGTTGGTTGGGAAGGCGTAGGGCTTTGCTCTTATTTATTGATTGGCTTTTATTTAACAAAAAATGATGCTGCACAAGCTAGCAAAAAAGCATTTATTCTTAATCGTGTTGGAGATTTAGGTTTAATTCTAGCTATAATCGCTTTATTTTCAACATTTGGTACTTTGCATTATTATGAAATAGCAAATTTAGTTCAAAGCTACCCTGTAGAAACTCTTGGAACCTTTGGTTTAATGTCTGGTATTGCTCTTGGGTTATTTATTGGAGCAACAGGAAAAAGTGCGCAAATTCCTCTATATATTTGGCTTCCTGATGCAATGACAGGGCCAACGCCCGTATCAGCCCTAATTCATGCTGCAACAATGGTGACAGCAGGCGTTTATCTGCTAGCGCGGATGAATATGATTTTTCAACGCTCGCTAACTATGATGTTAGTGGTTGCGTTAGTCGGCTCTTTAACAGCCTTTATTGCTGCTACAATTGCAGTTACACAAAAAGATATTAAGAAAATTTTAGCTTATTCTACAATTTCCCAAATAGGTTATATGTTTTTAGGCTGTGGTGTAGGGGCTTTTATTGCAGCAGTCTTTCATGTTGTTACACACGCATTTTTTAAGGCTCAGCTATTTCTTGGTGCAGGAAGTGTTATTCATAACATCCATCATGAGCAAGATATAACCCGAATGGGTGGACTAAAAAAATACCTACCAACTACCCATAAAACAATGATAATAGGTTGGTTAGCTATTTGCGGAATTGCTCCGCTAGCAGGATTTTGGAGTAAAGACGAAATTCTTGCTAAAGCCTTTACTACTACACTTTTTCATCCTATTTTAGCTAAGTTTTTATGGGCTATAGGCTTTCTTACTGTAGGAATAACATCTTTTTATATGACTAGGCTAATGGCACTAACTTTTTGGTCAGAACAGAAATTTCTTGGTGCTACTGCTAGCGATGGTGGCGAAGAAGTTAATGAAAAAGATGAAAAAGAGAAAAAAGCCATTGTAGAAAATGTAGAAGAAAACAAAGAATCTAGTACTCATTTTCGTATAAAATCCGTAACTAATAAAGAAGTTGTTGAAAGTGATACAGAAAAACAAGATAAAATAGATAGTCCAAAAGAAGTCATTCCTGCACTAGTCGCTAATCCAAAAGAATCTCCTATATTGATGACCTTGCCGCTAGTAATTTTAGCTTTTTTTGCTGCTATACTAGGTTTTATTGGACTACCTTTTGGCTATAACTTAATTGATAACTGGTTATCGCCTTCTATTGAAGCACTTAACACAAGCACACATACTTTTGGCGGCTTAGATATAGTTTTAGCTACTCTTTCTTTAACTTGTTCATTAACAGGAATTTATCTAGCTCATTATATTTATGTTAAAAATCCACAACTTGCAGATACTTGGGCGGATAAACTAAAACCGTTATACCAACTTAGTATAAGAAAATGGTATTGGGACGATTTACTAGACAATAAATTTGTAGTGTTGATAAAAAAGCTTAATGATCTTTTAGCTGAAGCTGAACAGCATGTTTTAGACGCTATTCCTAATGGATCGGCTTTAGTTACAAGAGGTGTTAGTATTTTGTCTGGTGCAATGGATCGCTATGGAGTAGATTTAGTGGTAAACCTAACAGGTTTAACCACTCGCGCTGGTTCATTGATAGTACGTAGTTTTCACACAGGGTTTTTAAGTAATTATGCTCTATTTATGATACTAGGCATAATTTTGATTATTTTTGGTTTGGAGTATCAAGCAATTAAAGATTTTTATTCATATCTGTTTCCTGCGGCACCAAAAGTTCCGCCTACAGTTCCTTAAGTTTAGTTAGTAATTCTAATGAGGGTTGTTCTACAATTATGAAACTTTTGGGCATTCCTATTCTTTCTTTAGTAACTTGGTTGCCACTTGTTGGGGCAATAATCTTAATTTTTGTCCCTAAAACGCAAAAAGAAGTAATCAGACTATTTGCTAATGTTTGGGCATTGCTTTGTTTTCTAGTCTCTATCCCATTAGTTTCTAACTTTGATAAAACACTTAAAGGACTACAATTTATTGAAGATTATCAATGGATTCCATTAATTGGCGCACGCTATCAAATGGGAATCGATGGTTTAAGCTTAAGTATGGTAATGCTGACAACTTTGCTAGGAGTGATAGCAATATTTTCTTCCTGGTCAGCAATTAGCGACAGAATTAAAGAATATTATATTTTTCTCTTAATGTTACAAACAGGAATGCTTGGCACTTTTGTTGCGGTAGATATGTTTCTATTTTATGTATTTTGGGAAGTAATGCTTGTGCCAATGTATTTGTTAATAGGGATTTGGGGAACAGAAAGACGGCTTTATTCTGCTATTAAGTTTTTCCTTTATACATTAGTTGGGTCGGTTTTAATTTTACTTGCCATAATTAAACTTTATTTTATCTTCCCTGATACTGTTGTAGGTGCTAGAGACGCTTATAACAATGCAGTTCAACTAATGGCAGAAGGCAATTTGCCTATGATTGGAATGCTTGAGCGAGCCGCAGACTTTAACGCTTCAGCAAGCGGAAGCTTTAATATTTGGGCTATGCAAGCAATGGGTAGCGCGCGAGGAGACAACGGACTTTCCTTAATTCCTATAAACTTGCAATTATGGCTCTTTGCAGCTTTTGCTATAGGGTTTGCTATTAAAGTACCAATGTTTCCATTTCATACCTGGCTTCCAGATGCACATACAGACGCACCAACAGCCGGATCAGTGATACTTGCAGCCATTTTACTTAAAATGGGAACTTATGGTTTTCTAAGGTTTAATTTACCTATTTTAGGCGATGCTTGTCAGGATCAAAGAGTGTTAAATATAGTAGTTCCACTAGCAATAATTGGCATAATTTATGGCGCGCTTTGTGCAATGGCTCAAAAAGATATAAAACGCCTTATAGCTTATTCTTCTATTAGTCATTTAGGTTTTGCAATGTTAGGAATGTTTGCTCTTAACCCTAATGGAATCAATGGTTCAATAATGCAGCAAATAAATCATGGAATTTCTACAGGTGCATTATTTTTGCTAGTTGGGGTTATTTATGAGCGTCGTCATACTCGTTTAATTAGTGAATATAGTGGTTTAGCACAGAAAATGCCTCGTTATGCAACCCTATTTATGATTTTTACTCTTAGCTCAATTGGGCTACCTTTATTAAATGGTTTTATAGGCGAGTTTTTGCTTTTACGAGGTGCATTTGAGGCTAATAGAAAATGGGCTGGATTTGGTGTAGCAGGAATTGTTTTAAGTGCTGCTTATATGCTTTGGCTTTATCAAAGAGTCTTTTTTGGTGAGATTGAAAATGAAAGAAACCGGGAATTAGCTGACTTAAATTGGCGGGAATGGCTTTATTTTGCACCACTGCTATTTTTAGTTTTTGCTATAGGAATTTATCCTAAGCCTATTTTAGATTTTATTGAGCAACCAACAAATACTATTGTTAAACAAGCTAAACCTTATTATTTTGAAAAAGCTGCGGGTGGCAGTTGGACTAGTCCAGCAAATAATAACCAACAAACTAATCCAACAGGGTTATTAAATTCTGCACAACCAACTAATACACCAACGCCGCAAGCTAGCCCAAAACCAAATAATGATGGGCAAAATAAATAAAAATGCAAAATTAGGGATATAAAAATAAACTATGTTATTACAAGCATTTCCATCTTGGAAACAAGCACTTTTTTTAATGCCAGAGTTACAGCTAACTCTATTTGCTTGTTTTGTCTTGATAGCAGATGTCTTGTTGCCTCGTGGAAAAAAAACTTTTACTGCCTATATTAGTTTAATTGGACTGGCTTTTACGGCTTTAGGTTTGGCCCAAGTCTATTATATTACTCGTAACGCTTTGCCAACATTTATTTTCTATGACATGTATGTCATTGATTATTTTGCATTTGTCTTTAAAGCTATCATTTTAGTAGCTACAGCCATCTCCATTGCAATTTCTATAAAGTATTTAGACCAGGAATCTAGCCAACATGGAGATTACTATAGCTTGATGCTATTTGCTGCTACGGGAATGATGTTTATGGCTTCAGGCTATAACTTACTAATTATTTACGTAGCTTTAGAACTAATGGCAATTTCTGTTTATGTTTTAGTCGGCTATCTAAAACATAATGATAAATCCAATGAAGGAGCATTAAAATACTTTTTACTTGGGGCTTTTTCTTCCGGGATATTTCTTTATGGAGTTTCTTTAATTTACGCTACTACAGGTGAATCTAATCTCTCCAAAATTGCCTTCAAAATATCTTTTCTAGTTTTAAGTGAAGAAGTTAAATTTGGCCCAGGTGCTTATTATTTATTGGCTTTAGCCGTTATTTTAGTTGCAGTTGGATTAATGTTTAAGATTGCTGCTGTGCCGTTTCATATGTGGGCCCCGGATGCTTACGAAGGCGCGCCTACACCAATTACAGCTTTTATGTCTGTTGGTGTAAAAGTTGCTAGCTATGCAATACTAGCAAGAATTTTCTTAATTGCTTTTCCTGCACTTCGTACCATCAAAGAAATACCAGGTTGGACAGCACTTTTAATAATTGTTGCAGCCCTAACTATGACAATTGGCAATGTTGGTGCAATGACTCAAAACAACGTTAAACGGATGTTTGCTTATTCTTCTATTGCTCAAGCAGGCTATATTTTGTTAGGGGTTATTTCAGGAAATGAAACTGGTTACACAGGCTTAATTTTCTACCTACTAGCTTACATGGCAATGAATTTAGGTGTATTTGCTATAATTATTGTATTAAAAAGAGATAAAATTGCTGGGGATAGAGTTGAGCATTTTAATGGACTAGTAAAGAAAAACTCTGGTTTAGCAGTAATTATGTTATTTCTTTTGATTGGTTTAGCTGGTATTCCTCCTACATCAGGCTTTATTGGCAAATATTTATTGTTTGCAGGTTTAATTAGAGCTAACAATGACTGGTATAGTTTCCTAGCTGTTTTAGCTGTAATTAATACTGTAATTTCTTTTTATTATTATGCTCGAATCATCAAAGCAATGTTTATAGAAAACCCAACAGATGACAAAGCAATTGAGGTTAATATTCATACAAAAATAGTATTAGGGCTTACAACTGCACTAACATTATTTATAGGGGTATATCCTCAACCATTTATTGAAGTTAGTAGATTGGCTACTAGAAATTTAGCTCCAACTTTGATTAAAGAAGGTAGCCCAACAGATTCACCTGCTACACCTGCATTACCAGAAAATAATAATCCTTCTGAATTACCTGATTTACTTCCAAAATAGTAAAACTAACTAAAAGTTAATATTTTTATTAACGCATTTTAACAGGTGCCAAATCTGATGATCTTACTTGTGTATAGTATGAATATTGTGGCACGATATGAGCAAGATAAGTTTTTAACACGCTGCCAAAAACACCTGTAGAATAAGTCTTGTTAATTGAAAATGGGCTAGTCAAAGTATTGAAAAAAATGTTTTTGTGGTAATGATAGGGAGTTTATTTAGTCGTTTTTTTTGTTTGACTTATTCTACTTAAAAAGATATGCTGCCCTACCAACTTAACTCGTTATGCTAACTAAGTCTATCTACCTAGATATCACTAAGAAAAACCATAATAGTACTAGCTTGTTAGTGTAAAACAATTGATAAAAAACTCCAGAGAGTAATTTGACAGCACCTATAAACTTTTCCAAAAAAAAAGCCGAAAAATTAAAGTCTTTGTGATTAAGTACATAGAGGTATAAAAAAACCTAGCAATGAAAATGAGATCCTTTTTTAATGTTTTTTCTAATGACCTAGCAATAGACTTAGGTACTGCTAACACACTAGTTTATGCTAAGGGTCGAGGGATTGTAGTAAGTGAGCCTTCCATTGTTGCAATCAATAAAATTACAAATAAAGTAGAAGCCGTAGGAAAAGAAGCTAAAGAAATGTTAGGGCGTACCCCAGGAAATATTGTAGCTATTCGTCCAATGAAAGATGGGGTAATAGCTGACTTTGAAGTTACAGAAAAAATGCTTCAACACTTTATCCGTAAAGCTCATAATGGAAAATCTTGGGTTAGTCCTAGAGTAGTAATTGGGGTTCCTGGAGAAATTACCCAAGTAGAACGCCGAGCAGTTATTGATGCTGCTAATAGAGCTAGAGCATCAGAAGTTTACCTAGTAGAAGAAGCAATGGCTGCGGCAATAGGTGCAGGACTTCCAATAACTGAGCCTTATGGGAATATGATTGTTGATGTTGGCGGCGGTACAACAGATATAGCCGTTATTTCTTTGTCAGGTATTGTTTATTCTCGTGCTGTCCGGGTAGCAGGCAACGAATTAGACGAAGCAATCACTCAATATATTAAGCGCAAATATAATTTATTAATTGGTGAACGAACAGCAGAACAAATAAAAATTGAGCTAGGTTCAGCTTATCCTTTAGAAGAACGTCTTTCTATGGAAATTAAAGGCAGAGATTTAATTGAAGGTGTTCCAAAAACATTAACTATCTCCGATGATGAAGTGCGGGAAGCAATGGCAGACCCAATTTCAACCATAGTTAATGCTGTACGTGTCGCGCTAGAACGCACACCTCCAGAGTTATCAGCCGATATTGCTGATAGAGGCATTGTTTTAACTGGCGGTGGTGCATTACTTAAAGGACTAGATAAATTACTAATGAAAGAAACTAGGGTGCCAGTTTCTTTGGCAGAAAATCCTTTATCTTCTGTTGTACTAGGCACTGGTAAAATGTTGGCAGATTTTGAGTTACTAAAACGAGTTAGCTTAGAAAGTGGTAATTATGGTTATAATAGCCATAATTAATAACTAATAGAAAATACCAGATGATTTAAGTTATGTCTGTAGTAGAAACTGGAAAAAATCGTACTCCAATTGTATTAGTAGTATTACTGGTTGTTCAGTTACTATCTATGTCTTGGTTTGGACGTACTAAAGATGGACGACCTAATTTACTGCAAAGCTGGGTTTTAACGGCTATGTACCCATTCCAAAAAGCAGGTGGTGGTGTAGGTTCTTTCTTTTACAACATTTGGGATGGATATATTAATTTGATAGGGGCAAAACAAGAAAACGAACGATTAAAAGCAGCAAATGACAAACTTAATCAAGAGGTTTTTAAGCTTAAAGAAGAAATAGCTTCTACTAGTCGTTCTGCTAAAGTTTTAGAACTCCAAGATAGTTTGCCTTATAAATCTATTGCTGCACAGGTTATTGCTCGGTCTGGAAATGATTTTTACAATAAAATAATTATTGATAAAGGCCGATTGGACGGCGTAAAACTTCATCAAGCTGTTATTACTCCAGCGGGAATAATCGGTAGAGTTATAGGTCTTGGGCCACTAGCAGCACAAGTACAACTTATTACAGATAGTTATGCTGGTGTTGGTGCGCAACTTTCAGAATCTCGTGCTTATGGTGAGGTTAAAGGTCAAGGAAAAATGCTTTGTGAAATGCGCAATGTTTCTGGTTTAGAAGCTGTTAAAGAAGGCGAAGCTATTATTACTACAGGGCTTGATGGCATTTATCCTAAAGGCTTATTGGTTGGGTATGTGCAAGAAGTAGGTTTGGGCAGTGGTGCTAAAAGTCATCGAATTGTTGTTCGTCCCGCTGCGGGTTTAGATGGGTTGGAAGAAGTTTTAGTATTACAACTCTCAGAACAAGAATTTCAAATTGATGAAACTATTAAGTAAGAATATTTTTGGAATTTAATACAGTGCAAGTTATTAAAATAATTATTGCAATTATTTTCTTTGTCGCATTACAAGGGCTATTGCCTCTTTATATCCCACAATTTACTAAAGTTGATATCCCACTTGTTTTGTCTGTTTATTTAGCACTTAAACGAAACCCTATGCAAGGGACACTAGTTGGTGCAGCTACTGGTTATACTTCAGATATAGCTTCTGGTGTTAGTTTATTAGGCGCAGGTGGTTTTACCAAAACATTGATTGGATTTATTATTGCTAGCATTAATGTTCACTTTGCTATAGATAACAAATTAACTAGACTTTTTGTGCTTGTGCTGGCTTCTGTAGTAAATGTTACTTTATTTTTAGCTTTACACTATGTTTTTAATTCATTACCTATAAATTTAAACACTCCTGAAATTGTAAAATTGACAGCTTGGCAAGCAGCAGGTAATCTTATTATAGGATTTTTTCTTTTTCCTATTTTGGATAGGATCTTTACACAAAATTCTTATGGTGGTAATGCTAGAGTTTATTAATAACTCTATGGATTTAGTTAAAAAGCCTCTTTTGATTTACTTACGTATATTGTTGGGTGTGAGGTGTTAAAATAAATTATGTCAAAAAAGAAAATTTTTGACGATCCAACACAACAACTTTTCAAACCTCGTGGACGAATCCTATTTTTTAAGTATTTTGTCTTACTATTTTTTGTTATTATTGGGGTTCGTTTTTGGTTCCTCCAAGTAGTTAATCATGAACATTATGTTAAAGCTGCTGAAAATAATCGGATCCGTGAAATACCTATTCCAGCAACAAGAGGAACTATTCTTGATAGAGAAGGCAAGATTTTAGTTGATAGTACACCTACTTACAGCATAATGCTGTATCAGGAAGATATGGTAGATAAAGAGACTACCATAGAAATCCTAACAAAAAGATTTGCTTTAGACAGAAACTATGTTGTAAGAATGATGAATGCTCCAGGCTCACGAACTCGACCGGTAGCAATAAAAACAAATGCTACTGTTAGTGATCGTGCTTGGATTGAATCCCATGAATTTGAACATCCAGAATTAAAAATAGAGCTACAACCGCAAAGACGCTATCCATTAGGCGAAATTCTTTCCCATGTTGTTGGATATGTTGGAGAAATTACAGAAGAACAACTAAGAGATCCAACCTATGAATATTGCCGTCCTGGTGACACTATTGGTCAAGCTGGAATTGAACAATCTTATAATAAGATTTTAATGGGTAAAGAAGGCTATAGACGAGTTTTAGTAGATAGCCGAGGTAGAGTCTTACAACAACTTGAAGAAATTCCACCTATTCCAGGTCAAGATATTATCACTACAATAGATTTAGATATTCAAATGGTAGCAGAAGAAGGACTAGCGGCTACAGGTCATTATGGAACTGTTGTAATAAATGATCCTAGAGATGGTGGAATTTTAGCTCTAGTTTCACATCCTGCTTATGATCCAAACCTTTTTGCTCAAGGTATTAAACCTGCTGATTTTAATCGTCTGGTAACAAATCCTAAACGTCCGCTTCGTAATCGTGCAATTCAAGATCGCTATCCTCCTGGCTCTACATGGAAGATACTAATGGCTGTAGCAGCTTTAGAAGAAAAAGTAGTTACTGATAAACAAGCTTTGCCATGTGGAGGAGGTATTTCTACAGGTGGAAGATTTGTTCATTGTTGGGGGGGGCATGGTGCGCCAGATGTTAGACGAGCTATAGAAATTTCTTGTGATGGTTATTTTTACCGTCAAGGTATTAAATTAGGTATAGATAATTTAGAAAAATGGCAGGCTTTATTAGGCACAGGTGTTAAAACAGGGATAGACTTGCCAAATGAAACAAAAGGTATTGTTCCTAGTCGTCAATGGAAGCGTAGAGAGTACCCTAAAACGCCGCAATGGACAGAAGCAGACATGGTTTATGCTTCTATTGGTCAATCTGGTGTTTCAACTACTCCAATACAAATTATGCATGCTGTAACAGGTATTGGAATGGGCGGACATTTCTACACACCTCATGTTTTTAAGGAAGCTCGCGCTACAGAACAAAGTCCAGCAGTTATACATAATGCTAAGCCCCGTGAAGCAGGTTTTAGCGAAGAAACTTGGAAAGTAGTTTCTGAAGGTATGTGGCGCGTAGTAAATGGTTCTGGTACTGCTCGTCGTGCAGCAATTGCTAATTTTGATGTTTCTGGAAAAACAGGTACTGCTCAAGTTGTAGGTATTAGAGATGGTGCTAAAGGTGAGCAAAAGGAACATGCTTGGTTTGTTAGTTATGCTCCTAAAGGTGCGCCAGAAATAGGTGGTGTTGCACTTGTTGAACATGCTGGTCACGGTGGTACAGAATCTGCTCCAATAGTTAAAGCTTGTTTTGAAGAATATTTGCGTAAGAAAAAAGGATTACCAAAAGAAGAATTAGCACAAGATACAAAACCAGATAAAAACAAACCTACTAATAATCCTGCTACAAGAGCCGAAGCACCTGCAAAACCTGTTAATAAACCTGAAAAACCAGTAGTAAAACCAGCAGTAAAACCAGTTGCATTAGTTGAGCCTCTTAATAATCGTTCAACAGCTAAACCCGCTAGTTTTGGAGGGCAAAACTAATGATTGCATTAAGAGAAACCCGAAGATGGCGTGATTTTGATTGGTTATTGCTAATGGCAGTTTTTGGTTTGTTGGCTTTAGGAACTACAGAAATTTATAGTTCTGTGCCAAGTACAGGAATAATTTACAAAGATTTTTGGTTTAAGCAAGTTATTGCAATTACTGTTGGTTTGACTGCATTTACATTTGTAATCTTTGTAGATTATCGACGTATCTACAATTATATTCCACAAATTTATGTTGGGTCTTTGCTACTACTTGTTGCAGTTTTAATTTTTGGACATGAAGTAAAGGGACAAAAGAACTGGATAAATTTTGGGCCTATGTCGCTTCAGCCCTCAGAACTAGCTAAAATTGCAGTAATTTTGGCTTTGGCTCGCTATCTTTCTCCTCTTCGTAAAGGTAATTTACCTTGGAAAGATGTTGGAGTTGCTTGTGCTATTACGGCTGTTCCTATGGGATTAATTATGTTACAGCCTGATACAGGTTCAGCTTTAACTTTTATTCCTGTTCTAGCTTTGCTACTTTTTATGAGTGGTTTTAACTTAAAACTAATAATTGCTACTGCTGTTACTGTTATGGTTGTAACACCACTGGCTTATGTACATGTACTAAAACCACACGTCTTAAAAAATTACCAAATAATGAGAATTGAAGCAATTCTTAACCCAGATTTATTTGAACAAGCAGAATTTCGACGTGAATATGGTTATCAAACCATGCAATCTGTTATTGCAGTGGGATCAGGTGGAGTAACTGGTACAGGGATTACAAAAGGCACTCAAAGTAGACTAGGCTTTTTACCAGAACATCATACAGACTTTATTGCTTCAGTTTTGGCTGAAGAGATGGGATTTGTTGGCAGTATTTCTGCACTTCTGCTATATTTGTTCATAATTATGCGTTCTATCGGTTTAGCAGAACGCTCCCGTGATCGTTTTGGTATGCTAATTATACTAGGATTTACGGGCTTGATTTTCTTTCATGTGGTGGTAAATATTGGGATGGTTGTAGGTTTACTACCAATTATAGGTATTACACTACCTTTAATGAGCTATGGTGGTTCTTCTGTTTTAAGTATGATGATTTTAATTGGTTTGGTTATTAACATAAACCTAAGACGTTTTGCCAATTAGACATCCTTTTTTCAGTAATTATATTTATAGATGATTAAAGCCTTTGACGCTTTATCTATTTAACTGAAAAATCAAAATTGACAGGCTTAAAAAGCAGAGTTTGTTTACATAAAAGTTATCTAGTTTAAGTAAACAATTTGTTTTATATAAAACAATTAGCGAAATCTAAATAGATTAGGCCCAACTACTAGACTTTGGTTTTAGGAATAATTGTGTAAGTTTTAAGCTAAGTGTAATTTAATCCTGCTTGATTTTGGGAGTTTTTCAGTTATGAAAGGTCCCCAAAATGAATAATATTTCTTCTTATCGAGCAGCTTTAGACGCAATTTTACCAACAATAGAAAAGCCTGTTCGTTATGTTGGCGGTGAATGGAATTCTGTTAATAAAAATAAACAAGAAGTTAAAGCGCATGTAGCTCTTTGTTTTCCAGATACTTACGAAATTGGGATGTCCCACCTAGGATTAAAAATTCTTTATTCTGTCCTAAATAAAAATAATGACGTTTATGCTGAAAGGGTTTATACACCCTGGTTAGATATGGAAAAAGCCCTACATTCAGCTAAATTACCATTAGCTTCAATAGAAAGTTTTACTCCCTTAAATGAATTTGATATTGTTGGATTTTCTCTTCAGTATGAAATGACTTATACCAACATATTGACTATGTTGGATTTAGGGCAAATTCCAATTAGAGCAGAAAACCGCAAAGAAACCGATCCTTTAGTTATTGGTGGTGGCCCCTGTGTTTTTAGTCCAGAACCAATTGCAGATTTTTTTGACTTTCTTTTAATTGGTGAAGGCGAAGAATTATTAGTTGAATTTATTGAACTTTATACTAAATTAAAGACAAAAAACCTTTCTCGTAAAGATTTAATTGCCCAACTAGCCGAATTAAAAGGTGTATATGCTCCAGGACTTTATGAAGCTGTTATACCAATCTATCATGGCTTGCAAATTATTCAACCAAAAGCAGATAGCAACCCACCATTTCCTATCATACGCCGCTATGTAGAAGATATAAATAAGTATCCTTTCCCTAGTGATTCACCAGTTCCTTTTACTGATGTAGTACATGATCGAATGGCTGTAGAAATTGCACGAGGTTGTGTAGATGGTTGCCGCTTTTGTCAAGCAGGCACTATTTATCGCCCTGTTCGTGAACGTACTCCAGAATCTATTGTAGAAAGCATTACAGGTGGATTAAAAGATGGTGGTTATGATGAAGCTAGCTTAACTTCTTTATCTACTGCCGATTACACTTGTTTAACTCCAGTGTTAAAACAATTAAATAAAACCCTTGATCCAGAAAGAGTATCTTTATCAGTTTCATCTTTGAGAGCTTCCGGTATAACAGAAGACCTTTCACGGGAAATTGCTAAAGTCCGAACTACAGGTTTTACTATCGCGCCAGAAGCAGGTACACAAAGAATGCGCGATGTAATTAATAAAAATGTAACAGAAGAAGACGTTTTACGTAGTTGCCGAATTGCTTTTTCTTATGGTTGGAGTCAAATTAAGCTCTATTTTATGATTGGACTACCAACAGAAACAGAAGAAGATGTAATTGGTATTGCTGAATTAGGTAATAAGGTAAAACAATTAGGTAGAACAATGGGGGTAAATGTTAAAGTAACTGTTTCTGCCTCTTGTTTTGTTCCAAAGCCCCAAACCCCTTTCCAATGGTGTAGAATGAACTCTTTAGCAGAGTTATATGCTAAACAAGATTTACTAAGAGAAAAATGCCATCGATATCGTCTTAATTTCAAAACACATAATGCAAAGCTTTCACAGCTTGAATGTGTTATGGCTCGTGGAGATCGTCGTATTGGACAAGTAATTGAAACTGCTTGGCAAATGGGCGCACGTTTTGATGGTTGGGATGAGCATTTTAATTATGATTTATGGATGAAAGCCTTTGAAAGAGTAGGGCTAGATATAAAAAACACACTTGAAGATCTACCTGTTAGACTCTCAGATGGCGGTTTTGCTCAACTTCCTTGGGATCACATAGATTCTTTAGTAGAAAAGAAATTTCTTGCTATTGAATATGAAAAAGGAATTAAAGCAAAAATTGCCCCTCCATGTGGTTTTCCCATACGCATTATTGATGGGCGACCTACTGCAATACCCCCTTCTTTTGAAGAATTTGAACAACTAGAAAAGAAACCTTTGCTTTGTTTTAATTGTGGTGTTGCTTGTGATTTACCTGCTATGCGTAAGGACTTGATTAAAGCTAAAGAGTTAAATCAAGAATACCGTATTGCAAAAGAGGCTAATGTAAACAGTGTAGCTAATGAAGTAGAAGAATTTGACCAATCCTTACTAGAAGTTGTTCGTAGTGATGTACCTGTTAACCGACCAACAAAGTTACACCAACTAAAAGCCAATAAATCTAAGCAAGTTGAAAAACAATATCGCTATCGTGCTTCTTATACAAAACTTGAAGTTGTGCAATACCTTTCGCACTTGGATTTAGTTAAAGCCTTACCTAGAGGTTTTAAGCGTGCAGGTATTCAACTATCTTATAGTCAAGGGTTTCACCCTATGCCATTAATTTCTTATGGCCCGGCCTTAGCTGTAGGTATGGTTGGAGAAGATGAATATTTAGATTTTGTCTCACCTGAAATTTTAGTGGCAAAGGATTTTTTAGAAAAAATTAACCAAGTTATGCCTATAGGTCTAAAGTTTACTGCTTTAGTTGTACTAGCAGAAACTTCGCCTTCTTTGGCAAAACTAATTAACTCGGCTGAATATAAAGTTAATCTTCAAGCTCCAGAAATTCTCTCAGCACTAAATCAGCATATTCAGCAAGAAAACTTTTCAGTTTTTGATTTACATCAAGAACTTGTTAATAAATTTTTATCTTGTGATGAATTTTTAGTCACACGTAATCGTAAAAATCGCTCTCAAAGTGTTGATTTGAAAAAATATGTTAAAAATCTTCGTTTTGAAAAAACTTTAAATGACAATTTCCTGGTCATGACACTAGCTATAACTAATCAAGGCGGTGCCAAACCTGTAGAAATTGTTAGTTCAATTTATGGAGTAGATGAAACTCAACAGGCTACTTTGCAAAGCCGCATAAAACGCAGCCGCCTTTATGCAGAAATTGATGGACAAGAAAAGTCTTTGCTAGAGGTTATTTAAAATAGTTTTAGTTTTGATAATGAATTAAGTTGCAAACAACAGATTCTTAAATTTAATAAAGAAAAGTTAAAAGTATCTGTTTGACGCTTCTATGTTTTAGCCTAGTTATCAAACTAAAAGTTTATGGCTGCCCGCTTGAGCAATTGTACCCTGCTAGATCTATGAAGAGAGGAATAAATAAATGGCAAAAGAGATGATTATAAGCTCCAGCGCGCATGAAAAAAAGATTGCTATTATTGAAAATGGTATTGTTACTGAATATTTTGTAGAACGTGAAGATGAGACTCAAGGAGTTGTTGGTAGTATCTACAAAGGCCGTGTTATGAAGGTTTTACCCGGAATGCAGTCAGCTTTTGTTGATATTGGACTAGGAAGAGATGCTTTTCTTTATGTATCAGATTTTTTAGAAGAAGAAGGATTTGATGAGCTAGATGCTTTAGAAGATAAAGATACTAGCTATAAAGAGCCTGTTAGCAGTCATCATATAGCAGAACCTATAACACCTAAAATACTTAATCCAATAGCAAAAACTTTGGAAGTAATTGATGTAGAAGATGTAGAAGATGTAGAGGATGTGGAAGACATAGAAGATGTAGAAGATCCAGAAGAAGAAATGTCAATAATTCCATTAGATGATAGTTTAAGACCAGAAAGTAAAATTCTATTTGTAAATGAAGCAGTAAATGACGAAATAGACGAAATAGAAGATGATATAGAAACAAAAAGTGATTTAGAGACAGCAGTAGCTAAGCAAGTATTAGCAGATGATGATATAGATGAATCTGCAACAGAATATGCTTCTGATTTAGCAGATAGCACTTTTGAAGAGCCTTTGGATGAATCAATAATTACAGAAATTGTAGAATCTCCAGCAAGGGAAGAAACACTTGCAACTACTCCTATAGTAGAAGCAAATAGTTATATTCCTCAAGTTATTATTTCTCCTCCATCACATGATTTTATTCGTATTAGCGATGAGCCAGAAGACATCATAGATCTAAAACCAGTTGAAACTAATGCTAACTTAGAGACAACTATTTCAATAGAAGCTGTTGATAATACTGTTGTAGCAGAGCCTATTATTGATAAACCAGCAGAAGTTGTAGAAGTAGCAGAAGTAGCAGAAGTAGCAGAAGTAGCAGAAGTAGCAGAAGTAGCAGAAGTTGTTGAAGTAGCAGAAGCTGTTGAAGAAGAACCTGCTCAAAGTAAACGTCGCCGCACTAGTCGCAAAGAACCAGCTAAAAAGAAAGCTCCAGCACGCCGAAAAACTAAAAAAGCTTCTGAAGTAGAAGAATCTGTAGAAGAAGTTACCACTTCATCAGTGGTTCAATACGAACGAATTATGGATGAAGAGGCTATTGAAGCAGGAGAAATGCTAAAAGAAGCAATAATACAAAATAAAATTATTAGACAGTTAAGAGAAGAAGAAGAAAATCCTGTTTTAGAAACTAAAGTAATAGCTCCTTCAGTCAAGGCTGAAAATAATATTCCGTTAGAAAGAATTGTGGATGAAGATAAAAAAAATACGTCTGATAATGATGATTTATCGGATGACTTAGCACCAGATGGTGGTGAGTCAGATGGGGAAAATTGGCAGTCTAAAAATAGCAGGGAACCAGGACATAAGCCGCATTTTAGACGAAGTAACAATAGAAGAAGACGTAGAGGAGGGCCACCACCTCCTGCACCTCGTCCACCTGCAAATTATAGTGAGACAGCACCAACATCTACATCTGTGTCCCCTGTAGTTGAAAGGCCCGAACCTGTAGCAAAAGAAGTGCCGGGGCGGTTTTATCCTCCTGTAATTACAGACCTACTTCGTGAAGGACAGGAAATAGTTGTACAAATAGCTAAAGAGCCTATTGCCTTAAAAGGTGCCCGCATCACTTCTCATATTGCATTGCCAGGTAGATATATAGTCTATATGCCTACGGTTCATCATATTGGGGTATCCCGAAAAATTTCTTCTGATGCAGAGCGTCTTAGATTAAAGAAAATAATGCTTTCTTTAAGAGATAAAGAACGCCCTCAAGGTGGTTTTATTGTACGTACTGCTTGTGAAGGTCATACAGAACAAGAACTCTATGATGATATGATGTATTTAGTGCGCACTTGGCAAGATATTAAGAGAAAAGCTGAAAAATTAAAAGCTCCAGCCTTAATTGCCGGGGAATTAGACTTAGTACAACGTACCTTAAGAGATCAACTTTCTGATGATATTGTTTCTATCAGGATAGATAACGAAGAAGAGTACACTAAAATAGTAGATTTTATTAGTCGGTTTCAACCTAAACTAGTTAAGAAAGTTAAACTTTATACTTGGAAAAAACCTATTTTTGAAGAATATGGTGTTCAAGAAGAACTAGATAAAGCTATAAAACCTAGAGTTTGGTTACCTTCAGGTGGTTATATTGTAATTAATCAAACAGAAGCACTTGTGGCAATTGATGTTAATACGGGTAAATACGTAGGAAAATCTAATCGCCTAGAAGATACAATCACCAAAATAAATATAGAAGCAGTAAAAGAAATAGTTCGTCAAATACGCCTTCGTGACTTAGGTGGAATCATTGTGCTGGATTTAATTGATATGGAAGAGCGCAAAAACCGTTTTAAAGTAATGCAAGCTCTAGAACAAGAACTAAAAGCTGATCGCTCACCTTCAAAAGTGCTGCAATTTAATGATTTTGGACTAGTTGCAATAACTCGTAAACGTGTTAGACAAAGTTTAGAGCGAACTTTATGTTGTCCATGTCCTTATTGTGAAGGTAGTGGATTGATTAAGTCACCTCAAACGGTTTGTTATGAAATTCTAGCAGAAGCACGAAGATTTGTTTCTGATACAGAAAACCTTCAACCTAGTTCCGAAGTAACTTTGCGAGTACATCCAGAAGTTGCTAATGCTTTAAGAAGTACGGAAAAGAAAGTTCTTGCTGAAATAGAAGCTTATTTAGGTTGTAATGTAGTTTTACGAGGAGATAATACTGTACATCAAGAAAGATATGATTTTGCTATGCGCTAAACATTTTTAAGTAGTTCTTTAAAATAAGGGATAAAGCTTATAAGTCTTTATCCCTTTATTTTTTAATTAAATAGTAAAACATCTGTTCCAACAGTAAGCAGTAATATAATGCTTAAGGTTGCATTAGTAGTAAAAAAGGCTGCATCTAGTTTTGATAAGTCATCAGCTTTTACTAAACTATGTTGTCTAATTAATAAAATGGTTGATAGTACTACTCCAAGACCTCCTAACCATTTTAAGTTAGCAATAAAGAAAAAGATTACTAATAAGACAAACATTGCAAAATGAAAAAATCTAGCAAGCCATAATGCTTTTACAATACCAAATTTTTGAGGAATGGAATAAAGACCTACTTGTTTATCAAACTCATAATCTTGACAAGCATAAACAATATCAAAGCCAGCAGTCCAAAGCATAACGCTTGCTGAAAGTATTAACGGAATAGGATGAAACTCTCCTGCAATTGCTAGCCAAGCACCTGTAGGAGCAATTGATAGACACCAACCTAAAACTAAATGAGAGAAGGAAGTAAATCTTTTTGTATAGGAATAAAATAGCACTGAGCCTAAAGCAATAGGGGAAAGCATTAAGGTAAGTTGATTTAGTTGTGCTGAAGCAAATAGAAATAATACGCTAGATATAATTGTAAAAAGCAAAACAAATTTACTAGATAATAGTCCTGCTACAATAGCACGATTTTGTGTACGAGGATTAGCAGCATCAAATTTTTGGTCTACTAAACGATTAAAAGCCATCGCTGCTGATCTAGCAGTAACCATACATAAACTAATCCAAAAAAGCTTTTCTAAGCTGGGAATACCTCCTGCGGCAAGTACTGCACCTAAGATTGCAAAAGGCAATGCAAAAAGAGTATGCTCGATTTTTATCATTTCTAGAGTAATTTTTAGATCTTTGAACATAATTTTTTAGCTTTATATATTTTTGTAGATTGAAAAGATAATTTAACTATTTTACGAGGACAGTATATGGATTACAAAGAGTTGCACCGATGGGATGTCTCACCTACAGAAGCTATTCAGATACAAAATAGCTTACGTAGTGAAGTAAGAATGGAAAAGCTTACTAAAGAGATTAAGTATATTGCAGGAGCAGATATTTCATTTGAAAAGTTTTCTAATGTTGTTTATGCAGGGTTTGTAGTAATTAAAGTAAAGACTCTTAAAGTCGTAGCATCATCAAGCGTTATAACAGAAGCTAAATTTCCTTATATTCCAGGGCTATTTTCTTTTCGGGAATTACCACCGTTGCTAGAAGCTTGGAAAAAGTTAGAGGTAGAACCAGATGTAGTAGTACTAGATGGTCAAGGAATTGCTCATCCCAGGCGATTTGGTATTGCTTCACATATGGGATTATTAATAGATCGTCCTACAATTGGTTGTGCTAAAAGCATTTTAGTTGGTAAATACCATGACTTACTCCCTACAGCCGGAAGTACTGCCCCCTTAAAAGATAAAGGTGAACAAGTGGGTGTAGCACTTCGCACTAAAAACAAAGTAAACCCAGTTTTTGTTTCTGTTGGGCATTTAATTGACCTTGAAGACTCTATAAAAGTTGTGATGAGTACAGTTTTTAATTATCGTATTCCAGCACCAACAAGAGAAGCACATTTATTAGTTAATTGGCTACGTACTCAATCAGGTTCAGGAAAGCTTGTCGATGATGACGAAGAATAATAAAAACACAACAAATAAAAATAGCCCAGAGATTTCTGGGCTATTTTTATTAAATACTAAAACTATTAACTACTTATTTTTGCTGGCTTCAACAACTGTAAAATTACCTCTTGGCTCAATTATTTGTCCAGAAACTTCATCCTTAATCCAAGCTTTTACTTCATATGTGCCTGGAGTTAAATCATTTATTGGCAACATACGACCTAAAGTAATTTGTTGACCATTGCCATCTAAATCTACAGTTTTTGCGTTACCATCTTCTTTGATGCGCTTAACTTCTTTTCCATCTTTGGAAATAATATATTCAGCAACAATCTTGGGTCTTAACTCAGCTTGGTCGATTTGGACATTGTAAGCTTGTACATAAATACCAACAGGTTGCCCAACTGTAAATTGTTGTGAAACATTAGGACGAATTTTATTTGCACCAAATATAAATGGGCCAGCAGCAACTCTACCATTAAGTGATTCTACCATGTCAGCAACAATCAAAGTGCTAGATTGTAGTTTTTCAGCACTATATTTTGGAACTTCAAAGCCTTCATGAATAATGCCTGTATGACCGCTAACTATATCTTTAACAACAATATCAACTTTGTAGCGACCAGGTTCGAGAATAATATTTTTTTGGTAAACAGAACTGCGCTTAAGTTCTACTGAAAGATCAGTTTCTCGACAGCGAGACTCTATAATATCTTCAAAAAGACCTGCTTTACGTCCAGAAAGTGCAGTAATACGAGCATGAATATTTAGAGTTGCTTGAGAAACACCGCCAATATTTTTATAAGAGAGATCCGAGTTATTTAATTTTACAGTAAATGAACTTACTACAGAAGTTTCATTTACTTTTAAGAAATGCACTCGCATATCAAAAGGCAGTATATCAAAATCAATAGTAGGGTCATTTGTTCTAGCTTGAAGATCCTTAAATTTAACAGCAGGAGCCTTACTTAAATTAGCAATTAGGGCTAATCTTTCAAAAGGGTTATCTTGAACACGTCGGCCATAAGGAAGACGATCACGATTACCAGGATTAAAAGTTGCCCGATCTTGCTTTCTAGAAAGACCTACTTCTTCAAAGAAGTTTAGTCCAGCATTAGGAACATATAACAAAGCGTCTTTTTCATCTGGGTTTCGAGCTATACGATATTCTCCTGTACCACTTGGATCAACAAATTCTATCTCAACACCATTGCCAACACCCTCTAAATATCGATAAAACCAAATTTCAAAAGGATAAGTAGAAGTTTGTCCGCCGCCTTCATAAAATGGACGTTGATAAGGGCCGCCTGCTGGGTGGGATTCTACTTCATCTGCTGGGCCAAAGGTAATATAGATACGGCCTCGATCGGTTTTCCATCCAGGTATACCTGAAGCATACTTTTCATTAGCATAAGCTATACGACGATAGTATTCTTCTCTATATTCATTTTCTGGTGTGTCTGGATCTGGATCCCGACGTAGCCAGAATTGTTCAATAAATTGTTCTCTTTCTTCATCGGTTTGAAGTTTCTTAAACGCGGCTCTTTCATCAGGGGTAATAATATAAAGTACATCATTATCTAGCCAACGCTTGTAAACATTACTAGCGTCTTCTTGCTTACGCTTTTTCTTTTTACGAGGCATATTGTCCTCATCTGCTGCGTAAGCAATAGGAATTGAAGGGGTTAAAAACATTACTACTAATATTAGTGCAAATAAAGATTTAATTAGGGAATTCCCTTTAAACATCATGAAATAATAACCTCCTAGTTCGGAAGCGACTTGTAATCTATTTTTGACAGTATAAACAGAAGTTTAGCTAAATTTTCTTAGATAAACAAGGCTCTCTATCCTAAAAAATACTACTGAACTCATTTATTTTATATTGCTTCGTTTGTTTCAGGCCGTTTTCTACCAAACATCCAAGCTATTCCAATACTAAGAACATATAAACCTATCATTGGCAATGCAAAAACCATCATATTTGGAATATCGGTTGTAGGTGAAAGTAGTGCTGCAATAATAAAAATAACTAAAATTGCATGTCGCCAAAAATGAATCATAAAATGATGAGTAATTAACCCTAGGCGAGATAAAAAGTAAACTATTGTTGGAATTTGAAAAACTAAACCTAAACCTAGAATAATAGTAATAATTAGGTCAAAATACTCATTAACTTCAATCATTGGGCGAAAATTTTCTGAAACACTTAATAAAAACTCTACGGCTCTAGGAAAAGCTACATAATAAGCAAAAGAAGCACCTAAAAAGAAAAAGAATGAGGCCATAATTACAAAGGGCCAAACCCATTTTCTTTCATGCTCATAAAGACCTGGTGCAATAAAAGACCAAAGTTGCCAAAGTAAAGCAGGAATGCTTAATGCAATTGCTCCATAAAAAGCTACTTTAATATATAAATTAAAGCCTCCTTGTAAAGTATGAACAACAATTGCGTCATTGGATGCGCTATAGTTTCCTATGGAATCAGCACGAAGTTGAAAACCTTGATCAATAAACTTATTACCTAATACAACTTTATTAGCAGTAACTACAAAGCGTTGTCCTTTTTCTTCTGTTTTAAGTTTAGCAAGTATGGAAGTTCCCGCAGGAATAATTATGCCGTCTAAATTAGCTTCCTGACTAAACACATAATCAAAGGTATCTTCATCTGAGAGCTTTTCTATAGGGCTAATTTGTATAAGACCTCTTTCTAGTTGAACTCTTTCAGCTTTATCTAGCGCATTTCTGACAGGCGCATCTAAAAAACTATAAATTTTGTCAGAAAAAATAAAACAGACAACAAAACACAAAGCTATAGCTATAGCTGCTCTAGTTAACCTAGTACGCAGTTCATCTAGATGATCTAGGAAGGACATTGCACCTTCATTAGAATCATCATATTCTTCATCAACTTGATTTGAGTTATTACTACTCATTGTAAAAGTATGCCTCTTAATTTTTAACTCTTAAATTATTTAGTTAGACTAATGGATTGCTGGTTTTCTTCTACCTGAGATGGAGAGTCAGAAATTGCAATAGGTGCTAAATTACTAGCAATTGTACTAGTTGGCTTAGTTCTTTCTACTACACCAATGGGAGAACTAAAAATTTCTGGATTAATTTCATTGTTAGCAATAGCAGGTGTTTCAATACTGGAAATATTACTAGAGTCTGTTTGACCAGAACTGTCCAAAACATTAGCCGCTTGTAGAGTATTATCTAAGGATGTTATTGGTTCATTGTTAGAACTAGTGCTAGAGTTAGTAGAGCTTTTAGTTAGCATATTCATAGGGTTTAGGTCATCTTTAAGTTTTTTGATGGGGTTTAGATCATCTTTAAGTTTTCTTAAATCTTGCAAACCACCATCTTTTTCTACTTCATTTTCCCATGCATTCTTAAACTGGTCTGAAGCTTGCCGTAGTTGAGCCATAACACGTCCAAGCTTTTTTCCCATTTCCGGCAGTCTACGAGGCCCAAAAACTACCAGGGCTATAACTGCAATAAAGAACATTTCTGTCCAACCCAAATTACCCATATACTTTTGCTCTTTCTTTGAGGTTTTTCTAACCTACACCAATAAAAACAATTAAAAATTTGACTGTCCTTACTTGTATTTACGCTTTGTTTTTAATAGTGGATTTTTCATTTGGCTTTAATATTAGTTAGCTAACAAAGCTTAGTCAAGCAAAGCAAATTCTTGTAAGGATTAAAGTTTTGTATTTTTGCTAAATCTAAAGACAGCAAACACTAGCACCAAGTAATTAGATTAAAATAATATTATTTCTAGCTATGCTTGACACTGATAAGTTCCTTTCCTAATATCTTTTAGCAATAAGCCCCTTTTATGCAATAGAATCTAATAATAGGTATTTATAATAGTGGAAAAATTACGAATAGTTTTAGCTGCATCAGAAGTTGTTCCCTTTGCAAAAACTGGTGGATTGGCAGACGTTGCTGGTGCTTTACCTAAGGCTTTAGCCAAATTAGGTTGTGATGTATCTATTATAATGCCTAGATATGCAACAATAAAAAGTGGTCAGCTATTAATTAAAGACTTAGCCGTTCCATTTGCTTATCAAACAAAAAACTGCTCTATTTGGTATGAAGAAAAAGATGGAGTGCCAGTTTATTTTGTAGATATTCCAGAATATTTTTGGCGCGATAGTCTTTATGGTCATAGAGATGATGCAGAGCGTTTTGCCTACTTTAGCCGTGCAGTTTTAGAATTTTACCGCCAAACAAACAAAACCGTAGATGTATTTCATTGTAATGATTGGATGACAGGACTTATACCTGTTTACCTACGTACTAATTATGCTAACAATCCTTTTTTTGCTCAAACAGCTACAATTTTAACTATTCATAATTTGGCTTTCCAAGGCATGTTTGGATTAGATGCTATACCTTATTTTGGATTAGATAGTAACCTTACTTATGGGCCAAAAGGTTTAGAGTTTAGCAATGTTGCAAGTGCGTTAAAGGGAGGTCTGCTTTATACTGATGCAATTACTACGGTTAGCAATCGCTATGCTCAAGAAATACAAACCCCTCAACATGGGTTTAAGATGGATGGGTTACTTAAGGCAAGACGTTATTCTTTGATTGGGATTCTTAATGGTGTTGATATGGATGATTGGAATCCAGCAACAGATATTCATTTACCCGCAAACTATTCAATTAATGATTTAAGCGGAAAGAAAATTTGTAAGCGAGAATTGTTAAAAACCTTTGAGTTACCTTTAGATTTAGATCGTCCGCTGATTGGAATAATTTCTCGTATGACGGATCAAAAGGGATTTGATCTAATCATAAAAATTATGAATCGTATCCTGGAAACTTCTGCAAACTTTGTTTTGTTAGGTTCAGGATCAGATTATTATGAAAGGTATTTTCAAGCGGTACGAGATAGCCGTCCTGATCGAGTTGGTGTATACTTTGGCTTCAATAATCCGCTAGCACATAGAATTGAAGCAGGGAGTGACATTTTTTTAATGCCTTCTTATTATGAACCTTGTGGATTAAACCAAATGTATAGTTTACTTTATGGAACAATTCCTATTGTTCATGCTACTGGTGGTCTTGATGATACAGTAGAAAATTTTGATCGGGTTAAACTAGAAGGAAATGGTTTTAAGTTTTATTCATATAATGCAGAACAATTATTAGAACGTGTTTATGAAGCACTAATTGCTTATAATGAACCAGAAATTTGGCAGCAAATAATGATTAATGGTATGACAGAAGATTTTTCTTGGTCAAAATCTGCCAGAAAATATTTAGATGTTTACCGTACTGTAAAACAAAGATTAGTAAATAACTAAAATTAGGCTATTAAATTAAAAGATTTTAACACTTAAAACAAAACTAAACTTTTAGAAAGGTAGGTTATATTCTAATGGCGGGTAATGTATTAGAGATTACTGATAACAATTTTGGATCTGAGGTGGCGGACTCATCTGTTCCTGTACTATTAGATTTTTGGGCTGCTTGGTGCGCACCTTGCCGGATGCTTGCACCAACTGTAGAAGCAATTGCAAAAGACTATGAAGGAAAAGCAAAGGTTGGAAAACTCAATGTTGATGAAAACAATGAGATTTCTGCTAAATATGGAATTAAAGGTATTCCAACTCTTATCCTTTTCAAAAATGGTGTTGAGCAAGAGCGCGTAGTTGGAGCTACTACTAAAGATAATATTGCTCGTATGTTAGATAAACATTTATAAAATTGTTTATTTAACCAAAAACATTAAAGCACATAGAAAAAATAACTAAACCTTGGTTTTAGTTTCTATGTGCTTTTCTAATTTTTAAGGATCTTTCTTATGAGAAATATTGTAATAATTGGCACACAATGGGGTGATGAAGGTAAAGGAAAGATTGTTGATCTGCTTACCCCTCATTTTGATATTGTTGCTCGTTATCAGGGCGGGCATAATGCAGGCCATACAGTTGTAGTTGGTGATCGTAAATTTATTTTACGTCTTCTTCCTTCAGGCATTCTACATCCAGAAACTACTTGTATTATTGGTAATGGTGTAGTTGTAGATCCTCAAGCACTAAAAACAGAAGTAGAAGAACTAGAATCAGTTGGAATTAATGTTTCAGGTCGGTTATGGATTAGCAGCCGCGCTCATTTAATTATGCCGTATCATCGTGCTATTGATATTGCTAGGGAAGATGCTTTAGGTAATGAAAAAGTAGGAACTACTAGACGTGGTATTGGCCCATGCTACGAAGATAAAATTAGTCGTCAGGGCTTGCGAGTAGGCGATTTACAAGATAATCAATCTTTTCGTCAAAAAGTGTTAGCTAACTTAACTGTTGCTCAAGAACGCTTAAAAGCTAGTGGTCATAACCTAGCTTATGACCAAGAACTATATGAAAACTATTTTCAAACGGCTGAAAGCTTAATCCCTTACATTAAAGACACTACATATTTTCTTAACAGCATGGTTAAAGCAGGAAAAAATATTTTGCTAGAAGGTGCGCAAGGAACAATGTTAGATGTTGATCATGGCACATATCCTTATGTAACCTCTTCTAGCGCAACGGCTGGAGGTGCTAGTGTTGGCACTGGACTTGGCCCAGGGAAAATTAGCGGCGTGCTTGGAATTACTAAAGCATATACTACTAGGGTAGGAAGTGGCCCATTTCCAACAGAGCTAAATAATGAAATAGGCGAACATTTGCGAAAACGTGGAAGTGAATTTGGAGCCGTAACAGGTCGCTCACGTCGCACAGGTTGGTTTGATGCTTTAATAGTTCGCTATAGTGTTTTAGTAAGTGCAATAGATACAATAGCTTTAACCAAATTAGATGTTTTAGATGAAATGCCGGAAATAAAAATTTGTGTTGGTTATCGCTATAAAGGTGAAGAAATAAAGGAAATTCCAGCACTAGCTAATGCTTTAGAACAAGTTGAACCTATTTACAAAACGGTTAAAGGCTGGCAACAAAACACTGCCCAAATAAAAAATTATCAAGAATTACCACAGCTTGCACAAGATTATGTAAAAATACTTGAAGAATTAGTAGAATGCCCTATAGGAATGATTTCAACTGGGCCTGAACGAGACGAAACCATTTTTTTACCTAATCAATTAATGCAGGGTTGGTTAATGAGATAAATAAAATTAACAAGCTAAATAATTGCCAAACAACATTGCTCAATAGAAATAAACTTCCTAATATTTTTAATGTTGATTGGCAAAGATTTTTTTAGGACTTAACTAATCAAAATGAATCATGATGTTACAGTTATTGGAGGCGGTTTAGCTGGAAGTGAGGCCGCCTGGCAAGCAGCGCGGTTTGGCCTTAAAGTTAAGCTTTATGAAATGCGCCCAGAAATGCCAACTCCAGCACATAAAACAGATAAATTAGCTGAAATTGTTTGTAGCAATTCGCTAAAATCTGATGAAGTTGGAACTGCTCCTTATCTATTAAAAGAAGAATTAAGACGTGCTGGATCTCTTCTTTTGCAAGTAGCAAATAGATGTCGTGTGCCAGCAGGCGCAGCACTTGCGGTTGATAGAGAAATATTTTCTAGTGAAGTTACTAAGGAAATAGAAGCTAATCCAAATATAGATTTAATACGTTCGGAAATGCCTGTTATAGCTGAACAAGGGCAAGTTATTATTGCTAGCGGGCCACTAACATCAAAAAGCCTGTCTCAAGCAATTTCCGCGCTTACTGGGACAGAACATCTTTATTTTTATGATGCTATTAGCCCAGTAGTTGACGCAGAAACTATAAATTATGATAGAGTTTTTCGCGCTGCTCGTTATGATAAAGGCGATAAAGATTATATTAATTGCCCAATGACAGCCGAAGAGTATCAAGAGTTCTATCAAGCTCTAATTGAGGCTGAATCAGTTGCAACAAAAGATTTTGAAAAAGCAATGTACTTTGAAGGTTGTTTGCCAATAGAGGAACTAGCCCGACGCGGACGCGATACACTACGTTTTGGGCCAATGAAACCTGTTGGACTAATTGATCCTAAAACAGGTAAAATCCCTTATGCAGCCGTCCAACTGCGTCAAGAAAACTTGATGGCAGATAGTTACAACCTAGTTGGTTTTCAAAACCATCTTAAGTTTGGTGAACAGAAAAAAGTTTTACAGTTAATTCCCGGACTAGAACAAGCAGAATTTATTAAGTATGGACAAATTCATCGAAATACTTATATAAATGCTCCAGACTTACTTAATGAATTTCTACAGGTAAAAAAAGACCCTAGAATTTATTTTGCAGGTCAAATTTCTGGGGTAGAAGGCTATGTTGAATCAATTGCTACTGGACTAATTGCAGGAATTACTGCTGCAAAAGTAGCAAAAAATCTTAACCCTATTGCTGTTCCTCGTCTTAGTGCTATAGGTAGTTTGCTAAATTATGTTGCTAATTGTGAAGTCAGACCCTATCAACCAGCAAATATAACTTTTGCCCTATTACCAGCATTGGATACAGAACTAAGACGTAAAATTAAGCAAAAGTCTGAACGTAAACATTTGCAAGTCAAAATGGCTTTAACAGCCTTTGACGATTGGCTAAAACAAGTTTTTCCTGCTTAAGAGTAAAATTAGGATGATGTTAAAAAGACTAATACTACTGCTTATTATTTTTGGATGTTTTTCTGGGCTAGCTAGCTTGGCTCAGAATGTTAAGCCTTTTACACAAGATGATAAAGAAGAAAAAAAAGCTACTAAATCTCAAGATGATAGTGTTGTAAAAGTAAAAACCGAACTTGTAACAGTGTTAGTTTCTGTAACAGATCAAAAAGGAAATCTTGTTAATAACTTAGCAAAAGATGATTTTGAACTTCTAGAAAACACCATCCCACAAGAAATTTTTACTGTAGCTAGAGAAAATACTGCACCATTAAGATTAATAGTGCTTTTTGATACAAGTGTAAGTGTTAAGCCAAAAATAAAATTTCAACAACAAGCTGCTACAAAATTTTTTAAGTCTGTTCTTCGTCCAGTAGATCGTGCCGCGTTACTTAGCTTTAACCATGATGTAAGGATTGAACAAGATTTCACTTCTGATGTAGAAGCTTTGTTAAAAGCTTCTCGTTCACTTAAAGCAAAAGGCGGAACAGCACTTTATGATGCTATTTATTTGGCCGCACAACAGCTTGAGAAAGTTGCTGGCCGACGAGTTATTGTAGTTATTTCAGATGGTTCTAATGTAATTAGTAAAACTACACTAGAAACAGCACTAAGATTAACTGAACGCGCTGATGCTGTAATTTATGGAATTTATACAGCTACTAAACTAGATGAAGAAGGCGCGACGTTAGGCGATAAAGAACTAGAAAAAATTTGTGAACGTACAGGGGGAGAAGTATTTTTCCCTAAAGATATTAATGATCTAGATGATAGTTTTTCTAGATTAGCTGCCGTTGTACGTGCGCAATATGTTTTAACTTTTTATCCTGCTAATGAACAAAACAATGAGCAAACAACTGTAAATTATCGAGCCTTAAAGGTTAATGTAAAAAATCCTGACTTGAAAGTTAGAGCTAGAAAAGGCTACTATGCTAGTAAAGACTAGCAATTAAAATTCCCAAAACTTAGGAATAACTTCTTTATGCAATTATACATGGACAAATTTATTGATCATTTGATGTATGACCGTAATGTATCTGAGCATACTTTGCGTAATTACCGAATAGATTTAGAAAGTTTTGCTGATTATTTAGCTCCTCAAGATAGTGTTGGCAATCGGGCAGAAATAGATGTTAGTAAAATAGATGTAATTACAGTACGAAGCTATATTTCTTCGCTTTACCAAGGGAAAAAGAAAAAGTCTTCTGTTGCTAGACGTTTAGCTGCGCTTAGATCATTTTTTAAGTATCTTTGTCAAGAAAAAGTGATTGGAGAAAACCCTGCAAAACTAGTTGCATCTCCAAAAATAGAAAAGAAAATACCTAATAGTTTAACAGTAGAAGAAGTTATTAAATTCTTAGAAGTTCCAGAACGTGATAGCGTTTTAGGCAAGCGGGATCGAGCTATTTTAGAACTGCTTTATGGCTCAGGTCTTAGAGTATCTGAACTAGTAAACTTAAGCTTAAACGATTTAGATTTCAATAACTTAGCATTAAGGATTAAAACTAAGGGCAAAAAAGAAAGAGTAGTCCCTTTTAGCCAGCATGCAAAAGAAGCTATAGAAACTTATCTAGGCGTGCGGGGACAGCTTTTAGCCGAAGCAAGCGAAGATATTCGTGAATCTATGGCACTTTTTCTTAATTATCAAGGAACACGTATCACTACTAGATCTGTAGGTAGAATGGTTGATAAATATATTGAGCAATGTTCTGACATGCATCATATTAGCCCGCAAGCCTTACGTCATTCATTTGCAACACATTTACTTAGTGCTGGAGCAGATCTAAGATCTTTACAAGAACTTTTAGGACATGCTCGTTTGACTACTACTCAGCAATATGCTCAACTAGTTGCAAAAGCAGGAGATCAAGGAAAATAACAAGTATAAAAATTTTAATTTATGAATAAAAAAGCTGTTGTTTTGTTAAGTGGGGGGTTGGACTCTACAACAGTTTTAGCAATTGCTAAGGCTGCAAAATATGAAATTTATGCTCTTTCCTTTTCTTATGGTCAGCGTCATGATATTGAGCTAGAAAAAGCTAAAGAAATTGCTAAGCATTTTTCTGTAGCTGAACACGCCATAATTAACATAGATCTGCGTCGTATAGGGGGATCAGCACTAACAGCAGAAATTGCTGTTCCTAAAGAGCGATCTTTAACAGAGATGGAAAAAACTATCCCTGTAACCTATGTTCCTGCCAGAAATACAATTTTTCTTTCTTTTGCTTTGGCCTGGGCCGAAGTATTAAACGCCTCTGATATTTTTATTGGGGTAAATGCTTTAGATTATTCAGGTTATCCTGATTGTCGCCTAGAATATATTGCTGCTTTTGAAAAACTTGCAAACCTAGCTACAGGTGCTGGAGTAGAAAACCGCTTATCCTTTCATATTCACACGCCATTAATTAATCTAACTAAAGCAGAAATCATTAAGCAAGGTCTAGAGTTAGGTGTGGATTATTCATTAACACATAGTTGTTATGACCCTAATGAGATAGGGCTAGCTTGTGGCTGCTGTGATAGTTGCTTACTGCGCTTAAAAGGTTTTCAAGAAGCTAAAGCAACAGATCCTATTAAATACCAATAATACCAATAATACCAATAATACCAATAATACCAATAAGATAAAAATTTTATTTTTATCTGTTCATAATATTAGGAAATAGAGAAAATTTTTGATAATCTCTTTTCTCTACTACTACATTCCTAAATGGCATTACCCTAAATATTTAATTAGACAAGTGCGGAGGTCATCATGTATGACAGAATTTTCGTTTAAACATAAACTACGTTATTGGTTCGATAATACTATGTCTAAAGGTACAGTTGCGCTAATTGGTTGGTTAGGTATTATTTCAACCATAATGATACTTATCATTTCAATTATAGTGTTAATTATTACTCCAACAAAACCGGACGGCGAAGAATTTACGTTTACAGAACTACTTTGGATGGGATTGATGAGGTCAATGGATGCGGGGACTATAGGAGGTGATGATGGGAACTGGATGTTTCTTAGTGCAATGCTTGCTACAACATTTGGGGGAATTTTTATCTTTAGTACCTTAATAGGTTTACTTACAGCAGGAATTGAAAGCCAAATAGAAAAATTACAAAAAGGACGTACCTTAGTAGTTGAAAATAATCACACTGTAATTTTAGGCTGGTCTGCACATGTTTTTACAATTATAAGTGAGTTAATCATAGCAAGTACTAATCAAAAATACTCCTGTGTTGTAATTCTAGCTGATAAAGATAAGATGGAAATGATAGATGAAATTCGTAATAAAATTGGAAAAGATACAGGAAAACTACGCGTTGTTTGTCGAACTGGAAACCCAATGGATATACTTGACCTAGAATTAGTTAATTTACCAGGGTCAAAATCAATCATTGTCCTAGGTGCTGAAGATGATGAGCAAGATGCACAAGTAATTAAAACCCTACTTGCAATTACTAATAACCCAAATCGACGTAAAGCCCCTTATCATATTGTAGTGGAATTACATAATCCTAGAAATAACGATATTATTGGTATTATAGGAGCTAATGAAATTGAAGTTGTACAAAGTGAAGATATTATTGCTCGTATAACTGCTCAAACTTGTCGTCAATCAGGGCTTTCTGTAGTTTATACAGATTTGCTTGATTTTGGTGGAGATGAAATTTATTTCCAACAAGAACCAAAATTAGTAGGCAAAACCTTTGGTGATAGCTTACTTCTTTACAACAAAGCAGCAATTATTGGCTTGCAATATAAAGATAATACAGTTGCACTTAATCCACCTCATAGCACTGTTATCAAAGATGGTGACAAAGTAATAGCTGTTGCAGAGGATGACGATAAAGTAATTTTCTCAGGATTAAGTATTAAAATTGTAGAAAATGCAATTGTGAAAGGTAAGAAAAAGGAAATAAAACCAGAGAGAACAATTCTTTTAGGTTGGAATAAGCGAGCATCTAAGATAATTAATGAATTGGATAATTATGTTGCAAGTGGTTCATCTCTATTTGTAGTTGCTGAAATAGTTGAAGCAGAAGAGGAAATTAATCAAGAATGCTCTAAATTAAAAAATCAAACTGTTAGTTTTCGTCTTGGTGACACTACAAACCGTTCTTTACTTGATGAACTTGAAATGCAAAGCTTTAATCAAATTATTGTTCTTTGTTACTCTGAATATATGGATGCTCAAAAAGCAGATGCTAATACTTTAATGACATTACTTCATTTGCGGGATATAGAATCAAAATGCAAAGCTAATTTTGCGATAGTAAGTGAAATGATGGATGTTAATAACCGAGAGTTAGCCAAAGCTACTAATGCTGATGATTTTATTGTTAGTGATCGTCTGATCAGCTTACTATTAACTCAAATCTCAGAAAATAAATACCTTAACCCAATCTTTGCTGATATTTTTGACCAAGATGGTTCAGAAATTAGCATGAAACTTGCAAATGACTATGTTGTAGCGGGTAAGAAAATAGATTTTTACACTGTAGTTGAATCGGCACGCCGTCGAGGTCATATTGCAATTGGCTATCGTATAGCTGCTGAAAGCCAAAATGCTGATAAAGCTTACGGTGTTAGACTTAATCCAGATAAGTCAGAATCTGTTACATTTACAGAAGAAGACAGTGTTATTGTTATCGCTGAAGATTAAAAGAATATAGAATAAGCAAAACAAGCTAGATTAAGTATTAAATCTTAATCTAGCTTGTTTTATTAAGTGTTAAATTAATTTTGCGGTTGACGTTGGGTAACTAAACGTTTTGCCATATTACGAAGAACATCAGGAACACTTTTATCTTTAGTCAAAGATTTTAAGTCTTTTAATTGTAACCTGTTAACAAAAGTCATAGAAAAATTAATTGGTGTACGCGGATTAAGTGCTAAATTATGAATAATAAGGTAGTTACTAACCCAGTTACGATTCATACAAATTATTCTTAGTACCTCTTCGCTAATACCTTTGATTTTAGCAAATTTTTCTACTTCTCCTTCAGTAATCTTAGGGTTTTTAACTACTGCTGAAGAAACCATTTTATTAGAATCACGAATTAAAATCCCTCTAACATCACGTCCACCTTTAAGACCTAAAAAGATCTTTTCTTTTGCTGAGGCTTTTGCAACTATTTGATAAACAGATAGTTGTTCGTCTGATAATTCTTCACCTTCTTCTTTAACTTCAGTAAGCAGTCTACGTAGTTCTGCTTCTGGGTCAAAATTAAGTCCTGGGCCGGTGTCTTCAACTTTAACACCAGCTTCTTTTTCAAAACTTGCTACTACAGCTTGAAACTCATCTTCAGAAACATCTACACCTAGGGCTTGAGCTATACGAGCGCGGGCTTTTTGTTCTTCTGCAACACGAGCAGCACCAAGCTCTTTTTCAAAAAATTCTGTTTTTATTTCACGTGCGCGACGTTCGGCTTCTGGGCTACGATGTGGATTAGCTAAAATTGCATCAATAATAGCAGGATATTGAATAAGGCGTTGTTGGTTAATTGTAATGGCTTCTAGCAAAGAGGCGTTGTTACTACGAGATGCAATCATTACAATTGCTTCATCAGCCGTACTTTTATTTAAGATTATAGCCTCTATTATGTTATAGGTAGCTTTGGGCCAACCTGCTAAAAAATTAAGCATTTCTAGGGGTGAATTAGGATTTTGTGCAATAGGTAGTAATGCTGCTGGATCAAAATTATTTAATGTGCCTTGTGCGGCTATACGAACGTCTTCTTCTGGATCTTGACCAAGCAAAATCAAAGCTTGCAACATATCTTCTTGTGATAGAGGAAGCATTCCCCGCGCTGCTGCTAGACGGGCCGGTTTTGGTGCATTGCCTGATTTGATTGCATTAAGTATTGGATTAGACATAGTTTTGTTATTGTCCTTAAATAAACAAATATTAATTGTTAGAATAAGTTAGCCACAGAAAAGAAGTTTTTTTTCCTGTGGCTAACTTTATTTAACTTTTGGGTTATAGATTAAACTGCTCCACAACATTTCTTATGTTTTTTACCTGAACCACAAGGACAAAGTTCATTGCGTCCAACTTTGTCTGTATTTACTACAGTTTGTTGTTTGTCTGCTTCTGGGTCAGCTTCTCCTGTTACAGAAGGTGCTGCTGCTTTAGTAAAAGTGATATTCATACGTTGGGATTTACGCCCAATCGAAGGCAATGTAAATGATTGAGATGCAACAGGTGTTTTATGTTTAGGTGTAACAGCTTCAACAGCTTCTTCAACTGGTTTGGGTTCTTCACGCACAAATTTTAGATAGAATAAAATTCTAATAGTTTCTTCATCTATACGTTCAATTAAACTATCAAAAAGTTGTTTAGTGATTTTCTTATATTCTACTAATGGATCTTTTTGACCATAACCAACAAGCCCAATACCTTGTTTTAAGTGATCAACATTAAGCAAATGATCTTTCCATTGCTGGTCAATAACTTCTAACATGATCATTCTTTCATAATGTTTTAAGAAATCAGCTGTTGCCACTTCTTCTTTATCTTTATAGCTTTTATGGATTAAGGGCCAAACAAGTTGTTTAATTTCATGGTTGGTAAGGTCGTCTAACTTTCTACCATCTACTTCATCTACTTCATAGTTATATAGTTCTTTAAGTTTTAATTTTAATCCATCATAGTTCCAGTCTTCTAAACCACCATCAGCAGGAATAAGCTCATCTACCATATCTTCAAAGAAATCTTCTGCAATATGGATAAATTCACGAGCATTTTGATTTACAAGTAGTTCTCGACGTAAACTATAAATAGTTTCTCTTTGTTTGTTCATAACATCATCATATTCAAGTAAATGCTTACGAATAGAGAAGTTATGCCCTTCAACTGACTTCTGTGCAGCTTCTATACGCTTGCTAACAATGCCGCTTTCAATGGCTACGCCTCGTTCCATACCTATTCTTAGCATAAAGTCTTTGATCTTATCTCCGCCAAAGATACGCATTAAATCATCTTCTAAAGAAAGATAAAATCTAGAAGAACCCGGATCACCTTGACGACCAGAACGACCACGTAATTGGTTATCAATACGGCGGGATTCATGGCGTTCTGTACCAAGAATATGTAATCCACCTAAAGAAATCACTTCATCATGTTCTTTATCAGTAATTTCTTTTGCTTTCTTAAACTCTTCTTCAAATTGTTCTGGAGTAGCAAGATCAGGATTGATTTCACGTTTTTTCAACATCTCTTTTGCTAATGCTTCTGGATTACCGCCTAACAAAATGTCTGTACCACGACCAGCCATATTTGTAGCAATCGTAACAGCACCTTTACGACCTGCTAGAGCAACAATGTCAGCTTCACGGGCAGCATTTTCTGGTTTAGCATTTAATACATTATGAGGAATATTAAATTTTTTAAGCTGTTTTGCAAGGCTTTCAGAGCTATGTACTGAAACTGTACCAACCAAGGAAGGTTGACCCTTTTGATGTATTTCTTTAATTTCTTCTACTACAGCTTCCCATTTTTCTTCTGCTGTACGAAATACTACATCAGAAAAATCTTTGCGTATCATTGCTCGGTGTGTTGGGATAATTATTACATCTAAGTTATAAATTTTTGCAAATTCTGCTGCTTCTGTTTCTGCTGTACCGGTCATTCCAGCTAGCTTTTTATACATACGGAAGTAGTTTTGTAGGGTAATAGTTGCTAGGGTTTGATTTTCACGCTCAATTTTTACACCTTCCTTAGCTTCTACTGCTTGATGCAAACCATCTGACCAACGTCGTCCAGGCATTATCCGCCCAGTAAATTCATCAACAATAATTACTTGATCATCTTTAACTATGTAATGTTTATCACGAGTAAATAAAGAGTGAGCTTTTAGAGATTGGTTAAGACAATGTAGGATCTCAATATTAGAAGGGTCAAAAAGGTTTTCACATTTTAAGAATTCTTCTGCTTTGTCTACACCAGATTCTGTTAAAACAGCAGAATGAGCTTTTTCATCAATTTGATAATCTTCATCTTTTTTAAATCTAGGAATAAGTTCGTTAGCAATTTTATATTTTTCTGTTGAGTCATCAGAAGCACCAGAAATAATTAAGGGGGTTCTAGCCTCGTCTATTAAGATTGAATCAACTTCGTCAACTATTGCAAAATTATGACCACGCTGTACACAGGTAGCTAGATCAAATTTCATATTATCTCTTAAGTAATCAAACCCATACTCATTGTTAGTTCCATAAGTTATATCTGCTTTGTAGGCTTCTTGACGTTGGAAATCATCCAAATCATGTTGGATACAACCAACTTTTAGCCCTAAGAAACGATAAATTTTACCCATCCATTCTGAGTCACGTTTGGCTAAATAGTCGTTTACTGTAACGATATGAACCCCTTTTCCTTCTAAAGCATTAAGATAGGTAGGTAAGGTTGCTACTAGGGTTTTACCTTCGCCGGTTCTCATTTCTGAGATAGCCCCGCTATGAAGGATCATTCCTCCAATTAATTGCACATCAAAATGACGCATTCCAGTAACTCGGCGCGAAGCTTCTCTTACTACAGCAAAGGCTTCTGGAAGTAGGTTATCAAGAGTAGCACCTTGTTCAAGCTTTTCTTTAAATTCAGCGGTTTTGCCTTTTAATTGGTCATCTGAAAGGGGTTTAATTTTGTCTTCCAATGCGTTAATTGCTTCAACGATTGGTCTTAGTTGTTTTACTCTGCGCTCATTAGCACTACCAAAAATCTTGGTCAAAATCTTATTTAACATAATAATTAATATTTACCGTTTCCAAATTTTAATCTTACTAACCCAACGTCAAGTATCAAATATAAAGATAAACTTAAGGCAATGGATTGTTATCCAACAATTGTAAAAGAAGCTAAATCTCGCGTCAAGAAAGCCGTATGTTAAACAAGTTGTTATTAATCAAATAGTTGTTATTTGTTGTAAATGAGATGGTTAGATTTACGTTTTTTTCTGTATAAACTATAATGGCTAGAAAAATTTTTGAGGTCTTTATTATGAAATGCCCAATTTGTCATCAAGAAACTACCTGGCAAAATAATCCTACTCGCCCATTTTGCTGCGAAAGATGTCAATTAATGGATTTAGGTAAATGGGCTGACGGAGATTACCGTATTGGTGGTAATCCAATATCAGAGCTAGATAAAGATGCTTCTGATTCTTTAACAGAAACTTCCCAAAAGTCAAAATCAGATTTTATTAATTAAACAAAAAGTTGGTATTTATGACAGAACATAAAAATCTTAGTGATGTTACTAGTCCTGTGTGTAGACTGCGTTTTCGCCGTCGAGCTAAAATTGTTGCTACTATTGGCCCGGCTTCTAGTTCATTGGAGGTAATGAGAGAGTTAGTTAATGCTGGACTAGATGTAGCAAGAATTAATATGTCTCATGGCACTCATGAGGCACATGCCCAAGTAATAGGCTATTTGCGGGCTTTAAGTGAAGAAGTTCATCGACCAATAGCAATTTTACTAGATCTATGTGGGCCAAAAATCCGCACAGGTAAACTTAAAGGCGGTAAAGCAGTAGAACTACAAGCAGGCAGCTTACTTACTATTACTTCAGAAGAAATTGAAGGCGATGCTAAAAGAGTTAGTGCTAGCTATCCTTATTTAACTCAAGATTTAAGAGTTGGTGATAAGATCTTGATAGATGATGGTTTACTAGATTTTGTTGTAGAAAGTAAGACTGAAAAAGAAATAGTTTGCCGAGTAATTCATGGCGGCATGCTAGGGCAAAACAAAGGGATCAACCTGCCTGGAATTCCTCTTTCTATTCCTTCAATTACAGAAAAAGACAAGCGCGACTTAGCTTTTGGTATCCAACAAGGTGTAGATTATGTTGCCCTGTCCTTTGTTCGTTCAGCAAAAGACTGTGAAGAGGCTCAAAACTTAATTGAACAACTAGCTAAATCTACAGACAGTCATCAACCTCCACTAATAGCTAAAATTGAAAAGCGAGAAGCATTAAAAGAATTAGATGATATTTTGAAAATTGCTGATGGAATTATGGTTGCTCGGGGTGATTTAGGTGTTGAAACTTCAACAGAAAGCGTCCCTGTTTACCAAAAAGAAATGATTCGTAAGGCAAATCAAGTAGGCAAAGTAGTAATTACTGCTACACAAATGTTGCAATCAATGGTGGATAATCCACGTCCTACACGTGCCGAGGCTTCAGACGTTGCTAATGCGGTGTTAGATGGAACAGATGCAGTAATGTTATCAGGGGAAACTGCTGCTGGTGCTTACCCTATAGATTCTATTAAGACAATGGACAGAATTGTTTGCTATACAGAAGAAGCTGTTTATAAACAAAAGATTCTGCAACAAAAAGATCGTCGAGTAAGGGAGATTTTAGCTTCAGGCGGTGGAACAGGCTCTTATGGGCGAGCATTAGCTGAAGCGGCTGTATTTGCTGCTGATGAAGTTGCTGCACCATTAATTGCTGTATTTACTGAAGGTGGTTTTATGGCTCAACATATTTCTGCCTTACGTCCAAAACAAGACATAATAGCTTTTACTCATATATTAGAAACACATAGACGTTTGGCGGCTGTTTGGGGCATAGAGAGCTTTTTATTACAAACTAATGGTTCAACAGCCTTTTTAGAGCTTGCTGATAAAATGTTGGTAGAGCTAGGTTTAGCTGACACAGGAGATACCATCATTATTGTTGCTGGTAGTATTGAAGGAATGCCGCTTTCTAATATGGTTAAACTTCATAAAGTAGGCGAATTAGCTAGATCGCAAGAAGTTAAATAGTGTAACTACAATAGTTAATCTTTAGAAAGAAGGTCTATATGCCTGGTGGAATAGAAAATCCTGTACTTGGCTATGCTACTTTTGCTGCTATTAAATTAGTTGGGTATTCGGCTATGACTTATGCAATGGCAAGAGCTTACAAAAAGCCTGGTAGCACTTTTTTACTAGCAGGAATAACTAGGACTCTAATTGGTTTAGTAGTAGGTGCTATTTATGGTCTTGTTATGATTACATTACTAAACATAGCTCCTACAGCAGTTGCGCCATTATTTGTAACAGGTTTATTTTTCTTACGTTTAGGTGAATGGGGACTACTGATTTGGCTGTTTTTTGACCGCCCATTGACAGAAAAGTCTAAAGATATACTTTGGATTATATTGGGTACAGTTTTGTCATTCTTTTTAGATGCCCCTGCTTTTATAGGGGCTATTGTTACGGCTGGAGTTTGGATTTGCTAAAAAGTTTAAATTAATTCTAAGGATGATAGTAGAAATGCGTAAAACGTTTTTTGGGGTGCTGGTAGCACTCCTAATTTTTTGTTTACTTCCAATAAAACCAATAAATGCTTATTCATCAGGAAATGAAACTGATGAAGGTTATCAAGCAATTAGTGTTAGATCGCTAAAAGCACACCTTAATTTTTTAGCTTCTGATATGTTAGAAGGGAGGGAAGCAGCGACTAAAGGCTATGATATTGCTGCTGGCTATGCTGCTAGTTTGTTTCAACAATGGAATTTAACTCCAATAGTCCCAACAGCGGGAGAAAAAAGTTACTTACAAACATTTTCACTGCTAGAAATAATTAATAAAAATAAAGAAACTTTGCAACTTATTACAAAAGATGGGGATAGCCAAACTACCCAAGAATTTACAAATCGAATACATTTTTTTACAAATCGAGCAAACACCACAGTTTCAATTAATGCTCCTGTTGTATTTGCTGGATATGGTTTGGTTGTGCCAGAGGCTAAATATGACGATTTTGCAGGTATTGATGTCAAAAACAAAATAGTGGTAGTGATGAGCCATGCACCAGGTGAAGGTGATGAAAAATCCTACTTTTATAAACAAGAAAATCGCAACCGCTTTTTTAATGGTGCAGAAATCTTTGAAAAACAACGAAATGCCCAAGAGCGCGGCGCGTTGGCTCTACTTTTAGTTAGTGATCCTTTAGGTAAACATTCATCAGTTTTTATAAATTTTGCTACTAATATTTTTCAAAAGTTTAGAAATAATATTAATGCCCCTACACCTAGAAGACGGATGATTTTGGCTGAGGACAATGATTCTACAAACCGAATTCCAATTATCAATATTTCAAAAAAAGTTAGTGATGAACTTTTTAATAAATCTGGTACTACACTCTTAGATCTTCAAAAAGAAATAGACAAAAATCTAAAACCTGCTTCACGAGAATTTACAGGCAAACAACTTAAATTTGATTTAGAAGTTGAGCATAAACTACTTAATACTACTAATGTTGTAGCAATGCTAGAAGGTTCAGACCCTAACTTAAAAAATGAGTATGTAGTTTTAGGTGCGCATTTAGACCATGACGGAACTAGAGATGGTTATATTTGGAATGGTGCAGATGATGATGCTTCAGGAAGTTCTGCAATACTAGAATTAGCTTTTGCTTTTAGTCGGGCAAAAGAACGGCCTAAACGTAGTATTATCTTTTGTTTATGGGGAGCAGAGGAAAAAGGTTTGCTTGGTTCTGAGTATTTTACTGATCATTCACCTGTGCCACTAGAAAAAATATCTGCTATGGTGCAACTAGATATGATAGGCCGAGATGTTGAACCACGACCACATCAGCTAACTAATGGGCGGGAAAAGCCTAAAGATTTACGTCGTTATATTTACACAGAAATTTCTGCACAGTCGCCAGAAATGGGAGAATTTCTAACACAAGCTAACAAGCAAGTGGCCTTAGAACTTAATCATGAAGCAAATCTAAAGGTTTCTGGAGGCTCAGATCACTATTCATTTTTTGCAAAAAAAATCCCAATAATTTCTATTGATGATGGGGTTTTTCATCCTGATTATCACCAACCAAGCGATACAGTAGAAAAAATTAATTTTGAGAAAATCTTTTTTGTTACCCAATTAACTTACTTAATTGGACGCGAAATAGCCAACCACCCTACTAAAATTAAATGGGATGAATCAGTAAAAGTAGCTAATAATAAATAGAAGTCTTTAATAACTCCAAAATAGTATGTGGCAGATTTAATTCTGCCACAGTGTTGGTTGTTAAGAATTTGTGGACAAAAGATAATGTCCATTAACAAATACAAATGCTTAACCCAACATAATTTAAGGAGTTTATTATGAAAGTAGAAGATTTTCTATTAGCCTTGCTACTAGTTTTTTGTTTGTCTTGTTTTGTACAGGCACAAGAAAAAGAAACTTCAGACTTAGCAACACTTACTGAAAAAGAAACCCTAGATTCTCAAATTCTAGAAATAGAAGAACACCCAATAGCTACAAAGTTAAAATCTATGGATAAAAGACTTAAAGTAACATTTGAGTCTGGAAAAACAATAACAGGTGATTTAGTTTGGATTGATCAAACATTCTTTAATATTTCTAAATCAGGAACTATGCAGCAAATTGCTTATGAAGAAGTGCTTAATGTTGAAAAAGGAGGATATTCATTTAGAGAAAGATTAAGGCGTAGAGCTAAAAGAGTGGGAAAAGTGGCCTTAAAAGTAGGCGAAACTTCCTTGTATGTAGGCGTTACGGCTGCCGTTATTAGCTCTCCACAAATAACAATTCCTGCCATTGTTGGAATTAGCCATATAGGTTGGGGTGGTTGGTAAAATGTAATACTAAGTAGTTTACTTAGTTGATAAAACACTTGTCTAGCTAGGAGTTAGACAAGTGTTTTAAGGTTATATAGTCTAATTAAATAATACATAGAATTCGCTTTGTAACTTATTGAAAATAAAAGAATATTTTATTTCTTTAGCCCTGTAAAAGCTACTGATAATAGACCGGCCCTTTAGGGCTGGGCTAGCTAAAAGGGTTTATTAGTTCTTTTAGTTCTGCTAAAGAATCTTTTGAGATAATCTTATAGATTAAGAATTGACAGTTAGGGGGAAGTTCTTTAGCTACTAAAATATCAACAATCAAAAAACTTTTTGATTTATTGATACCTTCTTTCCAATCTTTATTTCTTGCATCACGAAAGCTGGAATTACCTGATTCAACGCCAATTGCAGTTAACAAGGCTTTTGCCCAACGTAATAATTCAGGCCAATAAGAAATTACTATTATAGAAATATCTTTAGGCGGTGTGGGATATTTTTGTGCATCTTGTTGAACAGAACGAGAATTTAAGAGCTTTAAGTTAGCTGGTAAATTGTGTTTTGCTCTATCAACACGTCCATACATTGCAACAGGAATAGCACCTTCAAGTAAATTATTGCAATCTTCTACGCTTGCTTCGTGTACAGGAAATTTTGTTGCTAAGTGAATTTCCTTTACTAAAAGTTTACGTAACTCTTTGCTAGGATCTATAACTAGAAAATGATCTAAATGCTCCATTTCTAGCCATTTAGGAAGCTGATTTTGGAGTTCAGAAATTGTAAAACCTTGGTTACGGATTTCTTTTAGAAAAGATAAGATTAGATGATCTAACTTAACATGACTATCTATTTTTGGTAAACGCTCACGTACATAAAAACCGCTTCCTTGACGTATTTCTAGCCAACCTCGTTCAGCTAAATCATGATAAATAGTTGTTACAGTATTATGATGAATACTTAGGCGGTTAGCTAGTTCACGTGTACTAGGTAATTTTTGGTTAATTTTTAAGTCATTGCTAACAATTGCTAGCATTATTTGTGTGGCTAACTGTTCATGAATTGAAACTTCGCTATCTTTAACTATCCATAGGTGCATAAAGTTACATTCCAGTTATTTTTTTAAGTATTAGCTTACAGGCTTAATGCTTAAGCAGATTTCTATCTATCTTAAAACGATGATTTGAAAGCGAATCTTTGCCTACATTTACTAGCGTAGGTGTAAGCGAAGCTGAAAAAGGAGAAGCTATTTCTTGGACTTTTGGATAAATTAAAATACCGTTTTGGCTGGCTAAGTCCTCATCTTCATCAAAGCGAGTTTGAAGGGTTTGAATAGTTGTTTCATTAAAGACTCGGTGTAAAAACCAACTAGCCCAAGAATTACCAGTAAATGGATTAGTTTGATGAGCCAAAATATTAGCTGGCTCATTAGGTCTAATTACGGCTCTAGTTGGTAGGTTAGAAAAATAAAAACCATCAAAAAGGTCTAAAGAATTTACATGGTAACTAGCAAAAAACGCACAACTAGCTGTTATTGCATCAATTAACGAAACATCAGGGGTAGTTTTTGAGGATAAAACTATAGATTCAGCATTTATAACAGCCTCTTGCATTGCATTTTGAATTTTTAGTTTTGCTAAAAAAGATGCTAGTTCTGTTGTTAAAGAAAAAAGTTTGCTAAAAGTAAAGTTTTGTAACAATCGTCCTAAGCGTTTTAGCACATCTATGATTCCACCAGAAACATCTAGGTAGGCGCAGGCAACAGAAAGATCTACGGATAATTCACCTAAAGTTAAGTCTCGTTGTTTAGGCAATCGACCAGCCACATTATTTTTTAATAAATAATCGGGGAAAATTTCTCTTAACCTAACAGGGATTTGAAAAGCATCAAAAAAATTGACATTATGAACGTGTGGCAATGTAGCATAAAGATGAACAGGTGTAATGCCGCTAGCTATTAGGCCAGTTATTAAGCTTCCACCGCTTACACCTGCTAAACGACGTAGCGTAACACCAGAATCTAGACAATATTTAATGGCTGGTAGCGAGGAAACTTTCCACATTCCGCCGCCGCTTTCTACTAAATCTAAATAAACAGCTTTTTTGTCACGTTTTGTTTTACTAACTTTTTTATTTTGTTTTTCTAAAGAAATTTCTTGATTAGACATAACACTTAATATGCCATTTTTTTGTTTTGATTGGTAGTTAGGAAATATGCCAAGACAAGCTTTTTTAGAGAGTTATGCGGAAAGGTTTTGGATTATCCGCTAGCTGGTTAATTTGTTGATAAATAATGGCTAATCGCTCATCCATTTGTTCAATATTAGCTTGGGAAAAAATTTTCTCTAAAATATTTAACTCATCCCGATCAAATAAAATATTAAGATTGATCGGATTTTGTTCTGTTACCCGTTCAATTGCCCAATGCAATCGCTCAGCTAAAGAATATCTTTTGTTTGCAGCTAAGGAAATAAACATTTTTAATGAATTAGCAGGCAAAAAGTCCATCAAGCCGTATAGTTGTTGATAAATAGAAAATAGCTTTTTTTGTTGACTAAATAAAATGCTAATAATCCTAGTACTTAATAGTAAAACTGCCGTAGCAATTAGACTTGCTATTTCTTGGTTACTATAAAAGTAGTTTGAAATTGCCAGTTGGCTAGGCCAATTAGCTACCCAGGCAGAAAAATATATCCAAGTAATTAGCAGTAAAACTAGCACTAAACAACAAATTGAGTATAAATTTTTATTTTGTGCTTTTTTACGTGATAACCCTAATGGATATTGGCTTATTAATTTTTGGCCTTGCCAAATTATTAATAACATCCAGATAATTAAAATAAAATTTATTAGCCAATACACAAGCAAAATACCTTTTTGATAGTTTGGATATAGGGATTTTAGCTGTAGATAAAGATTGTTTGCTAGTAGTTTAGAAACTATAATGCTAAAAAATTCCCTACTTTTGGGAAAGTAGGAAACCTAGGTGATTACAAAAATAAAGAGACAAAGTTTATGAGTAAAGAAAAAGAAATTTTCCATGAACACTTAAAGCGCGCTAGGCTAAAACGAACCGAACAAAGAGACTTAATCTTAGATGTTTTTATTGATACTGAAGGGCATGTATCTGTAGAAGAGCTTTATGATCTAGTTAAAAAGAAAGATTCTTCTGTTGGGTTTACTACTGTTTATAGAACTATGAAGCTAATGACAGAAGCCGGTTTAGCTCATGAAGTACGGTTTACCGATGGACGCGCACGCTATGAACACGAGTATGATCATCAACATCATGATCATTTAATTTGTAATCAATGTGATTCGGTAATTGAGTTTTACAATCCAGAAATAGAAAAATTACAAGAAGAAATAGCCCACCAATATAAGTTTCAAATTCAAGATCATAGTCATCGTATGTTTGGAATTTGCTTTAATTGCCAAGAAACTAGTAAGGATAAACTAGCAAAAAAGACCTACAGCTAGTTATTGTTTAGAAATAAAAATAAGCTGGGTAAATTTGGTCTGGTTTAGCATCACCAGGATAAATAACTTTTTCTAAAAATAGTCCTGATGAAGGGGCTGTGTATTTTGCAGGTAGATCAGATCTTTTTTCAAAAAATCTTAAGTATTCTTTTAGGCTTATATTTCCACGCCCAATTTCAACTAGTATTCCTACTATACGTCGTACCATTTTCCAAAGAAAATGAGAAGCAGAAATACGAAAAAGCACTAAATTATCTGTTGTTTTAATTGAAGCACTTTCAACTTTTACCAAAGTTGATTTGTTATCTACCATTTCACAAAAGCTTTGAAAGTCATGTAACCCTATTAAGTGATAACAAGCCTGCTGCATTAGGTCAACATTGAGACGATCTTTAATCCACCAAACAAAGGGTTTGCCAAATGCAGTGCGAGACAGAGAAATTTGATAGAGGTAATAGCGGCTAATAGCATCATGGCGAGCATCAAAATCATCTCTCGCCATTTCTATTTTATTGATATTTATATCTTTAGGTAAAAGCTGGTCAAAATTAATTTGCAAATGTTTAATAGATAAATTTTTCTTGGCTCTTAGGTGAGCAACTTGTTCTAAAGCATGAACTCCTGCGTCAGTACGTCCGGCCCCACCTATGTCTACTATGTCAGAAAAAATACTGTTAGCTGCTTTAATTAGTTCACCTTGTACTGTGCGTCCATTGGGCTGTTGTTGCCAGCCAGAGTAGCGAGTCCCATCATATTCAATTTTTAGCTTCCAAGTAGGCATGAGCAAATAACTTAAACTTGTTTAACTACAGTAGTTAGAGAATTAATAAAGTCTTTTGGATTAGGATGATCTCCAGCATGTTTAGAAATATAATGATAAATAACTTGACCATTAGGGAGTATTACAAATGTTCCTCCATGTTGCCAAGGATCTCCAGTGGTACTTTTTTGGCGAAATCCTTGTCTAAAGGCTTTAAGTGCATGCCACCAAACTATTGGTTGAAAAGTCTTCCAAATACCTCGTTCTAATTTTAATGCTCTGTATGTTCCTAGTTTTGGATCAACATAAATAGGACTAGCTAACTTAAGATCTTTACGAAAAGTTTCTGCATGATGCGGCTTACCATTACCAATAATTACTAGTTCAGCCCCATTTTGATGAATTGCATTGACCTCTGAGCGCAACTGCGCTACTTGATATTGGCAGAGCAGTCAACCAAAGTGGCGAATAAAAACTAAAACTATAGGTTTTTTTTGCCAGCTATCCCCTAGACGATGCTCATTGCCGTCAGGATCAAGTACAACCGCGTTTTTAAGTTCTGAAGAGACTTCCCAACTCATTAGCTACTCCATTAAGTAAAAATTGTTAGTAAGTATTTTAACTCTAAACATCATAAAACAAACATGTAATTGATTATTAATTTTAGGATAAATTTTAGATAGTTGACATTTTAAGATATATTTACTACAGAAAGCCATCAATAATAGCAGTGGTAGTTAAATATTTTTATTAAATAATAAGTGTTTAACAAAACCTGGAAATTTCTTAACAAAAAATTAATAAATTTCTAGTCTCTTAATTAAAACTTTACTAAAATGACTAACTGCACCTAACCACAAATTTATCTGTATAAATTAAAAGCTTAGAACTTAATAATAAACTTTATTTGTAGGTAGTTGTCCTCTTAATTTGTCCCCTTATAAGTAAAACTATATTAAAATTTTTTTAGGAGTTGTTATGGATTTGGAAAAAAATAGATATAAAGGAATAAGTCGCATAGATCAAGACACTAACCATACACATGGCTGGTATGTTCGAGTATGGTTTAATGGAAAAATGTATTCTAAATTTTTTAGTGATGAAAAAAATGGCGGTGGAGAAAAAGCTTTAACAAAGGCTTTACGTCATCGTAACCGTTTAGAAAAAGAAATAGGTAAACCAAGAACAGATAGAAAAGTTGTCACCTATAGTTCAAAAAATAAAACAGGAGTGGTTGGAGTAGTAAGAAAAGTTAAAGAAGGAAGAGAAGTATATGAAGTTAATTGGAATCCAATCCCTGGGGTAATTAAACGTACTTCTGTTTCAATAGACCGATATGGAGAGGAAAAAGCTTTTCTTAAAGCTTATAGAATTAGAAAGAAAAAAGAAAAAGAAATCTATGGAAAATCTATAGATATAAAAGCAGAAAAAACAATGAGTTGTTAGTAAATGACTCGTAGTTTTTAGTAGGCACGACAGCGTAAGCTAGGAATAAGTTTTTGTGGATTAGCAAGTTGTTTAGGGTTAAAGCATTCTCGGATATTAAGCATTTTTTCTAGGTCTGTAGCAGTGAAAATTAGCGGCATATAATTAATTTTGTCTGCTCCAACTCCATGTTCACCAGTAATTGACCCTCCAACACTAACGCAAAAGTGCATAATTTCATTACAAGCGGCTTTTACTCGCGCTAATTCGTCTTTATCACGACCATCATAACTAATGTTAGGGTGAAGGTTTCCATCACCAGCATGAAAAACATTAGAGATACGTAGTTTGTAATGTGCTGCAATTCGGTAAACTTCAGCTAGAACTATGGGGAGTTTACTTCTAGGAATAACGCCATCCTGTACCATTAAATCTGGGCTGATACGTCCCATTGCTCCAAAAGCACCTTTGCGACCAGCCCAGATTTTTAGTCTCTCTGTTTGATCACGAGCAATTTGCACACTACGCGCCCCATTTGCCAAACAAATTTGTTTAACTCTTTTTGCGTCGTCTTCTAATTCAATAGATAATCCATCTAACTCAATAATTACTACTGCTGCTGCATCTGTTGGAAGTCCAGCAGCAAATACAGACGCTTCTATTGCTCCAACCGTGACTATATCCATCATTTCTAGTGCTGATGGCAAAATACCTGCGGAAATTATTTCTGATACTGTAAGGCTAGCTTCCTCTGTAGTAAGAAAATCTACTAGCATTGTTTTAACCATTTCTGGACTACGTTGCAACTTGACAGTTGCTTCAGTAGCAATACCAAAAGTTCCTTCTGAGCCAACAAATAAACCTACTAAGTCATATCCTATAGAATCTGTTCCACCTGCCCCAAAATCAACAATTTCACCACTTGGAAGCACTACTTTTAAGGCTAAAATATGGTTTACCGTTGAGCCATATTTTAAGCAATGTGGCCCGCCAGCATTTTCCGCAATATTGCCGCCTATTGTACAAGCTGTTTGACTAGAAGGATCAGGAGCATAAAAATATCCATTTGGCTCAACTCTACGAGTTAAATTAATGTTCACTAAACCCGTTTCTACTACTGCTAGACGATCTTCATAATTAATACTTAAAATTTTATTCATCCGGGCCATTTCAATAATAACCCCGTCTGATAAGGCTAAAGCTCCTCCAGAAAGACCAGTTCCAGCACCACGAGCAACAAAAGGAATATTACATTGATTAAGTAAGGTTAATACCTGAGAGACTTCTTTGGTAGAAGAAACTAGTACAACAGCACGGGGCATTGCTCGATGAGTAGTTAAAGCATCACACTCATAAACAAGTAGTTCTTCCTTTTGAGAAAGGACATTATTTAGGCCAACAATTTTTTTTAGCTCTTTGACTAAATCCATTATTTATTGCTGTTGTTGATAATAGGCATAAGGGTTATAAACCATTGCTAAGCCTTGTCGGTAAAGTTCTACAAGCAAGCGTATTGCATCAGTATCTCCGCGCAGTTGCTCTAAACAGGGGCCTAGCGGATAGCTACCATCAAAAAGTATCATTAGCCGGTCAACTGAGCGAGGAAACCGGGTATTTTGTAGAGCATCATAGAACGCTTGAGTTAAGACAAGGGTTGAAGAAGGGTGTGGAAGCTGCTCTATTAAGTAATATTCCTCGTCATAGCGTTGCATCATTCTAGCTAGGATTTCATCAACGCTAGAAACAATAGTTCTTGGTACGGAAATAGGTTGGGATTGGAAAGTAAAACTGCCGCTTGTCCAATTTAATAAGGAGAGTAAAGCAGGTTCACCCATTAAATTCATATATTGAGAATCAACTATTTCACCATCTTGAAAGAAAATTGCTCCTTCAACATCTCCGCTTTTTAGCTGCAAAACTCCGCTTTTACGTTTAGCTTCTGCAAAACGTAGCAGGTCTGATGGGGTCATTTCTCCTAAACTTCCAGCAAGTTCAACTTGTCCAATGCTTGTGTCGCTATATTGGCTTTGGACATTTTGAATTTGGCGTTGCAGAAGCTTTTTTATTCTCATAGAAATTTCTGCAATACTAAAAGGCTTGACCCAATAATCTTCTACACCTTTTTCAAATGCAGCAATTTTTTCCTCTTCCTGACCACGAGAAGTTAAACAAACAAAAGGAATACTTTGTGTTTCAGGGTATTCTTGAAGTTTGATAAAAAACTGGCTTCCGTCCATCTTAGGCATTAGCAAGTCAGAAATAATAATATTAGGTCTTAAACGTAAGGCTTTATCTACGCCTTCTAACCCATTATTAGCTGTAATTACTTGGCAACCAAGATTTTTAATAGCCGTGCTTAGTAAAAGACAAATGTTAGGATCGTCGTCTACTACTAAAATGCTTAGGTCTGCAAATGCGGTTTGTTCTTCTTGGCTAACAGATACTTTTGCTCGTGAAACAGGATAGCCTGGCAATGGGGCTGCCGCAGGGCCAGCCGCTTTAGGTTGTTCCTCCATAACCCAGGTTCCTTTTGCACCCTGGGCCCAGGTTTCATCTCTAACACCTATCATTTCCCTTAATTCTTTACGGTAAAGCTCATCTTTGTCACCAAATTGAGGTAGAGAAGCAAAAAAGCCTCGTGCCGCTTCTTTTTGATTCATTGCTAAATAAACTTCTGCTATTTGTCTACAAGTTCTATAAGCTTCTTCAAACTGGCCTAAACCATGATGAATACGCTCTATTTCTTTTAAGATAGATGCTCGTCTTTCATTATCTCCTAGTTTTTCTACTTTGCGATAATAAGCTAAGGCAAGGTCATATTGTTTGCTTGTTTGATAAAGATCTGCTAGGCGAACAAAGGATTCAATAGCTTCTTCTACCATATTGGAGGTTTGATAAAGTGTGCCTAATTGTCTTAGTGCTTCTGTATCATTTGCATTAACATAAAGAGCTTGACGAAGGCGTTCAATCTCTTTTGTAACTTTTGCCTGATCTAGGCGGGTATTCATTTGTTGCCAAACTTTATCAAATAAAGCCATGATAGACCTCCAACAAGTAAGTAGCACATTTATTATAAAAGCTTTTTGTCCAATGATAACGCTCATCAAAAGCAACGTCAATTAATTAGGCATTTAGCTTTTACGTAAGCATTGACAATGCTTTGACTAACTTCTTTGCACAAAATATTATCTATAGAAATATAAAGATTTATTTAGCCTGATGATGATATATTATTCTACTTAACTGCAAAAACTAGGCTTGGTATGTCCGATCAAAAGTTAAAACAATAAAAACAATATATTTAAGTTTTATTAAAAAATGCTAGGGGAGGGTAATTTAATGGGGTATATAGGCACTTATATTTTAGTTTTAATGGAATGGTTTTCTAAACTTCCTAATAATCTTTCATCCTCATATTATCGCTATTATGTTTTAACTAATTATATATATTTATTAGCATTTTTTGCTCACGGAGGACTACTACTTTCTTTTGCATTTCTTGGAGTAAAAGAACTAGCTCTTTTTAATATTGGAAGTTGTTTATCATTTATAATTGCTATTATTATTAATATGAGGGGGTACTTAGTCTTAAGCATTAGTTTAGCAGCATTTGAAGTTATTGCTCATGCTATTGCTGGAGTTTATGTACTAGGTTTAGCATCAGGCTTTCAATACTACATTTTAGGACTACTTGTTACTATATTTGCTTCTCCTTTAAGAAAACTAGCCCCTAAGATAGCTTTGGCCTTATTAACCTCAATAGTTTATATTTTATTAAACTATTATGCTCAAATTTCTACACCAATTAGATCCTTAGATATACTTGCAATAAATGTTTACAATGTAATGAATTTATTAACATGTATTTTTGTAGTTTCTTTATCTATTTTTGCAAGTGATAACGCAGCATTAAAAGCAGAACAAAAATTAACACAAGCACTAGAAGATCTAAAAGAGGCAAATCTTGAAACAGAAAAGAAAAACGAGGAATTAGCTAAAACAAATCAACAGTTAGAGAAGAAAAATGGAGAGTTAGCAAGCAAAAATGAAGAATTAATGCAATCTTATAAACGAGCTAATTTAATCTTCTCTGCACTTTCAGAAGCCTTGCCAGGTACGGTTTTAGATGAGAAATATCAATTAGACAAAATAATTGGCAGAGGTGCTTTTGGTGCAGTTTTTAAGGCAGTTCATTTAACTTCAAAAAGAGAAGTTGCTGCAAAAGTTTTTCAGCCTGTAAGCGGAAATGTTACAGCCGAAGGTTTAGAACGTTTTCAACTAGAGGCAATTTTAGCTTCCTTAGTTAATCATCATAATGCTATTGAAGTGTTAGATTCAGGGGTTTCAGGCGGAATTGCTTATATAATAATGGAACTGCTAAATGGTCATAGCTTAACTGATGAATTAAACAAGAAAAATGGACGTTTAAGCCCAAAACGTTGTGCAGAAATACTTGTTCCTATTTGTGATGTCCTTACAAAAGCTCATAGCGCAGGCATAGTTCATAGAGATATTAAACCTGATAATATTTTTCTTCATTATTGTGAGGAAGGAGAAGTTATCAAAGTAGTAGATTTTGGTATTGCCAAGCTACAAAATGAAATTCAAGGTGTGGCACTTCAAAATCTAACTTTGGCAGGGGGTTTAGTTGGTACTCCAATTTATATGTCTCCAGAAAGATTACTTCATAACATCTGTGAAGCTCCTTCAGATGTTTATAGTCTAGGAATAATGCTTTATCAAATGCTATCAGGAAAAGTCCCTTTTTATTCAACAGAAATTTGGCAAATAATACAAATGCACATTAATGATACGCCTGTTTCACTAAGAGAAGTAAATCCTGATATTTTGCCTAAAGTTGAGAAAATCGTTTTTCAAGCCTTAAGAAAAGACCCTAATGAAAGACCTTCTGCTATGAGTTTAGGCCAAGATTTTGCTGCATCTTTGGGTTTAGAAATAAAACCTAATGAAAGAGGACATACAAAGGTCTTTGTCTCTGGTACTGATATTAGAGGAGCAGTTTCTACTGATGAGCCAACTCTAGGATAAGATAATGCCCTAGGTAAACAACTATCAAATATAAAATTAGTGGAATAATACAGGGCAATAAAATTAAATTATCTACTTTGTTTGTGGTAATTAGACCTATTGTTATCTTTAAGTTCGTGATAAAGTTTTGTCCCAAATTTTCAACTAGCATTAGATTTCAGCACAAAGTTAATGAGGTTAAAGATGGATAAAGGAAAACAGCAGGAATTAAAACAAAAGCTTTATAGTAAAACTCCATTAATTGGCGGTTGGCAAAGGCGTAAGGCTGTCACAGAAATAGTTCAAGCTCTTGAAACGCAAGACGCAGATGCTGCTTCACTACTAGCAGAAGCCTTAATGCTTAGTACGGATGCCCAGATAAAATCTACTGCTTTAGAAGCATTAAAACAAATCAAAGATCAAAAATGTATTGACACAATTTGTGCTGATTGGGCAGCTTCTCGACACCCAGATTTAACACAACTTGTTACTTCTGCTGCATGGGTTGCCAGCACTCCAGCACGCTTAAGGGTTTTAACAGCCCTAAAAACAGGAAAAGTAGATATACTAAACAAGGGTGGAATAGATGTTTTTGAAGCTTTTTTAGAAATAAGTAATGATAAAGACAGTGAAATAGCTCGCCAAGCAAAGGAAGGGCTAGCAAAATTGCAAAGCTCTGAAGCTATAGATGCTTTATGTAGCCGCTGGGCCAAAGATAGAGACAGCCATTTAGGTCAAATTATTATTCAAAAAAGCTATGTTGCCAGGCAACCTTTAGATGTACAGGTTCTAACAGCCTTAAAATGTGGTAAAACTGACGTAGTAACCAAAGGTAGTCCAGAAGTATTAACCCCTTTATTACAAGCCTGTTCAGATTCAGATTCAGATATTGCCAAAGAAGCACAAAAAGCATTAAGAGAATTAAAAAATTTAGAGACACAAGAAGGACTTTGTAAAATAATTTTAGAAAAAGAAAATAATTTTGCCCGCCAAGCAGCTATTGATGCTGGGTATGCCCCACAAGATGAAAAACAAAAAATATTATTTTATTTTTTTACTGAACAATGGAATAAATATGAGATATTAGATAATAATCAAAGAATGCTACGAGCTATCCATCAAAAAGCTAGTCCAATGTTGCAAGATAGAATTGCTAGTAAAGCCCGCCAAAAAGGTTACTTACTCTCTGAGCCTGTTCAAGTAGAGCGTAAACGTCAACGTTTAGTAGAGATGACTATCAAAGAATGGGAAGAATTATTGATTGCAGTAGAAAATAGTAGCCAACGAGCAGATATCTTACGCTTAGCTCAAGAAGCCCCACCGCTTTGGAGTATGCAAGTATTGTTGAGAATGAAAAAATCTGGTTGGAAACCTCGCAATGATGAGCAGGAAAGCTACGAAGAACTACTTCGTTTAGCAGAAAAATGTGAGCTAATTAATCCAAACTCCCCTGCTAGCAGTATTGCTACTTTATCTGGACATACAGATGTAATTAATTGTTTAACTATTAGTCCTGATGCTAGTTTACTAGCTAGCGGTAGCTTAGATAATAGTATTAGACTTTGGAGTTTACCTAGTGGAAAAGAATTAAAAAAACTAGAGGGTCATAGCGGAGCAATTAATTGTTTGGCTATTTCTAATGACAGTAAAACTTTAATTAGTGGTAGTGGAGATGGAACGTTAAAACTATGGGATTTACCTTCTGGGCTACTACGTAAAACACTATCAGGACATACAGACGAAGTAAATTCCTTAGCTATTAGTCCGAACGGAAAAACACTAGCTAGCGGTAGTTTGGATAATGGAATTAGGCTATGGAGCTTACCAGGAGGCGACGAACTAAAAGAAATTAAAGAGCATACAGGCTCAATCTGGTCATTAGCCTTTAGTCCTGATGGACATGTTTTAGCTAGTGGTGGCGGGCTTGCAGATCATTCTATTAAACTTTGGACAATTCCTGAAGGCTCAGCCATACAGACCTTAAACGGGCATAAGGGTTTAGTACGTTGCTTAAGTTTTAGTAAAAATGGACAGCTTTTAGTTAGCGGAAGTGGTGATAATAATATTAAAATTTGGCAACTTTCCGATGGACGAGAGCTTAAAACATTAAAAGGGCATCAAGGTCTAATTAACGGACTAATTTTTAAACCAGATGGTCAAATGCTAATTAGCAGTAGTGTTGATAAAACTATTCGTCTTTGGAATATATCTGATGGCAAATTGCTAAAGAAATTAGATAAGCATAAAGACCGCGTTACAGCCTTAATTTCAGACTCAGATACTAGAACACTTATTAGTGCTAGTTGGGATTCTACAATAAGAATTTGGTCATTGGCTAACCAACAGGAAGTAAAGATACTTGAAGGTCATACAAGTTGGGTTACTAGTCTGGTTTTAAGCCCAGATGGACAAATTTTGGTAAGTGGTAGTCGAGATAATACTTTAAGAGTTTGGCATATGAAGTCAATATTACTTAACCATTTACCAGCACGTCAAACTACAGTAGCCGATTTAGCTTGGGCTGAAAAAGCAATAAAGGACAATAGCTTATCTTTAGCAAGCCGCAAGAACTTAGAATTTGTTGCAGCATTAATGCGTTGGCGTAATAAAATAGAAAATAGCAAAGATACTCTACGCAAAATTGAAGTAGGAGAATTTGAGATTGAACTTGCTAGTTAAATTTCAAAAGCAATCTACTGAAATTATTACGTATGTAACCATAAGGATTGTTTAATGCTAGTTTGTCCAGTCTGTCAAACTAAATATGATGACCAACTGCGTCAACGTTGCGCTAAGGATTTTACCCCGCTAGAAGAAGCAAAAACTACAAGTTCTACAGCTTCAGAGCAAATTATTGCTGGTCGTTACAAAGTTATTCGCAAACTAGGTGCAGGGGGCATGGCAGTAGTTCACCTAGTAGAAAGATTAAATATTGGTGATTTTGCTGCTTTAAAATTAATGAATCAGGCTATTGCTTCTGATCCTGAGTCATTAGCACAATTTCAAATGGAAGCCCGACTAGCTGCCTCAGCTAGCCATCCTAATGTAGTACAAATTTATGATTTTGGAATAACGGAAGATAAATTGCCCTACCTTGTAATGGAATTTTTAGAAGGGCCAAATCTTTCAGAAGAATTAAGAAAAACAGGTACTTTAAGCTTAGAAAGAGCTTTAGAAATCTTTCAGCCAATTTGTACGGCTCTTACAGCAACACATGCTAGCGGACTTATTCACCGAGACTTAAAACCTTCTAATGTAATTTTGCAACAGCTTAAATGGGGTGGTGAATTTGTTAAAGTTGTTGATTTTGGTATTGCTAAAGCTTTAACTACGGCGGCTAATCCTTCTGATAAAGGCGCGGTAGTTGGTACATTAGGCTATATGTCGCTAGAACAAGTAAAAGGAGAAAATTTAGATAATCGTTCTGATATATATAGTTTAGCCGTAATATTTTATGAATTATTGACTGGCACACTTCCTTTTCAAGCTAATTCTACACCTCAAATGCTTGTTGCAATGGCAAAAGAGCAACCTCGTTCACTAAAAAGCCTTAGACCTGATATTCCTTCTCGAATAGAGCTAATTTTATTTAAGTCTTTATCAAAAAATCCTGCTGACCGCCATGCTTCAGCTAATGAACTAGCTCAAGAGTTGATGGATGCAGCCAATCGTGCAAGACCTATTTTTATACCTAAAGCAAGTGGGGAAATAACTCAAGAAACTTTTATTGATCGAGAAACCTTAAAAACAGGAACCATTGCAACATTAAATTGGCAAGGAACACTTGGAACGCTTAACTTAGATTTTTGTTTAGGTAGAGAAAAAGAAATAGAACTCTTAAAAGAAAATTTTCTACAAATTTCCCAAGGTCGTAACTTGCCAGTAGTTATCACTTCTGACCCAGGGGCGGGACGCTCTCAAATCTTACTTGAATATCAACGTTGGGCAGAAAGTGAGGGTGCAGTAGTTCTACCAGCAAGATTTTATGATTATGGCGGCAGTCAACTAGCTCCATATCAAGTATTCTTAGATATGTTACGAGCCTGTTTACTCGGTCATCGTTTGCCACCAATTACCCAGAAATTTAACCCAGGTGACACCCAAAAATTTCAAGACCCTGCTAGCACTTCTCAACTAGCAGAAATGATTCAAGATAGAACAGGGGTAATTTTACCTGAAGAAGCTTTTTCATCCGAAGCCCTTTCCGGCGGTAGTACAGACAAATGGCGTGTATTTGAAGCTGTAACAGAAATTTATAAACGCATTGCTCGTTCTGCTCCTGTTGTATTTTTACTTGATGACCTACATTTTGCTGATAGTTTAAGCTTAGAAATGCTAGCTTATATTATACGTAATACTACAGGTACTAGATTACAAGTTATTACTACAGCTTTAGTTGAGGAAGTGCAAACTAAAGGTAAAGCCTTACGTAATTGGCTAGCCAAACAAATTGGTAATAATAATTACAAAGAAATTTTTATTAGCGGGCTTCCTAGATCTGATGCAGAAATTTTACTAGCAGCTATTTTTGGAGAAATAGAAATTTCTGATTCAGCTATTGATTATATTTGGAGTGAGACACAAGGGTTTCCACTATTTTTAGTTGAGTTATTAGAACATTTGATGATAGCTGGAAAAATTGAAAAAGTTGGAAATAAATGGCGGGCTAATTGGTTTGGACAGCTAGAAGTTCCTCCATCGGTTAATAATCTGGTTAATGCTAAATTAAGACGTTTTGACCAAAAACAGCTAGAAGTTTTTAAGCATGCTGCGGTAATCGGAGATGAGTTTCAATTTGATGTATTGGTAGAAGCACTTGATGTAGATGAAGATGAATTAGATGAAGTTTTGCGTCAAGGTGTGCAAGGATGGATATTAAAAGAACAACAAAGTGCGTCAGGGGATTTTTTCCGCTTTCATCATAGTATGTTAAGACGCGCGCTTTATAACTCAATGGCTAAGGCTAATCGCCGAAAAGTACATTCTAAAGTAGCAAAAACTATTGAAACTTTGCAAGGTAGTAAAAAAGATCGTTTTGTAGGACAAATTGCCTATCATTATTATTGGGCAGGGGAATGGCAAAAGGCTTTTGTTCCTTCTGTTAGAGCCGGTGAAATTGCTCGTAAAAGAGAAGCTTTTAGTGAAGCAGTAACTTATTTCCATTATGGCAGTGAAGCTATGGAGCAATTGCAATCTAATGAAATAAAAGTAGAAGCTACACTTGCTGGAAAAATGCATGTAGGGCTAGCAGAAGCTTTAATTATCTTAAATCGTTTTGAAGATACTGAAAAAGAACTAGCACGAATCTTTGAACTAGCAAGTCAAGAAAAAGATGTTGCTTTAAGAGCTTGGGGAGAATTTTTAGCTAGCCGTTATCATCAAGCTCGTGGTGCGATGAAACGAGCAGTTGAGCTTGCAAAACTTGGTCTTGAATCTATTGATGAAGCTAAACAAGCAACAGATAATGAATTACACCGTCGCCTACTGCAACAACTTGGCTATACTTTATGGATGAGTGGTCAAATGGATGCAGCAAAAGAACCTTTAGAAAAGGCGGTTGCTATAGCTGAAGCCTCTACAGATAATCGTCCAGCAGGTTGGGCATTGTCTTATTTAGGACTAATGCACTGTTTCCGGGGCAATGGTACATTAGCAATAGAACTAGGCGAAAAAGGACTAAAACTACTAAGAGCTTCTGGAGATCGGGTTAGTGAAATGTTTGCTTGGGAGCGAGTAGGCATTGTTTACAGTATGTTAGGGGATCAAGACCGCGCACTTTATTATTTTGAAGGTGGTTTGGAACTTGCCCGCGCTATTGGTCATCAACATCAACAAGCTCTTATGTATATTGATTTAGGGGAAGCTAACCGTTTAAAAAATAATTTAGTTCAAGCTGAACAACACTATCAAAGAGCTTTAACTATTTCTCGTCAAATTGAGCGTTCAGATGTAGAAGCTTTGTGTACACAAAATTTAGGGTTAGTTGCTAATTCACGTAAGCAATTTGCTGAGGCTGCTAATTTATTAGAAACAGCCTTAAAGCTTTTTCAAGCTCAACATCGCGGAATATCAGAGGCAGAAGTTTACTGGGCCTTAGCTGTTGCACAAGAAGGATTAGGACAAGAAGAATTGGCATTAGAAAACTATAAAGATGCAGCTAAATTGTGTAATAAACTTTCTTATTTAGATTATGAATGGCGTGCTTTGTTAGGACAAGGTAACATTCTTGCCTCAAAGAGTGAGTTTCAAGAAGCTGAAACTGTAATTAGTGAAGCTATTTTGGTAATTGAAAAAATGAAATCGCAACTGCCAGAAGGGGCAAACTTAAAAGGGTTTTTAGAAGAAAAACAACCTGTTTATGATTTGTCTCAAAAATTAAAAACTAAATAAACTTAAGAAAAAATTTTTAATCTAGGAACGCAGGAGTTTTATATATGGAAAGGATATTTGCGTTCCTAGAATTGACGAAAAATTTTGTAACCAATTTTGATTAAAAAATATGCAAATGCCTCATTTAGAGGCATTTGCTAGTAGCGTAGTTATAAAACTCTGGAGCTACTATGATTATTGGTTCTTAAAGAAAATTTTTGAACCTTGAAAGAGTCCTTTTAGCAAGATCTTGAAAGGTCATGAACTGCAACATCGATTTTATCCATAAGTGTATCTGTACGATAACGATATTCAAGCTCAAACACTTTTTCGATTTTAGCAATGTTAGCAACAATATCACTTATAAGTTCTTTGTCTGCTGGATCTAAATCAATAAATTGTATACCTGTATTTGATTTAGATATTGAGTAACGTACCTCGCCACGTACTTCTAAAGTATAGTAAGGTAGTAAAGCTATTTGCATAGTTATTATTGAGCCAACAGGTATTGCTAATGGACTTTCTATACTACATCCACCACAACTTAAACTTGTTACCATAGTAGGAGTAGTAGCGTTAAAGAAATCTTTGTCAACAATGGTTGCTTCACAAAAATATGGCACTCTTTTATGTGCGCGGCGGTTTTCAAATTTATTTTCAAACTCTATAGAACGAATTCTGTCTACTTGGCTGCTTAGACTAGAGTTAAGCATCATACGTAAAAGCTCTGGATTAACTGGTTTAGATAAGAAACCATTTATTCCAAGTTCAGTAATGATATTTTGAGTTGAAGAAATATCTTTAGTTGACATCATTATTATAGGGATTTGATTAAAAGGACTAGTTTTACGACAACGTTCTACAAACTCAAAACCTCCCATTTTAGGCATCATTAAATCAGTAATAATTAGTGAAACTTGTGTTAGTTCAAGTAGTTCTAAAGCTTCTACTCCATTAGAAGCTGTCAAAACTTCATATCCTTCTTCCATTAAAAAATCTGATAAACTATTAAGTATTTCTACGGAATCATCAACAACCAATAATCTTATATTCATAGTATTCTCCCAGTTATAGAAGCTACGGATTATACCTACTTAAGTTAAGCTACTTTCATATAAATATTTTATAAAAATTTAGTAGTTTGCTTTTTAGTGGTTAATCTCTTGCTAAATCTATATTGCATCTTCTGTACCAAAGTAGATATGTAAAATAAAAATTATTAACATCTTGATATATAAGGTGTTATCTCTACTAAATTTTATGAGGTTGTTTAATAGTAGGATTAACTGAGGAAAAACGCCTCACCTAATTTACACATATGGCAAATATACTCAAGAAAAGTAGAAAATAAGGAAGATTGTCCTAATAAAAAATTTGGAAAATATGGTAAAAAGCAAAGTATACTAGACAAACTTAGTATATTTATTTCCTAGAGTGTAATTTACTGTCGTAAAGTATATTTATTATATTAGTTTAGTTTTTTTGGATAAGAGGGATAGATTATATATTATATTGTAGGGGTTACTTGAATGGAGCTAAAAAATAATAAACCTGTAGGTTCACTTCCTCAACAAATATTGTCTCAAACTTTAGATTTAGTTACTGATGGGATTGTTGTTATTGATGAAAAACAAGAAATTTCTATTTTTAACCATAGTGCTAGGGAAATATTTGGTTATTCTGAGGATGAAATACTGGGCAAATCAGTAAAACTTTTAATACCCAGTAGGTTTTATGACGTTTATAATTCCTATATTGAACAGGTTTCTAACCAACAAAATTTTTCCAATACAAAACAAAAAATTTTGGGGCTACACAAAAATGGTAATGAGTTTTTAATAGAGATGGCAATTTCTAGATCTTTTTCAGAAGGGCAGTTATTTTTTATAGCAACAATTCGAGATATATCGGAACTTAAAATAGTTAATAAATTACTTCAACAACAAACTAAAATATTAACAAGTATATCTGAATCAATGACAATTTTTTTACAAGAACATGATGTAAAAAAGGCTGTCTATCCAATATTAGAAACTGTTTCTAATGAAACTAAAAGCCAATTTACAGGACTAGGTTTTTTTATAGATAATGCAAAACTAGAAATTATTACTAATGTTAAACAAGTTATAAATGCTGAAATTACTAATCTTATGTGTGAAGAACTAGAAAATAAAAAAACATTTTTTGAAAGCATTCCACTACATAATCAACTTGCTTATTTAGCTAAAAAAACTCTTTTAACTTCCTCAAACCAAATAGAAGATTTAGCTAATGATAATCTTGCTGTAAAAAAATTTAAGCTAAGGAAATTTTTAAGTATTCCAATAAAATGCCAAAAACAAACAACTAGTGTTTTAATCTTAGCTAATGATACATTTTCTTATAATGAAAAAATTATACAATTATTAGAACCAGCAGTAGAAGCATTAGGTATAATCGTTGATAGTTATCAACATATTCAACAAAAAACAAAGTTAGAAAACCAACAAAAAATTACTCAAAAAGAGCTATTAACCAGGGCCCATCAACAATCCGTATTAGTTAGATTAGGTAGACAAGCATTGCTAGAATCAGATATTTCTAAGTTAATGGAATATTTTGTAAATTCTATTAAAGAAATCTTAAATATAGATTGTTGTTTTATACTTGAGTTTGACGAAGATAATGCTCTGCTTTTAAGGCCGGAAAGTTTTGGACTTATACAAAATACTTTAAGCTTTAATACTAATAGTCCAAGTTTTGTAAATGTAAATTCTAATTCGCTAGTAAACATACTTTTAGGTTCTACCGGGCCACTTATTATTGATGATTTAGAAACAGATCTTAGAATTTCTACCCCTGAATTCTTTAATGCACAAAAATTTACTAGTGGAGTTAGTGTAGTTTTGTACCTAGATCTGATCTTACGCAGCGTGTATAAAGTATTGAATTAAATGGGATTGTGTGGGAACA
>CAZBMZ010000003.1:0-265171 GCA_964492845.1 uncultured Clostridia bacterium
GCGGCGATTCCTCTCCGGCCTAAAGACCGGAGTTCCCTCGCCGAAGATGGGATGGAAAATTTTGATCAAAATGTTTTAGCTCCAGGTGAAATTTTAGACGGACAATATAGAATTGAAAAAGTTTTAGGTAAAGGTGGAATGGGTGTAGTTTATTTAGTTCGCCATACACTTTTAAATGACTTAAGAGCAGTAAAGTTAGTTTTACCTAATTTAGCTAACCAGCAATATATCCAGCGTTTTTTACGTGAAGGTCAGGTTGCTTGTCTAGTACGCCATCCTAATATTATTAATATCTATGATTTACGTGTAACCTCAAATGGCACAGTTTATATGGTGATGGAATATTTTGATGGGCATACTCTAGCAGAAGAACTAAAAAGTAGAAAAAAATTTACCCCCCAAGATGCTTTTGAAATGCTTGAACCAATTTCTAATGCCTTAGAAATTGCTCATAAAAATGGTGTTATACATCGAGATGTTCATCCTTCTAACATAATGATTAAGCAAACAAGTTCAGGAAAATACCATGTAAAATTGCTAGATTTAGGACTTGCAAAAGTACGTCCTACAATTTCTTCGGCTGAAGAAGCTAAATTTACTCAACTAACCATGGTGGGGCAAATTCTAGGTACACCTTACTATATGTCACCAGAGCAATGGGAGCCAAAATCTGAGTATGAAGACAATATTGATGGTCGTACAGATATTTATAGTTTAGGAATAGTTTTTTATGAACTTCTTACAGGGCAAAAACCTTTTGTAGGACAAACAATGCAAAATTTAGCTTATCAGCATTTTGCTATTATGCCACCTAGCTTAAATGAAGTTGACCCAAATATTCCTAAAGCTTTTAGTGATGTAATTTCTCAAGCAATGTCAAAGATGGCTGAACATAGACAATCCAGCATCGAAGAGATGTTTACACAATTAAGGGAATCTCTTTTCTCAAAACCCATTAAAGGTAGTGGCCCTCATAAACCCATAGATAAACCCATAGAAAGAAAAATAATAATTAAACATTTATCAGGATCAAAAAAAGGACAAATAGAAGAATTTGTATTAAATATAACACCGGAAATAAGTTTTGGACGAGACCCTATATCAAAAGTTGCTTTTGATCCTTACAAAGATGATGTAGTTGCACGAAGTCAAGCTAAAATAATATTTAATGGAAATGACTTTGATTTAATAGACAATAACAGCCGTAACGGTACATTCGTTAATAATCAGCAAGTTAGAGGTACAGTAAAAATACAAGCAGGAGATAAAATTAGATTTGGCAATACTGGCCCAGAATTTTTATTTGATTTAAGTCCCGTTCCTATTCCTCCCACACAAATAGCAGCAATTCCTATGACAAGATTTGGTGCTGGTGATTTACTAGCTACTTTAACGGAAAGAATAGTAATTAAGCATTTGACTGGTTCAAGGGCAGGCCAAGAAGATATTTTTCCTACTAGAGATTTACAAGAAATAGTTATTGGACGAGATCCTTCATCAATGATTAAGTATGATTCATTAAAGGATGATTTAGTAAGTACAAAACATGCAAAAATATTTTTAGAACCTAGTATTCCAGTAAAATATGCACTTGTAGATCTTAATAGTCGTAATGGAACATTCCTTAATAAACAAAGAATTATGGCTAAAACATCTATAAAAGCCGGGGATAAAATACAGCTTGGTGCTAATGGGCCAGAGTTTGAATTTAATATTTGCTAATCTGTTAAATCTGTTTTTCGCAAAGTGATTTGTTCTGATGGAGTGATTTTTTCTGTTTCGGGTTTTGATTTATTGTCTGAAACTATTATTGTTGCTGACTCACTACCAACATTTGAAGTTTTAATGTTTATTTTTGCTAAAGATTCTGTCTTAGTAACATTGATTGATGAAGTTATAGAGGTTTTTGTTATTTCGCTAAAAACTTCAGCTAATTCTTTTAGAGTAGGTCTTTGTTCAGGTTTTTTATTAAGTGTTTTAAGAACAATATTTTCTATTTTCTCATCAATATTTGGGTTAAAGCTCTTTAGGCTTTTAGGGGTTTGTAATAGGTGTGCTGTTTTAATATCATAAAAACTAGCTAAATTACCTATAAAAGGAAATTGACCTGAAAGCATTTGGTAAATCATTACACCTAAACTATAAATATCTGAGCTTTCATCATAATCTTTAAGCATTAACCTCTCTGGTGCCATATATATAGGTGTACCAATTAATCCACCCGTTTGAGTAAGATCATTAGCTAAATTATCTGGAGCATTTATTAATTTAGCTATGCCAAAATCTACTACTTTAACAATTTCTCCTTCGCTACTTTGGTGAAGAAAAATGTTGTCTGGCTTTATATCCCTATGTAGTAGTCCTGTTGCATGGGCTTTTTCCAATACTTTACAAATAGGTAAAACAATTTCTGCACATCTTTCTAGCGTTAATTTACCTTTAGCACGCAGTTCCATTTTTAAGGTTTGACCTTGTAGCAGTTCCATTACTAAATATGGGATACCTTCAGCAGAAATACCTGAATCTAAAACAGCTACAGCATTTAGATGATTTACTCGGCAAGTTGAAATTGCTTCTTGTTGAAAACGAGCTAAATTTTCCGCTGAATCATTGCCAGGTGAAGGAGAAAAAACTTTAATTGCTACTTCTCGATTAATATTAAGGTTTACTGCTCTATAAACTGCTCCAAATCCACCTGCTCCAATTTTTTCTTCTAAGCGGTATTTTCCATCTAAAGTTGTACCAGGCAAAGCCTCGGAAAGTGCAGCAAAAATACGATTAGCTTTTTGGTTTAATTCTAATAATTCAGCATAATTTTTAGCTAACTCTTGATTCTTTTTAGCTAATACTTCACTTTGTTTATTGATTTCCGCAGTTCTTTCTTCAACTTTCTTTTCTAGGTTCTTATTTCTAACTTCTACTAAATTTAAGTTATACCTATGAATACCATAAACACTGCTAATTGAAAATACTAGGTAAAATAAATAGGCTCCATTAGTTTGCCAAAATGGTGGGGAAATATGAATTTTAATTGCTACACCATTTTGATTCCAAAGTCCATCATTGTTTGAGCCTATAACTTGGAAAGTATAATCACCTGGAGCAAGTCCAGAATATTTAGCAAAACGTTGTTTTCCATCGTAATTTGACCATTGTTTTTCTAAACCTTCTAATTTGTATAAGTAATTATTTTTTTTTGGATGAGTAAAATTAAGTGCTGCGAATTCAAAAGATAAATAATTTTCATCATAATTTAGGTCTAGTTGATAAGATGATGGCAAAAATTTCTTGCTAGAAATGATTTTGTAGTTTTCATCTAAAATCTTAAAATCTGTTACAACAATGTTAGGAACAAAAGGATTATTTTTTATTTCTTCAGGATAAAAACGGTTAAATCCATTAACACCGCCAAAAAACATCTCTCCTGAACTACTCTTAAAATATGCTCCATAATTAAATTCGTTGCTTTGCAAGCCATCGATAACATCATAAGTCCAAAATTGATTGTTTTTAGGATCATATTTTACTAAACCTTTATTAGTGCTTAACCAAAGGTACTCTTGATTGTCCTCTAATACTGCATAAATATGGCTATTAGGTAATTTACTGTTATCTAATGGTGTAGAAAAAACTTCTTTTTGTGGGTCAAATTTATTTAAGCCAAAGTTTGTCCCAAGCCATAATTGCCCATATTTATCACTAAAAATCGTGTTTATCTGATCACTGATCAAACTGTTAGGATTTTCAGGATCGCTTAAGTAAATTTTACTAACCCCGTTTAATATTGGATCATAGCGACAAAGTCCATTAATAGTTGCAATCCAAACGGTTCCTGTTTTGTCTTCGTAAATGTGCATGGTTCGGTTACTACTAAGACGATTTTTTATTTCTTTAGACTCTTTTTCATAGACAGATAGACTTAAAGATTTAGGATCAAAGAGATAAACTCCTGTGTTTTGAGAACCAATCCATAGTTTTTCTTGGCTGTCCTGGTAAATACAAATAATTCTAAGGGTTTGTAAAATCGGAGGTAATTTTAATGTATCTGTGATAAATTTTTCTAGTTTTGTATCATAAACACTTAAACCTGTATCTGTACCAATCCAGAGTAATCCCGATGAGTTAGCAAAAAGGGATCTAATCCTTTTGTTGGCTAATTCAGGAGATAGTTTTGGGTTTGGATGAAAGATTATAGGAGGGCTATTTTTTGATTTATATTGTCTTAGTTCATCTAGTTTGCTAATCCAAAGAGTTCCTGTTAAATCCTCAGCAATTGCTACTATAGAATTATTAGACAAAGAACCATTAGTTTTATTTGTAGTGGTCAGAAAACGTTTACTCATAGGATCAAATTTGCTGATCCCCCCATCAAGCGTACCTAACCACATAGTTCCAGTGTAATCAAAAAAAATTTTACGAATAAAATCGCTATTTAAGCCTGAAGATGTGTTTTTGTCTTTTTGGTAATGTGTAAACTGCTCAGTTTTTGGATCAAACTGTAGTAGCCCTTTAGTTGTACCAATCCAAATAAAGCCCGAAGGATCAGCAGAAGCCGTATAAATTGTTTTAGCTACTTCATCGATTACAGGAATAGGATAGCAAAAAAAACTGTCTGTTTTTTTATCATACTTACATATTGTTTCTTTTGTAGTTATCCAAAGAGTTCCATTTATGTCTTCTACAATGGATGAAATTGTATTGTCATCACTAGGAATAGTTTTTAATGAAAAGCTTTTAGATTTTTCATCAAATAAATTTAGACCATTAATTGTACCAACCCATAAATTTTTATCTTTGTCTTGATAAACGGCTGTGATGTGGCTGCTACTAATGCTATTGGGGTTGTTTGGATCGTTCTTAAAAATAGATATAGTATTAGTACGTTCATCTAATAAATTTAAACCGCTGCCAGGCGTTGCAATCCAAATTCTACCTATCTTATCAATATATATTTTGAGTATAGCATTGCTACTTAAGCTGTTTGGTTTATTTGATATGGAGTTAAAAACTGTTATTTTTTCTGTTTTAATATCAAGTTTATTTAATCCACCATTGTTAGTTGCAATCCAAATATTACCAGCATTATCTATTGCAAGATCAGTAACATAGTTATTAGAAAGAGAGTTAGGATTATTTTTTTGGTTTTTAAGAATGTAAAAGTTATAACCATCAAATCTATTTAACCCATCATTAGTAGCAAACCATAAGTAGCCTTGTTTATCTTGTATAATGGAATTAACAGTGTTCATAGATAGACCATCATCTATAGTTAAATTCTCAAAAACTAAAGGTTTTGGCTGTCCATTTACATTATTTGCCAGAATAGCTAACAAAATAAATGTAAACAGTAATCTAGCTATAAACACAAAAACTCCTGTTGATTTTATTTAATCAACTTTTTTATATTTTGGGGCTACTTAGTTAATGGTACTAAAATAGTAGAACTTTCTAGACCTGTAGTTCCAATAAGCTTTAGTGCTATATTTGGGTCTTCTCGAAATTCTACGGGTATAAGCACAGTAATTTGATCAACTATTGAACTACGAAAAGTTCTATCTTCTAAAATATTTAACAGCTTGCCATTGATAGTAACTTTTACACCTCGTCCTAGGTTTTCACCTAGGAGTTTTAGCTTAAAAAACTTATTAGTATTATTCTTAACTCGTTTGATATCAATTACTACTGGTGCTAGAGGTTGAAATGTTGTGCTAGCTGTTTGTCCATTGTCAATAAACTCTAATGTAGCTTTTTCTTTTAAGTCTGTTGGTAGTAAAATACGTAGATTAGTATCGTTAATAAATTGTACAGGCACTTGTTGCTGTCTAGATGTCGTTTTAAGCATTACTTGAGTAGAAAGAGAAAAATTATTTCCATAAACATCTAGGCTTTGAGATTTGTTGCTCATCACCATTGCAGAAGCAGCAAGAGTACGAACTTTTAATTCTGTTTCTATTGGATCTTTAGGATCTGCAACCGTAACAGTAAAAGTTTGGATGTCGGCTTTTCTTCCATCAGATGCAAAAGCAATAAAAATACCTCGCCCCGGATCAATAGCCTTTATTTCTGCATTATTGCCAAAGAAACGTCCATTTATTAACCTGGACGCATAAGCTAAATAAAGAAAATTATAAGTTAAAGGGCGATTTTCTGGAGACTCAGCAACAAAAAATAGCTTGGCTTTTTCCTTAAGTTGTAGCTTTATATCTTCTAATTTGTTAACAAAAGTTGGGGGTAAAGTGTCGTCGCTATCCCCTATGACCCTAAAAGCATAGGCTACAAACTTAATTCGTCCAGCAAAAAGCCTAAATACTCCACCTTCATTGCTAGAAAAAATTTCTGCAATGCTAACAAAAAAAACTGCTACACCTGGAGTTTGTCCTGTAATGTTCCAATTAACAATTGCAGGGTTTGGGGAAGCTAAAACATCAATAATTATTGGTGCTTCGCGTGCAATTTGCTTTCTAGGTTTACGTCCTGCATCAAGCTCTATTCGGGTGTTAAGAGCTATTACACCTCCAAAATAAGGGTCATTTTCTTCATCACTAAAAGAAAAATTAAAAAGTTTTTGTTCTCCTACCCTTAAAGTCCTAATTTCTGGTGAAATTTCAAAAGTAGGGGCTTGGTTATCGTCTAATAAAGGCTGTATAGATGGTTGATCCAAGTTTAGCTTTTCTAAATTGCCAAAACGAGTTTCTTTGATTAACTCACTAGCACCATTGCCAAAAAGTTGTGTTTGAAATTGTGCTTCTAATTCTGCACGCGAAATAGGCAAATTAGGTAAATTTTGGGCTAATGTTTGGCTAACAAATATAAAAGGTAAAATAGTTAGATAAAATAATTTTATTAATTTAGGTAGTTGCATAAAGGATCCTCATCAAATCCATTAGACAAGCCCTGAAGGACTTGTCTAATACCAAATGCTACTACGTAGCATTCAAGGTTTAATTATGTTTTCTTAAGCCCCAGAGGGGCTTTTGATAGTAGACCTGCCCTTCAGGGCGGGTCTATCGGGTCTTAGATGATTTTACCATATTTATTTTCTTAAATGCTCGCGTAATTTTGCAAGTCTTTCTTTAGCTGCAAGCAAAGTCTCATCACGTTTACAAAAAGCAAATCTAACTTGTTGACTACCTGCCTTGGGATCAATATAAAATGAGCTACCTGGCACAACAGCAACACCAATTTCTTTAATTAAAAAATGCGTAAATTCAATATCATTTGCAAAACCAAAATTGCTAATATCCGTCATTATGTAATAAGCTCCTTTAGGCGCAAAAACTTGAAAACCAGCCCCAACTAGCACTTCTAAAAGTAAATCCCGACGAGCTTGATAATGAGCAGCTAAATTATCATAGTAACTTGCAGGTAGTGACATTGCTGTTATTCCAGCTTCTTGAAGTGGTGCTGCCGCGCCAACAGTAAGAAAATCATGAACTTTACGAATTGCATTAGTAATTTCCGGTGGTGCAATTGTATAGCCAACGCGCCAACCTGTTACAGAATAGGTTTTAGACATCCCATTAATAGTAATTGTACGCTCTCTCATTCCATCTAAAGTAGCAATTGCAATATGTTTAACGCCATCATAAATAATATGCTCATAAATTTCGTCGGTAATTGCTAAAACATTCCACTTTTGGCAAAGTTCAGCAATAAATTGCAGTTCTTCCAAGTCAAAAACCTTGCCTGTAGGGTTATTGGGATTACAAATAATAATTGCTTTTGTATTGTTATTAAAAGCTTCTGCTAGTTTTTCACGGTCAAAAGACCAGTCTGGCGGGTTTAAGTCAATAAATTTTGGTGTTGCACCAGACAAAATAACATCCGGCCAGTAGTTTTCATAATAAGGAGAAAAAATAATTACTTCGTCCCCTGGGTTAGTAATTGCCATCATTGCAGCAATCATAGCTTCAGTTGAGCCACAAGTAACACAAATTTCACGGTCTGGATCAACATCTAAACCTAAGTACCATTTAACTTTAGCTGCAATAGCGTCCCGAAAAAGTTTTGCTCCCCAAGTAATAGCATATTGGTTTACATCTGCTTCAATTGCTTTAATTGCAGCTTGTTTAAGTTCCATAGGAGCAGAAAAGTCTGGAAAACCTTGAGAAAGATTTATAGCTCCATATTTATTAGCCTGCCGGGTCATTTCTCTAATTACTGATTCAGTAAATTTTTCTGCTTTGTGGGAAATTATTTGTTTAGACATAAATGTCTCCTAGTTGATAAAAGGGTTAGTAATCTTAACAAAAGATATTGATATTGACCATTTCATTAAGTACATGCCAAAATGCTAAATTTCAATCCGCCAATAATTTTCTTACTTTTAAGAAGTTAAATTTATACAAAGGAATATATGAGAAATTTAATTAATCGTCCTCGACGCTTGCGCCGTAGCGAGACTATTCGCGCTTTGGTTCGTGAAACGCATTTAACACCAAATGATTTTATTTATCCTCTGTTTGTTTGTGAAGGTGAAGGTATACGGCGGGAAATTAGCTCTATGCCAGGTCAATATAACCTTTCTATTGATGAGCTAGTAAAAGAAGCCCAAGAAGCACATAGTTTTGGGGTTCGTTCAGTGATTTTATTTGGTTTGCCAAAGGAAAAAGACCCTCACGGCACAGATGCTTTTGCCGAACAAGGCATTGTACAAAGAGCTATTCGAGCCTTAAAACAAGAAGTAAAAAATTTAGTTGTAATTGCCGATAATTGTTTATGTGAATATACTGATCATGGACATTGCGGAGTAGTAGCAGATAATGATGTGCTAAATGACCCTACGCTAGATCTACTAGCTAAAGCAGCCGTAGCCCAAGCCCAAGCAGGAGCAGACATTATTGCTCCTTCTAATATGATGGATGGTTTTGTTGAAGCTATCAGAGAGGCTTTAGACGAAAATTCTTTTGAACATATTCCTATACTTTCCTACGCTGTAAAGTATGCTTCAGGCTTTTATGGCCCATTTCGGGAAGCTGCTGCAAGCGCACCTCAATTTGGTGATCGTCGTTCTTATCAAATGGATCCAGCCAACTCACGCGAAGCAATGCTAGAAGCAATGCTAGACCTAGAACAAGGTGCAGATATGTTAATGGTTAAACCTGCATTAGCTTATTTAGACGTGTTAAGTCGGCTTAGAGAACGCTGCGATTTACCATTAGCTGCTTATCAAGTAAGCGGTGAATATGCAATGATTAAAGCTGCCTCAAAAATGGGTTGGTTAGATGAAACCCGGATTATGTGGGAGACTCTTACCTCTATTAAACGTGCTGGAGCAGACCTGATTTTAACTTACTATGCTAAAGAAGCTGCTCGCCAACTTTAATTTTTTATAGGGAAAATAAATCATGAAACTTACTAGGCTATTAATTTTATTAATTTGTCTATTTATAACGACAAGTTATGTTTATGCTGAACGCCCACAAATCTATGCTTTAACTAATGCTAAAATTGTTGTTGCTCCAGGAAAAGTTATTGAAAAAGGCACAATTGTTTTACGTGATGGACTGATTGAAGATGTAGGGGCAAATATCTCTATTCCTGCTGATGCTGTAGAAATAAATTTAGCTGGCAAAACTATTTATCCTGGCTTAATTGATATCAATGTTGGTCTTAGAAATTTACGTCGAACTGCTGCAAGCCCTACTACTAGAGGAGCAGCGGCGGCTCAAGCTGCCCAAGCACAACGAAATGAACCGCCAGCCGGAGCCGTACACCCTTTAACTAGAGTTCGGCCAGAAAATCGAGTTAGCGAACAGCTAATTCCTTTTGAAGCTGAAAATAAAGAGCTTGAATCTTATCGTAGTTTAGGAATTACTACTGTATTGCTAACACCTGAAACCGGCATCTTTCGTGGTGAAAGTGCTTTAATCAACTTAAAAGAAACTACTAGCGTATCAAACTTAATTTTAAGAGATGCTGTAGCTCAACATGTTGCTTTTGAATTTGGGTTTTTTGGTGGCAATTATCCATCAAGTTTATTTGGTGCTGTAGCGGCTTTTCGTCAAGCATTACTAGATGCAAACCGTTATAAAACCTGGCAAGAACGCTACAGAGCTAACCCTACAGGAATGAAACGACCAGAACAGTCAACTGCTTTTGATGCTTTAGTCCCTGTGCTAAATCGTTCTAAATTAATTGTTTTTGAACTTTCAGATAACCGAGATATTTTGCTTGCAGATAGACTAGCTAAGGAATTTAACTTAAATACTATTATTTCTAGCTCTGGCAATGAATGGGAACTTTTAGAGGAAATAAAACCCTTAAAACAAACTTTTATTTTATCTGTTGCTTTTCCTGATAAACCAAAAATAGATGAAGCAGACGAAGCAACAAACGTTTCATTAAAAGAATTACGTCGTTATGTAACCGCTCCAGAAAATCCTAAACGCCTTTTTGATGCAGGAATTCGCTTTGCTTTTACTACTAATAACTTAAGAAACAAATCAGATTTTAGTAAAAATATTCGCAAAATAATTTCTTCAGGTCTTTCATTAGACAATGTACTAGCGGCTTTTACTACCACACCAGCGGAAATCTTAGGCGTTTCTAATTCATTAGGCACACTTGAAAAAGGCAAAATTGCTAATTTAATTGTTACAAATGGCGAGCTTTTTGGAGAAAAAACCAAAATAGAAAATATTTTTGTTGATGGTATTAAATATGAACAAGATAGCAAAAAGCCAATGATGCCAGAAGCGGCTGAACCAAAGGAAGGGGAGTAGAAAATCTATGAAAAAGACAGTTGCACAAATAATTTGTTTCTTTTTAATTATCACTTTGTTTTATCCAATTACTTTGGCTCAAACCAAATCACCAAATGCAAAACAAAAAGCCGAGCAAGCTAAATCTTCTGTTATTTTAGTTAAAAATGCTACAGTTTGGACTATGGCTAAACAAGGTCTTTTACAAAAGGCAGACTTTTTAGTTCGTAATGGAAAAATTGACCAAATTGGAGAAAATATAGCTCCACCAGCAGGGGCAATAGTTATTGATGCTACAGGAAAACACTTAACCCCAGGCTTAATAGACTGTCATAGCCATTCAGCCGCACGCGGTGGGGTAAATGAAGCTGTTTATAGTATTAGTCCAGAAGTAAGAGTTGATGATGTTATTGATATGGAAGATCCAGATATTTACCGCCAATTAGCTGGTGGTTTAACGGCTGCTAATGTGCTTCACGGTTCAGCTAATGCTATTGGTGGGCAAAATGCAGTAGTTAAGCTTAAATGGAATGCTACTAGAGAAGATATGTTAGTCAAAGATGCACCAGCAGGAATTAAATTTGCGTTAGGTGAAAATCCTAAACGCTCAAACTTTAACCCTCCTGGAGTAGAAAGACGCTATCCTAATACTCGAATGGGTGTAGAAGAATTAGTAAGGGAAAAATTCTTAGCTGCACGTGATTATATGAAGGAGTGGGACGACTACAACAAATTGAGCGATTCAGAAAAAACACGTCAGCAACCACCTCGCCGAGACTTACAGCTAGATGCACTCTCAGAAATTCTACAGGGTAAACGCTTAGTACATTCTCATTGTTATCGTCAAGATGAAATTTTAGCTTTAATTCGTCTAGCAGAAGAATTTGGTTTTCGTATCACAACTTTTCAACACGTGCTAGAAGGCTATAAAGTTGCTGACGAAATGGCACAACATGGGGTCGGCGGCTCGACTTTTAGTGATTGGTGGGCCTTTAAGTTAGAAGCTTATGATGCAATTCCTTACAACGGAACTATTATGAATAGTCGCGGAGTACTAGTTTCTTTTAATTCTGACTCTGGCGAACTTGCCCGACGTATGAATTTAGAAGCGGCTAAAGCTGTTAAATATGGTGGTTTGGATGAAGTAGAAGCATTGAAATTTGTAACAATTAACCCTGCTAAACAGCTTAAAATAGATAACCGTGTAGGCTCTTTAGAAGTAGGAAAAGATGCTGATTTTGTTATTTGGTCAGGTCATCCACTTTCTGTTTACTCAGTTGCAGAACAAACTTGGGTTGATGGTGCTAAAGAATTTGACCGACAAGCAGACCTTGCCGAACGTGATTCCATAGAACAAGAACGTAAAAATCTAATTGAAAAAATTAAAGCTGATAATAAAAAGCCAGAAAAGGCTAAATCTAAAGATGGTCAAGCTCCGTCTGATAACAAAGATCCAAAACCAGAAGATGATAAAAAGTCAGAAGAAAAAGCAGAAACTAAAACAGAAGTTACAAAGCCAAAACGTCAAATCCCTTCAGCACAGCCAATCAATTATCAAGATCGTTTATCAAAAGCTAGCGAGTCCTTTGCTATTGTTGGTGCAACGGTTCATCCAGTCAACGGAGCAACAATTACTAATGGTACTGTGATTTGTGAACAAGGAAAAATAAAAGCTGTTGGGACTAACTTGCCAATACCAAAAGGAGTAAAGGTTATTGATGGCAAGGGTAAACATCTTTATCCAGGTTTAATTGCTGCTAATACTTCTTTAGGTTTAATAGAAATTGGTTCTGTTAGTGGAAGTTTAGATTTAGCGGAAATAGGCAGTATTAATGCTAATGTCAACACAGAAATAGCTGTTAATCCAGACTCAGAGTTAATTCCTGTAACCCGTGCTAATGGAATTACTCACGCGCTTACACGTCCTGAAGGCGGCTTAGTTAGTGGTAAATCGGCTGTAATTCGTTTAGATGGTTGGACTTGGGAAGATTTACGTGCTGGAGGCGATATTGCACTGCATATTCAATGGCCTGCTATACCTCCACCACCGCGACCAACTACCGACCCAGCACAACTAACCCAACAAGCAGAGCGTAAGAAAGCTTATGAGAGAAATCTTAAGTCAATCAAAAGGGCTTTTGAAGATGCAGAAGCTTATTTACAAGCAAAAAATGCTGCTGGTAAAGCTGGCGCTAAAACTTTTAAGGTAGACTCTAACTTAGAAGCTATGATTTCTGTTATTACAGGTAAAACACCAGTAATTATTCATGCTGAAGAAACACGTCAGATAAAAAATGCAATCAAATGGGCTGAAGAAGAAGGAATAAGGATGATTTTAGCTGGTTCAACAGATATTTGGCGTGTTGCAGACCTACTAAAAGAAAAACAAATTCCAGTAATTATTACAGGGATTCTTAACACTCCAGCGCGGGACGACGAGCCTTATGATACTGCATATGCTGTTGCTGCAAAATTACATGCTAAAGGTGTTAAGTTTTGTATAGCTACATCAGGTGGAAGTTTTGACACACCATTTAGCCGTAATTTACCTTACCATGCAGCTATGGCCGCAGCCTTTGGTTTACCTAAAGAAGAAGCCTTAAAAGCAGTTACACTTTATCCAGCAGAAATCTTAGGTTTAGGCGATGCTTTAGGGTCAATTGAAGTAGGCAAATCAGCCAGCTTGATTTTAACTGATGGAGATCCTTTAGAAATCAGAACAAAAATTTTAGCTGAATACATTGATGGACGAGCAGTTAAATTAAACAATAATAAGCATTATCGACTTTATGAAAAATATAACAACCGTCCTAAGTATTAATATGTTATAAATTAACATAGAAAGTGTTTATTAAAGAGTAGGTTATAGGTAGCCTACTCTTTAATTTTTTATTCTAATTAAAATAATTACTAAATATTTCGTTAGGTATAAACATGGCTGTAAACGTTGAGAACTCAGCAGATCCAATAATTGGACGTAAGTTGGGAGATTTTTTAGTCAAAGAAAAATTAGGTGAAGGTGGTTTTGGTGCTGTTTATAAAGCTACACAAATTATTTTAGCCCGTAAAGCAGTAATAAAAATTCTTCACACAAGACATCGAACTAATCTAAATATACTTGAACGCTTTAAAAGAGAAGCTCACCTAGCCTCCCGGCTAGAACACCCATATTGTGCGCATGTTTATTCATTTGGTGCAGAGCCGGATGGATTGCTTTGGATTGCTATGGAAATGGTGCAAGGCACCCCTTTGGATACTTGGTTAAAACTTAATGGAGCAATGCCACTAAATCGGTTTGTACCTCTTTTTGATAAAATTTGTGAAGTAGTGCATACAGCACATGAATTAGGTATTATTCATCGAGATATTAAACCTGCAAATATAATGGTTATTTCTCGCGCAGGACGATTATTACCTAAGTTATTAGATTTTGGTATTGCTAAAGACTTGTCTTTGATAACTAATTCTGAAACACAAAGTAATAGTATTTCTCAGCAAATAAACAATTCATCCAATAGTGAATCTGATTCAAACACAGAAGAAAAAACTTTATTAAGCGATTCTCAAAAATCCCCTGACATTAGCCCAGATATTAGTGCAGTCACTGCATTACAAAAAAACACAAATAATGATTTAGGAAAGAAAAAGGAAAGCGATAGTGAGGATTCAAACATTGTTACTTTAATTAGTGAAGATGTTCGCAAAAAAAATGTGGTTAGCAATACAGCTTTAGATAATGACTTAATTAATTCAAATGAACCAATTACACATACAAAAGGAGTTGTTGGATCGCCTAGGTATATGTCTCCAGAACAATGGAAAGGTACTGTTAAAGTAGGTATACCAAGCGATATATATGCGTTAGGGGTAACTGCTTATGAGATACTTACCTCTAAAGCTCCGTTCAAAGGCTCAGGCATAGCTTTGATGACAGCACATCTTAATGATCCTGTGCCAACACTAGGAACAGCTTTTGCTGAAAAGCTTTCTGAAGTAATAGCTAAAGCAATGGCAAAAGATCCTAAAGAACGCTACCAAAGTGCATTAGAGTTTGCACAAGAACTTAAAATAGCTGTTTCACTTAATGAAGAACAATATAACTTACCTCAATTGAATAGTTTATTGCTTTCAGAAATATTAAATGATGCTCCTAAGCCAATTGCTGAATCAGTAGCTAATTTAAATGCAGCAAGAAATGCTTTTCAGTTAAGAGATAATATTTTAGTAGTATTTCGTGTAGTAATTCGATATTTAGGGCTTTTGGCACTTATCAGCCACAGTAACATTAAACTTGTTAGTAAAGATCCAGAAAATATTTTAGTTATAGTTAAAAAGTTACGTTCATCAGGGTTAAGTGAAAGTGAATGGATTAATTTTATTCAAGTTCTTTGCAGTCCTTTTGCTAACCAAAAAGATCTTCATCCAATACCAGAATTAGTTTCTTTGTTTTTAACAAGTGATAATCAGTTACAAAAAAAATTAAATGATAGTTTAACAACTTTATTGTACTTATCAGAAACTCGTAACATTATTAAAAAAGAAGAAAATTTGGCTCAAGATTTAGTACCTGTATTAGAAGCACTTACAAATATTTTATCTTCTGTAAGTTTTTTAAATAATTATTATTTGGTAATTCCTAATGATGAAATTCAATCTATTGGGGAAAAATGGATGGGAGCTATCAAACTTAATAGAACAAAAATTTCATTAAAGGGCAAAAATTTTTCAGTTGATCATCCAATCCTAACAGATGTTGAAGGTAATATATTGATTTCGCTTTGGCCTCTAGTACAAATTGGCATCCCATCTTTAGGCCAAAGTAAAGAGCTATTTTTGTTAGAAGGAAAAGGTAGACAAACAGCGAAACTAATTTCTTTGCCATCTGGTTTTGAAAAAGAAAATGAAATGCCTTGGCAATGGTTAAAAGAGGTATTTTTTACTGAGGAAGAAAAACAAACTACTTTGGTGACAGAAAAATCTCCTTATCCTGGATTAAGTACCTTTAGGAGTGAAAATGCTGATTTGTTTTATGGTAGGGAAAGAGAAATAGAAAGTGTACTAAATCGACTAAAAATAACTCCATTTTTGGCTATAATTGGCCCATCAGGAGCAGGAAAAAGCTCTTTTGTTCAGGCAGGAATTATTCCAAATTTAGGGAAAAACTGGTTAACAATAACTCTTAGACCATCAGTAGCACCTATAGCAAATTTACTAGCAAAACTAAACAAAGAGGGAATTGATACTAATAGTTTTGAATATCTAAAAAATGATGAAAAGTTTTTAAGCTACGTTTTGCGTAATGTAGCTAAAGATAAAAATGTTTCTATCTTATTAGTTATTGATCAATTTGAAGAACTTTTTACTTTATGTTCAGATAGAGATGAACAGCAACTTTACGCAAAATATCTGTCTAAAGCAGCTTGTTCTGAAGAAGAGCCAATTCGCATTATTATTAGTCTACGAGATGATTTTTTGATTAAAGTTAAATCTTTACCTGGATTACAAGACAAAATTACCCAAAATCTAGAACTGCTCACCACACCAGAGGCTACAGATTTACTTAGAATTTTAGTAGAGCCTGCTAAAAGATTAAATTATTTGTTTGAAGATCCAGAACTGCCAAAAGAAATAGTTCAATCTGTGAAACAAGAAGCTAGTGCTTTACCTTTGTTAGCTTTTACGGCTGCAAAATTATGGGAATTTAGAGACCAGCAATTTAAGCAATTACGTCGCAAAACCTATGAATCTATGGGAGGTGTTGGAGGTGCTTTAGCTCGTCATGCTGAAAGTATGATAGAGCAAATGTCTCAATCAGAACGCTCTTTGGTAAAAGAAGCTTTTAGACATTTAGTAACTAGTGAAGGTACTCGTACCACTTTGACTAGACAAGAGTTGTTGGAGCTTTTAGGAAACAACAAAGATAGTGAAATTGTGCTGGAAAAATTAATTAATAATCGATTGTTGGTTAGTGCAGAAGGAGAAAAAGGAATAGAACGAATAGAATTGGTGCATGAAGCATTATTATCAAGTTGGCCGCGTCTTATTAGTTGGCGGCAAGAAATGGCCGAAGGTGCAAGACTTAGAGATCAATTGAGAATAGCCGCCCAACAATGGCAAGAACGCACTCGTCCAAAAGGGTTACTTTGGCGAGATGAAGCATTACAAGAATATCAATTATGGCGAGAACGCTATCAAGGAAAATTGACAAATTTAGAAGAAGAATTTGCATCAATGAGTTTGTTAGAAGCTACCTATAGTCAAAGACTAAAAAGAAGGCTTGTTGTAAGCGCAATAACAATATTAGTTTTTGGTATAGCTTTACTTTTTTATCAACAGCAAAGGACAAAAGCACAGCTACTAGAGACTTTAGAACTTTATGAAGAACAAGGTCGTCAAGAAATGCTAAAAAGCAATTTGGATGGGGCGGCTGTTTATTTAAGCGAAGCTTATGCAAAGGGAAAAGATAGTTTAGCTCTTAAATATATGCTTTCTGTTGCTTTAGCAAAAGCAGAAGACCGACCTACTATTACACTATCTAACCACACAGACATAATAACAATGGCTACATTTAGTCCAAACAACATTTTAGTAGTAACAACTAGTAGAGATAAAACAGCAAGAATTTGGCAAGCCATTGATGGTAAAGAACTTTTTGTACTCACAGGTCATCAAGATGCTGTAACGTTTGCTAATTTTAGTCCAGATAGTAAGTATTTAGTTACTGCTAGCTTAGATAAAACTGCTCGTTTGTGGGACACAACTACAGGCAACTTAATTACAACATTTAATAGCCATAGTGATGGATTACTAAAAGCCATATTTAGGCCAGATGGAAAGCAAGTCGTTACCATAAGCTATGACCATAATGCAAAAATATGGGATTCAGTAACTGGTAAGCTAATCAATGATTTAGTTGGACATAAAGGAGCAATATACTCTGTTTGTTATAGCCCAGATGGAAAAACAATTGCTACTGCTGGTGTGGATAAAACTATAAATATTTGGGACAGTGTCACAGGTAAGTTAAAAAATACTCTAATAGGTCATAAATCTGGAATAATAGCTATTGCTTTTAGCCCAGATAACCAATTTTTTATATCGGCAAGTTCAGATGAAACAGCAAAAGTTTGGCAAGTAGCAGAAGGAAAATTAATTCACAGTTTAAAACAACATCAATTAGCTGTAACAGATGCTAAATTTAGCCCAGATGGAAAAACAATTTTAACTACTAGTAGCGATTCTAAAGCGTATCTTTGTGAGATGGAAACAGGAAAAATAACTGCTACATTAGAAGGACATACCGCTGATATTATTAATGGAAATTTTAGTCCAGATGGAAAATTAATTATCACTAACTCTTATGATGGTACTTTAAGAATATGGGAAAGAATTACTGGCAGATTTTTAGTTGCTTTAGTGGGCCACAAAGGGCCACTATCAAGTGGAAATTTTGATTATCAAGGAAAAAAAGTTATTACTGCTAGCGAAGACAAAGAAGCAAAGATTTGGCAAATAGAAGTAGAAAATAGACCTCCATTAGAAATTTTAGCTATTGTTAAAGAAAAAGTTCCTTTTTACCTTCAAGATGGGAGATTAATAGCAAAGGAACAAGCTAAAACAGAAGTAACAAATGAAAAAGTAGTTATTAATAATGACAACATCAAAAACGAAACTTATATAGAAGCTCTAGGTGAAAATATAGAATTAGAAATGGTCAAAATACCTGGAGGAGTGTTTGAAATGGGATCGCCTGCAACAGAAAAAGACCATAACAATGATGAAAAACTGCATAAAGTACAAGTATCTGATTTTTACTTAGGCAAATATGAAATAACACAAGCTCAATGGCGAGTTGTAGCAGCATTACCAGCAATAAATATTCACTTAAAAGCTGATCCAGCTAAATTCAAAGGAGAATTATTACCTGTTGAGAGTATAAGTTGGGATGAAGCCATAGAATTTTGTGCGAGATTATCAAAAGCAACAGGTAATCAATATCGTTTACCAACAGAAGCAGAATGGGAATATGCTGCGCGGGCAGGAAACAAGAATGAATATCCTGATAATTTAGAACAAATGGCTTGGTATGACAAAAATTCTGAAACAAAAACACATGTTGTAGGACAAAAACAGCCAAATCCTTGGGGATTATATGATATTTATGGAAATATTTATGAGTTTTGTAATGATTGGTATGGAGAATATCCAGAAAGTTTTGTAGTAGATCCAAAAGGAGCTAATTCAGGAGATGCTAAAGTTGTTCGTGGGGGTAGCTGGTATTATCCAAATAACTATTGTCGTTCAGCACTTCGTAACTTTATTCCTACAAATCGCTCGCTTAATTATTTAGGGTTCCGCATAGTGAAAGTAATTAAATGATATTTTTTCATTATTAAACATAATAAGTTTTTAGCATTAGAAAAGAAAAAATTATGTCCCTTAAAGGTATAGCAAAAGAAACATTAGCAATTTTAGATGAAGGAAAATTTCTTACACCTTCTGGAAAAGTAGTTAACTTTAAGCAAGAACAACTTTTAGCTGTTAATAATACAATTCTTTATACACCAGAAAAAGCAAAACAATTGCTTGCTAAAGAAAATAATAATTCTTCTAAAAAGCTTCCAAAAATTGAAGTTACTGATGAAACTACACAAGTAGCCGCTAGACGTTTAGTTCAAGAAGAAGGTTGTAGCGATCTTGTCCTACTTAATTTTGCTTCAGCAAGAAATCCTGGCGGAGGTTTTATCAATGGGGCAAAAGCGCAGGAAGAAGATATTTCTAGGTGTTCAGGTCTTTATCCATGTTTATTGACTCAGCCTATTTACTATGAAGTAAATCGTAGGCAAGAATCATTACTCTACACAGATCATGTGATTTATTCGCCTAAAGTGCCGTTTTTTCGTAGCAGAAACCGAGAACTACTAGAAGATTTTTTCTTAGCATCAGTAATTACTGCACCTGCGCCAAATGCAGGTCAGCATATCCGACACACAGAAGATAGCAAAGCAAGATGGTTGGAAATAGAGCAAACTCTAAAACGTAGAGCAAGCATAGTTTTAGCTATAGCGCAGCAACACCAACACCGCACTTTGCTTTTAGGTGCTTGGGGGTGTGGGGTTTTTGGTAACTCTGCTGCTATGGTGGCAGATATTTTTGCTAATTGGTTGGAAAATCAGCAATTTCTAGGTTGTTTTGATCGAGTAGTTTTTGGTATTTATGACAACAGCCAAGAAAAAAGGACACTTTCAGCTTTTCAAAGAAGATTTACTCAAGGTTAACTATAAATAAAAATATGAATTTGCAAAATAAATCAGAAAAAATAAAAATAATAAGAGAATTAGTAGAAAAAGACGACCCTAAAGCAATTGATTTATTAATAGAAAACTTAAAAGATAAGAATAAAGAAGTCCGTCTTGCTGCTACACAAGGTCTAACAATATTAGCAAGTCCAAAAGCCATACCTGCCTTAGTAGAAGCTTTAGACGACACCAATGCAGAAGTTCGCAGTAGTGCCATAGTCGCGCTAGGGGAGCTAAAAAGTTCTCAAACAATGCCTAATTTAGTTAAAGCCTTGCAGGATAAAAATAAAAATGTGCGGGCCAAAGCTGCTTTTGTACTAAGTAAATTTCCAACATTAACTTCAGAAGCAATTTTAGCCTTAGTTTTAGCTTTAGAAGATAATAGTGATCAAGCCCGTATTTTTGCTGTAAAAACATTAGAAAAAATGGAACAAGAAAAATGTAAAACTATAATAAGAAAAACAATAGTTGTAGATAAATATAATCGTATTGCTGACAACGTAAAACAGCCAAAACAAAACATAATAGGAGAAAAAATTTTATCTGTTTTTATAAAAGCTTTAGACGACAGCGAAAAAATTGTACGGGAACAATCTGCTTTAGAATTAATAGAAATAGCTAGAAAAAATGAAGCAGCAATTTCAAACAATTTAACTTTCCAAGATGTTCTAATTAAAATAGTTGAAGGGAAATTTTCATCTTATGCGCGTGCTAATGCTTTAAGTTTACTGAGTAAATCCAAAGACTCTAAAACTACAAATATTTTTATAAAAATTTTGCAAGACACAAATTCTGATCTTCGTGATACTGCAATAGAAATGTCAGCCGAAATTGTTAGAGAAAATAAAGCTTTGGCTAAAGAAGTAATGCCTATATTGTGCAAAGCTGTAGAAGATAAAAATTGGGGTGTTCGTAGGGCGGCCATATCTGCACTTGCTGAAATTGCTGAAATAGGAGACAACCAAGCTATTGCTGCTTTAAGCAAAGCTTTAGAAGATAACAGCCTTGATGTTTATTGCTCTGCTATAGAGGTTTTAGAAAAAATAGGTGATAAACAAGCCATTCCAGCACTGCTTAAAGTGTCAAAAACAAATAAAATGTCTAGCCATTATTCAAATAAAGCAGAAGAAATAATACCAATAGTGGAAAATAGATAAAATTTACAAAATTTAATGATTAAGGGATTTTTAGAATGGAAAAAGTTTGGTGGACAGTAGATCTTCCTTTTAGAAAAATTGATGGAACTTATAAAAAGGTTTCTTATGAAGAAATACCACTAATAAAAGCAAAGCTGGATGAAAAATTTAAGTGGCTAGAAAAAAAGCCAAGAAATGATTATAAAATAAGCGATGAAACTTTTAACACTACTAGATTATTTCAAATAGAAGCCCAAACTAACATTAAACTCCCTGAATCATTTACAACATTTGTTAAAAATCAAGAATTACATTATAGAATACAATCCTACACAGCTTGTTATTTTACTTTGCCTAATTATGTAGTAAAAACTGTAGGAAAATACGAAGGGTTTTTAATAGTCTTTCTTTCAGATCAACAAGGTTGCCCGCTTTGGCATCTTTACCTTGATAAAACAGGAAATCATTTTATTGTTGTCTCTCGAAACTATTATGGGTTTGATTCTCAAGATGAAATTTATGATAAAGGTTTATATAATTTAAGTACAGTTACTGAAGTAGACCTTGAGCAAAAAGATATTTGGTTTTGCGCTCCTAGTTTTAAGGAATTTATCTATCGGTTTTGGGTTGAAAATGATATTGCTTACAAAGGTAAGGCTGTTTCTAAAGAGCATAAACAATACAAGTCAGATTATTTAGCAATACAAAATAAATTGTCCGAGAAAGTATTAATATAGCAAAGGAATTTATTGCTAATTTTATGGTAGAGATAAATAGTAAAAAAATAGTACAAGCTTTTATAAAAAAACTTGCTGATAAAGAAGAAATAGCATCAGTAGCAGCTTATAAATTAATTCAAATAGAAGATCAAGAATTAACTTTATTTATTATAGAAATATTAATAGAAAAATTAAATGATCATAATACTAATGTTAGATATTGGTCAGTGAAAATGCTAGGTATTATAGCAGATCCAAATAGAGATAGAAGTAATATTCAAACATTATGGTCGTTTATTAACTGTAGTAAATATGAAAATACTAATGCCGCAGTTAGTGAAGTAAAAGAGATATCAAATTCTAAACTAATAAATAAACTAATAGAAAAGTTAGAAGACAATGATTTAAGAGTAAGATTAGAAGTTATAAGAACATTAGGAAATATTGGAGATAGGCGTTTTATAAAACCTTTAATAGAAGCTTTTAATGATAAAAATCCTAAAGTTCGTATCACCATAGCCGAAAGCTTAAAACGAATTGCAGACCGACGAGCTATACCAACTTTAATTAAAGGCTTAGAGGATGAAAATTTAGATGTGCAAGTTTCAGCAGCCTATACACTTTGGACAATGGCCGAGTTAGGCAAATTAGACGACTGCTGGAAATATATTTCCATACTAGCTAGAACTTTAGAAACAGCAGATAAAACAACATTACACCCTCTTTCAGGCACGCTAAGAACTTTGCTAGAAGAAATTCCTTTGTCTGACTTGATAAAACAGCTAAAAAATAATGATCCTAACATCCGCTATTGTGTAGTTTTAAGGCTAGCTGATTTAGAAGAAGCTAAAACCGTCCCAAACCTAATTAAAATGTTGAGAGATAGCGATTTTAGGGTTCGTTCTATTGCTGCCATTGGCTTAGGAAAATTAAAAAATCTTGCTGTTGTTCAAGCATTAATAAAAAGCTTATCAGATAATAATGCTCAAGTGCGTATTAATGCTGTAAGGGCTTTGGGAAAAATTACTGACCCTCAAGCCATACCAGCTTTAATTAAACTTATAAAAGATCCAGATTCAGAAGTCCGATTTTGTGTAGCTGATTCTTTAATTAAATTAGCTGACTTAAATAAAAATCTTTACTTAAAGTCACTAGATATTTTAATAAAAGCTCTAAAAGATGACCAAGCTAGCATAAGAGCAAAAATAGCAGAACTTCTTGGAAAAATAGCAGATTCTAAGGCTACACAGGCTTTAATTAAAACTCTAAAAGATCCTTTTGCTTGGGTTCGCGCTGTTGCTGCAAAAGCTTTAGGGGAAATAGCGGATCCTAAATCTCTGTCAGCTTTACTTAAGGCTAGCAGAGATAAAGAAGATTTTGTGCGTGAAAAAGTTATTTTTGCTTTAGGAAAGCTAAAAGACAAAAGTGCTTTGCCTACAATAATTAAAGCTTTAGATAGCCAGGAAAAACAGGTAAGATTAGCAGCCGTTTTAGCACTAGGGGAATTAGGACAAATAGAGGCCATTCCATTTCTAATAGAAACTCTTAAAGATGAAGAAACTGATGTGCAAAAAGCTGCAATAGACTCTTTAGAAAAAATTCCAACTCCTGAAAGCAAACAAGTTTTAATCAAATTAACAAACGATGAAACAGAAAATGCTTACTTAAGACAATCTGCTAGAGAAACTTTATCTAAATTAAAAGAAATATACTAACTAGTAAAAATTTCTAGTAAAAATCCTCCTGTTTGGGGCCAGCTAGCTATTGCTGCTGGAGGTAAAACTAAATTACCATTATTGTTTGATGCAAGTTCTACGGTTTGGCCTGTCCAATGGTCTAAACAACGGATTTGGCTATCAGGAGAAATTTTTAAGTGTAGCAAGGGAATGCTTAAAGCTGGACTTCCTGATAGTCCTGGCTCGTTAACAATATCTGCACCAACTAAAACTACTCGTCCTTCATGTCTTCGTCTAGCTAAAATTACTCCAGATTGTTCACCTAAAGTAATCATTTCACCATGTCTAAACACAGGGTCTTTTACACAGTAGAGAAGTTGAGCATAGAATTTTTGTAGTTTTTCGTCTGCTGTTTCTTGTTTTAATGGTTTAACTCGTTGGACAGGAATTTTTTCTGTTAAACCATCCATTTGACCTTGATGGACAAATGGAACACCTAAAATTGCAAAACTTAAAATCGCTGCTGGTTTTTGTCTATTGCCAAAGCGATTTGCAGCGCGTTCTTCATCATGGTTTTCTAAAAAATGCACTGAACGAGCTAAATAATCATTAGGGACAGTTTGTAGATAATTAACAATTTTGTAAAGTTGAGAATGTTCTAGCAGGTCATAAAGTTTTTTATCATAAGTTAAATCAAAGCCAAGTTGTTGTAAATATGGCTCTTTATCCCAATAAACTTCAGCCATAAAAATAAAATCGCTTCGTATTTCTTTAACAGCTTGAATTGCTTCTGACCAAAATTCATTGGGCATATGGTAATTAAAAGCATCCCAACCAACTTTTGGAAACCATTGATTTTTAATTTGCTCACGTAAAACTAGCATTGCCATATCGCAGCGCAGACCGTCAACTAGGCTGGCTATACGCTTTAACTCATTGATTTGATGTTTTCTTAGCTCTGGGTGTGAGTAATCAAGCTGTGCTGTATCTGTCCAACCTGCAAAATAAGGATCTCGTCCATGTGCTAGGTGTTTTCCGCCGGGATGGAAAAAATAGTCTCGGTCTAATTCGTCGCGTAAATCTCGATTACTATGAATAAAAAATTCTGGATTAGAATTAATTAAAGGGCTATCAATCGCCATATGATTTGGCACAAAATCAGCCATAATTTTTAAGCCTAGTTTATGGGCGCGGCTTACTAAATCTTTTAACGCAACTTCACCGCCTAAATCAGGATTTACTTGATAATCAACAATTGCATAGGGGGAGGCTTCAAAATCAGGTTCAATTCCTTGCGCTACAACCTTGCCACCTTCGCTTGTTCGCCAAATTCCCATTAACCAAAGCCAATCAAAGCCTAAATCTACTAATTGTTGTAGCTCTTGGTCAGTAATTTGGTCAAACTTTTTTCCATAAACACGAGCATTTAATTCATAGATAATCATAGATTTTTCACATTTTTCATTTCAGTTAAAGTAGCTGTAACAGTTCCAAAAGAGCTTTTAATTTGGGCGCGTAGTGGAACATGACGGCTATCATCTGTTACCCAAAGAAAAAGTCTTCCTTTACGACGAATATATTTTCCATTAAATATTTTCATTTCTAGCTTTACAGTAGAAAACTTACCGAAATCAGTTTCTAAGCTTTCTTTTTCTAAAACGTCAACTTCAATTTCGTAAGTCTCGCCTTCATCAGCTAATGGAAAAGCAAAAGTTTTACCTATTGTTAGTGGTTGCGCTCTCATTACATACCAACCGTTAACTATGTCTGTAACCCAATTGGGGCTAGGGTTTTCTTTGCTACGAACTACTTTTTTAGTTTTTAGGTCAGTATCTATCCATTTTACTTTTTGTTTAGTTTGGTCAAAATCGGCTACCATTTCCCGATGTTTTTTACCTTCATCAATGATTTTAACGGTTTTAGTAACATTAAAATCATTTTTGTTTACAAAAGATGTAAACAAATCATCAACATTGATTCGGAAAATTGTAGTTAAAATACCTTTTGATTTTGCTTCAACACTAAACTTCCATTGACTAGGGATTTTATCAGTAGATTTATTTATCGCAAGGCTTTCTGGATTAGTATTTTCTTTGTTTTCTACTAAGGGATTTTCTTTATTTTCTGGCTTAGCTTCGGTTTTGCTATCCTTATTATTAACAATATTTATAGCTTCTTCATTTACAACAAAAGTTAGCTGTCCAATTGTCCCATAAATAGGAAAACGGGAAAGCCTTAATTCATAGGTAAGTTGCTCATTATTTTGGAAGGGCAAAGCAGTTTTTAGAGGTTCTCTTACAGGGGCAAATTTATCTTGTTTGTCTGTTTTGTCTGTTTTTTCTATTGCAGGTTGTTCTAAAACTTTTGGGCTGTTTTGCGCACTAACAGCCACAAAACCAAAGGAAATAATTAAAGTTAAAATAAGTAGTAGTCTCATAGCGTTCACCATGAAAAATTTATTTAAAAGTTAGTGGTAGCCAGTAAATTTTTGCTACCAGAATTGCTAAAGCTGCCATTGTACCTAGCAAAGCACGATATTCACGATATCTTAAATACAAACTTAAATCAAAATCGCGCTTTGCTGCTGTTTGCCAAGCACTAAACTTAGGCCAAAATAACGGTACGTTTTTTGCGTAATTTGGATACTGATCTGGGAAAGTTTGTTGCATGTACTCTGCTTCAGATTTCATAACTGAAGAATAAATAAGTAAATAAAATATTATAAATATGACTACTATTTCCCAGCGTGCAGTTGCTAGCGCAAAGCCAGTTCCAAGAAAAAAGCTACCAAAATATAGCGGGTTACGAGTATAAGCATAAGGGCCGCTAATGGCTAGTTGCTCATTTTTTCTTAAATGTCCTGATGCCCAAGCTCGCCAAGCTAGGCCAAATAAAGCTAGTACAGTCCCAGCCAGAACGCTCCAAAGAGTTGGTGTAGCTAGTACCAAAGAGGATAGACCTAATAAAAAGCCTAATGGGACACGCGCACGGCGTGAGATTTGTGATAAGTTCCAATTTGCCATAACTTTGTTTTTGATAAACGCTTTTCAATAGCTTCTGCTACTGTTTTTAATGAAATGTCCATACATTCATTTTTAGTTGGACAACGCCGACGATAACAATTAACCCGACATGCTAAATCTGGTCGTCCTACGGTTAAATCTGCTTTGTCAAAGGGGCCATTGCGAGTTGGTTCAGTAGGGCCATAAATTCCTACAATTGGTGTTTGACAAGCAGCAGCTAAATGCAAGGGGCCAGTGTCACCACCTAAGAATAATGTAGCACGTCTAGCTAGTGCAACAAATTGTTTCAAGTTAGTAGTAACACTATAACAATGACCTGAATGACTTGATTTAATAACCCGTTGCGCAAGGTTTTCTTCTCCAGGCCCAAAAGTTACTAGACTTGGTAATTTATGAGTTTCCCAAAGCCAATCAGCCACTTGACCAAATTTTTCGGCTGACCAAAGCTTAGTCGGCCAACCACCACCGGGATTAATAATTGCAAAATCAGTAACTTGCAAGTTTTCTAGTAACTTGTCAATATAAAGTTCATCACTGTTGGGTACTGAAATAGGGAATTGAAAGGGTGGTTTTATATCTATTCCTAGGCTTGCTACTAGTTGTAAATTTTTTTCTATAATGTTTTGTTGGTCGTCAATATCAATTTGATCTGTTAAGAAAAGTCGGCTAGCTTTTTCTCTTAAACCATTGTTAGAAAAACCTACTATTTTGCTACTACGCGAAAGTCTAGCGATAGAAGCAGATTTTAGTAGTCCTTGAAAATCAAAAGCTATATCTATAGGGGTTTGTCTAAGTGTTTTTATTGAGGAAATAAATTCTTGTATTGTTGAGGCTTGCCAAAATTTTTTTCTCCAACGGCGAGTATCAATAATAATAAGTTCGTCTATAGTAGGGTTATCAAGCAAAATCGCTGATGCAGAGCGTTCAACTACCCAAGTAATACGCTCTTTAGGATAGGCTTGACGCAGGGCCGCCACCGCCGGCAAAGTATGAACAACATCACCAATAGAGCTTAGTTTTACAATTAAAAAATGCACTTTAATTTATTTCTTTAAGTTAATTTGTTTGTTATTTAAGCTTTTTACTTTTATCAGAAAAAACTAATAAATGATAATAGTTTAACCGTTTTCTGCAAACTACGTTCAATGTCTGGACACCAGGTACATTAGCTTTAGTAGTAGTAAAAAGTATAGAAAAAATAAAGTAAATATGATAAAAACCAACTATGGTAATTAGTAAGTTGCCATTAATACCAACAAACTTATCAAAAATAAGTGCAGATAGAAATGCTCAACTTCATAATTCTATAGATCTTTTGCTGCTAATCTTGTTTTTGTACTATTTATAAGGACAGTACCAATAAAGAGAAGGTTTTTTTAGACCACTTATTTGATGGATTATAATGCTTAAAGAACTAGGTAAAGTTATTGGAATTTATAGATATCCAGTAAAGTCTATGGCTGGGTATTCGCTAACTAGTACAAAACTTGGCTGGCATGGTTTAGTAGGTGACCGCCGTTTTGTTTTTATTCGTGATGGTATAATAGGCACTTTTCCTTGGCTAACAGCCGGTAAATTACCACAGCTTGTAACATACAAACCTTTGTGTAAAGACCCAAAACAGCCAGATTTACCAACACATGTCCTTACTCCTACAGGTCAAGAATTAGAGATATATGGGGAAGAATTACGTCAGGAAATTTCTGATGCTTACGGATCGCCAGTACGTATGATGCAATTTAACCAGGGATTTTTTGATGAGGCTCACATATCAATTATTAGTGTTGCAACTATTAATGCTATTGAACAATTAACTGGGATGAAACTTGATATCCGGCGTTTCCGGCCAAATCTTGTAGTTGAGACAATAGATAACCAACCCTTTGAAGAACAAAAATGGTGTTCTAGTAATATCCACATTGAAGACACATTACTACGTATTTATATGGATGATATTCGCTGTGCAATGGTCAACATTAATCCTGATAGCGGGGAAATAGATACAAAAATACTAAAAGCAATAGTACAAGCTAATAACAATTGTGCTGGTTCATATGCAAGGGTCATTGGCACCGGCATAATATCGGTTGATAGTAAACTTTACTTAGAAACTTAACTAAAAATCTTTAATATTTCTATATCTTATCCTTACAAAATAACCTTAAAAAGTAGTAGATTGTTCTAGAAATCTCCAATTAATAGCGGTCACAAGCAATAAAGAAACTATTGCAGTTATAACCATTAAAGATAAAACTATTTCTTAACATTAATCATAACTTTTGTAGAAATATTAACCCTAGGAGAATTATTAAGAAGATTAAAGCCAGGGACAATGTAATATTTATGATTGCATTTATTAAATAACCTTTAAGACTATGGTTTAAGCGTTTTGCTTTTCCTAACCTAATGATAGAATATCGTTTCTTGTTTGAAAATCACCCTTATCTGGAGTCTTAATTATGAGTTCTTTACTTAATGTTGAAAGAAAAAAACTGTTAGGTGGTAATGAAGAAGAAATTAGACAATTACCAAAATGGGCTGCTACTTTAGTGCGTAAGTATAATTCTGGAGAGGCCAGCCGGTTTTTGCTCTATCATAATATTTACGACCTGATTTGGTTAAAAAATAGTTACTCTAATCTAATTAGTTTTTTAGGATATTTGCTTAAAGATCGTAATTTTTTACTTTATAACCGCAGCAACGGCATACAAGCAAGCAAAAGAGATTTACTATTTGAAATGGAACGGGTTTTTGCTGCTGATATGAAAGTGGCTGACCCACTAGCAGCAACTAAAAAACAAATGAATATTACCCCTACCTTACCACGTGATCCAGCAAGAGCAATTCCTTATTTAGAACAGTTTTTTTATGAACAATGGCGCACAGATAAAGGGGATCAGCAAGAGCAATTTTTTGGTGAATGTGGCGTAGTAATTAACTTCTTAGAATCCATTATCCCTGCTAGCGAAGTTAGCTATATGTCAGGTGAAGACCGTAATTTATGGGTAACATTGCAAAAATGGATTACTACCACTCAAGATAAACCAGCACATAACCCAATTATTTTTATTACTGAAAGTGTTTCAGATGTAAATCAACGAATTAGAGAAAATCCACGTCTTGTTAATATTGAAATTCCTTACCCAGACCACGAAGAACGCTTAAGCTATATTCGTTATTTTCGTGTTATGAATCCTGGTATACGCTTTGAAATGAATGAAGAACAGCTTTCCAATATGTCTTCAGGCTTAAACCGTATTCATATTACTTCTATGGTTCGTAGTGCTTCAGTAAATGCCGAAGGATTAACTTATGAAATTGTGCGTAATAAGAAAAAAGAAATTATTGAAAGTGAATGTGTTGGATTAGTTGAATTTGTCACTCCAAAATATGGACTAGAACATGTTGGAGGAATGAAGAAGGCAAAAGAGTTTTTACGTAATATTGCTAAAATTATTAAAGATGGTATTGCAGAAGAAGCTCCAATGGGAATTTTATTATCTGGCCCAGTAGGAACTGGTAAAACATTTTTAGCCGAATGTTTTGCTAAGGATTGTGGCTTAAATGTAATTGAGCTAAAAAACTTCCGTGATAAATGGGTAGGTTCTACAGAAGCTAATCTGGAAAAAATACTTACTCTACTAACTACACTTGCTCCTATTGTTGTACTAATTGATGAAGCAGATGCGACATTAGGAAACCGTGATAGCGGTGGTGGGGGAAGTGATGTTGATTCTCGTATTTTCTCTAAACTAGCTAATGCAATGGGTAGCCCAGAAAATCGAGGTCGTATTTTATGGATTTTAATGACATGTCGGCCAGATTTGTTACCTATTGACTTAAAACGCCAAGGACGTTGTGAGGAACATATTTCGCTCTTTTATCCAGAGCTAGAAGAAGAAAGAATGGAAATTGCTGAGGCAATGGTTAAGAAAAATAATATTGATCATACTATTTCCGACTGGTCACCTTTAACCAAACATGAATTGTCTATTTCTGGTGCTGATATTGAAGCAATTTTAATTCGTTGCCGTAGAAATGCCCGAAATGCTGGACGTAAAGTTGTGACACAAGAAGATTTAGTAGAAGTTTCTAATGAATTTACTCCGGCTCGTGATGAGTTAGCTATTGAATATCAAACTTTGGTAGCGGTTCGGGAATCAACTTCTAAGGAAATGTTACCAGAAATGTATAAAAAGATGCCTGCTACCGATATGGCTACTAGAATTGAACAGCTACGGCCCTATGTACGCTAACTTAAAATCTAAAGGAGATTTATGACTCAGGAAAAAATCCCTGCTATTAGGGTAGTAATGATGCCTCGTGATACTAATTCACATGGGACAATATTTGGAGGAGTTTTACTTAGCTATATTGACCAGGCTGGCGCAATAGAAGTTCATAAACATAGCAATAAAAAAGTGGTTACTGTCGCAATGCATGAAGTAATTTTTATTGAACCTGTCTTTGTAGGAGATTTAGTTAGTTTTTATACTGAAACAATAAAAATTGGGCGCACTTCAATCACTGTTAAAGTTTATGTTGAATCTGACCGTATTATTGCTGCTCAAAAACAAACTGTAAAAGTCACAGAAGCAGAAGTAGTTTATGTAGCAGTTAATGATGAGCGTCGTCCTGTACCAGTTTTAGATTAACAAAAATAAACAACTTAAATGCCTAATAATTTGTTGGTTTTACTTAAAATAAAATCATATAATTGTTAGGCATTAGTTATTTTAGACCTTAGTAAATATCTTATGGAAAAACAACAAGTTAGAATAAAAACAGAAAAAGCAGCAACTCGTTGCGAAATCTGTCATCAGGCTGATCTTTTTAATCCAATAACAGAGGAATGTTTACGTTGTTGTAACGTAGAAAAAGCTCTTGAAGCAAATCCTCAGCAAATAACTAGGTCTTTATGGTCGCCTAGGTTTGCTTTATTAGAAACACAAAACGAAGAACAAAACTCAAATAATAGAAGACAGTTAGTAGCTATAACAATAAATATTATTTTAGCTTTAGTATGTTTTTCTGCTGGGTTATGGATAGGTGTAGTTATACCATTAGCTCATGTGATAATTGGAATTATTAGATTAATTAAACAATACAATAAACGTTTTGATTTTACAGGTTTACAACAACCAGATAATCAACAAATAACAACTTTATTTGATAGATATCCTGACGAACAACAAAATTCTTACAATTTAAGAAACGAAACAGAAATAACAACTTTATTTGGTAGTAATAAAAGAAGAGAGAGATAATAAATTAGTTTGCTTTTAAGAAAATTTCATCGCCTTCAATTTTTACTTCAAAGCAGGAAATTCTAGCTCTTGGGTTGGTTATACAGTTTCCATTGCTAACATCAAATGTCCAAGTGTGCCAAGGACAAATTACCATATTACCCATAAAAACACCTTCATTAAGCGGCGCACCTTTATGTGGACAAACATTATCAATAGCATAAAAAGAATCATTATAATTAAAAATAGCAACTGGACGGCCATTAAGTTCTATTACTTTATTTTTACCTTTTGCAATATCTTTAGTTTTTGCTACTTTTACAAATTCTGACATTAAATAAACTCCAAAACTATTCAATTACAGCTAATACTTCGCTTGCTACTACGGTTTGACCAACTTTTACTTTAATTGCTTTTACTATACCTGCTTTAGGTGTGCTTAATTCGTTTTGCATCTTCATAGCTTCTACAACTATTACACCTTCACCACTTTTAACTTCATCCCCAACGTTTTTTAACACTTGAACAACTCGACCCGGCATAGGGGCAGTAATTGCTTGGATTCCAGCTAATGCTGTGTCTGACTTTTGATTGCGTTTTTTACGATCAACTACTTTAGAGCTAATTACTTGGTCAGCTATAGCAACTTCCATATGATGATTATTGCTAGCATTAACTCTTAATTCATAGACTTGATTATCTACTAGTAGAGTATAGGTGTTATTGTTTGGTTTAGAGACTTCTACTTCATAATCTGTTCCGTCAATGTTAGCAAGGATTTTTTGGTCTTTTTCATGCCAATCTACAACAACAGTTTTGTTAGCAATTTCGATTTCTAATTTCATATATTTTATTGGTTAAAAATTTCTTCCCTTTACTCTAGCACTTAATTTCCAAGCAGATTCTGTATGTTCATTAGAGTCATTAGTTTGGTTAGATTGATTACTTTGGTGATTAAGTGCTGTTACTAAAGCTGCTAAGTCAAGGAGTTTTTTGGGAGTTTCAGAAGGAGTTTTATTTTGCCAATTACGTTCAATATAACCTGTGTCTAAATCACCATTGATAAATTCTGCTTGCTTAATAATTTCCTTAAAGAAAGGAATTGTAGTTTTAATACCATCAATTTTGTATTCATCTAGCACACGAGCCAGGCGAGCAATAGCTTCTTGTCGAGTTGATGCCCAAACACATAGTTTTGATAATAAAGGGTCATAATAAATAGGAACTTCATAACCTGAATAAACCCCGCTATCTTCACGTACACCAGGGCCGCTAGGAGTATATAGACTAGTTATTTTCCCAGGGCTAGGCATAAAGTTTTTATCTGCATCTTCGGCATAAATCCGACATTCAATAGCAGCACCTCTTAAGTGAATATCTGATTGAGTAAAACTTAAGGGTTTTCCTAAAGCAACATTAATTTGCTCTTTTACAAGGTCAATTCCTGTAACTAGTTCTGTAACAGGATGTTCAACTTGTAAGCGGGTATTCATTTCTAAAAAGTAAAAATTATGGTCAGGATCAACTAAAAATTCTACTGTACCAGCATTATAGTAGTTTGCTTGGCGAGCAATACCAATAGCGGCTTCACCCATACGTTTTCTTAGCTCTGCGCTATTAATTGGGGAAGGGCATTCTTCTATTACTTTTTGGTTACGTCGTTGAATTGAGCATTCACGTTCGCCTAAATAAACATAATTCCCATCTTTATCAGCTAGGAGTTGGATTTCAATATGTCTTGGTCGAACAATATATTTTTCTAAATAAACAGTAGCATCCTTAAAGGCTGCTGAAGCTTCAGAACGAGCTATATTATAAGCCCCTTCTAACTCTGAAAGGTTATTAACTCGTCGCATTCCCTTACCACCACCACCAGCAGCAGCTTTTAACATTACAGGGAAACCTATTTCTTGGGCAATTTTTTCAGCTTCAGCTAAAGACTCAAGCGGTTCTTCTGTTCCTGGTACAACAGGGGCTTTAGCCTCTTTAGCTAATTGACGAGCGCGGATTTTATCCCCCATCATTTGCATTGCTGAAGCTGATGGGCCAATAAAAATGGCTTGAGTTTTTGAAATTGCTTCAACAAACTTAGCATTTTCTGATAAAAAACCATAACCAGGATGTACAGCATCCGCTTTAGAACGTTCAATAACATCAATTACTCGCTCAATGGATAAATAGCTTTCTATCGAGGGGGCTGGCCCAATATGGTAAGCTTCATCAGCTAAACGAACATGCAGAGCATTACGGTCTGCATCTGAATAAATAGCTACAGGTGAAATACCCAATTCACGACAAGCGCGAATTATTCGGACAGCTATTTCCCCTCTATTAGCAATAAGAAGTTTTTTAAACATATGTTGTTGTAATTACAGGTTTTAAGACTATATTTATTCTTCAGAAGATTCTTCTTCAGAAATAGTAGTTTTAGTAGAATTAGAAATAATTCCATCTACCATTACTAAATCATCTTTTGTCCCTAGTTTACCATCAGCACCAGGTGAAACTAATTGATATTGATTAAAGAAAGGCAATTTGCCAACTTGAGCATCTACGGCAAGTTCTGCTGTAGCTTTATATTTTAATTTATTTTCCCAAAAGTCTACTGACTCTGCTGTTTGAACAGTTTCAGACTGGAGTTCTTCTAAACTAACAGGATAAGCACCATGTTTTATCTTATATTCATACAGTGAAGCAGCTAAATGATACATTTTAGCCCGAGTAGCGGCTTGTTGTTTTTCTTTTTGCAATTGAAAGTATTTAGGTATTCCTAAACCAATATAAGTAAACATACTAGCAACTATTATAGAAGATAAGACTAAAGCTGTAGTTGCTGTGCGTAGTCCACCAAAATGACGTGAATCTGCTAATGCTCTTTTACGTGCTGTAAAGGCTAAATATAGAGATAAGAGTGTAAAGATAAATAATGATTTCCAAATAAATGCAAAGATGCTGATAACGGCTAGTGTTATTGATGCTACTGCACGTCCGACTTGAGGGACAAAATAATCTGGTTCGGTTAATGGTGGCCCAACTACCTTTGCTCCACAACTACAACTTAAGTTTTCCTGGGGCATTTTCTGACCGCAACAGGGACATACCATAACTTATACCTCACTTTTCTTTCTAGTAGATGATTAGATGTTTAAGCACGAGATGCGGCAACATCATTTAGGTCGGATTTAGAACCATCTACTTTTTCTTTTTCAGCTAACGCAGCCTGAGCTTTTGCTTCAATTGCTTCACGTTCTAATTCTCTCCAAGTGTGATAAACTCGATGGATGACTGTCCAATGAGAAAGAACTGCTAAAACCCAAATTACGGCTCTCATCTTATGTAATAAAGGATGATCAGCCGGGCCAATTTCTGTTAATGAACCTATAATTAGTAATACTACTCTTTCTGGTCTTTCTAAGAAACCTACTTTACAACCAGAAATTAAGTTTTCTGCTCTAGCCCTAGTATAACTAACTAGTACAGAACCTACTAAACCAATTCCTGTTAATGCTACATAAAGGGTACTATGATCAACTGTATCACGGGAGTAGTAAATAATTATACCTAATAATACAATAATATCTGAATAGCGATCCATTACTGAGTCAAAAAAAGCACCAAATTTGGTAACTCTTCCAGTGTAGCGGGCTACGCGACCATCCAGAATATCAAAAATATTAGCAAAAAGTAGCACTAAGCCACCTATAAAAAAGTATCCAAAGCCAAAAATGATGCCTGCTGCAATATTGATTAATAGACCAGCGAAGGTAAGATGATTGGGGTTGGGTCGTAAACTTGCAATTGCACGCACGATAGCATCTGCGGCACGTATTCCAACATTACCAATTTGTTCGCCGAGCATAGATTTGCTGATGACCTTTCAAGAAAAACACTTGTGATAACCCCAAATCTTAGTTGACTTAAAAATTGTTTGTCAACAATTGACCGCTTATTACCAAAATTTCTTAATTTAAGAATTTTTGCATTTTTCTTACAGCTTTTAAGGCTAATGTATAGTTAGGGTTATAGTTTAATGCTTTACTATAATGTTTAATAGCTTCTAAATATTTTCCTTGCCTCTCTAAGATCCTACCCAAATTATAATGTGGATAAAAATAACACTCATAACGAGGTGCTACCATAGCTTTTTTTAACCAATTAATAGCTGCACGGTGGTCACCTTTTTCTATTAAGTATGCGCCAATATCGTTATAAGGATTACCAAAAGTGCTATCTACAGCAATTGCTTGGTAGCACTCAGCAATTGCATCATCTAAACGACTTTGAAAACTATATGCCCATCCTAAGAATGTATGTGCTTCTGCTGTAGGAAAAATCTTAATAGATTTTTTATAAAGACTTATAGCCTCGTCTAAATTACCGCTATTTTGAGCTTGAAAGCCTTTCTTAAAATAAGTTATGGCTGTTTTTTTTAAGTCAGTTTCTAGCATAAAAACCTTTATTCTTCTTGTTTAGCTCGGATTGCTTGTCTAATTAAACCGCGACTAGGTAAAATCCCTTTTTCCTGATTTCCTAATTCTAAAATCAAAGCATCCCGCTCATTTAGAGGACGATCTGCCACATAACCGCTTTGTGCTTTTGCTGCTTCTTCTTCAGCTTTTTTCTTACGATAATCTTCTATTTCGTTTTCTGTTACTCCAACTAACTCAATTTTATCTTCTTCCGTAACTTGGAGTAAGTGATCCATAGTAATTTTTATATTGTTTTGACGCTTAACTTGGTAACGAATAGGAATAAAAAGAAGAGGCTGTTTAAAGTCAATAGAAACAGCTACATTTTGCTTTTTGTAATTAGCAGTTACAACAATTTGATCATCAGGAATGTAAACTCTTCTATCTTTTAATCTTTCTTGAAGTTTTTCTCTAACTGTAGCTACATTAAGTTTATTAGAGAGTAATACATAATAAGTATCATCTTTAACACAAAGATAAGTATAATATTGGATAAACAAACTAATTCCAATATACAAACTTAAAAGAACTCCTCCAACAACTGCTGCTTTGACAAAAAAAGCTTTATCATTACTAACGGGAGTAGTCTTTTCAACCGTAACAGGTTTAGTTTGTGCCTCAAGTTCATCTAAAATACGTCTGAATTTTGGAATACTAGCTAATTCATGCCATTGACCATTACCACGACAAATTTTATCAGCTTTAGCTAAGTGACCATCTTTAGCCCAGGCCTCAATGGTTTCTTCAGTTAAGTTTTCATGAATTTGTCCATCTAAATTAAGCTTCCACAAAAGTGCTGGTTCTATAACTGTTGCTGCATTAGGTAGTGGGCTGGTATTAGGACTAGAACTATGGGTGTTGATTTGCGTAGGCATTTGATCTGTATTAGAAGGTTGGTTAACTGAATTAGCTAAGTTTGAAAGAGGAGATGATGAATATGCTTTAGTCCCTATTGTATTAGAAAAACCAACTGTTGCATCTTCTGATAAACTATCAGTATGTCCCCCTAATTCACCAGTGCTACCTTTAGCTTTTTCTGTCACATAGGAAAGCATTTTATAGCTATCAGTTTCTAATAAAGGATCAATTGTAGGTTCATTATTTACTTGACCAATTTTTATTGGGGAAATCGTGTTATTAGATGAGTCAAAAGACTTTTCGCTAATGATAGATTCAACTTTTACATTAGCTCCAATACTACGTAACTTATCAGCAATTTTATTTGCATCTGCTTGGGTTTGAGTTTTTTTCAAACTCATTCCTTTTGATGAAATTATTTGTTCTGCTTGAGTGGCAGAAATACCAAAATCTTGTTGGATACCTTGAAGGAATTTTTGCCTAGTGCTATCACCTGTATCAAGAAGCCCATAGTAAACTACCCGCCATTGACTAGCATTTGGTAGCAGAGCAGCTTCTAATTGTTCTATTAATTCAATTACTGAACGTTGGCGATCATTAGGATTTTTTTCTAGTGTTTGCATTATTACCTTAGTAAGAGGTTCTGGCACACTTGGACAAATTTCTTTTAAGTGTGTTGGGGCCTGGGTAACATGCATAATTATTAATGCTGGAGCATTAACAGCCTTAAAAGGTAATTCTCCAGAAATCATTTGATAAAACATTACTCCTAAAGAGTAAATATCTGTACGGTGATCTATAGGGTTACCAGTACATTGCTCAGGGGACATATAATTAGGAGTTCCTAACAACGCGCCTGTTTCTGTTAAATTTGTATGTTGTTGGCTATCTCTAAGCTTAGCAATACCAAAATCTAAAACACGTGCAACTTCTTGACTGTCAACAACTTCAACCATTACATTATCAGGTTTAATATCTCGGTGAATTACCCCAGCCTTATGAGCAGCAGAGATTCCAGCACAGATTTGTTTTGCTAAATTTAAGAACTGATTTAAGGATAATTTCCCTGTTTTATCCAGAAGGCGACGTAGTGGAACACCAGCAACATATTCCATTGCTAGATAAGCTGTTCCTTCATCAGTTTGTCCAAAGTCCGTTACTGAAACTGCATTTGGGTGTTTAATTCGGCCAGTTGCTTGGGCTTCACGGCGGAAGCGATCATAGGCTCCGGGATGGGCTTCTATAAGGCTTTTAAGTAAAACTTTAATTGCTACTTTATTATTAACTTGAATATGTGTAGCAAGATAAACTGCTCCCATACCTCCGCGACCAATACATTTTTCTAGCTTATATTTATCATCTATTACAGTACCTAAAAGTTCGTCAAACAGATGCCTGCCACCATCATAAGGGCAAGGTTCTGAAGCGTTAGCAGTTTCTTTCTTACACTTTAAGCACTGTTTCATAGACAAACTCCATTAAAACTTATTAGAAGCTTTTAACTAACTTTTAATTTATTTTTGGCATAGATATTGTACAGAAAAAAATAATAGAAAGCCAATAGTTAACTATTGGAATATAATCCTTACTTTACAAAAAATATACAAATTATATACATAAAGAATATTAATTATTAAATATTAGTTAAAATTCAAAAAGTAAGCTTTTTAGACTGTAGCTTGTAGAAATTTTGGAGCCTAGCACCATGAACAAACTAAATAAACTTAAAATTTCTATTTCTCAAATGCCAGTTATTGCTGGCCGACCAGATCTAAACCGAGACTATATTATTAAAGAAATTCAACATGCTAGAGAAAACGCATCAGACATAATTATTTTTCCTGAAATGTGTGTTACTGGCTATATCATTGGCGATTTATACGAGGATGAAAGCTTTATTAAAGACGCACAGCGATGTAATGAACAAATTAGAATTGCTACTCAAGGCGAAATTATAGCTATTTGGGGCAATATTACCTTAGAAACAAAAAGTAAGGGTGAAAATGGACGTGTCCGTAAATTTAATAGTGCTTTAGTCGCTCAAAATGGTAAATGGGTTGGTTATACCTATAAAACACTACATCCTAACTACCGTATTTTTGATGATGATAGACATTTTTATTCTATGCGTAAGGTCTTTGAAGAGGAGTTACAAAATTGCTCACAAGATGCTGAAACGCCGAAAATAACAGACTATTTTTTGCCTTTTGAAATAAATACTCAGATTGGAACTATAAATTTAGGTGTTATTTTATGTGAAGATATGTGGCATGAGGATTATTGCTATAACCCTACGAAATATTTAGTAGATAATGGAGCAGAGCTTATTATTAATTTATCTGCATCTCCTTGGAGTTGGCAAAAAAATAGAAAGCGTCATGAAATAATAAAAGAGCTACTTAAAGAAGCAAAAACGCCTTTTATTTATGTAAATAATACAGGGCTACAAAATACTGGTAAAAATTTGGTTGTTTTTGATGGTAGTAGCACCGTTTATGACCCGTCAGGAAATATTATTTTTTCTATACCTGCTTATGAAATAGGAACTAAGGAATTTATCTTTAGTGATAATATGCAGCTTATTGCAAATCCTTCTTTAGACGATACAAAAGAGCTTTATCAAGCCGTCCATTGTGCAATCAGGGAGTATTTTCAAACTCTCCCGCCTAATTATAGACGTGTAGTAGTTGGTTTAAGTGGTGGAATTGATTCAGCCTTAACTTTGGCTCTTTATGTTGATGTTTTGGGAAAAGAAAATGTCACCGCAATTAACATGCCGTCAAGATACAATAGTAAAGAAACTCGCTCAATTGCTGAAGCATTAGCAAAAAACTTAGAAGTAGCTTATGAAGTCTGCCCAATCCAAGAAATAGTAGACCTAATTGCTCAAAAAACTAATGTTGAGGTAGGCAGCGCAAGTTATCAAAATATTCAAGCTAGGGTAAGAATGGAAATCCTGGCGGCTAAGGCTCAAAATATCCAAGCAGTTTTTAGCTCTAATTGGAACAAAGTAGAAGCAGCCTTTGGTTATGGTACGCTTTATGGTGATATGGCTGGATTTATTGCACCCATTGGAGATCTTGTTAAACGAGAAGTCTATCAACTAGCAGATTACTTAAATAAAGTTATTTATAAAAAGGAAGTTATTCCACAAAGCTGTTTTGAAATTGCTCCAACAGCAGAACTTCGGGAAAATCAAAAAGATCCGTTTGATTATGGCAGTCTAAACCGCAGAGGCTACCATGATGAAATGGTTAGGGCTTTTACAGACTTTAGGCTTAATCCAGAGTGGTTTTTAGAAAAATATGCAGAAGACAATTTAGAAAAAGAGCTAAAACTAGAGCCAGACACTTTACGTCGTCTTTTTAAGAACAAACAAGACTTCATCAATGATTTAGAAAAGCATTGGCGACTATTTCATAGCTCTTATTTTAAGCGTGTCCAAAGTGTTCCAGTGCCTATTGTTAGCAAGCGCGCCTTTGGTAGCGACTTGCGCGAGTCGGTTTTATCTGCTCATTTTACAGAGCGTTACCAGCAATTAAAAAAAATAATACTTAGTAGGCAAACTAAAATTGCAATTTTTGGAGGTAGTTTTAACCCTGTTGGAAAACATCACCGTCAAATTGCAGAAAAATTAATCCAGCTTTTTGACTTAGTTGTAGTTGTGCCTTGTGGCATTCGTAGCGATAAATCTTCTGTTTCCGCTGTTTCTCTAAATCACCGTAAAGAGCTTGTTAAAAGGGGATTTGCTGAACTACCTAAAATAGAGTTAGATTTTTTTGATTTAGATAATAATACTTATACACCTACTTATTTGTTAGATGAGCGTTATAAGAAGCAATTTCCAAATCAGCAAATTTGGCACATTGTAGGTGGCGACATAATCACTGGCGGACGTGAACAAAAATCAGAAATTCATAGAGTTTGGCAACAAGGCCCGCAGATTTGGCAAGAGCTTAAATTTTTAGTTCTTACTCGTCCTGGCTACTTAGTAGAAAAAGAAGACTTGCCGCCACAAGCCCAAGTTTTACAAATAGATAGCCTCTTTGGTTCAGGCAGTCTAATCCGCGAACGAATAGCTAAAGATGAACCTATTGACGACCTTGTAACTTCCTATGTTGAAGATTACATCAAAGAATTTAAGCTTTATCAAAAATTGTGAAATTTTTCACAATTTCCTCTTGCAGTTTTTTTAATGTTTGTGTATTTTATACACGAAGGTAGAAAGTCAACAAAATAAGAGGTGTTTGATGAATAACGAATTAGAGGCTACCTACCAGTCTTTACAAAAAGCCGAAACGTCAGAAGATATTTTTGGGCTACTTTCTGGACTAGATAAAGAAACACAAAAAGAGCGAGTAAACGCTATTTATAGGCAATTAGCTAAAATTTTGCATCCAGATCGTTACCCTCATAATTCTACTGATCATAAAATGGCGGCAGATGCTTTTCCAATGCTTTCAGCCTTTTATGAAAGAGCAAAAACAAGAATTGATAAAGAAATTTATGGCTCAAATGCCCCTGATGAAGAAGAGGAAGAAATTGACTTTATTATCAAAACTCGTCAACGTGAATATCATTTGCGCTCTACTTTAGCAGAAGGCGATTTATCAATAATTTACAAAGGTGATTTTACTAGCGAAACAGGCGAAGCAGTCCCAATAGTTGCAAAAGTTATAGACGATCCAGCAGATAATGATTTAGCTCAAAATGAAATTAAAGTTCTAAAACTGCTAGTTGGTCAACCAAATAGGTATAGCAAATACCTTCCAACTTTTTATGACCAATTTAAGACTACAGATGGGCAATTTGGCTTGATTTTAGGCTATTTAGCAGATTGCTATGATCTTTATTCGGTAAGAGAAAAATATAAAGATGGTATAGCTGAAAAACATATGGTATGGATACTTAACCGCTTACTTACTGTGTTAGGCTATGCTCATAGCAAAGGCATAGTTCATGGCAATATCGAGCCTGCTCACCTAATGATCAGACCAAAAGATCATAATTTATTTTTAATTGATTGGAGCTATGCAGCAGTTAATCCTTTTCAAACCGGAGATAAATTTAAGGTATTTAATGAAGATTATAGCGCGCCAGAAGTAGCAGAACGTAAAAAACCTATTCCTGCATCGGATCTTTACTCAGTAGGAAAATGTATGATCTTTCTACTAGGTGGAGATGTAAAAACTAATACAATTCCTAGTCATATTAATGAAAAACTTCAACGATTGATTAAGTATTTTACTTTGCCTAGCCCCTTACAACGCGCTCAAGATGCATGGCAAATGCATGAGCAGCTAGATAAATTGGTAGTTGAACTATGGGGGCCAAAGAAATTCTTAAAATTTGAAATGTAATTGTGTAGTTAAGAAAGGAGAACCACTATGGGTGGTGGATATTATGATGGTGATGTGGCTGAACGTAGCCGTTCAACTCAACAAGATGTTTTTACTTATCAAGGTTATAGTTCAGATCCTAATGCTGCAACTAATCAGCGTGAATGTCATGCTGACTTAAATATCAAAGGTAAAAAACGAGAATGCCGCGATTCTCCTCAACATCCAATTACCACTCCTATTGTGGTTGCTATGGATGTTACCCGTTCTCGTGGAGATGATGCAAAAGTAATTTACGGTAAATTACCAATGTTTATTGGGCAAATTATCCTAAAAGGTTATGCTCCAGACCCAGAAGTTAGCTTTGCTGCTATTGGTGATGCTAATTCTGATAACGCACCTATTCAAGTTGGACAATTTGAGTCCGATAACCGATTGGATGAAGCTTTAAGTAAAGTTTGGTTAGAAGAAGGTGGTGGTGGTACAGGGCAAGAATCTTATGAACTAATGGCTTATTATTTTGCTAATCATGCGATTCTTGATGCAACAGCACGAAATAAAAAAGGTTATTTCTTTTTTGTAGGGGATGAAGGTTTTTATAACAAAGTAGATAAAAATCATATCAAAAATTTAATAGGTGATGATGTTCCAGATGATATTCCAGCAGCACAAGTTTTTGCTCAATTACAAGAAAAATTTCAAGTCTTTTTTATCTATCCACAAAAATCTTGGAGAGAAAGAAAAAGCGATATTGATGCAGAAATTAAAAAACGTGTTGAGGCCGCTGGCGGACTTTATGAAGGTGTAGATATTCGTGCATCGTTGCTTTGGAATAATCGTAATGACTTGGATTTACATATAGTTACACCAAGTAATTATCATATTTATTATGGTGATAAGCGTTCTCCTTGTGGTGGATGGTTGGATGTTGATATGAATGTATCTGGTGAAACTACTAAACCAGTAGAAAATATTCGTTGGAAAAAAGATGATGCTAAAAAAGGTCATTATAAGATTTATGTGCAAAACTATCGTTTTCATGAACGTAGCCACGCGCCAACACCATTTCGACTAGAAGTAGAAATAAATGGGGAAGTTAAACATTTTGAGGGTCAAACACCTGCAAATAAAACAGGCTCAGACAGTAATGTTTATGTCTATGAATTTGATTATGATCCTAACTTGCGACCTGCTGATGAGAACGAAGAAGAAAAATATGCTGGTTATGATGACGAAACAATTAAACGTCAATGGGCTAGTGTAATTTCTCCAGAAAATATTCTATTAATTGATGATCCACAAGCGATTGTTGATGTAATGTTAGGCGCATTAGCCCTAGTAGAAGGGACTTCAGACCTAGACGCGTATTTAGTAGATATGCAAGGTCGTGGTCAAACTGAACTTCGCCAAGGTCAAACTAGAAAAGCACTTGAAGGGCTAGCCGTTAGCACTGCAACAGCATTAACCAAAATTGAAGGTAGCGGGCTACCAAGTCGAGATGCTGGTAAAAAACGTGGTGGAAAATCTAAAAGACTTTAATTTTATGGTGTAAAAATCTTAAAGGGTAAGTAAGTTGCTTACCCTTTTTTAACTTTTAGGATAAAAAATGCTTATTGCAACCTTGCCACCTGTTCATCAAGATAGATTGCTTACTCAAATTATTTCCCATCCATTGGTCGATGAAGTTCGCTATAACACTGGGGTTTGCTCGGCTTATTCTGCAAAAGAAACATTGACTAGAATCTTGGCTTTGACAGAGCGTTTTGAGAAAAAACTTTGGGTTGACTTAAAAGGTCGTCAACTAAGGATTGTAAATTGGGCTGTGCCTAATTTTGGAAAAATAATACTTAATCATGAAATAGAAGTTGATTGTCCAGCTAAGGTTTATTTTCGTGGTAATGAATGGTCAGAAGTAAAAGTTGTAAAAGGAAATGTTATCTATGTTGACCCGCCGCCACGTTATGCTGTGGGCAATGGACAAGCAATTAATATTCATGGAAATAACTTAAAAATAAAGGGTTATTTTACTAATGAAGATTTAGAATATGTGACTGCTGCTTGTGAGCTAGGAATTAATAGCTTTATGTTGTCTTTTGTAGAAGATTTTTCTGATATAGAAGATTTTCAAGCTTTACTATCAAAACAACCTTTTAAGTTAGATAAAACTAATGTTGTGTTAAAAATTGAATCACCTAAAGGACTAGACTTTATTGAGCAATTTAATATTAATACAGTTGCAAATTGTTCTTTAATGGCTGCACGTGATGATTTAATGATCAACATTGGAGAAAACAAAGCTAAAATTTTACCTGCACTAGAGCAAATTATTAAGTGTGATAGCAATGCTATTGTTGCCTCACGTATTTTTGCTGGTATTGAAAGCAAAGGAGAAGTTTCAATAGGCGATCTGGCAGATATAAAATTAATGCAAATACTTGGATATAAATGTTTTATGCTTTCAGATGGACTTTGTAATCAGCATTTTGAAAAGGCAATTCGGGCTTGGCAGGATTTTCTTAATATTTCTGAAGATTAAATAAAGCTAACACCAGGTAGAATTTCTCTACAATTTTTCACCTACAGACAACTAACCTGCTTACCATTTACATCTTTATCTACCAACTCTAAACTAAGTAAAGTATTTTAACGTTAGGCAAGAAAAATTTCCCGTTTTGAAATTTATAAATATAATTCTAAGTTAGTGTTTTGACCAGGGAAAAACTACTATAATTAAGGTGATGTTATGTCAAAATTACTTACATATGCTATTCTTATATCTTTAATATTTTCAACAATTACTACACCTACACTTGCAAAACAAACCTTTCAATCACCACAAACCGAAGAAGAGCCAGCAGTAAAAATTACTACAGAATTAATTCAATTTGATGTGGTGGTTCAAGATAAGAAGGGAAGAATTGTTAAAGATTTAAGGGCAGAAGATTTTGAAATATATGAAGATGGTAAATTACAAGAAGTTACTAATTTTTCATTTATTGATCTTGAACCTACTAAAAATAATGAAGCAAATCCAGTTATAACTGCTAGCACAGAAATAAATCCAAAAGCAAATCCAGAAGCAAAAAACTTGCAAACAACTCAAAGAAATCAAGTTGGCCGCACAATTGCCTTTGTAGTTGATGAACTAGGGCTTCCACTAGACTCAATAGAACTTGTTAAAGCAAACCTTAAGAAATATGTTGATAATAAACTAGAACCTACAGACCTTGTAGCTATTATTCGTACAGGTGCTGGAGTTGGTGTATTACAACAGTTTACTAATAACAAACAGCAACTTTATGCAGCAATTAAGGAAATAAAAGGCAATCTAACAAGATTTAATCGCACAGGTGTTAATTCTGTGGAGGCTGTAACATCAACCGCACTAGATGATCCAGGTGATAGCGGAAACCAAGTTTTTAGTTCATACCTGGCTTCTTTAAGAGAAATAAAATTTGTAATTGATGGATTAAAAACCCTTCCAGGAAGGAAATCTCTAGTTATTTTTTCTGGTAGTTTTCCTGATCCAGGGGATCTTGGTTCAGGACTTCCTCAAACTAGTAGTTCAATTAATACTGATTCAAGAAGAGCAGATGTTTTGAATAGTGTTAATTCAACTAATAGAATAGTTACAGAATCAATTAACTCTTTAATAGAAACGGCTAATCGTGCTTCTGTTGTATGCTATACGGTTGATGCTAGGGGATTACTGCCAGGTATAGCACTAAGTGCAGCAGATGATTTTAGCCCTGCTTCCACAACAGGAACTAATGCTTCTAATGCTGTGGAACAACAAGTCCAATCAACAATAGAAGGTCGAGCAAATTTTCAAATTGGCACACAAAGAGGGATGAGGACTTTAGCTAGTGCTACAGGTGGAATTTTTAGCGTTGGAAGCGAAACAGGAATTAAAACTTCTCTAGCTGATCAACAAGGCTATTACTTAATTGGTTATAGCCCTCAAGAAGGCACTTTTGATGCTAAAAATCCTTATCATAAATTATCTGTAAAAGTAAAACTCCCAGGCTTAAGTGTAAGAACAAGAACAGGTTTTTATGGTATTAAAGATGAAGAATACAAAGCACTTACACCTACAGAAGAATTAATAAATGCTGCTATTTCTCCATTTGGTGCTAAAGATATTTATTTGCAAGTAACTCCATTATTTAGCTATGACAAGAAAAATGGTAGTTTAGTAAGATCTCTACTTTATATTGATTGTAAAAATCTAACTTTTACTGATGAAGGCGAAGATCTAAAGAAAGCTAACCTTGAATTATTGATTTTTACGTTTGGCAAAAATGGTAATTTGATTAATAGAGTAATTCAAACTAATGATCTTAAAGTAAAAAAAGAAAAGCTCCCAGAACTACTAAATAAAGGTTTTGCTATTATCTTAAATACGCCAGCAAAACTATCAGGTACATATCAAGTAAGGGCAGTTGTTAGAGATACTACAACTAAGAAACTTGGTTCTGCTGGGCAATTGGTTGAAATACCTGAAATAAAATCTAACAAACTAACTTTATCAGGTCTTACTTTAGCTGAAGATCGAACAAAAGATCCTAATAGAAATAGCGAAGTGGAACTTATTACATTAGCTACTAGAAAATTTCATTCAGGAGCTTTACTTCAATATAGTTATCATATTTATAACCCAAAAATTGATTCTAAAGTAAAGAAACCTACACTTAAACAACAGACAATTCTTTATCGAGAGGGTAAACAAATATTTACTAATGAAGCAATAATTGATACAAAAGGCCAAAAAGATTTAGAAAATTTACTATCTGGTGGCAAATTTGTTTTAGGGACAGAATTAAGCCCTGGTAGATATACATTTCAGGTTGTTGTTACGGATTTGGCAAACAAAAACCGTGTTCAATCTCAAGAGATGGATTTTGAAATTCTAGGAAAATAATTTATGAGAAGAATTTGTGTGTTTTGTGGCTCAACTTTTGGCGCAAAAGAGCAGTACAAAAAAGCTGCGCAGGAGTTGGGCCAACTTATGGCTAAGAAAAATATAGGTTTAGTTTATGGCGGCGGGAATGTTGGACTTATGGGAGAAATCGCTAATGCTGTCATTAAAGCGGATGGTGAGGCTATAGGCGTTATTCCAAATTTTATGGTTGAAAAAGAATTAGCTCACCGCCAACTAACAGAACTTAAAGTAGTTAATTCAATGCATGAAAGAAAAGCTTTAATGGCTGAACTTTCCGACGGTTTTATTGCTTTATCTGGTGGAATTGGCACTTTTGAAGAACTTTTTGAAATATTAACTTGGCGACAACTTGGTATTCATAACAAGCCTTGTGGAATATTAAATGTTGCTAATTACTATGATAAGTTGATTGATTTCATCAATTACAGCGTTACAGAAGAGTTTGTTAAAAGTGAGACACGAGATTTAATTTTTGTAGAATCTGAAAGTACAAAATTACTAGAAAGATTCTTAAATTATCCTACAAAAGATCAAGAAACATTGGATTTAAGCAAAACTTAACAAATAGCAAAATGGTAAAACAAGCATTCGTTGTAGTTGGCTTAGGTTATGGTGATGAAGGTAAGGGAACTATTACAGATTACCTTACCCGAAAATTTCAAGCTCATACAATAATTAGATTTAATGGTGGCTCACAGGCTGCTCATCATGTAGTTACAAATGAAGGTTTAACACATTGTTTTGCTCAATTTGGGTCTGGTAGTCTAGTTGCAGATGTAAAAACATATCTTTCTAGTTATATGGTGGTTGACCCGCTATCTTTAATTGTTGAAAACAAAGTCTTAGAGGAAAAAGGCATTACAGACGCTTTAGCTCGTCTTAGCATAGATGGAAACGCTTTAGTAACTACCCCATTTCATAAAACCATTAATCAAATGCAAGAGGTGTCACGCGCAAATAACCGTCATGGAAGTTGTGGAAAAGGCGTTGGACAAACAATTTTAGATAGCCACTACTTAAAAGATAAAGCATTATTTATCAAAGACTTACCAGATAAAACAGTTACTTACCAAAAGTTAAAATTTCTTTGGCAAATTAAACTAGATTTAGCTGAGCAACTTGTCAATGAGCAAAAAGATAACCAAGAATTATTAACCTATTTAGAAAAATTAAAGCAACCCTATTATATAGAAGAATTAACAGAAGCTTATACTGGGTTTATTAGCAAAATAAATTTAGCTAATGATAAAACATTAGCTAAACTTTTTAATATTGATGGCACAATAATTTTAGAAGGAGCGCAAGGAGTTTTACTAGATTTTGAGCGAGGTTTTTGGCCGCATGTGACAAAAAGCCGGACTACATTTGCTAATGCTGATAGGTTGTTAAAGTCGGCTATTTATCAAGCGAATGTCAAGAAAATAGGCTTACTTCGTGCTTACAGCACCCGACATGGTGCAGGGCCATTTGTAACAGAAGATTTAGAGCTAGCTCAAAAATTACCTGATTATCACAACGGCAATAACCCTTGGCAAAGTGTTTTTCGTGTTGGTTGGTTTGATTTAGTTGCAGCTAAATATGCTTGTCAAGTAGTTGAAAATGTAGACTTTTTAGCTATTACTAATTTAGACCGCTTATGTGAATTACCTATAGCTAAAATTTGCACTCATTATAAATACACTGGTGAAAACCCTGATTTAGCAACAAAATTTTTTGAGACATATTTAGAAAATAATCAAATATTTATTAAAACTATTAAAGTTCCTAAAGAAACTTCCCAGATTTATCAAAAACAGCTAGCAGAACTACTAAAAGATTGCTACCCAATTTATAAAGAATTTGAGTTAGCAAAGCTGAATAAAATTAAATCTATATCAGCACTTCCTTCAAATATAAAAGACTACCTTAATTTTATTAGTGAAAGTTTGGGCATTGCTATAAAAATTATATCTATTGGAGTTACGGCAGAAGATAAAATAGGCTAGCCCTAAAGGACTAGCCTATTGTCAGAAGCCCCGCTGGGGCTAAAAGAAATAAATGAACTTAGACTTGAGGAAGATTATAAGCAAAAGCAAGCTTGTTTATATCCCTACGCAATGTTCTCCATTGGTTTTCCACATTAGAGCTAAAACGGTTATTTCTCAGTCTAGTTGCAACGGGTCTTGCTGCATCAAGCGCAACTTGGACATTATTTCTTGATTCCCACCAACTATCATTGCGATCAAATTCACGGCGCAAGCGGTCAAGAGCATCTTCAAAACGCTTTACTTCATCATTTATTCTATCTTCTCTTCTGCTACCATCTAATCTACTACGATCTAAATCACGATCTACATCTTTACGAAACTGATTACTACTTTCTTCTACACGTCTTATAATTTCTGATACATCACGTTTAGCATATCTTTGTTCATAACGTCTATAGTCATTTCTATCATTTCTATTATTTCTATCGTTTCTATCATTTCTATCATTTCTATCATTATCTCTTCCTCTTTGTGCTAGGGATTCGCCTGGTAGTAGCGTAACTGTTAATAAAATAGCAATGACTAGTAGGGAAAAATTTTTAACAAGTTTTTTGATCATAATTATCTCCAATTAATTTATTTTGAACTAATCTTAAGTAAATTGATTTTTAGTGCAAGGAAAAACTAACTTAAGATTAGTTGTATATGTTAGTTAGTTAAGTTGCTAGCCATATAAAAACTTGCGAACAAAAGGAATTTCTGAATGCCAAAGTTCTTTTGATAAATCATCAAAAATAATTTTTCCATTATTTAAGACTAAAAAGCTGATCTTGCTAGAAGAGTTTTCTAAAACCTCATCTTGTATAACATGACTTGAACCATCATATTTGTTAGAAAGAAAACGAATATCATCAAGCTTATGAGTAACAAAAAGTGATGTTACCTTGTTAATATCACGTAGTTTAATTGCCATTTCGCAGATTAATCTAGCGGTTGGGGGATCAAGTCCTGCTGTAGGCTCATCATAAAAAATTAAACTTGGATTGTCTACTATTGCTCGTGCTATTGCTACACGTCTACGCATACCACCTGATAGAGCATCAGGTAAAAGATAGGCACTATCCAAAAGACCAACAAAATCTAGGACTTTTTTTACCTCAGAATCAATTTTTTGTTCCTTCCAACCTATTTCTTGAGGGCGAAAGGCTACATTTTCATAGACAGTTAAACTATTAAACAATGCTCCACTTTGAAAAACCATGCCTATTTTTTGGCGGATTTTGTTTAACTTTGTTTCATTTGCTTGGACAATATCAAAGTCATCAATAAAAATTGCTCCATCATCAGGTTTAATAAGCCCTAGAGCTAATTTTAATATAGTAGATTTCCCACTACCTGATCCTCCAAGTATTACTTTCATTTCTCCTTCTGCTAGAGAAAAGTTTATTTTGTCTAACACAACCTTATCATCATAAGAAAGGGAAACATCTTGGAAACGAATTTTGGCTAATTTTTTAGTGTCAGGTGTAAGTGACTGACTTGATAAATTAGCAATAGGTATTAAATTTTGAGGTGATTCAACTAAAATTGTGTTAGACATAATGTTTTCTCCTTTAGTCACAATCAGGAGTTTTCTTAAGACTAGCTTTAGCTTTATTGCTATGAAGTTCCTTAGCTAACTTAGCTAATTTCTCTTTAGCTGTATGAAAGTCAGTTGAATCCATCATTGTTTCTGTTTTTTCAGGTAAATAAGAAATTTCGCTAAAGGTGCTAACGATTCTTTCAAAAAATGCTGGATGGGTACGAAAGAAACTAGCTGATTTGACATAACCTTTTTCACTAGCCATTTTGTCAAAGAAAGTAATAAAGCCTCTTGGGTCATAGCCTGCATTCCAAGCATACTGCACACCAATCTGATCGGCCTCCATTTCATAATCTCGACAAACACCAAGTAAAGCTAAGTCTAAAACTAAACCTAGTCCGAAAAATCCATAATTAAGCGCGTAATACATTCCAATTCCAGCTACACCACCAGTAAAAATAAGTGCTGCTAGTTGTGCTGCTTGAAAGAAAATACTAGCAATGTTAGCTTTTTTCATAAGCCGCGCACCATGTCGAGCCGACACATGAGCTAATTCATGTGCTAACACCCCAACAAGTTCTGATTCAGTTTCAGCCTTTTCTACTAGACCACGATTGATAAAAAGGTAGCCTCCAGGTAAAGCAAAAGCATTTATCTCATCACTATCTAGTAAAAATACTCGTACAGGAATTGTTAGGTCAGATTTACTTGCAATTAAATTTGCTAGATTTTGTAAATAATCCGTTAGCTCTTTGTCTTCAATTATTGGCGGTAGCAGACCAGTAGCCTTAAGTTGTTGTAAGGATTCTTCGCCTAAACGAATGTCTTTTTCTTGACCTTCTCCAACCTTACGAATACCAATATCTTCTACATCGCCAAAACGACGATCCCTAGCACGTCCGCTAAGTCGTATTTGCTCGATTTCCCTTTGTTTTGCAGGCCATTGCTCAAGTAAATCCAACTTGGCAACTTTATTATCATAATTTACTGATAGACCATGTTCTCGTTGTGTGTGTTTTTCTTTGATTTGTTTTTCTAAACTAAAGATTTGACAATGTAGATTTTGTCGTCTTGTTTTCATCTCAACCGTGTCAGCAGAGGATTCTTTATTAAGCTTATCTAGTTGTTGGCGTAAAAGCTTAACTTCTTGCTTTAAGGCTTTTTCTTCTTTTTCCAACTGGCTTTTTTCATTAGATTTTTGGTTATCTAAAGCTTTTTTGAAATCATTAATCTCTTTTGCTGAAAAACTTACAGTTGGAGCAATTTCTAGTAGCTCAATATAGGATTTATTAACTAGTTGAGCTAATGTTTCTGCTGGTGCTGTTACTTTGGTATTAATGTAAATAACTGATGGACAAGCTAATATCGCTACTGTATTAAACCAAATCATCAGAAGCGATAAGCTAATAGATAAAACTTTTTTCCACATAACCTATCCTCCTAATTATTACTTTATCAAACTTTAGCAACGCAAACTTTATGCCAAATAAATTGATGCTAAAATAGTTAAAAAAGATAGTATTGTTATTGAAAAAATATGATATGGAAATTCTATTGATTAAAGTAAGTTAAAAAGGTGAGGAAAATTGCACAAATTATAAATAAAAATGTAATTATTATTGGAGATATAGAGGTTAAAAACTTTGTAAATGAATAAAATTTTTGGAAAAATTAGATTATTTTGCGGTTATTTCAAAATAACCTTTATCTTGATAGAAACAAACATAAAACTCAGAGAAAAAATTGAGTTGTCCAAGAAGAAGAGGAGGAATATCATTACTTGCCCAAGCAAAAATTAATTCTATAGAATTTAAGTTGCCTATTATTGAAGATATCGAAATTGGTATTGCAAGGTTGTTAACATTACCTCGTAAAGGTATGGTTGCTCTACTATTATTCCAAGTAAAACCAAGCTGAATACCTACATGATGAGTATAACATTTACACTTGCTCCTGTATCAACCAAAGCGACTTTTTCAACTACATGAACATCATTAACTAGTCTAATTGGATATGGCGTTGGTACACCTTGACGAGACATATACTTAAACTTTTGTTTTAACATTTTGTTCAAGGTACTCCATCATCTTAATACCTGCTTCTACTCCTGCAATATGTGTCCATTCTTCGTCAAGAAAACCTAAATCCTTCTTTAGAAACACAAATATTTCTAGTTTTTCATCATAAGACATTTCTTTAATTTGTTTTATTAGTTCTGCTGGTATCATATAACCTCCTAAGCAAAAATAATAGCATAAAATCTTGTAAAATACCTTTATTAAAAAAGCTGCAAGTATTTTAGCCCTTGCATTATTAGTAAAGCATAAAGACCAGCTACAACATCATCCATTACCACACCAAAGCCATTAGCAACATTACGGTCAAAGTATCTTACGGGCCAAGGTTTCCAAATATCAAAAATACGAAATAAGGCAAAACCTACCAGTAAAGACGGCCAGCTTAAAGTAATGCCAGTCATAGTTACCAGAAATCCAGCTATTTCATCAATTACAATATGACCAGCATCTACTTGACCAAAATGTTTGCCTGCTCGCTGTGCAGTAATTGAACCTACGATAATTATTATAAGTGTAAAGATTAAATAACTAACTAGGCTAATTTGTAGATAAAAAGTTAGTAAGATATAAAGCGGGACAGCAAGAATTGTTCCAGCAGTGCCTGGAGCAACAGGACTATAACCACTACCTAGGCCAGTAGCAATAATAACAGCCGTCCAGTCAAGCGCGTTTTTTGCTGGTAGTAGAGTAGTAGCTTTTTTTATTGCCAATGATTGCTCCAAGCAAAATAATAGAAAACAAATAGAAAACAAATAGAGTATAAACTTGGTAGTATTCTTAAGCCCTAGCAGGGCTTTTGATAATAGCCCTGCCTTTCAAGGCTGGGCTTTAATGCCCTTCAGTTTCTGGTGCTTCACCTGTCCAAATAGTTTTTCCAGTATTGTCAATATAGCTTGTTTGGCTACCATTAAAAACTTGACCAATACCATTAAATGCACGAGCATTTTCATGAATTGGGTTGACTACAAACTTACCTTCTTTGTTTATAAATCCCCATTTTTGGGCTAGTTGAACTGCTGCCATACCACCAGAAAAACTTACAGCAAACTCAAATTGTGGTTGAATTACCATTTTTCCAGTTTTATCAATAAATCCCCATTTTCCATCTACTTCAACAGATGCTAAATCTTCAGAAAATTCATTAGCTGAAAGAAATTGAGGGTTAATTGTAAATTTTCCAGTTTTATCAATATATCCAAACTTTCCTCCATCTCCACCAACTTTAACAGCAGCTAAACCTTCAGAAAAAGAGAGTGCTAGATCAAACTGTGGTTGAATTACCATAGTGCCAGTTTTATCAATATAACCTGATATATAGGTTGTTCCACCTGCTTGTGGAAAGGATACTATTGCCATTCCATCAGCAAAATCTTGGATATTGCCTTCTGGTTGACGAAAGATAACATTTCCTGTTTTGTCTATAACTACTGCATCTGCATCATCTTTTAAGGAAACTAAGCCATCATAAAATCTAGGATAGCTTTCTTCAAACGGGGATCTATAGGAAGTGTTTAATACTACAGTACCAGTTTTATCTATAAAACTAGATGCTCCATTAACTACAACATAAGCAAGTCCATCAGAAAAATCACCAGCGGCATCAAAGGTTGGGTTAATAATAATTTTTCCAGTTTTATCAATAAACCCACATTTTTGACCAATTCTTACACAAGCTAAACCTTCATAAAAATCATTAGCTAAATCATATTGTGGTTCAATAACAATATTTCCAGTTTTATCAATAAAGCCATATTTTTTATCTTTAATAACAACAGAAAATTCTGAGAATTTATTTGTGGTTTCATTAGCAATTTCAGTTGTCTTTTCATCAACTTTTTGATCAACTTTAGGAGCATCTTCATTTGTTGTTTGGTTATTTCCTTTTTTGCCACAAGCAATTGTTAAAAGGGTGATACAGATAAACAAAATAAAAAAGCGTTTCATTATTTATACCTCATCAGGGGACTTGAAATTTTTTTTGTTAAAATTAATTTTGACCAGCACTAATTACTACTTTAGCTTTTTTCAACACTTTTCCTTGGTGTACATAACCTAATGATTTAGTAGCTAAAATTGCTCCTCTTGTTGAAGTGGAAAGACGTTGCTCTATAACTTCATGAAAATCTGGTCGGTAAGTTTCACCTAATTTAGGGGAAATAGCTTCATAACCAATTAAATCAAGTAGTTTTTGATGAGCAATAATTAAATTTGGGCTTTCTGGTAAAGCTAATTGTGCATCAATAGGTAAAATAACCAGTTCTAGCCAATTTATTCTTTCATAAGGTAGACGAGCAAAATCTAATAGGCCAGCAATCAAATTTTCATTAATTAAATAAGCTGGCAGACTATCATTAAATTGAATTGCTAAATCTTTATCTGCAATCATTAGCTCATTTAGCACAGCTTTTAACTCTAAAAAATGTGGAATACGTTCTGTAAGTAAACTGTTCCAATTGTTTAAGGTAATGCCGCTATTAATTTGTTGATATATTTCTGAACGCAAATTTTCAAGTTCTGCCCAAAGAGTGTTAAATTCTTTGTCTTCTTTTTCAACATTTTCAAGAACTTTTTTTTCTAGTTCTTGGACACGTTTTTGCAGATCTATTAATGGTTTAGCATCAAAAGGTTGCATAGTGTTTAGACTTTCTAATTTTTGTTTTGTAGCTTTTAATTCTTTTTTAGTGGAGTACCAAGTTAGCATTAGGCCAATAACCAAACTAGCAAGCAGTATTGTTGATATTAACAATGGATTCATAGACTTAGCCCGCACCTAGTATGGGAGCAGTTTCTTTTATTTCTTTACCATCAAATCTTACAGTTATTTCTATTCCAGCAGATTCTGGTAATAACTCAAACATTATACTTAAGACATTACCACTAAATTCTGAAGGGCAATTAATAGAATATTCCTTCATTTTAGGATTATCAAATATTTTAGGATCACTTTCATGACCAAAGTAATAATAAAGTCTGATTTTTGTTGTATTTGGAGGTAAATATAAAGTTTGTTCTTGTTTTGATTGGCTATCACTGTTAGTAATACCACGCTCAAAAATTGTCTTAAATAGATAGCCAGAAACTAGCAAACCAACACGACAAGGTAAAGTATGATTTACTTGATCAATTGGAAAAGGTAATGCTTCTGGTGCAACAGCATAAAGCAACGCTCCTTTGGTGACACCAAGCTTGATATTTTCTCTATCTAATAAAACTCTTTCTTTACTGCCATCAAAAAAAGCTTCAGAAAGCATCTCTGTTACTAATGGTAATAGAGAAGAGTTTCCACCTAGTAAAATCCAATCTAATTTTTGGGCAGGAATTAATTTTCTATTATAAAGAGCCATTACCATATCAATTAAAATAGTAATTAATTGCTCAATATAGGGTCTTAATAATATTTCTACTTCCTGGAGACTAAGATCTGAATGGAAGGTTTGACTGCCTGTTGAGCTAAGTAGATTTTGAGTCAACTCTTGATTAAAAATTTGGTCTGTAGGATCAAAATGACGCTTTATATATTCGGCTAAAGTAGCTAAACGTTGGTAATTTTCCCTAACAATATCTGAATTATTAGATAAAAGATCCTCTAAACTACTGGGAAAAGTAAATATATTTCTTTCATTTATAGGGACTAATTTTTCATAGAGAAATCTTGCTAACTCAAAAGTAAGTAGTTCTCCGCCTAAATCTACACCACTAACATCTAGCAAATGAAACTCAGGCTTATTTTGGCTAGTTTGTGGCTGAATATGAAAAATAGCTAAATCTGTTGTCCCTCCACCAAAATCAAAAACAGCAAAAACTCCTGGTTGAGAAAAAATTTCTCGGTGTAAATAAGCATAATGAATTGCTAAGGCTACAGGTTCGCTAATAGGTGTAATTACTTGTGTTAAACCTACTGATTGAAAGGCTGCTGCTAAACGCTCTCGCTGTATTTTGCCAAATGTAACTGGAAAAGTTATTACTGCTTTTTTTGGAGTAATACCATTACGCAGTTTAATAGCTTCTATAAGTGAACGAGCATAAATACTTACTAACTGATCCACTGTTTTAGTATGTGCTTTACCATGTTTTATATCTAAAAAAGTTTGTGAAACAGCTTCATGAGATTTTGAGAGCAATGGCTTAAATGCCCAAGCGGTTGCTTTAAGCGAACGCGAGCCAGAAAACCGCTTAGTATAAGCACTTATTCCATATTCATAAAACTGGATATTTTCATCAACAAACTGTATACAAGTGGGACTTTCTGTTGGGTTAGAATTAAGATTAATAGGATCAATTAATAAAGTACGGATAGTTGTGCCTTCAATCATTGCAGCACAACTATTGCTAGTTCCAAAATCAATTGCAATCCAGTCGTTATAGTCTTGAGGCTCAATAAATTCAAAGGTTAATTGTATTGGTAATGGCCGAACGCGCTCACAAATTAATTGTGGATCGTAATAATGAAGGTTAAGTTCTAAATATTTACGGCAGGGTTCAAAAATTTTATTTGAGTCTATTTCTAAAGTAATTAAACAGTTTTCATTTGGCCCAAGTCTACTAATATTTTCTGGAGTTAGCTTTAACCAGTCAGGAACATTTGAAAAAGAAATGTTTTGGGCCGCCCCCTTACCTTCTTTAGTAATTGAGTCAAAAAAATTTTTTAGTTGTAAAGTAGTAGAAAATGTTCCAGAACCAATAATAATTGCTTGATCTCCAATATTATAACGCTCTATTTGATCAACAATATTTGGTACTTCTACCACTTGGAGTTTTAATAAAAATTGTCGGCTACCTAGTTCTTGAAACCCTATTGTTAAGTTTAGCTCTTTTTCTTGAACAGGGATTTGTAATTTATAAGGCTGGTCATTTTTTATTTGAACAGGACTATTTATTAAAAAATGTGAGCTAATATTTATAGAACCAATACTAAGAAAGTTTTCTGTGTTAGTTTCTACTTGACAAGTAAAAACAGGCTGACTTATTGGTAGACGCAGAAAAAAACCTTCTGAAAGACTTCTAAAATTAGGTACATCAGGGAAAGTAAGACGAATTTCTGGAGGCTCTTTTAACTGAACTGAAATATCTATGGGTTTATCATGGTAACGAAACTTTAGTCGACCGCTACGACGGCCAAAGGTATTATTTTCTGATACATGAAGATTTATTTGTAAAGACTCATTTTTTCCTAATATAGTTGGTTGATTTGGTTCAACCTTAGCATCTATGTCTATTACCTCAAAAGAATCTATTTTAATAGGAATTAACCCATCGTTAGTAATACTAAAGCTTTTTGTATAGGAGCCTTTATCACTAATATAAACAATTAGCTCTTTTGGAACAGAAATGCTTGTAATACTTTTGCCACAACCAGAACAATAACTATCTGTTTGAGATAAAATATCCCATTCACAATCAGGGCAATTGATTACATTGCCAATAACAAAATGTTGTCCACTACTAGTAAGTTGGGAAATTATAGGATTTTCTGCTTTTGTTGGGGACAAAACATCTTTATTAGATGTGTCATTAGACTCCTCATCAAGATCTAAAAAAAGATCTTCCTCATGTTCGGTTGTAGGTTTTATAGAGTCGTGTTTTTTATCAGCAATAAAAGTTCTAAAAGGATCAAGCTTACTAATATCAGAGATATTTGTATTTGATAAAACGCTTTTTTCTGTAACTACTTTATTTTCTTGTAAGTTTGTTGGAGGAGTAATTTTTACTGTTGGAGGTACTAATTGATCTGAAGGAGTTAAAACTTGGTTTACCAGTGATTGTAATTGTCCCCAATTTCCTATTTCAGCAGCCTTAGAATCAGTTGAGTTGCTTTTAGATATAGCAGGTTTATTTAAGTCGTCTGTTTTTGGAACAACTTCTTTTTCAATATTTGGTATAAGCAATTTTTCTGTAGGAGGAACACTAGTTACACTTGGTGCCGCAGGGCTAAGTAAATTTATACTTGGTAGATTTATACTTGCTATTTTTTCTGTAGGAGGAACTTTTTCTTCCTTTGCTGGAGTAACATCAGGAAAAACAGGTTTTGCCTTTGGTGGAGTAAAATTTGGAGGTAAAGCTAGATCGTTAATTGATGCAACCACTTTATTTTGTTGAACTTGTGGCAAAGTAGTTGATTTAGGTGGAGTTCTAACTGGTGTTGGACGAGGTAAAGGAGTTATTGGTAAACTTTCAGCTACAACAGGACTACTTTCTTGATTAGCTGGTAAAGGATCTGAGAGTAAATGCTTGATACTATTGGGTATTTGCAAATCAGGATTATTTTGTGCATTACGTAAATAATCTATTACTAATTCTGCAATTGCCCGTTGCGCAGGACTTTTACTTTCATTCTTACGCCCTTGATAAAATCGAAAAGTACGAAAATGAGCTTGTCTGATTTGTTCATCAGAAGCCTTTTCACTAGTAATTCCTATTAGCCGCCAATAATCTTTCATTTTGCTATTTTTTATATAGTTAAACAGTAGTAAATAATAACTGCTTGTAAAACAACTCCAACAATATAAAGCATTCCTACTAGCATTTTTACACCACCAGAAGGTTCTCTAGTTGAACTACTCATAAAAATTTACTCCTAAAAAGATATGGGATTTTAGCATAAATTTTTTCTTACCTGTCTATGGCCTAGCAGGTTTACTTTTTATATTTTAATCAATAAAAAAATACAACTAAAATTTTTGGACAAATTTTGCTTAAATGTGCCAAAAAATAAGCTTTAAAATAAATAAAGCAAGCCAACGGCTTGCTTTATTTGTTTGCTAAATCAAATCTAAATCTTTAGCCACGAACATCTATTGTTTGAATAAGCAAGAAAAGTCGTGAATTAACAGGGCGACCATCTTTAGTTCCAGGCTTAAAGGAAGTACGTTTTAATACATTAACAACACGCTTTTCTACTTTTTGATTCTTAGATGAATCAACAATTTGTACTAACTCTGCTCGACCTTTTGAATCAACATCTGCTACTAAAAATAAATCTTGCTCAGGTGCTAAAGCATGTGCTTTGGCTAGGTCTGATAAAGCTCTAGAGGATTGAACACTTGGAGATGTGTCAAAGTCATCTGGTAAAGGTAAATCAATAGTTTCGCCTGGTGTCCAAATTACACTAACATGACCTTGTAGTTCTCTAATAAAAGCTGGTCGAAAGCTATACATTACTGTAGCAAAAAGTAAACAAGTCACTACAAAACCTGTTGCATATGACACATATTGAGGGCGAGCATAGAAAAAAGTATTGACTAACCAATCGCCAAATTTAGGATTTGCTGGCTTACAAATATGAGCAGCATTAATTTGGGCAATAATCTTTGGGGCTAAATCCGGTGGAGGCATTGATGAACCCAGATGTTTTAATAGTTGGGTTGTATGCCTAATGTCATCAACATAATCAAAACAATCTGTACAAGAGTTCATATGTAACAAGAACTCTTGGTTTTCTTGTGAAGGAAGTTGATGATCTAAGTAAGCAGAAGCGTTTTGACGCAAATATAAGCAGTTCATAATTACTCGCTAAAAATTCATCTACTCTCTGACCCGCGAAATGTCTGTAGCAGAGCGGGTGTTGCTGGCCTACGACGTAGCACGTCCTTTTAACACTCTGCACAAACTTCGGCCCATCGGTTACAATAGGTCTATTTGGCGAGTCAGAGGTAGTGAATGTTGTTTATTTGCCTAAAACAGGCAAGTTAAAACCTTTAGACTCTATTAATACAAATATCTAGTGCAAAACTGCTAAAACTAAAAAGAATTCTTTAGTAGCTCACGTAATTCTTCACGACCACGAGCAATACGCGATTTTATTGTCCCAACAGAAACTTCTAAAGTCTCAGAAATTTCTTCATAACTTAAACCCTCAATATCACGTAAAATTACTGCAACACGAAAATCAAATTTTAATTTTTCTAAAGCTGCTACAATCATTTTACGTTGTTCTGCTGCTAATGTGCGTTGTTCTGGGCTTTGTCCTGTTGCAGCTAACCTTTCTGAAAGAGGAGTTTCTTCTGGACTACTAATATCTATAGAAACAGTTTTTTCTCGTCGTCGTCGTCTCCACCAACGCTGTTGGTTTGCTACTTGATTAACAGTAATTCTATAGATCCAAGTTCGCAGTTGTGCATCACCACGAAACCGACCAATATTGTTGTAAACCTTTAAGAAAGTATCTTGAGTAGCATCACGGGCATCTTCCCTATCATTAGAAAGCCTAAGAGCTAAATTATAGACGCTTGTATTGTATTTATTAACCAATTCTTCAAAGGCATAACGCTCACCTGCCTGAATACGGGCTATCAAGCTTTCATCTTCTGCCGCTATTACTTCTGGAGTAGTAGCCGATAGATTAAGCTCACATTCTTGGTTAATTGCAACTAACTCACTTGCTCTCATCATGTGGTAGTGGCCCTAGGTTTAACAAAATTATTTTTACTACTTGTTTGGTTGGCTTCAGATAACTTAGACCCCAGCTTTTTGGAAAAGTTCCCAAAATCGGAAAAATTTTTTGATAATATTTTTATGATGCTAAGTTTAAGTTTTACAATAGATAACACAAAACTTCTAATTAGGTCAACGCTACTTTCTGGAATTTTTAGGAAAAATTTTTTATTTTTAGCGAATCCTTTTCTATTTCTAACTGTAATGCTATTATCAGTAACACCTCTTATTAAATTAATATTTTATTAATATTTTTATTGCACCCGTAAAAAAGGAGAATTTTTTATGTACGGGAAGAAACCCTGGTTATTAGAACGTAGAGCATTTTTAAGATTAGGGGCAGGTTTAGGTGTAAGTTCTTTGCTTTTTGGGTGGGCAAACCCAATTCAAGCAGAAAATCTTTCTAAACAACGCCCAATTATAAACACAAATGTTACCCCAAGATCATCAGCACGAAATACTTTGCTAATTATGCTTAGGGGTGGTGCTAGTCATATAGATACTTTTGATATAAAAGTAGGTAGTTGGACACCTGATAAATTAGGAGTAGGAAAAAATTCTGCTAATGAGTTATGGCCCGTAGGCGTAATGCCACAATTAGCAAAACAAGCTAATAAGTTTTCTTTAGTTCGCTCTTTGCAACATACAGAAGTAGTACATGAAAGAGCCGAGTATTATGTAGAAACAGGCCGACGCTTAAACCCAGGTCTTAGAGCAGAAATTCCGCACGTTGGCGCAGTTGTGGCTTTAGAACAAGAAGCTAAACGCTCTAGCACGGATATCTTTCCTGGATTTATGTTCTTTGGCGCAGGGGGTTATACCAATAATGGATTTCTTGCTGCTAGTTTCTCTCCTTTTATTTTGGACAGTCCTGGCGAAGGTATAACTAATTTACTCCCTCAAGATGGGCTTTCAGCCTTTAACCGTCGCCGAGAAGCCTTAAAATTACTTAATGATGTAAATAGTGGTGAGACAAATGCTTCTAGACAAAGCTTTTCTGTCTTTCAAGATCAAGCAGAAAAAATGATGCGTGATCCTATAACAGCCACTACATTTGTAGTCTCAGAAGATGATAAAAGACGCTATGGAAATAATTATTTTGGTGTCTCGCTAGCTTCGGCAAGAAATGTTTTTAAGGCTAATCGCGGTACACGTTTTATTGAAGTAGATCAATATGGTTGGGATAACCATATCAATATTTATGATGATCGTCCCTTTAGTCTTCCTGCCCTTTGTCGTCAATTTGATATGGCATTGTCTGCTCTCTTAGATGATTTATCAAGCACACCTGGACAAGATGGAAAAACACTTTTAGATGAAACATTTATTGTAGTAACAGGTGATTTTGGTCGTACAGTTGGACAACTTAATACTTCCAAAGGTCGAGATCATTATCCTTATGCTTTTTCTGCTCTTTTTGCTGGCGCAGGTGTAAAAGGAGGTCGCGTTATTGGCTCAACTGATGATAGCGGGGCCGGTGTACTAGATTTTGGCTGGAATAAAAACCGTCCTATACATTTACCGGATGTTGTGACAACTATATATTCAACACTAGGTATAGATTGGACAAAAACCTTAACAAACACTCCTTCAGGTAGAGTCTACCGCTATGCAGATCCTGCTGCGGTAGGTGATGAAGATAGTTATGAAATCACAGGGTTATTTTAATAAGGAGTAGAAAGATGAAACGAATAATACTTTTTTTATTTGTAGTAATAGTAGCAGTGTTAATTGTAGTTCCAACACCAAGCCCACAAGCAAAAAGAAATAATACCAAATCTCCTTGGGTAGCCCTAAAGAAAGCTAATGCTCAATCTAAAGATCCTCATGCCGGAATATTTACTAAGTATGATACAGTAACAGAAATTTCTAAACAAACCAGAGATGTAACAGCTAGTTTACCAAAAATTAAACGCAGTAAAGACTTAGCTGCTAAAACTGCACAACCTGGAAGACTTCCAACCAATAATATTATTGACCAAGAAATTTTTGCTACTCTTGCATTAAAAGGTGTAGCACCAGCAGAACTTGCCACAGATGAGGAATTTTGCAGACGTATTTTCTTAGATCTAACAGGTCGTCAACCTAGCCCAGAAAGATTGTTAAAATATATTTCAGATCAAGATCAAAACAAAAAATCAAAATTAATTGATGAGCTTATAGGTTCAGAAAAATATGTTGACCGATGGACACAATGGTTTGGAGATTTAACACGTAATTTTGCTGTAGCTATGGATGCTTCTGCACGTGATCGAAATGCTCAACATCGTTACTTAAGAGATGCGGTTAGTAATAACAAACCTTTTAATCAAATAGCTACAGATTTGATAACTTTTATTGGCAATTATGACCAAGGGCCAGGTGGATTTTTAATAAGACCTGTTTTTGGAACTGAAATAGCTCAAGATGCTTATGATGAAATAGCTGCTGAAGTTTCAAGGACTTTTCTTGGGACTCAAGCCGTTTGTGTTTCTTGTCACGATGGAGCAGGTCATTTAGAACAAGTAAATTTATATTTTACAAACAAGAAACGTGCTGAATATTGGGGACTAGCAGCCTTTTTTGCTCAAACTAGTTTTAGGGTTTTTGGTGCGCAAAATGAACAAATCCGTATCAGCAATGAACCTCGTGGTCAATATATAGCCAGTACAAGAGATGGTATGCGTCCTCCTCGTGTTGGTGGGACTATTGAACCAAGTTATTTATTTACAGGCGTTAAGCCAAACACAAATGAAGAACCTAGAACAGCACTAGCACGACTACTTACTTCAGATCCTCAATTTGCAAGAGCTTTTGTTAACCGAGTTTTTGCACACTTTTTTACTGTTGGTTTAGTTGATCCAGTAGACCAATTTGATCTAGCTCGCTTAGATCCCAATAACCCACCTGCGGCACCTTGGGATTTACAACCATCACACCCAGTTTTATTAAATCAGCTAGCAACATTTTTCCAAAAAAATAATTATGATTTTCGTGCTTTAGTTCGCTTAATTGCTAATTCACAAGCTTATGCTCTTTCTTCTCGCTATGATGAAAGTGAGTGGAAAGAAGAATATGCTCGTCTTTATGCTCGTAAGCTAGTTCGTCGTCTACAAGCAGAAGAGGTTTTAGATTCTGTGTCTGATTCTACTTTCCGCCCAGGTGCTTATGCTGCAATGGGCTTTTCTCAAAGCTTTCCTTCTGCTATGGCTCTGCCAGGGGTTGAAGAACCACTGCTAGCAACTATATCTCGTAGTTTGCCACCTCAGTCTGATAACCCATATGTGGTTTATAAGTTTTTACAAGATTTTGGACGAGGGGATAGAAATACAGTTTTTCGTAGCAATAACGGTTCCATTACACAAGCTTTTAACTTATTTAATAGTGAGTTAATAATTGACCGAATCAAGAATCCTAATGGACTACCAACACAATTAGCAAAAACTCTTCAAGAGGGTAAAGCTAGCCCAGAAGAAGCTGTAGCATTTCTTTACCTTGTAACTATTGGTAGACAACCTAGCCCAAGTGAAATAGATCGCTTAAAACCATTAATTAAAAATGGATCAGAAACAATTTCAGATTTGCAATGGGCATTATTTAATCGCTTAGATTTTCTTTATAACTACTAAAATTTTCTCCTAAAATTTTGCTAGTTTTTTAAGGCAGCTAATAAAAGGCTGCCTTTTTGATTTTTATCGAATATCAGAAAAAAATAAGTCTTGTTTTGCATCTTTGCGGCCATAAATATACATTAGTTTTAGTACTCGCAAAGTAGATCGATAAATTCCTAGGCTATAAAATTTTCTGGAGCTAGTAATAGCTGATAAAGGTAAACAAACAGGCGTAGTTAAACTTAAAATTCTTTGGCTAATTTCAATATCTTCCATAACAATATTTTCACGAAATCCCCCTAATTCTTGAAAAAGTTTTTGCTCAATAAATAAACATTGGTCACCATAAATAGTTTTTGTAGCTCTAAATCGAAGGTTATGGATTAAAGAAACGATTTGTAACCAAGGGTGAAGACTATCAAACTTATGCCAAAAACAAGCGGCCTTAAAAGAAGGGTTGATTATAAGTTCAGAAAGTTTATTAATTGTATTTGGAGATAAGAAAGTGTCAGCGTGTAAAAAAAGTAGCCAATCTGCTTTAGCTAGCTTTGCTCCAGCATTCATTTGAGAACCACGACCTTTATTAGCTTTGATAACTTGAGCTTTAGAGTAAGAAGAAGCTATTTCCCAAGTTTTATCTGTGCTACCACCATCAACAATAATTACTTCATAACTACCTATTTGGCTAAAAAGAGAGTCCAAAAACTCTTTTAAGATTTTTTCTTCATTAAAAACAGGAATGATAATTGAAATCATAAGATTTTTAAGATGTAGAATTGACTATTTTTGATGACAAGTTATCGATTTTTTCTAAGACAGATTGTGTCCAATCCTTATCATCTGGTTTGATTAAAATAACATTAAATCTATGTCTTTGACCTTCAATTTTAACGCCTTCTGAATCATCTATGTGCAAGTCTATTCCAAAGGCTGGAGGATATTTAGAAGTTCCTTTAGGGGCCATCCCACATTCAATCATTCTTTGGTGAATCTCAGAATTAATTATTCCCTCTAGCTTAATTCCATAGAGATTAAACCAAAATCTTAGGTATTTAGTTGAGCGACCAGATGAGGTATAAATCCAAATTGTATGATTGTTAGCAATTAATTGCTTTATTAAAGTAACTGTACCTAAGCGTAGACGTTCAGGAAACCAAAACTTAAATAGAAAAGCTAGAAAATCTTTTTCATGGGGTAAATTCTTATCGCTACATATTAAAGTGTCATCTAAATCAAAGGAAATCCGCATAAAATTTAAGTTTCTATTTGAGAAATAGCTGTTTTAATTGCTTGAATTGTTGCTTGAACAGCTTCTAAATGGGTACGAAAGCAAAGTATTGCTACACGCAAGATTACTTGACCATTGATTACAGTGCTTGAGATAAAAGTTTTTTGTGTAGCGTTAATTTTAGCCAACAATTCGCGGTTAATTTGGTTAATATCTCCTGATTTTGGAAGGTAGCGAAAGGCAACTACAGAGAGTTGAGCTTCTGCAACTATCTCAATATTAGGGATTTGTTTTAACTCATCACATACATAACTGGCTAAATCTAACTTTTCATCTAAATACTCACGAAAACTTGACTCACCATAGAGTTTAAGAGGTAGCCAAAGCCTTAGACCTCGAAAACTACGAGTTAATTCTGGAGAATAATCATTAAAATTTATGATTTCTTCGGCTAAATCTAGGTCTTGTAGATAGCTAGCCGTCACTTGATGAGCGCGTTTAAGAAATTCGCCATCTCGTACCAGTAAACAACCTGTTCCATAAGGCAAAAATAACCCTTTATGAGGGTCTAAAGTTATAGAATCTGCATGCTCAATGGCAGAAAAAAGCTCTTTTCCTCGTTCGGTTAATATAAAAAAGCCTCCATAAGCTCCATCAATATGTAACCAAATATTATTTTTATGGGCAATTTCTACCAGTTTATCTATTGGATCAATAGCTCCTGTGTTTGTAGTACCAACATTTCCAACGATTAAGAAAGGAGTTAGTCCTTTTTCCTTATCCTTTTGAATTGCTGCTAGTAAATCATCTGGATTTAGACGAAATTCTTTGTCTGAAGCAATGAGGCGAACATTTTGAGGTGGAAAACCTGCCATTAAAGCTGCTTTTTGGATAGATTGATGAACTTGATCAGAAGTGTAAATAATTCCAGAAAGAAAGTTTTCAGGTAAAATTGCACGTCGGGCTGTAACAATCGCCGAAAAATTAGCCATTGACCCACCAGATGTAAAAATACCCTTAGCTTTGTTTGGATAATTAACTGTTTTGCATAGCCAACGAATAACTACCATTTCTGCTTCTACGCCAGCAGGGGCAATTCCCCAAACTCCTACATAGCGATTAGTTGCTGCTGCAATAAATTCTCCTACAGCCGCCGCAAATACTCCTCCACCAGGTATATAAGCCTGATATGTTTCTCCAGCCGTGTTAACAGAATATTTAAGAATTTGATCTTTGATTAATGTAAGAATTTCCTCAAGTTCTATTGCATTTTCTGTAATTGGTTGGCGAATAGCGGAAAGTTCAGAATCTATGTTAGTAGGAACATTAGAGGCTTTTTGCTCGGACATATTACCTAAATAGTTGATAACTAAATCTGCTGCTTGGGAAATTAGACTGTGCATCTGCTCGCTAGTTGGTTCTAAAGACAAAAATAACTTATCCAGACGGGAAATGTCTTTGTTTGACATAAGGTAAGTTTTATTTACTCCTTAAAAAAGTACTGTAGGATTTTAATGTTTGTTGCCGCGACGTTGTTCGCTACGACGTACTTCATCAATATCATAGTCACGCATTTTGCTACCGGGCCCACGTTTTTCTTCCATTTCACTTTTACCACTAGCGCGACGCAAAATTCTCATTGCTCGATCTTTTGCTTTTTTAACTTCTTTTCTGCCATCCTCAAACTCAATTTCTACAGCAGGAGAAACAGGATCAGGGATTAGCTTAACTACTGTTCCATAAAACATACCTTGTGGTGCAGCAAAAGATATTTCATCACCAATACGGTATTCAAAATTGCTGGTTGTTTGAGCAACCGCAGGTTTAGCTTGAGGTTTACTATTGTTTTGAGCTTTATTAACTGGAGGTTTAACGTTATTTTTCATATGTTCTTAAAAACACTCCCTATAGTTTTTAGGTAAGATGCTCTTTATATTACTATGATTTTAAGATTTAGGAAAATATCACACTTCGTTTCATCAGCTAAATTCTTAAACAAAAAACACTAGCATTTAATTTAAATATTAAAAATATAGAATTTAATTAATGTATATTGCTTAAAGGATCATTTATGTCAAAAGAAAAAATTTTGGTTGGGGTTATAATGGGTAGTAAATCAGATCTAACAACAATGCAAGAAGCCGCTAAAGTTTTAGAAGATTTTGGCGTTGGTTATGAAATAAAAATAGTTTCTGCACATCGTACACCTCAACTTATGGTTGAATATGCTACTACAGCAAAATCACGAGGTTTGGAAATAATTATTGCTGGTGCTGGTGGTGCGGCTCATTTACCTGGAATGACTGCATCCTTAACTACTTTGCCTGTTATTGGAGTACCTGTAGAATCTCGAACGCTAAAAGGCATAGATTCTTTACTTTCAATTGTCCAAATGCCTGCTGGAGTACCTGTTGCAACAATGGCTATAGGTAATGCTAAAAATGCTGCTTTAATGGCAATAAGAATATTAGCAATAAAAGATGAAGTATTAGCTAATAAATTAGAAGAATATACAGATAAAGTAGCTGAAGAAGTAAAAAATACTGTGATTTAAAGAAAAAATTAAGCAAAGTTGATATTTTAGTTATAGTCTGTTATTTTTGAATCCTGCCTAATTCATAGGGTTTTTAGGAATTACTATAAAGTTATTTTATTTTGAGCTTGGGAGGGGTATACAAAAGTTAAAATTAATAAATTAGCTTTTGTAAATATTAAGTATGAGTACTGATAATGAACTATGGCAAGTGTTGTTAGCAGGAGAAATTACAGATATTGACCTAATAACTCTAAGACAATGGGTTATTGAAGGAAAAGTTCAAAAAACAGATAAAGTAAGAAAAAATGGTGGGGGTAGTTGGTCTGATGCTGCTCGTACACCTGCTTTAAGGGGAGCTTTTTCTAGTAATCTCCAACAACAAACAGCACCACCTCCCGCAATACAAGTAGAAACTAATATGCAAGATGTTGCTGCACAAACGGAAAATAATGTATGGTCAAATTCACCGCAATATAGTTCAAATGAGCCTATAGGATATGATGCTAACGCTCCTATGGCTAATGCTATTTATCCGCCACCTGAATCACCTCAACCAACTACTTACAATGCAGAAAATCAGCCCTTCAATGCTGAACAACCTTCTTATTTACCAACTGATTATGTAGCACCAGTACCAACTCCAGAGCCACCAGCAGCAGGAACTATTTTTCAAGGTGAAGCACCACCACAAAAGTTTTTACAACCAGAGGCTTTACCCGCAGCTTTTAGAGAAAAGCCTAAATCCAAAAGAATTTCTTTAGAAGATCACGCTAAAAAAATGCGCTCTCAGCAAAGTTTAGTAGGTTTAATTGGTTCAGGTTTAGGCATCTCTTTTGTATGTGCTGGTCTTTGGGGAATAGTTGCTTTAGCTACATCAATTAAATCTCCTTTTGTTGCTCTACCAATAGGTTATTTAGTAGGTGATACTGTACGTAGGTATGGAAAATGCTATGAAAATACTTATGGAGCTATTGCTGGTATTTTTGCTATTTTAGCGTCTTTTTTAGGCCAATTAGTAGCAACAGCCGTAGTTTCTGCTCAACAAAATGGTTTTGCTGGCGGGCAAACACTTGGTCATTTAGAGCTTTCTGCTGCTTATGTCACCTTAAAAGAGGGTTTTGGATTTTTTAATTTAGCCCTTTACTTAATTGCGGCTTATATTTCCTATTATTTTTGTTTTAGAACAGATACGGATTTAGATTAGTTGTTATTTTTCAATAACTTGTAAACCTGTAGCTGACAAGTGAAAATCTAGAACTTGACCACCAGCATTTGATAAAGCTTCACTAACAGCTATTTTTTTATCTGTTGGAGCAAGAAATGTTACACAGCCACCACCACCAGCACCGCAAACTTTTGCTGACCACGCGCCGCTTTGACGTGCTACATTTATTAAATGCTCAATTGTATCTGTAGTAACACCAGGTGCTAACACTTTTCGGGTCTGCCATTCTTGATCTAATAAATTTGCTACTTTGCTAATCTCCCCATCAAGTAGAGCAGAGCGCATTTCAGCAGTAATATCACGGATACGGTCAAAAAGACCAATAATAGCTTTATCTCCATCAATATGAAGTTTGGTAATTTCCCAATTATTTGTCCCGCTAAAATGTGGTTTACCTGTATAACATAAAATTAAATGTTGTTCTAAATTTGCTAGATCTATTGTAAGTGGTTCTAAGACAATATCTTCTACATTTAAGTGAATAGAATTAGCTCCGCCATACATTGCAGGATAATAATCTTGGACTCCAGCAGGAACACGAATAACTTGAGTTTCTAAGTTTTTAGCAATAGTTAATATTTCTTTTTGGGAATAATTTCTTTTTGTAAAGTGATTTAATGCACCACAAGCGGCAATTGCTAAAGTTGATGAGCCTCCAAGCCCTGAGCCTGCTGGCGCAATACAATCAGTTGTTAGTGTCAGACCCTTTTGAGGCTTAAAGAAATCAATAATTCTAGCTAATAACTCTAATTCATTTTTTTCTAACAACTTATCTAAAGAAGTTTCTACTTGGGTGTTAGTATCTTTGGATATTATTTGGACAATATCATCATTTCTGCTAGCTAATTGGCAGTTTGCCGTAAGATTTATTGCTACATTAACTGTTTGGGCATTTGGATGAAACAAATAAAGCGGCCAAATGTCTATTGTACCGCCAGCAAGATCAATACGTGTTGGGGCAGATGATTCAATTATCACAAACGGATCCTTTCAGTTATTTTAATCTTCTTTTGGAGCATCACTAGCTGCTGGTTTAGCTGTTGTTTTAGGCTTATCTTCAGTAGCATTATTAGCCGGTTTGGTTGGAGTTGATCCTGCTGTAGTTGTTGGTCTAGGTTTTGGTGATTCGCCTGCTGTTGGGCTTGATGTTGCTTTTGGTGTAGGTGGCTTAGGCTTTGGAGTAGTACTTACACCTGTAGAATTACCAGAATTATTTTCGCCTGTTGTTGGAGTTGTTACAGGTTTCTTTATTGCTGGAGTCGCGTTTGGTGTAGATGTAGCATTGCTTGGGTTTGTTGTACTAGCCCCAGGTGTAGCAATAGGTCTAGGTGTTCTTATAACTGGTGTAGCAGCAGGGCTTGCACCTGGTGTAGGATTACTAGTTGCACCACCAACGGCAGATGTTGATATTGGCCTAGGCGTTGTGTTTGAAACAGGTGTTAAAGCAGCAGCTATATAAGTCTGATAGTTTTCCTTAGTGATAACGGCTTCTTTTACAGTTAAACCATTGTTAGGAAGTTTAGCTGGTTGTCCATTAATTTCTAATTGTACTACAGGTAAATTACCAATAGTTACTTTAAGTTTGTCATTAGCCTCAAAATCTTTTGAGGAATTAGATGGCACAATTAATATTTTAGGTTTAATTTCATCATCTGTTAAAACACTAACCCAAGATTCGCCTTTGCTAGTTTTTAAGGTCAAAACCACTTTTTCTATAGTTGGTGTTGGACTTGGACTTATATTGGTTATAGGTGTAGGACTAGGGGTTTCTATTATAGGTGTAGGGCTATTGCTGACTTGAGAGTAAAAATTATTTTTATTTAAATACTGCAATATTGCGTAAGTTCCGCCACCAATTAAAGCTAGTAAAACTACTAAACCTACCCAAAGTGATATTGGGTTAGAGTCATTAGAAAACTCTTTGTAGTTTTTCATTGGCTCGTCGGGTTCTTCAACAACCACTTCATATTTACGATATCGAGCCAAAATGTCTTCTTCATCTAAACCTAAATATTTGGCGTATGTACGGATAAAAGATCTTGTGTAAACGCCTCCAGGTAATGCTGCAAAATCATCTGCTTCAATTGCTTGAAGAAACCGCACACCAACACGGGTTTCTTCAGCCACTTCTTTTAAGCTAACTTTTCGCTCTTCTCTTTTGCGTTTAAATTCTTGCCCTAGAGTTTCCACTGCAAAAACTCCTGCTAGTTTAATTTTGGGTTTATCTTACTCGCTCAAATATCAAAAGTCAAAAATAGCACATAATTATTGAGATAAAATAATTTTTATCTCATGCTATTTAACTACTTAAGATACTTTAATTACTATTATAGTACAGTCATCACTTTGTATTGCATTGCCAGAAAATTCCCGAACAGTTTTATAAATAGCTTTAGTTAGCTCTTTAGCTGTTAAATAAGAATAAGTTTTAACAGTTTCTACTAGTCGTTCTATACCAAATTCTTCTTCAAGTGATTCTGTAGAAGTGCTTTCTGTTATTCCATCAGTATAAAGTAGGATGATATCACCCGATTTTACTGGATGGCTATATTGTTGATATTGCTGCATTGGAAAGAGTCCTAGTAAAAGATCAGCGGCAGTTAAAGTTTCATAACTACCATCAGAATGAAGAATTAAAGGGCGATTATGACCAGCATTTAAGTAAGATATTGTATGATTACTTTGATCTAAATCTAAATAAACAGCCGTAACAAATTGATCTAGGAAATTATTTTGTCTAAGCAGTTCATTCATTTGATAGAAGGTTTTTGATAAAGAACACTCGCTGCAAAGTTGGGCCCTTAAGCTAGCTCGAAAAGATGCCATAATTAAAGCTGCTGGAACACCTTTTCCAGAAACATCAGCAATAACTATACCTAAGCGATTCTCACTTATTTTAATAAAATCAAAATAATCTCCTCCAACTTCTGCCGTAGGATGATTAAGACCAGCAATCTCATAATGGCCTAAAGTTGGATCATTTGTTGGAAGTAAGGTTTGTTGAACTCGTCTAGCAATGGCTAATTCTGCTTCTAGCCGCTGTTTTGCAAGTAAAGCTTCATGCAAACGTGCTTTTTCAATGGAAATAGCTGCTTCATTAGCAAAAAACATTAGCATTTCTAAATCATATTTTGTATAAGCACCTAATTGATCGGACTCTAAATTAAAAGCCCCAATTATTCTTCCATTAGCTCTAATTGGTGCAACAATTTCTGATTTAGTAGTTGTACGACCTGGCAAATATCGTTTATCAGAGCTAACATCAGGAACAACTGCGCCATTACCAGTTTTTATAACCCAACCTACAATCCCATCACCAACTTTCATATAAACGCAAACATCTGTTTTAACATCCTGATAGCCTCGTATAGTGTGGGCTAAAACACGTTTTTGTTTAACAGCAGGTTCAATAATATAAATGCCTGCTGCGTCATAATCAATAAAGGATTTGACCATATCAATTATATGGTCAAGAATTTGGTCTAAGTCTAAGCAAGAGCTAATCTTACGGGTTAGATCCATCATTAGCTTTAGTTTAGTTTCTGTTGGTAGTTGTTGACGTTTAGTTAATACTTTTGCAGTCATAAAACCTCAATAGCTTTTAGCTCACTTAAAACTTGAGCAATTATCTTATAATCAATAAGTTGTTGTTCTTTGCGTCGTCTGCCATTTACAACGTGAGGGCTAGGATGATAGAGGGGAATCAATTTACGCCCATACCAGTCAAATGCTTTACCTACATCATTTAAAGTAAGCTTATGTATTTCTATTGTTTTTAACGCGCTTAAGGCTACCGTGCCTAAAGTAGCTATTATTGGAGGTTGGAGAAGATTAATTTGACGTAGCAAAAACGGCTGACAATTTTTAATTTCCTGACTAGTAGGACGTACATTACAATCACCTTTGCGCGGGTTACACATTACAGCATTAGTAATAAATATATCCTGACGAGTTAAATTAGTAGCTGTAAGAAATAAATCAAAATTACGTCCTGACATATCGCCTACTAACGGAATCCTAGTGCGATCTGCTCCGCGTTGTCCCGGTGCTTCAGCAATAAACATTACTTTTGGTTGTAGTGTCCCGTTAAGCTCACTTAATACGGCAGTTCTATCTTGTAGTCTAGGACATAGACTACAAGCAGCAGCTTCTTTTGATAGTTGAAAAAAAGCTGTTTCTAAACTGACCATTAAACTTAACCCCTATACCCAGCCTTAAAAGGCAGGGCTATTATCAAAAGCCACTACGTGGCTAAGGTAAATTACATACACTAAATATAACTAATATATTAGCCCTGTAAGGGCTTTTGATATTAGGCCAGTCGTTTACGGCTGGCCTTTAGACGCAATCTTAAAAGAAACTTTATTTCCTCCTGAGTTAGCACTTTCATCATAAGAACGTAAGGTGATTATATGCTCGCCAGGTTGAGAAACCTCTAGTTTTACTACAAAATTTTCTTTACGTGAATCAGCTATTCCATCTTCAGGAAATATTACTTGCCAACTACCTCCATCTAAACTGTATTCGGCACGACGCAAAATACTTAAATTATCTGTAACAGAAAAAGTAACTTCTACTTGACGACCATTGATTTTAGGTTGAGAAACAGAAACTTGAGGCGGAATATTATCTATATCAATTGTGTCGCTTATTAACTCACCTTTTAATGCTCGATCTGAAGAATTGCTTGGATTATCACTAGCTAAAACACGAAAACTATATTTACCATCAGCTAAGGAATCAGCATCTAAAGTATAGTAATTATTCTTTAGATCAGTTGCTAGTAAGTGCCAGTCAGATTCATTAGTAGTTTTATAGTAAAGAGAATAAATTAAAGTATCACTATTACGGTCTTGAGCTTCCCATTGAATTGACCGCGCTCCTTTTTGGAATACTTTACGAGGTTGGATATTAATTGGTAGACCAAAGCTAGTTGGATCAAGACCTGCTGAAATAATACCTGGGTCTATTGGCTGCTGAGGAATATCTTGTAGTGCTACACCAGCAGGTAAAATACTGATTTTAGTAACTTCTGGAGCAACATTTCTTGGTAAATAAGCAACTCTTACCCCTGTTAATGAGCCATTAGGAAGAAATTTTGCACGCCATTGAATAAATCTAGCTGATGGGCTAGAAATTGGTTTACCTTCAGTTCCTTGATAGGATGTTGACCATTCGCTCCAAGTATTATCTGGTATAGTAGTATTACCGCTTCTAGTTTGTAGTTCTACGTTTCCATTACTACGCCAGGAGATTTGCCCCCAGCTAGCTGTTAGCTTAGTGTCATGAATTGGGGATGTGTAAAATCCTTCTTTAGCTGTATCTGCACCTAAGCGAAATAACTTACCGCTATTACTTGATGCAACATAAATATTGTTTTGACTAGAGATAAGAGAGCTAGTTTGCTCTTCAGATGATTGAACTAACAAGGTAGATTTTTTAGTTTTTGGGTCAATAGAATAAATTCGTCCTTTTTGAGTTGTTCCTACTAAAACTTGACCATCATTTTTTATAGCTAAACTAAGTGCTGTAGTGTCTTTAGTTGTCCAAATTACATCATTTCCACCATCAGGAGTAATTTGGTAAAGAACAGCTTTAGAGCCAGTTGTATCAGTGCTACGGCTTTGAGTGGTAGTCGTTATTGCGGTAGTAGTTGTGCTAGGGCTATCAGCTACTATTATGTCATCATCAGTAGCGGCTGAAATTGTGACTGTAACAGTTTCACCAACAGTAGCATTGTTTGTTGTAGTGCTAGCAGTGCTAGATTTATCAGGGTTTTGACCGCTAATAGCTAAGGCATAGATAGTTCCATCGTTTGCTTGTGCTAGCTGATGAATTTCTTGTAAAGGGCTATCAAAAAGAGCAAACATCTTTCCAGTAGGGGCAAGTCTTAAAACTAGGCCAGTTCCATCCGTCCCAGCTAACAAATTACCATCCCTATCAGGAGTAAGACAAATTATGTGTTTTTCATTAGTTTTAGCAAAAATACTATTTTTACCTTGAGAGTCTACTTTATAAATTACTCCTTTATCTCCTGTGCCTACAAAAAGATCTCCACTTTTATCAAAAGCAAGTGACCAAATATATTTATCTTCAGGGTCAAAGAACTCTTTAACCTTGCCATCAGGGTTAACACTGTAGACTTTTCCATCTGGTGAAGTGCCGACGTAAAGATTCCCAAGTTTGTCAGTTGTAAGTGCAGTTATATCTAACTCTGAGGAATCAAAAAAGACTGAGCCTTTGCCGCTTTTATCTACTTTATAAACTCGTCCGTCATGGCCTGTACCAAGATAAATATTTCCTGATGTGTCAGCCGTAGTTGCAAAAATAAAAGGTTGTTCAGTGTTAAAAATCTCGCTAAATGTAGGTGAAAGGCTTATTAACCCATCATCAGAAATCGAGACACCTTGTAAATCACCTTTTTGAATGTCTGTTAGTTTATCAACTTCCCAAAAAGCTACCCCTCCTAAAGCTAGGGCTAAGTTAGTTGTTAATAATAAACTTAAAACACAGCCTATTATTTTTATTGTTTTCAAGATAAATTCCTTTCTGCTTAAGCTTTTAGCATAAGAGTTTTAATATTTTTAATTATTTAATATTTCTTTTATTGCACCACTTTAATAGTAATTGTTTGTTGACCACCAATTAGAAAACTAGCTGGAGGAACTTCTTGAGTAAGTACATTTGCAACAGGTAAAGCCAAATAGCCGCCAGTTGAACGATCAGAATCTAAAGTAGCCATCATTGAAGGGGGAAGGCTAGGCATTGCTTGGTTATTGATAATTGCACCTGTGTCAGGATAATAAAGTTTGACATATAGACGGTCATTTCTTGGTAAATTGCTAATAGCTTTAACTAAAGCGGCTAGATCTTTTGGGTTAGCGTTAATCAAAGTACGTTGTTCTAAAACTGCCATTGCAGTTCCATCACCTATGGTTAGATTTAACTTGCCTAAAGGAGCGTCGGTTGGAATAGTTACAGGGATTTTTTCTATATAAGTTTCTCCCTTTTGATTGCGGGCAAAAGCTTGTACTAAAATTTTTTCGCCTCTTTTAACTTCTGTTTTATCAATAGAAACACGTAGCAAAGACCCACTAGCACGACGGTCATTAGATTTAATGTTTATTTCAATTTCTTCAACGTCTACAGGAAAACCACTACTATAAAGTGTTGAAATAGGATAACCAGCATAAAGTATTGCTGAAAAATAAGAACTAGCAGCAGAAAAACTATTGCCAAAACTAATTTGTGGCTGGTCTTTTACTTTGATTTTTCCTTCTAAATTAATAGTTAAATCTCCTAAACTTCTTTCAGTGGCTACAATGGAATTTAATGTAGAGAATTGTACTAAAAGAGGTGTAAGAAAAGGGTCTGAGGCAATTTCCATCTTATAAGTCTGTTTTTTTCCTCGACTAGTAGTAATATTTACTTTTAAGGCTACTAACTTAGCTTCAACACCTAATCGCCCATAAATTCCAGTAGCGCGATCTTGAACCATAGCACCAACTAATTTTTCGCTTACACCTAGCTTAAAAGAATTTGAAATGCTTGGAACAACCGTAACCACGCTGGCTTCTGACATAGGAAGTGTGCTACCACCAATTCCGCCAGGAGCAAAAAAGGGATGTCCAAAAGCATATATTTTATCTTTATCCCGCCAAGTGACTGTGCCAAAAGCAGCCGCGCTTAAATCTCCTCTAACTAGCTCTACACCAATAGATTTACCTGGTGTTAATGTATCTGAGTTAGATGCTTGCATTGACCCTTTAGAACTTGCTCCACTAGCTAAAACAGGTTGAAAGCCTAGAGCTTGAAAATAATTAGCAAAATATTGAAATGCTGTTGGGTCAATTCCACTAACGGCTAAAGGTGTAGCTATTGGCATCAAATTTTGCCCTAAAAATGGGCCTAAAGCTGGGACGGATATAATAGCCTGGGTGTCTATTGGAAGAGGAGTTAAAGCCATTTTAGGTTGAGTAAAACTAAAGCTATTGGCAGTATTAAAGTTGATATTAAAATTTGGATTTACGCTTGCTGCTACAAGCTCTTGAAATGACATGCCGCTTTCATAACGTTCTTCAACGCTTTGTTCAACATTAGAAAATACAGATAACATATCTTGAATAGGGGTAATTGCTCCAATAGGCTCTTTTGAGAGTGGAAAACTATAAGCAATTGCTCCAAGAAGTTTTCCATTAATAAATACTGGACTTCCGCTCATACCTGAAAAAACGCCGCTACGGTCTGTTTGAGGGCTTTTAAGGCGCATAATAATTACTGAGCGAGTAGGATGAGCAACAATGCTTGGATATTTGCCTAGTATTTCTACTTCAAATTCTTCTGTTTTATCTCCAGCAAATATGGTACGACCAATTCCTTTTAATCCAGGCTTTACTTCTGACAATGGAAAAAACTCAGTTTCATTTACTTCCTGGGCCAAAGAAGTGCTAACAAACAATAACATTAAAAATACCGTTAAAAATAACTTTTTCATAGACTTACCTTTAAGCTTTAAGTTTATTTAGAACAACTAAAACATTATAATTTTTCTAAATAAATTTTCTTTATGCTTTTTCTGAAATTTTCGCTTGAAATATTTCTAAAAAATGAATATAACTTTCGCTCGCTAAAGGTGTCAACTAGGCTTTTAATGTTTCTTAAAAGTTAAAGATAAACAAAATAGCATTAAATTTTATTGTGCTAGATTGTATACACTTGTTTGTATACAAAGTAGACAAAACCACTTAAATTTAAGCAACAGAACTTTTAGCAATAAAAAGTATCAATTAAGTTTATTTTATTGAAAACTAAATAGTTGGCTCTTTATGTTGTATCTGCTTTTTTCCTTTCTTATATTGGCACGGAAAATGCTCTCTTAAACCTAAAGTCCCTAACCTTATAATAAAATATCTGGCTAAAATAAGATTTAACAATAAAACTGACTACAAAGTAGCCAACTTGGTATTTGCTTTGGGTAACTTAAAAACTTTTAGGAGTGAAAACAATGAAGACCAAGTTATTTATTTTAATAGCTATTTTTTCGTTAGCTATTTCGTTAGCTTTCTTAAAATCTAGTTACACAACAGTCACAGCAAATCAAAAAACATCTAGTGAAACAGAAATAATACCTTTAGCTCCTGTGCAAGTGACAAACACCGCAGATAGTGGTGAAGGCTCTCTTAGAGCAGCAATTGCAATTGCCAATCAAACTGCTGGTACAATGATACAGTTTAATATTCCAAAAACTGACCCAGGCTTTAATGGCACAGTTTTTGTTATTAGGGTAAATACTGCACTACCTACAATTACACAAGCCACAACTAGCGTTGATGGCACAACACAAACTGCTATAGAAAATACCAATCCAGCAGGCCCAGAAATTGTTCTTGATGGCTCTTTAGCACCTAGTTTAACGGATGGGCTAAGAATAGGTGCTAGTTCATGTACAATAAAATCCATAAATATTCGTAATTTTTTTGGAGGTAATGGAATTTCTGTTATTGCTGCTAGTCGTTCAACTACAGTAAATAACTGCTTTATTGGAACAGATGAAACAGGAGCAATTGCAGCAGGTAATCTAAATGGTATCAGCATTTTAGCTGCTTCAAATGGAAGTGTAATTGGAGGCACTTTAGCTACAGGTAATATTATTTCTGGTAATATCGCTACAGGTATTGTAATTAATGGAATAGGTTCAGATAATAACTTGGTTTCAGGTAATATTATAGGGTTAGACTCTAATACTAGCCGTAATCAACTGCCTAATTTAGGTGACGGAATTATGATTGCTGGTGGTGCTAAAGCTAATATGATTGGTATGAACACCTCAGACACAGCTAACACTATTGGCGGTAATTTAGGTAATGGAATAAATTTTTTGGGTAGTGGTACAAACAATAATACTGTTGCAGGAAATTTTATTGGGGTGCTTAGTAATAATGCTGCTCGGGGGAATGCGTTATCAGGTATAATGTTTGCTGATAACGCAAGCATTAATACTGTTGGCCCAGGTAATGTTCTTGCTTTTAATTCTCGTAATGGTGTTACAGTTGGGCAAACTATAACTGGAAATGGAGTAAATAGAAATACTATTACTCGTAACTCTATTTTTAGTAATGTTGGTTTAGGTATAGATTTGGGCAATAACGGGCCAACGGCAAATGATGATAATGATGTAGATAATGGCCCTAACACACTGTTAAATTTTCCACAAATTACATCTGTTGTTAATAATGGAAATTCAATTACTGTTACAGGTACAGTTGATGTTGCTAATCCTATGACTGCTAGAGTAGAAATATTTACTAATGCTTTACCTGTTCCAGGAAGTGACCCTACAGGTTTTGGTGAAGGGCAAACCTTTGTTGCTTCACCAACTCCTAATGCACAAGGGATGTTTACAGCTACTTTTACTTCTAGCCCTAATATTGTAGTCAGTTCAATCACAATAGATTCTATGGGCAATACTTCAGAGTTTTCTGCTGTATTTCAATTAGGTGGTGGTCAAGCGGATTTAGTAGTTAGAAATTTAGTAGTTACACCTACAACAGTTAATGCTGGTGGTATGGTTCAAGTGGCATTTACTTTAGCCAATCAAGGATCGGCTACTGCTGGCACAACTCGACAAGATATAGTTTTATCTACAGATGCCACTATAAATGCTCAAGATACTGTTTTAGCCTCAGTAACAGCACCTGTTCTTGGCCCACAAGCTACACAACCGCTAACACAAACGGTAACTATTCCAATGACTTTAATGTCTGGTCAATTCTTTATTGGAATAATTGCTGATGCTGGTATGGTTGTAACAGAATCAGACGAAACTAATAATACAGCTAACACTATGATAACTGTTAACTCTATGCCAGATTTAGTAATTAGTGGCTTTAGAGTTACACCTGCTAGTGCTAATCCTGGAGATAGTTTAAGAATAGAATTTACTATATCTAATCAAGGTAGTGATAATGCTGCGGCAAATGTTACAGAAATTAGATTATCTTCAGATCCTATTTTTGGCAATGTAGATGATAGCTTGCTTAGAACAGAACAAATAGCAATGCTTAGACCTGGGGATATAAGCAGATTTTCTATTGATACAACTATTCCAAATGCTACTTTGCCAGGCACTTATACTGTAGGAGTGATTGTTGATGCTCGGGGTACTATCGTAGAGTCAAATGAAATGAACAATACTGCTACAGGAACAATTTCTGTTGGTGGGTTGGTAGATATTAGTCTAACAAACTTAACTTTAACTCCTAATAGAGGTGGAGCAGGTACTATGGTAGCGGCTAATTTACAATTAGCTAATCGGGGAAGTTTGCCAACTCAAGGAGTAGCAGTAGAAATTAGATTTTCTACAGATCCAACCATTACCGCTACAGATCCACTACTAACATCACTTACCAGCAATCCAACTAATGCAGGTGACACACTTACTTTAAGTGCAAGTTTTTCTATCCCAAATAATGTTAATCCAGGTCAAGTATTTATTGGGGCGATTGCTGATCCACAAAATTTAATTACAGAAACTAATGAAGCTAATAACAGCGTTAGTGCTAGCTTTATGATTGCAGATCAAGCAGCACCAGTTGTAAGAGTGACTAGCCCTAATGGTGGAGAATTAGCTACCGCAGGTGATACATTCAATATTCAATGGACTTCAATGGATGATGTAGCAGTAATTTCACATGATATTTTCCTTTCAACAGATGGAGGAAGTACTTTTAATTTGGTAATTACTACAGGTTTATCAGGTACAACTAATAGTTTTGTTTGGAGTGTTCCAATGGGCTTAAATACAGGACTTGCTAGAGTTCAAGTTCTTGCTCGTGATGGAGTAGGAAATATTGGAATGGATGCTTCTGACAACAATTTTGCAGTTGGAATAAGACCAATATTACTTGGGCCAACATTTAAGAATGGAAAAATAACTTTCCTAGTTTCTAACTCAAATATTGCTACTGGTGCTACATTAACTGTAGTTAATGGAAGTAGCCGAGAAACTTTTGCTACTACGCTTAATAATACAGGTACAAGATTTGTAGTTAAAAAGAAGACTTCAAGTAGTCCTGGTGGGATCACCTTAAATCAAGCTATTCCTCAAGGTGTACCAGTAATGTTAATTGTTACTAATCCCAATGGGATAGCGTCACTGCCCACTACTTTCCAAAGATAGTAAGAGGGTTAAATTTGACATTTGCAGCAGCATTTTCATAAACTTGTAACTTAGCAGTGTGCAGGCAAAAAGTTGTAAAAAGTTGTAAATTTATCAAGAAGTTAAATTAGTTAAATTTTGTTTTGGTAACTGTGCAATAAAGGGCAGTTACTATAAAACGAGGAGGAGAATAAATGAGGAGCAAGCGAAAATTTTGGGTTATTGCATTAACCCTAGCCTGCTTTTTTGTCGGAGTATCTTTTTTGCTCCTGACGCCCAACAAAGGAAAGGTTAGTGCGGCGGGCGCATCAGCAGATGCTTCAAAAACTAGCCCGGCTAGGATTACTTTGCATGTAAGTGGTAGACATAAGGATCTTCAATTTGAAGATGCAGCAGACCTACCAGAAGCATTAAATGCTAGTTCAGAAAGTCTTGGTCAAGCACTTACATTAGCAAGGTTTGATATTAATAATGATGGTACACCAGATATAGTTTCCACCTATTCTACTAATAGTGGAAATGAACTACGTGTACGTTTAGGTAATTCTAATGGTTTAGATTCTTTAGCCACTAGCTTTCCAATGGGTAACGATTTACCAAAAGCAATGGCATTTGGCGATTTTAACCTAGATGGTTTCCAAGATGTTATTACTGCCAATGCCGAAGCAGGGACTTTTTCGCTGCTCTATGGCAATGGACAAGGGGCATTTACTACAGGGCCAGTTGTTAATGTAGGTGGCAGCCTTTCTGCTTTAGCTGTTGCAGACATTGACCATGATGGTATTGATGATGTTATTTTATTAGATGAAGCTAATAGTAACCTTCGTTATTTTCGTGGTAATGGAGATTTAGAAAAAGCTGAAGCTAAAATCATTACTCCAAAAGATTTAGGCCGTTTAGCTGATATTAAAATAGCTGATTTTAATAATGACTATTTCTTGGATTTAGCTATTGCTAGCAATTCAGGTGTTTCTATTACTTATGGTGATGGAAAAGGTAACTTTGGCCGTGAACGTCGTTTGGAAAATAGCAATACTGTTACAGGTATGTTAACTACAGACCTAAATGGTGACCATTTCCCAGACCTTGCAATTGCTACCCCTGATAGAGTGATAGTTTGGAACAATCGCTTAGAAAAGGGTTTTGCTAAACCAAAAAGCTTTGCTGCTGGTCAAGGAGTCAAAGGACTAGTTTCTGGTACTTTTAATGGGGATGATTTAGCCGATTTAGCTGTTATTAGCCAAGATAGTAGTCAAGTTTCTGTACTCTTAAATGAAAAAGGTCGTAACTTTTCTGCTCCTTTAGCAATGGATGTTGATGGCGGTGCAGCATTAATAACTAGCGGTAATTTTAGAATGCATGGCCGAGATGGTATTGCTATTGCTAAACAAGACGGCTACAACGTTTTAGCTATTCAACCTAATGTAATTACTCTTCAAGTATCTACACTATTTGATGAAAATGATTGTCCAAGTTGTACCTCTGCACAATTAAATGCTTTACTTGGCCCACTTGGTGCAAGAGGCGGCGGTACAGGTATTAGTTTACGTGAAGCTATTACATCCTTAAATAATGACTTTTTAGTTAATGGAACTATAAATCAAGGTGCTGGTTTTCAAACTTTATCTAGCACTTCAGGCCCAACTAATGTAAACGTTGAGTCTGATACACGCTCTTTCTGCGGGCCACAAGCCAACGGCCAAATGTATTGGTTTATTGCTTTAACAGGCGACCTACCACCAATTCTAGCTCCTAGCACTATGATTGATGGCACTGTAGTTAATACAACCACAGCAAGCGGTGTTAACAACACTTTAGGCCCAAGAGTAGTTTTAAGTGGTGGTGGTTTTGTTATTACTTCATCTGCTCCTAACTGTACTATCAGAGGTTTGTCTATTATCAATACTCCAAACAATGGTATTGTTTCTAATAGTAATGGTAATATGATTAATACAAATAACGTAGGGTTAGATTGTGATACTATTACTCCTGGCCCAATCAATGGTAATGGTATAGTCTTAAGTGGTTCTTCTAACACTACCGTTACAAATAACTTTATTGGTACTTCTGCACAAAATGGTATTTTGGTCAATGGTATTTCTATTCAAGTTCCTATACCACAAAATAACGTTTTTACTAACAACCGAATTGGTATTAACCGGGTTGGTACTACTTTAGTTCCAGGTACTATTTTAAGTATTGCTAACAGTTTAGATGGTATGCGTATCCAATCAGGTGCTACTGGTAACAGAATTACTAGCTGTATTATCGGTGGTAACTTAGGATACGGAATTAATATTAGAGATAATATTACAAGTAGTGTAATGATTCAAACTTGTAATATTGGTATAGATCCAAGCGGCCAAATGGCTAGACCTAATGTTTTAGATGGTATAGGTCTATCAACAGTAGGAAATGCTAAATTTAATACAGTTACCCAAAACTTAATTTCAGGTAATGGTGTTTTAGGCATTACCCCTTTAGGGCTTGGTAATGGTATTTCTTTAAGTAGTGGAGATACACAAGCACAATTTAATACTGTTGCTATTAACAGAATTGGTGTTAACTCTACAGGTTCAGTTCAAGTACCTAATTTTGGGGCAGGTATTTCATTTACTGGTGCAGCCAATGGTAATACTGTTGGTGGTACCCAACGAGCTAACTTTAACCAAATTTCTGGTAATGGTGGCCCTGGCATTATATTAGGTAATATAGGCACTGTAGGTGTTGCAGGGACTCCAAACCCAAACAACAATGTTATTCAATTTAATGACATTGGAGGTAATAATTTAGGTACTGGTGCGCCGTTTGATCCAGTCACTCCAGCAATGCCAGCACCGCGTAGTAACAAGGGCGGCGGTATTTTTGTTGGTTTTGCTGCTTTTGCTAATGTTATTGCTAACAATAATATTGCTTTTAATAACGATACAGCATCACCAATACAAACTAATCCTGCAACTACACCTCCTTTTGCACCAACTAGCGGTATTACTTATCTTACTAATACCAGTAGTGTACCAGGTAATTTTAATACATTTACACAAAACAATATTTTCTTGAATCCTCCAGATGTACCTCCAACTACACCAAACATTTTTGGGTTGGCTGGTAATGAAAATATGAATAATGCGCAAATTATTGATCCTACCTCTCCAAATGCGCTAACTTCTTTAATTAAGATAGATTCTGCTATAACTATTACTAGCACTGGTCAAACAACAATTAAAGGTACAGCAAATTTCTTAGATAATGGAGTACCTGGAAATATTAACAATGCTGTAATTGAAGTATTTGTTAGCAAACGAGGTGCAGAATTTAATGCTCCTCTAGGTAACCCATTAGATCAATTTGCAGAAGGACAATTATTCTTAAATGGTATAATTTCTTTCCAACCAAACCCAGTCAATAACAATGCTGTTGATTGGTCAGCAAGTTTAATTATTCCTGCTCCATTCTTAACACCTGTACAAACGCCAACAGTATTTTTAACTGCCACAATTACAACAGGTGATGGTAGCACTTCTCCTTTCTCTATAGGTGTAACACCTCAATTTGTGAGTGGTGTTGGGCAATGTTCATTTACTGCAACTCCTAGCCCAATAACTTTTGCTAATGTTCCTGTTAACACTACAAGTAATCAAACAGTAACATTAACTAATACTTCAAACTCACTAATTACTTTTACTAATATAGCTTTTTCAGCAACTAATGCTAGATTTGCTTTAAGTGGCTTACCTACCCTTCCATTTACTTTAGGAGCTAGCCAGACGCAAACCTTTACAGTGTCATTTACACCAACGGATAATACCAACCAGAGTATAACGTTAAATATTTCAAATAGCTGTACTGGAACAACATCAATTAATATAACAGGTAATGGATGTCAGGCCACTATTGCTGTTACCCCAGCCGCAGTAGATTTTGGTACGGTTAATATTGGTAGCACCGTAAATATGACAGTTACTGTTACTAATAGTGGTTGTCAAGCTCCAAATACTACATTTACCTTTACTGCTGCTCTTGCAGCTACAAGTGGTGCAGCCTTTAGCATTGTTGGCGTACAAGGTAATGTGATTACTCTCTCATTTGCTCCAGGTATAGCTACACCTACAGGGCCTCAAACAGGTACATTAGTAGTTTCTAGTCCAGGTGCTTCTAATACTCCTGTAAATGTTCCATTAACTGGTAATGCAGTTAATCCTCCAGCACCAGTTTTAAGAATACAACCTAATAACGTTAACTTTGGAGATGTTCCTGTTAATACTACAGCAACACAATCTATCACTTTAGCAAACGCAGGCAATGCAATGCTAACCTTAAGTAACCCAGTTGTTCAAGCTGGTGCAAATCAAGGGTTCTCTGTAACTGCTCCAGCACGTTTAAGCTTAGCACCAAATGAATCAACCACTTTCCAAGTTTCCTTTACTCCTGGTCAACCAGGTGCTGCTAATGGGTTAGTAGCTGTTTCTTCTAATGTTCCAACACAAACTATTACATTATTAGGTAATGGTATTGCTCCATCAGCTAACCTTGTTACTACAAGCGTTGACTTTGGTTTAGTACCAACAGGTCAACCTGCTCCACAACAAACAGTAACTATTAGCAACAACGGTACTGCACCTCTTACCATTAGTTCTATGTCTATTTCTGGTGGTAATGGTTTTTCTGTTGTTACTGTCGCACCTGTAACAATAGGAACAAGTACAATAGGAACAATTACAATTGGTTTTACACCTCCTAGCCCAGGGCCTAAGAATGCTACATTAGTTATGTCTACTAATGATACTCAAAAACCAACTTTAAGCGTTCCGCTTACTGGTAGTGGTACAGATAATGTTGCACCTGTAGTACAAGTCCTTTCTCCTTCAAGTGGTTTGGCAGTTGCCGCAGGACAATCATTTATGGTTAGCTTTAGTGCTACAGATAATGTTGCAGTAGCTAACTTTGAAATTAGACTTTCTACTAATGGTGGTGGTACTTTTGATACTACTATTGGTAGTGGAATAGCACAAAATGGTCAAAATAGCTTTAATGCTATTGCTCCAAATGGCATAGAAACAACAGCCGCTAGAGTCCAAGTATTAGTTAGAGATACTAATAATAATGTTGGTATGGGTAATAGTTCAGCTAACTTTACAATTGGTCAACCACCAGTTCTCTTTAACCCAACTATTAATAATGGTAGATTTACCTGTTTCTCCACTAATTCTAATATTCAACCAGGAGCAGTACTTGTTATAGGTAGTAATACCTTCCCGCTAACCCTTAGCAATAATGGTAATAGATTTAGAGTGGGAAGAAATGTTGTTGGCTCTGGAGGTCAACGCATTAGTAACTTAGTAAGTCCAGGTTCGTCAATTACTATCACTGTCCGAAATCCAAATGGAATTTCTTCTTCTCCTGCTAGTGTAGTTGCTCAATAACTTAGTCTATACTACAGAAATCTTATTAGCCGAGGTTTGAAAACCTCGGCTTTTTATTTTCGCTTTAAACAGAATTTTTCCGTCTATTGCTAAGAAAATAGTTAATTTATTCATAGATGGGGATTATTATGTTTAAGCTATATAAAAGTAACTTTTGTTGTGATTGTGGGGAAAAACTAATAAAAAAATATTTCTGGCAAAAAATATTTTTTTATAGCTATTTTTGTAGTAAATGTATTAAAAAGTTAGAAAGAAGTTTTTTACTAAAAAATATTTTACTAATTTTTTTAGTTAATATTATCTTTCCAATAATACTAGTAAATATTTATCTATCTAATAAATCACTAAATATTACTACTAAAATACCACCTACTCCCACACCTTTTATAGCTAGTAACGCAATTAGCAAAACTTCAGTAGATAAACTTACTATTGAAGAAAAGTGTGGAGCTAAAACCCGTAAAGGAAAAAAATGTCAACGCAGAGTAAAAATACCTGGTTATTGTTGGCAGCATAAAATTTTAGATAAATAGTTTATAGCTTAATATGGTAAATATTTGTACAGATAAAATAGAACAACAATTATTAACTGATGGGTTTAATCTAATTGCTGGAGTTGATGAAGTTGGTCGAGGTGCATTAGCAGGGCCAGTAGTTGCTGCGGCAGTAATTTTAGATCTAAATAGTATACCTAAAGGGCTAAATGATTCTAAACGTTTGAGTCAAAAACAAAGAGAAAAATTAGCAGTAGAAGTTAAAGCATCAGCCTTAGCTGTTTCAGTTGCTGAAGTTTCTCCAGAAGAAATAGACAAAATTAATATCCATCAAGCTAGCTTAAAAGCAATGACCAAGGCTATAATAAGCTTAAAACTATCACCTAACTATCTTTTAATAGATGGATTTGCATTATCAAAACTCAAAATAAAACAACAAGCTATTATCAAAGGTGATAGTTTATCTGTTTCAATTGCTGCTGCATCAATTGTTGCTAAAGTTACTAGAGATAAACTAATGTATGATTATGCACTCTACTGGCCCAATTATGGATTTGAAAAGCATGTAGGATATGCAACCGCATTACACCTAGATAACTTACGTAAATATGGCCCCTGTGACATTCACCGTCGTAGTTTTCGGGGAGTAGAAACATTAGACTTACAACCTACTTTACCATTAATTATTAGCTGATAGTAAAATAACCCTAAAGACGGCTAAATGCTACACTTTTGGCTTTCTAGCGTTTTAGACAAAGCGGTTGACAATAGAGCAATCTGTATGTTAGTTTTTAGCCTTAAACCCTTAATAAAACAGTCAACTCAAAAACTAGTCTTCACTGCGGAGCGGCAGGAGTATGTCATTCAATAAAGCAAAGGTATTAAAATCGGCTGAGAAATATGTCCAGCAAGGAAAAATCGTTGCTGCAATAGACGAATATAGAAAGATTGTCGATGCCGACCCTAATGATCTTACTATGATTAACACCTTAGGGGATCTTTGTGTTCGTGCTGGCCGAACAGAAGAAGCAATTCAAAATTTTTCTCGTATTGCAGAAAATTATCGTGAAAATGGCTTTACCCTAAAAGCCATTGCTATGTATAAGAAAATCAGTAAGTTAGAACCATCCAACTTTGAAACCTCCTTAAAACTAGCCGATCTTTATGCAAAACAAGGGTTAATTGTTGATGCTCGTCAACAATATTTAATTGTTGCTGATGCCTATAAGCGTAATGGGCAAGCCAAAAGAGCCTTAGAAGTACTACAAAAAATTGCTGATTTAGATCCAGAAAATACGGCTGTTAGGCTTAAGTTAGCAGAAAACTATCATTTAGAAGGACTTAATGATCAAGCACATGATTCTTATTTGTATGCTGGTCAAGAGTTTGCTAAAAAAGGAAAACTACCTGATGCTATTTCTGCTTTAACTAAAGCTATTTCAATAAATCCTTCTGCAAAATCATCCTTAAAATCTTTGGCAGATGTTTATATTCAACAAAATGATATTTATAGTGCAGTAAATATGTTATCTGCTGCTCTTGAGCGCAATCCTAATGATGTAGATATTTTAGTAATTCTAGGCCGTACATATATTAGTGCTAAATTACTAGAAGAAGCAGAGGCTACCTTTAGTCATTTACTTGAATTAGATAAATCTCGCTATGATTACTTAATACAAGTTGGACGAGCTTATTTAGAAGTAGGAAAATTTGATCGCACTATCGGGGCAATTGATCGCTGTATGGATCTTCTCATTGCTCGTCGCCAAGAAGAAAAGGGTGTTACTTTATTAAAAAATATCCTAGAGTATGATGCTAACAATATGCTGGCATTAAAACGACTAACAGATATTTATACACGCATTAGAGAAGATCATAACCTAGCTTCAACACTTAATTTGATTGTAGATGTAGCACTACGTCAAGGACAAAAAGATGAAGCTATCAAGTCTCTAAGACAACTAGTTGAAATTGAACCAGATGAGCCTTCTTATAAACAACGTTTAGCTAGTTTAGGCGCAGCAGTTGAACTAAGTAAACCTGCTTATTCTATACCTACAAGTTTTGAACCAGCAATTGCTGCAACTACCCCACTTTCAGCTAATAAGCAACCACAGACAGATAGCCAAATAATTGAAAGACAACTACGTGAAGCAGAAATGTTTGCTAGCAGAGGCTATGCTGATAGTGCTGCACAGATATTAGAAGACCTAATTAATCAATATCCTAATCATATTGAATCAAGGTTAAAAATTAAACAGCTTTATATAGATGGAGGCTTAGAAGAAAAGGCAGCTAATCAATGTTTAGAGTTGGCTAAACTTTATGAAGCAAAAGGGGATAGAGCCTTGGCATCTGATCTTATATCAGAAGCCTATGATCTTAATCCTGCTTTAAATAGAGCAGCTAAAAATAATGGACAAACTTTTGCAAAAACAGCCTCTGATGGAATTGAAATAGACTTAAATGCTAGTTTGGATGGAGATTTTAATTTTGAACAACCATCATTTGTCCAACCAAAATCAGATCCTTTTAATGTAGCTGCCAAACCTCAAAGTACAACCTATCAACCTCAAGCTTCTACTCCTAGTGGATTTGATTTATTTAGTAAACCTGCTGCTCCATCATCAGCCCCAACTTCAAATTCTTCTTTGTCTTATGGTTTGCCAGATCTATTTAATCAACAACCTGGCCCATCTGCTTCAACACCTACTCCAACAACTCCTATGGGCGGATTTGATTTCTTTAACCAAACACCACAACCATCACCTCAAGGGGGAATGCCAGACCTATTTAATCAAGCAGCAGCATCCCAGTTTCCATCTAAGCCATCTGCTCAACCTCCTTCATCAATTGCAGATATTTTTTCGGCTAGTTCACAATCATCATCAAGTGTGGCAGCGGTTCCACTAGGTTCAAAGGGTGAAACTCCTGCACTGCCTAATGCTAATTTTGAAATCAATATTGATGATACTAATACAGGTAAGATAGCTAAAGATAAAATTCTTAAAGATGAGTTAGAAGGTGTAGATTTTTATATTGCTCAAGGTTATATGGAAATAGCCCGAAGTACATTAGAAGACCTTGAAAAACAACATCCTAACCACCCAGAAATTTTACGACGTTTTGCCCAAATGGGCATTAATCGCCCAACACCTGCATCAGCACCAGTTGCTAATTTATTAAAAACTAGCTCAGATTTAGAAGTAATAGAAGAATTACCTAGTTCAGCAATTCTTGAATCAAAACCAAAAGAATCTGCTGGGTTTGAACTTTTTGGAGGTATGTCAAATACTTCACAACCTCCAGCAATACAAAGAACTGCTCCACCTCCACCAACACCAGCACCTATTCCAGATGCCTTATCTGCTCGCGCTCAAACAGCTATGCCTCCTCAAGGTGGCTCGTTATTTGATGATTTGATTTCTAATGTTGAAGCAGAGCTAGATGATATGCCTACTAGCGATATGATGCCAATGGCCGCAGCTACTAATAGATCTGTTACTGCTGCTAAATCAACTTCTTCAACCTCATCGTCTGCTATTTCTGATCAATCAGACCTAGGTTCTATATTTAAAGATTTTGTTAATGAATTTGAAACTATTGATAAACCAGATTATGAAACCCACTATAATTTAGGTCTAGCTTATAAAGATATGGAACTTTTTGATGATGCAATAGAGCAGTTCCAGTTAGCTTTTAAGGCTAGTTCTCCAACTAGTGGCGATGGAAACTATTTTAACTGTTGTAATATGTTAGGGTATTGTTTCTTAAGAAATAATATGGCGCGCCCTTCTGCTGTTTGGTATAAACGAGGACTAGAGGCTCCAGCACGTTCAGAAGAAGAATATCAAGCAATGCGCTTTGATTTAGCAGAAGCTTATGAACATCTAGGGGAGTTTGATAGGTCATTAGAGTATTTACAAGAGGTTTATGCTTTAGATATAAACTATCGAGATGTTGGTACTAAAATTCGTGAGTTACAAGAAAAAATGCGCCAAGAATAATAAATAGCTACTTACCTAATAAGCCATTTAGTTTATTAGTTATGTTGGGGGCTTGTGTCAGCAAAAATAACCGTTATTTTTTACATTGCAATCTGTTTTGAGATAGGTATTGTACTACTTATTGCACCTTGGTCAGGGTTTTGGGTAGATAACTTTTTCCTGGAATATATTGCTTCTTTTTTGCATTGGCAAAATTTAGTTGGTATTGTTCAAAGTGGTTATGTCCGTGGCGCAGTGTCTGCCTTAGGTGTTATTAACTTGATATTTTGTGTTTGGGAAATAAAAAATTTCCACAAAACAGTGGCTACACTTTCTCAAGTAGAAAAAAAAGAAGATGAAGCTACCCAACATCAAACTATGTCTGATAACTGATCGCAAACAACTACTTTCTACATTTCCTAATAATCAACTTTTTGATTTAGATACTACACTCTCCCATTTACTAAATTTTTGCCAAACTGCTGTCCAAGCAGGCATAGATATTATTCAAGTTAGAGAAAAAGATCTTCTTACTAATCAACTTTCTGAATTTGTTGCTAAGTTAGCTAAACAGGTAAAACATACTAATACTATTCTTCTAGTAAACGATCGTTTAGATATAGCCTTAAGCTATGAAGCAGATGGAATTCACCTTCCAAGCAATTCTTTTCCTATTAATAGAGTAAGAAAACTAGTAGGTAAAAAGTTTATTATTAGTGTTGCTGCACATAGTATTAAAGAAGCTCAACTAGCGGCTGAAGCAGGGGCAGATTATGTTTTATTTAGCCCAATATTTGATACCCCTTCTAAAACTATTTATGGCCCGGCTTTAGGTTTAGCAGTTTTAGAACAAGCAATAAAGTCTGTAAAATGTCCTATAATTGCGCTTGGCGGAATAAATCAATCAAATGCCAAAGAGATATTAGATTGTAAAGTGGCAGGTTTAGCTGCTATTAGGTTATTTTTAGAAACTTCAGATTTACCCAAATTAGTAAATGAGCTTAAAAGTTAAAAAACAACCCGTAATACTCTCTATTGCTGGTTTTGATCCAACATCTGGGGCAGGGGTTATTGCTGATATAAAAACTTTTGCTGCTTTTAATTGTTATGGTTTAGCTGTTACAACTGCAATTACTGTTCAAGATACAGCAAAAGTACATAGTTCTATAGCTTTAAGTGCAGATTTAATTACAAAACAACTTAATGTTTTATCTAAAGATATTGCTTTTGACGTAGTAAAAATAGGTATGTTAGCTAATAGTGAGATTGTATTAGCAGTAATAGATTTTTTAGTTTCCCAAAAAGCAAAATTTGTCATAATAGACCCTTTGATTTATTCAACTAGTGGTTACCCGTTACTTGAAGAAACAGCTAAAGAATTAATTATAAATAAGTTATTCCCATTAGCTACTTTAATTACTCCTAATTTAATGGAAGCTGCTATATTGCTTAATGAAACAATCTTAGACTTAGAAGCTATGAAACAAGCAGCAACAAAACTAAATTTAATTAGCAAAACAGCAGTCTTAATTAAAGGGGGACATTTATCAGGAAATCCTATAGATTTGTTTTATAATGGCAAGGATTACAAAATCTTTTCTGCTCCACGTATAAACCAAACCGCACATGGAACAGGTTGCGCCCTTTCTTCTGCTATAAGTGCAGCCTTAGCTTGTGGGAATGATTTGATAAAATCTATAGAAATTGCTAAAGATTTTCTTACTAATTCTTTAATAACTGCACAAAAATTAGGCCAAGGAGATAATTTGCTTAATCATTTTTCTAGCTTTTACTAATATGCCAAATTTAGAACCAATAGACGAAAAAATATTAAGTGAATACCCTATACCATTAGCACTAAAATATCAAAGAGTGTTGATGGAAGAAGACTCTTTTGCTAAAGCAAAAGCTCTGACAGGTGCATTTGAAGCATTGTTAAAATATTGCTTATGTATTGCAATACAAGATAGTTACCGTACACGTTTAGTTACACCTCAATTTTCTGCTACAAATTTTGAACAAATGCTTAACTTAAAAGCAAGTTCTACATTTAAGCTACTAATAGATACCCTATCTTTATTTAATCGTAGCCAAGAAATTATATTTGAGCCAGAATTATACCTACTATTTTATTCTGAATTTAGTCCTAATACTCAATTACGAAATGATACAGATGGGTTAATAAAAGCTCTCTTAGAGTTTGCTAAGGAATATCCTTATAGAGGTGAAACTAAAGCTAATGAGTTTGAAGCAGAAGCAGACTTTCAAAGCTATTTGCCTTTATTAAAAGGGCTTTATGGACAAGCTATTTTTCTAGCAAATTTACCGTTGCTTTATTTTCATGATCCTGTGGATGAAATTGAGGCAATAGCACAAACTTCAACAGCTAGTTTGGCAACTGCTGAAGTCTTGATGGGGGCATATGCTATTAGTCAAGCTATGGCAAATAGACGGTTTCCCGGAGGCCCTTTTGGAAGAATTGCCTTAAAATCTCGCCGTAGTAATACTTTAATAAGCTTACATCCATTAGTAATGCTAGTAGAAACTATAGAACTACTTTCTACAACTTCAGATGATAGCTTATCTATTGGGCCTCATGTAGTTATATTTTATGATGAAATTCGAGGAATAGATCAAGAAAAACTATTAAAGTATTGGTATTCGGAAACTTCTAAACAAGCTCAAACATCAGAAGCTCCTAAACTTGCTCTAACACCTCAAGGAGGCATTTTTAATAAACTTAGTGAATGGATTAAAACTAATCGTACCGCTAATAAAACACGTGTTCAGCTTGCCCAACAGGTTAGTAAATATATTGAACAGCGTAACTTTAATGCTGCTATTACAGAATTTGAAAAAATTACTGAAGCTGAACCAGATAATTTAGCTATAGTTGCTCGCTTAGCAGAGCTTTATTTACCAGCTAATAAACGTTTAGAAGCTAGTTATAATTTTGGCAAAATTGCAGAACGTTGCTTAGAATTAGGTTTAACTCCTCAAGCAATGTTAATGTATCAAAGAGTACATAAACTTAACCCTAAGGATATAACTTCTAGCTTAAAACTAGCTAATATATGCGCAGAACAAGGTTGTAAGGAAATAGCTTTACAACAATGTGAAAGAATTGTTGAGAATGCTAGTCAAATTAATGATAATGAAGGAGTTCTTAAAGCTCTAGAACTTGCTGTTAACCTCTCACCAGATAATGCTAATAATCAACGCCGCTTAGCTTCTATTTATTTAACAAAAAAACAAAAACCACAAGCTCTAAAATGTTTACTTTCAGCAGCAGAAACGCTTTATTCACAAAATGAATACAAACTAGCAGCAGAAGTTTATGAAGAAGTATTAAAAGTTAAACCCTTGCATCAATTAGCATTTACAATGCTTGGCTATATTTATTTAGAACTAGGTGATAATGAAAAAGCTATTGAAATGCTAGTTCCATCTTGCCAAAGTGAGCCTACTAATGTTGATTTACTAAGAGCTTTGACACATGCTTACTTAAATGCTAATGAATTAGAGAATGCTTATAAAACTTGTTCTTCTTTATTTACATTAGATAAAACTTTTGCTAGTGAATTTTTAGAGCTTGGACGACGATTTTTATATGCTGGAAATTTAGATTATGTGGTATTAATTATTGATGAATGTTTACAAACATTAGTTTCAGAACAAAAATCCCAACAAATAGCAAGTTTACTTGAAAGTTGTTTAAATCAAGATTCTCATCATTTACCTACTATAAAACGCTTAGTTGATTTTTATGTATTAATCAATGATGAAGCCAACCTAAAACGATTATTGCAATGTTTTGCAACAGAAGCACGTTCACAAGGGCATTTAGAAGATGCTAAAACAGCCTTAAAACAACTAACTAGTTTGGAACCAACAAACCGTAGTTATCTTATCCAACTACAAGACTTAGATCGATATCAGCTATAAAAATTTTATCATTTAAAAACCCTCTTTTAGATATCTCTAAAAACTACTATAGCAATAAGCTTTGTGATGTTGCAAAAAATAAGCAAAGCGAGTAAATTCAGTTTATCCTATGACAAACTTTGAGCGAATCCTTATTTATTATCGCCGTTATTGGGGCAAATTAACTGTAGGCTGTCTATGTGTATTGTTTTCAGCTATTTCTGGACTACTTGCTCCTGTAGTTATACGCCTTGCAATTGATGATCTGCAAATTCAATTAACCCAAAGAAAACTTTTTATTTATGGACTCCTGGTTTTAGGGGTTGCTACGCTAAAAGGGATTTTTCTATTTAGCCAACGCTGGATTTTAGTTGTAATGTCTCGTGATATTGAAAATGATTTACGTAATGACTATTACGAGAAATTACAGCAACTACAATATAGTTTTTTCCAACAAAACCGGGTTGGAGACTTGATGGCTAGGGCTACTAGCGATATTAACGAAGTAAGAATGTTAATTGGCCCAGCAATTATGTATTTTCTTAATACAATAGTTGTAACAATAGTTGCTATTCCTGTGATGATTGCTATTAGCCTAAAACTAACTTTGTTAGTCCTAGGAAGTTTACTGAGTGTTTCTTTAGTAACTAAATACTTTTCTACACAAATTCATGACCGATTTGAGAAAATTCAAGAATATTTTGCTTCCATAACTGCCCGCGCACAGGAGAATTTAACAGGAGTTCGGGTTATTCGTGCTTATGGGCGAGAAGATTATGAAGTAGAGAAATTTCAAGAATTAAATAAAGAGTTTGTCATAAGAAATTTAGGGTTAATTAGAATACAAGCCTTGTTTATGCCGGTACTTCGTGGCCTTGTAGGGATTGGCCCAGTAATTGTACTTTGGTATGGTGGTAGTTTAGTTGTTAATCAAACCATTAGTTTAGGAAGATTTGTAGAGTTTAATATGTATTTAACTTTACTGATTTGGCCTATGATTGCTTTAGGTTATGTTATCAGTCTTTACCAACGTGGTATGGCTAGTATGAAACGAATTAATGATATTCTAAATACAGAAGTTACTATAAAAGATGAAGGTAAAGAGCAAATTAAGGAAATAATAGGCGAAATAGAATTTCGTAATTTAAGTTTTAACTATGGCGACAAGGCTGTATTAAAGAATATCAACTTAAAAATTGAAGCAGGCCAAACTATTGCAATTGTTGGGCATACTGGCTCTGGTAAATCTACTTTAATTAATCTAATTTCACGTTTATTTGATGCTCCTAAAAATCAACTTTTTGTTGATGGTCGACCAATTCAAGATATCCCTCTAGCAAGGCTAAGACAAGCTATAGGTTATGTCCCACAAGATACTTTTCTTTTTGGTGATACAGTTGCAGGAAATATTGCTTTTGGAGTAGAAAAGGCAGATCCTAAAGAGATTGAAAAAGTCGCTGAACAAGCAGGGCTTTTAGCAGATATTAAAGCTTTTCCAGAAGAGTTTAATACAATGGTAGGAGAGAGGGGGATTACCCTTTCTGGTGGGCAAAAACAGCGAACAGCTATTGCTCGTGCTTTAATTAGACAACCTAAAATTTTAATTTTGGATGATTCTCTTTCTGCTGTTGATACTGAAACAGAAGAGCGTATCTTAGGACACTTAAAAGATGTTATGTCTGGTCGGACAAGTATTATTGTTTCGCATCGAATTTCCACTGTAAAAATGGCAGATTTAATAGTTGTACTTGCTGATGGAGAAATTATTGAACGTGGCACACATGAAAAACTTTTAACTCGTGGTGGTGCTTATGCAGAACTTTATGAGAAACAGCTACTAGAAGAGGAGTTAGCAGCAACTTAATGGCTAGTGAAGAAGAAGTTAAAGGAAAACTTTATGATGGGGTCTTAACAAAAAGGCTTTTAGGCTATGTTCGTCCCTACATTAAATATATTGCTATTGCTGTTCCATTAATTACTTTTAATTCTATTGTTGAATTAATTGGATTAAATATAACAATGATGGCTGTAGATCTTTACTTAAAACCTATTCCAGAAACACAATTAAATTTTATTTCCCGCTTGCTACAACAATCCTTTGAATCAATAAACTGGAATCCTTCTATTTCAGAAGCGTTACTATTTTTTACAGGTCTTTATTTTTTAGTAGTTTTCCTGGGGTTTATCTTATCTTATTTACAAGTAGTTATTCTTAATACAATGGGACAGCATATTATGTATGATATGCGTAAGGAAATATTTACGCAGTTTCAAAAACTCCCATTACAATTTTATGATCAAAATCCTGTTGGACGTTTAATTACTCGTTTAACTACGGATGTTAGCTCACTTAATGAGTTAATGACATCTGGTTTTGTTGCACTAGTTAGTGATGTTTTAACTTTAGTTGGGATTTTAACTTTTCTATTTTTAGTTAATTGGCAACTAGCTTTAGCAATTTTACTTGTCTTACCAATGATGATTGGTGTTACAGCTTGGTTTAGGAAAAATGCTTCTGTTGGTTTTAGAAAAGTTAGAGTAAAAATAGCTCTCCTTAACTCTTTTTTACAAGAACATATTATGGGAATGGCTATAGTACAACTATTTAATAGAGAAAAAAGAGAATTTGAACAATTCAAGACTATAAATGACGAACATCGTCAGGTAAATATAGAAACAATATTTTATTATGCAGTATTTTATCCAGCTATTGGTTGGGTAAGTGCTTTAGGCACAGCAGTTATTGTTTGGTATGGCGGACTGCAAATTTTATCTGGTGCATTAACTTTAGGCGCATTAATTTTCTTTATTCAAGCTACACAACGCTTCTATGAGCCTATAATGGACTTAAGCGAAAAATATAATATTCTGCAAGCTGCAATGGCTTCTGCTGAAAGAATTTTTAGCCTTTTAGATACACCCCTAACTATCATATCTCCAGAAAAGCCACATAAAATAACAAAAATTAAAGGTTCTATTGAATTTTGTAATGTTTGGTTTGCTTACCAAGATGAAAATTGGATTTTAAAAGATCTATCTTTTAAGATTGAGCCAGGCCAATCTATTGCAATTGTTGGTCATACTGGTGCTGGTAAAACAACTATATCTAGTTTACTAATGAGATTTTATGATATTCAAAAAGGACAAATTCTTATTGATGGAGTAGATATTAAGGAATTTGACTTAAAAGAACTAAGACAAATTTTTGGTGTTGTGTTGCAAGATGTATTTTTATTTTCTGGTGATATTGCTACTAATATTACTCTAGGCGACAAAAATATAAGTGAACAAAATATGCTGGATGCAGCCAAACAGGTACACGCTGACAAATTTATTTCTGAGTTAAAAAATACTTATAAATCTGAATTAAATGAACGAGGGTCAACTTTATCTGTAGGCCAACGTCAACTACTTTCTTTTGCTCGTGCGCTAGCATTTAACCCTAGAGTATTAATTTTAGATGAAGCTACATCATCAGTTGATACAGAAACAGAATTATTAATTCGTGATGCGGTTAAAACTTTGCTTGCAGGACGCACTTCTTTAATTATTGCTCATCGTCTTTCTACTATTCAAAGTGCAGATAAAATTATGGTTATGCACAAAGGGCAGTTGCGCGAAATGGGCAATCATCAAGAATTATTAGCTAAACGGGGTATTTATTATAAACTCTATCAACTTCAATATCGGGAGGAGCCGGTAAGTACCCGGTAGCACAGTTTTGTTTTGGAAATATCAACCTAGTAGCTTAGTTTTTGCATTGGCTAGTGTTGCCTGGATATTGGTTATTAGCAGTTTCTCAACTAGCAGTTTTGGAGCTAATAAAACTGCTTCTTATATTGAAGTTTACTTAAGAGAAATATTTCCTACCTTTCAAATTTCTACAATACATTTAATTCATATAGCAATTCGTAAACTTGGGCATTTTGTTGAGTTTGGAATTTTTGCAGCACTAGTTTTTGGAATTTTTGCAGCAAGAAAAGCTACTTGGAAAATAAACTGGCTAATATTTAGCACAATTATTGTAGTAATAATTGCGTTCTTAGATGAATATCATCAATCGTTTGTAAGAAATCGGAGTGCATCGCTACAAGATAGCCTAGTAGATATTTTAGGTGGATTAGCAGCCTTGTTGATATTTTGGATAATAAAAAAAAGTAAATTTAATAAACAAGACTCTAAAATATAGACTAGCAATAACGCTCTAGGCTTTAATTTTTATTTGGTTTATGATTTTTTGAAATAATTTTATTTTTAGGAGATTTAGTTGTGTTATATACCGCTTCAGAATTAAAAAAAGGTATGTTAATTGAACTTGATAAAGTTCCTTATTTAATAACAGATGTTGCGCATCAAACCCCATCGGCGCGGGGTGCTACAATGTTGGTAAAAGCTAAGTTAAAGAATATGCTAAATAAACAAAGTTTAGAAAAAACTTTTCGTGCTGGTGATAAAGTAGAAGAACCAAATTTTGAAACTAACCCCGGACAATTTCTTTATTTAGAAGGTGATAGCTATGTTTTTATGGATTTAAACACCTATGAGCAATTTAATTTAACAACTGAAGTTTTAGACCAAGCCGTTTATTTTCTTAAGGATGGCTTGGACTTAAGAATCCAAATTTATAATGATGAGGCAATAGGGATAGAACTACCAAATTCTATTGAGTTAACCGTAACAGAAACCGAGCCAGCCTTAAAAGGTGCTACAGCTTCAGCGCAAACCAAACCAGCTACGTTAGAAACAGGCTTACAAATACAAGTTCCTCCTTATATTGAAGTTGGAGAAGTTGTTAAAGTTGATACTAGAACACAAACTTTTGTTTCTCGTGGTGGAAAATAGTAGTGAAATAAAGATAAAATATTGCTAAAATAGGCTTGTTTTATCATCTGTTAACTAAATTAAAATATCAAAAAGGAAGAAAAATCATGTCAGCATTAATTGAGACAACAACAGATGACTTCATTTTTTACCCTGAAAGTGATGGCAAGCCTATGGCGGAAAATACTAAACAATTTGAATGGATAGTGACAATTAAAGAGGGGCTAAATGCAATGTTGCCGAGGGATTTTGTTGCAGGCGATTTGCTTTGGTATCCTGTAAAGGGAAATCCAAAAATTTCTCAAGCTCCTGATGCAATGGTAGCAATAGGCCGTCCCAAAGGTCATCGAGGCTCTTATAAACAATGGGTAGAGGAAAATATTGCTCCTCAAGTTGTTTTTGAAATTCTTTCTCCTGGTAATACTGTCCCAGAAATGCTAAAGAAATTTAGCTTCTATAACCTTTATGGAGTGGAAGAATATTATGTTTATGACCCAGATGATAATTTGTTTTGGGGCTGGATACGTCAGGAAGGTAACTTACAAGAAATTCTTAATGTTACAAATTGGACTAGTCCAAGGCTAGGTGTTAGATTTGAGCTAACTAATGAAAAACTAGAAATTTATCGACCAGATGGAGAAAAATTTCTAACCTATGAGGAACTAGATAGAATTGCAAAAACTGCCCAAGCCGAATTAGCTAGAACTCAAACACAGCTAGAAACAACTCAAACACAGCTAGAGACAGCCCAAGCAGAGCTAGAAAAAGAACGGTTAGAAAAAGAGCGACTTAGGCAAAAATTAAAAGAGTTGGGTATAGAGTAATTTTGCTTATAGTAAATGTCTTCCACCATCGACGCGCAAACATTCACCTGTAACAAAGTTGGTGCGGATAAAGAATTTTACAGCTTCGGCGATTTCATTTGCCCCACCCCAACGTTTTAATGGGGTTTTGGCTGCAACTTCTGTTACTAATTCTGGGGATAAATTAACTGGTGGGATGATTGGGCCTGGGGCAATGCTATTGATTAGCACTTCTGGAGCATACTCTAAAGCAAAGGCTTCTGTTAAACCAATTACAGCTTGTTTAGCCGCATAATAAGCAACAAAACCTGGGTACTCAGTCCGTCGGCTTGCAACTGTCCAATCAACAAAATTAATTATGCGTCCTTCACCTTGTTTACGCATAATAGGAGCGAGTTTATTTATACACAAAAAAGTATTGGTAGCATTAGAGTTATAATCAGCTTGCCAATCAGCTAAAGTTAAATTTTCAGTTGGACGGGCAATATAGGTTGAAGCCATATTAAGTAAAATATCGATTTTGCTAAACTTTGCTAAAGCTAAATCTATTACTTCATTTACAGCAGTTTCTTGGCTTGTATCTACTTGTTTAAGAATAACTTTAGCTCCTAAATCTTCTAATTTAGAGGCAAGTTCTTTCATTACATTTTCAGAAGTTAAGTAAGTAAGCAAAAATGCAGATGCACCTTCTTGAGCAAGAGAAATAGCTACTTCTTGCCCAATACGCGCACCACCTGTTAACATCACTACTTTATTAACTATTTCCATATATACTTTAATTACTATGGTTTAGCAAAAACTTTATCTTCCACACCAGCATTTATAATAACTTCTTTTACTGTTGTTGCTGCAAAATCTTGACCATTACGTTTTAATAGGCGTTTCATAGGAATTTGAACACCATTAAATGACTTAAAATCTAAAAAAAGTTCTTCATTAGTAAAAGTATTACCTGCTACTTTAGCTTGAGATGATTTTCCAATTATCATATTAGTTTTTGGGTCAAGATAAACTTTAATTTCATTCCCAGTATTTGTAATTAATAAAATAGTATTAACACTTTGTTCTTCCCAAGTATTTTCATCTAAAAGAGTTACTTGATAATTTTGCTGGTCAAAATTATTAAGCATTGAAATAGGATCTCCTAATAAAACATTTTGAAATTCTATTGTTTTATCTCCTACTAGTTCTTGTATTCCGCCTGGGGTTTGTGTCCAAGCAATTTCTCCATTGTAAGCATTTTTAATTACACCAAAAGGGCCTGAAATGACGCTTAAAGTTTTATTTGGAAATTTAATAGTAGTTTCATTAGTTGCTTCAAGACCATTACCTCCTAAAAGTAACTGTACAGAGCTAATGGTTTTGATGTCTTTAATTTCGCTTAAAGGTTTTTCACTTTTTGCTTTACGTGCTGATAGAAGTAAGTTTTTTGCTTTTGCTACTAGATCGGCTTTTTCTATGTTTTTATCTTGAGTTTGAACAGGCTGTTCTTGTTGTGAAAAGGCTAAAAAATTTATTGATAGAACTAAGGAAAGACTAAAAACTAGTAACAAAAATTTTCTCATAACCTACCACCTAAAAAGTTTTTATTAAGGTTTAGTTGCTAACAACAAAGGAAAAGGAGATGGAATTTTATCTAAAACTTCAAAATCTATTAACCCTACATCCTCAGTCCATTGTTTATATTGTGAAACAGGGAAAACATCTCCCTCGCTAGTAAAAACAAGCATATTTAATGAAAAAAGCAACGCACTTAAAGGTGCTGTATAATCTTCATTTGGCAAGACTTCAGCAATTAATAATGTTCCACCGGATTTTAATGCTTGAGCAGATTTTTTTATTAATTTTCGGCTACGTCTTTCACCTTCGCTATGACAAATATGCCCCAAAATTACTAGGTCATAACAATTTTTACCAAAAGAAATTGTGTTTAAGTCTCCTGCCAAATAGTCATATTGTGAATCTACCCCAAGTTGTGAAGTATACTGGCGGGCTACGTCTAAGACTTTAGGAAAATCTAACGCTGTTACTTTTGACTCTGGATATTGCTGGGCAAAGCCTAAACTCCAAGCAGCAGATCCAGCAGCAACATCTAAAACACTTTCAATATTTTTTTTCTTTTTCTTAAAAATAGAAGCAGCAGCACAAGAAACAACAAAATTAGCTGGGAAAAGAGCTTTAACTAAATGGCTAAAAAACTCTTCTCCAGTTTTTTGATCATCAACTTGAAAAGAAGATTTTCCAGATTCAATACTTTGAGGAAGATTTTTCCAACCATTTAATAAATCTACTCCATGCCCTACCATATCACCTAAATAAACAGGGCGACTACGAACCAAAAATGCGTCTGCTTCGGCTTCTAAAGCATAGGTTTTCCCTGTTTTGGTTAATAACTCTAGTCCTACTAACACATTAAGTAAGCGTTCAATAGCATTAGCAGAACATTTAGTTATTCGTGCTAAATCACGTGGTGAAGATTTACCATTAGAAATGTGAGTAAAAAGGTCATAATAAACAGCCGTGTTTAATGCTATTGTTTCTGTACCAGCCCAGATAATACGTGCAATTTTTTCAGGTGTTACTATACGTGCTTTGTTATTAATCATAATGTTCCTTTTAAGGAGTTTCTAAATCTTTATTCCAAATCCCTTATACAAATCATTTCTCCTTCAGATAGTTGTACACGAACCTTATCACCTGGTGCAACTTGATTTGGACGTTTTACTAGCTGATTATTGGTTGTCCAAACTAATGAATAACCACGAGATAAGACTGCTAATGGGCTTAGTGTTTGTAGTTTAGTAATATTGTGGTGAAACTGATCTGTTCGTTTTTGTAGCTGTTTACTTAAATTAGCTTGTAATTGTAAAGTCAGTTTTTGCACTTGATTTTGAGATTGTTGCAAGGTGCTTTTTAACTCTGTGTTAGCTAGACGAAGGGTTAAATTACTCACTTCTTCTTGATCAAGTGATAACTGTTCTTGAAAAGCTACTTCCAAACGATGAGTTAGGTTAGTTAATTTATTTTGATATTGAGACAGCTTTTTAGGTAAAACATCAAACCCAGGTTGAGACTCTAAACTAGCTAGTCTGTTACGCTGATTAAGTAACAAATATTCTAAATTATTAAGCAATGTTTCTTCATAGTAAGAAATTAGATTTGATAATTCGTCTTGGCGTTCAGCAACAATTTCTGCTGCTACTGAAGGGGTTGGGGCCCGGTGGTCAGCAACAAAATCTGAAATAGTGAAATCAATTTCATGTCCAACTGCTGAAATAATAGGAATGCGAGATGCAAAAATTGCTCGTGCTACAATTTCTTCATTAAAAGGCCAAAGATCTTCAATTGAGCCTCCTCCGCGACCTACAATCAACACATCAATATCATCACGAGTATTAAAATAATTTATTCCCTCAGCAATTTCTGCTGCTGCTGTTTCTCCTTGGACATGTGCTGAATAAATAGAGACATTAACAGATTTATTACGTCGATAAAGGACTTGTAGAATATCTTGAATTGCTGCTCCTGTTGGGCTAGTTACAACACCAATGGCTAAAGGAAATTTTGGCAAAGGTTTTTTATATATTGCGTCAAAAAGTCCTTCTGCTAATAATCGATTTTGCAACTGCTCAAAGGCTTTTTGTAAGTCCCCTTTGCCTATAGGCTCAATGCTACTAACAATTAGCTGATAATCACCACGATTTTCATATAAAGAAATTTTGCCTCGAAGTTTGGCTTTTATTCCATCACTTGGACGAGGGCGAATATAAATATTTTGATTGCGAAATGCTGCACAACGTAGTTGGGCCAGGTTATCTTTTAAGACAAAGTACCAGTGACCCGAACTATGAACCTTAAAGTTTGAGATTTCTCCTTGTACTACAATATCAAAAAACTCTGCTTCTATAAGGTCTTTGATTTGAGTAGTTAATTCTGATACCGTAATGGCTTTAGGCTGGTTTATAAGTAACTCTAATAAAGACATGTAATGCTAGCAGGTTCCTAATGATTTTAAGATATCTTTCCATGGAGTTTGTATTGTTTGTTGTTGGGAAGTTACATTAAGCTCAACTTGATATTTACCTTCTGTTACTGAAAAAGCTTGGTGTAATGCTTCCATTCCTGTACAGGAATCACAACGAGCATCAATAATATTTCCATTATCAAAATATATTTCTGCTCTGGTATTATCATTAGTTAGTTTGACACAAGCACGAGTGCGGCCAAAACAATGAATCATAATTAGATCTGTAACTGACAATTCTGGTATACGTCCTCTTAATGCCATATGGCCTCCAAATCCCTAACAAATCAATGACGCTGTATGCAAATATTATTTTTGATTATTTTTGTTAATTAATGAGGATTCTCTCTGTGTTGATAACAATAATACACGATGGCTTAAGGTGCAAGTCTAAAATCTTAACTATAAGTTGATTTGTTGTTTTATTTATTTATAAACAAAGTCATTAACAAAATTTTTTAATTTTTCTGCCAAAACTTTCCAAAGTTTTCCAAACTTTTTTCTACAAGATGCCTTCTAATTTGGTACAAGATAAAATTACTTACTAAAGATATAATACAGGAGTTATTATGCGTAATAAATTATTTTTATGTCTAATTACTTTTATAGCTCTAACACTTTCTTTTACATTATTTACTAATAAAACCAATGCCCAAAATGTTGATCCATTTTCTTTTGCCGTTGATGCTAAAGAACAAGCCGTAAAAAGTGATTTTATGGTAGAAGGACAACAGCGAACAGCACTAATTTATCCTGGTTCAGGGCAAACAGCCAGTAACGGCGCGCCACTAGTTTTTGTTTTTCACGGACATGGTGGAAATGCTCAAGCAGCAGCCAAAAAATTCCGTATCCATACACTTTGGCCTGAAGCCGTAGTAGTTTATATGCAAGGCTTGCCCGGCATACCAGGAATTACTGATCCAGAAGGTAAAAAAACAGGTTGGCAAAAAGACCCAGGCCAAGCAAATGATAGAGATATTAAATTTGTAGATGTTGCTTTAGAACAAATTTTGCAAGAATATAGAGTTGATCCTACTAGAGTTTATGCTTTAGGTCATTCAAATGGCGGACGTTTTACTAATCTTATTTGGGATATGAGAGGAGAAAAATTTGCTGCCTTTTGTTCTGCTGCTGGTCAAGGGGGGCAATTAATTAGAGATAACATTGCAAAATCAATTTTTATTATTGCAGGAGAGAAAGATCAATTAGTGCCTTATGAAGGCCAATTAATGAGTGTTGAAGCCGTTCGTAGCCTCTTACAAAGCGACCCTACAAAAGCCGTTAAACAAGGATTTGCAAGCATTGAACCTGGCATTAATCAAACGGAACTTGCAACTTATTTACATCCAGGTGGACATGAATTTCCTAAAAAAGCATTGCCTTTAGCCGTGATGTTTTTTCAACGACATACAAACCGCTAGGTTATTTTATTAACAGTAAGATCCAAAGAATTTGCGTAAAGCCTCCATAAAGCTAATCCAGTAAAAACACTTGCTAGGTCACAACTTTTTTAGTTGTGACCTAAATTTATATTTAAAGTAAGTTTTAATCGTTATTTTCTTCAGTGGTTATATCAATATCAGGAATTTTAGTAGAAACCTGATTGCCCACTTTGACTAAGAAGTCTTCTGTATCTTGACAATTATTTGGGTCTTTATTTACCAACTCTAGTTTTTGGGTAACTACAACTTGGCAAGTGGTATCTTCTACACTAATTACTTTGGCTTTTTCATCGTAAACGGAAGATAAATAGAAAGACAAACCTTTAGTTATTTTTTGTTTTTTTCCTACATTTAGTCTTATTGTAGAAATCACCTCATAAATATTGGAATGGGAACTATGTTCTAAGTTTTTAATAGTTCTTTTACCAATAATCTCAATAACATTTGCGTCAATGTGTTTTTGTAATAAATGTTTGTATTCATTGGGAAGAATAAGTTTTCCATAAATTGGTTTTTCCCAATCACCTTGTTTTAGGAAATATAAGCCAAATTGTGTTGGCGAAAAGTCCTTAGAAATTTGAACACAAAAATCAGCAATATTTTCTTTAGGCACTAAATAATGTTGCTCACCCCATTTTACAGGAATATAACTCTTTGAAAATAAAGGATCATTTTTCATACGATTAGCATCTGTTTTAGTGAATTTTGGATCAAGAGTTGAGCTTAGTTGCAATAAAGAGGGAGAAAACTCTGTTATATTTCCATAATCCATTTCCCATACACTAGAGTGCGCACAAACACTTACATAAGCTAGGTTATAGCCACCTTTAGACCAACGAAGACCAACAAAAGTAGTATCCATTCCAGCTTTGTAGTCTCCTATCCATTCATTTTCAGGATTAAGTATTTCTGGCTCAATAGATACCCATTTATGTTTAAATTCTTCTAAAGCTTCTAAAGAATAATCTTGTTCACTAAAAAGCAAAGGTTCTGAAGATAGGGAAGTTTGAAGTCTTCCATATTGGTCTACTTGTGCTAAACATAATGAAACATTTACTACAAAGTAAACTATTACAAACAAAATAGATAAACATACTTGTTTGAGCATAAAACCTTCTTTATTTGGCTAAAATCATAACTGACAAAATTATAACCTAAATTTATTTAAGCAGGTTTATTTAATTTTTCTAAATCACGCAAGCTTTCGGATGTTGTAATAATTAAAAGTTTTGCACCTGATGTTAATATAAAACCTGGGTTTGGATTCCAATCTACTTCTACCTCTGTTTGATAAAGTGCAATGGTAAGTTCTAAGCGGCTACGTAGTTGATCCAATGACCAGCCGATTAGCTGCGATCTTTCGCTTACAACAAACTCTACAGTATTAAGTTGAACATTGTTAAATACAAAAGAATTTATTACATTATGCTCTGTTACTGCTGCTGCAAAAACTGGTGCTGCAATAGCGGAAGTGCTAAAAACACAATGAATATTAAAGCTTTTAGCAATTTTACGAGCTAAAGTTTCGTCAAACATTCGCATAACAATCCTAATATTAGGCGATAGAGATCGAGCATCAATAGCTATTTCAAGATTTGCTAGATCGTCATCTGTAACAACAATTATTGCTTGTGCTTTAGAAATATTTGCTTGTTTTAAGACTTCTTCCCGACGTGCATCGGCAATAATTACGGGAATATCTAGTTTGCGAATTTCTTCTACAAATAAAGAATCTTTCATTTCTATAACTACACATTCTAAGTTATTACGTAGTAGATTTTGCACAATCCTATAGCCAACATGTCCTAAACCGCAAACAATCACATGATCTGTATAAGTTGAAGCTAGCAAAATATGCCATTCCTTTCTTTGGCTGCGTTTTTGGAAAAGCAAACTACCTAAACGTGCAATAGTGTCTGTAATTATTAACACTCCTAAAATAGGGAGCAAAATAAATAAATATTCCAAATAAGAATCTTGTGGATAAGCTAAGATAGGTTCTCCAAAAATAGCATGAATTGTGTAGTAAAAATCTTCTGTCCAATTTGTTCTTCTATTGTTTGGGTAAGGATAATAATAATGAATTAAAGTTGTTCCTAAAGTTAACTCAATAATAAGTAGCCATAGAGAAAAACGGAATTCATGCTGAACAATACGCAGCAATCTTAACTCAGTAATAGCATACCTTTTTAGCTTGCGGACGAATTTTTGAGCCGATTTATATAATTTTGAATGTTTATAAATTGACACAATTTATTTAGATAAAGTTAAGTTAATAGATTTTAATCGCTCATTATCTAAAAACCATTGATTGTCAAATCGTCTGATTTGGTAGTCTCCTTCAAAGGTTTGTTTTGTTGCATCTGAATCAATTAATCTAAATTGAATACGCAGTAACGCGCTAGTTTCGCTTTTAATCATCAATTTAAGTGTATTTAATTCTACGGCTTTAATTTCCTTAAAACGACGACGAAGAGAGTCTACCGTTTGTTGACCTTGCATTTTTGACGACAAAGTTTCATAAGCTGCATTTAATTTTGTATTGGCTGCTTCCTCTGTTATTCCTAATTGAACAGCAGCCGTTAAATTAGCATAAAAAGAAAGCAGTGCTAAAGCGGGATGATTTGGAACTAGAGAAAAATCTTTGCCGTCCCATCGGTAAATCGTGTAGCTACTATCTCCTTTTCCTTGAGTTTGTAGCATTATTAAATCATCTTGTTTATCAAAGTCTATATCTGTTACTAAAGCTGGTTGCCAAGTTTTATCGGTAAATGGTGAGCCTTTTTTATAAAGATTTGTGGATTGAGCAATTTTTTGAGCTACCCCATTTTTATCAATATTAAATAAAACTGCATAAGTTCCTGTTTGGTAAGGTGCTTTTGGGTCAGTGCCACTTTCTACAGCAATAAAAGCTAATACTTCTTCTGTTTCGGCCTGTGTAAATTTGCCTATTGTTCGGCTAAGAACAGAAATTTGATGACTTTCTACGTCCCCAACTTGATAGCGAATTTCTTTACTAGGCTTTTCTTTATCTTCCGAAGGAGTTTGATAGCTTAAAGATTGACTAGGATAAAGCAGTCTTAAAACTCCAACATCATCAAGTTTGACATATTTTTCTAATAGATTATTAGTATTATTCTGAGAGCTATTTTCCTGTAGGTTAGAAAATGCAACATTATAAAAGCAGATGGTGAGAACTAAAGCTAGTAAAGCTTTTTTAAGCATATAGTTTTAAGCCAGTAAGTTTTTAGTTTACTGGCTTAACCTCCTAAAATTGTTATTTTTATTTAATTTTGAGCCGTTTGTTCTCGGCGATAAGGTGCGCTTAGATACTGTTGAGCAACTTGCTGCGCATTGTCATGGTTATCGCCCACTTGAATTGCTTTTTGATATTCAGCAACAGCGCGTTCTCTTTGCCCTAACGCATCATAGCAGTTGCCGCGCTTAATATGTGACCAAACCTGCACCCAACGCGGCTGTAAGTCTAACTCTAAAGCTTCGCCAAAACAATCATTGGCTTTAGGGTAATTTCTTTGCTCAAAATAAAGTAGCCCTAAATTATACCAGGCCCAAGAACTACTACGATTTAACTTAATAGCTGCTTGGAATTGTTGCTCTGCTTCAGGATATTCTTGATTGCGAAAATGCTCGATTCCTCGTCGGACAATAACAGAAATGCGAATTTCTTCAGATACTTTTAGCAATTTGCTATCAGGATCTACTATAACATCCAAAGGTTTTCCTTTTGCTTCAAAGCTAAAATCTACACTTCTGCCTGTCATATTTAACTGAGTTCTTTCTGAACCACCTTCATAGAGCAACTCAACATCTACAGGCATACTAAAAGTGTCAACTTCTTGGTTTATTGTTCCACGAATCCTAAAAGTATTATTTTTAGTTCTTAGCATTTGATAATCAGCACGAAATTCTGGAACACCTGTAGCGTCAACCCATTGACCAAAGAAGTAGCGCATGTCTTTTCCTATTACTTTATTAGCCAATGATTCAAAATTAGAAATAGTTGCTGGTTTTCCTTGATACTCTTGATAGTAGGTTTTAAGAAGTTTATCAAAAGTTTCTTCACCTACTGTTAATTTAAGCATTCGATAAACAAATGCGCCTTTATAAAACATAATTGATCGATAAGCTTCTGACTGATCATCAAGTTCTAAAGGAGCGCGAGCAATAGATGTTTGTGACTCAAATGCCATAGCTCTTTCCATTGCACCACGAGCAACTTCACGAAAAACTACTTCTGGACTGTTAGCTTCTAAAACAGCTAAAGCACTATATTGAGCTAAACCTTGAGAAAGCCAAACTTCATCAAAAGATCTAAGCACTACAGCTTGACCCCACCATTGATAAGCAGTTTCTCTATAAAGTAGTTCCCTTGGGACATCATTTAAGCGAAAAGTTTTTTCTGAAAGAAGTGTAACCCCAGCACCAGTTAAGCTATCTAATGATTCGTTATCAATCTCAGCAAAAACTAATTTATTACCAAAAGCATAAGCACCAAATTTATTATTGTAAAAATCAACTGCCTGGCTTACAGCTTCAGCATATTTTTCTGCTGCTGCTTCGCTACCAGGTTTAATATAAAAATCTATCTCTCCTGTAGATGTCTTAATATTTCTGGTGATATAACGAGCTATAGCAAATGTTCCTGGTAGTACAGCTTTAGTGCTAACAAAAGTGTGGATATTTCTTGGACTACTTATTGGGGCAGTGGGTTCTTGATTATTTGCAACAACATAAGAAACTGGTAAAACGGGTAGTGTGGGCTTACCTTTTTTAGGACTAGGTTTTGTAGTAGCAGGTTTTTTACTAGGTCTTTTTGGAGTAGGCTTAGTTGGTTTTTTAACTGGCTCTGGTTCTGGCTCTGGTTCTGGTGCTGGAGGAGGTTCTATAACAAAAGGTTTAGTTTGTACTGGTTCAGTACTTAATCCTGCAACTAAATAATCTACAGGTGTAATTAAAGAAATTTCATAGGTTGCTGTATCAGCAGCATAACCATGAAAAGGAAACCAACGAGCAGCATAACTTAAGTAAGATCCTTCTTGCCCAACATAAGCAAGCCGCTTGTTTGCCAATACTCCACCTTGAGGCGAAGATAATGTTCCTTCATAAATAAAATTTAGTGTCAAAGGTTGATTTGCTGCTACTGATGTTCCTAGATCAATACGAACATTTAGCGCGTCTACTGTATCTTGAACAAATTGTAATTCTCTACCATCAGTTGTAGTAATCTTACTAATTTTCAATGCCCCATTCATTTCAAAAATTACTGATTGGGTATTTTTTAATGCTTGAAATGTAACAGCAGTATTAGCACGTAGTGTACTAGTATCAGGAATTAATTCTGCTTCAATTTTATAATTAAGAATATCAATAATAGGTTGATTAGGTTGATTTTGATTTGGTAAAGCAAATACGCTATTTAAGATTAGAAAACATACTAAAATTAATCCAAAAATATTTATTAAATTCCGCTGCATTTTTTTCATTACTAAAAAGGTGAATTCTATTTTAATAAACTACTTAATCAATAGACTTACACCAACCTCCAAGTTTTTGGAATAAAGTAGTTTATAGACATACTTAAGTCTAAAAATTAACCCTAGCATAAAATTTTATTTTTATATTTTATTTCTGATATTTGATAAAACAAACTGTTAGTTTACTATTAGCACAAAAAACACTTAATAAAAAATAGTAGTTCGATTATATCACCAGAGCAAAGAATTGCAATTGCCTGCTCATCTGTTGTAAGGCTAAGATGCTACAACTCTATCATTTAGTTGCGTTTAGATCGGGCGGCTAGATAAGCTTTAGCTTATCTTTTACTGAGGTAGGGCAAAGAATCGATAAACTCAAAAAATTAAAAATCTGCTGAAATATTTAGGTGTTGTTTTATTAAACCATAAATTTGTAGTGGGCTAAAAGGCTTAGTTAAATAGCCTGTTACCCCAATTTCCCTTTGTTCCTCATCTGAAGGGCTTTCTCCTTTAGCTGAAAGTAGGAAAATTGGTATAGATTGAAACCGGCTATCTTGTCTTAAACGACGACATACAGAAATTCCATCCATACGAGGCATTTCTATATCTAAAAAAATTAGATCTGGTAGATGTTGATAGGCTAGTTCCAAACCATCTTCGCCATTAGAAGCACTAATAAGCTCTAATTCATCACTTCTAAATAACTCGGTGAAGATTGCCACAATAAATGGCTGATCATCGATAACAAGCAACTTAGGTTTTTCGCTCATTATTTTATCCTAGAGATTTGACTTAGTATTATTAAATGAATATAGAAAGTTAGCTGATAATAAGCCTACCTATAGATATATGTCAATAGGCTATGATGAGCTATTACTGGCTATTTTCTTTTTAAGATAAAAATATATTCATGCTTAAAAATATAAAAACCCCCAACCAAAGCACGATACCGCCATAAGTCTTTTTGGTTACGTTTGCCAGTAGTGTCTTCAAAATTTTTTACTACAATACTTTTTAATGAAAAACCTAAATTTAATATTTCATTCATTGCTAAAAAACCAAGAGGAATCCAGTCACCATCAACATATTTATCTCCAATAACTAGAACTAAATAGCGTCCTTTGTCTAAAATACTAGCTGCATTTGCTGCCACTTTTTTTAGCATAACCAAAAAATTATTTACAGAATCAGCATTAGACAAATCTTTTGGATCCTGACTAAACTTGATAATGTCAAAATAAGGTGGGTGCATTATAACTAATTGGACAGAACTAATACCTAATTTTTTTAGTATAAAATCGTAGTCAATCGTAGCACTATCTTCATTAATTATTTTCCAAGCAGTTGAATAATTATTAGGCTCACTATTAATAAAACTAGTAGCTTTTTCTACAATATTTGATTGAAGTTCAACACCAATACAGTTTCGCCCAAGCCTTTGAGCCTCAATTAAAGTTGTTCCACAACCTAAAAAAGTATCTAAAACCCAATCACCTTTTTTAGTGTATCTTTTCATCATTTGATTGGGAATTTGTGGGATAAAATTTCCCCAATAACCAGCAGAATGTACTCCGCTACTATCTCTTTTATCTATTATCCATAAACTATCCGTCAATATTTCATCGTATTCTTTCCAACGATTTAGATTTATATCATTAATATCATTTGTTTTTATGCTTGTTACAGCTTTTTCTAGTCGCTTAATATAATAAATTGCTCTTTCTAAAGTTTGTGCATCTTTTATTTGTAATAATTCCTTAGTCAAATAATCTTGGTTAATTTCTATTGCTTCTGTATTTAATGAAGTTGGAAGAAATAAAAAATTGTTATTTGTGTCTGATAAATTAATAATTAGTTGAGAGGTACTGTTTTTTAAGTCAGTTATATTTGAGGAAAGCTTTAAATCTTGAAGAATTTGTAAAAAATTATTTTTGTTTAACAATGGTTTGAAGCCACCATTCAGAATCAAGATCAGGAGAATTAAAGTCTATTTCAATGTTGGTTAGCAATTGATCTAATCTTTTTCTGCTTTCTTCAGCAGAAATTACAGGTGTAAAAGCTATACCACTTCCATCATCAGCAATTAATACTTCTTTTTTATCTAAATCTCTAGCTTTTAGGATTTCGACAATATTTTGTAGGTTACAAAGGTCAATTTTTATTAACTGTGGCATTGTTTATCCTATGGTATTTTAGCGAGGTGTAACATTAGTTAATATTACACCTCTTACATTAGAAGTTACTAAGCTGTTTGAGAGTTGGCTTTTCCTTCGCTTAAAACAGCTTGAGCCGCAGCAAGTCGCGCAATAGGAACACGATAAGGTGAGCAACTAACATAGTTTAAGCCTACACGATGACAGAAGGCTACGCTGCTTGGTTCACCGCCATGTTCGCCACAAATACCAACTTTAAGGTTTTCTCTTGCACCGCGTCCTAACTGTACAGCCATTTCAACTAGTTTTCCTACACCTTCTTGATCTAGGACTTGGAAAGGATCTTCAGCAAAAATCTTTTTCTCAACATATAACGGCAAGAAACGGCCAGAGTCATCTCGGCTTAAACCGTAAGTTGTTTGAGTTAAATCATTTGTACCAAATGAGAAAAATTCTGCTACCGTAGCAATTTTATTTGCTGTTAGCGCGGCGCGAGGAAGTTCAATCATTGTTCCAACTAAATAATCAACGCTAAGACCTTCTTTTTCAAAGACTTCTTCGGCCACTTTGCGAACTAGAGTTGCTTGTGAAATTAGCTCTTTTACATCGCTTATAAGTGGAATCATCACTTCAGGAATAACATTTACACCTTGGCGTTTAACCGTGACAGCAGCAGAAAAGATTGCTCTAGCCTGCATTTCGGTAATTTCTGGGTAAGCAATACCAAGACGACAACCACGATGCCCAAGCATTGGGTTAGCTTCATAAAGAGTTTTAATTTTGTTGGTAAGTTCAGCACTTGGAATGTTTAGCTTTTGTGCTAGCTCATCAATTTCTGCTTGCTCATGAGGTAAAAATTCATGTAATGGTGGGTCAAGTGTGCGAATTGTTACTGGGTAGCCGTCCATCGCTTTGAAAATCCCAATAAAATCTTCTGTTTGGAAAGGTTCTATTTTGCTAAGGGCGTGTTGTCTTTCTTCTTGAGTTTTAGCAACAATCATTTCGCGCATAGCGTCAATTCGGTTGCCTTCAAAAAACATATGTTCTGTACGACATAGCCCTATGCCTTCAGCACCAAATTTTCGTGCTACTTCAGCATCATGAGGGGTGTCGGCGTTGGTTCGGACTCGTAATTTTCTAAATTCATCTACCCAAGTCATAAATTTATGGAAATTTTCATCTGGACGAGGATCAATTAATTTAACTTGACCTAAAATTACACGTCCCGCAGTGCCGTCTACAGTGATGTAATCACCTTTATTTACTACCTGGCTGCCAACTCTAAATAGTTCTTTTTCATAGCTAATACTTAAATCACTACAACCAGCAACACAGCATTTTCCCATTCCTCTAGCTACAACAGCGGCATGACTGGTCATTCCACCCCTAGCCGTTAGAATTGCTTGAGCAGCAACCATTCCATGAAAATCATCTGGGGCGGTTTCAATTCTAACTAAAATTACTTTTTCACCCTCTTTAGCTAAAATTTCTGCTTCATCTGGTGAAAAAACAACTTTACCACTAGCAGCACCTGGGCTAGCAGGCAAGCCTTTAGCTAAAACCTCTAATTTTTCCGAAGGGTCAATCATTGGGTGAAGTAGTGCATCTAAGTGGCCTGGCTCTACTCTAGTGACGGCTGTAGCTTTATCAATAATGCCTTCTTCAACTAGGTCAACAGCAATTTTTATTGCTGATGCGCCTGTGCGTTTAGCATTACGAGTTTGCAACATCCATAATTTGCCACGCTCAATAGTAAACTCTAAGTCTTGGACATCTTTATAGTGTTTTTCTAGCATTTCAGCAACTTTAACAAATTGGTCATAGACTTCTGGCATATCTTCTTTTAGCTGTGAAATTTTCTTTGGTGTGCGAATGCCTGCTACAACGTCTTCACCTTGAGCATTAGCTAGATATTCGCCAAAAAGCTCTTTTTCGCCTGTTGAAGGATTGCGGGTAAATGCTACACCTGTGCCAGAATCATTTCCCATATTGCCAAAGACCATTGCTACAACATTTACAGCAGTTCCAAGATCGTCGGAAATCCTATGAACACGACGATAATCTATAGCGCGTTTTCCATTCCATGACGCAAATACAGCACGGATTGATAGCTCTAATTGTTGAAGTGGATCTGTTGGAAAGTCATTACCTGTTTCTTTTTTAACTAATTGCTTAAATTGATGGCAAACTTCTTTTAATGAATCAACTGTTAAATCAGTGTCTTCTTTGACTCCAACTTTATGTTTTTGGTGGTCAAAAATATGCTCAAATTTTTCTGGGCTTATATCAAGTACAATTTTGCCAAACATTTGTATAAATCTACGGTAAGCATCATAGGCAAAACGCTCATTTTGAGTTAAGACGGCAAGACCTTGGAGGGTTTCTTCATTTAGCCCTAGGTTTAATACTGTATCCATCATTCCAGGCATACTAAATTTAGCTCCTGAACGAACGGAAACAAGTAGCGGATTTTCTTTATTTCCAAACCCTTTTCCAGTAGCTTGTTCTACCTTATTTAAGGCTGCTAAGGTTTCGTCCCACATTCCTTGAGGAAATGCTTGATCGGCTTTGTAATAAGCTGTGCAAGCTTGTGTGCTTATGGTAAACCCTGGCGGAACAGGCAATCCAGCATTGGTCATTTCTGCTAGTCCAGCACCTTTACCCCCAAGTAAATCTTTCATGCTTGCATTACCATCTGCTTGCCCATTGGCAAAAAGATATACATAATTAGTCATAATAATGGCCTCAACTTATTGAAAGTAAGATATTTATTGCTAGTAATTAAGTAAGTTTAGATTCTGCTTGTACTTGATTCATCAAGCTATAAGAACGCAAATCTCGCTCAATAGTACGACGAATTAAACGGTAACTGATATCTTCTATTGCTGTTAAATGCTCAGTTGGATTAGCTTGTCCAGCAAAAATACTTGGATTATTACGTAGTATTGATGCAAAGGATTGTTTTAGCTCGCTAGAAATTGCTATTCCTCTTGCACCACTACAACCATAGCATTGCGGCGCACCGTCGGGTGCTAGCCAAACGCCACTAGACTCAGCAATTTCACCACTACAACCAACACATTTATTTAAGTCTGGAAAAAAACCAGAAATTTTCAATAACCAAACCTCAAAATATCTTAGTAAGCTTGCTAAAGAAAGTTCTTTACTCATTGCTTCCATTGTGGCTGTAACTAACCGATAAAGCTTTTCATTTTTTTCATGTGCTGGGGAAAATTCACAAAGCAGTTCTGTAAGATAAGAAAGTGCTGCTGCATTTTCTGTTTTGCCTGCATAATGAAATGGAGAACGTAGAATTTCACAATTAGAAATTTTTACAAGCTCACGACCTTCTTTTTCATGATAGGTTAAGCTTACTTCTGTAAATGGTTCTAAACTAGCACCAAAACGGCTTTTCATTCTTCTAGCTCCAGAAGCAACCCCACGAATTACACCAGAAGACCGGGTAAGTAATACACAGATTTTATCTGCTTCTGAAAGTGGAAAGGTACGCAAAATAAAAGCAGTCGTTTGATGAAGTGGCATAGTTTTATAGGTGTTATTAAGGGTTAGATAAAAATAATATAGTAAATTAAGAATTTACTTCTTATGGCTTAATTAAAAGTCATAATTTGGTGGACTATCTTTTACTTCAATATAGCTTTCAGACATAGAAATTATTGAGCCTGTTGCTTGTTTAATGTAATAAACTTTAATCCCTTTTTTTAGCCCTCGCCCTTTAATTTCTCCTACATAAGAACCATTTTTGTTTACATAAGCATGTTTACCAATAACCTCATCTTGCTTACGATCATTAACTATCATTAAATAAACAGCTAATATTACTGAAGAAGCAAAAACGGCGATAAGGGTTTGTTTTAGGATACGTTTCCACAAAGCTTCTGATTGAGGCATTTCTTCTGTATTTGATGGTATTAGTGACATAGTTTTATCCAACTAACCTGTAATGACCAAGTTGCTCAACAACTTGGCCTGATTGGATTAACTTTTCCAAATGTGCAAGAACAGAGCGTTCAGCAAGCTTGTGCATTTTTTCTGGCACATCTGTATAAACATTTTTAACAATTTCTGGAATGTTTTTTAAGCCTTGTTCAATTGCTTTTATTATATTAGTTTCGCGGGCAAGACGATGAGAAATATATTGATTTACTTTTGCATGTGCGCCGCCCATCGGCGCACCATGCGCGCCAAAAATAGCGGTTATTGGTAGTTCTACAACTCGATTTAATGAATCTAAATAATCCTGCATATTTCCTTCAGGAGGATCTATTACTACAGTTCCCATTCCAACAATTAAGTCTCCAGAAATTAATGCTCCAGTTCGTTCTTCAAAAAAGCAAATATGATCTTGAGCATGTCCTGGAGTATAAATTGCTCTAAGTCGCCAATCTAGATCTCCTGGCAGTAGGATTAATTCATTATTTTCAATTATTTGGTCAATATGAAAAGCTTCTCCAACTTTTTTTTGTGTAAGTGGATGCGCTCTAACAGGAATATTTAAGCGATTTTTTAAGTTTGCTACTCCACCAACATGGTCTGGATGAAAATGTGTAAGCAAAATTTCGCGGGGTTTGTAGCCTTCTGCCATTAAGCTATCAATAAAATTAGCTAGTTGAACTTGTTCTTCTTCATATGGTGAAGCAGGGTCAATGATAACAAATTCTTCTCTACCAATAATATAACAATTTGTGTGGGTTGCAGGTGGTAAGGTAGGTGTTAGAACAGGAAAAAGTAAAATCCCATCATACATTTCAATTCTGCGTACAATGCTACGATTAGCTTCAGGAACTGACATTAAACGCGCGCTTATATCTATTGATAAACCTTCGGACAAAGTACGGATTATATGAAGTGTTGGAGGGGCTAGGAGTACTTCGCCCTTTTGCCATGAGTTTAACGCTTGTTTAGGAGCTATCCATCCACCTTTTACTAGTTCACCAATAATAATTTCTGGTTCTTGATTTTTAGGTAACCATCCAAGAAAAAACCAAGTATCAAAACGACGTGGAGCAAAAGGAGGCGTTACCCAACGACCTGCTGGAGTAAGCAAATTAGCATCTAAGCTTGCTCCAGTTGTCATTAAAATAGACTTAAAACTACGCGATCCTTTTAATAAATCTTGTCTAAGAGACGCTAATTGCTCTTTGGGAATATGCTCTATTCCTAATGCAATTAACACTCCAGTTTCTTCAAACATTTCTCTGACAGCACAAGTTATCATTTGTGCTGATTCAGGGCTTTCTGCATTTAAGACAGGAATTTCTGCGTCACTTACATCACGTTGTCCACCAGGAAATGCTGTTACTCCAGCCATAAAGGTTAAAGTATCAGCCCTTTTTACCCAATACAAATGAGGCTCCTTAGTGTTACGCATTAACACAATAGATGCAGCATCTTTTGGTGTGCTTGGTTTAGCCGTTACAGTCATAATTTACTGGTTTTACCCTAAATAAGTATAGTTAGTAATTTTCTTTTCGTATTCGCTATGTAACTCGGCTGCTTCTGCTTCAGTCAGACGACCTAATTTAACTTGTTCATGAAGTTGTTTTTGGAAATTTTCCCAAAGAAAACTTTTATCATATCGAGCTAAAGCTAGCACATCTCCTAAGTTACTGCCAGTAATAATTTTTTTGATTAAATAATTTTCTCTGTTAATAATGACATGTGCTTCATTTAGCGTTCCAAAAAGATTATGAAAATTTCCCATTACTTCTTGATAAGCACCTATCATAAAAAATGCTAAATAATAAGGATCTTTAGGTGAAAAATGGTGTAGTTCTAAAGTTTCCTTAATATCTTTTAAGTCTACAAACTTGTCAATAATACCATCTGAGTCACAAGTAAGATCTACTAGGGTTGCATGCTCAGAAGGCTGAGAATTAAGCTTATGAATAGGCATTATTGGAAAAAGCTGTTCAATTGCCCAGCTATCAGGAACAGAACGGAAAATACTAAAATTACAAAGGTATTTAGCACTAAGAATTTTTTGAAGATCATCAAACTCTTCACTAATAAGCTTAGATTGTTGAGCAAAACGGTTAGCTCTTTCGCAAACCTCCCAAAATAAAGCCTCTCCTTTTGCACGATCTTCTAAATCTATTAAACCTAAATTAAATAAAGTGAATAACTCTTCTTTATGTTCCAAAGCATCATGGTAGTATTCCCGATAGTTTTTAGAGCTAACATGTTCTACTAAATCTTTTAATTCAATTACTACTTGTGGATCATCTTCATTAGTAGTTACTTTAGAAATATCATCTAAAACAGTTTCAATTTCATCTTGAATATTAGTAATAATCATTGCGTGAAATGCTGCAACAATTCGTCCTGATTCTGTAACAATATTTGGTTCTGGGATGTCTTCGTCTTCACAAACGCCTTTAATTGTATAAATTACATCGTTTGCAAATTCCTGCATTGTGTAGTTTGCTGAAGAATCAAAACTAGTTTTACTACCATCATAATCTACACCCATACCTCCACCTACATTAAGGTATTCTACGTCAATATGCATGGCACGAATTTTGCAGTAAACTCGGGCTGCTTCTTTCATAGCGTTTTTAACACGTTTAATATCAGTAATTTGTGAGCCAATATGGAAATGAAGCATTTTCAAACAGTCTAGCATATTATTTTCTCTAAGTATGCGGACGACTTCTAGCATTTCACTTGTTGTAAGACCAAATTTAGCTGTTTCTCCTCCAGATTTTTCCCAGCGTCCTGACCCACGAGAATAAAGCCTGGCACGAATACCTATATTTGGCTTTATATTAAACTCTTTTGCTTGATGTAAAATTATGTCTAACTCTTCTACTTTTTCTATAACTAAAATTAATTTTTTTCCTGCTCGCAGTCCGATAAAAGCAAGTCTTATGTAAGCTTCATCCTTAAAACCGTTGCAGACTAGTAAAGAATCAGGAGACTGCTCTACAGCTAAAGCTCCATAGAGTTCAGGTTTTGAGCCTACTTCTACACCAAAATTATAGCGTCGGCCCTCTCTTAAAACTTCTTCTAAAACATCCCGTCTAGGGTTAACTTTCATCGGGAAAACACATAAATGATTGCCCTTATAGTTATATTCTTTAATAGAGTTTTGAAAACTATTAGTAAGCTTACGGACTTGGTGAGAGAGTAGCTGAGGAAAACGAAGGATTATAGGTAATTTAACGCCACGACGTAGCAGATCTTCTACTACTTCTAAGACATCAACGCTAGAAACATCATCCTCGGCAGGTCGGACGATAAGATGCCCTTTTTTATTGACACCAAAAAAACCTGCACCCCAATTTTCAATGCCATAAGTTTGTATTGTTTCCTCAAGCGTGTTTTTCATGTATTTTTTTTCTTTCTGCCTCCAATATAAAAGTAAATTTATTTTATTTTATAAGCGACGAAATGTAGCAAATTAACTAAAGGGTGTCAAAAGCTTTTTTCTTGTTTCTTAGGTGATTTATCTGCTAGAAAAACCGTGATTTATCGGTGCTTTTCCTTGACATAAGCTTGCTGCTTCCGTTTAGATAACTTGTTTAGTTATCCAGACGGTAACTAAGAGGTTAATGCTAGTAATTTATACTAAATAATATCTTTGTTATTTTTACGTAAAATTTAATTTTTGGAGGATTACCATGGATGCAAAAACGGTACTCCGTTTTGCTGTTGATAAACAGGTAAAATTTGTAGATCTACGTTTTACTGATCTAGTTGGGCAATGGCATCATATGACTTTTCCCATAAATCAACTTTCAGAAGATTCTTTTGTAGATGGTTTTGGGTTTGATGCTTCTAGTTTAAGAGGATGGGCAGCAATTAATGAATCAGATATGTTGCTACTACCTGATGCTAATCGTTGTTGGGTTGATCCGTTTTTTGAGGAATCAACACTTTGTATAATTGCTGATGTTGCTGATCCAATCACTAAAGAACCTTATTTTTTAGACCCTCGTGGTGTGGCTAGACGTGCTGAGAGCTATTTGCAATTTACTGGAATTGCAGATACTTGCTTTTTTGGCCCAGAAGCAGAATTTTTTGTTTTAGATAGTGTTAGTTATCGAAATGACCCTAATCATTGCTTTTATCTAATTGATAGTGAAGAAGGTAACTGGAATAGCGGACGACAAACTAATAATTTAGGTTATCGTATTCGCCACAAAGAAGGTTATGTCCCTGTCCCACCCGTAGATAAACTTCAAGACTTGCGCTCAGAAATAGCTCTTAATCTAAATGAAGTTGGTATTGAAGCAGAGTGCCACCATCATGAAGTTGCTTCTGGCGGACAATGTGAAATAGATTTTCGCTTCTCTACTTTGCTTGCTACGGCTGATAATGTAATGTTATTTAAGTATATTGTCAGAAATACTTGTTATATTTATGGCAAGGCAGCTACCTTTATGCCCAAACCTTTGTTTGGTGATAATGGAAGCGGAATGCACTGTCATCAAAGTTTATGGAAAGGTGAAAAACCGCTTTTTGCTGGTGAAGAGTATGCAGGACTTTCTAAAATGGCACTTTACTATATTGGCGGACTCTTAAAACATGCCCCTGCACTAGCTGCTTTTGTTGCACCTACAACCAACAGTTACAAGCGACTAGTTCCAGGCTTTGAAGCTCCTGTAAATTTAGCTTATTCAGCACGTAATCGATCTGCTGCTGTAAGAATACCAATGTTTTCACAAAACCCTAAAGCAAAGCGTATAGAATTTCGCCCACCTGATCCAAGTTGTAACCCTTATTTAGCTTTTGCTGCTCTAATGATGGCTGGGTTAGATGGGATTCAAAATAAAATTGACCCGGGCCAGCCACTAGATAAAGATATTTATGACCTTCCAGCAGAAGAGCTAAAAAATGTTCCTAGCTTGCCAGGTTCATTAGAAGAATCTCTAAAAGCACTTGAACAAGACCATGATTTTCTTCTAAAAGGCGACGTTTTTACAGAAAATTTAATTTCTCGTTGGATTGAATACAAACATAAAAAAGAAGTTGATGTCATTCGCCAACGTCCACATCCTTTAGAATTTGCTATGTATTTTGATATTTAGTTTTTTCTAGGATCGTCAATTTAATTTGAGTTTAGATTGACGATCCTATTAGAAAGAATCCGCAAGGGCTGTGGATATTGCCCAAATGATTGTTATTTGAAAATTTATTGAGAAGTTTTTATAAAATTATAAGTATCTATAACCTTTTTATTTATGAATAGTTACAATTATATTTAATAAGTTTTTTGCTTAAAACAAAGTTTTGAAATCAATAATTGTTGACTAAATTACTTGGCACAAATATTGCTGAATGATTGTTGAGAACTAATCAACAAAAGGAGGCTTTATGGATCAACTTAATAGCCAACAACCTATTATTGATTTACAACCACAACAACCACAGCAACCTTATTACTCTCAACAACCTTTACCAAATAACAAAACCCAAGTGCTTTCCCTTGATTTTAATATTGCTGGGCTACTTTGCTATGTTCCTTTTGGTGTGATTTTTGCTGTAATTTTTCTAGCTACAGAACCTAAAGAAAGCCGTTTTGTACGCTTTCATTCCCTTCAATCAGTAACGCTTTTAGCTACAGTTATTGTGCTTTCCATTGTACTTAGCATCGTTGGTACGGTTTTTAGTTATATACCTGTTATTGGTTGGATGTTAGCTTTATTGATGATTCCTGTTTCTTTAGTAGTTTCACTAGCTTTTTTGGTGATGGCAATAATTGCTATGATTAAAGCTTATCAAAATGAAATGTGGAAAATGCCAATTATTAGTAAATTAGTAGAAAATTTTGAAGCAAAACAAACTTTCTAAAAATTTGTTGCTAGTTTTGTAACCTAACTATTAAAAAGTTGTGTTAGAAGTCCTAGCACAACTTTTTAGGTTAAAAACTTATTCTAAATAATCTATTTGTAACCCTATTGGGTCAGCACCTGCGGCTTTAATGTTATCAATTACATTGGTGACAAACTCATAGCGAATATCTTTAGGTGCTTTAATAAATAGAGTGCGTTGGTCTAAACTGCGCTGCTGTAAGATTGTGCTTAGCTGACTACTTAATTCTAGTAACTCTATAGGTTGAGAATTAAGCGTAAGCTCAAGACTACGATTAATATTTACTACTAATAAATTTGGAGAAGGTTCTAAAGACTCTTGACTTAAATCAGGTTTCTCTGGTGTTTTTGTTTCAAATTTATGTGGTTTAACAGGAGTGATTACCATAAAGATAATTAATAATACTAGTAAAACATCTATTAAGGGTGTTACATTAATAGATGGAGAAGTTTTAGGATTTTCCATAACATTTTCTCCAAGGCAAAATTTAGAAGGCTTGATTTTTTTGACTCCAAAGAAAAAATTTTGTTCCTAAACTAAAGTAGTAAAAATAAATTATTCTATTAAATTATTCTATTTGAAGGGTTTATTTTTGGATAAAGATATTTCTAACCAACCAAAGATTGCTGTAATAATTCCAGCACTTAATGAAGAAAAAGCTATTGGTAAAGTCCTGACAGAACTACCAGCTATTTACCAAACAATTGTTGTAGATAATGGAAGTAGTGATCTTACTTCAGCCATAGCAAAACAGACTGGTGCTGAAGTAGTATTTGAACCAAAACGCGGTTATGGAAAAGCTTGTTTAAGTGGGCTAAAGTTAGTTAAAGCAGAAGTAGATATTATTGTTTTCCTAGATGGTGATTATAGTGATTATCCAGAGGATTTACACCTAATTATTACACCTATTATTGTTGATAATATGGATTTAGTGATAGGTTCAAGGGTTTTAGGAGATAAAGAAAAAGGCGCGCTTACTCCACAACAAATATTTGGTAATTGGCTGGCTACTAGGCTAATTAAGCTATTTTGGGGCTTTAACTATAGCGACTTAGGGCCTTTTCGAGCCATTAAAGCAAGTAAGCTAAAAGATTTACAAATGACTGACTCTAATTTTGGTTGGACGGTAGAAATGCAAATAAAAGCCTTAAAACATCAACTAAAAATTAAAGAAGTTCCTGTACGCTATAAACAACGCTTAGGTAAATCTAAGATTAGCGGTACATTAAGCGGAAGTATTAAGGCTGGTGCTAAAATTCTCTATCTAATTGTAAAATATGGGTTAATAGGCCAATCTTTTACTTTAAGACAAGAAAATAAAGCAAATAGTCCCTTATGATGGAAAATCTACTAATAGTAAAACTATGTCTTTTAAGCTATTAATAGCAAAGCAAAAATCTGATTATCGTATTTTAACTAACTGTCTTTTATGAATAAACAAAAAGCTGTAATTGCTGGGGCAGGCCCGGCAGGTATTACTGCTGCATATGAATTGCTTAAGCGCACTAATATTAAACCTATTATATTTGAATCTACTTCGGCCATAGGTGGAATTGCTCAAACCTTTAATTACAAAGGAAACCGAATTGATATAGGAGGACATCGTTTTTTTTCTAAAAGTGAACGTGTAATGCAATGGTGGTTTAATATTTTGCCGCCTCAAGGCGCGCCTGCTGCCGACACAGAAGAAAAAAATCATGATGTTGAGTATGCTGTAGAAGTTTTAGTAGATTATATTTGTCCAGAAGCAAATAATGGATATCGAACAAGTAACTATTTCCCTAACAATTTAAGTAACTCTAATAAACGTATAGCACCTGACCCAGAAAAAGAAGAGCAAGTTATGTTACACCGACCAAGACTTTCTCGGATTTTTTACCAACGTAATTTTTTTCCTTATCCTCTTGGCATAACTTTATCTGTAGCTAAAAAGCTAGGTTTCTGGAATACCTTTCTTATAGGATTAAGCTATATTAATGCACAAATTTTCCCAATAACAAATGAAGTCTATTTGGATGAGTTTTTTATTAATCGTTTTGGACATCGACTTTATAGCACTTTTTTTAGAGATTATACGGAAAAAGTTTGGGGAGTAAAATGTCATGAAATTCGTGCTGATTGGGGAGCGCAACGAGTTAAAGGTTTATCATTAAAACGAGCCTTAACACATGCTGTAAAAGATTTACTAAGTAGTGATTTTCAAAAAGCACAAAAAGAGAGAGAGACTAGTTTAATTACTAGGTTTTATTACCCTAAATATGGGCCGGGTCAAATTTGGGAAACAGCCCTAGATCAAGTGCTTTCCTGCGGAGGGGAAGTTTCTTTTCGTTCTCGTGTTTGTGGTGTAGAACTTGTGGATAACAAAGTTGAGTCTATAAGCGTTGAATGTTTGGAAACAGGAAAAAAACAACAAATTAATTGTGATTATTTCTTTTCTACAATGCCTATTAAAGAATTAATTAATATAATTACACCCCGACCGCCAGAAAAAGTTATACAAGTTGCAAATGGGCTACAATATAGAGATTTTTTAACTGTAGGGTTGCTTGTAAAAAAACTTAATGTTAAAGAAAAAGATGGTCGAATAGACAGCGAAGTACCAGATAATTGGATTTATATTCAAGAAGGAGATGTGCGAGTAGGACGAGTGCAAATCTTTAATAATTGGAGTCCCTACATGGTAGCGGATAGAAAAAATACTACTTGGATTGGCTTAGAGTATTTTGTTAGTGAAGATGGGGAATTATGGAAAAAACCAGATAATGAGTTAATATCTTTTGCCATTAAAGAGATGGAAAAAATTAGCTTTTTATTAGCTGAGGATGTGCTAGATGCTTGTGTGCTTCGTATGCCTAAAGCTTACCCAGCTTATTTTGGTAGCTACGATGAATTAGATGTAGTGCGCAATTATGTTAATCAAATTTCCAATTTATTCTTAATTGGACGTAATGGAATGCACCGTTATAATAATCAAGATCATAGTATGTTAACTGCCATGACAGCAGTAGATAATATAATTGCTGGCAAAGAAGATAAAACAAACCTTTGGGATATTAACCTAGATATGGTTTATCATGAAGAAGCTGGATAATTTTATATCATTTCTATAATGAACTATCTTTAAGTTGGCACGGTTACAAGACTTATAAATAATTAAATTTTTAGGAAAGTTTTATGGAAAAAGATTCACTAAATTTAGTAGCAATTGGAGGTGGTACAGGACTAGCCAGCCTGCTTTCCGGCTTAAAACATTATGTAAATGATGGTAGAAATTATGATAACTTTTGGGGCATTTCCTTAGCACAATTAACAGCAGTAGTAACTGTAACCGATGATGGCGGATCTTCAGGACGTTTAAGGGAAGAATTTCATATTTTACCGCCCGGAGATATACGTAATTGTATGGTTGCACTTTCTGAAGATGACCAACTGCTAACTAAATTATTTCAATATAGGTTTTCCGGCGATGGAAACTTAAATGGTCATAGTTTTGGAAATCTTTTTCTTACAGCCCTGACAGGTGTTACAGGTGATTTTTTACAAGCAATTAAGCTTTCTAGTGATGTTTTAGCTATACGAGGACGTATTTTTCCTTCAACTACAACAGATGTAGGTTTAGTTGCAGAACTTGATAACGGCCAAGTTATAAAAGGGGAAACAACTGTATCTAAATTTGGCCCCAGAATAAAACGAATAGGTCTTTCACCAGAAAAATGCTTGCCACTAGAAGAAACCCTCCAAGCCATCCATCAAGCAGACATTATTACTTTAGGCCCAGGCTCACTTTTTACTAGCATCATTCCTAACCTGCTTGTTTCAGGCATTCCAGAGGCAATTGCTAAATCTTCAGCGATAAAAATCTTTATTCTAAACATTATGACTCAGCCAGGAGAAACCACTGGCCTTGGTGTTAAAGAGCATTTAGCAGCAATTTTTGATGCTGCTCCAGCACTAAATCTTGATTACATAGTGATTAACTCTGAGCCAGTATCAATAAGCTTACAAGACAATTATTTAGCTGATGGTGCCGTCCAAATAGGCTTATCTGAGTCTGGAGAGCAAGAAATTTATTTTTCCCAACAAGAAATTAATGTAATAGCAAGAAATTTATTAGATGAAACGTCTGATAAAGTCAGACATTGCCCACAAAGCCTATCTACAGCCATCTTTGAGGCTTACCAAGACAAGCTTAGAAGACACAGCACAAAATCAGAAATCCTTAAATTAGAAGAACTTAATGTTTAAAAGTAGTTTTTTTACTCAGCTAAGGGAACGAAAGCAAGTTTGACACAAGAACAAACACTTTTCCAATCTCTGTCAGAAAGATGACCAACAAAAATAGGATTAGCAGATGGAGGAAGTGTAACAAAAAAGCTGCGAAAAACAGATGGGAGCCGTAACCCAACCTTTTTCCAATCTTCAATAAGACAATCAGTGGAGGATAAAGCAATACTTTGACTTGTAATTAAGCCTACAACTATATCAGGATGTTCCTTATGGTAAATAGACGAGGATAAAACAACTGCTGACCTACGTTTAACACCTGTAACACCGGGAAAATTTACTACTACCACATCACCTGGATTAAACAAGGTCTTGCTCCTCTGGATAAATTTCTTCTGCATATCTCAAAGCTGCAAAAGCTAAACTTTCCTTGTCTTGTTCGCTTAATTTATCGCTATAAATTTCCGCTTCTTTTTTTATTTTAGTAAGGTCTTCTAGTATTAATGCTGCCAATCGCAATTTTTCGTTTGGTTGCATTATACTTACTGTTTTTGAATATACTTCTTGTGCTGTTAATTCCATATTTTATCCTTATTTTTTCTTTTATCTTACTCAAATTTAATTATTTAGACAAGACTCATCATTTAGCCCTGTGATTAAAAATAGCTTGCTTTATTAAAGATGATTTGGCATTTAAGCTATTCTTAAGATGTTTGGGGCAATATAATATTTTTGCTTCAAAGAAAATAATCCAAAAACATAGAATAAGAGCGCAAATGTCAACACCAGAACAACTTAGCAATTTTATTTGGCAAATAGCCGACCTTCTATGCGGGCCCTACCGCCCACCACAATATGAACGTGTAATGCTTCCTTTAACCGTGCTACGTCGGTTTGACTGCCTGTTAGAAAGCACTAAAGCGCAAGTATTAAACACTTATGAACGCTATAAATCACAAGAAAAATTAAGTGATTCGCTAGATTCAATACTTAATAAAATTACTGAGCAGAAATTTCATAACCGTTCACAACTTAGCTTTAAGAAGCTAAAAGACGATCCTAACAATATACAAGCACATCTAGTTAGCTACATTAATGGATTTTCAGCTAATGTACGTCAGATTTTTGAATATTTTAAGTTTGCTGATGAAATTCAATTGATGAGTGATGCTAATATACTTTACTTAGTAGTAAGCAAATTTTGTGATATTGATTTGCACCCTGATAAAGTAGATAACATTGCTATGGGCTTGTTATTTCAGGATTTAATCCGGCGGTTTAATGAACAAGCCAATGAAACAGCAGGTGATCATTTTACTCCCCGTGAAGTTATTCATTTAATGGTAGATATTCTTTTTACTCATGATGATGATTTTTTAACAACTCCATTTATGGTACGAACAATGTTTGACCCTACTTGCGGCACAGGTGGAATGTTAGCAGAAGCACAAGAATATTTAAGTAAGTATAACCCTGAAGCTATTCTTCAGGTTAATGGACAAGATTATAATGGGCGAGCTTATGCTATTGCTGCTTCAGATATGCTTATTAAAGGGAGTAAAAACAGTAGGATTGAATTTGGAGACTCATTAATTGATGATAAGTTTTTTGGAGAAAAGTTTAATTACTTAATAGCTAATCCTCCATTTGGCGTAGATTGGAAAAAACAGCAAAAAGAAATTATTCAAGAACATGAAAAATTTGGTTTTTCTGGGCGGTTTGGTGCTGGTTTGCCGCGTGTAAATGATGGCTCATTGCTATTTTTGCAACATATGATTTCCAAGTTTGAAACCTATGATCCAAGCCCAGACGATCCCAAATACCGCAAAGATGGTTCACGACTAGCGATTGTTTTTAACGGCTCACCTCTATTTTCTGGTGGTGCTGGTTCAGGTGAAAGTAATATTCGACGCTGGATTATTGAAAACGATTGGCTAGAAACCATCATCGCACTACCTGAACAAATGTTTTATAACACTGGTATTGGAACTTATATCTGGATACTGACCAACCGCAAAGAGCCTCAACGAAAGGGAAAAATCCAATTAATCGATGCTCGCGCACGTTGGAAGCCTATGCGCCGCAGCCTAGGAGATAAACGCCGTTATTTGGGCGAAGATGATATTGAGGCAATTGTTAAAGAATATGGAAATTTTGTTGAAACTGAAACTTCAAAGATTTTTGACAATGCTGAGTTTGGTTATACTCGCGTAACAATTGAACGTCCAATGCGCTTACGCTTTCAGATTACGCTTGAGCGCAAAGCCCAATTTTTAGACCAAGTTCCACATTTGCTAGATGACATCCAAGACATTGATAAAGAATTAGGGCGAGAAGTTTACTTAAATTGGAACGAAGTCCAAGAGCGCGTTAACAAGGTTTTAACAAGCCGTTCATCAAAATGGCGTGTGCCAGAACAAAAGTTTTTCCGTGCTGTTTTTGCAGAACGTGACACAGAAGCCGCGCCAGTAATTCTCAAACGCGAACAAACTAAAGGGAAAAAACAACTTGCAGAAAAAGACGAACTTAGCAACTTGTCTTTTGTCTCTCAAAATCAAAATATCTATGAACCCGATAAAGACCTAAGAGCTTTTGAGAGCATAACATTGAAAGAAAATGTAGAGGATTATTTTTCTCGTGAACTATTACCAAATATGTCAGATGCTTGGGTAGATCATACAAAGGACGTTGTAGGTTATGAAATAAACTTCAATAGCTATTTTTATGACTATATTCCACCCTTGCAAAATACAACTTCAACTTCTCTAAAAAGCCCCAAATACCATTGATTGAAAAGAGACTAAGAGGACAAATTGTTATAGAGGAAATAAAATGATTGTCAAACATCTTCGATTAACTAATGTTCGTGTTTTTCATGAAGCAGAATTTAATTTTCAGCCAGGAATGAATTTGCTAGTTGGGGTTAATGGCGTTGGCAAATCAACTGTTTTGGATGTCTTGCGGATATTGTTTTCACAAATAATGCCAAAATTTTCTGGTTCAACAGATAAACCAATTAAATTTAAAGATAGTGATATTTCTGTAAATTCTCTAAACAAAGATTTTCTTGAGACTAGAATTTTTTGTAATATTGGACAAGCAAAGCTTGAATATTCAGGCAACTACTACAAAAAATCTTATGTCGCTTATTTACAAGAAGAGAGAGAAAAGAAAGCTTTAGCCAATAGTGGTTCAATAGGTGTTGATCCAATAGAAATTTTTGAAACTGAAATACAAAAACAAACTTTGCTAGCTATATATTTTTCTCCATATCGCTCTATTCTTAATTCAACTAAACCGCGTTTGAAAAGTGATATATCTCCTGCACATGCTGAAGCACTAGAAGCAAGACAACTTAAACTAAAAGACTTTGTAGACTGGTGGCAAGCTCGTAAAAAACTAGCTGAAGAAGGTTTAGGATCAGGCCAAACAATACTAAATGCCCTAGAGCAAGCTGTTACAGAATTTCTTGGTTGTTCTAATTTACACGTTGATGAGAAAAAGAAAACTTTGCTAATAGAAAAATCTGGTGTGACGCTAGATGTAAAACAGCTTTCAGATGGTGAACGGGGCATTTTAGCTTTAGTGCTGGATTTGACTAAAAGGTTAGCACAGGCTAACCCATATTTGGAAAACCCTGCCAAAGAGGGAAAAGCCGTTGTGCTAATTGATGAGCTAGATTTGCATTTACATCCAAAGTGGCAAAGAACTATTGTTGATCAGCTAACTAGGACATTCCCAAATTGCCAATTTATTGCTACTACGCATTCACCTCAAATTATTAGCCAAGTGCAACCAGCATCAATAACTTTTTTAGTTCGTGAGAGGGATCAAGTAGTTGTTAGGCCAGCTAAACAAGCTTATGGGTTAGATACTAATTGGATACTTGAAAACTTGATGGGTGTTGATTCTCGACCTAAGCCTACACAAGAACTTATAGATCAAATAGAAAATTTGTTACAAGAAGGTGAATTAAAGTTAGCAAGAGAAATATTAAAAAAATTACGCAAGATGTTACATGGGAATGATGGCGAAGCTATACGACTTGAAGCAAGCATTGATACATTGGAGGCATTAAGAGAAAATGAAGTGGATTCAGAAGAAGAATGAGCCTGCTAAATTAGTAAAATGGCGTAAGCAAACAAATGTAATTGAAGACAAAGAGATTATAAAAATTACAGATGATTCTCTCAAAAATTTGAGACTAGAAGGAGTTGACAGTGATATTGTAAACAAAATAGAGTCCATAAAGGGTAAAGAGTTTAAAGGGAAGCAAGAATTTTTAGATGTCCTTAAACAGGTTCTTAAGCCTAATGAAATAGCTAGATACAATGTCCCAATTTATAACCAGACTAATAAAGAGCCTAAAAAATATTTCAAATACGATTTAACTTCCGAAGTAAAAACAGATCTAAAAAATGTTTTGCTCAAGGAACAAGGCTGGATTTGTGCTTATACAGGTCATGAAATTGATTTTGAAGGATCTCATATTGAACATCTTAAACCTCAACATTATTGTAAAAATGGCGAAGATGTAGATTATTACAATCTTGTAGCCTGTTACCCAGGTAATAACACAAAGGATTGCACTTATGGAGCAATTGCAAAAGGTAATTGGCCTTCGCCAGAAGAAGAAGACAAATTTATTTCACCATTAGACAAAAGTTGTGAGACACGCTTTTACTATCTTTATAGTGGCAAAATAAAAGAAAGAAATGATTTAGATGAAGCAGCAAAAGAAACTATTGATAAATTAAGTCTTAATGATGATGAATTATGTCGGCATAGACGTTCTGTTATACGAGGAATAATAGAACCTCTCCAAAAAACTTCTACCAAAAAAGTTCTTGCTATAAAAGCCGCTACCAAAGCACTTCAAACATTAAGATCTGAAGAAGGCGGAAAGCTTAAATCCTTTTATTTTGTTAGAATACAGGTTATAGAGAATTTTATAGAAAAATTGCAAAAGTAAAATTATGAGTTCAATACTACGGGAAATAGCTTTTGAAAGTGTAATTGAAGCTGATTTGTTGGCTAGGGGGTATGTTTCTCTTAAATCAAATGAGTTTGATAAAGATTTAGCTATTTTTCCTAGTGTTACATTAGATTTTATTCGTAACTCGCAGCCTAAAGAATGGCAAAAATTAGAAAACCTGCTTGGCAATAATATTAATAAACAAATCTTAAACGACTTATGCAAATGGATGGATACTTATGGCAGTTTGGCTACGCTAAGACACGGCTTTAAGTGCTATGGTCGGACAATCAAAGTAGCTTTTTTTAAGCCTGCTCATGGGCTTAATGCTGAAATTAAAAAACAATATGCTGCTAATCAAATAGGAATAACTCGCCAGCTACATTACAGCCAAAAAAACAGTAATTCTATAGATATAACTTTAAGTGTTAATGGTATCCCAATTATTACTTTAGAGCTTAAAAACCCAATGTCAGGCCAGACGGTTGAAGATGCAATTACGCAATACCGAAAAGATCGTGACCCGCGAGAGCCTATTTTTGAATTTAAGCGGCGTACTTTGGTACATTTTGCGGTTGATACAGAAAATGTTTCAATGACTACTAGGTTGGCAGCTAGCGCGACCCGGTTTCTACCCTTTAACAAAGGTCTAAACGGTGGTGCAGGTAATCCAATTGACCTACAAGGGCGAAACTACCGAACAGCTTATTTGTGGGAAGAAGTTTTGGAACGAGATAGCTTGATGAATTTGCTAGCTAGATTTCTACACCTAGAAGCTAAAGAAGTTCGCAATGATGAGGGTCAAAAATCAAAACGTGAGGAAATGATTTTTCCTCGCTATCATCAACTAGAAGCTATCCGAAAGCTTGTTGAAGCAGCAAAACAACAAGGTGTAGGCCATAACTATTTAATCGAACATTCAGCCGGAAGTGGAAAAAGTAATACTATTGGCTGGTTAGCACATCGCTTATCATCGCTACACGACGATAAAGACAAAAAAATTTTTGATAGCGTTATTGTAGTCACTGATCGAACAGTTTTAGACCAACAATTGCAAAATACAATTTATCAATTTGAACATCGCCAAGGTGTAGTGCAAAGGATTGACGAAGACTCGCGCCAACTTGCAGAAGCCTTAGACAGTGCTGTTCCAATCATTATTACAACTCTACAAAAATTTCCTTTTGTTACAAAACATTTGCAAAAAATGGCTAAAGAACGTGGTGAAACTGGTAGCGGAACCTTACCAACAAGGCGTTGTGCCGTGATTATTGATGAGGCTCATAGCTCACAATCCGGTGAAGCAACTACAAAATTAAAAGGCGTTTTAGGTGGTGAGGAGTTAGTAAAAAAAGCACAACAACAGGCTAAAGATGAAGGCGAAGAAGATATAGAAAAACTATTTCGTCAAATGGCAGAACGAAGCCAACAAGCTAATTTGAGTATGTTTGCTTTTACTGCAACGCCAAAATATAAAACTATGGAAATATTTAACGAGACTTTTCACCTCTACACTATGCGACAAGCTATTGAAGAAGGTTTTATTATAGATGTGCTTAAAAATTACACAACATATAAAACTTATTATAAATTGCTTAGAAAAAGTGAAAAGGATCTCAACGTAGAGCGAAGAAAAGCTGCTAAATCTCTAGCTCGTTTTGTTAGGCTTCATCCATATAATTTAATACAAAAAGCAGAAGTGATGCTTGATCATTTTTATTTTGTAACACGTCATAAAATGGGTGGTAGAGCTAAAGCAATGGTGGTGGCTAGTTCAAGGCTTGAGGCTGTGCGTTATAAACAAAATTTTGACCGCTATAGCATTATTAAAGATTACCCAATAAAAACATTAGTCGCTTTTTCTGGTGTGGTAGAAGATGATGTAGTGCCAGGAAAAACTTACACCGAAGAAGCAATGAACAAAGGTATTAAAGAAAAAGAATTGCCAGAAGCCTTTGCTACGCCACTTTATCAAGTGTTGTTGGTTGCAGAAAAATATCAAACAGGGTTTGATCAACCGTTGCTACATACAATGTATATAGACAAAAAGCTTAGTGGGCTTCAAGCTGTGCAAACTTTATCGCGGCTAAATCGCACTCATCCATTAAAGGAAGATACTTTTGTACTAGATTTTGTTAATGATAGAAAAGAAATTCAGCAGGCTTTTGCACAATATTATCAAGGTGCTGAAATGGGCGAAGAAGTTGAGCCTTCAAAAATGTATCAGGTTAAAGCAGAACTAGATCAAGCTAGCATTTACCTTGCTGAAGAAGTGCAAAAATTTTCATCTATTTATTACAAACCTACAGAGCGTCAAACGTCTTTAGATCATCGCGCGATGAACGCCGCACTTGATCCAGCAGTTAACCGTTTTATAGATTGGCAAAAACGCGATGAAACAACAGCAGAACTTTGGCAAAGGAAAATTGCTACTTTTAGAAATATGTATGTTTTTCTAAGTCAAGTTATTCCTTACCAAGATTCAGATTTAGAGAAGCTTTACACTTTTTTACGCTATCTTGCACCTAAACTACCAAAACACAAAAGCCAACAAGCTTATCAATTTAATGAGGAAGTTCAACTTCAATATTATAGGCTACAAAAAATTAGTGAAGGTTCTATAAGTTTAGTTGATCATAGAGGGCGGCCTTTAGACCCTCCAACAGCAATAGCTAGCGGTATTATACGGGAAGATTCTGTAACTCTGTTACGATTGATTGATCAAATAAATGAGCGTTTTGGCACAGATTTTAATGATGCTGACCAATTATTTTTTGATCAAATTGTTGAAACGGCAATAGAAAAAAAAGACCTACAAAAAGCGGCTAAAGTAAATTCTGAAGATAAATTTGCTTTGTTTTTTAGCACTATGTTAGAAGATTTGATTGTTGAGCGAATGGATCAAAATGTAGATATTTTTGTCCGTTTTATGAATGACTCCAACTTTCAAAAGGCTGTTTCTAAATGGTTAACAGCTAAAGTTTATGAAAAACTTGCAGATAGCTAATAACGACTATTAATAAAGTTACAAGCTATTTTATGTGCCAATTAAAAGGACTTCTTGAGAATTAGAATTAGTAGAAAGAGCATATTGATATTTTCCATAATATTCTAACCTGACATGCTGTTTATATTTCTTCATAAGTTCTATTAATTCTAACTCTGAAGGGATGCCATCACTTCGATAAGAAACTACTAAGTAGCTATTTTGATAATAGTTAAATAGCTTATCAAAAGCAGATAAGATTTTATTTTTGTCTGTCCATTCATTAGCTTGCGGAGTAAAACGACGATGCTTAGATTTATAATCAATCTTGTTTTTCCAGTTGGGATAATCTGCAAGACCTTCTAAAAAATGGTAAAAGCTAAGATAATCAACGGCAACGCCTTTGTTAGAAATATAAGGTGGATCTATATAAACTAAGTCATAGTTTCCATTTACATTTAGCACATCTTGATTGTAAGCAATATTTTCTTGTCCATTGTCAAAAACAGCTTGATTAGCTTGCTGAACAAAATCTCTAAACCATTTATCAAGCGGTCTATCCCAAGAGGCTTTATTTCCAAATGAGCGTTTAACGTCTGCTAGGCGGATATAAAGATTTTTTCTATGAAAAAGGTTATAAGGTCTTTTAATGATGCAGGCTTGGCAAAGTGCAAAAAAGGCAATAGAAAATTTATATTTATTATCCAAGTGCCGAATGTTGGTAATTAACACATCGATCAAAGCATTTTCGTCATCTGTAAAATATATTTCTGAAAAATTTTCTTGGACAAAATCAGGGTAAGTGATGTTTGAATGTTTTTCTAGCAACCAGCTTATTTCATCATTACTTAAGAGAATATTTTTGTTTTCTATTAATGCTAGTGCAATATTGTAATTAAATTTTAGTAAGTCATTATAAGCGACTTGTTTATTTTTCATTTTAAACAAGTAACTTACTGAAGCAGTACCGCCAAAAGCATCTAAAACGCTTGTAAACTCTAGTTCAGAAACTTGTTGCCAAATCCATTCTAGTAATTTAAGTTTGCTTCCTTGATAGCGTGTAGAAGGGAATGCTAGCTTTTGAAGTAAAGTTTTTTGTTTGAGAGAATTTTTTAGCATGCGAGCAGTTTAACATTTCTAATGGGGTGAAAAAGAGTTTTAGTTATGAGTTATTAGCAATTTTTCTACATTACTTTGTAAGAGCTATTGCTGATGGGCTTTGTACGCAATGCAGAAGGAAAACAAAATCAAAAACAGATGAGCTAGTTAAGGTTGAAGTGAATAAATTAATTGATGATGATAATTTTATATATGAAATTAAGATAGCTTAAATTAAACTGAAACCGTAAATATAAGGAAAAGATAGATAATGGCAAGCAATCCTAAAAGACGCTATACAGTTAAAGAATATTTTGAAATAGAAAAGGCTTTGCCTATAAAACATGAATTTATTTATGGCGAAATTATCGCTATGGGTGGAGCTAGTGAGAGACATAATACTATTGCTAATAATATAAATGTTAGGTTATGGCTACAAATCCTAGGGACTAATTGCAGATGTTATATCTCTGATATGCGTACAAGGATCAATGATCAGCTATATTATTATCCAGATGTAGTTGTAAGTTGTAATATCAGGCTAGAAATTATGGACAACCTAGAAACTTTAGTTAATCCTATTTTGGTTGCAGAAGTTCTTTCCAGATCGACAGCTAGATATGATCGTGATACTAAACTTAGAGAATATCAACAGATTGAATCATTAAGATATTATTTGCTAGTTGCTCAAAATGAACTTAATGTTACTTTATTTGCTAAACAAGATGATAATAGCTGGACTACTACAATTTATAATAACTTAAGTAATATCATTGAATTACCTTTAATTAATAATGCTAGATTGCTTGTAAATAATATTTACTTAAATGTTAATCTTTAGGTATTAATGTTTAATTAACATATTACTTACAAAAACAGCATTTTTTGCTTATGTAGCACAATTTTTATATGGGATGGGAAAGACGCGGAAATAAGGTTTATTACTATGAGAAAAGACGACAAGGTAAAAAGGTTGTGTCAGTTTACCTTGGACGGGATGATTTAGCAGAACTCCTAGCAGAAAGTAATTTGTTAATTAAACAATCGAAAATTAAAGAAAAGATTTGGAAAAATACGTTCAAAGAAGATCTAACAGAATTACGAGAATTAAAAAAACGTACACCTGCCAAAAGTATTTACTACCCTAAAATCAAATACCTAATTGAAATACTTAAAACTCTCATTAGCTAACAAATAGATATTAAAAAACTTCTAGTTAGTTGTTCTTTTACTGTCTATATTTGCTTGATTTAATTTAGTAAATAAAAGTTGAATGTGTCCTTGAGTGTGTCCTAATGTGGAGATTACTAATAAGAGATTAACGCTAACTTGTTGATTTTATTGATGGAGCTAAGCGGGATCGAACCGCTGACCTCTTGAATGCCATTCAAGCGCTCTCCCAGCTGAGCTATAGCCCCTAATTGAAACTTTAGAATTTTTTGCTAAGAAGCTGATATTTATATACCTTTTCAAATTTAGGTTTCAATAACTTTTTCCGGTTTTTTAAGTTTTTAATACAATAACTTATCTGTTACTCAGACTTGCGCTTAAGTTCTGTCAACGGTTAGACTCCTATAATTTCCTCCAGAAGAAATATAATTTCCTAGAAACAGATTTAGGTGAAAGCTATGTTAGAGCAATATATCTTGGCTCTTGACCAAGGAACTACTAGTTCACGAGCAGTTATTTTTAATAGAAAAGGTGAAATTGTTTCTTTAGCCCAATATCCTTTTGCACAACATTATCCACAACTTGGTTGGGTTGAACATGACGCTAAAGAAATTTGGTCAACTCAACTAGCCGCAGCAAAAACAGTAATAGAAAAGGCTGAAATTACACCTAATCAAATTGCTGGTATTGGAATTACTAATCAGCGTGAAACTGTTGTTTTATGGGATAGAGAAACTGGAGAGCCTTTATATAATGCGATTGTTTGGCAATGTCGGCGTACATCTGCCTTTTGTGATGAGCTACGTGCAAAAGGACATGAAAATTTAATACAAGAAAAAACAGGGCTTCTTATTGATGCTTATTTTAGCGGCAGCAAAATACGTTGGTTGCTAGACAATGTGCCAAATGCCCGTGAAAAAGCTCAGGCAGGACAATTAGCTGTAGGAACTATAGATAGCTGGTTAATTTGGCAACTTTCTGGCGGACGACTTCATGTGACGGATCCCTCTAATGCTAGTCGGACGATGCTTTTTAATATTCATACAATGGAGTGGGATGACGAGCTATTAGCTTTATTTGATATTCCTAAAGCTATGTTACCTCAAGTAGTTGCTTCTAGTGGAATAATTGGAGAAACTGACCCATCTGTTTTAGTAACAAATATTCCTATTTGTGGGGTTGCTGGAGATCAACAAGCCGCTCTTTTTGGGCAAGGATGTTTTGAGCGTGGGCAGGTAAAAAATACTTATGGGACAGGCTGTTTTATGCTCTTAAATATAGGTGAACAGGCTGTTAAATCAAATCAAAAGCTACTTACTACAATAGCTTGGCAGATAGGCAATGAAAAACCGCTTTATGCTTTAGAAGGGTCGGTTTTTATTGCTGGTGCAGTGGTGCAGTGGTTAAGGGATGGATTGCAAATCATAGATTCAGCGGCAGAAACAGAAGAATTAGCAGCTAGTGTTACAGATTCTGGAGGAGTTTATCTGGTGCCAGCATTTGTTGGACTAGGCGCGCCTTATTGGGATCAATATGCTCGTGGTGCAATAGTTGGAATTACTCGCGGCACAACACGCGCTCATATTGTGCGAGCAACGCTTGAGGCAATTGCTTATCAAACTAGGGATTTGGTAGAAGCTTTTTGTCAGGATGCTAAATGTGAGTTAAGCGAAATTAGGGTAGATGGTGGAGCTACGGCAAATAATTTGTTATTACAACTACAAGCTGATATTTTAGGTTTGCCTGTAGCACGTCCAAAAATGGTAGAAAGTACTGTAGCAGGAGCCGCTTATTTGGCTGGGTTAGCTTGTCATTATTGGAAAGACAAAGACGAATTATTAGAATTAATTGGCTCATCTGTAACAAGGTTTAAACCTAATTTGGAAGAAGAAAAACGCAAGCTAAATTATAAGAATTGGCGACGTGCTGTAGAAAGAGCAGCAAACTGGGAAATAGACTAAGCTATTAAACCTGTATTATTTTACTTAATCAATTATGAAAGTTATTATTTTAGGGACAAGTTCTGGAACACCAACTAGAGATCGTAATGTTTCATCCTTAGCTATTTTTATTAATGGTAGATGGTTATTATTTGATTGTGGGGAAGGAACTCAATATCGGCTTTTACGCGCACCAGTTAAACTTGGGCAATTAGATGCAATTTTTCTTACTCATTTGCATGGAGATCATATTTTTGGACTTCCTGGACTGCTTGCAACTTTAAGTATGCAACATCGAGATCAAGAACTTTCTATTTACGGCCCTAGAGGAATTAAAGATTTTATTATTAGTAGCTTAAAATTTTCATTTACAAGATTATCTTATGAAATAAAAATTACAGAAGTTGAGCCAGGTATAATTCGTCAAATGGATGGTTATAAAGTTTCTTGCCTACCACTAGATCATCAGGTCTTAGATTTTGGTTATGCAGTTACTGAAGATGACCCACCAGGAAAATTTGATTTAGCAAAAGCACAAGCTCTAGGCATTCCACCTGGCCCGATGTATGGGAAATTACAATCAGGTGAGGATGTTGTTTTAGCTGATGGGCAAGTGGTAACAAGTAATCAAGTTCTAGGGCCACCACGTAAGGGCCGAAAAGTTGTTTATTGCACAGATACGCGGCCTTGTGAAAATAGCGTTACACTAGCACAGGAGGCTAATTTGCTAATTCATGAGGCTACTTATGCAGAAGATTTAGCAAGTGAAGCACGTCCGCGAGGTCATTCTACGGCTTGTCAAGCGGCTACAATTGCACAGAAAGCAAGAGTGAAACAATTATTGATTACTCATTTTAGCCCACGTTATTTAGATAGCAGTATTCTACTTTCAGAAGCACGAAGTATTTTTCCTATGACAATTGCTGCAAGGGATTTACTAGAAATAGATATAGTAAGGAAAGATTGATCTTAAAGATAGAAATTAAGCTTCAACAATAGGCTTTTGCTAAAACTTGGTAAAGAAGCGAGAATTTCTTGGAACCTCTAAAAAAAACTTGCGTACATGCCGGCAACCAGTCAAACAAAAATTTCATTTTTAATTTAATTAAAAATCCTAAATATCTTGTAAGTCATTTTTAGAGGAAAAGTTATGAAAAAAGCCCTTTTTTCTTTTGTCCTTTCTTTAGCTTTAGGTGGTTCTTTAACTAGTTTTGTTTCAGGTGCTAATGAACAAGATGAGATTAGAAAATCTTTTAACCTTAATCCACAAGCAACGGTTTCTTTAGATAACATAAATGGTTCTGTAACAATAAAAACTTGGGATCAGCAAAAAATAGAAATAACTGCGATTAAAACAGGAGATTCCAGAGAAAAAATAGATTTAGTAGATGTAGTTATTAAGGCACAAGCTGATAGTGTAGATATTGATACAGTTTATCCTAAAGGTATTAAAAATGTTAATGTTGCAGTTAAATATGAAATTACTGTACCCAAAAATGTTAACCTTAAATCCATTCAAACAGTTAACGGAAGCATTAATATAACTGGAGTAGAAGGTCAAATTAGGACAGAAACAGTCAATGGATCAATTACAATTACTGGTGGGAATACGGTATCTGCTGAAACAGTTAATGGAAGTATTAAAGCAACATTACTTCAACTTCCTGCTAATGAAAAAGCTAATTTTGAGACGGTTAACGGTAGTATTAACTTATATTTACCTAATAGTATTGATGTTGATCTAAGTGCTGAGACAGTAAATGGAAAAATTAATTCTGAGCTACCTGCTATGGTTACTAGCCAAGTAAGCAAAAGGGAATTAAAAGGAAAAGTTGGTAGAGGTGGAGCTAAATTAAATTTAGAGACCGTTAATGGCTCAATAACACTTAGCCAAGGCCAACTACAATAGTAAAGTTATTAATTATATAAAATTCTCCTAAATAAAATTGTAAGGCTTGTTACTACTGCTCCAAAAAGTTTTCAGACTGGGGTTTGAGCAATAGTAACAAGCCTTATGTTTTATGAGAGTTTGGAAAAATACTTGTTAAAGCAATAGTTTGACACTACAAAGGTTTATTCATATAATAACTTGGCGATTAGAAAAGCCTAAAATTACAATTTTACAAATAAAATTTCCTAACATTAATTAAGTTATGAACCATCTCCCTACCGCCGAAGTAGCAGCAGGAACTATTATCGACGGCAAATATAAAATAACTACCCTCCTTGGGGAAGGTGGAATGGGTAAGGTCTTTCGTGTTACCCATATAAACTTAGGCAAAACTTTTGCCCTAAAACTAATGAGCTTTTCTTCTTTAGATGGCGGACTTGCTAATAACCAAGATGCTAATCGTTTGGTACGTTTTAGAAGAGAAGCCGAAGCTTTAGCTAAAATTAGCCATCCTAATATAGTTAGCATTATAGATTTTGGCGTTACTCCTGATGAATTTCCTTATATTGTTATGGAGTTTATTGATGGTAAAGCCTTACGTGATTTATTAGAAGAAAAAACCCTTTCTGAAAAACAAGCAATAGCAATTACTAAACAAATTTGTGCAGGTATTTATGAGGCACATATTTTAGGTATTATTCATAGAGACTTAAAACCAGAAAATATTATGATCCAACAACTAGCTACAGGGGAAATAATGGCTAGAGTGTTGGATTTTGGTATTGCCAAAGTAAAGAAACCTACAGGAGAAAATACTAATGTAACTGGAGATGATACTCCAGGAACTATGCGTTACATGGCACCAGAACAATTTATGAATCTGGAAGTAGATGCTCGAACAGATATTTTTACTATTTGCTTGATCTTATATGAAATGCTTACAGGAGAAATACCCCCTGTAATGATTGGTAAGTATAAATCTTTAAGAGAAATGCGCCCAGGTATTACTCCAGAGTTAGATGATTTAATAAGTAAAGGTTTATCTTTATCTCCTGATGAACGTCCTAAGACAGTTTTAGAATTAAGAAATGAACTAGAAAAAATAGAAAAAAATGTTTCAGATAAACCAAGTGATGATAATATTGTTGAGTTTAAAGAAAAAAATATTTCTAAAGTAGAGCAATCATCAGGTCATACTTCACCCTCAAATTCTGTAAAAACTTCACCCTCAAATCAGGATTACACATCAATTAACGCGCCTAATTATGCCCGCACTAGTGCGGTAAATAGTATTGTTAGTATTAGTCCTTTAGAAACCAAGCCTGTAAATTGGTTACGTTATTTTACTATTGGAATAGTAGTATTACTTTTGTTGGGCGGAGCAGGTTTTGCGTATATAAAATTAAACCCAAAAAATGCAATCGATAATACAGTAAAATTAGCTGAACGCTTGATTCCAGCAATGGTTACTGTTAGAGCAGCGCAATTTACTATGGGAACTAATAAAGGGGATGACGTTTTACAACCAGAGCATCCAAGGAAAATAGCAGCTTTTCAAATTTCTAAGTTTTTAGTTACTAATAAACAATATGCTGAATTTGTTTTACAAACAAAACACACTTCTCCGCCACATTGGAAAGCTACAACACCGCCAACTAATATTATGGATGATCCTGTAGTAAATGTTAGCTGGTTAGATGCTAAAGCTTATTGTGATTGGTTAACAACCAAAACAGGTAAAGGCTATCGTTTGCCCCTAGAAGCCGAGTGGGAATATGTTGCTCGTAATAAAGAAAAGTTACGTGTGGAAGAATTATTTAAGCATTGGGAATGGACACAAGACCCAATTCGTCTTTATCCAAATTCTAAAGCTAAATTACCTGCTGACTTAACAAGCACAGATAATGTTCGCATTATTCGAGGCAATACAGATGGTTCACCCGTTCATAGCGCAGAAACTTTTCGCAGTTGGCAACTAGATCGTTATATTAATGAGACAGTTAGCTTTCGTGTAGCATATGAAGAACCTGGGAGTTAATTAAATAGAATGAGTAATTCTACGACAAAAAGTTATTATGATAATTTAATAGGTAAAGAAATTAAAGGTTACCTAATAGAAAAAAAATTGGGTGAAGGTGGCATGGGAGCAGTATTTAAGGCTACTAAGGTAACAGATAAAACTTTAATAGCCATCAAAGTTATTTCTCCAATGCTACTAGTTAATTCTAGGTTTGTTAAGCGGTTTCAAAGAGAAGCAAAAGTTGGTAAAGCCTTAGCACATAATAATATTATTCAAGTTTTAGAGTATGGCGAAACCGAAGATGGTCTGCTATTTATGGCTATGGAGTTTGTTGATGGTGAAACACTTAGAGCCTTGCTTTCAACTTCTGGGCCTCTACCTACAAAACGTGCTATTGAAATTATGAAACAGTTATGTGAAGCCATAGATGTAGCCCACAAAAGAGGTATTTTGCATCGAGATCTAAAACCAGAGAATGTAATGCTTACTAAAGATGCAAATGGAAAAGAGCTTATTAAGCTAGCAGATTTTGGTTTAGTAAAAATGATGCAACCCGATGGAGAAATTACTAAAGGTTCTGCCTTAACAGAAGTAGGAGAAGTGTTTGGTACACCTCATTTTATGCCACCAGAACAAATAATGGGGCAAACTGTTGGCGCGCCAGCAGATATTTATAGTTTAGGTGTAATTCTTTACCAAATGTTGACAGGTAAAACCCCTTTTGAAGGTTCTGATGTACGCAATTTGCTAGTCACAAAAGTAAGTCAAGATCTTCCGCCCCCTTCTAAGAAATTTTCTTTTATTAACCCAGCTTATGACAAAATTTTTGGTACTGTTTTAGCTCGTGACCCAGAAAACCGTTATAAAAATGCTATAGATTTTTATAATGCTTTTAAAACTACTGCTGAACAAGTAGAAAGTGGAATTTTACCAGCTAATGCGCCAGTAACAGAAAAAAATGACCCAATCCTAGAAAAAAAGCCTGTGACTACTTCTAGTAATGAACAAAATAATACTATTACTCAAGCTGTAACTGCTGAGACAAAATCTAATGCTATGTATGTCATTATAGGAGCAATAGGTTTAGCTATATTAGCTGTGTTAATAGCTGTTTTAACAAGATAGACAAGATTTTTTATTAGTAAATTAGTTTTAGTCACTAACTTTATTTAAGTAGGGCTTTATGTTAAATCATTGGTGCTTAACAGGAAAAAAAGCTTTAATTACAGGTGGGAGCAAAGGAATAGGTCGAGCAATAGCTGAGGAATTTTTGCAACTAGGCTCAGAAGTATGTATTGTTGCTCGAAGTGCTGAAGAAGTTGAAAAAATAGTTAATGATTGGAGAGAACAAGGTTATTTAGCTCAAGGACTTGCAGCAGACATTTCTGACCTTACACAACAAGAGGAAATATTTACTACTCTTAAAAATTACTGGGATAAGCTTGACATACTAGTTAATAATGTTGGTACTAATGTCCGTAAAAAGACCTTAGAATATAGCATAGAAGAATATCAATCAGTTTTGCATACAAATCTTACTTCAATGTTTAAAGCTTGCCAGTTAGCCCATCCTATGTTGAAAAATAGTGAAAATGCTAGTGTAATTAATGTAGCCTCTGTTGCAGGTCTTACACATATTCGTACTGGTTCACCTTATGCTATGAGTAAAGCGGCTATTTTACAATTAACACGTAATTTAGCTATAGAGTGGGCAAATGATAACATTCGAGTTAATGCTGTTGCTCCTTGGTATATTCGTACTCCACTAGCAGAAAATGTACTAAAAAATCCAGAATATTTAGCAGAAGTGCTAGCTAAAACTCCAATGAAACGTATAGGGGAACCTAGAGAAGTTGCTACTACAGTAGCTTTTCTGGCTATGCCAGCCTCATCTTATATCACTGGGCAATGTATTAGCGTTGATGGTGGCTTTTTGGTTGAAGGTTTTTAACTTCTTTTTATGAAAATCGAAAAAGTTAAATTTTTAGTAGGAATTATTTTAGGCGCGATAGTTATTTTAATTGCTTTTAATTATCAGTCTATTTACCAGTATCTTTTTACTAAAGAAATAGCAAAAATACCTGAGAAACTGCCTACCCCAACAATAGAATATAAAGAAACTAAAGTAACATTCTTAGCTGTTGGTGATATGATGATGTCACGAGGAGTTAACAGCGTAATTGCTCGCACTAATGACCCACTACGCCCATTTAGTTCACTAGCAGAATTACTAGATAGTACAGACTTTAATTTTGGGAATTTAGAATCTCCTATTTCTGGAAGCGATAAACCAGGCCCACCACATAGCCTTGTTTTTAACACTCCTATTAGAAATGTTGAAGGTCTAAAAAGATATAATTTTAAGGTCTTAAATTTAGCTAATAACCATGCTTTAGATCAAAGAGCAGCAGGACTTGAGAATACCAGGAAAGTTTTGGCGGAAAATGAAATTACTTATTTAGGTGTAGGTTCAGATTTAAGTGAAGCTTGGCAGCCTAAGATTATTACTGTTAATGGCTTAAAGTTAGGTTTTTTAGGGGCTTCCTATGCTTCTGTAAATGATGGTGGTGTAGCAAGAAATAATCTAGTAGCACGTATTGAAGACACAGAATACTTAAAAAATTCCTTGGAAAGCTTAAAAAAAGAAGCTGATTTTATTGTAGTTACTATGCATGCTGGAGTGGAATATATGCGCCAACCTCATCAACCACAAATAGATTTTGCTCGTGCAGCAATTGACTATGGAGCAGATTTAGTTATAGGCGCACATCCTCATTGGATACAAACTATTGAAAAATATAAAGATAAATATATCTTTTACTCTCTAGGAAACTTTATTTTTGACCAGGAATGGAGTCAAGATACTAAAGAAGGGCTTGTCTTAAAAGTTTCTTTAGAAGGTCAAATAGCTATTAATCCGTCATCTAACACGCCAAAATTGAAAGAAAAAGCTAAACTAAAAGAAATAGAATTAATTCCAGTAATTATTGAAAATTACAGCACACCACGCCCAGCTAAAATAGAGGAAAAAACTAAAATTCTAGCTAAGATTGGTCTAACAGACGCAATTTTAACAGCAGATAAAGAACTGCCAGAAGTTGCAAAGAAAAAATAATGTACTAGAAATATTACTTACATCAAGGAGATTTGATAATGGCTAAAAGCTGCCCAATAACTAGATCTGAATTTCGTGAACACGCCAAAGCGGTTAAAGTAGAAATTAATGATATCCCTATGCTAGCAGAAGTAAAGGAATTTTCTACAGGCTCTTTTGGTTGGTATTTAAGCGGAAAATCAGTCATAGACATAAATGGTAAACAAGTAAGTGTTCAAATAGGAATGAACTTAACTATTGTAGGTAGTAAAGATGTTCCTAAAGATGAATAATTGTTGAATTTTTATTATCCATACATTTTGCTAATATTTCATTATTGACCCGCTTATTTTTCTTTAGTCAAAAATAACCTTATTCAAAAGCATTGGTTAAGTTGTTTATTACAATTTAACCAATTTTTCTTTTAACCCTCAATAATTTACATTTCGCTTAAATTTTAAGAAAAATGAAAATTTTCTCTTGAAGATTCGCTTATATTTTTAGTAAAATATATTTGAAATTAAAAATTGATAAATAAATTTTAATTTTAGAAAATTCAATTTTTATTTATTAAAAGCTTATTACTTGATAAATAAGTAATTATGGTTATTTTAATAGCTATTATAGTTATAGTTTTATAGTAAAAACATAAAATAAGCAAAATTCATTTTATAAAATCTAAAAATATAGGAGACAAAATAATGGCAACAACACAAAAACCAAAAATTAATCCTTTAAGCCGTCGTCCTCGTCAACAAAGACTTGTTATGGCAATTAGAGGAGGTGCAGGAGTAGGGAAAAGTCATTTTGTTCGTAGTATGTCAGAAGCACAAATGGGACGTTTATGTATTTTTGATGTTGAACGCAAAACCCGCTTACTTAAAGGAGTTGGCACTTTATTTGATGGTATAGAAATAGAACATTCTGACGAACTTCCAGAATTTATTGACTGGGCAATATCTGGCGAAGGGCTAGAACAAAACTATGGATGTTTTGCACTAGATTCCTGGGCCTCTTACTTTAGTGCTAAACATAGCGAGATGATTGCTGCTGTTAGGGAAAGAACCAGCAACCCACTAGCACAACCTAGTGCAGAAGAATTAGCAGCAGATCAAATGATCCTACAAGGTGTTTTAAGAAAGTTATGTATTGAAAGTGGTAAATCAGTAGTAATAATTGACCAAATTCCAGCTAAGGGCAAAGAAGCAAAAGAAGACAATGAAGTTGGCCGAGTGTTACCTATGACTGCTAGCGGTTTAGAATATTTTGTTGATATTATGGTAGAAGTTTCTTTACAAGAACGAGATGGAGAAATAGTTAGAGTCTTTCAAGTAATAAAAAGTAATTCTTCTGCCTTTGAAGTTGGTTTTGAAATGGTTGGAAATATTACTTTTAAGGACTTTTTAGACCATATGAAAAAAGAAACTACAGAACTACCTATGGATGCACCAAAACCTATAACAGTACCAATTACTTTAGAAGAAAAAACTCCAACTTTATCTGTAGTAGCACCAACAATTACTATAAAAGACTTAGTTGAAAAAGCTGTAAAAAATGGTTTTAAGCAAGCTGATATTATAACTGCTGCTAGGGTCTACCATAATCAGCCTAATATTTATCACTTAAGCACAGAACAAATCTTAGATTTAGACCATCGTATGACAGCAAGGATTGAAAAGCTTAAATCCCAGCAAGATATTTCTGTTGTAGAGAAAGAATTGCCTGTACCAATTCCAACAGAAAAAATTGCTGCTCGTAGTCTTAAACGAGCTTAAATAAAGTAGAAAATTTTGCTAAGGACAACATAAAAAGTGTTGTCCTTATTGCAATCCAATCAACTGCCTAAATTTTTCATACATTATATTTAAGGAAAGTTTACCTTTAAGAATTGCCTTGTAATGATGAGTTTTTTGGTTGATGATGTCAGTTTTTAGTGCTTCTAACTGGCTGGTTAACTCTGTTTGTAACTCTAAATTAAGGTTTTTAATTTGCTCTAAATTTAATATTTGCTTTGGTTGGTTAAAAGAGATAAATACTTCTGGAAGTTGCTCATTAAGAAATTCATAGCGAAAAGTAACAGCAACTAACTGCACTTGTGGAACATGTTTTATTAACCAAACTAACCCACGTAAAAATTTAATAGGTCTAGTGTCGTTTGGAAGTAATTCACCTTGAGGAAAAATCCAAATTGCACAAGTTGTTTTGTTTGTATTATTTAGCAAATTAGCTGCATACTCCAGTGAACGATAAGCACTAATAGGAGACTCACGATCTATAGAAAAAGCTCCTATCCAACGAAAAAAGCTATATTTACGTAGTTGTTTTGCCATCATCATTAAATAACCATCAAACTTAAGCAGGTCACGAGTAAGATAAAAAGCGATAAGTCCATCCCACCAATTGCTATGATTAGCATAAAAAATTACTGGATATTGTGGATTAATATTTTTTAAGTTTTCAAATCCTACTGTCCAAATTTGATGAAAATGCCGTTTAAGCATACCTCGATTAACTAGGGCAAAAACCCTTTCTACATTAAGATCTTTGCGGGCAGTAATTATTGATTCCATTTAATCTTAAATTCTTTAGCAATAAGCATTGCACAAGAAACACCTGAAGCTGCTACAGCACTAACACCTTGACCAGGAAAACAGCTATCTCCTGCACAATAAAGATTTTTTAATGGAGTAAGATTTTTAGGCTTAAAAAGCAAATCTTTTCCATTAGTAAAAAGTGGGCCATAACTTCCTTCTTTACGTGCAAGATATCGCTCATTAGTCAGCGGACTAGCAGCTATAGAAAAGTGTGGAGGTGATTTTAAGGGTAATCTTTCTAGTAATTTTGCAGCCGTCTTTTCTTTCCATTCTTTATAATCTTTATCTCTTTTGCCATTGGTATAGCTATGTACAGTAAAGGCATGTACATTATGACAATCACTAGGTGCAATACTACTATCTAAAATAGAAGGTATAGAAAGATAAACCGTACCGCCATCTTTTTGCATTTCTTCCCAATTTTCTAAAATAATATGATGTGTTGAATAATCTGAAGGAATGGCTGATTTAGGTACGCCACAAAATAAACTAAAAAAGCTACGTGAGGCAGGAAACTTTTTATAAGGCTTAAGTAAAGTTTTAGCTACATTTTCATCTGTAAGCATTTCTGCTGTATTCCAAGCTGTTGCATTAGAAACAATTACACGCGCTTTAATTTGCTCCCCATTCTTAAATTCTAGTCCAACAGCTTTAGAATTTTCACAAATTATTTTTGTAACTTTTTGACGACAATAAACTTTACCACCAAATTTTTCTATTCCTCGAACTAAAGCATAAGGAATTTGATTTACTCCTCCAACCGGGTAGCGGACTCCTCCAACATGTCTATCTGCAATAACTATTGAGGCATTAATTAAAGGTGTTTCTTTTGCTCCAACTAAGGCCCAGCTATAACATTCTAGGTCAATAAAGCGTAGCAATAATGGATCTTGAAAAGTTTTGCGGGCTAAAGTTCCTAAATCCTTAAAAGAATTAACAGCTAGTTTAATAGCACTAAATGGACGTTGAAAAGTAAATCGCATTCCTGCCGAAGGATCTTCTAGGGAAATATAGTCTAGGCTATCCATCATAGCAAAAATATCTGCTAACTTATCATAGAATTTGCGAATAGCATCTTTTTCTTTTGGAAATAGTGCTGTTAGTTCTGTTAAAAAGCGTTCTCGGTCATAATGGGCGCGAACTTGCCAACCATTTGGCAAATGATAATGTATTTGAATTGGATCAAGCACAGATGTTACAGACTCGTCTATTTCTGCCAAGATTTTATGTAAAAAATTAGCTTTTCCTGTTTTTCCTAATGTGTAAAGCAGTGAAGCACCAACATCAAAACAATAACCTTTGCGGTTAAAATGTGACGCGCTACCTCCTGGAACATAATGTTGTTCATATACTGCAACTTTTAATCCACGTCGAGCAAGTAAGGCTGCTGTAGTTAATCCACCAACTCCACTACCAATAATTGCTACATCTACTATTTCATCCATGAAAAGTACTAACTTTCTGATAGGTTTTATTTTATTAATTGTAAGATTATCGACTAGATAACTATTTGCAATTAAAAGAGAAATAAAAATTTTTGTAAAATTTTTATAATTTTTAGATTTTTTCTTTCCTGATTTTTTATAAACTTTGGTAATATTTACTAAATTATTTGTTCAAAACAATAACATTTTAGTTTGTCTGAACTTTAGACACAAGCCATTGCTAGTTGTTGCCTAGTTGGTTAACCAACAAAGATTTTAAGCTTTAATTTAGTAATTTATTTTCACTGCCTTGAACAAGAAAGGAAATCTTATGAATAAAGTAAATTTTGCTATTAATATGCAAACAATAAAAAATTTTATTGTTTCATCAGGTCGCCCCATTATTGCTGGCTTAACAACTTTGGTAATGCTAATTGCTATTCAAGCAGCAGTTTCTGCACAAGGCAATACAGGGATTAATTTTGTTGGAGTAGGCTCTTATGCTGTTACAGGTAAATATATTGATATGAAGGTAGATAAAATAGTTAATAAAAGAGCAGCTAAAAGTAAAACAGGTAGTTTACGGGTCAGCGTTTGGGCAACAAAAGAAGCTTATAATGGCGGAACAATAAATGGTTATGTGCTAGGGCGTTATAGTATGGAACCTCTACAAGGTGGTTTTACTAGAAGTAATGTCGCTGTTAGTGTACAGTATGCACCTCCCCCAAAAGGTACTTATGTAATTGTAATGACATTAGATGAATTTGACAGTAGTCGAAAATGGGTGACAGCAGACTTTATTACTTTTAAAAAGTTACAAGCTTTCTAGATCTTGCAAAAAACAAATTTATTAATAAAAATGCAGGTTTCTACGACCTGCATTTTTTATTTATCGGCAATTAATTTAGACAAAATATTAAAAATATTAGACAATATTTAGACAAATATAAAACATAGCTAATTTGTATAGGTAAATTAATTTTTTGCCTTTTAATTGAAAACAAAATTTTATGAGTAAAAATAATTCGGTAATTATTATTGGTGGTGGACTTGCAGGATTAACAGCAGCAAAAAGGCTTTTGGACTCAGGTTATCAAGTAGAACTTTATGAAGGAAGAAAACTTTTGGGTGGAAAGGTTTCTGCTTGGCAAGATGCTGATGGTGATTGGATAGAAAGCGGACTACATGTTTTTTTTGGTGCTTATAAAGAAATTTACGATTTGATGAAAGAGCTAAATGTTTACAATCAAATTATTTGGAAAGAACATGTTTTGACTTATACCTTAGAACAAGGAGAACGCTTTGAATTTCGCACTACTTCCTTACCTAGCCCTTTTCATTTGCTCCCAGCAGTATTTCAAAATCGATATTTTAATTGGTTAGAAAAACTTTCTTTAGCTAAAGCTTTACAACCAATGCTTTTTGGGACGGATAATTATTTTCGTAGCCAAGACAGCAAAACTTATAGTCAATGGCATAGGGAATTTGGAATAAGTGAAAAAATGCTAAAAAAAATGTTTTTACCTATGTCTTTAGCCTTAAAATTTTTACCTCCAGAAGAGCTTTCTGCAAAAATAGTTTTAGATGTTTCAGGCACTTTTTTACGTACTCCTACAGCGTCTAAAATGGGTTTTTTAAGCGGCTCACCAGCAGAAAAACTAACCGGCCCTTTGGCTAAATATATTACTAATAAAGGTGGAAAGATTTACTTAAATAGTCCAGTAGAAAAACTTAACCTAGAATCAAATAAAATTACTGGGGCAGTGCTAAAAAGCGGGGAAGTGCTAAAGGCAGATTATTATCTGTTAGCTTTACCTATACATAAATTACAAGCAATTTTGCCTAGTAGGGTTAAAGAAGAAAAATTCTTTAATAATCTCTATGAATTTGAAGGAGTTCCAGTAATTACCACACAACTTTGGTTTAATCAACAAGTTACAGGTGTAGACAATATACTTTTTTCTCCAGATGGAATAATTCCTGTTTATGCTGATCTTGGCAATACTACTAAAGATTATTCTTGTCAGGGAAAATCTAGAATTGAAGCAGTTGTAGCTCCTGCACGTCAAATTTGGGATTGGGATGATAAAAAAATTGTTGCAGAAGTTTTTGCTAACATTAAAAGCTATTTTCCAAAATTATCAGCAAATGCTAAAGTAACTAAATCAACTGTGGTAAGAATCCCAAGATCAGTTTATTGGCCTAAACCTGGTGTTGATAAATTACGCCCCACACAAACTACACCAATAGGGAATTTATTTTTAGCTGGTGGTTATACACAGCAGCGTTTTTATGACAGTATGGAAGGTGCTGTTAGCAGCGGAAACTTAGCAGCAAAAGCTATTGAACAAGCTACTAGTAAACAATTAAACTCCAAAGCCGTAGCAAAATCTTAGTATGATCTGGGTAATTATTAATGAGTAAAGATTCTTTTGTTGCTGCCAAAGAAGCTTTTGCCCGTTGTGAAAATATTGTTCGCCATCATGCAAAAAGCTTTTATTTTTGCAGTCATTTTCTTCCTTACAATAAAAGAATAGCAATGTTTGCTATTTATGCACTTTGTCGAACTTTAGATGACATAGTTGATGAATCTGCCCCAGAAAATAAGCTTATAACTCACCAGTTATTAGACCAATGGCAAGAAAAACTAGATATTTTATATAGTGGTAAAACAGTAAAAGAGCCTATTTTAGTAGCTATGAGAGCCGTACTTGATTCTTATGCAGTCAATAAACAACATTTTTTAGACTTAATTGCTGGTGTAAGAATGGATTTAGAGCCGCAACCATTTAAGAATTTTGATGAGCTTCGTCTTTATTGCTATAGAGTTGCTGCAACTGTGGGACTTATGGCATCTGAGGTTTTTGGTTATAGTGACGCTAGTGCTTTAGCTAAAGCAGAAAACTTAGGAATTGCTATGCAGCTAACTAATATTTTGCGCGATGTTGGAGAAGATTTAGAAATAGGAAGAATTTATCTACCTGTTGATGAGCTAAATAAATTTAATTATTTAGAGTCAGACCTAAAAGCTAAAAAAGTTAATAAAAATTTTATTGCCCTAATGAAATTTCAAATTGAACGCGCTCGTAGTTTTTACCAAGACGCAGAATTAGGTATTAAATTACTTAGTCCTGATAGTCGTTTTACGGTACTTGCTGCTAGTAGACTTTATGGAGCAATACTATCTAAAATAGAAAGTAATAATTATGATGTATTTTCGCGTCGTGCTAGTCTTAGCCTAAGTGCTAAGTTATTATATTTGCCTAATATTTGGTTAACGCGCCAAATTAAATTTGCTTAATACATTTCATTATAAAGACATGTCTAAAAGAGCTTTAGATTTTGAACTTTTAATAAAAGATTGGTCACCTGCTATCGAAAAAAAGTTGGAAGAAATACTTCCTAGTTTTCCTAATATTTCCGATCCTATTTGGCAAAAAGCTATTAGATCTGCTGTTTTTGATGGAGGAAAACGCACTAGACCTTTTTTAACAATAATGGGTTGGCAAACAATTAGCCCTAATGAAAATTACCAAATAGATTTGATGCTTGAGGTTGCTGTTGCTATAGAATTAATACATTGTAGCTCTTTAATTTTTGATGATTTACCTTGTATGGATAATGCTACGCTAAGACATGGCACTAAAGCTTTGCACTTAGAAATTGGCGAAGATAAAGCTATTTTGGTTGCATTAGCTTTGCTATTAAAAGGTATTGAACTAGTAATTTTAGTAGCAAATTCTTTAACTTCTTTTAGGCAGTCTAATGCTTTAGTAATAAATTTAATGCAGACAATTGGCACAAATGGCTTAATTTGTGGGCAATGGTTTGACCTTTGTGCTAAACAAAGTGTTAGAAATGAAACAACAGATGCTAAACTGTTAGCACTACGTAACTTAAAAACTATGCCTTTGATTAAGTTTTCTCTTTTAAGTGGAGCAATTTTAGCTAATGCTAATGAAGAACAGCAAATAGCTCTTAGCCAATTTGCTGAATACATAGGGGATGCCTATCAACAAGTGGATGATTTACTAGATTTTGCTGGAGACTCTATTTTACTAGGAAAAGATGTTGAGATAGATAAAAAAAATGATCGTCTTAATGATGCTTATCTTTCTTTAGAGCAAGCTGTAATTTCTATAGAGAAAAAACTTAATCAAGCTCGTAATATTATCAAAGAAAACTTTTCTAAAGAACAATCCTCTAATAATTCTAGTAACTTAATTATATTTACTTATTATCTTAGCGAACGTTTTCAAAATGTTATAGCTCAAAATACTAATAAATAGAGACTTAAGTTAATAAGCTAGCCAAAGAATTGCACGTCTTAGAACTTGGATATTTTGATGTTGTAGCCCAATATCAAACTTGTCGCATTGTTGGCTACGTTCTAGAAAAATTTCCCATAATTGGTTAACTTCTTCGTTTGCTTCCTGCTCAATATGTCTTAAAGTCTCATTTAATTCAAAATTAATTTTATCTAAGGAAACATCTATACTACCGCGAAATGTCTTAGGTTTTAATGCGCGTTTAGCACTATTAAGGAACATAGAAGTTAAACGAGCTTTACTAGTAAATATTTCTGAGCGTTGTTCAATATTTTTTAGTAAATTTGGTTCAGGTAATGGGTCTTTACGACCTTTACGCTCTTGGGATTCTCTAACTTGTTCTAGTTTTAATTCTACTTTGCGCATTAAATCTCTTAGTTCAGGTTCCATTTCTGTTAAAGCAATTTCTGAAACCTTATCTAAGAATTCATCTCGTGTTTGTCCTGGGGTTGAGTAAATTTTGAAAATAGGGTTATAGAGTAAAGAAAATTTTTCTTTACGCACCAAACTATTAATTAATTCATCTTGCATTTCTACCAAACGGCTAGGAGTAAATAAAAAATTTCCAGTTTGCTTAGGTAAATCTGAAAGTGGAACACCAGAAAATTTAGTTCCTGGGGCTAGGCTAATTATTGGCTCATCCCAGTTTATTGGCAAGTCTTTTTCTGGATACCAGGCGGTATAGATACGTTCTTCGCTATGGTGGTAAGTAGCTCTTAGACTACGAAATGTTAATTTACACTCAATCATTACAGCAGGGTAATAAGCAGATGCACCGGCTGCAACAGGGCTATTTAACCAAATGTGAGGAACAGGAGCAGAATCTTGACTGCTGGATCTCATAAGTATTGATATTTAAGCATATTTTAGAGTTAAATTAAAGCTTTTTATTAATTTAGTAGGCGAACTATAGCGAATTGTTAAAAATAATTCAAATGCAAAATTTTAATAAAAGCGAACTTTCGGCAAATTATTCTAAAATGCGTTGGCCTGTTTCTTGAGGCTTAACCATTATGGTCTTAAAGTCTGTAAGAAGTGCCATTCCAGCTTTAGCTTTTCTGGGACGAGTAACATTTTTTTTCTCTGTATATCTTACGGCTGCTAAATTTTCTTCTTTTGCTTTAGAAAAAAATGCTGCTAATGCTGCTGCTTCATAAATTGTCCGACTTGGTATTATACTACGCTGTGGATTACGAATTAATACATGAGAACCTGGATAATCCGCTGTATGAAGCCAAATATCCAAAGGTTTAGCTAGTTGAAAAGTTAATTGGTCATTGCCTTTATCATTGCGTCCAACAAGAATTTCATAACCATCAGAAGATAAATAGCAACGTAGTCCGCTAGGTAGAGAGGATTGTTTTTTATCTGTCTTTTTAACTACTTTGTTATCAAAAGGTTTATCTATATTGTCTAAGTCTAGTTCTGTTTCAGCCGCTAGTATTCTACTAAGTAGTTTTTTTTGCTTAGCTAACTCTTTTTCTGTGTCAGCTAGACGTTTGGCTACAGCTTGTTGACCCCGTTTAGCACGTTGATATTGCTTAAAATAATCTTCTGCTAATTGTTTTGGAGATTTATTTTCTGTAGTAGCTAAACTTATTTCTTTTTGTTCTGGGTCAAAATAATCTATCAAAAAAAGCTTATTATTTTCCTTATGCAAAGTTCCTAGATTAGCTAAAAGTAACTCTCCTAAACGTTTATGTTTTTCAGCTTGGGAAAATTCTTTTTCTTCATCACCAAGTTTTTTTATTAGAGATTCTAGTTTAGTAATAGCTGATTTAGCTTTAGTCTTTAAGCTATTAAACCGATTTTGAAAAACTGTTAATTTTGCAAGTAAACTAAAATAGTTTTCAGTTGCTTCATTTAGGGATGAAAACTCTGTTGGTATCAGGTCTTTAGCTATAGATAAGTCTAAATAAGTTAAAATTAAATTCTTGCGAATATCTATCGTACCAATAGACAGATTACTTAATAGTGCTAAAGCATAAATACGAGCCTGCTTTGGTTTAGATAATTCTTTTAGAATAGATTTTAATGCTTGAAAGGCAGGTTGGTTTGCAGCACGAAAAACAAGCTCTTTTACTAGAGTAGGGGAAAATCCACTTAATTTGCTGGCTAGTTCTGGTAATTTAGTAGTTTTAAGTAACTCATTAAATTGATCTTCTGTTAGCTCTTTAGTTGGTAGTAAATTTTTTTCTAAAGGCAGTAAAGAAATATTTATATGCTCTGGAACTTCACGTAAACTAGCTAAATAAGCATTGTCTACAAAAAGATGAGCATTAGCCGCACGTCCCATTAAATCTAGCAGTAAAGTTAAAGTTATTGGTTTTCCTGTAATATCAAAATTAGAAAAGTTAATTCTAATACGTCGTTCATCAGTTTCTTTTACTAGTTCAGTTAATGTTGCCCCAGTAAAATACTTACGCATAAAATTAGTCAAATGACTAGCAGAATGTTCTGTTGCTAAATTTTTAAGTTTATAAGTTAGAAAAAATGCAGGGCGGTTTGGAAGTAAAGAAAAATAAAGGCTTAAGTTATCTGAACGACGTAGATTTACCAGAAACTCCATTGCCGAAGGTTCATATATTCGGCCAACTAACTGATTTGTAACTAATGGCACTGCTTCGCGTACAATCTGATCTAAAAGATAATTTTCCAGTGCCATAATCTACTATTTAATAATCACGTACTACCAAAGTACTAGAAACAATATCGTGCAAAGTGCGTTGTTCAGGGTCTAAAAACATCCAAAGAAAGCCTAGACCTACTAAGGCTACAGAAATAAAATAGCTAACACCTCGAAGTAGAGATTGAATAAAAGAGGGTGATTCAAAAGTATTGCTATTTACAACTCTTGTGCCTACAAACATCATGCCAAAGGTACGAGCCGCAACAAATACCATCATGGTTAAATAAATTAAGCCAGTAAAAAAGCTAGTACCTGACAAAATATATATTATTCGTTGGTCAGAAAAATCAACTCCTAAAGTATAGCTAGTAGCCCAAAACATCGCACTGACTAACAAAATAATAAAAAGGTCTATTGTTGCAGCAATTAAACGTTGTGATTTATTAGGTCTTTCGCTTGAAAGAGTCCGGTTTTGTTCACAAACTGCTATTAATTCATCTAAGTAATTTGGCCCTGATTCAGATTCCCTAATTACTCTTACAGGTTGTTGTTTTGGTTGCTCTATTGGCTGCTCTAGCAAGCTTTCTAAAACTGCTTCGGCTTCTTGTGCATTAACTTGTGGAATTTCTATTTCATCAGTTATAGGTAGTAAAACAGGAGCTTCTAGAATTTCTTCTATTATTACAGGTGCTACGGCTGTTGCTCCTACTGTTGGGGTAGAAACTGTTTGTTGGGTTGATGTAGCCAGGGTTTTAACTACAGCAGAAGTAATTTTAGCTTTAACACTTGGAATTGTTGTTACTGTTTCAATTTCTGATTTAATAATTGGAGCATTATTTACTTCTATACTAGGGTTAATAGCTAAAGAGCTAATATTATGTGTTTCAGTAGTAGCTTTAGCAATTTGTTGTGGTTGAGGGAGTGTTGAAGGACTATTTACAGTCTTACTTGCTGCTATTGCTGCTGCTGCACCTATATATTGCTGACGTTTTACAGCTATTTCCGAAGCACGTTGAACCCGTTTAAGTGCTGCTTCAACTACTGGATTACTAGTGCGATCTTCAGATTCAGCACTAGTATTAATACTATCGACACTAGTGCTAATATTACTAATAGCTAAACCAGCATTGTTTATTGGGGGGTTAGTTTGTTGATAGCGTTGGGCTGCGGCTTCTAGTTCTGCTTGCAAACGTCCACGAGCTTCTTGCATATTGCGACGCTCTTTTACTTCTCGCACTTTAGCACTTAGTTCAGCACGCCAATTATTATTGGGGTTAGCAGCTTGTTGCTTAGTTTTCTCAGCCGTTTTATTTGCTGCTAAAGGAAATTCAATTAAAGTAGAACGTTCTAAAGAAGTCTCTTTAAGTTCTTTTGCTTCTTTAAGTTCTTTTGGAAATCTAAACCCACAGTATGGGCAAACACTAGCTTTTTCGCTTTGTTCTTTAGCACATTTAATACACTTCATGACTATATTTAGATTGACCCCTCAGAATCTAATATTTTTATTTTTTTGGGCAGATTTTTTTGAATTCTTGGTGAATTTATATGAGTCTCTAAGATGAGCAAACTATAACAAAAGCTTTTGTCAAGATCAACCGTCTTGTACAATTAAAAGTTGTATCTATAAGGATATAATCTATATATAGTTGATACATAACAGTTAAAGTGGAAAATTAAAAAAGATCAGAAAGCTAGCTTTTAACTTTCTGATCTGGTTAGGCTGATCACTGTAAAAACTTACTAGTAAATTTAATTTACGGATCCATCATAGATGTTATTATCTGGTGCTTTAGGTTTACTATTTGGTAAAGGTGTCAAATCTGGAGCTAAGTTTGGGTCTGCTAAAGGTAAATCAGCAATTTCTCGGGTTTTAACTTTTAGATCCTCTTTATTAATATCAAACATACGGACAAACTTTGATTCCTGATAATCTTTAGCCGAAATTACAAATTCGTATTTTCCTTCTTGTTTAGGTGCAAGTTCTGCTGGTTCCAAGCTAACTATCTTTTTATCTGTTAAACGTACATCCTCACGTTTGGTAAGTAAAAATTCTAGCTGTATTTGACTTACAGTTTCTTGGGAAAGATTAGTAACTACCCCGCTAAAAGTAACCGTATTTTCTGTTTGATTAACAAAATAACGATATTCTTTTAATGAAACCGATGGTATTACTCTATTAACTAACCTTAGCTTTACAGCAATATGTGGAGGTAACTTTTCCCCAATGGTATTACGTAAGTTTGGAACAGAATAAACTATACCAACAAAAATCCCAAATAAAACAAAAATAGGTACTGTCCACAAAATAAGAGATTTAACCCTAGCAGCCTTGGTTTTAACTTCTGGAATAGGGTCAGAAAATTGATTAATGCTATTAAAAAGCGGCATTTCAACAGGTTTATTAGCTGATTGAGAATTTTCTAAAATAACATCTTCAATAGCTTGAGTTTGAGGAGTAGAGCTTTCTAAATCTACCTTCTTAGTGTCAGATGCTTTGGCTAACTCTATGGGTTTTTCTGCCCAAGAAGATGCTTTTACTTGCTCAGTAATTTTGTTTGTTAAAAACTCATTATTTTTATTATTTTCTGAAACTTCTATTTTAGTAGCCGCTTGTTGAATAGGTGTTGAATCTACTTTTTTAAGCTCTGTTTTGACACTTTCAATGGCAGGGTTAACTGTAGGGTTAACTTCGGTTTCTTTAGCAACTTCTTTAGCAACTTCTTTAAGAATTTCTTGTACTACTTTATCTGAGGTTTTTGCAGTAGTTTCTGTTGGATTTACTTTATTTATATTTTCTGATGCTAACTTAATTGTTGCATTAGTTGGTGTTTTTTCACTATTTGCTATACTTGCTAAACTTGCAGTCTGATTTGATGATATAGAAGGTTGAGAAGCTAGGGTTAAAGGCTTTGTGTCTGATAAACTAGAAGCTTGTTCTACTATTCCAGCATTTTTATCTAATTTGTCAGTAAGAGGTGTAGCTAATAAGTCAGTGTTGAGAGAGCGTTTTTTAGCAGAAGGGACTTGTTCTAAATTACCAGTAGTTCTACTACTTTTAAGAGCTTTTGTTTCGCTATGTTTAGGGTTTTCTTTCATAACTTTTTAATCCTAAGTTAGGTTCTAAAAATCTAATGTCTTAAACAACTTAGTAGTCAATGCGCTTGACTAAACTTTCTAAAATTAAATTTTCCCAAATACCTTTTGATTCACATACTACCCAAGTGCTACCTGTCATCGTCTGTCTTTCGCCTTCAATTTTAGCACTAACGCTTATTTTTGAACGCGATGGATCTAATGGTTCTATCACCATTTGTAGTGTATGGCGACCACGTGACCAATTACGAGATTCAATTGCTGGACAACTAGAAAAATGCTCTAGTTGGCTAACTGTAAGTGTGCCTTTGGTAAAGATGACTGGTTTTGCTACCAAGATGCCTTCTTCTTTTTTGGATTTTTCTGTATCTAAATCAATATTCATATCTTTCAACATTGCTATGGTTGCTTCTACTACTACATCTCTAGGCGAAGTAGCTGTATAAGGATTAGGTAATAAACCTTTTTCTTTTGGTTTGTCAAAATTAATTTGTGCAATACAAATGTTAACACTCAGAAAAAGCACTACAATAAATATACCAATTTTACCCATATAAAATATCCTTCAGCTTTATAAAATTAATGTTAGAGTAACAGTCTAGCACTGGGCTTTCAAGTTAGTTATGAGGAATTTTAGTTTAACTAATTTGTCTTGGTTTAATATTAGAAAATAATGAAGTTAGTAAAGTAAAATAACAATATATAACTTTCTCATATAATAACCATCTTTATAGAGATGTTTATTATATGATTCGTAAATTGTTATAAGTATTTATCTGCTTAACTTATTGTCATTTATAGCCAAAAAGTACTTGCTGGAAATAGCGGAATAATTTCCAGCAAAAACTATAATTTCAGCGAAAATTCGCTTGACGTGAAATTTCGTTTTGCTTATATTAGGTCGATATTCTCATGATAAAATTTTATAACCTTGCAATTTGTTGAAAGGAAAGGTGTATCTAACTTATGGGACAAGAAAGTCAAACCCAAACAGATAAACAAAAACAGTTAAATCAACTATTGCAAGAAGAAAAAATTGCAGTTCTAGCACCTATTAGCATAGAGTTTGCTGAAATTCTTACCCCAGAAGCCCTTAAATTTGTTGCCAAATTAGTAAGAAGTTTTTCTACTAGACGAGAAGAACTTTTAGCCAATCGATTAGTTAGGCAAACTGAGCTAGACAATGGAAAAATGCCGGATTTTCTACCTGAAACGGCTGAAATTCGCACTAATGATTGGCAAGTTGCACCACTTCCCAATGACCTGCAAGATCGACGAGTTGAAATTACTGGCCCAGTAGATAGAAAAATGATCATCAATGCCTTAAATTCTGGTGCTAAAGTCTTTATGGCTGATTTTGAAGATTCACACTCGCCAACCTGGGATGCAACAATCCAAGGTCAGATCAATTTAAGAGATGCTATTAATGGCACTATTACTTATAAAAGTCCAGAAGGTAAACAATATAAATTAAATAAAGATAGAGCAGTTTTAATGGTACGTCCTAGGGGATGGCACCTGTTGGAAAAAAATGTTTTAATTGATGGCAAGCAAATTTCTGCCTCAATGCTTGATTTTGGACTGTTTTTCTACCACAATGCCAAAAATTTAATAGCTCAAGGTAGCGGGCCTTATTTTTATCTTCCTAAAATGGAAAGTCATTTAGAAGCAAGACTTTGGAATGATATTTTTATAATGGCTCAAGACTCTCTTTCCATTGCTCAAGGCACAATTAAAGCTACAGTTTTAATTGAAACAATTTTGGCTGCTTTTGAAATGGATGAAATTTTATATGAGCTAAAAGAACATTCCTCCGGGCTTAATTGTGGACGCTGGGACTATATTTTTAGTTTTATTAAAAAATTCCGCAATCATTCAGATTTTATCTTACCTGATCGTGCGTTAGTGACTATGACAACGCATTTTCTTCGTAGCTATTCTTTATTGCTAATCAAAACTTGTCATCGTCGTAGAGTCCATGCAATGGGCGGTATGGCTGCACAAATTCCAATAAAAAATAATGAAGAAGCAAATAACATTGCAATTGGAAAAGTTCGTGCAGATAAAAAACGAGAAGTCACCGATGGACACGATGGAACTTGGGTTGCTCATCCTGGACTAGTCCCTATTGCAATGGAAGAATTTAGCTGTATGACTACTGCTAATCAAATTGAACGATCAAGAGACGACGTTGAGATAGCTGCAAAAGATTTATTAACCGTTCCTACAGGCAATATTACTTTATCAGGATTAAGAACAAATATTAATGTTGGGATGCTTTATCTAGAGTCCTGGTTAAAGGGTTTAGGATGTGTTCCGCTTTATAACTTAATGGAAGATGCTGCAACAGCAGAAATCTCACGCGCACAAGTTTGGCAATGGGTTAAACACGCTGCTAAGCTAGACGATGGACAACCAATTACAAAAGAATTAGTTAAACAAATTTTGGCCGATGAATTAGAAAAAATAAAAACTTCTGTTGGAGAGGAAAACTTTTCTGCTGGCAAATATAGCCTAGCAGGGGAAATTTTCCAAAAAATTTCTACAAATGATGAGTTTGTAGATTTTCTTACTTTACCTGCTTACGAATTTATATAGAAATTATGAAAGGGCATTTTTTTATGAGTAATTTAGATAAACTTAAACAAGAAGCTAATTTATTAGAACAAACTTGGAAAACTGATCCACGTTGGAAGGGTATTACTAGAACTTATAGTGCTAGTGATGTTGTTCGTCTACGTGGTTCTATGAGAATTAATTATACTTTAGCAGAAGTAGGATCTAAGAAGCTGTGGGATTTACTCCATTCAGAAGATTATGTAGCTGCATTAGGTGCATTAACTGGTAATCAAGCCGTTCAACAAGTCCGAGCAGGCTTAAAAGCCATTTATTTAAGTGGCTGGCAAGTTGCAGCAGATGCTAACAATGCAGGCCAAATGTATCCAGACCAAAGCCTTTATCCTGCTGATAGCGTTCCAAATGTAGTACGTAAAATTAATAATTCCTTAACAAGAGCCGATCAAATTCAACATTCTAAAGGAAAAGATGATGTTTATTGGTTTGCCCCAATTGTTGCTGATGCTGAAGCTGGTTTTGGTGGTTCATTAAACGCTTTTGAACTTATGAAAGGAATGATTGATGCTGGTGCTTCAGGTGTACACTGGGAAGATCAATTAGCGTCTGCCAAAAAATGTGGTCATATGGGCGGTAAAGTCCTAGTTCCAACCACAGAATTTATTCAAAAATTAATGGCAGCACGCCTTGCTAGCGATGTTTTAGGTGTTCCTACAATAGTAGTTGCTAGAACAGATGCTAATGGCGCACATTTAATTACAAGTGACATAGACCCACGCGACCAAAAATTCTTAACAGGCGAACGCACAGCAGAAGGTTACTATCGTATGCGTGGCGGCTTGGATGCTGCAATTGCTCGTGGGCTGGCTTATGCTCCTTATGCTGATATGATTTGGTGTGAAACCTCTTCACCTAACATTGAAGAAGCTAAAAGATTTGCCGAAAGCATTCATGAAAAATTCCCTGGAAAATTATTAGCTTATAACTGTTCACCTTCCTTTAATTGGAAACTAAAGCTAGATAATGCCTCCATTGCTAAATTCCAAAAAGAATTAGGTGCAATGGGCTATAAATTCCAGTTTATTACCCTAGCAGGTTTCCATGCTCTAAATTACTCAATGTTTGAACTAGCTAGAAACTACCGTGATACAGGAATGAGTGCTTATGCAGAGTTTCAAGCTAATGAATTTGCTGGCGAAGCTAATGGTTATACAGCAACAAAGCACCAAGAATTTGTTGGCACAGGCTATTTTGATGAAGTTGCACAAGTTATTTCTGGTGGCGAAGCATCAACGTTAGCCCTAGTTGGTTCTACAGAAGAAGAGCAATTTCACGAAAATGCGGAAGTAGTTGAAGCAGCAGCAAAATAAATTCTTAAAGTAAATTTTCTTTTACAAAAGGCAAGTCCATAAGGTCTTGCCTTTTATGTTTTTACCGGGTTTAGCTGTGTTTAGTCGCTAAATTTTGACAAAGTAACTATGAGGTAGTATAAAAGTAGTATGAAAATAAAAACATCGATAACTATATCAGAAGAAATACTAAATTCTGTGGATAAATACACAGGGGAAAAGAAAAATAGGTCAGAGTTTATAGAAAAAGCAATAAGAAGCTATATAAACCAATTGATAAGGGACGAGCAGAATGCTAAAGATTTAGAAATACTGAACAATAATGCAGAAAGGCTAAACCAAGAAGCGGAAGAAGTATTAATGTATCAGGTGGAATTGTGAAAAGAGGCGAGCTTTACTTAGTAGTAAATCCATCTAGTAGAGATCCAAAAAAACAAAGAGTTTTTGTTATAGCAAGTCGTCAAGTATTGATAGATTCTAAGTTTTCTACAGTGATGTGTGCGCCAGTTTATACTGCTAGGGATGGCTTATCTACACAAGTTGATATTGGTATTAATGAAGGTCTTAAGCATGATTGCTCTATCCATTGTGATGAGTTAATTAGTCTTCCTAAGTCTTTTCTTAGTAATTATGTGGGTTGCCTTTCCTTTGCAAAAATTGACGAATTAAATAAGGCTTTGCTTATTGCTTTAGAGATTCCACATCCATAAATTTCTTGTTATTTGCCGCAAAACAAACATTGCAATTGATTTATGAAGTCGGCTTGCTAAGACTTGTTAATTTCACTTGCCGCTGAATTTAGCGATATGCTCAAATCTTGGGAGCCAATATTTATGTTTTTAGTAGTGGAAAACAAGCTTTGACAAGGCTTTGTTTCAAGTCTAAATGACCATTTGTTTTTTTTCTTGACAACATTCTTGTAATGCTATACGGTTGGCTTGTTTTGTCCTAAAAACTTTTTCTATTAAATTTCTAAATATAAGTAAATTTTAGCTTCATTAATCGCGGAGCCGCTATTTTATGACAGATTCAATCTTAAAAGTTAATACTGAACAAGAACTAGTTGATTTAATTCGTAAAACTGCTGAAGGTGAACTTACCCTTCAACAATTCTTTGAGTTTAGCAATGAAGACATAGACCATATGGCACTTCTAGCTAATGCACTCTATGAGGAAGAGCGTTATGATGACGCTTTGGTTATCCTAGAAGGCTTGATTTCTCTTAATGACAAAGATTCTCGCTATTACAATGCTGCTGGGGCAATTTTTATCCAACAAGAAAAATATGATGAAGCCTATGAAGCTTTAACTAAATCCCTAGAATTAGACCCAAATAACCTGGATGCTTATGTTAATCGTGGAGAAGTATTTTTAGTCAACTCTCGTTTAGAGGAAGCAGCAGCAGACTTTGAAAAAGCTATTTCTATGGATCCAAGGGAAGAAAACCCTTCCGCTAACCGCGCTCGTCAGCTTGTTTGGGGAATGTATCAATTTTTACAAGAATGTGAAAAACAAGGGCTTTTAGACCCAGATTTTGACATCAATAGTTTGCACGAAGAAATTGATGATGATAAGCCAAATAATTTAGGCTAGTCAAATTTATAAAATAAAGTCATCAAAAGCATAGAAAAACTGCCCAGTGATTTATTGCTGGGCATCTTTACGTTATGAAAAAAGATTTACTAGAAAAAAAACGCTCCATATCTAAATCAACCTTAAAAGAGATTTTCTTACAAACTCAGCAAAAACCTTTTTTTCCCCATCCTCGCTATAAACAACCACACTTAATGACTTTGGCTGGACATTTTTGGCCTAGGGATAAATCCATCACAGAAACTACTGAAGAAAGAATTTTTCAAATAGATGAGGAAGCTAAAGTCCTAGCACATTGTCATTGGCAAGAAAACTATACTCAAAAACCTACTATTGTTATGGCGCATGGCTTAGAAGGCTCAAGTCAAACCCATTATATGATTGGTACTGCAATTAAAGCCTCAAAAATGGGTTTTAATGTGCTAAGAGTTAATCAACGTGGTGGCGGTGGCACACATTATCTTTCCCCAAGTGCTTATCATCCGGGCTTAAGCGATGACCTACGAGCTATTATTAAAGAATTAGTTACAGTTGATAAGCTGTCACAAATTTATTTACTAGGATTTTCTATGGGAGGAAATCAGTCATTAAAATTAGCTGGGGAATATGCTAATGAATTCCCCTTAGAGCTAAAAGGAATTTGTGCTATTTCTCCTCCAATAGATTTAGAAATGGTGACTAAAGCACTAAATAATCCTAAAAACTACTTTTTCCAAGCAAATTTCTTACGTGTTTTACACCGTAGTTTAAGGCGGTATCATCGACATTACCCTACACGCTATGACATTAGCAAAGAGTGGAAAGCCTTTACCTTGCGACGATTTGAAGAGCTTTTTACTGCTCCTTGCAATGGCTTTTCTAGTGTAGAGCAGTATTATCATTTAGCTAGCTCTAAACGATTGTTAGATAAAGTAAAACTTCCAGCTTTAGTTATTCATGCACAGGATGATCCATTTATTCCTTTTCAAATGTTTGAAAAAGCAAGCTTTAGTGCTACTACATCTTTGTTAGCCCCGCAATATGGTGGGCATATGGGTTTTTTACGTGGAGAAATAGACGAAGAAGACCGCTACTGGGCAGAAAATCGCGCACTAGAGTTTTTTAAGCTCTTGCAGCAGGAAAACAAAGAAGAAACGGATTTTTAAGTTAAACTTAAGCACAATCTTTTTATTTTCTCCGATAATAAACTTTGAAACTGAATCATTATTCATTTTTATGTCAGAAACAGAAACAACCCTAACACGTGAACAAGAAGAAGTAATTGATGACATTGTTCGTCATCTTGCTATAAAACGCGAGTGCCTAGAGTTAATGACAGTAACATTAACAGATTGGCCCGAAGGCATTGCTATTTATTATATTTTTCGTAAAGACCGACATGGACGAATTTTTTATCATTATTTATGTTATGAAGGCGAAATTTATTCACCCTTTACACCTGATGGGTTAGAGTTGTTATTAAAAAGATTGCTTTCTTCGCGGCGGTTTACTTTAACTGCTGAACAACTAGTTAATATTATTTTGATGTATAAACGGCCTGAGCCATTAATGACGATTATTACAGATGTTGAAAAAGAACTTTCTGCAAGCAGTCGTCATGCTTTAGAGTATTATTACGGTTTAACCGATTTATCTCCTCAGTTGACAAAGTTAGAGGAAGATTACAAAGTAGTTTTTTGGACGCTTAATTTTAGACGAGAAACCTTAAAGCGTTGGAATGCTTTTATTTATGAAGGTGGACGGTTGCGTTTAGCAGAAGATGTTGTAATTGAACTGCGGGACGCTCGCGCCGGCCAACAATAAGAATATTGGCCTTTCAAACGCCAATATCATAATAAACATATTGTTTAAGGAGTTGTTATGGTTGACATTACCAATCCAAGTTTTATCCCATCATATGAGCCTTTAGATTTGCAGCAACAGCAACAAACTGTTGAGCAAACAGAAACACAAGATGCTGGCGGAAGCTTTTCTGCTCCAGCACCAGAGGCAGAAGAAACAAGTAGTGGTGGGGTAAGAATATTGTCTAAATTAGGCAAAAAGGAAGACGAGGCAATAACAGATGAAGAAAAACGTAGGTCAAAGGAAAAAGATAAAGGTCAAACCGAAGCAAACCTTACTTCTCGATACTTAAAACCACGTCATAGCTTTAATACAAACTCCCTTAAAGACCAATTATCACAACGCTTACAACAATCTAAGCCTCAAGACCAAGCTGGAAAAGCCACAAATCAACCTGCTGACCAAACTAGTCAAACAAGCCAAAATATTGGAATGTCAGAACAGCCTGACATGATGATGACAGATGGTTTTGCTCAACTTCCAAAAACTGACAAAGGCCAACAAACTAGCAACCCTAAAGAAGGCAATAATTTAAGTCAACCAGGCTATTCACAAACGCCAACGGCTGATAGCATTTTTCGCGGACAAGGGCAAAGCCCAAAACAAAATCCTTTAGCCCAACCTGGTCAAGGCGTAATTCGTGATGGTCAAAGTCCAACAAATACATTTGGATTACAAAGAAATACTCAAGGTGGACAATCTAATCTAGGTGTATCAAGTGATGGTAAAACACCTGGACAAAATAATAATGTTGGACAAGATCAACTTTCAGGGGGAGTACAAAAAGGTACACCACGACAATTTCCTTCTCCATTAGGTACAAATATAAATCAACTAGCTTCGTCTTTAACATCAAGCATGTTGTCGTCTCAGCTTGGATCAAAACCATCTACAACTACCCCAAGCACGCCAGGCACGCCAAACAACACAACCGACAGTAGCACTATGCCAAAGTCGCCTGTTTTTGGACGACCCGCGGGACTTTCTTCTCAAGTCTTACAATCTCCACTAACTCCACAATTTCCTAGCTCATCCTCAACACCTAGCCCTTTAGGTGTACCAACTGAAAAAGGTGGAATTGGAAAAACAACCGACACCGATGCGCTATCACAAGCAAATGCTAAAGGTGCTTTTGGAGTAGTTAACAAACCTGTTTCTATGTTTGAAGACAAAGCAGGTTATAGCCAAACTTCACTTGCAACTAATGACAAAGAACAAGTCAAAATAGCACTTGCAACAAAATTTCCTGCTTTTGCAACTTTGCCGCCAAATATTCAAAATTCAATTGCTGAAGTCTTTGTTGCCCAGCCAGATTTACCATTAGAAACAGCCGAAACCTTTATTCAATTTGCTGAAACTAATAGTTTCCAAAAATTAGGCACAAATGACAAAACATTAGCACTTAAGATGCTTGGATCGCTTATGCAAAATCCAATGAGTGGTGCTAATGATGGTCGTATGGCTCAAGTGCTAAATGATGTAGCAAGTGGAATGATGGATTTGCAAATTTATCGCTCTCCATCAAATGAGCCGGGCCGCAGTGATTCAACAGGCGTTGCGCTTAATCTTGGTTCTCCAGAAGTTGCTGATGCTGTTAATCAAGCAATGAAAGGCGATAGCAGCAAGTTAGCTAATATTTTCTTAAATCTCGTCAAAGTCGTCCCAAATGTACAAGCTCAAGATCCAACTTGGCAAACATTGATGTCACAACCAGATTTCAAAGATTTACAGGTAGGAAAACAAGAAATCTTCCAAACAATGAAGCAATTCCCCGAAGCTAATGCAAAACAGCTAATTGAATATGCCGCTTTTCCATCTGCTAAGTTTGTTTCAGCTTCTCCAACAGATAAAACTAATGAATTAAAGCTAGTTGCTTCAGTAAATACCTTAAAAGAAGGCGAAACAAAAGATGTTAATGGCGAGACGGGACAACCTGCTAGAACTACAGGTTCAGGTTTAAGGCTTCCTGGTCTTTCTGCTGGTAAACTAGATGCAACACCTGGCACAACTCAACAACTACCGCTAGATGAGCTTGTTCAAGAGGCAACTGTTAACATAGGACTTTATCGAGCCAATGATGGGAAGAAAAATGTTGTTGAAGAAAATAACATTAAACTTAATATTGCTGATCCAAGCGTCCAACGTAGCCTTGCAACGGACGGAAAACTTGCTGGTGCTGCTGCAACTAGAATGACTGCTGTTGCTGCAAAAAGTGTAGATCAAGCAATTAATGAACTTAATAACAATCCTGCTTTTAAGAAATTAGACGAAAAAACTAAACGACTCTTAGCTAGTGCATTAAAAGAAAATCCTAAAGCTGATGTTGAGCAATTACTTAAATTTGCTCAGTCTGATAGTTATACAGAAATCCCACCAGATAAAAGCTCACGCGAGAAGGGCCATTTAATGAGAATGGTTGCATCCTTGCTACATCAATTTGCTGATAATCCTAAACAATTGATGATGCTTTATAACTCGCTACAACGAATGTTTAATAATGATATTAAATTTGATGGGTTTCTTAATGACAGCAAATATATTAGCAACAATCAAGGCGGCGGGGTTTCTATAAATTCTAAATGGGTAGAAAATGAGCGAGAAGCCGCAGCCGTCTTTGTTACAGAAGTTAACCATGCCTTGCATGAGCGTCCAAATATGAATTGGGGCGGGACAATAGCATTTTTTGCTAATCAATATCGCTCAGCTTATACAGAAACTCTTTTCCGTACAAATGCACAGCCTGAACCAGAGCAGATGCGACAATTTATTACAGGCTTGCTAAGTCCTCAACCTTCAAGCGTTTATGCCCATCTTTATAATACTTATCAAACTGACCCAGTTTTTACCAATTTAGTAAAATGGATAGAAGATAAATTAAATGATGATGAAGTAGTTAAACCAGAAGAACTACGCCAAACTTTATTAGGGATGGTTGGTAAGAGTCCTAATATTGAAAGCGAAGAACCTTTCCAAGATTCTTGGTTTATTGACAATGAAAGCCCCTTCCCAGATGCAGCAGCAGTTGTTGCACAGGTTTCAAGCCAAGTTGCACTGGATCAGCTTTCGACTAAGGAACAAGCTGTAGTAATAAACCTAGTCCGTAAATATGAAGCTGACCCAAGTGTTTTTCATGAATTGATGCAATCACCAGGTTTTCAACAAGCTGATGAAGCAGGAAAAACTTGGCTACTTCGTTTAGTTGGCGGGCTTTCTTCAGAAGCTGTTAAAGAAGGAAAAGGATCTCCTGCACAAAGAACGCTTGCTCAAGTTATTGATGGAAAAATAGATATTCAGTTTTATGAAAATCAAACTGATCCAAGGCTACAACATTTAGAAAAAAATGTCTTAAACATCAATTTACACGAAGCTCAAAACTTGTTAGTTGATGATTGGGTTGCAGGATTTAATGATGCTGCAATTGATTCAATCCTTGGCACAAGAAAATAAACTCAATCTTTAAGTTTTATACCAGCTTTTTCAACAAACACAGGTGTTTGAGACATAAAAGCTGGTTTTATTTTTGCACTTATAGATATTGTACTTAAGTTATTTTTAGTGGCTAGTTTAAGATTTGCTGTAAGTTTTTGTTGACGGGCTATATAGCTATGGCTAAATTTTATTTTGTTTGCAAGTCTTAAACTAGCTGGAGTTTCATTAAAAAAAGTTTCATTAAAGCTAAAATCTAAAGTTTCTATATTAAGTATTTGACTATCGGTTAATGTTATAAATAACTCCACCGCATTATTTTGATAAAGGCTTTCCACACTGCTTTTATTTGTTAGACTAATTTCCACATCAACTAATTCTTTATCAGGTTTTAACTGATAATCTAGCTCTATTTTTGGTGTCAAAATCTGATTTTCCAAAGTAGCTCTAAGTTCTGGCATTGATAAAACCATTGATTCATTTATTTGTGGATAGCGAAACAGACAAACCCCTTTTACTTTTCCGCTAGCTTCTTTTTTTACAATTTCCAAAGTTTTTGCAAGTGATAGGGAAGTCAGCCTATCAAAAACTAAGGTTTCTCCTTCAAGTAAAACAGTTTTTCCTAAAGGAATGTTGGATTGAGCAGTAAAAATATAAAAATTTTCACCGCTATAATCACTATTACTTAATGCTGGATTACCTGTTCTATTTGCAAATCTTGTTTCTAATAGCTTTAATTCAGGAATAAGACTAATTTCTTCTAAGCTTAAATCTGTACGAATTGAGAGAAGTTTTCCTGTTTTATCAAAAACTAGGGCATAGCCATAAGTTGCTAGTCCAACATAGTAGGGTTTTGTACTATAGATAAGTTTTTTTAGCTCAGTTTTTACAAGTTCTGGGCTAGTAATAGGTTTTAGCTTGTCAAAGGTTTGAGGAATACTTAAGCCGTAAAGTTGTGGGAAATGTAGGTCAACAACCTCTAACAGTTTTTCATAATCAGCTTTGTCTAGCCAATCAACTAGCGATGTTATAGAAAGTTGTTTATTGCCAATAACCTTTTTAATTTCTGTTAAAAGCGTCTTATAACGTAGCAATTGACTAGTTGGAACATCAAAATCACATTGTATGTCTGTAATATTTAGTTGTGCTTGTTCAGCTTTAAGAATAGTTTCTTTGATTGCTGCTGGGATTTTTTCAGCTAATTCTTGGTTAGATAGGGTAGCAAAAGCCCTAATCATTTCAGGGGTAAAATTAAAAACTAGTCCTATTTTAAGATTTGGGATGGCTTGCCACTTGTTAATAATGTTGATTATCGATATATTTGCATTTGTGTAGTGAAATTGACCAGCATGTAAGTAAATTGTATTAATGCCAAGCTTATGTAACTCATCTAAATCATTAGGCTTAAAAGTTATTTGTGAATTCCAATGCCAAATTGCTAAATCTAGTTTTCTTGGTTCTACTTTTTTACAAGAAAGTAAATTAAGTGACACCAAAACTAAGATTATAAAAATTAGCTTTATTAGTCTCATTTTGAGGGTTTATGGTTAAAAAAAGGTTTTTATTAATTCTAGCTATAATAATTTCTTTGATTGCTCTTGTCGATGGATTGGGCTGTGGTTGGTCGCGTGTTGATACGGTTCGTTATAATCAAGTGCGCTCGTTAGAAAGCTTGGCTATATTGCCTCGGCCAGTAGGGGAACGTTATTTTTTAGACCGACATGCTCACTACTTTGATGAATATGGCTACAATGAAGACCTGTTTGGCGAAGAAACAGAAGAATCTAACCCAAATGAAACTAAAACTGTAGAAGAAAAGCCAACGCAGTTAACAACAGCAGATAAACTTTTTGCAGCGGCTAAAGAACTTGAATTACAAGGGAATTATGCACAAGCTTTAGAAAATTATCGTCAAGCTTATTTGGCGGGAGTTGCTACAAATGATGTAACTACAGCTAATTCAATACTTGATAGAATTGATGTGTTTAACTCGCCAGCCGTCCAAAAAGACGAAGCCTTAAAACTTTATCTACAAGCTAGAGATTTATATGGCAATGAACAAAGAACAGAAGCAAACAAGGTTTTAGACAGGATTTTAGCCAATAACACTTACCAAGAATTGCACGACAATGCTTTATTCTTAAAAGCAGCTATTAAATATTTTGGGGAAGATTATCAAACGGCTACAAAAGAGTTTAATCAATTAATTAAAACTTATCCTAAAAGTGAAAAACTTGCCGCAAGCTACTTTTTATTAGGCAAAATTTACTATCGTCAAACAGAAGCTAACAGAGATTTCTACCCAGACAAAAAGAATAAATTAGCAATGACTAAAGCGATAAAAGCTTTTGACCAAGCAATAAAGCTAGATACAAATGGTTTTCTTACACCAGAATGTTATGGCTGGAAAGCTGGTTCTCATTGGCTAGCAGATGATCAATTAGCTGCATTAAGCTCATATACTCAAGCTTTTCTTTTAGACAAGCGCGATCCTGAGCGATGGTTAAAAGAAGCTGAGTTTACCTATAGTTTTATTACACCTCTACAAGATCAAAAAGCTATTGAAACGGTTAGCGTTGATTCTAGACTACTAATTTCTTATGTTTGGTATGGAATATATCATCATACAAAAGTACCTAAACGCCAGTTAATACTGGCTAGGGGAGCGCAAAGTTATTTGGCTTCTCATCCAGATATTGAACTAGCAAATAGCTTAAAAATACGTATTGCTCAATCGCTTTATAACGCTAAGTCTTACACAGAAGTAATTCCACTAGTAAAAACCCTTGTAAAAGATGAAAAATTTGGCCCAGAAGCTCTTTGGATGCGTGGCGTTAGTCAAACTAAATTAGGCAAATTTGCTGAAGCTGAAGCAGATTTTCGGCGAATTATTAAAGAATATCCAAAAAGTAACCTAAAAAGAGGTGCTATTGAAGAGCTTGCAATTACTTTGGAAAAAGCAAATAAGCTTCTTGATACAACTATTGTTTATCTTGAAAATGACTATTTAGCCGATGCTCGCTATATTATGGATATAATTTTGACTGTTGAGCAAGTTCAAGAACTTTTAGCACAACCTAATTTGCCAAACAAGGATGAAGTTCTCTATGCCCTTGGTTCTAAATATATGTTAGATTTGGAGTTAGACAAAGCAGAAGAAATTTTTAAGAAAGTTCAAGCACAATCTAGCGAGCCAAAATCTGGACAATCTCACGATGTAGGAACAGAAAAACAAAGGATTTTGGAAGTAATTAGCGAGCTAAGAACTTTGATTAATGTAGAGAAAACTGCTAAAACAGATGATGAAAAAGCCAAAGCTACTTATAATATTGGAGCTTACATTTACCATAAAAATAATAAAAATGAAGGTCGTTACGCGATTTTTAATAATGTAATGATTCAGACTTATGATAGCCCCTATTTTGCTACTAATTATTTTACTGCTACAGAAGTAACTAAAGGACAGAAACGCTTTGATCGAGCTAATTTGCTCTTAAGAGCAGAAGAATATTTCAAAACAGTTTTTACAAAGTATCCAAAAAGTCCTGAAGCCCCTAAAGCCCTTTATTCAGCCGCGTTATGTCGGCTATGGCTTATGGATTATCATCAATATCATGTTTATCCAAAACGCTATAAAGCTGATGGTACTGTAGGAGTTGACTATGATTATGGTGATAAAGTACGAGAATTAGACCAACAGCAAGCAGATAAATATTTTGATCTACTGGCTAAACGCTATCGAGATCATCCATTAAATCAAAGATAAGTTTAATTGTTTTACAAAATTTATATTTTTAAGGTGTGGAAAATATGACTAATAGTAATCGTGTTAATGGGAAAGTTGCGTTAGTAACTGGTGCTGGTTCTGGGATTGGTAAGGCTACGGCTATTTTACTAGCTAAAGAAGGTGCAAAAGTTGCTGTTACAGATATTAATCTAGCTAGTGCGGAGGCAACTAGAGATGAAATTTTAGCAAATGGCCGTGTATCAATGGCTTATGAGCAAGATGTTAGTTTAGAAGAGCCTTGGCAGACTATTACAAATGACATTTTAGCAAATTGGGGAAGCTTAAGTATTTTAGTTAATAATGCTGGGATTGCTATAACTAATAATTGTGATGAAATGTCTTTTGCAGATTGGCGTAAGTTGATGTCTATTAACTTGGATGGCGTTTTTCTTGGTACAAAATATGGCGTAATAGCAATGAAAAAAGGTGCAGGCGGAAGCATTATTAATATTTCTTCTGCTGCTGGACATAAGGCTATACCAGGTGGAGGTGCTTATTGTGCCAGCAAAACAGCCGTGCAAATGCTGTCAAAGTCTGTCGCGCTAGAATGTGCGCAAAATGATAGCAATATTCGAGTTAATAGCGTTTCACCAGGTGGGGTAATGACGGCTATTTGGCAATCAACAGACTTTTGGAAAAAAGTTAAAGAAAAAAGCGTTGATGACAAAGTTTTTTGGGAAGCAATGGCAAAAGGAATTCCTCTAAAAAGATTTGCTCAATCTGAGGAAATCGCCAAAGCCATACTTTATCTAGCCTCAGATGAAAGCAGTTTTGTTACTGCAACAGACCTTTTGATTGATGGTGGTTATAGTGCTTAGTTCGATTCCTTCTGTGTGCGACAAACCAACTCGGTAAAAAAGCAATATTTAGTATGTTGTTAAATATTGCTTTCCTAAATTTTTACATGGTTATAGAAATTATTCGGTTGTAATGCTTGTAGTCGCAAGTTCGTTAATTTTCTTGACAATTAATTCTGATCTTACAGCTAAGAAATACTCGAAATCGTCTAACAGTAGACCGGAATCTTCAAGAGGAGGAATAAGGTTAGTATTTAAGATTTTATCAAACATTTCCCTTCCATGTTGTTCTCGTAAACGAGACATGTACAAGCTTGGTTTTTCTGATGAGATTTGTTTATTGGGACTAGATGGTAGAAACATTATATTAGCTATGTCGCTTTGACGTGTCCGAAGCCCCTCACGACAAGTAGCTAAGTAACCTTTGGGAAAGATATGATGAAACTCAGGTTGGTTTTCCCAAGCTAGAGAGCCTGTTACATTGATTGGGGCTCCATCAAAAAGTCCTAATGGACAACAGGTTGCAAGTAGAGCGATAAAGGCATGAGTTATTGCCGTACCTTTACGGAACTCTCTTCCTTTTAAATCTTGCTCTTCAAGCTTTCTCATTATTATGAATGGGTTACCAGCTAAGAATCCTGCACACTTTTCAATATCACCATCCAACAGGCTGTCAGAAGCACCTCTGTATCTTTCATGAAACGAGGAAAGCCAAAACCAATTATGGAGAACAGCACGTTGATTAGGGGTTAATTGGCCTTTCTGCAAACTAAACACCTTAATTAAAACTAACAGTTGGGCTTCATAAGGCAAAAAGGTTGATGATGCAACCCCAACCTCTGTTCGCAAGAAATCAATGGCCTTTTCTATGGACTTTCGCATCGTCTTAAGATTTTCGTGAAGTTCAGATTTGGGAATATTGCGAAGTGCGAGAATAGCTTTTTTCTTGGTGGATTTTTCTCTTAGTGTGGCAAGTGTTCTTAGGATAGTGTCACCATCAATATAAAAGTTTTCAGGTTCTAATGAGGTTGCAAGTGTTTGTACTTCATCATTTAGGTCAAAATCTTCTGAAAAAGTTGCTGCTACCATTAGGTCGTAAACAGTGAGTTTCTTTCCAGTACTGTTGATGCGTTCAAATATTGGGCAAACCTCGTCTAATGTTCTTTCAGTCAATGTCACGACGGGTACTTGGTACTCTCTAAAAGTTTCATTAACTCTAAGAGCTTCATTATTAAGTTCTTCTGCATCTGAAAGAGAAGTAAGGCTTTGTTGAAACTGGTTAAAACGGGCAAAGTCAAACATTATATTTAATGGAAGACACCATTGGCCGTCTGTTGATTGTCTATGTCGTAACTCTTTTTTTCTAAGATCGTAAATAACACTTAAAATGTGAGGTTGGTCTGTGTTTCCTTTGTAACTTAGGACACCATAGATTGTTGTGAGTCTTTGTTGTCCATCCAGCACATAATTAGTTGGGTATTTATCTGGAGTTGGAGGAAGTGCAAATCCATGTATATCTCTTTCTTTTTTGAGTTTTTGTTCAGTGCGCCAGAAAAGCAAACTACCAATAGGATAGCCTTGAAGGATACTTTCTAATAGTTCAATGACATCTTGCTTTTGCCAAACGAAGCCTCTTTGAAATTTTGGAATTTTAATCTCGCCTGCATTTACACGTTCAACTAAACGGCTTAACCGTTCGGGTTCAGCTTTTGGAGGGGTATTGATAGTAACTGGCATTCATTATCCTTTCTTCAAAAGAGAAAATAAAATATTTATTGTATTTTGTTACAGGGTATAGAGTTAGTGTTAATTGTTTTAAGGCTAGAGATTAATAATCGCTAATTCTAACGTAAAGATTATTAAGTGGCAAGACAATCTTTAAAGATTATTATTTTGCTTTAGGAGCAAAAATTTAATAACACCAGCAAATGTAAAAGACATACTTAAAAAGGTAAATATGAAATGCAGCTTTGTGTAAAGTAGATTTAGATAAAATATAAGCTCTTCCAATTTAGTGATGTTATTTTATTGCTGATCCTTAATTAATTCCAAAGCTAAATAATAGGCAGTGTGTTGTTTAAAAGGAATCGAACAAACGTTGCAGCAGATTTGGGAAGTCGGCTTATTAACACTTGTGGGTTTCCCTCACCGCTAAACTTGGCGTTTAATTATTTTGCTAACCACCAAATAATTAAAGATAAAACTACAATAGCTAGAATAATTTTTAGTGCTGTTAGGATTTTGCCTAGTAACACTAAACCTCGCATAAATTTTACTGCTGATGGATCCATTAGCTTTATTTATGTAATGCAATTTCGTAAATTTTTGATTCAATAAATAGATTAAATAAGTCGCTATCTATTTGTCCTAATTTAACTTCGCTTTCAATGATGTTAAGAGCTTTATCTACAGGAACAGCTTTTTTATAAGGACGATCTGAAGCTGTTAGCGCGTCAAAAATATCTGAAATTGTCATCATTCTAGATTGGATTGGAATTTCATTAGCCGAAACTCCATTAGGATAACCTCGACCATTAAGTTTTTCATGATGATAGCCAGCAATGCGAGGAATATTTTTCCATTCTTCTATCCAAGGTATTTGGGAAAGAAAAACAAAGGTGTGATAAGCGTGTTGCTCTATTTCCCGACGTTCCTGATCATTAAGTGAGCCTTTTGGAATGGAAAGAGTCCGAATTTCTTGTTCATTTAGTAACGGCATAACATTGCCGTCAAAAGTTTGAAGGCTACGTTGGGCAATTTCTATTAATCTTTCAAAAGAGCCTTCTGATAAAACTGTGGGTTCATTGCTTTTTACTATCATTTGCCACATTTCATCTAAGTTTTTCATTTCATTAGCTAAATCTATGTCTATTTCTGGCAAGCTGGCTAGATAAGCTTCTTGGCCTTTTTTTAGCAAATATTCTAACTTTCTTTCTGAAAATCCTAGTTGGACAGTCCGACGATAAAAATCAAAACGCCATTTTAATAACTCAAATTGCAATGGATAAAGTTTTTTAGCTTTTATTAATACTTCTTCTCGTACTCCAACTTTACCAAAGTCATGTAGCAAAGAAGCGTAGCGGATTTCCGTTAATTGATCACGACTAAAACTTACACCTCCAAAGGGTTTTCGGTCATATTTATCCACGAGTTCAGCTAGTCCAACGGTTAAATCTGCTACACGAAAAGAATGTCCTGAAGTGGTAGGATCACGTTGTTCAATAGCTTTTACAGAAGCACTTACAAAACCTTCAAATAAATTTTTAATATTTTGGTAAAGTAAAGAATTTTCCAAGGCTACAGCGGCTTGTGAGGCTAGAGAAGTTGCTAAATCTACTAATTCCTGTGGATAAGGATTAACAAAACGGTTAGCAGCCTCAATATTATTAATTTTTACTTTGGTAGCAATTTTATGATTAATTAGTTGTAAAACACCTATTACATAATTAAAAGCATTAAACATAGGTACAACTAACATTGATTTGGTATGGTAGCCGCTACGCTCATCAAAAGAACGATTAAAACCATAAGGTGCTTCTATTGGGATTTGATAAACATCCTCAATATTTAATGGAATGCCAGATTCAGCAACAAATCCAGCTATTGATTGATAGGAAACAGGAATAGTAAATTCTTGAAATTGGGCTTTGGATTCAATTGCTAAACTTTCGTTAAGCGTGTACTTAAAACGTAGTTGCTCGCCACCTTTACCATCTGGTTCAACTAAGTAAAGGCTTGCAGCATCAGAACGGGTTACTTCTCTGGCTTTACGTACAATCATATCTAGTAATCGTTCGGTGTTTCGTTCAGCAGAAAGAGCCATGCCAACCCGGTTAAGTTCATACATTATTTGGGTTTGCCCTTCTAAACGGACTCGTGCATTTTCTACAACTTCGCGCGAGTGTAAGAAGGTGCAAGCATTTTCTATCTGTTTACTTACCATTAGTGCAGAGGAATTTGATGGCAATAGACAATAGATTTTTTTGATTAGTTCTGCTGGTAGCTTTTCAAAGTCTGTTTCTGTACCAACAGCAATTAAACAACGGTTTGGATGAGGTTCAATAAAGGGAAAATTTTCTGAAATTAGGCTAATAGGAGCTAAGATAATGCCATAAACGGTTGATGTTAAAATGTTTTTTTGTACTATACCAATCTTAAAGTCGCCTTTTAGAGGAATTAGTTCATAGTGTTTTTCTAATATTTTTACAACATTAGATAGTTGCTGATGAACAAAGTAGTAAATAGGCTGTTTCATTTTTCCTCCGGGGCCATTTTTCTTTATAAAAATATTTTAGTGATATCTAGGATAAAATATCAAAACCTAGTAAGAAATTGAAGGAATAAAAATAGATGAATGAAGAAATTAGGAAATTATTCCCAATCACACAAAATTATCTTTACTTAAATCATGCTGCTGTGACTCCTTACTCTACACTTGTAGAATCAGCCATAGGTAAAATTGCTAGTGATATTACTCAAAATGGTTCGGTAAATTGGCATCAATGGATTGATACTGTTAATAATACTCGGCTTTTAGTGGCTAAATTAATAAATGCAAAAGCGGAAAATATTGCTTTTATGAAAAATACTTCTGATGCTATTTCTACTATCGCTAATGGGATTAATTGGGTTAGCGGAGATAATGTTGTTAGTTGTGATATAGAATTTCCTGCAAATATTTATCCTTGGATGAGATTAAAACAACAAGGTGTAGAGCTAAGGCTAGCTAAAACAATAAATAAAAAAATTACTCCTGAAAGCTTATTTCAGTTAGTTGATAGCCGTACTAAGGTAATTGCTCTTAGTTGGGTACAATATTCTAGCGGGTTTCGTGCTGATTTAGCTACTATAGGAAAATTTTGTAAGGAAAATAACATTTTATTTTGTGTTGATGGAATTCAAGCTTTAGGAGCATTAGAACTTGATGTTGAAAGAGATTTTGTAGACACCTTTGCTGCTGATGCACATAAATTTCTAATGGGGCCTGAAGGCGTTGGAGTTATGTTTTTGTCTGACAGGGCTTTAGCAGCAATTGAGCCTACTACAGTAGGTTGGCTATCTGTAAAAAACTGGTGGAATTGTTTTGATGAAGATTTTGAATATAAACTTGATTATTTGCCTTCAGCACAACGCTTTGAATGTGGAACACCTAACACATTAGGTATTCATGGACTAAAAGCAGCTTTAGAGCTTATGCTAAAAATAGGCACAAAGGAAATAGAAAATTATTTATTAAATTTATGCGATTATACTTTCAAAGGCTTGCAAGAATTAGGTTTTGAAACTCTTACACCAACTAGCCGAGAAGAAGCATCAACAATTGTCTGTTGCCGACATAGTAAATTTACTCCAGAACAATTTTATAAAGCGTTGCTAAAAGAAAAGATTGTTTGCGCCCCTCGATGTGGTTGGCTAAGGATTTCTCCGCATTTTTATAATAATCAAGCAGATATTGATAAACTGCTAACAACACTAGGGAAATTAATTAGCTAAATTAACGACGTTTTTTAGATTTGATGCCAACATTACGACGACCATAAGCCTTTTTACTAGGAAAGTTTTTAACTTCGGTTAAAATTGGCTCGCTATCAGGAAATATATTTTCAAGTCGTACTGTTTTTGGAGTTAAAGATAAATCTGTAACTAGTTCCTTTAATAAAGTATCTTGTTCATTACGGAAGTAATTTACTTTACCTACCATATTAAAAATAGCAAATAGCACTGGGCCATGTTCCTTAGTGTAAAGTACACCTTGCAGAATAGATGCTCCTTCATCGGTAATGTGCAATGTACCTGTTTTAGCTACAACAGCACCTTGTAAAGAGCTTTCTACTAAACGGGTTACTAACGTTCCTGAGTCAACACCAACTACAGGCATAATGTCTTCTATACGCATTTTGTATGATCTAAGAAGCTTAACCATTTTCTCAAAAATTTTTATTGAAGCGCGAGGAGTAATACGGTTGTAGTCTAGGCCAGAAGCATGAGTAATGATAAGTTCTTCTTCTTTTAGCTTAAATTCTGATTCTAATTCTTTTTCTATTACTTCAATTCCTCCAAGCATTTGTCCTAAATGTTCAGCATAGTAATTATCACTATGCGCATTCATATAAAGAAGTAATTCTTTTAGTGATTGGGAATTATGGACACCAAGTAAAATCCTGGAATCGTCTTTTTTTGAAATTTCCTTAGATTTTGTTGGTTTAGTAAAACGTAGCCCTAAACTAGATCTTAATTTTGTATTTACGTATGTTTGATTTGAAGTATGGCGTAGTAGCAAAGGGCCTTTTATAACTAATTCTCCTATTACAGTTTTGATTCCTTGGCTACGAATACTAGCAGCTAAATTATTAGCATCAGCAAGAGTAAAATTTGGATCTCCTTCTGTTTCAATAATTAAATCACCATAAAGAACTTGTTTGGATTCATCAATTAGCCCATAGGTATAAGCTACGGTCTTAAATTTATGATTAGGATCAAAACGCTTAAGTGCTAAATATGATACAGATAGTTTCATTACAGAAGCAGGATTAAGAGGAGTATCTGCATTATATTCAACTAAGACTTTACCCTCAAGCGTTTGCATTAAAACGCCTTGTGATTCTGTTGGTGCGCCGCTTTCACTTAAACGGTTAAGATAACTTTCGAGTGATAAAAGCTTTTTAGGAGGTTTTAATTTAGCTAAATCAATATCAGCATTAGCAACAGTTTCATTAGCAGGTTTAGTTTTTTTTCCAAAAAACTTTCCGCTAAAGGGTAAAAATAGCAGTAATAATAAGCTAATGGCAGCCAAAATAAGAATCGCTTTTTTCACTCTATACAAACTCCTTAGACTTAAAGATTTTTATTATTAAATTTGAAACGGATACAAAATAGTTTTGTTTGAAGAAATAAAATAGCATTTACAGCCTAAAATATATTGCGTTATAGCTTAAAAACTCAAGAATATTTTGCCAAATTTGGCAGAGTTTGTTTTGTCAAATTTGGCTAGACTGCCAAATTTGGCGTTTGTGCCAAAAATAATTAAAACAGCAAAAATTATTTATTTTTAACAAAAGTCTGTAACATATTGATTTATTTGATAGATAAAAGTTTTCAAGAAAAATTTTTTAAGCTTGGTTAGCTAAGAGAAGTTTTTTGTCTTTTTGGCATAGTGTTTGTTTTTAACTGCGACATACCAGAAAATTTTAGATTGTTTTTAGGAGACAAAGATTATGCTATGCCAATCTTGCCAAGTGATATTTCCCTTCTATCTTAGCTATTGCCGTAGATGTGGAGAGAAATTAATAAAAGAAAAAGCTAAAAAATCACATACAACTCAAATGGCAAGTTTAGTTAAACGTGCTGAAATTGGCAAAAAAGTTAAAGCAGAATATGTTACTGCTCCTATCACTCAACAAATGGGACAAGCTCAAAGATCCGTAGCTGAAAAACTACAAAATATCTTAGATGAATTTCCTTCGTTAGAAACAACTAAAATTTCACAAATCTTTCTACCTTCTTATGTAAGAAAAATGTCTCATAGCGAGCAAATGAGGCAGACTTTACGCGAATTTGATATGTCAGAACTTCAGTACTTAGAAAGAAATAGCGGGATTTTATCAAACAATAATAATTATCCTGTAGAACATAAAGCCAATGATAATGGAACATTGGAATTTAAGCGTCCTAGCGCACATTTAGGAGAGACATTACCTTTTGCTAGCAGTAATAGTAGTTATACAGGTACAATTAACCAACTTTTTAATAATAAAACAAAATATGTTTTAGGTAGCGACCGTCTTGGTCAAACGCGCCCCCTACCGGCAAAATTACATTTACCAACCTCACAACCGTTGATTGTTCCAACGCCTAGTAGCAGTAAAATAGCATTAAGCTTTAAACAAACATTAAATAATCTTTGGTTTCGTATGCGAGATTTAGCAGAAAATTTGGCAGTAAACTTTTCTATTAAAAAAAATGCTTAAGTATAAAAGTTTTAACTTGTTGATTCTAATAAAGATTATTAACACCTCTAACAAATAAAACCTAATGATGAACTAGTAATTTATTATTTTGGTTAAAGGATTCAATAACTTAATTTTCTAAAAATAGGTAGTTTATGAATAGAAAAGCTTTTAATAATTTATTGAAAATGGCTATAGAAGATGGAGTAACAGATGTAATTTTAGCTGTTGGAGAACCTCCAATTTTTCGCTACCACAACACATTAATGGATGTAAAGGCTGAATTTTTAGAAGAGCGAGATACGGAATTAATTGCTCGCTTGTTACTACAACACCGATTAGAAGATATAGCTAGTTTTACGGCTTCTGATATTACTTATGAAGTGTCAGAAGTTGGACGATTTCGAGCCAGTATTTTTAAGCAACGTAATGTTTTTAGGATAATTTTAAGAGTCATACCTATTGAAATAAGATCGTTTGCGGATCTTCATTTGCCTAGTGAACTAAGCGACATTACCAACCTACAACGAGGCTTAGTTTTAGTTACAGGTGCTACTGGACAAGGTAAATCTACTACTTTATCAGCAATAATTGAACATATTAACCGAACCCGAAAAGCACATATTATTACTATTGAAGACCCTATAGAATTTACTTATCAAAGAGCAAGGGGAATAGTCACTCAAAGAGAAATAGGAGAAGATGTACCAGATTATAAAACTGCTCTACGCCAGGCTCTACGTCAAAGCCCTGATGTAATAATGGCCGCAGAAGTACGAGATAGCCAAACCTTTGAAGCCGTCTTAACTGCTGCTGAGACAGGACATTTAACATTAGCTGCTATTCATACAAGCGATACACAAAGAACTTTTACACGTATTTTAGGTTTTTATCCAGAACAAGAAAGACAATCTCTTAGGGAAAGATTATCTAGTAATTTAGCTGCTATTATTAGTTTAAGGTTACTAATGAAAAAATCTTTAGATGAAAGAATACCTGCTGTTGAAATATTAAGAGTAAATAGCGTTATTGCTGAATGTCTTCGTAGTCATGAAAGAGTCAATGAAATCTATCATCATATGGAACGAGGGCGAAATTACTACGGTATGCGTACCTTTGACCAAGATATTGTAGATCTCTATGAAAAAGGACTAATAGATTTAACTACAGCAATAAAATCAGCCACTCATTCAGCTAATGTAGAGCGTGCTATATCTTTTAATGGAAAATAATTAATTATTTAATTTTTAGGTTCTGTATAGACTTTACGGTACTGAATTACTAATTTTTGATCATCTCGTTTAGCATCACCATCAATATCAACATGTACTTCTACTTTACGTTTTTTTCCTTCCTTTCTTGTATTAGTAGGAGAATAACCAATGCTATATTGGCTACGTAGTAAGAATGAAATGGATTTTAATGTAGTAGGGATCTCACCTTGAAAAGTGACAGGAAAATAACGTCCACCAGTAAGTTCTGAAAAAGATCTTAATTGATTAGCTGCTTGATAAAAGCCTAGTCTTTGTTCGTCAGACATTCTTGCTTCATAAAGCTTAAAAAATAAATTCCCAATACCTATTGAGTAAATTGGAATACCAGCATTTTGTACTAGCTTTAGAGCTTTGTCATAAGTAATTTTGCTAAATGTATCAAAGCCAGAGCTAACTAAAAGAATGGCTACACGTCCTGGAATTTCTTGTATTCCACCATATTCAACTTTATCTAATTTGCCACCTTCAAGAACAAATTTAAGAGCATCATAAAGATTACTATCATTAAGAGCAGGAATATTACGAGCTAGTAGATTAACGGAACTAGCAAGTTGTCCAGGATTATCTGTAAAGTCATTAAGTACAGCAGGACGAGCATCATAAGCAACTATAGCAATTTGATCTTTTGGTTGCACAAAACTAGTAACAAACTGACCTGCTGGATTAATTATTTCATTACGAATTACGCTAATTTGACGACTATATTCTAGTACCATTACTAATGTAATAGGTGCTTCAAGAGCAGCAAAATTAGTAATTTGTTGTAGCACTCCATCTTCATAAACAGCAAAATTTCCCGGTTTTAAGCCTTGGTAAATGCCACCGCTTTTTTTATCTGTTACCGTAACTTCAACATTAGTTAGAGACGCATCGATCTTTATAGCATCGCCTTTTTGATCAATAATCTCTTCTTGATTTTTATCTTTGTCTTTTGGGCGAACTTTGCCTGACTGAGCATTAATATTTGGGATAGCAATTAAATTAATAGATAAAGATAGTAAAATAATAAAGATAGTAAGCAGTCTTTTTAGCATAAATAAATCCTTTTTTAAGCTAGCTGTTAAAGTTACTAGATTCTAACAGTGATTATTATTTGCAGCAAACAGCTTTCTTGCATCAAAAAGCTAATACAAAATCAAAACAATTTCTTTTTCAAAGCTTTTTGGTCAACTTATAATTGTTTGATTGTCTTAAAAGCCTATATGTTGGATGCTCAAGTAATTTGTTAATGTTTGATTTTTAAAAGTTTTTTGGAGAAATTCTTATGGATGATATTAACTCAACAGAAAATAGCCCTAAATGCCCTATGGGGAAACATCCTTGGTTGGCAACTATAGTTTTACTAGCTTTTTTAGCTCTATTAGTTGGTAAACTTACTGGAATGATGTAGTTAGAAAATATAATTTAATGAAGTTATAAAGGTTATAAAATATGGATTTGATTTTACGTAATTGCTTGTTAAGAAGTAGTTTAGAACTTGTTGATATTGCTATAAATAATGGTTTTATAGAAGAAATTACACCAAATTTATCTAGTAAAGCTAGTCAAGAAATAGATTTAGCAGGAGCAATTGTTTTACCGCCTTTTTCTGATCCACATGTGCATTTAGATGCTGTACTTACAGCCGGAACACCTCGCCATAACCAAAGCGGAACACTACTTGAGGGTATTCAAATTTGGAGTGAAAGAAAAAAAGATTTAACTTTTTCGGATGTTTATCAACGTGCTGTAGAAGCAATAAAATGGTCAGTTGCACAAGGGACGCTTAACATCCGAACACATGTTGATACTTGTGATGAAAGCCTAACAGCATTAAGAGCCTTACTTCAGGTAAAGGCTGACTTAAAAGACTATGTAAATTTACAAATAGTTGCTTTTCCTCAAGAAGGGGTGCTTTGTTATCCAAAAGGTGTAGAACTGCTAGAAGAAGCTATGCAGCTTGGTGCTGATTGTGTGGGAGGCATACCACATTTTGAATGGACAAAAGAAGATGGAATAAAAGAGTTAGAAATAGTCTTCCAACTAGCAGATAAATATAACCGCTTTGTTGATATTCACTGTGATGAAACAGATGATGAGGAATCTCGATTTTTAGAACATGTAGTTGCTTTAGCTAAACGCCATAAAATAGGAAAACGAGTTGTTGCTGGTCATACAACAGCAATGCACTCTTATAATAATGCTTATGCTTTTAAGCTTATTCGTTTACTAGCACAAAGTGAAGTTTCCATTATTGCTAACCCTTTAGATAACTCCATTTTACAAGGTAGGTTTGATACTTATCCTAAACGTAGAGGTTTAACTAGAGTAAAAGAATTACTTGCAGCAGGGGTTAATGTTGGAATTGGGCATGATTCAATAATGGATCCCTGGTATCCACTGGGTCGAGCGCAAATGTTACAAGCAGCTTTTGTTTTGCTACATATGTGCCAAATGAGTGGAAGAGATGAGCAAAGTGCGATTTTAGATATGATTACTTTTGGCAATGCTCGCGCTTTAGCTATTGATAATTATGGTATAGCAGTTGGTCGTAAGGCGGATCTTGTAGTTTTAGATGCTTATAATGAGTTTGATATTTTAAGGTTATTACCTACAGCACTTTATGTAATTAAAAACGGTCAAGTTATAGCTGAAACACCTAAAGTAAGAGCAAAAATATATATTAAAAACTTGTCAGGAGAAGTAAACTTTACTTTTCTAGCTGAGAAATAAAGTTTTTTGAAAAACTAATGCGGTAACGAGAGCGACCTAAATAACTAGGGCTTGCTTCAACTATTGCTCCTAATTCTTTTAATAATTCTGCTGCTTGCTCTTCAGTAAATTTTATTGGTTTTTGACCAAATGTAGCTTTATTTAGGCTAGGTAGAATTTTTAGTAGTGGAATATGTGTAGATAAATTATTTTCTTTGGCTAAAAAAATTTTTAATCTATCAATAAGTATTGTTACTAAAATTTCTTTTTCTTTAGCAAAGTTACTTTCTTGGTGATTTTCTAAAGGAGTTAGATCAAATGGTAATAAAGGTGTGTAAAAATCCCGCTTATGTCTCATAAATGAATGCTCCTTTAAAAAAATTTTCTATTTTAAGGCAAGAAAATTATTTGACAGATAAATCAGGGATTGCAAGTAAACTTTTTAAGTCGTAAAATCAGAAAACTACAAATTAAAACACCAAAAACTTAATTCCGCGCACAGGTAAAAACGTGTTGAAGCAAAAAAAGTTTAGGCTCACTAGCTTTCTTTGTATCTTGTTGTTTACTCTGATTGTTAGACTAGGAAACACTGTAGTATTTGCCCAACAGGATACTAACTTAAAAAATAGTGCCGCTAATAGCGTTGCTAATGATATAACAACCTCTCTTGCCCCCTTGGAGAGTAATAAAAAATTAGCTCATACTGAGCTAATTGAACGTACTCGTCAAGCAGTTGACCTGCGTATCAAATGGCGGCTTAGTGAGGCTGAAGGTCTTTGGCATGAAGTGTTAAAGCATGACAACAATAATTTGGAAGCTTTAATTAGTTTGGCTGAAATTGAACGCACTAAGTTAAACTATAAACAAGCAATGCTTTACTTAAAACAAGCTAGCCAAATTCCTCCAGAAATGTTTTTTTCTCCATCTCAACTTCTAACTGCTTATGGGACTTTCCACTTAACTTTAGAGGAAGCTGATAAGGCTCAAGAATATTTTCTTAATGCTAGAAAATACGCTCCCAATTACTATGGAGCTATTCTTGGTCAAGCAGGTGTTGCTCTCTTAAAGCGGGACTATCTAAAGGCTGAAGAATTACTGCAAAATCTGATTAGTAGTGAACCTGATCGCATAGAAGCTAGGGTACTACTAGCTAGGGTATATCTAGAGCAAAATCGTAATCAGTTAGCTGCTCAAGAAGCGCAAAAAGTCTTAGATGTTGATAAATACAATGTTGAAGCTATGGCGGCTTTATGTGCTGTTAGAGTTGCAGAAAAAAAACCAGAAGCTGTTCGGAAGTTAGCAAAAAGTATTTTAGAACTAAACCCTTATAATAGCGGAGTTCGTCGTCTACTCTCTCAATATCTTAATAGTCGAAAAGGTGTGCTTAGGCTTTCTGCTGAGGGCCAAGCATTAATTACTAGTGCGGATAACTTAAAAGAAGCAGGAAAATATCATGAAGCTGCTAACCTATATCAAAAAGTTGCTTTATTAGATTCTAAATCAGTTCGTGCTTTATTAGGTTTAGGTGCTTGTGAGCTTGCATTAGGCAATCATCCAAAAACAGCAAAAATAGCAACAGAAACTTTAGAGCTAGATCCAGATAATGCTTTAGCTCATTTACAACTTTCACTGGCCTACAATGGTTTGCATGAAAAAGCTCGTATTGAAGTAGGTGCAACAGATTGGCGAGAGTACTATCAAACACCTGGTAGTAGTTTACCTAACCTTGCAGATGTTTTTGTTAACTATAGTCGTCTTTCTCGAAGTGAACAACAAGTTATTGAACAAGCTGTTTTACCTTTTGCCCATTACCTAGCAGAGCTAAAACGTAAGGGTGCAAAACATTATTTATTAGCTGTAGATAAAAAACTTTCAGATGTTATTGGTTATGAGTCTTTAGATAATCGTATTACTTTTGATGGTCGTTATTATGCTAGTGTTAGGGGTGTAGGTGGATTAGTTACTGTTTCTGGAATTGAATATTTAGATGTAGCAATGAGAGGTGGCTTTAATACCATTGCACATGAATTTGCTCATCAAGTTCATACTTCTGTTTTATCTAGCGAAGTTAATGAGCAGATCCGCAAACTTTTCCAAACAGCCGTTAAATCAGGAAAAGTTTTAGATTATTATGCTGCTTCTAATGAATGGGAATATTTTGCTCAAGGCTATGAAGCTTATGTATCTGACTTTAAGCGTCCAAATGTTGGTGTAACTGCTAGACATACTCGTAAAGAATTACTAGATTTAGATCCAGATCTATATAATTTCTTAGAAGAACTAATTGGAAAAAAGAACAACTTAAAAATAGCAGCCAGTAATTAAGATTATTGATGAAATTGTCAATTTTCTGTTTGTTAAAAATATGGCTTTTGTTAATAGGGCTGTGATATATTTAGCTTGCTTTGCTTGCTTGATAAATTCTATATTCACAAACAAGCTAATTAAAAATTTCTAAATTTAAAATAATTATAAGGTTTGACCCGTTTCTATTGCAGAGAAAAGGAGTTGTAGAGATGATCTGTCCCAGGTGTGGAGCGGAAAATCAGCCAAGTGCAAAAATCTGTCGGATGTGTGCCACTCCATTAGAATCTGTTGGTTCAATGGCTAATGCTTCAGCTAAACCTAGTCCTTATATGCCAAATATGGCTATGCCCCCAATGGGCAATGTCAAGGCTGCTGCTCCTGCAACAGGGCCAGCACCTGGGCCAGGAGAACTACTTTGTCCAACTTGTAAAGCTGTAAATGATGCTACTTGGGCTTACTGCCAACAATGTGGCTCGCAATTACACAAAATGGGAATGCCTAAAGCCTCTGCTCCTGCTGCTTCACCACCAATGCCAGTCGCGCCACCAATGCCACCTATTAGTAAACCAGCAATGCCTATGGGATCTCCTGCTGTAGCTGCTCCTAGATCTATGCCTGCACCAGCTATGGATGTTGCTCCACGACCAATGCCTGCTGGTAATAGTGCGGTGGTTAATTGCCCTAGTTGTAGTCGTATTAATACACCTGGAAGTAGTTTTTGTGCTACTTGTGGATCGGCTTTAATAGCAGGTGAACAAACAGTACCTATGCAATCTCGTGGTTCGTCTCCAAAACTAAGACTTATTCAAGAAGGTGGTGGAGATGGGGAAGTTTATAAACTTGATACAGATGAAACTATTATTGGACGTAATAATGGGGATATACGTTTTCCACACGACGGTTATATGTCTGGTCGTCATGCCCGCATTATTCATCGCGGAGATCGATTTGTTCTAGTAGATGAAAATTCTCGTAATGGAACTTTTAAGCGTATTGATGGAGAAGTAGAGCTTAAAGCAGGGGATATTATTTTAATTGGCAAACAGCTATTTCGCTTTGAGTTATAATACTTAAGACATTATAAATTTCTTAACCTTTAACAATTAGGGGGAAACAGTGGATTTATCAGTTTTACCAGAAGGTATAACTGTTTATGTTTATGCCCGTACAGATGTTGGTATGAAAAGACAGGGCAACGAGGATAGCTTTTTGGTTGCTGATCTGTCTAGTGGACGTTTGGGTCTTGGGCCTGAGGTTGTAGAGCATCAACTTGGGCCACAAGGAAGCTTAATGATAGTTTCTGATGGCTTAGGTGGAGCCGCTGCTGGTGAAGTGGCCTCGGCTATGGCAGTTCAAACTGTTTGTACAGAATTAATGAAAAGCACTAAATCTGTACTCTCTCCAAGTGATCGCTTAAAACGTGCTACAGAACAAGCTAATGACCAAATTTGGGCATGCGCTCAGTCAGATAACTCTTTAAGGGGAATGGGTGCAACTCTTACGGCTGCTTTTGTTTATGGTTCTAGTGTTTATATTGCTCAAGTAGGCGACTCTCGAGCTTATATAGTAAGAGGTGGACGAGTTAAACAAGTAACAGAAGATCAGTCCTGGGCTAATGCTGTTAAAAAAGCAGGGTTAGAAATTGCTGATGTTCCAAACAATGTAATTTTACAGGCTTTAGGAACTCAACCTAAAGTTCATGTGGAAGTGACTAGTGTAGATTTACTAAATAACGATGTTTTGTTAATGTGTTCTGATGGTCTTTCTAACAAGATAAAAGACCTAGAAATGAGAGAAATTGCTAGTAGTAGCAAGGATTTAGCAGAAAATTGCCGCCATTTAATAGAATTAGCTAATAAACGAGGTGGAGAAGATAACATCACAGTTATTTTGGCCCGTTTTATTGGTAAAAGCTTATCATTAGGTTTAGAAAGAGATTTAAGCATTACTTCTACTTTTAAGATTGTTGCACCATTAGACTTTGGTGAGTCATTAGATGACAATGAAACTATGAGTTTTCAAGCAGAAGGCCCAAGTTCAAATCAAAGTATTGATCCAATGGCAATGACACAAAGTGCTTTACTAGACGGTATTCCTACGGTTTCTGATCTACCAAAATTTTCAGTAACATCTAATACCCCAAATAATTTATCTACAACACCCCTAACTAGTCCCTCAAGCAAAGAAGAGAATAAAGCAAGTACAACACCACTTTTGCTAAAAGAAGACAACCAAAAAACAGGTAAAAAGCCAAGTTCACCTGAAAAAGCTGCTTTTCGTCAAGCAGATACTAAAACAGATTTGCCGGCTGTGCCTATTTTTGATTTAAGTAAAGAGCCACCTACTGTAGAAACAAAAGTTAGCTCAGAACCAGAGGTTAAAATTGAATTTATACCTACACCAATTAATGAGCCTAAAGTCTCTACCTCTCCAGTTATAGAAACATCTAGTAAAAATGCTAAATCTGATGTTGTAGCACTACCACTTAAACCCGTTGAAAATAAAATACCCCCTCCAATTGCACCACCAAAATTAGCACCACCAAAACTAGAGATGCCTGTATTAAATGCACCAGGCGTAGGAAATTTTTCTAAACCAGTTGATTCAATACCATTGCCAATTAAAGCTCCTCAAACTCCAATTGTGCCACCAAGTTTAGCCAGTCCAGCTAATAAGACTGCACCACAAGAAATTAAAGCTCCATCAGTTGCTACAACCAAACCTTCAGCACCAGTAGTTCCAGTTTTTGCACCACCTCCACTAAAAGCACCTGTTCCAGCAATACCCTCTGCTCCTGTTACAAAACCAATGCCACCTATTACAAACGCAATAATGCCACCTCCAGGAGTAGTTCCTTCATTAGGGCCAAGTAGTAGTACTTCTGCTGATTTACAAAAAAAACCAGATATTGTGCCACCAGCACTATCAGCTAATTTATTTGCACCACCTCCACCTAAAACTGGCCTAGTAACGCCACCAATAGCACCTCCACCACTTGGTGGAATAAGTGATAAGCCAGCAATGGCAAAACCTATGCCTCCACCAGCAATATTGCCTTCTGCACCGCTTAATTTATTTGGAGGTGGTAACACTAGCCCATTAGCTAACACTCTTGAGCCTCCTAAACCTATGGCACCAAAGCCTTTAGTCCCAGGAGGGTTGTTTGCTCCTCCACCTAAAGCTTCTTCACCTAACGCGCCTAAAGTGGATGATTTTTTAGAAAATTCTCTTTTTACACCAGCAGATCAACCACCTCCACAGTTAAAAGGGGCATTACCCCCATTAGGCAAAGGACAAGTTCCACCTGTTAAACAGCCAGGAGAAAATTTTTTAGAAAACTCTTTATTTTCTCCACCACCAAAATCAGGAACTGCTCTAGAACCAGGAGCAAATCCTACAGGATTAATCTTTGCAGAAAGTTTTAAAGAAAAACCTTCTACTCCTACACCAAAGAAGCTAGATGATGAGCCAGAGCCAGTAATGTTAGAAACATTATCTGTTGCTGCTCCTATAGAGGAAAATAAAGTTCCAACCAATAATTCTTTATTTGCACCTCCATCAATTGTGCCACCACAAAATCCTTTTGCACCCCCAGCAGCAAAAACAGATTTTAAAGCTCCTTTATCAGCACCATTATTTGCTCCTCCTATTGCTAAGCCACCTGCTCCTACTAGTCCAATATCAAATCCAGTTGCAAAAACAGAACCTCCAGCAGATGCAAAAAATAATAAGAAAGGTGTAGAAGTTTTGGCTTCTTTATTTTCTGCACCAGTACCAAACAAGCCAGCACCAACATCTAATGTACCATCAAATATTCCACCACCACCACCATTAGTTAAAAGTGATATTTCTAAAGCTGATATAGGAAAAGATCCTATAAAGCCAGCACCACCAGCTTTAGTTTTACCCCCATCTCCTAAGAAAGCAGATCTAGCTCCAGTAGTACCGCCATCTCCATTAAAGCCAGCAATGCCACCAATTGCACCACCTCCAAAAGCAATACCTCCTGCTCCAAATATGCCGTCAATTGCACCACCTCCATTAGGAGCAGCTAAGGAAGAAAAAAATGTTAAATGGGCAACAAAAGAAGATCTAACACCTATAGCCCCAAATAAAAAAGAAGAGCCATCAGATCTCAAAAAACCTTTATTTGTACCGCCTCCGGTTCAAAATAAACCTGTTAATCTACCACCACCACCAACACCAGCTATTGGTGCAAAACCACCTGTGCCTGGACTAGCTGCACCACCTCCAGCTAAATTAGATCTACCACCAGCACCTAAACCAGCACCTAGTTTGCCACCAGCCGCATCAGCTTCTAAGATGGATTCACCTTTTCCACCTCCATCAAGTGGTAGTGCTAAAGCCGATTCTTTTGATGAATTTAAGACTAATCCTCCAGTTAATACAGAAAGAAATTTTTCTGAAGTAACCAGTGGAGCAACTAAAAAGGGAAGCCCACTTAATCCTAAACTAATCATTGCATTAGGAGGAGTTTTAGTTGTTATAGTTGGAATTGTAGTAGGAATATTTATGTTATCTGGAAAAAATACCCAGGTAGCAACTAATGATCCTGGAAAAAATACGCCTGTAATAACCCCTTCACCAATAGCAAGTCCTGTTGAGCAAACACCAATAGCAACGCCTTCACCAGTAGCAACAGCTAGTGCAAAACCAGTTGCTAGTCCTACTCCTGTACAACCAGAAGTTGTTTTACCAAAAGATACTCCTGGCTTAATTAAATATGCACTAGAAGAAGTTAGTAAAACTCTAGAAAGAGCGCAAAAAGAGTTTCCAGATTCTAATCCTGGTAAAGAACCACAAATAAAAGGATTAAAAGCTTATAAAGACCAATTAACAGAATATTCATCTAAAAATATTGCTACAGAAGAAGCCCGTAGCTATGCAGAGATCGCCATTAGTCGGGTTAAATCTCTACGAACACAACTAGATGCTTTACCAAAACCTACAGGTGGCAAAAAGAGATAAGAAGTTTGTGTTAAGACTTAAATAAATGAAAATTAGTATAGCTACACTTAAATCTTTAGAAAGGGCCTTTAAGAAGAAAAAGCCCTTTTTACTAGGTGTTTTTTAACTATTAGGATCATAAGTAGTTATGATTTGGGATTTTTCTTGGTGTCTTTCTATTGCTAGTTCAATCAATCGATCAATTAGTGTTGAATAGCTTAAACCGCTTGCTTCCCATAATTTAGGGTACATACTAATAGAAGTAAAACCTGGCATTGTATTTATTTCATTAAGTAGTAACTCATTAGTATCACGATCTAAAAAGAAATCTACTCTTGCAAGTCCACTCCCATCAATAGCTTGAAAGGCTTTAATTGCTAATAGCTGCATTTCTTCAACAAGTTCTTGTGAAAGTTTAGCAGGTATTTCAAATTGAGTTTTATTATCAATGTATTTGTCATTGTAATCATAAAACTCTGCACCTGGTATTACTTCGCCAGGCAGACTAGCAATAGGGCTATCGTTACCTAGAACGCTAATTTCAAATTCACGGGCATTAACGTTAGCTTCGACAATAATTTTTCTATCATATTTAATTGCTAGATCAATAGCTTGTTCAAGTTGAGATAGGTTTTTAGCTTTTGAAATACCTACAGAAGAGCCTAAATTAGCAGGTTTAACAAACATTGGAAATTTTAACTCAGTTTCTAATTTAACTAAGATTGCTTGGCGGTTTTGCTGCCAATTTTTACGCAAAAACCAAGAAAATTTCCCTACAGCTAAGTCATTAGCAACAAACAAGTTTTTCATTGCTACTTTGTCCATTCCTGTAGAAGATGCCAAAACTCCACAACCAACATAGGGAATATCGGCAAGTTCAAATAGTCCCTGGATTGTTCCATCTTCGCCATAAGTTCCATGTAGAGCAGGGAAGATTACATCTAATTTTTCTCCAACAGCTAAATTGTCACCATTAAGTTTAACAAGCCCTGAATAAGTAGGTGCGCCAACTAAGGCTACAGACTCTGTTTGAGGATTAGACATTATTGCTTCAGGAATTAAACCAAGGGCTACACTGGCTGTAAGCCAATTTCCTAGCTTAGTAATGCCTATTGGAATTGCTTCATATTTATTTTTATCTAAAGCTTGGATTATAGAATGAGCAGAACGCAGTGAAACTTCATGTTCTCCTGAACGACCACCAAAAATAACTCCTACTCTAAGTTTAGACACTAGGTTAATCTCCTTAAATTTTTGCGAAATTAAAATATTTTCTTTGATGTTTTATTGATTAGTTATATTGCCAATAGCATTAAAATATCCTGTATAAAAACTAATTACAATGTAACCAATATAGAGGGCTACAGCCAGGTAAACTACTATTGGCACGGCTGCAAGTATTGCCTTAAAAGCTTTATCTGCTTCAAATTCATAATATTCTGCTACTTTATGTAGCATTTTATCTATATCTCCAGTTTGTTCTCCAATTGCAAAAGCTTGGACAAAAGCTTCAGGAAAGACATTTGCTGCCTGTAAGCCTTCTGTAATGGTTCTGCCTTCATCCAAGGCTACAGATATTATTTTGCTACGATTTTCTAAATAGCTGTTGGACATAGATTTAATAGCTAATTTAATGCCTCGACGCAGGTCAATACCAGAGGAAAATAAAACAGCTAAACTACGACCAAAACGAGCCAAAGCTAATTTTTTAAGATTTGTTCCTATTATTGGAATTTGTAAAATTACATAATCTAAGGTATCAGGCCCATAAACCTTAAAAGCATAATAGCCTGTATAAATAGCAGTTAGCGGTATTGCAAGGGTAAAGAGTTTTTTTGTTACAATTGATACATAGGCAGAAAGGCCATCTGTAAACCAAGCAACTATAGGAGGCAAAAAGATAGCGGCTCCTAGTAGAAATGTAGGGTAGGCCATAGCAAAGAGAAAAATTTTAATGTCTTTATATTGGCGTTCATAAAGTTGTGAAAGATCCAATAGGGTTTGATCCAGTCGGCCTTGAGATTCACCTACTTCAATAATTGCTAAATCAAATTCTGGAAAAAGTGTTGGACTTTGAGCAAGGCTTTCTGTAAACGTACTACCATTAAGAATATAGCTTTTAGCTCTATCTAAACTTTGGCGCAGTTTGGCATTGCCTACATTCATTGATGCTAAAGTTAGTGATTCTATGATAGGTAAACCAGCACGATAGCTTTGAGCCATTTTTTCATAAAATGTTGCAATTTCTTTAGTTTTATTAAACCACATAATTAATTTACTTTAAGTTAGATTTTATTACTTAGTTTGGATTATAAAACTCTTAATGGTTAAATAAGTTGCAGAAAACTACACTCTATGCTTAAAAGACTTGCTAAGGCAACTCAATTAGACCAAAGTTTTTTTGATACTTAATTTCTATTTTAGGCTGTAATTTAATTTTATGCAGATTGCAAAAATAGTGGGTTCTAATTCTCATATTGAATATATAGCGCGTGTGCTAGACACTTTAGACGTTGCCAAACCCCCTAAAGCAAATGATTATGTTTTTGGTCAATTTGTTAAGGTGGAAATAGAAAAATTTTCTATTATAGGTGTAATTGCTGATACACAATTAATTAATCCTGATTATGGTAGTTTTGCACCAAGACTTTCTTCTGAGTCTGCGAACTTATTATTTTCACCTGATTATCTTCATCAGCAAGGTGTAATCATTAATATTTTGCTTCTAGGTTATTTAGAAAATAATTTTGGTATTCATCAAGTACCAGCGGAAGTCTTACCTGTTCAATCTTTAGTTAGCTTACTATCAGAAGAAAATCTACAAGCTTTTCATCGTAACCAACAAGGAAAATTACAGTTAAATTACTATAGTCAAATTATAAGTAGTAGTGGACTTATGGCTAATTCGCTATTGATAACTATTATTAACAAAATAGAAAAATTTATTTCTGTAGCAGAAAAAAATCGGCTTAATTTGCTAAAACAAAACCTTAATTGGCAACAAACTTTAGGTTATCTATCAAAAAAACGCTAAGAAAATAACAAAAATTTTCTTGCACTTAAAATTAAAAAATGACTTACAAATTTATTTTTAGATAAAATAAATTTTGATGGTAATTGACACTAAATAAAGGTATTTTAGCACTTGATAAAGATATGATTATGTTATATTAAATTAACCATTCTAATGTAATTAACTTTTAACCAAAATTAATTACATATTTATATTCTAATAAAAATAATTAAATATATATAATTATTAGCTAGTGACTTTGCTATTAGCAATATTAAAAACATGAAAAATTTTTCTAAAATAAAACCTCGTATTGGTATAACTATTGGGGATCCGGCTGGTATTGGCCCAGAAATCATATTAAGAGCTATTATTGATGAAGAAGTGCTAGATTGTGCAAGCCCAATAATAATTGGTGATGCTCAACACTTATCACATCATGCACGAAAATTAGACTTAATTTGTGGCTTAGATATTTATAATGCTGGAGAAGAGCTACCAGAAACTTTGAATGCACCAGTGCTTTATAATGTAAAAAATCTTTCTGCTAATGTAGAAATGGGTAAAGAATCCCCAGAATATGGACAAGCAGCAGGTCAATATGTTGAAGCAGCAGTAGAATTAATTAGGTCAGGTCAGATAGATGCAATGACTAATGGCCCAATTAGTAAACGAGCTTTACAGCTAGGTGGCTATCCTTATCCAGGACATAGTGAAATGCTAGGTTATTTGACTAATGTTAAAGACTATGCAATGGCTTTTGTCTCTTCTTCACTTAGGGTAGTTTTGCTTACAACACACCTTCCATTAGCTAAAGCTCTTACCTATGTAAAAAAAGAGAGAGTAGAAAGAACTATTCGTTTAGTTGATCGAGAACTACGACGTTGGGGAATTAAACGCCCTCGTATTGCTGTTGCAGCGGTAAACCCTCATGGGGCAGAAGGTGGGCTTTTTGGTATTGAAGAAGCTTCTGAATTAATTCCAGCAATAGAAGTTTGTAATCGTGATCCAGAATTTGATGTACGAGGGCCATTTTCTGCTGATACCGTGTTTTTACGTGCAGCACGAGGTGAATTTGATGTAGTGCTGTCTTGCTATCACGATCAAGGAATGATCCCTGTTAAATGTCTTTCTTTTGGTGAAGCAGTAAATGTTACTTTGGGACTGCCCTTTATTCGTACCGCAGTAGATCATGGGACTGCATTTGATATTGCAGGCAAAGGACAAGCCGATCCACGCAGCATGGTTGAAGCCATAAAGCTTGCTGCACAACTTACTTTGTCTAGCTCAGAATCAGAAGGTGATCCCATCAGGATATAAAATAGGTTTTGTTGTTCAATTTGGGTTTCTTTTATTATTCATCTTTGTATTAACAAGGTTATATTGATAAGACACCAGACAGATTTATCTTAGGTCTAATAAATATGTTATTGCTTAACAACATCACATTAGAACTTCAATCAGAACTTGATGCAGCTCAGAGTGTAGACAATTTTTTAGATCAAGTTGAGTTTTTTAGACTGGACGCAACACGAAAACTTGACCCAAAACGTCGTTCAGAATTAGGTCAATTTTTTACACCTTTAACCCTTGCCCGTTTAATGGCTTCTATGTTCCAGCAGCCAAAACCCTTTATACGCTTACTTGATGCTGGGGCCGGAGTAGGTACTTTATCCGCAGCATTTCTTTCTCAAGCTTTGGAGTGGGAAAGTAAACCTAAAGGTATTTCTATTGCTGCCTATGAAATTGATCCGCTATTAGCTGATTATCTAAATGACACAATAAAGGCTTTGGCTTTTGTTTGTGAACAACAAGGCATTAAATTTTCTACTGATGTTTACCAGCAGGATTTTATAAAAACTGGTGTTGAGTTTCTTTCTGGAGGATTATTTTCAATAGAGCCGCCCGCCTTTAACTTTGCCATTTTGAACCCGCCATACTTCAAAATAAAGAGTGATTCAGAAACACGGCGTTTATTGCATTCAGTTGATATTGAAACCACCAATCTTTACACTGCTTTTCTATCCATTGTCATCCATCTTTTAGAACCAAAAGGCGAGTTAGTAGCCATTACACCAAGAAGTTTTTGTAACGGCCCGTATTTCAGACCATTTAGAAAATTGCTTCTTAGCAATATGATAATTCGTCGGATTCATGTTTTTGAATCCAGAAAAACGGCTTTTCAGGATGATGATGTTTTGCAAGAAAATATCATTTTTTACGCTGTTAAAGATACTGCTCAAATTCCTAAAGTTACTATAACTACAAGTAACGGAATTAATGATGATGTCACTGTAAGAGGGATAGACTATAACCAGGTAGTAAAACCAAACGATCCAGATTGCTTTATCCATATTGTTCAAGACGACTTACAGCATCAAATAGCCAACCAAGCCAATACATTCAACACAACACTTTCAGAAATAGGGATTGCAGTATCTACCGGTAGAGTAGTTGATTTTAGGGCCAAAGAACATTTGCGGTTTATGCCTGAACAGAACACCGCGCCGCTTATCTATCCTGGACACTTTTACAATGGCTTTATTAAGTGGCCGAATGAAAAAATCTCAAAACCTAATGCTATAGCTGTAGTTGCTGAAACGAATGATTTAACCGTACCAGCAGGAGTTTATGTTTTAGTTAAGAGGTTTTCATCAAAAGAGGAACAACGCCGGATAGTAGCTGCCATTTATGCTTCTGATTTAATACATTCGCCTGTTGTAGGTTTTGAGAATCATCTCAACTATTATCATCAGAATGGTAAAGGCTTACCGGTAAATTTGGCAAAAGGGTTGTCTATTTTTCTAAATTCAACCTTGATTGACTCATATTTTCGTCAATTTAATGGGCATACCCAAGTAAACGCTACTGATCTAAGAAGCATTAAATATCCTACGCGGCAACAGCTTGAATATTTAGGTGGAACTGTGGGAGATACTTTTCCAAACCAAAATGAAATTGATAATCTTATAAGTGCATACTTCTTTAATATGACAAATAACGCAATTACTCCAGACCCAATACAAGCTAAGAAAAAAATCGATGAAGCTTTAAGCATTCTTAAAGATCTTGGTTTTCCACGAGAGCAACAAAACGAACGGTCAGCTTTAACTTTACTCGCTTTGCTTGATTTACAGCCTGGTAAGTCTTGGGCAGAATCTAAAAGCCCTCTTTGTGGTATTACGGAAATGATGAATTATTTTACTAAGTACTATGGCAAGACATATGCTCCCAATACCCGCGAAACGGTAAGACGGCAAACCATTCATCAATTTTTAGATGCTGGTTTAGTTCTGCTAAACTCTGACAACCCAAGCCGACCAGTCAATAGCCCCAAAGCTGTTTACCAAGTTGGAGAACAAGCTTTAGCTTTATTGCGAACTTTTGGTACAAAACAATGGGATAACAACTTAAGAGAATACTTGACCTCTGTTGAGACACTGCAACAACGCTATGCCAGAGAAAGAGCAATGGCACGTATTCCAGTCAAAACTTCATCTGGTCAAAGCCTTGAACTTTCCCCAGGTGGTCAAAACACTCTTATAAAGCAGATTATAGAGGAATTTTGCCCTCGTTATACACCTAATGGAAAGTTGGTTTATATTGGTGATGCAGATGAAAAATGGGCTTATTTTGACAAAGAACTCTTGGGATCTTTAGGAGTGGTGGTTGATGCACACGGAAAAATGCCTGATGTTGTCGTTTACTTTGAAGATAAGGGATGGCTTGTTTTAATAGAAGCTGTTACCAGTCACGGCCCAGTTAATGCCAAAAGACACGCTGAGCTTAAAAAGCTCTTTGAGCAATCAAAGGCAGGATTAGTTTTTGTTTCAGCCTTTCCCAATAGAAGGACAATGGTTAAATATTTGAATGAAATATCTTGGGAAACAGAAGTGTGGGTAGCAGAAGCCCCAACTCATATGATTCATTTTAATGGAGAACGGTTTTTAGGCCCATATTTATAAAAAGTTTGTTCTCATTATGCTAAAAGCTAAAACAAATATGAAGAAAGTTTCTTCACAAGGTATTAAGACAAAATAAACTGCTCGTTAATTTTTGGAGGTGATCTAGTGAACATCAAAGATATGTTTAAGCCAGCTAATTTTTTGAATTGGTTCTTGATATTTATCCCTATTGGAATTGCATTACACTTTATGCATGCTGCTGGAACCTGGGTTTTTATTGCTTCAGCACTTGCAATTGTTCCATTAGCAGGGCTTATGGGACATGCAACAGAAGCCTTAGCTGAGGAAGTTGGCGAAGGTGTAGGAGGACTGCTTAATGCTACTTTTGGTAATGCAGCAGAGCTAATTATAGCCTTAATAGCCTTAAAAGCCGGTAAATATGAAGTTGTTAAAGCTTCTTTAACAGGATCTATGATTGGTAATGTTTTACTAGTATTAGGAGCAAGTATTTTAGCTGGTGGCTTAAAGTTTCCAACACAAAAATTTAACCGTACAGCCTCTAGTTTAGGCTCAACACTTATGACTTTAAGTGCTGTTGCCTTAATCATTCCAGTGATTTTCCACTCTCTTAATCAAGGACATCCACAAGCAGTAGAACAAGAATTAAGTTTAGAAATTGCTATTGTTTTATTTATTACCTACATTTTAAGCTTAATATTTTCTCTTAGAACCCATAAACATTTATATGATGGTTCTGAAGGTGCGGAAGACAAGGCAGAAGATGCTGGTGGAGCGCATTGGTCAAGAACTACTGCTTTGATTGTCTTAGTAGTTGCTACGGTATTGATTGCTATTATGAGCGAATTCTTAGTGGGTTCTATTGAAGAAACAGCCAAACAATTTAAGCTTTCTGATGTATTTATTGGCGTAATTTTGGTAGCAATTATTGGTAATGCTGCTGAACATAGCACAGCAATATTAATGGCAATGAAAAATAAAATGGATTTGTCTATGAATATTGCAATTGGCTCATCACTACAAATAGCAATGTTTGTTGCTCCAGTGTTAGTTTTTGCTAGTTATTTGTTTGGTAAACCTATGGATCTGCTTTTTACACCAATGGAAGTTATTGCAATAATAATTTCTGTAGTTGTACTAAATGTTGTGTCCTCTGATGGTGAATCTAATTGGATGGAAGGCGTTCAAATGCTAGCCGTTTACATTATTTTAGGAATAGCATTTTACTTCTTACCGGGTTAATTTATAGTTAAAAGTTTTTAAGTAAACTAATTAGTGTGGTAGCTTTGCCACACTAATTTTTTTGTCTTAAACTTAACTTATCTTAAAGGTTTAAGGTAAATTTTATGAGTATTTACTTAAGACGTATAGCAGTATTTTTTAGTTTAGTAGTTTCATTTATTGTTTTAGCCCCATATTATTTTTTAGATTCAAATTTAGGTTATAGAGCTAAAGTAGCTTTCCCTGTAGCAATGTTAGTAATTATTTTGTTAACTATTAGTAAAATAATTAGAAAAAGTGAACAACAAAAAACAACATCTTCTACTTTTAAGAAAGTGTGTTCTGTTATTGCTACGGCAAGTTGTTTATTGAATGTATTGATAGTTTTCTTAACAGTTCTTGCAATAATTCCACCAATAAAAAAACAACTTACCTTAATGGATCATTATTGGCAATATAGCGTTAATAAATATACCGGAGGTTTTGGATTAGCAAGTTGGGCAGATCTTTATAGTAAAGACCTTGGGCCAAAACTTCTATATCAACCCAAAGTTATAGAAAATAAACTTACAGGACTAAGAAGCAACTATTGGAGAATAGGAGATGTTTTAGATAGTCGGCAAGAATGGCTACTTTGTTATTTAGGGTTAAGACTCCAAGGTTTAAGTAATGATCAAATTTTAGATAAACAACAAGGTAAAAAAATAATTTTAGGAACACTAGCGGCAGAAACCCATCCGCCTATTTGGTGGTCAGAAGCTAGCTGGTTAGAGGAAAAACTTTCTCCTCAACCTTCAGACTACCTTAATTTAGGAATTATCCGACCAGAACAAGCAAAAAATTTGGTGCAAAAAATATTAAATTCTCAAGATAAGCTAGAAAAACAAGAAATTTTTGCTCTTATTTATATTTTAAGTAAATATTATGGGCTAGCTTCTCAGTCTGATAAATCTAAATTGCTTATAACTTGGGCTAAAATAACTTCTGAGAAAGCAGATTACAGTAATTATAATTACTTTGCTACTTTGGGAAATGCTTTAACGGCAAGAGATGAATTTATTGACCTAGCTGATAAAGTGGCTGTAAATGGTAAATTAGGCGTGAAATTGCTTTTTCCAACAGATCTAAGCGACAAGTTCAAAAGCTATTATAAAGATGTGGTATTTGGGTTTATTTCTCTATGTGGTTATACTCCAACACCAGGAGATCAATTAACTATTAATGCTACTTTAGAACTAGAGCAGTTTGATGTAATACCAATTACTGAATATATAGTTACAGAAAAAACGATTAGAAGATCACGTACTACTACTGTTGGTAAAACTAGAAGCACAACTTACTATGATGAAAAAGTAAAAGATGTAAAAAGCGAGTATAAAGACATTAGCGAAAAAGCACTTTCTTTAGTATTAAATATTAGTATAAATGAAGAAAGTGCAAGACTTGTAGCTCCTCCATGTGGTTTAAGTATTTCTAAAGAAAGTGTTTTAGAGTCACATAAGTATTTTAATTTAGCAAATCTAAATAGCAGTGATAAATTTTCTGTAGAATTTTACCTTAAAAATTACCTTGCTAGCCCTTGGCAGTTTGGAGTTATAGACTGGAAGCATGTTGGCCGAGAATAGAAATTAATTAAGTAAAAAGGTGCAATACTATTAGAAACAAAAGTCGTCTATTTTGCTAAAAGCTGTTATTATAAAAATTCCTTTTTCATTTTTTCTAAGCTTATTTTTCGAGAAATGACTACTTTTTCTTACGCTAAATTAGTTAAGTTAATTTTGGTCATAACACTTTTAAGTGTTAGTAATTTATCTATCTTAATATCCCCAGCTAAACCTATTGAACCAGCAAAGAAAACTCTATTAAATAAATCAACAAAAGAAATTGCTGAAACAGGTAGGATAGTTTTTCGATTTTTTGATGATTCTCATGGCATACCTCAAAATACTATAAACACAGTTACTACAGATAAAAAAGGCTATATCTGGGTTGGGACTCAAGACGGGGCAGCTTACTACAATGGTCAAAGCTGGTTGAGCGTTAACATGCCTAATCGAACGCTTTCAAATTGGGTTTATCAAATTTATGTCGCTAAAGATGGAACTATTTTCTTTTGCACTAATGGTGCTGGGCTATCTTCTTATAAAGATGGAAGTTGGAAAACTTATGATACAAAATCAGGGCTACCTAATGACCAAGTTCGTAGCGTTTTAGAAACCACAAATTCCAATGGTAAAGAAGTTCTTTGGGTAGGTACATCAAATGGACTTGCTCGGTTTGAAGAAGGAAAATGGACTATTTACAACACCTCATCAGGTCTTCCTAACAGTGTTATAAGGCATTTACTTGAAACTACTGATAACAATGGTAAAAAAGCAATCTGGGTAGGGACTGATGCAGGACTAGCCCGGGTTGAAGAAGAAAAATGGACTATTTACAACACCTCAACAGGTCTTCCTAATAATGTCATAAGAGGACTTAGCAAAAGCCAAAGTAGCATTGGTCATTCGCTTTGGGTAGGTACAGAAGGCGGTGTTGGACATTTTGATAATGGCACTTGGACAATTTATCAAGATAAAGATGGTTTAGCTAGTAATGAAGTAAGGTGTGTACTGGAAACTACTTCTGCTAAAGGAGAGCCTATTCTTTGGGTTGGAACTGGTGGATTTGGTCTTTCTCGTTTTGAAAAAGGCCATTGGACAACTTATACAACAAAATCTGGTCTTCCAGATGACTCAGTTTGGAGCTTGCTGGAAACTACTTCTACTGCTGGAATTAGGACTCTTTGGATTGGAATGGCAAGCCGAGGAGGGTTAGCAAAACTAGAAGTAGGTAAATGGATTTCTTTTAATACTGAATCAGGACTACCTAATAATGCTGTATTTAGCATAATGGAAAGCAAAAACAGTGAAAATTCTAGTTCTTTTTGGGTAGGCACAGATGGCGGATTAGGTTATTGGGAAAATGGCACTTGGACAAATTACAATATTAAATCTGGACTACCAAATAATACTGTCAGGGCTTTGTTAGAAACCAAGGAAAAAGACAGTAGAAAAATAACTTGGATAGCAACAGACGGAGGATTAGTAAAAATTGATAAAGGTGTTTGGAAAGTCTTTGATGTTAATTCAGGACTACCTAGCAACCGAATTTACTGTTTACTTTCTACCAGAAATCTAAAAGGGGAATTAGTTCTTTGGGCAGGTACACGTGAAGGTTTAGCCCGTTTTGAAAATGGAATTTGGCACAACTACAATACAGCTAATTCTAAACTTCCTAATAACATTGTGAAAACTCTGCTAGCTACTTATGACCAAGATGGTAAAGAAAAAATTTGGATTGGCACGGAAAGCGGCCTTGCCTGCTTAAAATCTGGTGAATGGCAAGCTAACAACTTATCTGATCAAAGAATTAGAGCATTACTTAAAGTTAAAGACATAAATAAAGATTGGCTTTGGGTTGGGACAGATGGAGGAGTTTTTTGGACAGAGATAAAAGATAGTTTTTCTGATTGGCAATGGCTTTCTGATTCAACTATTCCTGCTATACCTAATAATACTATTTATCAAGTTGTGGCTGACAAAGAAAATAGAATTTATATTTCAACAAATAAAGGAGTTGTAAGATTAACTAAAATAAATCCTGATAAGGCAACTAGGGATAACTACAGTATTTATAATTTTACAATCAAAGACGGACTTCCTAATAATGAGTGCAATAGTGGTGCTTCTTTAGTAGATAGTCTTGGGCGTATTTGGATAGGAACAATAGGAGGTGCAGCACTTTTTGATCCATCTAAAGAGACACTTGACAATGTTTCTAAACCTTTCTATTTAGAAAAATTACTAATTGCTGGAAAAGCTCAAAAAATCGATAACCTAATCACTAACCTTGGGGATCTTTCTTATAATCAAAATAATGTATCTTTTGAATATGCACTACTTAGTTATTTTCGTGAATCAGATTCTCGCTATAGGGTTCAGCTAATTGGTTATGATAAAGTCCTTTCTGAATGGACAAGCGAGCCAAAGAAAGAGTATCAAAACCTAAGTTCAGGTGAATATACTTTTAATGTTTGGGCAAAAGATTATTTAGGTAATATTTCTGGGCCAATTGTAGTTAAATTTTATATAAAACCTGCTCCTTGGCATAGTTGGGGAGCTTATTTATTTTATTTAATTGTAATAAGTACAATTATTTACCAACTTCATAACTACCAGCTAAAGAGATTAGCTAAGCGAAATATGTTGTTAGAAGCTAAAGTTGCTGAGCGAACAGATCAATTAGGACAAACTAACAAAGAGCTTTTTGTAGCATTAGAGCAAATAAAAGTTTCTCAAAAGCAAACGGAAGAAAAAAACCAAGAACTTTTACTAAAAAACTTAGAGCTTGATAAGAAAAATGCTGAATTAGCCGATAAAAATGTTGAATTAATTGAGTCTCATAAACGTGCTGACCGAATATTTTCGGCTCTGGCCCAAGCTTTACCTGGGACAGTGCTAGATGAAAAATACAAGTTGGAAGAAAAAATTGGCGCAGGTGGATTTGGTGCGGTCTATCGCGCTACTCACCTATCCCTTAAAAAGGCTGTTGCAATAAAAATATTTCGCCCTGCACCAGGAAATGATTCTGTTGAAGCTTTAGAACGCTTTCAGCTTGAAGCTATTTCTTCTTGCCGTATAAATCATCCAAATTCTGTTGCTATACTTGATTCTGGTACTTCAGAAGATGGTATTGCTTATTTAGTAATGGAGTTATTAAGAGGGGAAACCCTTAAGGGTGAAATAGTAAGGAAAAGACGAATTCCACTTAAACGTTCTATAGAAATATTACTACCTGTATGTGATGTTTTAGAAGTTGCTCACCAGGCTGGAGTAGTTCATAGAGATATAAAGCCTGACAATATCTTTCTTCATAAAGATGAAAAAAGTGAAATTATTAAAGTAGTAGATTTTGGCATTGCCAAAATAGTTGATATGATTGATGTTAGTGGAGATTTAACTAATACAGGTGGTTTAATTGGAACACCTGCTTATATGTCTCCTGAAAGACTAACGAGTCAGCCATATGATGGGCGATCTGATGTTTATAGTTTAGGAGTTACGTTTTACCAAATGCTTTCTGGACATCTGCCTTTTTCATCACAAGAAAATAATCTTTCAACAATAATTATTAAACATTTAACAGAAACCCCACCTTCACTAGAGAAATTTAATGTAAAAGTGCCAAAAGCGATACAAGACATTATTCTTAAAATGTTAGAAAAAGATCAAAATAACCGGCCAACTTCGACGGAAGTTGCTCAAGTTCTTAAATCAGTTTTAGAAACGGCTATAGATTCCTCTGAAGATTCTTCATTACTTTCAAATGAGTTTGATGACGATACACCAACAATTAGCCGTTCAATCCCTTCTATTGAAAGGGCTAACCCTTCTATTGAAACAACAACTTAAGTAAAATTTTTATTTTTTAAGTAACGCTGGAAATCTTTGGTAGGCTGGAGTCGTCTTTTTATTAGCCGTTGAACGACATAAATTGTTATAGCTTTCCTGGTATTCAGCTAAGAATTTTTCTTGAGTAAAAAGATTTAATGCACGTTCTTTAGCAAGTCGTCCTAATCTTTGTCGCTCTTCAGGCGATTTTAATAACTGAGTAATAGCTCTAGCTAGTTCTTTTGGTTGATGTGGTTGGACAAGGAGTCCAACACCTTCTAAGGCTTCTGGTACGCCCCCAACAGCAGTTGAAACAATTGCTGCTCCGCATAACATCGCTTCAATCACCACATAGGGAAAACCTTCTGAAATGCTAGCCATAACAACAATATCTGCTTGGCTATAAACTTGGCTAGGTTTATCTGTTGGCCCAGCAAATATCACAGTGTTTTCTAAGTTATTGATTTTGACTTGTTTTTGGCACTCAGCAAAGTAATTTTGATCACTTGCCGAGCCATAAAGACGAAATTCTACTTCAGGAACTTCTTGTTTTACTAGATTTGCTGCTGCAATTAAATCTAGCGTGCCTTTTAACGCAAAAATAAGACCTATATTTGCTACTAGCGGTCTAGGATTAGGGGAACAATCAACAGGATAAAATTTCTTAGGGTCAACACCGTTATAGATTACCTTAATTTTACTTTGAGCAACTCCCCACCATTTTTCCCAACGGGTGTTATATTGGCAAACGGGAGAAATTTGATCTGCAAAATGATAATTAACCGCAACTACAGCACCTATTAATTGATAAAGAAACCAGCGAACAAAAAAAGATGGAATATATCGACTTAAGTTTAAGTATTGTTCCCTTAAATAAGTTCCATGTTCTGTTAGTAAATATGGTGTACCTCTAGAAAGTTTAGCTATTACACAGGGCAAACCACAAAAGGCAGCAGCAGCAGAATGAGTAATATCACTAATTGGAATAGGAAAATGTAGCACTAGCAAAAAATGATAAAGTAGTCTTAATGCTTCAGTTAATTCACTAATACTTGGAGCAGGAGCATTGCTAAATTTTTCTTCCCATTTGATTGTTGCTACTTCAGAAAAATTTTGCCAAACAGCACAGGATTTCATTGTTTGATGGTAATCACGATTTTGGAAATAGTTATGTAATGTTAAAAGTGTTTTGCCAAGCGTGTTACGGTCAAACTCAGGGCTAAAAATAAGATCAAGGAAGTTCTCTAAAACAGGAATAAATTCTTTATAAATCAATTGTTCAACAGTGCTAAATTTAATTTTTATTGCACGGGAAAAAGGGAAGTGCCAAGAATATTCTACAGGGTCGCTAATACCCCAAAGAGGAACTTTTAATAATTGCTGTACATTAGGCGGTAATTCATAATGTTGTTTTAAGTAAGGGTGCATCATTACTGTTAGCAAAGTAAAATTAATATCAGGTAAATTGCGTAACAGTACATCACACCAAGTGCTTACCCCTCCTTTATGAAAAGGATAAGTGCCTTCTGTAGCAAGTAAAACAGAAAAATCTGCCATTATTTTGATAAAAATTTAACTTCTGCTGCCTGACCAGCCAATAAGGAATTTGTGGTATTTTCAAACTCTATTTCTACTATATGAGTTAAATTTTCTGCTGGTAAAGGGTTGATAGTAATAATTTTACCTGTAACAGTTTGATTATTAACAGGTAATTTAATGGTAGCATTTTGATCAAGCTCTAAGGAGTTGACTAATCTAGCACTTACTGGAACAGCAACAATTAATTGGTCAAGCTGTGCTAATCGTCCTAGCGTAGTTCCCACAATAACTTGATCCCCAATTTTTACTGGAATTTCTACAACAATTCCGCTACGAGTAGCTTTGACGGTTGTTTCGCTAGTGCGTTGTTTGGCAAGTTCTAGATTTTGAATAGCTCTTTGTTGTCGTAATTTCGCGCTTTCTAGCTGATTTTGAAGATCAACAAGTTGCTGTTGTTGTTCTTTTTTTACTAATTGATTTTGTAGTTCTGATTGGGATTCTTGAGCATTGGACAATTCTTTTGCAGCACTTTCCGCAGCAAAGGCGGCTTTTAGGTCTGCTTCAGCAATTTTTAATTGGCTTTTTATTTCATCAAGTTCTTGTGCTGATACAAGCCCTTGACGAAAAAGGTTTTCATTACGTTGAAAACGGGCTAAGGCTTGTTGATGGACAGCTTGAGCGCGTTCTGGAGAATCTTGGCGTTGTCTTAAAGGAACTTGTTCTGCTCGTCTTTGAGCTAAGGAAAGATTTCCGCTAGCGGCTGTAACTTTAGAACGTAGATCGCTAACTTGTTTATTAAGTGATGAAATACTTGAGTTTAGCTGGGCGATTTGTTGATCTGCTCCCTTTTTTTCTAGCTCTGCTTGGGATAGGGCTAAATTAGCCTCACGATCATCTATTGTCATTAAGGCTTGTCCTTCAGTAACTTTATCTCCAACACGTACTAAAATATCTTGCACAATAGCTGGTGTTGTGGCAGCAATTTTTATTTCGCTTATTGGCTTAATTGTTCCAGTAAAAATAGTGCTATTTAGGCTCATTACTTGTTCAGCCGCAGAAAGTGCCGAAGGTGGAGCAGTAAAATATTGTCTACCAAAATAAAGTCCTGTTGTTGCAGCCGCAGCAATCAATAATATAAGGCTTACTACACGCCAGCTAAGTTCATTATTTGGGGACTGTTGAACTATTGGCGGAGCAATAACTTGTTTAGTTGGAAGATTTGGAATATTTACCCGTGCAACTTTATAAGAAGGACGCACTTCTAGAGCAGTAATAGAAGAAATATCTTCAGACTCTTGACCTAACTCAGAAAACTTAACACCTAAAAATAATCTGGATTGTAAAGGTTTATCAATAGTTTTAGTAGCTTTTATGTTTTTTTTGTTTTGATGATTAGTTGTTATTTTTGCTATACGATAATTATTCATTTATTAAATAATTAGCACTAGTTAATATTTCTAGTGCTGCCTCCATAAATTTCTATAATTAAACAGGCTCAATTTCTACTAGATTATCATAAAAAGTTGCACCGCCGCCCATATCTGTAATAGTTTCTGAAGTTGTAAAGTTAGCATTACGTTTATAAGGGCTAAGTTTATGCCACCAAACCGAAGGCGAGACAGCGACCCCAGGTTTTACCTTTTGAGAAATTATAGCTTTAAGTTGTAGTTCTCCACGATCATTAAAAACTCTAACCAACATTTCATTTTCAATTCCTCGACTTGCTGCATCATCAGCGTTGATTTCAATCATTGGCTCACGTTCATTTTTTAATAACTTTGGAACATTAGCAAAAGTAGAATTAAGAAAACTATGTGCAGGAGGCGAAATTAAAGCTATAGGATAACGAGCAAATAATTCTGGGCTAGCTTCAGCACTTTCAATAGGTGGAATATAAGTAGGCAGTGGATCTAGTCCAGCTTGCAACATACTTTCAGAATAAAATTCACATTTACCAGAAGGAGTAAGAAAATTGCCTTCGGCAAAAGGAAGGTATGGAGTAGGAAGATTAAGCCTTATGGTATTTTCAGACTTTAACCTTTCTAGGGTAATTCCTTCTAAGGCTGAATGTTTGGAATTTAGAACTTGCTCAGCCATTTGTTCATCTGAATCAAAAAAGCAATCTTCCTTAAATCCCATTCTTTGGGCTAGTTCTCGAAAAACATTTGTATTTGATCTAGCTTCACCAAGTGGGGCAATGGCTGGTTTATTAAGCATTAAGTAAAAATGACCATAAGCTTTATGTAGGTCAAAATGCTCTAGCTGAGTGGTAGCTGGCAGTAAAATATCTGCATAATCAGCCGTGTCGGTTTGGAATTGTTCATGAACAACTGTAAAAAGGTCTTCTCGTTCAAATCCAGCTATTACGGCTTTGCTATTAGGTGCTACTGCCGCAGGGTTAGAATTATAAACATAAATTGCTTTTACAGGTGGATCTAGCTGACTGGTTAAAGCCTCGCCTAAACGAGACATGTTGATTGTTCTAGTCGCTTGAGGAATTAGATCAGGACGCTCTAAAGCATTGATATTTATAGGGAAAGCCCCACTAGTTGAAAGTAAAATTCCGCCGCCTGGGTGTTTCCATGCTCCGGTTAAAGCAGGAATGCAAGCTAAATTTCTTACCGCCATTCCACCGCCGCGATGACGCTGTAGTCCATAGCTAATGCGAATTGCTGCTGGTTGCTGAGTTGCCAAAGCACGAGCAAGTTCAATGATTTTATCTACAGGAATACTTGTAATTTTTGATACTCGATCAGCAGGGTATTCTTTTAATCGTTGTTTAAGTTGCTCAAAGCCTGAAGTATATTTACTTACATAATCAGCATCATAAAGATTTTCATTGACAATAACATTCATTAGACCTAGGGCTAAGGCTCCGTCCGTTCCAGGTCTAATAGCAATATATTCATCACAAACAGCCGCCGTCCGGTTGTAATAAGGGTCGATTACAATAACTTTGGCACCTGCTTTACGGGCTTGAGTAATAAAGGGCCAAAGATGGACATTGGCAGTTAGGATATTGCTACCCATAATTACAATTAATTTTGCAAATTTAATTGCTTCAGGATCATAACCTAATGAAACACCAGTAGTATAGCGATAACCTGTTGCACCAGCCGAAGCGCAAATAGTCCGATCTAAAAGAGATGCTCCTAATCGGTGGAAAAAACGACGATCCATACTACCATAATTAAGCAGTCCCATTGTTCCAGCATAACTATAAGGAAGGATTGCTTGCGGGCTATATTCTTTAGCGATCTGTTGAAAGCGTGTAGTAATTTCTGTTAAAGCTTCATCCCAGCTAATGCGGGTAAATTGACCAGAGCCTTTTTTTCCTACTCTACGTTGGGGATAAAGGACGCGGCCTGAATGATAAACACGATCTAAATATTTAGAAACCTTAGAACAAAGAAAACCATTGGTAAATTGATGATCTGGATTTCCTATAACTTTAATAGCTTTGCCGTCTTGGACTGTGACATTCATTGAACAGGTATCGGGACAGTCGTGCGGGCAAACAGCATGAATTACTTGCAAGTTATTTTGTACATTTATCAGATTTTCAGACATTTGTTCCTCTAGCTAATTTGAAACAGAAAGAAAATTTTAGTCAAATAAACCTTAATCATAGCAGCAAAAAAGCGGGCCATCTAGCCCGCCTTTTATTTAATTAAATTTTTGACCAATTAAGAACTACTTTAATCTATATCGACCTTGACAAATAATTTCAGATGGCCCGGTTAATGTGACTGTTTCATCTGCACGCCAATTGACTTGTAGATCGCCTGAAGAAGTATTAACTTGAACTTGACGATCTGTTAAGTTATTGATTATTGAAGCAATTGTGGCTGCACAAGCTCCTGTACCGGATGATGATGTTTCTCCTACGCCTCTTTCCCAAAATCTAGCAGCAATTTCTTGCCTGGATAGAACTTTAATAAATTCAACATTTACTTTATTAGGAAAGATTGGATGAACAGAAATTTCTGCACCTATTTTACGCCAATCTAAAGCATCAAAATCGTCAACAAAAACTGAGCAATGAGGGTTGCCTGTTGATAATGCTGTAATAGAGAGGGTTTGACCATCTAAAATTAAAGGGTGGTTGATAACTTGAGGTAGATTTTCATCTAGCTGCATTGGTATATCTTTTGAAGAAAACACAGGTTTTCCCATTATTACTTCAAATTCAAAAAGAGACATTGATTGACTACGTAGTTTTAAGGTTTTAATACCTGAGCGAGTGCGGATGTTTAGCTCTTTATTGTTAATACGGTTGCTATCATATAAAACAGCAGCCGCACAACGGATGCCATTACCAGACATTTCGGCTTCTGTTCCATCAGCATTAAAAAAACGTAATGAAAAATCAGCTTCATCTCCAGAAACATGAACAATTACTAGCATTCCATCTGCACCAACGCCTGTATGACGGCTACAAATAGAGGTAGCTAAACTTGCATAATCACGATTTGGGACAGCCGTAGCATCTATGATAATAAAATCATTAGCAAGGCCATGTACTTTATGAAAATCTATCATTGACAAGGGAGTTTCCTATTAGCTAAGTTTTTTTTCAAAAACTAATTCATCAAAATGAGTAATTTCTTTGAATTGTCGAAAACGCTCGTTAATTGTTTGATAAGAAAGCTGTTCTAGTCTTTCACAACCAAAAGCCTCTACATTAAAAGAAGCCATAACCGAGCCATAAATCATTGCTCGACGCATAGCGGCTTCATCAATTTGATTAGTAGCTGCTAGATAGCCAACAAATCCACCTGCAAAAGTATCACCTGCTCCTGTTGGGTCATAAACCTCTTCTTGCGGGAAAGCTGGCATAGCAAAATAAGAGCCAGGAGAAAACATTACTGCGCCGTACTCGCCACGCTTAACAACTATGCGTTTTGGCCCCATTTGCAAGATCTTTTTGCTAGCTTTAATTAAATTTGGCTCTTGTGCTAATTCCCTAGCTTCTTCATCATTAATAATTAGAATATCTACTACTTTCAGCACTTCTTTAAGCTCTTGAGGGGATTTTTCAATCCAGTAATTCATTGTATCTAAAGCAACTAGACGGGCATCTATATGTTTACGGACTTCTAATTGTAAATCAGGGCTAATATTACCTAAGAAAAGGAAAGGACAATAACTAGCACTTTCTGGTAGTTTAGGCTTAAAATCTGCAAAAACATTTAGGTGGGTATAAATAGTTTGACGAGTGTTTAGGTCATAACCATACTCGCCTTTCCAACGAAAAGTTTTTCCTGGTGCTTGTTCTAAACCTGTAATGTCAATGTTACGAGTGCGGAAAACATCTTTGTAATTTTCAGCAAAATCTTCTCCTACTACAGCAACAATACTAACATTTGTAAAAAAGGAAGCAGCAATAGCAAAATGGGTGGCTGAACCTCCTAAAATTTCTTCTCTCTCACCAAAAGGTGTTTTTACTGCATCAAAAGCCACAGAACCGACAACTAAAATGGACATTAGCTAAAAGTACTCCTTAAAAAGTATTAATTATATCTAAGATTTTGAACTAGCCATTTTGCTTAGGCACTTGACCAAGTTCTTCTAATTTTTTCTTAGCATCTTTACTATATTCACTATCTGGAAAGTCTTGTACTAATTGTTGATAAAATTTTGCTGCTTCACTTTTTTCATCTAACTTTAGAAAAGAATCTGCCAAAATAAAGAGAACTTCATCTAGGCGAGAAAATTTTGGATAAGTGTAAATAATTTCTAATAAACGATCAGTTACAGCTTTATAAGCTTTTCTCTTTAAGTAAAATTTTGCAACATCTAAATTATGTTTAGCTTCTTTTTCTAATGCTGGATCACGAGGTAGATCTAATTGTTGTTGTTGTAAACCACCTTGAGCCAATATGTTAGAAGGTAATCCACTAATTGTTATTAAAGTAGATAAAAGTAAGAGAATAAATAAATTGCGATAAAACATAACTTCCTCTCAAGCAAAAAATCTTTTAACCAGATTTTACCCTTACGCAATAGAGTCGCGCAAGTAAGATGCTAGAAGAACTAAAGTTTTTTATTTTAAAAATTAAAAGCTAATATTTTGGAAGATAGAATAAGTTACTTTGCAAATTTAATCAAACCTTGAAAGCTTGAGAAAGATAATTATACCCTAGGCTAAAGACGTAATAAATTAGCAAGGGTTACTCGTAGTTGTTCAATTTCAAAAGGTTTAGAAACAATAGCGTCTACTTTATTTTGATTTTCGGGATTAGTGTCAGCACCATAACCAGTCATTAAAACTATTTTAATTTGTTGGAATTTTTTACGAACTTTTTCTGCTAATGCCCAACCATCCATATCTGGCATGGCTAGATCGGTAAAAATAATATCAAAATTTGTTGTTTCTAAAGTGTTTATACCTTCTTGAGCAGATGCACAACTCACAACTGTATGACCAAATATATCCAAAATATCAGCTAGAACTTCACGAACAGAATCTTCATCATCAACAATTAAGACTTTTGCACAAGGCATAGACTCGGTAGTTGGTAAAGGAGAAGTGATAGCAACAGGTTCACTTTCTGCTAATGGCAAGCGAATAAAAAACGTAGTTCCTTTGCCTGGCTCGCTATCAATTTCAATTGTACCATTATGATGAGCGATAATACTTAAAGAGACAGAAAGACCTAAGCCAGTACCAGAAGAGCCTTTAGTAGTAAAGAAAGGTTCAAATATTTTATTTTTAATTTCTGATGACATACCAATGCCGTTATCAGATACTTTTATTATTGCATAGTTTGAGTCTATTTCAGAGCTAATACGTAATTTGCCTCCTTTAGGCATTGCATCTACAGCGTTAAAAATTAAGTTAACAAAAACTTCTCTAAGTTCAGAAGCATCACCTAAAGTTCCAACACTTGGAGCTAAAGAAGTAGTTACTTCAAAATTAATTCCTTTAGCATGAGCATCACTATTCCAACGAGTAGTAGTAAATTCTAGAGAATCCATAATTAGCTGATTAAGATCGATATAATTAAAATCAACATTAGTAGGGTTTAGTCGAGCAAAATTTTGTATTCTACGGGCTGTTGCTGCGCCGTCCAATGCGGCTGTTTCAATGATTTCTAACCCTCGGCGGATTTGATCAGTTTCTGCTAGCCTTTTTAATAGCTGAGTTCTACCTAAGATAGTTGCTAGTACATTATTAAAATCATGAGCTACGCCTGAAGCCATTTGGCCTAGTGAATGTAGTTTGTCTGTATGAATTGCTTGTTCTGGAACAGGGCGATTATTAGTAATATCTCTTAGTACACAAACTACCCCAAAGCTTTCACCTTCAGCAAATTTAATAGGGTCTGCTTTAAGTAGTAAGCAGTGAGGAGGATTACCATAAGTTTGTTCAAATGTTTGTGATTGATTAGACGAAATAACTTGGGACAACAAATTTTGTGTATCACGAAAAATAGGATGTATATCAGCAGAATCAGTTCCAATTATTTCTAATAAAGGCTTTTCTAAAAGTTGACTAGCTGCCTTATTTGCTCGATGTAAAAACTTTACTCGGTCAAGAATAAAAATAGCATCAGATATAGCATCAAAAGTGCTTGTCCATTCTTGATTGGTTCTAGCTATAGTTGCAAAAAGCTCTACTTGTCTAATTGCAATGGTTAACTGATCTGCTATTGTTTCTACAAGTGAAATATCTTCGTTTGTCCAATCGCGTTTGGTTTGTTCTGTTAAATAAAGCACACCCCAAAACTTATTATTAATAAAAATGGCTTGTGTTAAACATGCCATAACTTTAGCACGAGATTTTAGCCATTTAGGATTTGAGCCTAAAGAACTGCTCAATAATTCTGCTTCAATATTAGAAACAGCAAAAGTAGTTTTATGCTCAATGGCGGGTTTGATTAAAGGATTTTCAGTAGAAATAAGTAGGTCATGTACTCGCTCATTAGATTTTTGACGAATAAATTCATGTTCTAAAGTAAGAAGCTTTTCGCTAGTAACTCGATAAACAGCTAAATGAGCAACATTAAGTATTTGACTTAGTTCATAAGCTACAGATTTAATAATTTCTGATAACTCTAAACTGCTATTAATTGCTCGATTAATAGTGTTTATACTAATTTCTCTTTTTGTTTGTGCTTCAGCAGCTAGTAATCGATTGACCGTTTTAATGGGATTAGCTGAGATTTCAGCTAATGTATTATCATTAAGTAGACAAGCATCTATACCACTAGATAGATGTAAGTAAAAGGTAGCCCATTGATTTTGAGGTAATTCTTTAGCTAAGAGAGAAAAAACCGCATTGCGTAAATTTGAGAGTGCTGGCCCAAGGCCCGGAAGACAAACTTGTTCATCATTATGGGTAAGTTCTATTAATTTATGACCAAATAAGCCTTCATTAACTGTTGGGATTTGTTTAATTAGTAAATCTAAAATATGTTCAATTAATATAGTTAAATTAGCATTAGCCACAGATGGTTTATCTGTTTTATGGAAGCTTGCACTAGCTAAGATTTGCTCTTGCAACAAATTACGATGATTTGTTAGTACTTGTGATAGGGTTTTTCCCATAGACTTATGCCCAAATATTTAGATGCTCAAGCTTTTTATCATAGCATAAGCTTTTCTAGTCGAGATAAAAAAGATTAAATTAATAATCTATTTAATAAAATTTTAGTTCAAAATAATAATTTGCTACTAGGGTGACAGAATAAAAACCTGCCGCAAGCTATCGCGCTTTAGCGCAGGTAGATAAGCGGGTTTCTCTTTGGCTTTAGCCATAAGTTTTTAAGAAAATAAAGCTAAATAAAGATTGTTAAATAAAATATAAGAAGGTATAATATCAAGTAAATATTAGCTAGAGAAATAGTAAAATGGCAGCAAACAAAACGATAATAAAACAACTAGAAAGCAAAAAAGTAGAAGAAGTGGAACAAACGCGCAAACTCTACAATGAAGCGATAAAGTTTTATTTTGAGTTGCTGCAAGACCACCAAGGACTATTAGAGCTAGCCACAAAGCCATTACTAACAGAACTAGAAAAACTAACAGTAGAAACACTATTAAACCCAACACCAGCGTTTCCATTACCTTGGAAAATGCCAGCAATGTTTCGTAGAAGTGCAATAAATGCAGCAATAGGACAAGCTCGCTCTTTTCATTCCAATTTAGAGCGTTGGCACAAAAAGAAAGAAAAAGCTCTAGCTAGAGGAAAGAAATTTAGCGAACGACCACCCCAACCACCAAAAGAATTTAATCAACACCCAGTATATTACGCAGGCTGCTACCAGATAATAAACCAAGAATATGTGCTACTTAAGCTATATACAGGAAGTGCTTGGATATGGGTAAAATACCAAATGAAAGGTAGAGACTTTCCTCCTTGCTTCAAACAAATAAGCCCAAAATTAGTATTAAAAGGAAAGAAAATACTACTACACATTTCATTTGAGAAAAAAATAGAAGTGCAAAGTATAAAAACACAAGTAAACAAGGATACTGAAAACGAGTTAGTAATATGCTCAGTAGACTTAAACATCAACAACAATTTAGCAGTATGCCGAATACTTAGAGCCGACGGTACACCTCTAGCCTCACGCTTTATAGCAGGAGGAAAAGCTAGTAGTGGCCGTAGGAAGCGTGCTTTAGGTAGAGTGGCAAAGAAAAGGAGAAAAACCGCCGCATTACGTAAAAACGAGCAAGACAATAAGAAGCAATGGAAGTATATAAGGGACTTAGACAATTACGAAGCACACCGTGTAAGCCGTCGCATTGTAGAATTTGCCAGTGAGTATGGAGCTAAAATAATAGTGTTTGAGCATTTAGGAAATTATAAGCCTCAAAAAGGTAAATATTCACGTCGTGGAAATGAAAAACGTAGTTATTGGTTAAGGGGAAAAATATACCATTACACTCAATACAAAGCATATGAATTAGGAATACTTACCTCACGTGTTAGCCCTAAAAATACTTCCAGACATTGTGCGTACTGCTTGAGTGAAGTAGCTAGGCATAATAGAAATGAAGAGCCTGCCATATATAGAGCAGGCGCACCACTTTTCACTTGTCCAAATGGACACAGGGGAAATGCAGACCTCAATGCTGCTAACAACATTGGCTTACGCTTATTTACTCGTTTTAACAAAGAAGTTTCGCTCAAAAAGCCTGCTTTGAAAAAGGAAGGTCTTGCACTTCTCTACAGCGGCGAAGGCCAGGACAAGTGCGAGGGGCAAGTGGCACCGCCCAAGCCAGCCGTAGTCTACTACGATAGCAATGAGGTCGCTCTCACGGGGCAAGGACTTTCGCTATCGCCTACACCGGCTCGCTTTTAGATCCTTGAGTAACCATATAGAAGTCTCGGCTTCGTACAAAAGAAGCCATCGCACTTCAGTGCGTGTGGAGTGTCACTAACTATATATTTAACAAGAAATTATTTGATAAAAAATAAATTTTGAAGCTAAAATTAGCCAGCTAAAATTGCTATATAAATTTCTAGTTTTTCTTTGTTAAAGATTTTATCTTAGTTAGAGAAGAAAACTTTTTTGCTAGCAATGGCTTTCATTGCTCATTAATAATTGTTGTGATAAACTCTGACTGCCAGTCGAGTAATATTATTTATAAATAAAATTATTTATTAGCAAAATTTTTATATTACATTTTATTTATTCTTAAGAAATTGGGAGCCAACTTCTGCAAAGATGGAAAAAAAAGATACAAAAGCTTTTGGAGATCAAACAATAGAATTCCAAATGTCTGAATGGACAAGCTTTGCTGGTTCAGAAGGTTTCTATTTTACGGTTATTGAAGGCACAGATTTTGGACGTGTTTTTTTGTTAGAAAAACCTGAAATGGTCTTGGGTCGTAGCGATGAGGCTGATATACAAGTAGACGATGAAAAAGTTTCTCGTAAACACCTAAAACTTTGTATGGTTAAAAATCATAAAGGTGAATCACGTGCTAAAGTTGTAGACCTAAATAGCAAAAATGGTATCTTTGTTAATGGTATTCGTACCTTTGAAGAAGACTTAAGAGGTGGTGATAAAATAAAAGTTGGTGACACAATCTTAAAATTTGAAATTAAAGATCGCTTAGATGTTTCCTATCACGATAAACTTTATCAACAAGCAACACGTGACCCGCTTACAGGACTTTCAAACCGCAATTATTTTCGTAATGAACTAAAAAAATTTGTTTCTTTATCTGCCCGTTATAATCGGGCATTATCAGTAATAATGCTTGATATAGATTTCTTTAAGAAAATTAATGATACATATGGGCATGATGTAGGAGATAATGTCTTAAAAAATGTATCAGAAATTTTAATGCGACATGTACGCACACATGATGTTGCTGCCCGTTTTGGTGGAGAAGAATTTGTAATGCTACTACCTGAAACTAGTTTAGGTGGTGCTGTTGTGGTTGCTGAACGTATAAGAACAGCAGTTGAAAATGTTGATTTTAATCCAGCAGGCTGTCGTCATAATGTTACTATTAGTATTGGTGTAGCTGAATACTTAGGAGATGGTACTGATGTTGAGGAAGTAATTAAAAAAGCTGATGAAGCACTTTATAAAGCTAAATCTTCTGGTCGTAACCGGGTTTGTATGAGTGAATAAATATTTCACAATTTAATTATTAATTTAATCCTAAATTTTTTCTTATTTCAATATTAAACTTATAATTTGTTCAATACTACTCTTTAATTCTTTAATAGATTTATCTAAAACAATTCCAACACAATTTATTACTATATTACAGTTTTTAATGTAAATTATATTATTTTCTTTTTCCCAGCTAGGATAAATTAATATTCCTTGACAGCTTTGATAAGCAAGACAATAAGCCAAAATTTGATAATAGCTACTAGTAGTTTCCTGTAGTTGATATTTAGTATCCAGGATTGCTAATACTTGATCTGCTCGCCTTAAAACTAAATCAGGAATAATTTTAAGTTGTTGATTAATATCTAGATAATTGCTCGTCTGATAATCTAGCTGTAGATCATTTTGACAAAGCTCTTTTAATTCTTCTGCTATGTAACGCTCAAACAACTTATTCATATCAATAAGGAAGGCTGGAAATTGTTTAGGGCCATCTTTTAAGTTAGGCGAAGACAATTCTAAAATCATTTTAGCTAAAGCTAAAGGCACTTTGTAATGAGCATTTAGCCGATTAAAAACTAATTGCTCAAAATTAATTTTATTAAAGCTAATCAATTTTACTAAGTTAAAGTGTGGATAAATTTGGCTAAATAAGCTGATAAGTTCTTGCTTACAAATAATAGAAATTTCTGTTAATGCTAGCTTCAATATCTGGTTTTCTAAAGTATCTATGGAAATTTCTGTATACTCACAAGAATGTTGAATTAAATGAACTGGATTTTCCTTAAATTGATTAGCAAAATCAATTCGTCCTCTTATAGTTTGAGAACTATCCTTTATTTCCTGATAGTTTTGGTTAAGACCTTGATTAATTAAAACTTTTAGCGAGTCCAAAAAAGCTAGTAAAACTAATAGACTTAATTCTTTAATACTACTATAACTACCTATCTTATTTTGCCAATCAATCAACTTATAAACCGTTGATAACATATAAGATAAATTATTAATGGGTGTTTTTGGTTCAATAATAATTTCTGTTTCGCTAAGTCTAATAATTCCTGCATATTGATGGGAGCGCAAATTATATTTATTAGGCAAATATATATTAGCAGTAACATCTAATTTTCCAATAAATGAAGATAATAATATTCTTAAATCTTCGTCTGATAAGTCTATAGCTAATAAATCACTATGTTCTGGAAGTTGATAAAAGTTTTTCATTAACTAAACCTCTAGTTAATTCTGCTAATGAATATTCTGCTAATAGTTCTGGTTGATTAAAAAAATATTCTTCAATTGTAGGAAGGATAGAAAACTCCCAAATTAAGCGCAACTCATCAAAATTAATTGAGCGTGACATAAAATGACTATGACCAATATGGTATTGTTGACTAATTCCATGTTTAGTTAATTGCTGGTTAAGTCTTGCTAATAATTCAGCTAGCCATTGGTAATTTTGGGAATGTTCAGCTAGGAATTTACTTAATATTTCTGTATTAGGGTTGAAAGAAACAAAGTGAAATCGTCGGCGCAAGGCGTGATCTAAAAGTGCAGTAGAACGATCAGCCGTGTTCATTGTACCAATAATATAAAGGTTAGAAGGGATATTAAAAGGTTTTTTAGAGTAGGGAAGCTCTATTGTACTATTTCTATACTCAAGTAAATAAAGAAGTTCTCCAAAAATTCTTGTTAAGTTACCTCGGTTAATTTCATCAATAATTAATACAAAAATACTATCTTTGCTAGCATTTTGAGCTTGTTGGCAGAATTTCTTAAAAATTCCATCTTGAACCTGATAAGACAGTGAGGACTGTCCACTATTATTAAGTAAAGTTTCTGGTCTGATCCCTTCAATAAAATCTTCATAAGAATAAGATGGATGAAACTGTATGATTTTACTTTCACCTTTGCCATTAATAAAATAATTGGCAAAACGCTTGGCTAGAAAGGTTTTTCCTGTTCCTGAGGGGCCAGAAAAAATAATTTGTTTTTTATGTATAAGTAAACTATGTATTTGTTTAATAAACTCTGTTGTAAGATAAGTTTCTTGTTTTAAGTCTTCAATATCATAGTTTATTTCTATTTCATCATCTCCAATAAAATCAATTACTTGGTCAATTTCTAGCTCTTCAGCCCCTTCTAAAATAGCTTGCTGATAAAGTGGCAGTAACATATCAAAAGTTTCTTCTATGTCTATAAGTAATTTAGAAGAATATATTGAAGAATCAGTAAGAGTAAATTCACGCAGTATTGCTAAACAGTTTCCATGGTTAATTTGTGCTAAATCTTTCTGTATTTTAATAGTTAGAGGTTCTAATAATTCTTCTTTGTTATAAATTTTTATTGGGAATCTTAAGTTTGTTAGCAGAGTTAAAAATCTTAATTGATTATTATTAATATAATTTCTAAGATTATCAAGTATATTTTTAGCACGATATGAACAGTAAAGCCCTACTTGAAGACCATTTATAGAAATACCTAAGAATAATTGTAGGTCAGTTTGTTTGGTAAAAGATTTTCGATAAAACGCTGCCCAATAACTAGTATTGTAAAGACCTTTTTTTGGACGACCAAAAATATTTTTATTAATTCTCGACAATGTTTTATTTGTTTTAGCGGCTGTTTCTAAATCAGGGCAGCGAGCAAGCAAAAATGGTGTAAGCTCTGTAATTAAAGCACGTAAGGGTTTATCTAGGTATTTAATAAAAGCTGATCGGTTATTACTAAACCAATCTTTATTATTATTGGAGGTTAGTTCTTTAAGAAATAAAAATGTTTTTGGGTTAAAACCTGAAAAAAGCATGTTTATTAAGGTTTAGGCATTAGCCAAAGAGGGATACCTTGTAATTGATTACTTAGTTGCCATGAATCAACAACTTGTGCAACTTGTGAAAATGAGCCAAATATAACTTCTCTCCAGCTTTTTTCTGGATCAAGGTGGACTAGTTTAGGTTCTCCTTCAATGCCTGCTAATTGTTTTGCTACATTAATTGCAGTTTGCAGATCGCCTAGTTCATCAACTAGCTGAAAGTTTTTTGCTTGACGACCTGAAAAAATTCGTCCATCAGCAAATTGTTTTACTTGCTCAATAGAAAGCCCTCGTCCTTCTGCAACTGCCTCAACAAATTGTAAGTAAGTATCATTAATGGTTTCTTGTAAAAGCTCGCGTTCTTCAGGAGTTAAAGAGCGATAACTAGCTAAAATATCTTTATATTCACCTGACTTTATTACTTCAGCACTTACACCGATTTTGCTATATAACTCTGTCAAGTTATTGGATTTAATAATAACGCCGATGGAACCAGTAATTGTACCTGGGTTAGATACTATCTTATTAGCTGCCATTGCCACATAAACTCCGCCAGAAGCGGCCACATCACCAAAAGAAGCTATTACAGGGATTCCTTTTTCCCTGATTTTTTTAAGTGCTTGATAGATCTCTTGTGATGCTCCAACTGTACCACCAGGGCTATTAATCCTTACAATTAAGGCTTTAACTTCATAGTCTTCAGCCATTTTTATAGACTCTACAACTTCTTCACGACTAGAAGAAGCCGCTGATCCATCGGCAATAATGCCTTCTATTTTAGTAATAGCAATATGTTGTCTTTTTTTCTTCTTAAACCAAGGTATTCTCATAAATTAATAACTTAAAAATTTTTTTTCTTAGTATTCTAAAAGCCAAGCCTCTTTGCAGATAGCAGGAAATGATGTTAATTTTTCATGTCTTACGAATTTTATAAATCGGCAAAACTTACGCATAAGCAGCAAAGTTTTTCTGACTTTCCTTTTGCTTCTTGCGTCTAAGTTTGAAACTCACACGAATATTTTTATTCTTCAATGTATTTTAATTTTTAATTAGCCACTAGCTTTTAATATATCTTATATCTTGATTGCTAGTAACCAACTTTTTCGGGGGAAAGCATGGGCAAAAGAAAAATAAAATTAATAGCTTTATTTTCTATTCTTTTATGTTGGGCAACTTTAGTATATGCCTTTTCTTCCGGGCCACCACCTTCAAATACTGGTGCGCCAGGAGAATCTAGTTGTAGTAGCTGTCATCGTGGATCAAACCCTACAGGTAGTGTAAGAATTGAAGGTCTTCCACAAGCATATGTAGCAGGAACTCGTTATAACTTAACTGTTACTGTTTCTGAAACAGGTAAACAACGATGGGGATTTCAAATTACAGCTATTAGAGATGATGGTTCTGCCGCAGGCACGTTTATGATTACCGACTCTAGCATGACACAAATGGCTAGCGGATCGCCTGGTGGTAGAAGCAGAATGTATGTACAGCATAGTTCTAATGGAACTCAACGAGGTAAACGCGATACAGCAAGCTTTAAGTTTGATTGGGTTGCTCCTACTAGTGATGTAGGCCGAATTACTTTTTATGTTGCTGGAAACGCAGCAAATAATGATGGTTCATCTGGCAATGACAATATTTATTTAGCTAATGTCGCAATTATGGCAGGTAGTAATGTTCCTGCTCCTACTTTAACTAGCCTTAATCCTATTAGCGGCCCGGCTGCTGGTGGTACGGAAATAACTTTAACTGGCACTAACTTTGTTACAGGTGCAACCGTTACTATTGATACTACAAGAGTTAATGCTACATTTGATAATGCTAGAAACTTAAGAGTAGTAACTCCACCACACGCTCCCGGCACAGTAGATATAATAGTTACTAATCCAGATGGTCAAGTTGCAAGACTTCGTAATAGCTTTACTTATGAAGCTACTCAACTTCCTGCACCTTCTATTTCTAATATTAGTCCAAATATGGGGCCAACCTCTGGCGGCACTATGGTAACTATAATGGGTACTAACTTTATGGCTGGTGCTAGTGTAGCTGTAGGTTCACGCCAAGCTACAATGATTAATATTACTGAAACTCAAATTACTGCTATTACTCAACCAAATAACCCTGGAACAGTAAATATTGTTGTTACTAATCCAGATGGACAAGTTAGCTCATTACCAGGGGGCTTTACATTTGTTGGAGAACCTATTGGTGGAATGGTGCAATTACTTAGCCCAAATGGAGGAGAAGTTCTTAGTTCAGGTGGTGCGCCATTTACAATTAATTGGATGGTAATGAGTGATGTAAGTGCTACACAACGCTTAGAGCTTTCTACTGATGGTGGACAAACCTTTAGCACAATGATTATGGATAATTTAGATGCTACAGAAACCTCTTTTGAGTTTGCTGTCCCACCAGCTATTAATACAACTAATGCACGTATCCGAATTAGTGTTATAGAAAATGGTGCTGTTATATCTGATACAAGCGATGCAAATTTCCGTATCTTACCGGCTCCAACTATTACTAACATTGCTCCAACTGTAACCAATGCTATTAAGCTAAAAATTACTGGTACAATGTTCCAATCCGGTGCAGTAATTGAAATTAATGGTGAAGCTGCTCCTAGCACTAAATTTAAGTCTGCTACTAGCTTGATTGGTAAAAAGATAAGCAGAACCTTAGCAGGTCAACAAATAAAAGTAAGGGTACGTAATCCTGATGGTACTATTTCATTGGAAAGATTAGTAACACCTTAAACTAACTATCTAGCTAAATAATTAATAAAAAGGCGCAAAACTTATTTTTGCGCCTTTTGTGTTTAAGAGAAAAAATTGCAGATAAAAGGACATCCAATGGTTGAATTATTAGAGCAAGTAATTCAAGGTGACTGTTTAAGCATATTAGACCAAATTGACAACTCTTCTGTTGATATGGTTTATCTTGATCCTCCGTTTTTTACTAATAAAAACCATTCCTCAATTAATCGTGATAGGACAAAAAAGTTTAGTTTTGCTGATGTTTGGTCAGGATTTGAAGAATATGCTGAGTTTATGGAAAAGAGACTTTATAAACTTTATCAGGTTCTTAAAGATACTGGCTCAATATTTGTTCATTGTGACACAAATGCAAATTTTATAATTAGGGCATTATTAGATAATATTTTTGGCCCAGAACAATTTAGATCAGAAATTATATGGGCATACAAACGCTGGTCAAATTCTGCAAAGGGGTTAATGCCTGCACACCAAACTATCTTTTTTTACTCAAAAACAAAGAATTTTAAGTTTAATCAGGTCTACAATTCTTATTCTGAAACAACAAATATTGATCAAATCTTACAACTTCGTGCTAGAGATGAGCATGGAGTATCTAAATATGCTACTGATAATGATGGAAATATAATATTTTCAGGAGAAAAAAAGGGAGTCCCTTTAAGCGATGTTTGGGAAATACCTTTCTTAAATCCAAAAGCTAAAGAGCGTGCAGGTTATCCAACACAAAAGCCTATTTTATTACTTGAACGAATTATTGAAATATCAACTGATCCTTCAGACTTAGTTCTTGATCCTTTTTGTGGTAGTGGCACTACACTTGTAGCAGCTAAGTTATTAGCAAGACAAGCTGTAGGAATAGATATTTCACCAGAAGCAATTGCTTTATCTAAAAAAAGATTAAATTCTCCAACTAAAACAGAATCTGCACTCTTACAAAAGGGACGAGATTCATATTTAAATGCTAGTAAAGATGCACTCTCTATTTTATCAGGCTTAGAAGTTATTCCAGTTCAAAGAAATAACGGTATTGATGTTTTTATAAAAAGTAATTATGGTTTTTTAATACCTGTAAGAGTTCAAAAGGCTAATGAAAATATTTTTGATGCTGCAAATAAACTAGCTAAAGCTGCTACATCAAAGAAAGCTGATATTGCTATATTAGTTCGTACTCAAACAGATGAATTATTATTTTCGATAGATAAATTTCCAGATATTGTAAAAATAGTTGATTCAACAAGTTTAAGTGTAAGTAAAGCTATATCTAACTTATTATCTGAAAATGAAAGCCACACTAAAAAAGTCTTTCAACAAGCATATTAAAAATATTTTAAGATAATTTTATTCTGCTCTTAATGCAACAATTGGATCAAGTTTCGCTGCACGCCAGGCCGGATAAGCACCAGAAATTATTCCTATTCCACCAGAAACTATTAAAGCTGTAAAAATAGCAAATAGTGGTAAAGATGTAGGAATAGGGGTAAATGTAGAAACTAATTTACTTAAAATATAAGCAATTAAAACTCCGATTCCACCACCAAATAAAGATAAAATAGTAGATTCTGCTAAGAATTGTTTCATAATATCAACACGACGCGCGCCTAAGCTTTTACGAATACCTATTTCACGGGTTCGTTCTGTTACAGAAACAAGCATTATGTTCATAATCACAATACCACCAACTACTAAAGCAATAGAGGTTACTCCAACAGCAGCAACTTGGATTGTGCCAAAAATTTTTTCTCGTAAGTTATTTACCGCTGAAGGGGTTAATACCCCAAAATTATCTGGATCATTTGGAGCTAGCTTTCTACGAATACGCATAGCTACACGTGCTTCATCAATTGCTGCTTGATAGTTTGACTCTGTAGTAGAAGTAACACTTATTAAAATGGATCGTCTTGAGCCATAGATATTCATAAAAGTCGTTAGCGGAATGGAAACAAATTTGTCTCTTGATTGACCAAAAACTGAGCCAAGTGTTTTAGCTATACCAATAACTCTAAATGGTCGGCCATCAACTTTTATAGTTTGTTCTAAGGCATTAGTAGTAGGGAAAAGCTTACTAGCTATATCAGCCCCTATAAAACAAACATATTGTCCACGTCCTTCTTCACTAGGTGTAAAATAACGGCCTTGAGCTACATCTATTCGGTCAATATCTATTAAATTAGCTGTTACACCTGTTACCAATACTTCATAAAGGGAATTAGCTTCATGTTTAACTTCTACTTGATTAAAGACTTTTGCACCTACTTGTTTTATTGATCCCTTTAACTGTCGTAAAGTATCAAGATCTTCCATAGAAATGCGTTTATTACGTCTTAATGCGTCTTCATAGGCTTTTACACTGGCAAAATCATCAATAGAAAACCTTTGAATACGAAAAGCATTAGTTCCAATATCAGCAATCTTTTCATCAATATATTTATTAAAGCCTTCTATTAGGGAAACTACTATAATTACTGTAGCAACTCCAAAAATTACCCCTAATAAAGTTAAAAAAGAGCGTAGCTTATTAGCCCAAATTGCATCAAATGCGAGTTTGTTTGCTTCTATTAAGTTCACAAGTTCACCTATTTATTTATTAAATTGAATGTAAATTCTAAACTATTAAAGTAACAAAACAGAGTAATTCAGCCGAAATAACCACTACGTTTATAAATAGTGACTAGTTCACTTGGCAAAGCAGGCAAAATAACTACTACATTTGATGGATTTACCTTACTAATATGCTTTATCTTTCTTCTTAATTGATAGAAAACACTATTTTAATGGGGTAACAAGTGAGGTTGTTTTCAAAACCTAAGATTATTGTCTTAGTTTTATTAGTTGGATTACTAGCATCAGGCTTTATTTATTATAAGTACATTACTCTTATTACAAAAAAAGATATGGCAGAGTATGTTCCTGGTTCTGCTGCTGCTTTTTTAGAGGTAAATAGCCTGTCAAACTTATTTGCTGAACTTATTAAAACAAAAGCTTGGCAAGATTTTGCTAGTAAGTTTGGTATTTCTAATCAGGTAGAATACATAGCGGATGCAGCCAACATTCTTAGTTTTACTGGCTTAGGTCTTAATGAAGCTACTCTTTTAGCTCGCGCTCAATATGTAGTTGTATTAGATGGATTAAAAGTAGAAACCAAATCAGTAAATGAATCTGATAAAGATAAATCAAAAGAATCAGAAGGGTCAAATGAATTAGAAGTTATTCCTCAACTAGCTTTAGTAATTGAAACTCACTCCAATAAAGTAGAGCAATATTTGTCTAATCGAGTTAACTTGCTTGCCAAACGTATTTATGGAGATAACATAACAAGCAGGGAAGAAACTTTTCAAAATATAAAAATTAAAATTTTCCAAGCTCCAAATACAGAACGCCAAATTGTTACTGCTCAAAAGGGAAGTGTAATGATTGTAGGCAATAGCCAAACTACAGTAGAAAGTTGTTTAGCTGTTTTATTAGGCCAAAAAGCTAGTTTTAAGCAAGATCCCTATCTAAAATTAGCTAGAGAAAAATTAAGTAAAGACTCAGCTATATTTGGGTTTGTTACAGGAAAAACTGTAGCAAGTATTTTGCAAATTAGTACAAATATCCTTCCAGAATCCTTAATGAAAAATAACGAAAGCGAACAAGGATTACCTAGTATAATTTCTGAACAACTCATAGATGGTATTGCTTATAGCGTTAGTTTTGATAATAAACAAGTTGTAGAAAAATATTTTACTTTAGTAAAACCTGATTTAGCCTCAAAAATTAGCTCTATTGTTAAACCAATAGCTAATCAAGATTTAACTTTAACTAATAAATTAATGACAAAATCTTTAGATTTTACAGTTTTTTTTCTAGAAGAGCCTGCTCAAATTATAGAAGAATTAATTACAGCTATTTCAGCACATACAAATGTTGTAGTAAGTTTTGCTCTACGACAGTTAGTAATAAATTTGGGTAAGCAATATGGTATTGAACCAAATGAGCCTATTGGTAATTTAATTTCTAATGAAAATGCTCTAATTAAATTACCAGACGATGATAAGTTTCTTTTTTTATTAAAAGTTAAAGATAAGCTTAAATTAATTCCTACAGTAGGGCGTTATTTGCGCAAAGGAAGCACTGAAAAAGTAAATAGTGAAGAATATAAATCACTAGAAATTGTTACTAGTCCAGATAAAGAAATGCAGGCAATAGCTTTTTTGCAAGAATATTTACTTGTTGGTACTCGTTCTCAATTAATAAAATTTATTGATATTTGGCAACAAGAACAAAAAACACAGGCAAATAATTTAGAACTAGTAAAAAATAATCCTAACGCAATATTCCTATCTTATAAATTAGAGAATCAGAAAGTAGGAGAATTTTTTCTTAATCTTTCTCGCCTACTTCGTACTACTGATGGGGCAAGAGAAATTTTAAGCACAGAACCTATAAAATCTTTATTAACTCAAACACCTGCAAGTATTAGCGTTGGTTATTTTTCAGATGAAGGGCTAATGATTGAAAAAAGATCTTCTTTAGGTGTATTTACTTGGTTGTCAAATTTAATTGGCCCTACAGAAGAATTAAAAGAGTCAGAAACTTCCAAACAATAAGGAGCAAAAATGTTAGTAGCAGAAATTATAGCTATAGGTTCAGAGTTATTAACCCCTTTTCATACAGATACTAATTCTCTTTGGTTAACAGAAAAACTTAATAGTGTTGGTATAGAAGTAAAATTAAAAACTATAGTTGGTGATGATGAATCTCGTATGGAAGAAGTGCTTAAAGATGCCTTACAAAGGTCACAAATTGTTATTTCTACTGGCGGCTTAGGCCCAACAGAAGACGATATAACTCGCAAAATATTTTCTCGTGTTCTAAAAAGACCTTTAATCCTACATGAAGATATTCTTGCTAATATTAGAAAGCTTTTTGAGACTCGTGGGCTACAAATGTCTTTAAATAATGAACGTCAAGCTTTAATTTTGCAGGATGCACAAGTCCTACATAATGCTAATGGAACAGCACCAGGTATGCTTGTTACACTAGATAATGATCGTCGGATTGTTATGTTACCCGGGCCACCAAGGGAAATGAAACCTATTTTTGAGCAGCAAGTTTTACCTAATTTACAAAAACTCTCTCATGGTTTACGAGTGCATAGAAAAGTGATTAAAGTTTCTGGACTAGGGGAATCTGCTGTAGATGGGCAAATAGCTCCAATTTACTCTAAGTATAAAAATCCAACTACAACAATACTTTTTAACCGGGCAGAAGTGCAAATTCATTTAACTGCTACCGCTTCTACAGATATAGAGGCAGAAAAATTACTGGAAGAATTATCTGAAAAAATAGAAGAAAAATTAGGTATTAATGTTTTTTCTGTCCAAGGTGAATCTATGGAAGAAATTGTTGGGCGTTGGCTAACAGTAAAAAATTACACCATTGCTACAGCAGAAAGCTGTACAGGAGGCTTGATAGCCACACGTTTAACAGATGTTGCAGGGAGTTCAAAATATTTTTTGCAAGGACTTGTAACTTATAGTAGCCAAGCGAAAGTAGATTTACTAGATATACCTATGGAGCTTATTGTAGAAAAAAATGTTGTTAGTGCTGAAGTTGCAGAAGCTATGGCAGTAGGGATAAAAAAGAAATCTGGTGCTACTATAGGAGTTAGTGTTACAGGATTGGCTGGGCCAGATGGTGCAAGTCCAGAAAGACCTATTGGATTAGTTTATATTGCTATTGCTAGTGATGTGGAAGTAACACACAGAAAATTACAACTTCCAGGTGATAGAGAAAGAGTACGTTGGTTAGCTAGTAATGCAGCATTAGATTTGGTGAGACGACGTTACTTAATTTGATTAAAACGCAAATTCTTCTTCAAGTAAAAGCTGGGCCTTACGTAGTTCAAAACGCGCACGGCCTACATTTCCATTTGGCCCAAGAGCTACTAAAAGAAAATACTCAGGATTAATAAGCTTAATTACCAAAGTTAAGTTACCTGAAATTACTGTCATTTCTTGAAGTGAGCCTACACCAACATCTGAAGAAGTACGCATAGAATTACGCAGTAAAGTAGCATAGGCAGCCGCAATAATTGAAAGCTGCCCATCAGAATTAGCGGTGTTTTCTATTTGTTGTTCAATAGCAATGCCGTCGAGGCCCATAATTAGAACCCCGACAGCACCTTCAACTTTATTAACTATCTGCTTGAGTAACTCAGAAAAAACCATTATTTAGCGTTCTCCTCCGCTTTGTGGCAGAACTTGAGGTTGTGCTTGTGGAGCAACTGTTTGAACAGGTTGAGCAGGTGCTGGAGGATTGGCTTGTGCGCCAAAACTTTCTGGTCTGTAAATACGTGGAGTTACAAAGAATAATAGTTCTTGACTATTACGGTCTAATTGTCGTCTCTTAAACAACTCGCCTAGGAATGGAACACGAGCAATACCAGGTGTACGGGTAGAAACACTAGCTTCTGTATCTATGTTAATACCACCTAATATAGTAGTTCCACCATCTGGTACAAGAACTAAAGTTTCGGCTCTTTGAGTGCTAATAGATGGCGTACCGCCAGTTGTTCTAAGAGATCTATCAACACTGTTATTTTCTACTACTATACGCATTAAAACGTTACCTTCATCAGCAATTTGAGGAATAACATTTAGTCTAAGTGCTGCTGTGATAAAGGTTGTGGTAATAGTGTTGTTTACTTCTGTTTGTACAGCTATTTGTGTACCACTAGTGATATCTGCTGGTGTATTGTTTTGAACTGTAATTCTAGGGTTAGAAATAGTTTTAGCAATACCTTTTTGTTCAGAAGCAGTAATTGCTGTTGAGAGTAAGGAAGTACCTATAACACCAGTAGTTAAACTTAGAATAGAAGCACCAGCACCACCTAATGCACCATTAGCTACAGGGCCGATAAAGCCACCAGAGCCTAAATTATTACCAGTACCAGCACCAGCATTACCAGCTAAATCTGTTCTAATAGGAGTGTTGATAAGTTGTGGAGAAGTTTGGAAAATAGCTCCTAACCCTTGGCTAATTTTTCTTGAACCGTCAGGATTAATAATAGTTTTAGTTTGAGTTGTTGCTAAAGCTAATTGATTACCAATGGTGCGTGAAAAACTACGATTAGCTAATACTACACGAGCTTCTATTTCTACTTGAGGTTCTGGTACATCTAGTTTTCTGATAATGTCTTCTATTTGAGCTACGTTTTGTGGGATATCTGTAACAAGAATTTGATTGGTACGAAAATCAGCATCAACTTGGCCTACTTTAGATAAGGATTTTAAGATAATACCTATTAATCCAGTAGCCCCAATACCACCAGCACCACCAGCACCACCACCAGAACCTAAATTACTACCTACTGCACCACCACCGCCACCTAAATTACCAGCAGCACCAGAAATTTGGCCTGTTGAACCTAAGCGAATGTATTTTAAGCGGAAAAACTTAGTTTGTTTAGGTAGGTTATTAATTTTTTCTTCTTCAATTGCTCTTTGCTTAGCTTGTTCTTCGGCTAGTGCTGTTAAAGTTGCTACACGAACAATGGCATTTTCTCTTATAGAGCTTAATTGGTTAGCCTTAAATATAGATTCAACTACTTGGTTCCAAGGTACATCATTTACTTTTAGAGTAACATTGACCTGTCCTACAGATTTATCTAAAATAAAGTTTTCACCATAATTATCAGAGACAAAACGTAGCACATCGTTTATATCTACCCCAGCAATGTCAATACTAATAGGATCTCCTATAAAACCAGGTTCACCAAAACGGATTTTGGGGCCTTGTGGGTCAGTATCATTATTAGTTGAGGTAGAAGTTGCAGTTGTGTTTAAAGAACTAGCTGGACGGGCAGCAGCAGAACGAGAAATGCCAGGGCGTATACTGGGGCCCTTTACACTAGGCAAATTAGCAGATGACCGACCTTCACCTTCTTTACTTGCTTTTGTAGAGTTATTTTTTTCTTCTCTACCAGCAGAAAGACCCGTTGTATCTGGAGGAGCTACTGGAGGAGCGATAACTTCTTTTGCCACAGTCTTTTTAGCTACTGTAGATTTAGTATTTTCCTTGGCAGTCTGAGGTTGAAAATCTGTAAAGTATATTGCTAGACCATTATTTAGAGCTTGAACTTGATAGGAACATTTTTCTTTTATGTCAAAAACAATACGTAAATCATTAGTAGATTGAGTTCCAACACGAATATTGGTAATTTTATCTGAACTAGTATTAATATCTTTTTTAATTGCATTGACTGCGCCAGAAATATCTAACACTACACGTTCAGGTGAATGTAGTGTAAATACTTTATAGCTAAGTTGGCCGTCAGCTTGAATAATTGCAGCTACACGTCCATTTTCGGTTTTTGTAGTAATGCTGTTAATTGTAGTTAAAGAAACCGCGCTTTTGGCCTTCGTTTCATATGCAAAGGTGCCATTAAGCGTACCCATAAAAAGAAGCATTGCGAGTACTACGGCTACTCTAACTCGGTAATCCCTAGGCATAAGAATACCTCCTCCTCAAAATGTTTTTCTGATAGTTTAAAAAGAAAATTTAGTATAAAAGACCCTACTATTTTCCTCTAGTAAAGGGAATAGATTGTATTTCTGATTTTTTCTTACCATTAATAAAAACTGTTGTTACTTCGACTTCTATTTTATCTTTAGTAATACTTTTTATTTGACCATTCCAAAATTTATCACCAACCATAGCAAAAATAGTTGTGCTAGATGTAATGCTAGGTTTAAGGAAAACTCCTTGACCTTCTGCCTTTTGATAAATACCTAATACTTTTACTTCATCAACCAAATATTTTTCTATTGGCTTTGGCTCAGGAGTTGGGTGGCTTCCACGGGAACGACGAGCTTTCCAAGCAGCTTCCCTTTCTTCAAAACTAGGTGGAGTAACAGCAACATTAACACTAGGTTCAATAATAACTCTATCGTTATCTTTTACTATTACTCGTTTTTCATCTAAGAAAGGATCCTTTTTGGCTTCACGATAATTGGCAGAAATTTTATCTACAAATGGCCCATCGCTTGGATCTTGAGCCGCTTCTATAAAGCTTATTTTAGAGTTAACAAAGGCTAGACTTAACACTAAAATTAAAGCAAAAGCTGATAGGTAAAATTTTCTTGCCATTTTATCCTCTCCTTATCATTTACCTCTTGTGAAGGCTCGAAACTCGGTTTTAGTCTCTATTTTTTCTACTTTCGTATTACTAAGTTTGGTTCTAATTTCAAATTCAACTTTATCTTTTTCAATTCTAGTAATTTTACCATTCCAAAATTCTTGTCCTACACCAGCAAAAATCATTGTACTAGCTGTAGCACTTGGTTTAAGGAAAACTCCTTGACCATCTGGTTTTCGGTAAATACCTAAAATCTTAACTTCATCAACTAAATATTTTTCTGATGCTTGTGGTTCAGGTCTACCACTTGTTCGGGCATCTTGACGTTTTTGTTTCCAAGCAGCATCTCGTTCTTCAAAGCTAGGTGGAGGAACAGGAGTAAAAACTAGAGTAGCAGTACGAGTAACAGCTTCTACTTCTTTTTTAGGAAACAACTTTTCATCATAAAATGGCCTACCTTTTGGTTCACGATAAGTAGTAGAAAGAGTAGACTCCTCAGGCCCAGTTCTTACAGGTGGCGTAGTTTGCCCTGGAGCAGTTTGAGGTGCTTGAGCAAAACTATAGGAAATTGCTGATAAGGAAATACTTAATGCTAACCCAATTAGAACATATCGGTTTGTCTTCCATGTTAACATTGTTATTTAACGCCTCCCTTATCATCTTTTTTCTCTTCACCTTCAGATACATTACTAATGTCTTGTTCACTAGCTACATAAGCTGTTACAGTAAAACTAGCATCAATATCATGAGTATTGCTTTGTGGGTTTGCTTTCTTTATCTCTACATCAGAAACACTAACAATTCTTCTGTAAGTAGCAATTTGTTGAAAGAACCTTCCTAAGTTGTTGTAAAGTCCTGTTACTTGAATATTTATAGGTTTTTCTTTGTAAAATTCTTTCTTTAGTTGATCTTTAGGGGTAAAAATTTTTAAGTTTAACTTTTGTTCAATGGTTTGTTGTTGAATATTTTCTAATATTCTGGAAAGCTCAACATCTTCGGGTAGAAGTTCTTTAAGATTTTGTAGTTCACCTTGAAGATCATCGTAAGTTTTCTGATAAGATTTTAAGTTATCTCTTACAATTGCCCCTTTACGGTTATCTTCTCTTAATTTATCTAATTCTTCTTGCTTTTTTCTGGTTTCTTCAACTTTATCAGCAAAGAGGAAATTTGAACCAGCATAGGCAATAATCACACCTACTAAGATTATTCCTATAAATTGAACAAACCAAGGAATTCCAGCTAAAAAATTAGCACCACCGCCTTTTGCTGCTGCGTCTGCCATAAAATTTCTCCTTTACTGAATACTTGCTGTTTGTCCATCTGTTGGTTTTGGTGTTGCTACAGGAGGATTATAAACACAACGAATGGTAAACTTAGTTAATGGTTCTGTAGTTGTTGCAGTAATGGGAAGTTGCTCTGTTTGTACTTCAACCCCAGTAAAAAGCCCATTAGAGAACTCTAAATCCTTAGCAAAACTGGTAATTAATGCTTCTGTAGCAGTATTACCAATTATTGTCATTGCAGTACCACGTTGAGTAATTGTATCTAGATTTACTCCTAATGGAATACGTTCATTTATGTTTGACAAAACTGCTACAGGGCCACGTTGTTCAGCACGAAGTTGTTTAATTACTTTGACCCGATTTTGTACTAATACAATTTGTTTTTGTAATTTATCGGCATCTTCTTTTAGTTTAGCTAATTCTGCGGCAACTTTTTGTTCATTAGCTAGATTCTCTTTGACACGTTTGTTATCTAAATCTGTGGTGTACCAAACGTAACTAATCCAAGCTAGTACACCTAGAGCCACTACAACAATCATTGCAATAAGTTGACCAGTTTGCGCACTAATTGGACTAGATTTTGAAGACCCTGAATCTGGTGTAGCTTGCTGTAATAAATTTATCTTTGGCATAACTAATCTCCACTTCTGAGAGCTAAACCAATGGCAACTGCCATATTAGGGGAAAGCTCACGAATATAGCCTTCATCAAAATTTTTAGAGTTATATTTAATTGTTCTAAATGAATCAAATTTTTCTACAGGCACTCCAAAGCGTTCTGCTAAGTAGGCTGTTAGACCTGGCACTTTAGAACTGCCTCCAGAAACCAACATCCGATCAACTTTGCTTGAATCTGACATTGAACTTGTTGCACGGAAAAAGTCTAAAGTTTTTTGTACTTCTAAAGCTAAAATTTCTGATACAGATTGAATTAAAGGTTGTGCATCTTCTGGTTTAACTCCAGATTCTGTTGGCATCCCTTTTTTAAGGTTTTCTGCTTCATCAAAAGTTAAATTTAGCTCTTTTTGTAATAAATCAGTATATTGATTGCCACCTACAGAAATATCACGAGTAAAGATTGATTGTGATCCTCGAACAACATTAATATTCATTACACTAGCACCAATATCTAGTAGTGCTACTGTAGTTGTAGGTTGAGGTTTATAGTTAATGTCATAGGCAGCTTGTACTGCAAAAGAATCAACATCAACAAAATGAAGTTGTTTACCGGCCTGATTAATAACCTGAGTATATTGAGCAATTTTATCTTTTTTACAAGCTACTAACAAAACATCCATACCATTGCCAGAGGCATCATTGCCTAAAATTTCATAGCTTAAATTAACTTCATCTAAAGCAAATGGAATGTATTGTTCTGCTTCCCAATGTATTTGTTCGCCAAGTTCTTCAGGACTCATTATTGGGAGATTAATTTTCTTTACAATTACAGAGTGACCAGAAACAGAAGTCCCAACTAAATTAGTTTTAATATTTTGTTCTTGAAATATTCGGTTAATTACATCAGAAACATGATTTAGATCAATAATATGTCCGTCTACAATAGTATCAGATAATAGTTGTACATGACCAATACTTACTAACTCATAATTGCCACGAGACCCTTTTAACTCTACAGCCTTTACTGCACTTGAACCTATGTCCAATCCTATTACACTCTTTTTTTTGCCAAAGTCAAACCAGCCCATAATATATCCTCACTACTTAGCATTAGAGTTTTGCTTCTAAAAAACATATTAAACTATTGTTAATACAAAGTTTATAAGAAAATCTTAAATTATTATCTAATTTTGATTAATCACTAGTTTAAAAAAAGACACCTTAGTTTTTGTCCTTAAAATCAAAAATTAAGTTTTAGCGATTAATTATTTAATGACAACCTTTTGATAACTTTTGAAAGTTGTTATCGGCAAAAGATTTAGGTCGCCATTAAGGTTAACTATTACCTTTGCTGGCGGCCCGGCGGACATAGATCAAAAAAATCTTTAGTCCCGTAGCTCTGCGTCTTTCAGTTTCCTGAAGTTTGCTCTGAGCAGTAAAGGTTTCTACTCCAAGTTTTTGATAGAATTATCACTCTTATACTTTGGAGTCAACTACTTTTTTCCAACACTAACAACAAGATAAAACTATACTTTAACTAAAAAATGCTAAATAAACTATAGTAACGAGTTACTTGATAATTTAACCTAACAGGGGCTTTATTAATAAAAGAATTTTATCTACAAAATATTTTCTATTTTAAGCTTCTTTATTTAGACTTTCCAATAGATTTTTCAATTTATTAGCTAGTCGGACAAAGAATTAATCGTTTTTTCTGTAAGTATCTGGGGCATTAGGCTTTAGTAAAACACTTTTAGCTGGTATTCCAACATTAACATGGTAAGGTTTAACATCTCTTGTAGCTAGTCCCAATGCTCCTACCATACCATTTTCACCAACAGTTATACCTGCTAAAACCGTAGAGTGATAGGTTAGTCTTACATTGTCGTGTATTACTGTTGGTTTACAAGATACATCATGGATATCTGTTACACTATGAGAATGTGAATAAAGATTAGCATAGTCAGAAATACTGACATTATTACCTATTATTATTTCTCCACGATCGTCTAGCAGCACATTTCTATGAATTACTACATTATCGCCAATTGACAAATTATAACCAAAGCTCCATTCAACAAAGTGAAAACACTTAAAATTTTTACCTACTTTACGGAATATATAAGGGGCTAACATTCGGCGAAACTTAAATGCTAAAAGCAAGTTGCCCCCCAAAGCAGAGCGATCAAACATTTGCCATAACCAGATCAAAGGCTTACGAGATTGGTATCTATCATTGTCAATATCAGAATAATATTCTGGTTCCATTGTGACATTGCGTGGATCAAAAGATGCCATTACAGCACGGGCAGCTATAGGATATTTATGGTTATAAAGGTTTTTAACATTTGCCCTTTGACCAAAATACATTTCATACAATGTATCACGTACAACATCATTGCGATCTAAACTAGCATCATTAATTTTTTCTTCTAAACGTGCTAAAAAATCATCAAAAATGGTTTCTGCTGTTTCAGTTGCTTGCAGACTTCTATATGACATGAAGATAGACGGCCTTTCTCGTTAAAACTGAAAATACTTTGAAATAACTAATTTGGGACTAGATTTTTGTTAGGAAAGCTTAAGTATGCAAATAATAATATGACTAAATGGTTGATTAAACCAAGCTAAAGAGCCAGAAAAACTTAACTTTTCTGATATTTCATTAATAAAGCCACGCTTTTAAGCAAATTTTTATATAGAGATAAAGTAATTTACCTAGATTATTTAGCTTATAATAGTTGTTTTTTTAGCTCTGCTAAATGACGTAAGGCTTCTTCAGGAGATATTTTTTCTATAGGTAGCTCTCTAAGAACTTGTAAAACGCTTTCATTAGCTAAATCAAAAAGGCTTGGTTGTTGTTTCCAGTTATTGCCTTGTGAGGGAAGATGTCTAGCAAGTTTTGGTTTACCAGTTACATCTAGTTCATTAGCTTCTAAATTGCCTAAAATCTCTCTAGCTCTTTCAATTACTGGTGTAGGCAGCCCTGCAATTTTGGCTACTTCTATCCCATAAGATTTACTGGTGGAACCTTCAATCAAGCGGCGTAGAAAGACAATTTGCCCACCTTGTTCTTTTAAGGCCATTTGAAAATTTCGTACACCAGGCAGCAATTTAGCAAGCTCTGTCATTTCATGATAATGAGTTGCAAAAATGGTTTTTGCCGCGTGTTTAGCATTATCGTGTAGATACTCAGCAATTGCCCAAGCTAATGAAAGCCCATCAAAAGTTGCTGTTCCTCGTCCAATTTCATCTAATAAAATTAAGCTTCTTGGGCTGGCAGTATTAAGAATATAGGCAGTTTCTGTCATTTCTACCATAAAAGTCGATCTTCCCCGCGCTAGATTGTCTGATGCCCCAACTCTAGTAAAAACGCGATCAACAATTGCAAGTTGTGCTTCTGTTGCAGGAACAAAACAACCTATTTGAGCCATAATTGAAATTAATGCTGTTTGACGTAAATAAACTGATTTGCCTCCCATATTTGGCCCAGTAATAATTAATAATCTATGTGTAGTATTATTAATATATAAATCATTAGGAATAAAACGTTCTCCTTGTGTTTCTACAACAGGATGACGGCCATCTTTAAGAATAATTTCATCAGCTTCATTTAAGGTTGGACGACAATAATTTTTCTTTGCAGCTACTTCAGCAAAATTAAATAGCACATCGATTATTGCTAAAATGTGGGCTGTACGCTGAATGCGTGTTGTTTGACTAGCAATTTGTTGGCGCAATTGTTGGAAAAGTTCTTGCTCAATTCTAAGTATTTCTTCTTCTGCACCTAAAACTTTGGTTTCTAACTCTTTTAATTCTGGAGTTGTAAAACGTTCAGCATTAACAAGGGTTTGTTTTCTTTCATATTCAGTAGGTACAAGTTTGAGGTTAGTTTTACTTACTTCAATAAAATAGCCAAATACATTGTTAAATCTTACCTTTAGAGAATTTATCCCTGTGCGTTCACGCTCACGTATTTCTATTGCGGCAATAAAGCCCTGAGCATTTTGCCTAATTGAGCGAAGTTCATCTAATTCTTTATGATAGCCTTCTCTAAAAACTCCTCCATCGCTTAAATTAGCAGGTGGTTCATCCGTAATGGCTTCTTTGATTAACTCGCTAATATCGCTTAATTCATCTAAATCTTCACGTAAAACTTCTAGCAGGGAACTAGTAGCTTGTTCAAGTAGTAGTTTGACATCAGGAATTATGTTTAAGCTACTTTTTAAGGAAAGCAAATCTCGTGGGTTAGCAGTGCCAAGAGAGATACGGCCTAATAATCTTTCTAAATCTTGAATTTTGCCAAGTTGCTGACGGACTCGATCTCTCATTATTGTGTTACGCCTGAGTTCAGCAACTGCATCTAAACGGGTGTTAAGTTCTCCTAGCTTAATTGATGGTCTAAGCAACCACTGTTTAAGAAGTCTTGCTCCCATGCTGGTTTCAGTTTGATCTAGCACTCCTAATAAAGTATTGCTTTTTGAGCCTTCAATTGCTGTAACAAGTTCAAGATTACGGATTGTTGCACCATCTAAAATCATATAATCTGCTGGCTCAAAATAAGCAATATTATTAATATGAGCAGCCGCTTCTTTTTGGGTATCTCGGATATAATTTAATATTGCTCCTGACGCGCTAATAGCAACAGATTTTTTTTCTAGTCCAAATCCATCGAGTGATGCGACCTTAAAATGGCTACAAAGCAGTTCACGGTTGCGATCATATTCAAATTGCCAATCTTCTAGTGCTGTTATCACTGCTCCAGCAAAAATTGTAGGAGTGTTTTGACTACTATTTGTTGTTCCAAAAAGGGAAGACAAACCTTGAGGATAAATAATTTCTTTAGGTGAAAAACTTTCAATTTCTTCTACTAAGCGTGACCATGAATTTTCCCCGCTTGTTTGTGTAGTAACAAACTCCCCTGTTGAAACATCAACAAATGCTACTGCTAAACTATCTTTATTTCCTGCAATTGCAGCTAAATAACAGTTTTCTTTGCTTTCTAATAACTGTGAATCAACAGTTGTTCCAGGAGTAATAATACGAACAACATCGCGTTTAACTAGCTTTATACCTTTACTAGCTGTTTCTAGCTGATCACAAATTGCTACTCTGTAGCCTTTACGTACTAACTTTGAAATATAACTACTAGCTGAATGATAAGGTACGCCACACATTGGAACAGGTGTTCCACGTTCTTTATTACGTGCAGTTAGGGTAATTTCAAGCTCTCTTGCTCCAATTATTGCATCTTCATAAAACATTTCATAGAAATCACCTAAACGAAAAAATAGTAATGTTCCTGGGTGTTGGTGCTTAATCTCATTATATTGCTTAAGCATTGGAGTTGTATTTTCCATTAGTGCAAGCCTACCTTATATAAGTATTAATATTAAGGAAAAATAAAATCTAATTTAAGAATGGAGAATATAGACTGAAATAATGGGATTTTGTAGTAATTAAGGCGGGAAAACAAAATAGTAAACTAAGAGAGCCAGGATAAAACATTATAGAAAATAATAATTTATCTTGGCTTTCTTAAGTTGTAGGCCAAAAGTATCTATTTAATGGAAGATACATTATTAGATCTTAGTGATACTAATATCATCCATATTTTCTTTTGGTTTAGTTAAAAACCACCCTCCACCGCATACCATTGCAAGAACAAGGCATGCTAATGAACCTATTAAATAATTAAATCCAGCATCTACACCAAATTTAGTATATCTGGAAAATAAAAAAAGCGCGCCAACCAACAAAACAACGGCTCCAACAAGTAAAGCAGGTCTCATGGTAATAACCTCTTAATTAAATTTTTAACAATGGTTACCTTAATCCACCTGGCGCATACCAGGCACCTACAGTATTTAAGTATTTAAGTAGCAACTGCCCTAGTTAGCAACTTTAGCAACTAGAAATTTTGATTTTTGATTTGAAAGTTTTTTGCGGTAAATCACCTAGATTATGGCACAACTTTTTTTTTAATAGAAGATTTTTTTATCAACACCTGGAATCATTAATTTAGTTCAAGCATTTTCCCAAAAGTTTCTTCATCAATAATAGCAACTCCAAGGCTTTGAGCGCGATCTAATTTTGAGCCTGCTTCAAGACCTGCTACAACAAAATCTGTTTTTTTACTAACAGAGCTATTTACACGTCCACCACGTTCTTCAATTAATTTTTGTGCTTGTTCACGGGTAAAATTAAGTAATTTGCCTGTTAAGACAAACTGTTTTCCAGCAAAAATTTTTGCTACTGTGTTAGATCCCGATTGTTGAAAATTAACATCCACATTACGTAATTTTTCAATTAGTTTTCTGCTACTTTCTAAGTTAAACCAATTGTAAATTGCCATAGCAACAACATTGCCAATCTCAAAAATATTAGTTAATTCTTCTTTAGTTGCAGCCATTAATTGATCTAGTGTACCAAAATGATTTGCTAGCACTTTGGCTTTACGCTCACCAACATGACGAATTCCTAGACCGGTAAGTAATTGGGCTAACTCTCGTTTTTTGCTTTGTTCTAGTTGGTTTAGTAGATTTTGGGCTGATTTTTTTCCTATTCTTTCTAGTTTTAGCAAATCTTCTAGTTTTAAGTAATAAAGATCTGCTAAATCAGCAACAAGTTTATTATCTACTAGTTGTTCAGCAAGTCTATCGCCTAATTCCTCAATTTGCATTGCATCACGTGAAGAAAAATGTAGCAGGGCTTCTTTAAGTTTTGCTAAACAATTGTCATTTGTGCAACGAATTACTGCTTCGCCTGCTAAACGAATTACTTCACCACCACAAACAGGGCAAACACTGGGCATAACAAAATCTTGGAGTTGCTCGCTAATTTCTTTTCTTTTTTCTACAAGAACTTTTACAACTTTTGGGATAATCTCACCGCATTTTTCCACCATCACCCAATCGCCTATTTTTAGGTCTAAACGCTTGATCTCATCCTCATTATGAAGCGATGCACGAGCAACTGTAGTTCCTGCTAAAAGTACGGGGGTTAATTCTGCTACAGGAGTTAGCGCACCTGTACGGCCAACTTGTATTGTAATTGCATTAACTCTAGTTTGTGCTTGTCGTGGAGGATACTTAAAGGCTACTGCCCAACGTGGCGATTTTGTTGTGCTTCCAAAATCTTCTTGTAAGTCAATTTGATTAATTTTTACTACTACGCCATCAGTCTCATAATCAAGAGAGTTGCGTTTTTCGTCCCATTCCCGGCAAAATGCTATTACATCGTCAATAGTTTCACATAAACAGCTATGCTCATTAACCTTAAACCCGGCAGCACGAAGCCATTCAAGCGCGTTCCAGTGAGTTTGAAAAGGTTTATTTCCATCAAAATAAAGGTCATAAGCAAAACAATCTAGTTTTCTTGCTGCAACTGCTTGAGGATCCAGAAGTTTCATTGTTCCCGAAGCAAGATTACGTGGATTGGCATAGCGAGAAAGTCCCTTTTCTTGTTGTTCTTCATTTATTCTTTCAAACATTTTATTGGACAAATAAACTTCACCGCGAACTTCTATTTCTGTTACATTTTGCGGCCAAAGTTGGCTATTTTCAGAAGCCTCAGAAGCCTCAGAAGCCACAGCAAATAAAGGTAACTCATTGTTAGACAACGTATTAGAAGAAATTTTTTGAAAAGAAAGAGGAAAAAAAGGGTTTTCAGGAAGTCTTAAGGGAATTGCTCTAATTGTGCGGACGTTTTCTGTAACATTGTCTCCTACTTCACCATCTCCACGAGTTACGCCGCGAACTAAAACAGAAGTTTCATACATTGCAGAAATACTTAAACCATCAATTTTTAATTCAGCAACAAAGTTATAAGCACGACCAGCAGCAAGTTTTTCACAACGCTTATGCCAGTCTAGTAAATCATCTTCTGAATAAGTGTTATCAAGCGATAACATTTGCCGTCTAAATTTATAAGGCTCAAATCCTGATACAGGACGACCCCCAACACGTTGAGAAGGGCTGTCAGGTGTAAGTAATTCTGGATGAGCATCTTCTAGTTGACGAAGACGAAGTAGTAATTGGTCATATTCATAATCGGAAATCTCTGGCGAACTTAAAACATAATATCTTTCATTATGATGATTTATTTCTTTACGTAACTTTTCTATTTCTGCTTTAACGTCAACTTGAGCCATACTTAAAACTCCTAGTTTTTATTTTTCTTTTTTTCTTCTTTGATGGGGACAAGTTCTTGGGCGCGAGCAGCCACCAAACCTTCATCAGTAACTAAAAATAGATTTTCTGCTTCTAAAGTAGGTGCAGCAATAATTACGTTAGTATTATCTATTTTATATTGTCCTAAAGGTTTTCCATTAGTAGCCAGAAGGAAAATTTTATCGCTACCAAGAGGAGTAACCAGCATTTGTTGATTATTAACAATTGGGTCAAATGTTAAGCGTCCAGTTAACCGGACTTTCCAAACTGTATCGCCGTTTTTAGCATTAAAGCCATAAACAAAATTATCAAAACAACTTATTATTAAAAACTTTTCTGTTAGTTGTGGTGCAGTTTCTACAGCAGCACCAACGCGAACTTGCCAAAGCAATTTTCCTGTATCACGCTCTAAAGCATAAACATTGCCAAGGCTATCACCAAAAAAGACTTGGTTTTCATTAACTGTTGCTGTCCCACGTAAAGCACTTTGAGCTTGAAACCGCCAAAAAACTTCGCCTGTTTCACTTGATAAACTGTGCATTAAGCCTGCTTCAGTTCCAATAAATATTTCATCATCTGCAAATAAGGGTTTGGCTTTTGCTAAAGAGCCTAGGTCAACTTGCCAGTTAGTATTTCCTGATATATTTAGCGAGTAAAATTTGCTGTCTTCACTTGCAGCATAAATAGTTTGTTCTTCTAGAACTAAAGGATTAGAAAAAGCTTGAGGAAAGTTTTTTGTCCAAGCTGTTAGACCAGTCCGCTTATTAATAACTCTTAAAATCCCTTCATTACTATCAGAAGAGTTTGGACGAGAAGAAATATAAATATTTTCTTCAGTAGCAATTAGCGGAGAAACAATTTTTCCTCCCGGTTGAGTTTCCCAACGAAGTTGACCGCTACTTGTTTCTAGCGATACTATCCGCCCATCATCTAAAGGTAAATAAACGCTTTCTGGTTCTACTAAAACAGGTAGCTTAGTAGTGTTACGGCTAGCAAATTGCCATTGAAAAACAAATGCTGGTGGTAAAGTTTCTAGCTTGGCAAAAATCTCTTTTTTAAGTTTTTCCTTTTTTTGACGGTTTCTAAAATTTTCTCTATCTTTTCTTCTGCGGCCTTGTCCAAAAATGTCAATATTGAAGAAAAATAGAAAAACTAGTAATAAACAAAGCATTTTAGAATATTTTGAAGTCGCTAAATTTTGCATAACTTAATTTCCTACTAAAGTTTGGCAATAAAGCCCTAGCTCTATTTGCAGCTATTAAGTTGATCCTCATATAATATTGGTTTCTTTTTTATTGTATTTTTATTACTGAGAGACAACTTTTGTGACTAATAAATCCGATATTATTTTGATTCTTGACTTTGGTTCGCAGTACACTCAATTAATTGCCCGACGTGTTAGAGAGTTAAATGTTTACTGCGAAATCATACCTTTTAACACGCCAATAGAGAAAATTAAAGCAAAAAATCCTAAAGGAATAATCCTTTCAGGTGGCCCGGCTTCAGTCTATGAAAAAGATGCTCCTCATTGTGATGCTCAAGTATTAAAGCTACATATTCCTGTATTAGGTATTTGCTATGGCTTTCAACTACTAGCCTTCTTTCTTGGTGGCAAGGTAGAAGCCTCTAAACAAAGGGAATACGGCGCGGCAGAAATTATTATTAATGAGAGTGATACCAAACTTTTTGCTAATTTACCTAATCGTTTACAAGTTTGGATGAGTCATGGAGATTACGTTAGCCAACTTCCAACAAGTTTTAAGGCTATAGCACAAACAGAAAACGCGCTTGGTGCTGCTATAGACTTAGAACATAACTATTATGCTTTACAATTTCATCCTGAAGTAGTTCATACAGTACAAGGAAAACAAATCTTAGGTAATTTCCTAGATATTTGCAATTGTCATAGAGATTGGACAATGAATGCTTTTATTGATGAGACAGTTGCTAAAATCAAGTCTCAAGTAGGCGATAGACATGTGATTTGTGGGCTTTCCGGCGGGGTTGATTCTTCGGTAGCTGCTGCTTTAGTTGATCGTGCAATTGGTTCACAGCTAACTTGCTTATTTATTGATAATGGGCTGCTTAGAAAAAATGAATTTACCGAAGTTCTAAATCTTTATAAAGAAAATGTTCACTTAAATGTTATTGGAGTTGGTGCTGGAGAAAGATTTCTTTCACAACTAGAAGCAGTTATTGACCCTGAATTAAAACGTAAGCGCATAGGAAATGAATTTATTGAAGTTTTCCAAGAAGAAGCTAACAAAATAGGGAAAATAGATTTTCTTGTCCAAGGTACACTTTACCCAGATGTTATTGAATCTGTGTCGGTTAAAGGCCCATCAGCAGTAATTAAATCACATCATAATGTTGGCGGGCTACCAGAAAAAATGTCGTTAAAGCTAATAGAACCTTTAAGAGAGCTTTTTAAGGATGAAGTCAGGCAATTAGGCCGTGAATTAGGACTTCCAGACGAAATCATTAACCGTCAACCTTTTCCCGGCCCTGGTTTAGCTGTTCGTATATTAGGCGAAGTTACAGCAGATCGAGTTACTACGTTACAATCAGCAGATGCTATTGTGATGGAAGAAATCCGACGGGCAAACCTTTATGATGAAATTTGGCAAGCTTTTGCTGTGTTACTTCCTATTCAAACCGTAGGTGTAATGGGTGATAGTCGTACTTATGAAAATGCTATTGCTATTCGTGCCGTACATAGCCAAGATGGAATGACGGCTGATTGGGTAAGAATGCCTTATGATGTCCTACATCGTATTTCTAGTAGAATTATTTCAGAAGTAACAGGTATAAATCGTGTGGTTTATGATATTTCCTCTAAACCACCTAGTACAATTGAATGGGAGTAAAGTTTTACACACTTGTAAATTGAGCAATAAGAGTTTTAATGCTATTATTTTTTGATCTTTAAGTAACACAACTACATTCTAACCTTTAGCATAAAAAGAATTATATTAAGGAGTATTTATGACTCTTATTGCTGATACTAAGGCAAAAAAATATTTAATTAAAAGTTTTGCGATTTTATTAATATTATTTTTAGGTTTTTGGTCGTCAAATCGAGAAACTACACCAAAAGTTTCTGCCAACGATCAACCAAGTGCTGTTTATAGTTTTGAAAGCCCACAAATTCACCCATTAGCCGTTACCCCTGATGGAACACGTCTTTTAGCCGTCAATAGCCCAGATCATAGACTTAGCGTTTTTGATATTACTGGCACTAGCCCTAGGCTACTTTCTGAAATTCCTGTTGGCCTAGAACCTGTAAGCGTTGCTGCAAGAAATAATAATGAAGCTTGGGTAGTTAATTGGCTGTCTGATAATGTTAGTGTTGTAGATTTATCTACAGGCAATGTTATTAGAACAATTCCTGTAGGTGATGAGCCAACGGATATTATTTTTGCTGGTGGAGCAAATGAAAAAGCTTTTGTTTGTGTTTCTGGAACTAGACAAATAAAAGTTTTTCAACCTACTAGCGATCAACTTTTGCAAACCATTCAACTTCAAGGTAAACAACCGCGCTCGCTTGCTCGTGATAGTAAAGGCGAAAATGTTTTTGTTTCTGTTTTTGAATCGGGTAATCAAACCACCATTATTTCAGCAGAATTTGTTCAAGAGTCTGGAGGACTTCCAGCACCCAATCCTGCTATGTCTTCTGGACTGCCTGCATTTCCACAAACAGGAATTATTGTTAAGAAAAAAGGTAAAAAGAAATGGGCTGATGAAACAGGAAGCACCAAATGGACAAAATTTGTCCCATTTACTTTAGCTGATAATGATGTTTTTGTTATTGATGCTTCTAGCGATAAACCAAGCCTTAAAAACTCTATAACAGGCGTTGGAACTCATATCGGAAATAGCGTTTTTGACCAAAAATCTAATAGATTATTTGTTATTAATACTGATTCTGATAATGTTGTGCGCTTTGAGCCTAAAGTCAAAGGTCGTTTTATTAAAACTCAATTAGCTGTAATTGATGTTTCTACCAAAAATGCTGCTGTTAAAAATGTAAACCTCAACCCACACATTGACTTAACAAAAGAAGAAAGTAGCGCAGAAGACAAAGCTAAAAGTTTAGCTATGCCAACTGATATTGTCCAAGATAGTAGTGGGCGATTTTATGTTGCTTCTACAGGTTCGGCTAAAGTAGGAATTTTAGATAGCAATGGAAATATTCAAAGCCGCATTAGTGTTGGCGAAGGCCCAACAGGGCTAGCAATAGACGAGGCACGCAGTCAACTTTATGTCTTAAACCGATTTGACCAAACAATTAGCATTATAAATACTTCATCTCAAAGAGAAAATGAACGTGTAGCAATTGGTTATAATCCTGAGCCAAGTTTTGTACGCGAAGGCCGTCAATTTCTTTATGGTACAGAGTTTTCATCACATGGAGATATTTCTTGTGCTAGTTGTCATCGCAATGGTCATGCTGATGGGCTAGCTTGGGATTTAGGCGATCCTACAGGAAAAATTGATGTTGTAAGAAGTCGCTCATTTTTAGGTGGTGGGTCTTTTACTTTTAATCTACATCCAATGAAAGGGCCAATGGTTACTCAATCGCTACGAGGCATTGTTGGGACTGAACCGCTTCATTGGCGCGGAGATAAAGAAAAGCTTAAAAACTTTGATGGTGCATTTACTTCTTTACTGGGGGGAAAACGTAAGCCAACAGAAGCAGAGATGGAAAAATTTGAGGCTTTTATTAAAACTCTAACATTTCCACCTAATCCACTTCAAAACCTAGACCGTACTTATCCTAGTCCATCAAGCGGCCCAAATCCTGCTCGTGGCGAAAGAATTTATGTTAATGATCGAACAGATCGCGGTGCATTAAGTTGTAACTTCTGTCATACAACTGTTCCATTTGGAACAGGGACAAATGGCTTAATTATTCCTGGTCAAGTGCTACTTATGGCTAATGGTAGACCTGAGCCTCAACCAATGAAAATCCCTCAGCTACGTGGAATATATCAAAAAACAGGTTATTTAAGAGAACCAGGTAAACAACTCTCAGGCTATGGTTTTGCTCATGACGGGGTGTTTGATACTTTATTTAACTTCCTTAAAACAGTTAACTTTACCTTTAGAAATGATCAAGAACGTCGAGATGTTGAAGCTTATGTTTTAGCACTAGATACAGGCATTGCTCCTAGCGTTGGTTTCCAAGTCACGGTTAATGATGCTACTAAATCTGCTACTGCAACCACATCTAATATTATGTTACTAATGTCTCAAGCTGAGAAAAAGAATGTTGAATTAGTTATAAAAGGCATTTTTCAAACTCAAACACGAGGCTTCTTTTATATTGGTGGTGGAATGTTCCAAACAGATAGAAATGGTGAAGCCCCTATATCTTGGGAAACTCTAGTTCAAGCTGTCAGTAAAGGTAATGAATTAACATTTACTGGTGTACCAATAGGTAATGGTCGGCGTATTGGAATTGATCATAATGATAACGGCGTATTGGATGGGGACGAATAATCGTTCTAGCCGTAAAATTTAACTTTAGGGAGAAAAGTAATTTGATGCTAGAAAAAATGATTAAGTATGTTCAAAATAATCATCAAAAATTTTGGCTATTTATACCATTTTTTTTAGCATTTTGTTGTTTTATAAATACATTAGGAAATGGTTTTCTTTATGATGACATTTTTTTAGTAGTTAAAGCAGCACCAGTTTTTGAAAATTGGACACTAGAAAATATAAAGCTATTGTTTAAGACAGATATGTGGGATTTTGCTACTTCACAACTTGATGAAGAAGGACGCAAACAATCTCTTTATTATCGGCCAGTTTTAATGCTTGAATTAATGATAATTTATGCATATGCAGGGCTTAGTAGTTGGAAATGGCATTTAAGTTCTGTTTTGTTACACGCTTTTGCTAGTATGCTTACTTATCAGGTTATAAATGTTTCATTAGAAAAGACAAAAATAGTTACTGATAAAAAACAAATCAATAGGTTTTCATTATTTGCTGCCGTAGTTTTTGCTATACATCCATTACAATCTGAATCAGTTGCATGGATTTCTGCTTTAGGAAGTTCTTTAGTAGCAATAAAAATGCTTGCTTGTATGCTTTTTTATTTGCACATAAGAGATTTACCTATAAAAAATAAAAGTTTTATAGTTAAGTTATTTTTAAGCCTGTTGATATTTTTTCTTGCTTTACTTACTAAAGAGGTAGCTATAGTTTTACTAGTCTTAATGTTAAGCTATGAAGTCTTTCTATTTCAACATAAAACTTTTTGGAATAAAGACTTATTACCTATAGTTGTTTCAGCAATAGCTTTTCTTTTTGTTACGTTTGGTTATATTGTTTTAAGACATTTGATTATAGGTAATTTAGATATAAAAGTATTAAGCCCTGATTTTCCAGAAATTGATAACCTTCCTTTTTTTGTAACTTTGTTTACATTGCCTATAGTAGTTATTAGTTATTTGAAGATTTTGATTTACCCATTTAATTTAATACCTTTCTACCCTATATATCATATTTATGAGCCTCAACTGGAAAATTTCTATATCCCCTTATTAATAGTTTTAATATTTACTATATCAAGCTTGTGGTTTGCTTGGAATAATAAGCTAATAAGGCTTGGATTAATTTGGCTAGTATTACCAGTATTGCCTGTTTTAGATATAAGGCTTTTTCTTTCAGAAAATTTAATACACGATAGATATTTGTATTTTTCACTAATTGGAGCAGGGTTATTTTTATGCCAAGCCGTTGAATGGCTAAATCAATGGTTATCTAAAAAGAAAGTAAATCAATCTCCATACCTTAACCAATCCTTACAGCCATCTTTGCTTATAACTACATTGATGATATTTTTAGTAATGGGCAGTCTCTCTATAAAACAAAACTATGTTTGGGAAAATGAATGGCAATTCTGGTCTTTTATTAAAGAAAAATTTCCTAATTGTTGCGGTGCAACTGTAGATTTAGGTAGATTGTTTTTTAATGATAAGTTATATGATGAAGCAATTAGTTATTATGAAGAAGCTAAACGTATTTGTCCTAATTCTTTAAGGGTACATAGCTCTTTAGGGATTTTATATCTTAGAAAAGGAAATTTTACTGAAGCAGAAAATTCTATACGACGACAAATGGAATTAGCATTAAAACCGTCTACTCAAGTAATAGCCTGCTTAAACCTTGGAATTGTTTATGAGTTAAAAGGAGATAAAATACAAGCAATAGATTGTTACCAAAAAGCTCTTAAACTCGATCCTAATTCGCAAAAAGCCAAAGAGTTACTAAATAATTTGGAAAAGAAAAATAACTAAAATTTCTCAGCAAAATTTTAGTTTGAATTGCTTGACAAGGCTTAAGTTACTAAAGTATTCTCTCACTTTCCGAAAAAATTAAGTTCTTAATCAATTAAATAAATTATTAAAACAGGCGCGTGGCTCAGGGGTAGAGCACTACCTTGACACGGTAGGGGTCAGCGGTTCAAATCCGCTCGCGCCTATTCTTAATTTTATACTAGCTCCCGAAGTTCAGATATATTTTTAATATAATTGACGCTAGTATAAGACCTTACCTAATTAAAATGGCTAACTGCAAAGAGGCAGCCATAACCAACTATATAATTTTAGGTTACTAACCTAGTTTGGCTTATTTTTGGTATATCCTCTTTATTTTATAGCCCTAGTAAATATTATGAGTAACGTAGAATCATCTATCGCTCGTACTGCTTTTGAAGTATTAAAAGAGCAAGACAAAGAAATAGCTAAACGCTGTTTAGTTGCACGTGTCAACGGAAACCTAGTTGACCTTACCACTCCTGTTAATCCAACCGATACAGTAGAAGCTATTATGCCAGAAACCCGCGACGGTTTAGAAGTTTACCGTCACTCTAGCGCGCATTTGCTTGCTGCTGCTGTACTTGAGCTATTTCCTAATACTAAATTAGGTATCGGCCCTGCCTTATTAGATGATCCTAAAGGCGGATTTTTCTATGATTTCCAACGAGAAGAACGCTTTAGTCCAGAAGATCTTCAATCAATAGAAAAGAAGATGAAAGAGCTAACTAAGCAAAATCTTCCTTATCGTCGCGTAGAAATACCTAAAACAGAAGCCTTGGAAAAATTTAATGGTATGGGCGAAGATCTGAAATGCGAGCTAATTTCAGATAAAGGTGGAGATACAGTTAGTTGTTATACACTAGGCAATACTTTTATTGATTTTTGCTTAGGCCCACATGTTAATTCAACAAGCAAAATTAAAGCTTTTAAGCTACTTTCTTTAGCTGGTGCTTATTGGTTAGGTGATAATGAACGCCCACAAATGCAGCGTATTTATGGGATTTCTTTCCCAACACAAGAAGAATTAGACGCTTGGTTAAAACAACGTGAAGAGGCTGAACGCCGTGACCATCGCCGTTTAGGTCGGGAGCTAGATTTATTTAGCGTCCAAGAAGTTTATGGCCCAGGCATGATTTTTTGGCATCCAAAGGGCGGCATAATTCGCAAGGAAATTGAAGATTTTTTACGTGAACAACTAGTAAGACGTGGTTATGGACTAGTTTTTACCCCTCAAATAGCCAAACGCGAACTATGGAAAATTTCTGGTCATGAAGAAAATTATGCAGATTCAATGTTTGCTCCAATGGAAATGGATGAGCAACATTATCGTATCCGCCCAATGAATTGTCCTTTTCATATTGGCATTTATAAATCTACACAACGTTCTTACCGGGAACTTCCTTTGCGTTATGCTGAATTTGGAACAGTTTACCGTTATGAGCTAGCAGGGGCATTGCACGGGCTTTTACGTGTTAGAGGCTTTACACAAGACGACGCACATCTTTTCTGTACACCACAAACTATCTGCCAAGAAGTCCGAGCTTGTATTGATTTTACACGTCATGTCTATGAGACTTTTGGCTTTAGCAAATATAAAGTAGAACTTTCTGTTCGTGGTGAAGAAACAAATAAAAAATATATTGGTAGCGAAGAAAATTGGAAACTAGCTGAAGAAACCCTTGTTGAAGCCCTTGCAGTAGAAAATTTACCTTATGAACGTATAGAAGGCGAAGCCGCTTTTTATGGGCCAAAAATTGATTTTAAGGTAGTTGATGCTATTGGTCGTATGTGGCAACTTTCAACTATCCAGGTAGATTTTAACCTGCCAGAACGATTTAATATGGAATATATTGGGTCAGATAACCAACCACACCGCCCAATTATGTTACATCGTGCTTTACTAGGCAGTGTTGAACGCTTTTTTGGAATTTTAATAGAACATTTTGAAGGAAAATTCCCTTTCTGGCTTTCACCTTTGCAAGTTAGAGTTTTACCAATTACAGATAAACAAAATGAATATGCTCAAATGGTTCTAAATAAGTTACAGACGGCTGGCATACGTGCAGATGGTGACTTTGCTGGTGAAAAAGTTGGGGCCAAAATTCGCAATGCTCAACTAGAGCGAGTTTGTTTTATGTTAGTAATTGGTGAAAGAGAAGCCCAAGCCAACCAAGTAGCTGTGCGCGAACGTGGTCGAGGCGATATTGGAGCTATAAGTGTAGATGAATTTATCAGTCGTGCTAGCAAATTAATTACTAGCCGCACACTTACTAATGACGAATTTTAAGATTATTTTTTAATATTCTTTATTTTGAAGGAGAGCAGCAATGCCAAAACTCAAAACACATAAAGGAGCAGCAAAACGTTTTCGTTCAACTGCTTCTGGAAAATTTAAGCGTGGTCATTCACACGCCCGCCATATTTTGACAAAAAAGACTGCTAAACGTAAGCGTAGCCTAGATATAGATGTTTATGTTTCCGAAGCAGATCAAGGCAAAATCGAAGCAATGCTTCCTTATGGACGCAAATAATTAAATTAATTTAGATTTTTAGGATTTGCTTTAGGCAAATCTATATTTGGGAGGAATTATGCCGCGGGCAAGACGGGGAAATAAACGCTTACTAAAGCGCAAAAGGATTTTATCTTTAGCCAAAGGTTTTTATTTAACTAAAAGCAAACTTTATCGTCAGGCAAGAGAGTCTGTTCAAAGAGCTTTGAAATTTGCTTATGTAGGTCGAAAGATAAAGAAACGTGATTTTCGTAGTTTATGGATTGTTCGTATTGGTGCTGCTACTAAAGCACAAGGCTTAAGCTATAGCCGTTTTATGCATGGATTAAAGCTATCAAGCATTAACTTAGACCGTAAAATGTTGGCAGATTTAGCTGTTAATGATCTAGCAACATTTACAGAATTAGTTTCTACAGCTAAAACAGCTTTAACTAGAGAAAAAGAAATGTTAGAAAAAATTTCGGCTGTGCAAGGTGTTAAAACTGCATCTAAAAAAGATGGTCGCTATAGCACTTTAAGATTAAATAAATAATAACTAAATTTATTACCTGGACTATTTTAGCTTAGATATTATAGCTTAATGGAACAGGTAATAAATTTTTGACCCCTCTTTTTATAAATTATGAAAGAAACTATTTCTGAACTACGCAAACAATTTGACAAGGATGTAGAAACAATTCAGGAAGCAGTAGGTTTTCAAAGAGTGCGGGATCTTTATTTTTCTCGCAAAAATGGTCATGTAACTCTACTAATGAAAGAGTTAGGAAAACTATCTCCTGAAGAAAAGCGTGATGCAGGAAAGTTAATTAATGATTTTAAGAATTATGCAGAAAGTCAGCTTGAAGAACATCAAAATGGTCTGAAACGTCGGGCCGAAAGTTTAGCTCTAGAGCGTGAACGGATAGATATTTCTATTCCGGGTCATCGTCCAAACTTAGGCAGTCCACATCCAATTGTACGCGCCAGGCAAAAAATAGAAGATATATTTGTTTCTATGGGTTATGCAGTAGAAGATGGCCCAGAAATAGATACCACTTTTTATAACTTTGACGCGCTTAATATCCCTCAAGGCCATCCTGCTAGAGAATCTCAAGATACTTTTTATGTTACTGAGCAATTAGCCTTACGTTCTCAAACTTCTAATGTGCAAATTCATGCAATGCAACGCCGCACACCTCCTTTTCGCATTATTGCACCTGGAAAAGTTTTTCGTCGTGATACTCCAGATCCTACACATAACCCAATGTTTTTTCAGGTAGAAGGCTTAACTGTTGGCGAAGGCATAACTATGGGTGACTTAAAAGGTACACTACAAACCTTTTTAGAAAAGCTTTTTAACCGAGCAATAAAACTTAGATTTCGCCCTAGCTATTTTCCTTTTGTTGAACCAGGCGCAGAAACAGATTTTAGCTGTTATTTATGTGAAGGTAAAAATACGATATGTCGTGTTTGTAAGGGTTCAGGTTGGATTGAACTTGGTGGTAGCGGGATGGTGCATCCAAATGTCTTAAAGGCTTGCAACATTGATTCAGAAAAATATTCTGGTTTTGCTTTTGGATTTGGTATTGATCGAATGACAGCAATGCTTTATGGCATTGATGATATTCGCCATTTCTTTACAGGGGATTTACGCTTTTTAACACAATTTCGCTAGTTTTAAGATGATTAAAACTTAAGTAAATTGATAAGTATAAAATTATGAAAATTAGCTATAACTGGTTAAAAACTTATATTGATGTTAATTCTTCTCCTCAAGAGCTAGCCGAACGTTTAACAATGGTTGGTTTAGCGGCAGAAACGGTTACTGCTAAGGATGATGACTATATTTTAGAATTTGATATTACATCTAATCGTGCTGATGCTTTATCACATTATGGGATTGCACGCGAACTAGCTGCAATTTATGGGGTTAAAGCAGAGCTACCAAAGCCTAAGTTAAAAGAATCATCTGTTGCTACCTCTTCTGTTACTTGTGTAGAAATTCTTAATCCTGAACTTTGCGCTCGTTATGCTGCAAGAGTAATTCGAGGTGTAAAAATTGCTCCATCTCCTGATTGGCTAGTAAAACGTTTAGAAAGTATTGGACAACGTAGCATTAACAATGTAGCCGACATTACCAATTTTGTTTTACTAGAACAAGGTCATCCATTACACGCTTTTGATTTTCATAAATTATCAGGACGACGAATTGTTGTACGTACTGCTCGTGTAGGTGAAACATTGAAAACGCTTGATGGAGTAGAACGTAAATTACGTGAAGATATGCTAGTAATTGCTGATGGTGAGCGGCCTTCAGCTTTAGCAGGAATAATGGGTGGAGAATATAGCGAAATTTCTAACGATACTTATGATGTTTTACTAGAAAGTGCTTATTTTAGGCCTGCTTCAGTTCGTCGAACTGCACGAGCTTTAGATATGAAAACAGAAGCCTCACATCGTTTTGAGCGAGGTGCTGATCCAGAAGCTTGTATTAGAGCAATTAACCGTTGTGCAGAGTTAATTTGCGAAATTGCTGGAGGGGAACTTTTAGCAGAAGTAGTAGATGCTTATCCTCAAGCGATTACTAGAAAACCTATTGAGTTACGTTATAAAAGAATTGCTGCTTTAACAGGGTTGGTTGTTGAGCCTGCTAGAGTGCCAAAACTACTAGCAGAACTAGGTTTTGAGGTAACTACATTTATGCCTGATTCCCATTGGGAAGTTGTTGGGCCTAGTTTTCGTACAGATATTAATATTGAAGAAGATTTAGTAGAAGAAATAGTTCGTCATGTAGGCTATGAACATATTCCTTTAACTTTACCTAGTTGGAATGGTGCAGGAGCATATTTAACAGGAGAAGAGCGACGTAGAAAAGCCCAAAGTACTTTAATTGAATTAGGTTATTCAGAGACAATTTCTTTTAGTTGGGTAAAAACTGAGTTAGATAAATATTTCCAAAATAAAGAGCTTAATACTTTAGTAATTAGCAATCCAATAGATGAAGAACGCCCACAAATGAGAACTTCACTGCTTGCTGGATTAGTAGAATCGTTAGCACGAAATTTTAATTTTGGTAGTCGCAATATTAGGTTATTTGAAGTAGGGAAATGTTTTGAAAAACAGGATGATATTGTTAGAGAGTATGAACAACTTGCTTTTCTTATTACAGGTCAACGTAGTGAAAGCGATTGGCAACATCAACAAGAAATGCTGGATTTCTATGACTTAAAAGGTGTTGTAGAAGTTGTGCTAGAAAACTGTGGAATAAAAGACTATGAATTAGAAAGGTCTTCTGTTAGTTATTTACACAGCGGACAAGCAGCGCAAATTAAAGTGGCAGGTAAGGTTTTAGGGCATTTTGGGCAAATGACTCCCTCACTAAGAGATGAATTTAAGTTTAAGCAACCAGTGTTTTTAGCAGAATTATCATTAGAACAGCTTTTATCTTTACCCAGTTCAGATGTAAAATACACCTCATTACCTAAATTACAAGCTGTTAACCGTGACCTCTCTTTCTTATTGCCAGAAAATGTTAGTTATCAAGAACTTCAAAAGGCAATAAAGGATTTAGAAATAAAAGAATTAGTAAATATAAAACTATTTGATATTTATACAGGAAAAAATTTACCAGTAGACCGGCGTTCTCTATCATTTAGCTTACGTTATCAACCATTAGTAGAATCTATGACTGATCAACAAATCAATGAATTAGATGAAAAAATTGTTAATCTCTTATCATCCAAATTTGACGGGCAGCTACGTCGCTAACAGAGTATAGAAATATAGAGGGGTAAAGGGATGAATTTAACGGGATTGGAAAGATTATCGTATTTAGATGATAAAATACATCGTATTGTTGAGCGATGGGACAAGATTAATCAAGAGCGAGATCAATTTGAACAAGAGCTAATTACACTAAAAGAAGAAGTTGAAAATTTACGTGCTGAAAAAGAAGTTTTGCAAAAGCAATTAGGACAATTAAAGGTAGAGCGAGAAGAAATTAGACTTAAAGTAGAAACTATGATAACAGCAATATCAATTATTGATCCTGAATTAGCAGAAACAGTACAATAGTAAAAAATAGTTAAAGTACAATCTAAGGCCCTAGCCATTATGGAGTTACACCCTACACAGGTAGTTGAAGTGAAAATATATAATCAAACTTACTATATCCGCGGTGAAGGCGATAGTGAGTATATCCAGCAATTAGCAGCATATGTTGACCGACGAATGAAAGAAGTAGCGGCTGGGACTATGACAGCGGATTCGTTACGAGTTGCCATTTTAGCCGCGCTTAATATTGCTGATGAACTCTACAAGATTAGACGTAAGCTAGAACAGTTAGATTATACTATTGGAGAACGTAGCAGCGAATATGCTCAACTGCTAGATAATTTATTAAAAAAGGCCAAATAGTTTTTGAGTGATTTATTAATAGTCTTATCAATTACTTGACCTCTTTAAGACCTACAGTTATAGTAAATCAACATTTTAAGCTCTCTGCAAAGTTAGTGTTAGCACCTATTTTTTGAACCAACGTCATTTGAATGGGAGGCTAGAGTGCGTCCTAATACCAGCTTTCCGTCAGAGTCACGGATTAATAACTGGATTGGAGCCAGGCCACCCACCTGTTTAGGCAGGTTCAAATGCAGATGCTTCACGGCCACGCGGAGAGCTTTATCCTTATCTTATTTCCTTTTATCATACTTCTACTTAATTTTAGAAAGGAAGTCTTATGACTAATGAACAAGTAGAAAAAGCTATAGAGTTTTTGCTTAATCAACAAGCTAAGTATGAATCTAATCAACAAATATTACAGGAAAGTTTGCAAAATTTGTCTAAAGATGTGCAAACTTTAACAAATGCTGTAGTTACTTTGGCTGTACAAGCTGATCAAGACAGAGCGGAAATGAGAAGAATGTATTCATCTTTGAATAACACAGTAGAAAATTTAAGTAAACGAGCAGATGAAGACAGAGCGGAAATGAGAGAGATGATGGCTTCTGCAACTAAACAAGCAGATGAAGATAGAGCAGAGACAAGAAAGATGATGGCTTCTGCAACTAAACAAGCAGATGAAGATAGAGCAGAGATGAGAGAGATGATAGCTTCTGCAACCAAACAAGCAGATGAAGATAGAGCAGAGATGAGAGAGATGATTGCTTCTGTGAATAAACAAGCAGATGAAGACAGAGTAGAGATGAGAGAGATGATTGCTTCTGTGAATAAACAAGCAGATGAAGATAGAGTAGAGATGAGAAATGCTATTGTTTCAATAGAAAATCAAATACAAACAATGGTTTCTTCTGTCAACATAGCGATTACTACTTTATCTAATATTGTTGGCAATGTGCATAATAGAGTAAAAACAATAGAAGAGAAACTAAATCAAGAGTAAATATAAAGAATAAAACTATTTAGAAAGTATTTTGTTAAATGAAAGTATTAATGATAGGCGATATAGTTGGCCGTATTGGGCGAGCAGTGATAATGGAGCAACTAAAGAATATTAGAAGAGATTATGAAATAGACTTTGTTGTTGCTAATGTTGAAAATGCTGCTGGTGGATTTGGAATGTTACCCTATATGGGAGAGGAGTTTTTGGCTGCTGGGGTAGATATAATGACTTCTGGTAACCATATTTTTGATAAAAGGGATATTTTAGAATACATTAAAGATCAACCTAAGTTACTACGTCCGGCTAATTATCCTATGGAAATACCTGGTAGTGGAGTTTGGTCAGGTAAACACAGGAATATTTCTATTGCAGTAATTAATTTACAGGGGCGTGTATTTATGGCTCCTAATGATTGCCCTTTTCATGCTGTAGATAGAATACTTAATAATCTAGATAAAAATACTAGGATAATTTTAGTAGATCATCATGCAGAAGCAACAAGTGAAAAGATGGCTTTAGGCTGGTATTTAGATGGGCGAGTAAGTGCTGTAGTTGGAACACATACACATGTACCGACAGCAGATGAAAGAATTTTATCTAAAGGTACAGCTTATATTACAGATTTGGGGATGACCGGGCCATATGATAGCGTGATTGGGATTGATAAAAATGTAATTATAGAAAAATTTATTTCTGGCCTGCCACGTAAGCTAGAAATAGCAGAGCGAGAATGTTTTTTATGTGGTGTAATAGTTGATATTAATTCAGAAACAGGACAAGCTAATTCTATCGTTAGGTTAAGAGTTCCTTATGATTAATTTGTTAGGAGTTTTATATGTCTGAGCAATCAAAAAATCAGCCAAATCCACAAAATAAAGTGCCATCTGAGCAAAATAAAGCTACATTTCCAACTGTACAACCATATCAAAATAATACCAATCCTAATAATTTTACAAGAGATCCTTACAGAACTAACGAAATGCCTACTCAACCAATGCCGCAAAACAATCCTGTGCCACAACAAGGGACTATGTTTAACCCTTATCCAAACCAGCCTCAAGCTTATCCACAACAACATAACCCACAAAATCCACAAAATCCACAAAATCCACAGTATCCACAGTATCCACAGTATCCACAAAATCCACCAGATCCACGCTATCAAGGAAGCTATCCATCATATGATCCAAATCAGCCGCCTTACCAACAACCCTATGATGGACAATACCAGCAACCTTATCAGCAATATGACCCTAACTATCAACAACAATATGATCCAAATCAAGCTTATCAACAACCCTATGAAGGGCAATATCAACAGCCTTATCAGCAATATGATCCTAACTATCAACAACAATATGATCCAAATCAACAACCTATGCGCCAGGGTATTGACTTAAATGAGATAAAAGTAAATTTTGATCCTAAAACAGCTTCAGCACTTAGTTATGTGCTTTTCTTTATCTCAGGTCTTTATTTTTTCTTTACTACTGAAAAAGAAAATCGTTTTGTTCGCTTTCATGCCATGCAATCTATTTTGTTTTCTGCTGCTTGGGTAATAGTCTTTTTTGTTAGTAATATTATTATTATCTCTATAAGTGGCTTTTTTGCAGTAATTGGCCTTGGTTTTATGCTTAAGTTAGTAGGGGTATTTAGTAACTTAATTACTTTAGGACTAGTTGCTACATGGGTATATTCTATGTATCAAGCTTATCAAGGTCATTATTGGAAACTACCTGTTATTGGAAATATGGCAGAAAAACAAATTGATACAGTAAATTTATAGTTTAGTATAGTTTAGTATAGTTTAGTATAGTTTAGTATAGTTTAGTATAGTTTAGTATAG
>CAZBMZ010000003.1:265271-309544 GCA_964492845.1 uncultured Clostridia bacterium
TTTAGATTTATAGAATAGTTTTTAAGAAGAGGTTATTTTAGAAAAATAAATATTAATTATGTCTACAGTTGAATGGGAATATTGTAATTGTGATGCTAATGAACAAGAAGAACTAGTTTGTGGTTGTGGACAACCTCATCTATTTTTAACACAACAAAGAGCTATACATTGGCGGGAAAATCATTGGACTTGGGAATGTGCTTTTAATTTACTGCTTGAAGAAAATGATGATATGCGTAAAAGATTAGTTAAAATGGCGGTAGATAAAATATTTAAGAAACGACGTAACTTATTAAAAGATTATAATTTACAAGAAGATGATGAGTAAAAGAAATAGCTTTAAGTACATAGTAGCTTTTTTGTTATTAGCTGTTTTTTTTCCTATAGCAAAAGCTCAAAAAAAGAAGGAAGTAGCTACTAAAAGCTCTTCAGTAGAGCTAAGTTCAAGTCAAAAACAACAAGTAGAAATAGCTGAACGCTTGCTTAGTTCTACCTTAGAATATAAAAGTAGTGTAGAAAAATTAATTGGTTTTTACCAAATAGACTTAGATAAACAAAAAGAAAAACTAGAAAAAAGAAAAGAGCTTTATCAGCTTGGTATTGTGGCACGTCGAGAAGTAGAGAGTATAGAAACAGAAATTAACAATATAGAAACTAAAATAAAGTCATTAGAAAAAGAATTAACAGAAGCAGACTATTTATTAGTTGAAGCAGAAGCGGCTAAAGAACTAGCAAAAACCCCTCCTAAATCTCCTAGCTATCAAGTTAGCAGTGGAGTTATTCGATACATAGGAAGTTATGCTTGGTCATTACAAGATACTCCAGTAGTACAGAAATTTTTTCAAGATAGCTTTGGTCGCAGCCTACCAATTAGTGCCTATGGTCAAAGCCCTACTCATGATCGTTTAGGTTTTGACCATCGCAATTGTATTGATGTAGCACTGCATCCTGAAACTTTAGAAGGGCAGCAATTAATAAACTTTTTACGTGGAGCCGGGATTCCTTTTCAAGCTTTTAATCGAGCAATTGCTGGATCATCCACCGGCCCACATATTCATATTGGTAAACCTTCTGTACGTTTAACAATAGCTAAACAATAACTTAACTAGTTGGTAAAAATTGCTGTTACTGGTGCGTGATCAGAAGGTTTTTCTCCTTTGCGTTCATTACGATCTATTACTACATCTATACAGCGTTTTGTTAAAGGATTGGTTAGTAAAATATGGTCAATTCTTAAGCCTAAACCACGTTGAAAACCTAAGCTTCTATAATCCCACCATGTATAAATTCCAGCATCTGAATAATGAAGACGTAGGGCATCTTTTAAGCCCCAGTTTACTAAGTTTTTATGTGCTTCTTTTTCTGGTTCGCTAAAATGTAATTGTCCTGTCCAATGTTTAACATCCCAAACATCTCTGTCATCTGGGGCTACATTAAAATCACCACAAATTAATAGATTTTGTTCAGGGGTAAAAGATGTATCTAGGTAGTCTCTTAAGCGATAATACCAATTTAATTTGTATTTATATTTATCTGAATCTATTTCACTACCATTAGGCACGTAAACATTGATAATTTGGATCCCGGAAATTTCTGCTGCAAGAAATCGTTTTTCCTTATCATTTGCATCACCGGGTAATTGAGAAATAACATTTTTAGGATCGCTACGAGATAAAATTGCTACTCCATTATAAGATTTTTGTCCACTAATCGTGCATTGATAGCCTATAGCATTTATTTCTGTTTGTGGAAAATCTGCATCTATTACTTTAGTTTCCTGTAAGCATACTATATCTGGTTGGTTACGTATGAGCCAATCTAAGAGTCTAGATAAACGTGCGCGAATGGAATTAACATTCCAAGTAACTATCTTCATGCTTAATCCTTCTATTTTTTAGAGTTAATTAACTTCAACTGCCATAAATGTAACATCATCATGAGATAAATCGTCATTAGCGTGTTGTTGCAAAGCTTTGATTATACGAACTTTTAACTCTATTAAGCTATCATTTTGCCCATCTTGAAGCACTTTAAGGAGTTGTTCTTGTCCAAAAAAATCTCCATTGCTGTTAGAAGTTTCAATTACCCCATCTGTATAAACAATAAAACGATCTCCTTTGCTAACACGAACCTGGCCTTGATCATAAGCTACACTCTCCATTACTCCTAGTGGAAGATTAGAAGGAGTAACTAAGGGTTTATCAATACTAAGTAGTTGCCAAAGACGTTTTTGGTTTCGCCAAATAAAAGGAGGGTGTCCAGCATAGGAGAAAGACAACAAACCTGATTTTATAAAATAACTAATTATTGCAGCAGTAGTCATAGCTTGAAAACCTTGCTCACAAGCAAGTTGATTGATGTTTGCTAACACAACGCTATTATCTATATTACCAAGATGTTTTTTTAGTGTGGTATAAACCCATTGGCTAATGTGACTTACAGCTTGACCATGACCAACTACATCTGCAACCGCAATACGTGTAAGCAAATCCTGCCCACAAACACTAAAATAATAAACATCTCCACCTTTTCCACCATCACTAGAGTTAGAAAAAACTGTTGCCGTTAAACCGTTACTACAAACATCATCATCAGTATTTTGATTACCACCCCAAACTTCTGTACAACTTAGGCGATACATGAAAATGTCCTTTCTATTTTTAAAACCTTCTAAAATAAAATTTTACAGCTTAAGAAAAATTTTTATTTAGCACCAGCATTTACTAAAATTTGTTCACACTCAATACAAACACTAGCTTTAGCACACATTAAAGCTGTATAGCCTTGGGAGTTTGCTACATTTACATCAGCTTTGGCCTCAATTAATGCTTTAAGTGCTTCTACATTGGCACTAGCTGCTGCAAGCATTAATGGTGTGCTATCAGGTGGCAATGTTAGACTAGTAGATGTTTGAGTTTCTGATATATCTTTACGAGCAAGAGTAAAATCTTTCCCTAATTGGCAATTTTTTAAGTCTATACCAGCTTTTATTAGAATTTTGGCTATCTCAGAATTATCATTTAATAATGCAGTTATTAATAAAGGGTAAGAGCCTTTATTTACTTTATTTGGATCTGCTCCTGCTGATAATAAAAATTTTACTGTATCTATTTTGTTATGTTCTATAGCTGCTAATAAAGGATATTGACCATAAGTTGTAGTTGTATTAATACTTATCCCTTGGTCTTTTAATAATTGAAGCATATTATTATTTCCATTTGCTGATGCTTCAATCATAAGTGATCTTAGATCATTTTCATTAGGCTTTATTCCAATAGCCATTAATATTTTTAATGAGGCATCACTATTATTACGCAAGGTGATTTCTAGCAATGGATCTAATTGATTTTTGTTAGCAATTGTAAGTAGCCACAATAGCGTAATATTATCATTAAATCTTGCTGCTTCTACTAAGTGGTAACTTACATGACGACCTAAAGAAGGACTAAAATAGTTTGTGACTCTCATAGTTAAAAGTCCTGAAGGAATCGTAACAGTCACAAATATCAACCAAGTACTGATAAAAGGTTTAACTAGTTCATTAGAATTAGTAGATGGATTTTTGTTAGCAAATTTGTTTTTTGCTAAAACTACTAAACCAATTATGGCTAATAATAAAAACCAAAAGCCAAAAACTCTGGGCCACAAAATAGCAGGGTGAGGATTGTTTAGGATATCAAATATGGATGGATTGGGTAAATAAGTTAGCATTAAGTAAAGGCTTATTGCCATTGTTATAGAACTAATAAGAAAGAACTTTAATGCTATCAAAACAGTGAGTTTAAGTTTAGTCATATTAATGTACCTAACTAAGTAAATTATCTAGAAAAATTTTTAATAAAATAGTTTTCTAGATAATTTTGCTTGTAAAGATAGAGATTTTATAGAAAATGAACATTTCTTGCGAGTTTTTTCATTTGATGGGACAATTAGATTTCCAATCAAACGTAACACAAATTCCAAACTCCCATTATTCCCATTGTAAGGATTTTTTGGATGAAAGAATGCCCACTTTGTAAGTTCTGTTTTGAAGATAATATCTTATCTTGTCCAAATGATGGTAACAAATTGGTTTTTTCCTGGTCTGGTTCACCAAATATTTTAGATAAATATAGAATAGATTATGTTTTAGGTCGTGGGCGTACAGGAGTAGTTTACTGTGCTACACAAATAGTTTTGATGAGACAAGTAGCTTTTAAGGTCTTACCTACACAATTATTAAATAATGCTGATGCTGTTAATCGCTTTCGCACAGAAGCCTTAGCAATAGCTAAATTAGAACATCCAAATATAATTAAAATCTATGATTATGGTACATTGCCAACAGGTGGGGCTTACATGGCAATGAAACTATTGAAGGGGCATTCTTTAGCACAAGAAATACTTGGTAATACTCAACTACCTTTTTTGCACATTTTAGCTATTATGCAACAAATCTGCTCTGGAATTGCTCTAGCACATGAAAACCGAGTGGTACATTGTGATTTAAGACCAGATAATATTATTTTGGATAATAATGAGGGAAAAGAATTAGTACAAATTGTTGATTTTGGGATTGCTCGTTTAAGAGAAATTTCTAATAGTGGGACTATTTATTCTGTACATAATAGTGCGGCAGAAGGTGCGCCTTCTTATATGTCTCCAGAACAATGTTTAGGGGAAAAACTTTATCATACTTCTGATATTTATAGCCTTGGGGTAATACTTTATGAAATGCTTACAGGTGTAGTGCCTTTTGATAGCCCTGTAGGAGCAGATGTAGCATTAAAACATATTCAAACACCTCCCACTCCACCTTCTCAATTACGACCATATATTAGTCCTTTACTTGATCAAGTAGTGTTAAAAGCTTTAGCGAAAACACCTAGGCAACGTTTTGAGTCAGCATTACTTTTGTTAGAAGCACTTGAGCCTGCTTTAAGAGAAAGTGAAGAACATTTTGCTAATGCAATAAAATCAAAACAGCTAATTAAACCTACTTCAGAGCTTGATAAAAATACTAGTCCTTTAAGTCCAGAAATGCTAGCTATTGTTAGAAGTTCTATGGAAGAAATAGTTAATGAAAAGAAAAAGGCTAATGTAACATCCCCTTTAGTTGCACCTCCTTTTAAGCTACCTGAACCTATCATAGCTACAAGTCCAGAATTTAGTAAAATAAAGGTTTTAATAGTGGATGATGATCCTGGCATAATAGAGACTTTTAATGTCATTTTTGAAAATTTTGGCACACAAACTATAACTGCAATAGATGGACAAGATGCCTGGGAGAAAATAAAGCTTTTTACACCTAATTTAATTATTTCCGATATAATTATGCCTAATGTAGATGGTTGGCAACTTTTTCTTAAGTATAAAACAGACCCTAATTTAAGCGAAGTTCCATTTATTTTTATTACAGGTCGAGATGTTAAGGAAGAAAAAATTCTTGCTTTAGAACAAGGAGCAGAAGATTATTGGATTAAACCCTTTGTTGTTTTAGAAGTTACGTTACGCTTAAAACGCTTATTAAAACGTATTGCTAAAAAGTTAGCCTAAGGTTATTTACACTCATTTTTATGTCAAAATCTGCTGAGTATAGAATAATTATTTTTTTAAGTGTTGTTGCTACGGTTTACATATTAGCTTTTGCCACCATCATTAGACTTCTCTTAAATAAGTTTTTCTCGTTTCCATTAAGTGATCAATTTTGGAAAAAATGGTTAAGACAAGCAAGTCTAATAGCTGCTTTTTTAGGAATGCTTTGCTTTATTTATGGCTTTATAGAACCTTACTGGATATCTGTTTCTTACATTAAGTTAACTACTAATAAATTTTCTAGTAATACAAAACCCTTAAAGATAGCTCATTTTTCTGATCTACATAGTGATCCAACACCACGTTTAGAAACTAGTTTGCCAGAGCTTATTGCTAAAGAACAACCAGATATAATTGTTTTTACTGGGGACACACTCAATATGCCAGAAGGGTTAAAAGTTGCAAAAGAGTTTTTTTCTAAACTATCTAAAATAGCTCCAACCTATGTTGTTAAAGGTAATTGGGATAGTTGGTTTTGGTATAACTTGGATTTATTTGGCGAAACAGGAGTTAAAGAACTTAAATCTACTAGTGCAAAATTATCTATAAATGGCTATAGCTTTTGGATTACAGGAGTGCCTGTAGGACAAGCAAATCAAATTCCTAAACTACTTAATCAAATCCCTAAAGATGAATTTTCAATACTTTTATATCATTACCCTGATGAAATAGAAGATTTGGCAGGACAGCTAGATTTATACTGTGCTGGTCATACTCATGGAGGGCAAATAGCAATGCCTTTTTATGGTGCATTAATTACTTATTCTAAGTTTGATAAAAAATATGAGTCAGGTCTTTATAAAGTTAAAGATACTTGGCTTTATGTTAATCGTGGTATAGGTATGGAAGGAGGAAATACACCTAGAGTAAGATTTTGCGCTAGACCTGAACTTACCATAATAGAAATTTATCCTGCTAAACGATAAAAAGCTAATAGAGCTAATAAAATTAAAAGAATGATCGCCCCTAATTGTTGTGTGGATGTTAATTTCATATTGCCTCGTGAGTTTCTCTTCTATTATTTGCCTAAGTTCATATATTATTGAAAAAATTTTTTACAATAAAAATAATTTATCTTCTTGCTTCCCTAGCTATCTAATAAGGACATAGATGCAATGGCAGACAAAATACAGTACATAATAGCTTTTGTTTTTATAATAATTGTTATTAAGTTAGTTTTAGATAAAATCTCAAAAGATAAACGTGTTTGGCAAACTTCTGCACAAAAATATAGGATGAATTTTAGTGAAGGTGTAGAAACTAGGGGAGAGCGACAGGTAAAAGTTTTTCGTGTAAAAGGCTACTATAGATCTTGCTTAGTAAACATTACAGGTAGTCGTGCTTTAGGGCAAAATGAAACTCATATTTCTGTAACTTATCCAAAAGGATTAATGGATAGTTTAAGACTTTACCCCGAAGGTACTTTAGGAAAAATTGGGCGGGGTTTAGTTAAACAAGCAACTGCTGGTAGAAGTTCAAAACAGCCCTATTTTGTTACTATGCCTCCTCCAAAAGGGACAGGACAATTAGAAGTTCAAAGAGAATTAAACCCTTTAATTAGAGAGCAATTAACACAATTATTTATTATTTGTTCTGGTAAAGGTCGCCGTATTGATGTTACAGATGCTTATATGCTAATAAAACAAGTTGGATTTGTACAAAATCCAGAAGAATTATTCCCCTTAGTAGATGAAGTTTTAACAGCAATTAATGTTGTAGAATCAAATAGCGGAGAGCTACTTAAGTAAAAATTATTGCCCTAAACTTTGAGGGCCACGAAATATTTCACCACCATTATTAAGTTTATAAACTCCGCGCAGGTCTGCATAAAAAGATAAACGTCCTGTTTTATCATAAGCTAAGGGTTCGGCATGTATCCAAAATTCCTTTTTATCTTTGCCTAGCTCTATTGAAAACTTATAACCCTCTATTTCACCACTTTTTAGACTTTGGGGCCAAAAACTCGCTGCTACTAATTCTTCCATTGAACCATAAATACCTTTATTTGCATCACTATAAAGTTTTTGCGCACCAATATAGCGTTCCATATATATTAAAGCTGCATCTTCATGTGCGCGGATTTTGATTTCTGGGAAAAACTTACGACCAAAGTTTTTAACCAACTGTAAAGTTTCTAAATCGCCTACTACCCAATTGCCATTTACTTGAATTAAAAAAACTTCATCTGCTGTAGGATCTTTAGGATTATCAGAAGATTTAATAAAAATAGTAGCATTATTACCTATAATTTGAGTGCCAAGAATTTTTACTGTCTCAGGGATACGTGAAAAAGTAAGCTCAAAATCAGGTTCTAATTCTTTTAATTCTTCTGGTGTTAAAGGTTCTATTGCCTCACGATAAACAGACAAACGAAACCCTTCTAGATATTTTTTTTCTCTTAATAGTCGGTAAAACTCTTTAACTGTATCTGCGGCACTTAAAGGTTTAGCCTCTTCTTCTTGAACTTCTGAGTCTTGAACTTCTGAGTTTGTTGGCTCTTGTGCAAAATTATTGCTAGTAAAAAATAGTAATAAACTAATAGTAAGGCCAAGTAGGAGAATTAACTTCGTGATTCTCATAGATTTTTGTCCTAAATCAATTTGGGTTAGTTTTAAGATTTTAGCAAAAGAATTTCTTGCTTGCCTAGTCAGTAGAGTTATTATTAGTGCTTTTCCGTCTTTATAGAAATTAAAGCTAACCCTAAAATGGAAAATAAAACTCCTAATAAATTCCAAATAGATATTTTTTCTTTATAAGCTATCATGCCAATAGGAACTAATAATAAAGCTCCTACAGCACCAACTAAAGTACCTGTAAAACTTACATTCCAACCTATTCGATACGCTAACAAAAAACCTATTTCAATTAACATTGCTGCTACACCAACAACAATTACTGCCCAATTTGTATCTTTAATCGCGCTAAAAAATGGTTTATCAGTTGTATAAAAAAAGCTTGCAAAAATACAAATAATAATTCCAATAATATAAGCAATTATTATAGAAAAAAAAGGATTTGCTGTTTTAGGGATGGATTTTTGAGAAATATGATAAAGAATATTGCCAATAATAGCTAAAAAAACTGGTAAATAAAGTGACTTCACTGCCGTTTCCTTAATTTAAGCTTTTTTAGGGATTACTAAATTATTATAATCTCGCCCATAAAGCTCTTCTTGTTTTTCGATTGAAGTTAAATAGTCAAAAATTAGTAAACCTTTGCCTGCTTCTACTTTAACTAAGTGATTTTCAAAAAAACGAAATGGCACGCTTTTATAACCTGTAGTATTGCAATAACGTCTAACTAATTGAATTGGCAGGAAATAAACTTTTCTATGTGTTGAAAACTCTACTAAAAAGCCTGAAATTGCTCCAGTTGTTGCCATACATTCTAGGAAATAGATTTGATGGGGGTGAAGGTTATCTAAGTCTAGTCGGTCACGTTGTGTAGTTTTAGCATCGTAAAATATTGCCCGACCACTAGGAGCAATTGCACCACCATAATCAGGTTCAGCTTTTGATTCAGGGACAAATTCACGAAGTAATAAAGGGTTACCTTGTTCTTTAGAAAGGGCGATTAACTGGGCCCCAGAAATATTTTTTTGATTATTAGGCAAAGTCTCAATATTTGGAATATTTAAGCCCCGTCTTTGCTCTCCACGTTTCATTAAATATTTACCAGGTATAGCTTTACGGGTTATATAAGCGCGTTCAGCCTGAGCATAAGCATTATTAGTGCTATTTATAGCAGCTTGAAAACTGCTACCAACATCAGCACCGCGCCTTTTTAATGTTGCTCTCATAAAGGTTAAACCCAGGTTCTACAAAAAATTTATAGAACCTGTTAAAGTACAAAAGGTTTTAATTACCCAGCAGATTCATATTCGCTGTCATCCATTTCAAAATTGGCAGCTACTTTTTGCACATCATCCTGATCTTCCAAAGCATCATAGAGCTTAAGCATTTGTTGTGCTTCTTTACCAGTTAGTTTTACTGTGTTTTGTGGAACTCGTTCAATTTCTGCTGAAAGAGGAGTAAGTTTAGCTGCTTTAACTGCTTCTAAAACAGCATCAAAATCATCAGGCTTAGTTAGCACTAACCAGCTTTCTCCATCGTCTTTAAGGTCTTCTGCTCCAGCACCTACTACAAGTTCAAACATTTCATCTTCAGACAAAGCCCCTTTTTCAAGTAAAATTGAGCCTTTCTTTTCAAATATCCAACCTACACAACCTGCTTCACCTAAGTTTCCATTATTTTTAGAAAATAGATGTCGTAATTCACCTACAGTACGATTCTTATTATCTGTTACTGTATCAACCATTATAGCTACACCACCCGGGCCATAGCCTTCATAAATGATTTCTTCTATAATATCCCCGCCTAATTCACCTGTACCACGCTTAATTGCACGGTCAATAGTGTCATTAGGCATATTTTGAGCTTTAGCATCAGAAATAGCTTTACGTAAACGAGCATTATTATTTGGATCTCCACCACCACTACGAGCAGCTACGTTAATTTCCTTAATTAGTCGGGTAAAGACTTTGCCACGTTTGGCATCTAAAGCACCTTTCTTATGTTTAATTGTGTGCCATTTACTATGTCCAGACATTAGATCACCTCTGTTTTTGTGTATAAATGAAAAATAATCTTTTCTTGGTTTTCCTCTCTAGTAAAAGAGGCAAGTTGTTAAGATAGGCAAATAATAGATCTATAGGAAAATTTTCAAAAAAGCAAGCTGACTTTATTGAGTATTATTAGTGAATATTAACGATTCTTTAAGCCAAGTGCATAATCTAACATAGCCTGTATCTAGGCTTCAATTCATAGTCTTCTATTATAAAAGCTTTTATAACTAACTGCGGCTACCAAAAATAGCTGTTCCAACACGAATCATTGTTGCACCTTCAGCAATTGCATACTCAAAATCATGACTCATTCCCATAGAAAGCTCTGTTAAAGGGTTAGGAAGAATTGGACGGTTATTAATGTCTTCTAACAACTCGCGCAAACGTCTAAAATAGCGAACAGTTTTAGCTGGATTTTCAAAATATGGTGGAATAGTCATTAAACCTTGAAAAGCTAAGTTTTCTGCTCGGCCTAGATAAGTAGCTAATTCTATTAACTCGCTTTCATCAATTCCAGTTTTAGTAGCCTCTTTTGCTAAATCTACTTGTACCAAAACTACAATTTGTCGCCCAAGCTCGCCTGCAATACGGTTTACTCGTTCAGCTAGCTTCAAACTATCTATTGAATGAATCCAATCAAAAAGCTCTACTGCACGACGGACTTTATTAGTTTGTAGATGCCCGATTAGGTGATGACAAACATCATTTGGCAACTGTGGGAATTTTTCTTCTGCTTCTTGAACTTGATTTTCTGCTATATCCGTTACCCCGGCCCTTAAAGCTTCTTTTATAAGATTTACAGGAAAAGTTTTTGTTACCGTAATTAATCGTACTTCGTTAGGATTACGGTTAGCTTTTTGACAAGCTTTAACTATTTTTGATTGTATTGATGATAAATTTTCTTTAATTGACATATTGCAAAATATAACAAAGATGCTTTTGAGATTAAATCTATTGTTGTAGTTGCTTCCAACTAGGGTTGCAGCATACTAAGAATTACCCGCATAATAGTCAACTCTTAATTTCCTAATTTGGAGCTAATAGAATATGCTTAAAGTAGGTTTATTAGTAGGCAGAGAGCGTTCTTTCCCTAATGCTTTAATAGAAGAAATCAATAAACGCAGTCAAGATGTAACTGCTGATTATATTAGAGTTGGGGAGGTTGCTAGTAATATGGCTTGCCCCTATCAAGTTATAATTGACCGCATTTCTCATGAAGTCCCGTTCTACCAAACTTACTTAAAGACAGCTACTCTTAGTGGAACAGTGGTTATTAATAATCCTTTTTGGCGTATGGCGGATGATAAATTTTTTGGTACTGCTTTAGTTGAAAAACTAGGTGTTGCTGTACCTAAAACGGTTGTTTTGCCCATGCATAGCTATATGGAAGGCATTAGCGCAGAAAGCTTAAGCAACTTAAAGTTTCCTTTAGATTGGCAAGCGGTACTTGAATATATTGGCCTACCAGCATTTCTTAAACCTCATTGGGGCGGAGGCTGGAAAGCTGTTAATAGGGTTAATACCTTAGAAGAATTATTTTTTCACTATAACCAATCAGGTCAACTATGTATGATGTTGCAGGAATTTATCGATTGGCAACAATATGTCCGCTGTATTTGTATTGGTAAAAAAGAAATACTTATAACTAATTGGGATCCTCGCAAGCCTCACTTTGAACGCTATCGCGGCACTGACCAAACTTTAGAACCAAACTTAGAGGAAAGAATCAGAATAGATGTAATTAAAATAAATGAAGCTCTTGGTTATGATATGAATACTGTAGAATTTGCTGTTAGAGATAATATTCCATATGCAATTGATTTTATGAACTCTGCACCAGATTTTGATATTAGCTCACTAACAGAAAAATATTTTCCTTGGGTAATTAATAAAATGGCAGATTTAGTAATTGATTCTGCTAAAAGTGCAGTTGAGAAAAAAACTTCCTATCGTTGGAATGAACTGATGAAAATTTAGCTAAAATATAAGGTTTATAAAGGTTTATTATGGAAAAAGAAACAATTGAGTATTATCACGAATTATTATTAAAAGATAACTATCTGCAAACTACCCAAGAAATTTTACAGCAAGCAACTGAAACACGGCATTTAGCTTTTGGTAAACGTCCGGTTTGTAGCGTACTTAGACCTTATTTTATCAGTGAAAATAATTATAACTTTGTCTCTAAAACATCTCAGTTAGTTAGCCAGGGTATTTTTACATTAGGACAACGCTTATTAGCAGATGAAAAATTACGTAAAGAGGTAGACTTAACCGATCAGGAAGAAACAATAATTAAATTTGATCATAAATATGGCGCAGCAGATGTAAGCGGCAGACTTGATGGATTTTTAAGCTCTGAAGGTGATTTTAATTTTGTTGAATATAATGCAGAAAGCCCAGGCGGGCTAGCTTATGGCGATGAGCTAAGCGAAACTTTTGCAAAAATGCCAATAATTGAAAAGCTTAAAGAAAAATACACATTAAAAACATTTCCAATTAGGAAAAAGATTTTTGGCTCTCTAGTGTCGGCTTATCATCGTTGGGGCGGGGAAGGCTTGCCAAATATTGCAATTATTGACTGGCGTGGTGTTAGCACATATGGAGAATTTCTACTTTGTAAAGAATACTTTGAAGCACAAGGATGTAAAGTAAAAATTGCTGACCCTGACGAACTAGAATATAAAGATGGAAAATTATTTATTGAAGATTTTCAAGTAAACTTGGTTTACAAAAGGGTAATAATTGGAGAGTTTTTAGCTAAATTCGCGCTTAACCATCCATTAATAGAAGCACTTAAAAATCAAGCTGTCTGTATGGTTAATGCTTTTCAAGTACAAATGCTCTATAAAAAAAGCTGTTTTGCTTTACTTAGCGACCCAGATTATTCATATATTTACCCAAAAGAAGTTTTAGAAGCTTTATTAAAACATATTCCTTGGACAAGGAAAGTTAGGGAATCTAAGACTGTTCATCAAAATAACATCATAGATTTAATCCCTTATATTGCTGAAAATAAAGATAATCTAGTCTTAAAGCCAAATGGGGAATATGGCGGTAAAGGTGTAGTTTTAGGATGGCAGTCAACTAGCGATGAATGGCGCGACACATTAAAATCCGCTTTAGAAAGTTCCTTCATTGTTCAAGAGCGCGTACCACTTGGCAAAGAAATTTACCCAAGCCTTATTGATGGCGAACTTCGCTTTGATGAGCGATTTTTAGACCTAGACCCTTATGTTTGGGATGGAACAAATATAGAAGGGTGCGGTATCCGACTTTCTAAATTAGCATTACTTAATGTTACTGCCGGAGGTGGTTCTGCTACACCAATGTTTATTATTGATAGGAAGTAAAGGTATATTTATTTTTCTTCTAAAGAAACAATAAATAAATCAGGAGAAACATTAAAAAACTCTCCTAAAGCCTTAGCTTGAGTTTTACTTGGTGTGCGTTTACCTCTAATAACTTCAGAGGTGACACCACTTGAACCTAAAAATGTTAAATCTTTTTGTTTTATCCCTCTTTCTTCCATTAATAGTTGTATAACAGAATGTGGAGAAGCTACAGGTATTTGATAAGCTTTTTTCTCATATACTTCTATCAATTCAGTTAACAAATCTAATAGCTTTTGTTCTTCTGGCAAAAGAGTATCACCTTTTTTCAATAGCTTCTTAACCTCAAAAAGCATTCTTTCGTTTTCTTCCTCTGTTTCTATTGCCGTAGGCAATACCTTTGCTAGCAATTTTCCGTACTTAACAGGATCTAATTTTTTTTCTTCAACAAGCACAGTCATCTTTCCACCTTCCTTTGTCATATTCTGGATGTGTTAGCACATGCAAAATATATACAGTTTGGCTATAATATTTAATTGCTGTAATTAATCTGTAGTGATTTCCTTTAATATTAAAAACTGTACATACTCCTACTAAATCAGCATGAGAAAAATCTTGTCTAGTATCGGCTAGACTTTGCCAATGGGCTTTTTCTGTTATTCTATACCAAGCTAGCAAAGGTTCTTTTGCGTCTGGATGCTTTTCCCAAAACTCTTTGAGCCTTTTTTTGCTAATTATTCTCAATTTTTTAGCTACCTTTGCTAAATACTCTCAAAATTGAGAGTATTTAGCAATTAAAGTTTTAGCAAGTAAACATAGAGTTATTATTTTTTAATCAAATAAATAATCTTATTTACTGTTTCATTAGTTGTTAAATTAGAAACATTGACAGTAAAATTTGCTTGGCGATAAGCTGAAAGTCTTGAGTTTAATAGCTCTTGCATTTGTTGGGGGTTGCTATATAAAGGTCTTAAAGTATCATTACTTAAGCGGGACAAAATCACCTGTAAATCACATTCTAACCAAATAGAAATGCCATTTGGTTGCATTAAATTACGGTTTCTTTCAAAGGTAAATGCTCCACCACCAAGAGCTATTACGCTATCAGTATAATTAACTATAGTTGCTAGTGTTTTATGTTCTAGCTCCCGGAAATATTCTTCACCAAATTTAGAGAAAATATCCTTAATGCTAGAATTTTCCTGCTCAACAATTAGCTTATCTAAATCAATAAATTTATAGTTTAATTTTTGAGCTAAAACACTGCCAACAGATGTTTTTCCTACACCCATAAAACCAACTAAGAAAATATTTTTCATAAATAGTTACTTATGAATTAGTTACGCTAGCAAGTTTTCTAAAAAATCCAGGAAAAGAAATGTCTACACATTTGCTATTAATAATCTCTGTTTCACCTCTAGCAATTAGTCCAGCAATAGCAAAAGACATTGCAATTCGATGATCGTCGGCTGAATCAAGGCTACAGCCCTTTAGCTGTTGTTTTCCATTAATAGCTAAACCGTCAGGATATTCCTCTACTTCTGCACCCATCAACCTTAGATTATCAACTACGCTACGAATACGGTCACTTTCCTTTACTCGTAACTCACCTGCATCACGAATTACTAAACCGCCTTCGATTTGAGTTGCTAAGACCGATAAAATAGGGATTTCATCAATAATATTAGCAATTATGCCACCTTGTAAAACCCTATTTTGGTCATTACTTACCAGGTTGCTAGAAGAAACAAGTAAATCGCTAACCTCTTCACCATGCTGTAATTTAGAATTAATAAATTTAATATTTGCGCCTAAAGAGAGTAAAACATCAATGATTGCTCTACGAGTTGGATTTATTCCAACTGAGCGGAGCAAAAGTTCTGACTTAGGCAACATTGTTGCTGCAATAATAAAAAATGCTGCTGATGAAATATCCCCTGGAACTTGATAGTGACAAGCTTTTAATGAGCTTTCTGAAATAGTAATACTATTGCCTTCTGTCTTTATACTCGCTCCAAACTCTTTTAACATAAGCTCAGTATGATTTCTTGTAATAGCAGACTCAATAACTGTTGTAGCACCTTCAGCAAATAGACCAGCAAATAGAATACAAGATTTTACCTGCGCACTAGCTACAGGCATATCATACTTAATAGCTTTTAATTTTCTCCCTGTGATAGTTAAAGGAGGGAAGTCATTGTTGGTAACTTCAATATTTGCTTGCATTTGGCGAAGAGGTGTAACAATACGTTTCATTGGCCGACGCTGTAGCGATTGATCGCCAGAGATTATGCTAGTAAAGGGTTGACCAGCTAAAATACCGCTTAACATCCGCATAGTTGACCCTGAATTACCCGCATCTAAAACTTTGCGTGGAACAGTAAAAGTTTTATTTTTAATACCGTTAATTAATAATTTATTTTCTTGTCTCTCAACTATAACACCAAGATTTTCTAAACAGTGAAGCGTACTTTGACAGTCTTTACTGCTAGCAAAACCTTCTATTTCTGATTTACCTTCTGCTAGGGATGCAATCAAAGCTGTGCGGTGAGAGATGGATTTATCACCTGGTAAAAAAACTTCACCTTTAATAAAACTGGCTGGATAAATTTTCATAAATTTTTAGTTTTAGTTTTTGGAATCGGAAAAGGTAATGTCTCTTACTTGACAATAATGTTAAGCATATGTTACACCAAATATGTTTTGCCCTAGACAAAATTGCTGGGGCGACCCTTATCCTAACACAAGCGAAAGGATAAAATAATACAGATGGAGCAACGCGATAGCACCATCGCATTAACTATTAATAGCAGCTTTAAGTTTACAGAACTAGTTGCTTCGGTAACAGACAACATCACTCAAATAGTCGGTTTTGGTGAAGAAGAAGCACATTGGATTAGTCTTTCTGTCCGTGAGTCTGTAATTAATGCTATTAAACACGGTAATAAACTAGATAGTAACAAAGCAGTAGATGTTAAATTTATTATTGGTGAAGAAGAAATAATCATTTATGTACGTGATTATGGAGAAGGGTTTGATCCTAAGCATATACCTGATCCTTTAGACCCTACAAATCTATTAAACCCAAATGGTCGAGGCATATTTTATATGCGTACTTTTATGGATGAAGTGGACTTTTCTAATCATCCTCAAGGTGGAACAGTCGTTAAAATGCTTAAGAAAAGAGTCAATTCTGAAACAACAAATTAACAATTTAAGGAGCTAACAATGTCTCTAACAATCAATCAAAGAACGTCAGGCGGCGTTTCTGTTTTGGATTTAAGCGGTAAAATTACTATTGGCGCAGGTAGTGTTCAACTTCGTGAAGCTATTCGTAAACTTATTGATAGTAATAATAAAAATATATTACTTAATTTAGGTGATGTTAGTTATGTTGATAGTTCTGGTATAGGGGAACTAGTACATAGTTTTACTACTACTAATAACGCTGGTGGAAACTTAAAACTACTTAATCTAACTAAAAAGATTCAAGACCTACTAGCAATTACTAAACTTCTAACCGTATTTGAAACATTTACTTCTGAAGATGAAGCTTTAAAAAGTTTTAATAAGTAATCTTCGACCTATTTGGTATTAGCTCCAGACCTGATAACTCATTAGGTCTGGAAAAGGTCTATTTTATGGTAAAAAAAAGTTTTTTTATTTTCACACTAATCTTATCTCTATTTCTAACTCCTATCATCAACGCCCAAACAACACAAACCGATAACTTAAATAATTCCAACAACACAAAAGAATCAATTAATACAAAAGATTACAATGTTTTAATTTTTAGTGATGAGAGAATTTTAGTTATGATGGCCGCGTTAACTTTAGCTGGTTATAACTATGAAGGCACAGGAAAACTAGCTGAGTTTCAAAAGAATTTGCGTCAGGACTTAAAAGATACTCCTCCAGCAATGGTAAAAAAATTGAGGGAATTTTATTCTGCTCATCAAATTCCTGGGCGGGAAGATGCTGTGCAAATATCTCCGTATATTGGTCTAGCCCTTTCTTTATCTGCTGTTCCGGCTTTAAGTAACCCTCAAGTAAAAGCTAATTTGCCTTTTGATGTTCAAGAAATACTTGGTTTTGGTAATTTGGTTAGAGAATTTTATAGCCGTTCACAGGTTCGTAATTTTCTACCAGAATATAAAGCTATATTGGATAGTCTAAGAAATGACTATGAAAATACAGCTAATGAAGTGCTTTATGAAGCTTTAGTATACTTACGTACTAAACCAGTTTTATTCTTGCCTCCTACACCAGTATTAGCTAGGGAATATGACTCTTATGTAATGCCAAATACCGTAGTAATAAAGAAAGATAAAAAAGAAGATAAAAAAGATGCTAAAGAAGGGGAAGAATCAAAGGACAAAATAATATATGTGCCTAGAGTAAGACGCTTGCAAATTTTTCCTAATCCTCTAGCACCTCCAGGAGCCATTTTTTCTCGCAACGATATATTAAATGGTGCTGATCAAGATTCTCGACGTTTAGGAGATGACTATTTTATTGTTGCTTCTGAGCAGTCTATCAAAGAGCATATTAGACATGCTTTCCTTCGTTTTGTTCTTGATCCTGTAGTAGGTAAAAGATCTGTAGAAATTGCCAACTTAAAAGAACAAATAGATCCTTTAGTATTGGCTCAACCTAATGCTAAAGAAAGAGCTAAACGTAATGTTTTTGAAGTGGTTGGAGAGTCCCTAGCCCGTGCTGTAGGTGTTCGTCTAACTGTTCGTGCAGGAGGAAAGAATTTTTCTGCTGATACAGCAGCTTATTTACTTAGTCAATATTATGAACAAGGTTTTGTCCTAACATTTCATTTTTATGAAACCTTGTCAGATCTTGAACGTGCAGGATTAGACATTAGCGACTTTTTCCCAGCGATGCTAAAAAGTATTGATTTTGCGCGTGAAACAAAGCGTTTAGAAGACACTCGTTTAGCTCGAAGCCGCGTTGAACAACGCCAAGCAGAAGTAAAAACAATTATTGATCTTGATACTTTAATTAAAGAGCGTAAATTTACAGAAGCCCAAACACAAATAAGTGCAATGCTTCGTGAACAGCCAAAAAATGCTCGTGCTTTGTTTGGAATGGCTCAAATTGTTAATAGCCAACCCTCAAATATAGAAACAGATGATATTAGCTCGGACGATGATAAGATTGCTGCTCAAGAGGAACGCCTTTCACGGGCAGTAAAAATATACCGTGAAGCTATCGCAGCAGCAAGCAATGATGAAAAATGGTTGGTTTCCCAATGCCATCTTTTGATAGGTCGAATTTATGATTTTGTCGAAGAACGAGAAGCAGCCCTTAAAGAATATGACAAAGCAATTGAGCTTGGCGATGTACCAAAAGGCGCATACAAAGAGGCTTTAGCTGCTAAAAATAAACCTCCTGTGTCAAACAAAGATGATGAATAAAAGTTTAGGAGTAAATACCGTTTGAAAATAGCACGACCACCTGGGCCAAAGCAAAAACCTCTTTGGGGTGATTTATGGGATTTTAGACGTGATCCTATTAAATTTTTAACCAAACTTAGAACTTATGGAGAAGTTGTTTATTTTAAGTTAGGGACTCAAGAAGTTTATCTACTTAATGAACCTGATTATGTAAAAGAAATTTTTGTTACTCAAGCAAAAAATGTTCATAAGGGTAGGGGATTACAACGTTCTAAAAGGCTTTTAGGTGAAGGGTTGCTTACAAGTGAAGAAGAAGTACACAAACGTCAACGCCGCCTTGTACAGCCTGCTTTTCATCGTCAACGAATTGCTAATTATGCAAAAGTGATGGTGGATTATGCTGCTCAAACTAGAGATAGTTGGAAAGCTGATACAACTATTTCAATTCATGAAGAAATGATGAAGTTGACCTTATCAGTAGTAGCAAAAACACTTTTTGATGCTGATGTAGAAAAGGAAGCTAAAGAATTAGGCGATGCAATGAATGTTTTTGTTAACTCATTTGATATGATCACCTTGCCATTTATAGAGCTTATAGAAAAAATTCCTTTTCCCAGAATCCGCGCTCTTAATCAATCCCGTGATTTACTTAATAAAACAATTTACCGTATTATCAATGAACGTCGAATAGAAAAAAAAGACCATGGAGATTTGCTTTCAATGCTCCTAATTGCTCAAGATGAGGAGGGTGACGGCAAAGGCATGACAGATTTACAGGTGCGGGATGAAGTCATGACGCTTTTTATTGCTGGACATGAGACTACAGCTAATTCGTTAACTTGGACTTGGTATTTACTTTCACAACATCCAGAAATAGAGAAAAAAGTTTGGCAAGAACTAGACGAAGTTTTAGCAGGTCGACTACCTTCAGCAGAAGATTATACTAAATTAAAATACTTAGAAATGGTACTTTCAGAGTCAATGCGTCTTTATCCTCCAGCTTGGCTAGTTGGTAGAAGGGTAGTTAAAGAATGTCAAGTAGGGGGTTATACTATACCCGTTAATGCTATTACTTTTCAATGCCAATACTTAATGCACCATGACGAAAGATATTTTCCTGATCCATTTAAGTTTGATCCTGAGCGTTGGACAGCTTCAGAAAAAGAAAAACGTCCAAAATATAGCTATTTTCCTTTTGGCGGTGGCTCAAGGCAATGTATTGGTGAGCCTTTTGCTTGGATGGAAGGCGTTTTAATGTTGGCTACAATTGCTCAAAAATGGCGTTTAACTTTGCCCCAGGATTACAAAGTAGAAATGCAGCCTCTAATTACTTTAAGAACTAAAAAAGAAATCCCAATGAAATTAGTTCTACGCTAAATGCTTTAATTTTTATACTTAGCGAAAAAGATTAGCTAAAGAGTAGGAAAAGCCAGGTAGTATATCATCTAAAGTTAAAGTGTCTTTTTCTGTGAGTGGTGTAGGTTCTGAAAGAGAACGATAAACTTTAAGTTCTTTTTTTCGTGGATCAATCAAAATAACAACACTAACACCAAAATTTAGCCATAGTTCTATTTTTTTTGTTACTTTTTTAGGCGTATCACTAGGTGAAAGCACTTCAACTACTAATTCTGGAGCAATAGGAGAATAAGCATCAGGATTTGTTATTTGTAAAACACGTTGATTACTAATAAATGCAATATCTGGAGCAATTACAGTATCAGGATTAGAGCTAATAATAAACCTGTTTCAGCCCCGCAAACTTCTCCAAAATTGTTGTCTTCAATATAAACTTGTAAACGTCCTGCAAGTCTAGCAATAGTAATACCGTGTTTGTACCCGCTAGGTGACATTTTATTTAGTTCTCCTTCAATTAGTTCATATTTGAAATCATCTTTTGGCATTAAAAAAAGCTCATTTGCATTTATTAAAGTTTTTGTAGTAGACATAAAATTTACCTCATATAGGCTAAAACAGAATTTAATATTAGCCTTCTTGTCATAAGTTGAAAAGGTTTAATTTACTTTACAATGAGGTATTAATAAGCTATTGATAGCAACATTAAAGAAAAAGTAAAAATTTTTGTCCACATTTTTATTAAATTGGTTAAATCATGAAAAACATTATTATTGGTACGGCTGGACATATTGATCATGGGAAAACTTCTTTGGTTAAAGCACTTACTGGAATTGATGCTGATAGACTAAAAGAAGAAAAACAACGTGGAATTACAATAGATATTGGATTTGCTGATTTAGTTTTAGATGATTTTCGCTTTGGTTTTGTAGATGTTCCTGGACATGAACGGTTTGTTAAAAATATGTTGGCAGGAGCGCATGGAATTGATTTAGTGATGCTTGTAATTGCCGCAGATGAAGCTGTGATGCCGCAAACACGAGAGCATTTTGATATTTGCCGACTTCTACAAATCAAGACAGGTTTAACTGTATTAACAAAAGCTGATTTAGTGGATGAAGAACTGCTTGAACTAGCTAAGGAAGAAGTAAAAGATTTTGTTGTAGGTTCTTTTTTAGCTAATGCCCCAATTGTTGCTATTAGTACAAAAACAGGTCAAGGAATTGAAGAGTTAAAAAAAGAATTAGTTAAACTTGCGGCTCAAACTTTACCAAAAACTTTGACTGCTGTTGCAAGGCTTCCGATTGACCGAGCCTTTACCATTAAAGGTTTTGGTACTGTAATAACTGGAACATTAACTAGTGGACAACTACAAATAGGCGATGAATTAACTATTTTACCTAACAAGATAAATACTAAAGTTCGTGGGTTACAAGTTCATAATTCTGCAACAGAAAAAGCTTTTGCTGGTCAACGTACAGCAGTTAATTTACAGGGAATTAGCTTAGAAGAAATTGAACGAGGACAAGTTTTAGTTCCTGCTAAACGTTTTGACGCTACTTCTATGTTAGATGTAGAACTAGAATTACTGCCTAACATAGCAAAACCACTTGTTCAAAGAACACGTGTCCGACTCCATCATGACACATCGGAAATAATGGCTAGAGTTGTTTTACTTGGTGGAAAAGAACTTTTAGCAGGTGAAAAGATATTTGCTCAACTACGTTTAGAATCATCAACTTTTGCTTTACCTGGAGATCGTTTTATTATTCGTAGCTATTCGCCTCAAATTACTATTGGAGGTGGTCGAGTAATAGATGCTCTACCTATTAAACATAGACTTAAAGATGTTAAAGCAGTAGATTGGCTAGCAAAACTTGTAAAGGCAGATGAGTTAACACAAGTATTACTATTTGTAGAAATGTTAGGAATAAATGGCTTATCTTTAAGTGAATTAGCTAAACGAACTGGTTTTGCAGATGAGTTGTTAAATAAATTAGTAGCTCAACTTGTAAAAACAGGCCAGTTAATAAAGTCAGACTCTCAAACTCAGCATTTACTTTCTAAAGCTAGTTATGAAGAGTCAAAGACAGAAATAATTAAAAAATTAAAAGATTTTCATAAGCGAGAACCCTTGCAAGCGGGCGCAAATCGTGAAGAAATACGTGAAAAGTTAGGTTTTACAATAGAAGTTTTTAAGATGTTGCTAGAACAGTTAGCAATAGAAAAACTAGTTATTAGCGAGCGTGATATTTTACGGCTTGCAACACATACAATTGCTTTATCGGCTGATGACGACAAGACAAAAAGCTTAATAGAAACTAAATGTAAAACAGCAAATTTTCAGGCTCTTACTTATGATGAAATAGTTAAAGATTTGCGAATGGACAGCAATAAATTACGTAAAATCTACCAATTACTTGTTAATGAGCAAAAATTAATTAAAGTAGCTGATTTTGTTTTTCATCGTGAAGCCATCAATGAAATCATTAAGCGCATCAAATCGCAAAAGGATAAAAGCAGCAAATTAGATGTTGCTACTTTTAAGGATTTAACAGGGCTTTCACGTAAACATGCTATTCCACTTTTGGAATATTTTGATTTACAAAAAATTACACGTCGTGTAGGCAATGACCGGGAAATCTTGTAGTTTTAATAATTTAACATACCTAGAATTTGCTATGCTAAGTTATTGAAAAATAAATAAAGACCTATAATGCCACATTGTGGCATTTGAAAATAGACCGCCCGTTTACGGGTGGTGGTAATTTAGAAGTTTATGAGGCAGATAAATGCAAAAAATTTTCGTATCCAAATTGATAAATAAATTAACTTGTTTCTTGGTTAAATATTTTAAGCCAGCACTATTATTTTTATTGGTTTTTACTTCTTGTCATGGAAATCTGCCTAAATCTAATTTAATTTTAACTGATCAAATAATAAAGCTAACAGCCGGTCAACCTCGCCAAAAACCAATATTTGGAGCGCATTTTAATTTTGCTGACCCACCTAATGAAATTATTTTTCATATGGTTATTCCAGAAAAACGACCCATTTTAGCTCAAGCTTTACGTGATGCTGGTGTGGAAGATTTACGGATGAGTTTTCATGGTTATTATAGCCATTTAAGTTTAGATAAAACTGTAAAAGTAAAACAAGAAGCAAAATTAACCAATAAATTTCCTTGGTTTCCTATAGAGGTTTTTATTGCTTTTATAAAAGAATATAACTTTAAGACTGTGTTAGGGGTAAATGTTGAAGAAGGCCCAGAAACGGCAGTAGATTTGCTAAAGCGTTTTGAAAAAGCAGACGCGCTTAATTTAATTAGCTCTGTTGAGCTTGGAAATGAGCCTTTTCTTAGTCCAAGACCTTGGTCACCTGAAGAATATGCTCAAAAATCGGCTGAAATCATTAATGCACTACGACCATTTAAGGTAAAGTTTGCTGTTGCTGTAATTGTTGGTAAGGATAACAATATTCCTACAAAAATGACTGGTGATGAATATTGTGAACGGACTTTAGCCACTTTAGCCCCGCTTGTAGACCTAAAAAATAGCGATGATATTTATGGAGCAGTACATCTTTATAGCCGAGGTGTTACACCAGTAGCTATCAAACAATTTAATGATATTGTTCGCAAATATTCACAAATGACTTATCAAGTTACAGAATATAACATTCGTCTTTCATTAAAAGGTAATCCGCATTTAACTAATGCTTATGCAATGGAATTTGCACGAAAATTAAATAATTTGCTAGCAACTCCAGAAATTACAGGACTTTGGATACATTCCTTTCCTTATCATGCAATTAATTATTGGACAGATGGACAACAAGCTACAGTAATTGGATTTATGGATAATAAGTTATCTAGCGAGGACTTAAAACCGGGCTGGCATTTAACACCTGCTGGAAAAGTGCATCATTTTTATCAAAGCTTGGCTTGGAATGGCGAAATACTAGCTTTTTTTGAAGAAAACAATAATCAATATTGGGTTGTTTCTTCACCAACACAAGGAAAACTTTTGGGTGTGCTAAATGACCATAAAGAGCCATTAGAAACAATAGTAAGTTTTGAGGATAAGAAAGTTTCTGTGCAATTAAAAGCAAAGGAAATTGCTTGTTATGAAATAGCTACAGGAAAACGAGTTGCTAGTCTTCATTTACCGGACTGAAATAAATTTTTCTATTAAAGTGCGAACCTTTGTAAAACGTTCAAAATCTTTTTCACTATTAGGAACATGTTCTGTTTCTGTAGGTGAAAAGCAAAGCAATTCACATTCTTGATAAAGCTTTACAATAGAAGCCGCTAAATCCTTATTAACTTTATGCTGTTCTAACATTTCTTGAAGTCTTTCAACGCTAATTTCCAAAGTTGTTTTACCAAATTTAACTTCAAAAGCTAGCCTTAAAGCTTTCAAAATTTCTTTAGCATAAGTTCTTTCATCTCCACGATGAAGTTTTCCATAAGCAACATTAACTGCTCGGCTAATTTCAGACTTTAGATCTTTAGTCTCAGATTTAGGTTTGTTAACAATTGTAGGTGGTGTAGGTGTTGTAGGTGCTTTAGTTACTGGAATTATAGGTTCAGTTTTAGCAACAACAGGTTTAGTTTTAGCAACAACAGGTTCAGTTTTAGTAATAACAGGTTCGGTTTTAATAGGTTCAGTTTTAGTAATGACAGGTTCGGTTTTAATAGGTTCAGTTTTAGTAATGACAGGTTTAACAGGTTCAGTTTTAGTAACAATAGGCAATGGTTTTTCAATTTTTTCTTCAACTTTAGGGCTATCGATTAGTGCAATTTTAGGTGGTACAACTTCAGGTGTTTTAAGAATTGGGCTAATTGGACTAGGTTGTTTTTGAATTTGTATATTAGGTAAATCTTCTATTTTGCTATTTGTAGTTTTTGGGCTAGCAGTTACTAAAGTGTTGCCAGCTAATGACTTAAATTTAATAGCTACAATTATTCCTGCAAGTAACAATAATAAAATTATTGAATAACGCAAAATGGGAGAAAAAGAAAAAGGACTAGATTTTTTAGTTGGTTGTAAGGCTTTAACAGCCACATTTGCAGCAGGTGTTACTTGTAAAGACAGAGGTTTACTTTCAACAACTTCATATTTTTTTAGCTCAGGATCAAAATAAGCAAAAGAAAATGGTGGAATAGTAAATTTTCCTTCTTTTGATGCAATAACTTCAACTTCCCAACGTGCTTTGTTACTAAATTTCTTTTCTACATCAGTTAACTTTACTGGTTTAGCTGAATATAGCTTTAAGTCTGACTGGGTTGTTGGGTTTGGAGGCGGACTAATTAGTTCTAAATTTCCTTCATTTTCAACTTCAATTAATAATTTTGTTGGGACTCCAACAGCGGTTTCTGAGTCTTTAAGGCTAACATTTAGCTTGCTTTTTCCTACTAGGCCAGAAAATTCTGCTGGTTGATTTTGGCTCGGCAAAGCAATAACAGGAAATGAAATTGGGGTGGTTTTAGCTGTTAAAGATTTGCTTTTTTGGGGAGCATTGCCAGCAATCATACTATAGGTCAAAGACGGAATTGTTAATTTACCTGAAGTTGTAGGAAAAAGATTAAATTGATGGATTATTTGGGAAGCATAAGGACGATTGTTTATTAGAACTTCTTTATAATCCGCAGATTGCTTAGACAAAGGGATTTCTTTATTTAAGAAATTAGCAAAAGCTGGAATTTCTGCTGGCTTGATTTGGTCTACACTTGTTGTGCTAAGTAGCCTAACAGATAAAATAACCGATTGACCAACATAAGCTTGTTTTTGATTAAGTTCTGTAACTAACCTTACATCAATTGGAATATTAGGAATTATTGTTGGTAGATTTTCAGGCTGATTTTCAGCCCTTTCACCTTTTTCAGGTTTTATAGAAGCTATTGGAGGTGCTTTAGTTCCTCCTTTTACTTCTAAAACTTCTCCAGCAGAACTATAAATTTCTCCATTAGCAGTTACAGCAAAAGTGGCTATGCGAAATTTACCTGCTACAGTTGGTTGTAGTTCATAACGGATAACTCGGCTACTAATAGCGCGACCACTAGCATCTTGGCTTAAGCTTGGTTTATCACTTTGGCTAATAATGGCAAAAGAGCTAGGAAAAAGTGCAGGTAAAGGGATCCTTTCAACTCCAACGCCCTTAAAAACTATAGTTAAATTAAAAGTGTCAGACAAAGAAATTTGCTTTTTATTAATTGAGACAGACACTTGACCAGCGGCTAAAATAATTTTGTTTTGTGTAAAAACAAGTAAAAAAGCTAGTAGCCAAAAGATAGCGAAGCTAAACTTATTAAATTTTCCAGCTTTACCATACATTTACTTTTTACCAATCACGATCTGGAGAGTCTTCAATAGAAGAATTTGCTTCTTTATTACCTTTTTTAAGTGGAGATCTTTCACTACTTTGTAATTTATTTAATAAACTTTCCGCCTCATTGCGTGACATTTGAGGTGTTTGTTTTGGTACATCAGACAGACTATTATCTGGCGGAGGATTATTATCATTATTGTTATCATTATTACTATTGCTGTTAGAGTTTGGGCTATTAGAAGGAGGAGGGGGATCTTGCTGCTTAAGAGCAACTTCTAAATTGTGTTTAGCTGCTAGATCATCAGGATTAAGCCGTAAAGCCGTTTTATAGTGTTCAATAGCCTTTTCTAGCTGGTTAGCATTAAAGTAATAATTGCCAATATTGTAATTAATTCTAGATGATAGCAATGGATCGTCAGTTGATTTTAATGCCGTTTGCCAATGGGTTAAAGCTTCATCCGAGTTTTTTATTTGATAAAGTGAACAAGCTAAATTGCTTTGTAATTTAGCCGACTGAGGATCTTTTAATAGTAGTTTTTGAAACTCTTTTGTTGCTGCTTCATATTGCTTTTGTTTATAAAGCTGCTCACCGCTTAAGTTATTATCATTAGCGGCTAAAACAAAACGTCCAAAAATTATTGTTACAAAAAGTAGGAAAAAAGCTATTTTACGCACAAAACTTTCCTTAAAATAAATTATTTGGTGATTTTTTGAATCAAATAAAGCTAAATTTTATACAAGATCTGTTTTTAATGCTAGACAAGCTTTATATAGCAAATAAAGATTGTAATAGGAAAAATAGCTACTTTCTATAAAACAAATAATTAACTTGTTGGACTTTCTTGCTTATTTTCTAAAATTTCTACAACAGTTTTTTTGATTACACCTGAAATTTGGTCTGTTGGTAAATCATTTGGATCAGTGCCAAAGGGGTTTTCTATTTCTTCAGCAATTAACTCTAAACTTGCTAAAGCATAAAAAATTAAAACTACAACAGGAACAATTAACCATTGTAGGGAAAATACATAGCCTAAAGGCAATGTCATTACATAAATAAAGATAAATTTCTTAAGAAAAACGCTGTAAGAAAAAGGTATGGGAGTATTTTTTATTCGCTCACAAGCCCCAACTACATCAGTAAAATTTTGCATTTCTTGATTTATAAAAAGTAGTTGTTCATGAGCAAGTTTTCCTGCTTTATTTAATGTGCAGAGGCGTTGGAACATATGGTCAGCTATTAAATTAGGAATATGACGGCCAAGGTCTAATTTACTAACATCAAAAGATTGAACGCTATTTATTTCTTCTCTAATAAATGAATTGCGAAGATGATTTTTTAAGGCAAACGCATAATTAGTAATCATTACTGAAAAAAACTGTTTATCTGCGTCATCTTCCAATAAGTTATTTATTTTTAAGGCTAGGTTGCGGCTAGAGTTTACTAAAGATCCCCAAAGCTTTCTACCTTCCCACCAACGCTCATAAGCCGTATTTGTTCTAAATACAAGCAACATTGAGAGTGCAAAACCTAAAAGTGTATGTATTAATGAGATATTTTTTAAATAATGATTACTACTTAATTGAAAGTATTCTATTTCTAAATAAGCTACTATGCCACTATATAGCCCTATGTATAACATCATAGGTAAAAGCTGCCTGAATGTATCAGCCTTATGAAAATTAAAAATAAATTTAGTCCATTCTTTGGGGTTATAGTTAATCATATGTAAGAGATATCCGGGAAAATAAGAGATGCGTTAACAACTTTTTACTTTTAGGCGCGTTAAAGGATAGCAAAAAAGAGCTATGTTGTAAAAAATCACTTGAAATAATTTGGATAATAATAAAAGCAACACTAGCAAATTTTCTTTAGAGAAAGTATTATTGCTAGTAAACTTATAAATCTTGTTAATAACTGTGTTTTAGGGAGGTTAGATGAAAACAAAGTCTATTTTAGGAGCATTTTTCTTTATTTTATTTAGTTTTGCTGTTGTTATGGCACAACAGGTTGTTATCAGCGGCCAATTAGTAGGAAGTGATGGCAAAGCAATGCCTAAATCACATGTTCATCTTAAAAAACCTGCTACTTCATTAGAAACAGATAAAGACGGTAGTTATAAATTAACCCTTAATCAAACTGGGCTAGTATTTTTACAATTTACTGGTGTAAACCATCAAAGTAAAACTATACCTGTATTTATTGAAGCAGATAATAGCTTTATAAAACTTAATGTTCGATTGTCTGCTAATGAATATAATGAAGATTTTAGCGATATAAGATTGATTGATGATTTTAAGAACTTAAATCCAGAAAAAGCCAAAGCCTTTCAAAAACAAGCAGATGGTACTTATATAGTAGAATTTGAAACTAAAGCTGAGCGGGTGGAATATGAAATTTTTGGCTTAGAAAAAAATGATCGTATCATTAATGGAACTCAATCAGATGATTATAATTATGATGGTGATGGTGATTATCGCTCAGTTGTAGCGGTTAAAGACGGCAAAGCTAGAATTGTGTTTGACCCTAAAAAATTAGTTCGCTCCAGTGCAAAATCAGAAATTACTTTTGACGACCAACATGCTAAATTAGCAGAATTTGCCAAAATTTATGCAGCAATGGAAGAACGCGAAGAAGCTTTTAGTAACAAAATAGGTGAAGCAGTAAAAGCAGGAAAAAAACCTCAAGATGTACTTGAAAGTTATAATGAATCTGACAAAGCTGCTTTGGTAAAAGAGCGACTTGCTAAAGAAAAAGATCCTTTTCTTAAACAAGTATTACTTTTAGAGTATTTTACTTACTATGAAAAAGTTAAAGATGATGCTATAGCCTTGCAAGCTTTAAATGAAATTTCGCCAAGCTCGCCTTTATGGGCAACACAACCTTATTTACTAAGTACAGTTATGAGTGTTTGTAAAGAAAAAGACAAAACAGAAGATTATTTTGCAAGATTCTTAGCAGAGAACAAAGATAATGATTTAAAGGCAAATACCTTGTTAAATAAATTATTTGAAGCTCAGTATAGTAAAGAAGATGAAAAAGCTAAGAAATACTTTGCTATCTTGCAAAAAGATTACCCTACTACTATTGCTGCTAGACAAGCTAAACTTCAATATAAAGAAAATAGCAATGTCAAAGTTGGTATTGGAGTCCCAGAATTTTCTGTAGTTTCTTTAATTGATAAAAAGGAAACTTATAGCCAGGAATCTCTAAAAGGTAAATATTACTTAATAGATTTTTGGGCTACTTGGTGTGGGCCTTGTGTTGGTGAAATGGGTAATTTACATAAAGCTTATGAAAAATTTAAGGGTAAAAACTTTGAAATTCTTAGCCTTTCTTTTGATGGTAGTCCAGAAGATGTAAATAGTTTTAGACAGGGTAAATGGAAAATGCCTTGGCTCCATACTTTTGTTGAAAGTGGCTTTCAGTCAGAATTAGCAAAACGTTTTGAAGTAGTAGGAATCCCTAAACCTGTTTTAGTTGATCCAACAGGAAAAATTATTGCTGTTGAAGTAGATTTAAGAGGTGAAAAACTAGAACAAACTTTAACAAAAGTTTTAGGAGACTAAATCCTTTTTAGTAAATCAAGCTAGTTTATTTTTATAAATAAGCTAGCTTGATTTATTTGGTATTATTACTAGATTGCACTTATTAAAAAACCGCCTGTTAAGCAACTAATAAACTGTGTTAACATATCCAAAAAATTAAACAAAAAATTAAATAAAGTGAAAAATTTATGAAAGTTTTGATAGCAGTATCTGCCTTAAGTTTAATGTTATTAACTACTAGTAGTTTTGGAGAAACCTTACAGCGTCCAAAACGCCCACAAACCACACCAGCATCTAGTAAAGACACTAGTGTTGAAGATACAAAAAAGAATCTCCCTACAGGAATGATGGTATTAAATGTTGCTGATATAGTAGATAAGATTGATCAGGCTGTAGTAAATATTCAATCACCTGGGGCAGAGGGTACATCTTTAGGGACAGGATTTTTTGTAAATGAAAATGGTTTAGTTGTAACAAACCTTCATGTCATCAGAGATGCACTAAAAACAGGTGGTGATATTATGGTAGTTACTTCTGACTCTACCCGTCATAGTGCTAGCGTCAAAGGCTATGATGAAGCAACAGACATTGCTCTACTAGAAATTAAAGTGGCAGATAAAAAAACTCCAATAGTAATGCTAGGTGATAGTGATAATGTTAGAGTAGGAGAATGGGCAATAGCTGTTGGTAGCCCTTATGGACTAGATCACACGGTCACTTTAGGCATTATTAGTGCTAAAAGTCGTGGTGGCTTAGATGGTGAATATGATGACTATTTACAAACAGATGCTGCAATAAATTTAGGTAACTCTGGAGGGCCTTTAGTTAATACTAAAGGAGAAGTAGTAGGAATTAATACTTTAATAATAGCTAAGGGTCAAGGTCTAGGTTTTGCTATTCCTGTTAATATCTTAAAAGAAATAATGCCTCAATTACGTGATTATGGGCGTGTTCGACGCAGTGCTTTAGCAATAGAAGTTGCAGATATTTCTTTAGGCGCAATTAGAGAATTAAACTTACCTTCAGGTTTGCAAGGGATTGTAGTTTCAAAGGTTGAGCGGGAAACAACTGCTGCTCGTGCAGGTCTAAGGCGTAATGATGTTATTTTATCGGTTAATAATACAACTATGGCATCTATGGGACAGTTTAACCGCTTTATTTCTAAGTTACTTCCAGGTAGTAAAGTGGAAATAAAAATTTTACGTGAGCAAAAAGAATTTACTGTTACAGCAGAAGTAACAGAAAAGAAATAAGAAAAATTCTTAGAAAACTCCGTATTTTTATAACCTCAAATTAGCTATTTTATTTTTGAGGCTCGCTTTCTAGTTTTTGTTTAGCTTTGAGTGCTGTTTTATGATCAGCCTTAATTGCTAATGCTTCTTCAATATATTTTTTAGCTAACTCTACTCGATTATGTTTTAAGTAAAATACCCCTAGTTCAGCCTTATAATCAGGGCTTTTTGGTTGTAGATTAATTGCTTCCTCAAATTCTTGTATTGTTTGTTCATTATAGCTACGTAGTTCAGCGTAAGAGCGTGCTAAAGCTGCATGGTATTCTGCATCATTAGGACGAAGTGCTATTGCTTGACGAAAAGCACGAACAGCTTTTTCTAAATTTCCTTTATCCATTAATTCTAAACCATAGAGATACCAATCATCTGGCTTACGTAGCTTTGACATGTCTGTAAAGTTTTGTAAAGAAGGTGGTAGTAGTTCTTCTGCTGGTATTTCCTTTGTATTTAAAGGATTATCTGAAATAGGTTTAGGGCTGGAGATACTTACAGGTTTAGGACTCGGTATAGTATTGGGTATAGAATTAAGTTTTTTTACATTTTCACTAGTGCTATTAGTAGGAGTTATTTTAACAGGACTAATGGACTTTACACTAGAACTAGGTAAAACAGACTGCGGATTAATAGGTATCATGGACTTAGTAGCTTTTTGGCTAGGTTGAAGAGGCGGCAATTTAGTAACAGTAGGCTTTTCTAAAGGTTGGGTTGCAATTTTAAGGCTAGCTGTAGTGTTTGAAATAGGGCTAGTAGGCCGTCTTTGACTTATTGTTTTATTGCTAGATTGTGAAGAAGAAAGCTTTTCATAAGCTTCTTTAATGTTACTGTAAACAGATAGAATTTGATCTTTTAATGATGGCATTTGAGAAATTATAGATTCATGTTTTTCTGGATCAAATTTCTCTTTTAATTCATGGAAAGAACCTGTAATTTGTTCTAAGCTAGCTTGAGGGTTAACACCTAGTCTAGCATAGTAGTCATTTCCTGCACGTTGAATCTGTGCCGACATATTTTCTAATTCATAGAAAAATAAGGAAATGGTTTCCATACTAACAGCTTTTGTAATAGGTTGATTTTCAACTTTATTTTCTTCTTTTTGGACTTCTACAACAGGCATTTCCTTACGTGCTAAAGCTCTTAGAGAAAGCAGTGCTGCTAGGGTTCTGAGGATTTGTTCTTCTGGTAAATCTATTCTTTCTAGTAAATTAGCAATACTACAGGGTTCTTTTAATGCTTCTAGTACTTTTACTTCATCACTACGAAGCATAATTTTTTCTCTTTCAAGCCAATCTGTTGCCACTAAATAAGTTTCTTGTTCACTACCTAAAAAACTTTTAATTCTAGGCAAATCAATTAGACTACGTACAGATTCTAGGATCAATTCGCCTACAGTTAAGTTAACTTTTGATGGTTGAGTAAAAAGGGAAGCGTCAAAAGCATATCCGCCTTCTTCCCACTCAATCAAAGAATAGCAAATACTATAAACATGTGCTGTTAAAAGGCTAGCGGAAGATTCTGCTAGTAAAAAATCTAGTTCTATAAGTATATCTAGGATGCTTGCACCATCTTGATCCCGTTGTTCTTTTAATGCACGGTTATATTGTTGGCGAGAAATTCGACCTTGACGAACTAAGCGTTCTCCTAAGCGTTCAGTTTGATCATTAGAAACAGCAAAAACAATTTCGCCTTCCTGCCAAACTATCCCTTTAATATTACTACCATAGGAAAACCAAGTAGTGCCACTTACTTTATCTGCTGCTAAAGAACCAAAAAATTCTGGTAAAAATAAAGCTTCTAATTGGTAAAAAACTGGCAATTGGTTTAATGAAACAGGCACATTTAATTGAGGCCATTCAGCCTTATTATAAAGGCGTAAAAATGTAGTGCTATCGTCCTCAGTTTCTTCTTGTTTTACAGCTTTTACTTTTCTTGTTGCTGAATCTACTAATTTTTCATCAGGACATAGGTTAAGAAAAACTTCAGCTAATTCTTCAGCAAAAGTACCTGCATCTTCATAGCGTGATTCAACTTCTTTTTCTAAGGCTTTTTGAACTATAAGATCTAGTTCTTCTGGTAGGTCTGAACGTAGGTCAAGGATGGAACGAGGCTTTTCTGTTAAGTGTTTATAAGCAACAGATGTTGCTGAAGTTCCACTAAATAAAGTATCGCCTGTTAAAAGTTCAAATAAAATTACACCTAATGAATATATATCAGCACGTAAATCTATATTTTCGTTATCAGATAATTGTTCTGGTGCCATATAATGAGGAGAGCCTAAAGAACTACCTACTTGAGTAAGCTTTTCTGAACCAAATTGTAGTTTTGCAATCCCAAAATCTAAAACTTTGACAATTTCAACATCCCCATCATGTTGTATAAAAATATTTTCTGGTTTTAAGTCTCGATGAATTATTCCTCGGCGATGTGCAATTCTTACTGCTGCACAAACTTGTTGAAAAATATTATTTATTTCTTTTAGTGGTAGTAAAGCTTGTTGTTTAAGCCTTTCAGTTAATGTCATACCTTGTAGGTATTCCATTATAAGGTAAACTAATTTTCGATCTGTAACTCCAAAATCTAGGACTGTAATTGCATTAGTATGACGAATACGCATAGCAGATTGTGCTTCCCGACGAAAGCGACGAATTGCTTTTTCATCGGAAACCAGGCGTTCATGCATAACTTTTACAGCTACAGGAATTTCTAGCTGTAAATGATTAGCACGATAAATATTACTCATACCACCTTCAGCTATTTTGCTTTCGATACGATATTTATTGTCAATCACATATCCAATTAATGGATCTTTTTCTTCATTAGCGGTTGGAACATAATCTATTACTCGCTCACCATCTTTTGAGCAGAATAATATTTCTTCTTGAAATTTAGTTTCACAAACAGGACAAATTTTCATGATTTTAGAAATCCATAGGGGAGTTGCCAGGATTGTAAAACATCCAAAATTTTCTGTCTAGTTGATTACTTGTTTTAGATTTATCCTTAAAGTTTTTATAAAGACAAAGAAACAAATTTAAGGACGATTACGTCCGTATTGTTCGTGGCTTTGTACCCAGTCTTCAGAGACAATAGCTGTTGCTAAAGATAACTCTCCACAAAGTACAGTAGCAGCAACAATTTCAGCAAATTTTCTTACTTTATCTTGCCCATAACAACCAAGTAATTCTAAGCATTCTCGTTGTGTTGCTAGTGCTGTTCCGCCGCCATATGTTGCTACAATCAAAGAGGGTAAAGTAATAGAATAGTAGTAATCTCCTTGAGGTGTAATTTCTGCGTAGACAATAGCTGCTGATGATTCTGCCACATTTGCAACGTCCTGACCTGTAGCAATAAATAATGCTGTGATTGCATTTGCTGAATGTGCGCCGTTGTTGTTTACTCCTGATAGTAAACTTCCTAAATTAGTTACCTGTCTAGCTTTATAGACTAGATCTATGTTTGTGTGCATTATTTTTTCCAATAATTTAGCAGGTATTATAGCTTCTGCTACTACTCGTTTTCCTCGGGTATGTAATATATTAATTTGAGAAGTTTTTTTGTCAGTAGCAAAATTGGATTCTAAATAATGATGTTCAATACCTGGATAAACCTTACAAATCCAATCACATGCAGCTTTTGTTGCTTTACTTACCATATTTTGCCCTGCTGCATCTCCTGTAGTAAAGTTAAAGCGCAAAAACTGAAACCGACTAGCAGAATATTGCTCAATATCTCTTAATTTACCAATTTTAGTAGTTTTTTCAGCTTGTGTTTTTATTTCCAAGAAGTTTTCTTTAACCCATTTACCAAAATCTCTTGCTTGACGGGCTGTAGGAAAAATAAAAACTGGTGCGCGTTGCATAGCATCATCACAAACTGTAGTAGTTACCCCACCTGATTCATATAAAAGCTTCATCCCTCGATTATAGCTAGCAACTAAAGTGCCTTCTGTTGTTGCAAGTGGAATATAAAATTCTCCTTGTGCATGTTCCCCATTTATTAAAAGTGGCCCAGCTATGCCTATAGGAACTTGTGCAACACCTGTAAAATGCTCAATATTGCCTGGCAAACTAGAAGGATCAATAGAAAATTTTCCAAGATTATTTAACTCAATACCTGTTTTTTCTGTAAGAAACTGCCTACGTACTTGTGCCATTTCGTTTGTATAGTCGTTAGTAGCAGAACGAGGAATTTTTTTGCTCATAATAAGTAAAATCCTTTAATCTTTTTTGCAATAAAAGTATAAGAATGGAATTAACATAAAGTTAGCTTTTAGGTTTGATATTTTATTTTAATTTATTAAAAGTGTAGAGCAGTTTTAGATGAAATAGATAAAATAAATAAAATAAAAGCAAAACTTATGCAGGTAAAAGTCTGTAATTGCCTACTTGTCAAGTATTAAGCAATCAGTTATCTTTTACTGCATGAAGCTATATTGTTTGCAAAGAACCCAAATTTTATCAATAGATATAAAACAAGCTTGGGATTTCTTTTCTAATCCTAATAACTTAAAAATTATTACTCCGCACTGGTTAGGTTTTCAGATCACTTCTGAAATACCAGAAAAAATTTATCCAGGACTACTTATTACTTATCAAGTAACACCTCTTTTAGGTATTCCTATGGATTGGGTGACAGAAATTTCACAAGTTCAAGAACCGCATTTTTTTATTGATGAACAAAGACTTGGGCCTTATCAATTTTGGCACCATCAACATATTTTTAAGGAAACTGCTAATGGTTTAGAAGTACGTGATATTGTTAACTATAGCCTACCTTTAGGAATCCTTGGACAATTTGCACATAGTTTATTTGTTTCAGAACAATTAAAAGAAATTTTTGATTTTCGATATAAAGTGTTAGAGCAAAAATTTGGTAAAGCTACGGCTTAAATAAATTAAGATAAGGAGGAATACTTATGAGAAAAAGTTTAGTTACTATAATTTGTCTATTCTTAATTACAACCTTTATTACTATGTCTTCTTTAGCAGAAAGCAATCAAAATATTTTAGCTAACAATAATATTCTTAGTAATTTAGAAAATAAAACTTTAAAAGCATCTACTCAACCACAAGGGAAAAAACAACAAGCCATAAATACAGCTATGGAACGTGCTAAAGGTGCTACATCGCTGCTAAAAGAAATTAATTCTGGACTTTATCCAATCCCTAAATATATGTTTGCTAATGCTAAGGTTATGGCAATAGTTTCTTCTAATCCTCGTGTTGGAGATCCTGCTAATGATGCTGCTGGCAGTGGAGTAGTAATTGGTAGAGATCCAAAAACAAAGCGTTGGAGCGCGCCTATTTTTATCACTATAAAAGATGGCTACATTAGAGATCAGACAGATCCCACTAAGATCAATAACTTGTTTGAAAATAAAGACAGCACAATGATATTTTTTGGTATGCATGACAATGCTAAAAATTTATTTTGTCAGGAAAAACTTGAAGTTGGCAATTTAGCAGGTGTGCTAGTTTCATCTGGTATATTTCAGTATAGAAAGCATGTTGCTGATTCTGCTGCAATTAGTGTAGGGCTTTTTGGATATGTTTATAGCCAAAAACTAATTATTGGTATGTCCATAGAAGAATCTATATTTAAGCAAGATAAAGTGCTTAATGATGCAATTTATGAAACACCTATTTTAGAACAATTCCTACCTGAAGCAGAATATATTCCTAAACCAGTTCTTACTTGTACAGATATGTTAAATCAGCTTTATCCTGCTAGAAGATAATAAGTTTAGTTAATTAGGTGATCTTGGCATTATATGTCAAGATCACCTAATTACTCTAATAACACAAGAAATTTTTTAGAAATTTTTGTCCAATCATAACTTTCTACTAGTTTTCTAGCCTTTTCTCCCATCAATTTAAGTCTATTATTATCTGAAAGTAGCAATAGAATTTTTTCTCTTAGTTCTTCAATATTATTATGCTGACATAAATAACCAACCTTACCATCAATTACTAGAGAACTTAAACCACCTACATTACTTGCTATTACTGCTTTAGCGCAAGCAAAAGCCTCTAAACAAACTAAGGGTGTGCCTTCCGTTCGTCCATCAGGCAAAATTATTGATGGGATTACTACTAAATCACAAGACTGTAATAACTCAAGTTTTGCTTTTCCTGTAACAGTACCTAAAAACTTTGCTGGAGTATTTAACTTACTGGCTAACTCTTCAAGCTCTTTTCTTTTCTCACCATCACCAGCAATTAAAAGCTTAAGATCCAAACAATTAGCTAAAGCTTTCAATAAAATATCTACACCTTTTACTTTAACAAGTCGACCAAGAAATAAAACTATTTTCTTATCCTCTTTTGCTTTGAAATTAGTTTTTGGCTGATAAAATTTACAATCTATGCCCATAGGAATTACTGAAGTTTTATTAACTAATTCTGGAACTAGTTTTAAGAGCTTTTCTTTTAGCTCCTCGCTAACAACTACAATATTTTTAGTTGAGTAGGCAATAAATTTTAATAAATATCGCCCTAAGAATAATTTATTCAGTAAATTTAATGCTCCAGAATGCTCAATAACTAAATGTTTTTTTTTCTGTAAAACTGCAATTAAACTACCTACTAAAGCAGAAGGAACAAGCCAATGTGAGCAAATAACGTCCGCCGACTTAGCTAAAAAAAAAGCCTTCCAACAAAAAACTAAAAAAAAAGGTAATATTTGCAATCGTGCTAACAAGGAATTTTCCAGCAAAGGTTGTAAATCTGTTGCAGAATCAAGTAGTTGCAAATGCTTAAAAGGTAAATAGTTAAAGCGAGTTATTTTTATCTTTTCCCAAGATTCTTGATTTTTAGCTGATAAACTTGCAGGTGTTAAAACTTCAATTTCATAAATATGAGAAAGTGATTTAGCAAATTCTAAAACAAAACAACCAGCAAAATCATTTTCTGAGCGAGGAAATGAGCTAGTCAAAATAAGCATTTTAGACATAATAGCTAAATAATTTTTTTAATAAAATTAAAATTCTTGAGTCCCACAAGGGACGATACAATTTTAGCTTGGCAGGTAACTGCCAAACTCGTAGATAGAATTTTTACTTATTTGTTTGATTGTAGTTAATTGCAATTAATGTAGGTTTTGTAAGCAAATTGCCAAAAATTCTACTTAAGTAACCATATAAAATAATGTAAAGTATAGTTGGAACAGTGATAAAAGGATTGATATCAGATTTTTCCTTTCCATAAATTGTACGTACTACTACTGTACTTATAGAAAGATTTCTTGCAACTAATTGAAAAAGAAGGCTATTAAGAAATCCATATCTAGGGTAAAGTCTGTCTAAGTCAAGTTGCTTAATTGCTTCTCTAGTGATTGCAGTATAACCACATTGGGTATCTATTATAAACTCTAACCCTAACGCATAACGCATTAAGTTGCTAAAAATTTTGTTGCCTAAGTAACGAAACTTAGGCATTGTCTTAATACTACTATCTAAAAATCGATTACCTTTTACATAATGGTACTTAGCACTAATTATTTGATCTAATAATTTAGGTAGGTCTTTTGCATCCATTTGCCCATCACCATCCATCACCACCACAATATCTGTTGCTAAAAGCAGGGCTTGGCGATAACCGCTAATTGTAGCAGCACCAACACCTAAATTTTTCTGATGCTTAATTACTATTAATTTGTTATTTTGAGCAGTGGCAATAGCCTCTAATGAACTATCCTTACTTGCATCATCTACAACAATAATAAAATCAACAAAATCTGGAATAGAGCTAATGGTTTTAGCAATAAACGGCTCTTCATTAAAAGTAGGAATTACTACTGTAATATTATGTGAAGAATACATTAAAACCTCTGCCAATAGCGGTAATTTTTATCTTGTGTCTGATAATCAAGCCATAAGCCAAACTTCTTTTTTAATTCATTTACTTTTTCTACTTCTTTATCTATTAAGTTATTTTGTTCTAAAGGGTCTAGCTTAGTGTTATAAAGCTCAAAAGTATTTCCAACTATGTCATAAATAAGCCGCCAATCCCCATCAACCATTGCCCAAGCAAAAAAGTTTGCATCAGGCACATTACGCGGGGTTTCCATAAAAACTTGTCGGTTTAAAACATTATTTTGTGCTGTTTCCACTAAATCTACACCATTATAACTTTTAGGTGGAAGTTGACCTGTAAGGCGTAAAAAAGTAGGTGCAAAGTCAATATTGCTAACAGCTTGGTTAACTCTTTGTGGGCTAACCCCTGGATAATAGAGAATTACAGGAACATGAGTTTGTACCCGGTAAGGTCGGCCATTATGAAATAATTGTCCATGTTCGCCAAACTCTTCTCCATGATCAGCACTAATAGCAATTACTGTGTTGTTAAATAATCCAGCGGTTTCTAAATAGTCAAAAAGTCGTCCTAAATGCTTATCAGTAAAGCGCAAATTGCTATCATAAACATCCATAGGCTTGCTAGCACCATCTTGTTTATCTTGTTTATGATATTTTTCTGCTTTTGCGTGTAAATCATTGTAATGTACCCAAAGATAAAAAGGTTTTTCGGAATTGCTTTTAATATAATCAATAGTGTGATCAGTTAATTTTCTTGAATTCCAATTTCCCCCACTTTCATGAACAATTTCTTGAAAACCCTTTAACATCACATCTTTATAGGTTTGCCATCCCTGTTTTTGTAACCATTTGGAAGTTTCTGGACTAGTAATAGTTGCTGTCAAATAGCCTTGTTTAGAAAAAAGTTCAGCTACAGTAGGAATTTCATCATTAAAAATATTTTCGCTATAATTTGCTCGTGCAATACCACAAAAACTATGTCCCGTATTTGTACCTAGAGAAAACCCATTTTCAAAAATTATTGAGCGATTAACTAATTTATCAATATTTGGACTAAGTGCTTTACTGTAGCCATAACAGCCTAAATGGTCGGCTCTTAAACAATCAATTGTGATAAACAAAATATTTTTAGCTGCTATTTTCTCAATTGGTTTTTGATTGATTTCTGCTTGGTTTGAAGGAGGTTGTTTATAATCACCTGCTAAAAAATTTTCATCAATATTATTGTTAGCAAGGTCTATTGCTAAAGGGTTTCTATTAGGGTTTTTATCATCATAATCTCCACCATCAAAAAATGGAGAAAAACCATCTCTATCACGATCATAAACACTTTGAATTAGTGACAAGTAATTTTTTACTACTACCCCACGTCGCCAAAATAAGCTTTTCATTGCTTGATGCTTACTAATGGCTTGATGTGAAAAAGTAAAAAGAAAAGCTGGAATAATAGCTAAAATTATATATTTAGTATCTAACCGAAAACGATGTACTAATATTAAAGAAATAAAAAAGCTAAATAAAATAATAGCTAATCCTAAAGGGACATGATAAATATCTTGATAACGACCTATAAAAGTACGAGAATCTAAATAATAAAATATTGGAATTATTAAAGCTGAAAAGACAAGAAAAACAATTCCTAAACGCCCCTTTACTAAACTTAAAAAAGTTTTACTTTCTAGTAAAGTGAGCTTCAAAGCTATAAAGTAAATTAATACAGATAAAAATATTTTTGGGTATTGAAAGACTATATCTATGTTAATAATTTTGCGATTTATCATAGAAATAGTTTCTTGAAAACTATTTACAAATAAAGTAGGAAAGAAAAAATTTAATAATAAAAATGGTAGGGAAACGGAAAAAGATACTGCTAAATATTTTAACCAAATAGATAGCTTAATTTGTTGATCTAAAATAGTTAATAATAGCTTAGCTTTAGTAGTAATAATAGCTATAAAAAACCCTAACGCCAGACTTCCAATAGGTGCTAAAGCTAAAGTACATAGGAAAAGTAGCCTGTCTAATTGGCTAGAAAAACTTAATACTATAAGTCTATCTGTTGCTTCTAGTAACATTACTAGGCAGCCACCTAATAGACTGGCTAAAATATAAATGCGAAAGTTACTAGTAGCAATTGCTAATAACGATGTAGAGGGTATTTCACTACTCATATATCCTAATAAAAAAACCGTTTTACAAAGCTAGCCCATATAGCCAAGTTCATGTAATCGGGCGCGTACTTCTTCGCTTTCTTCATCAGAAAACTCGGCTGCTGCTACTTGACCGCGAGAAGCTTCTTTACCAATTCTAACAGGGTTATTACGTAAAAATTCTTCAGTGAAAATCTCACTTAAAACTTTTCCGTCCATATCTGGCGGAATAGGTAAATTTGCTAGGTGTAGAATCGTAGGTGCAGCATCTGTAATATGTGCATTTGACAAAGAAAAATTGCTTTTTAGCTCTTTAGCTTTAGCAATTAAAACTCCATGAAGACGATGAGTTCCAGAATTACCAAAGGACTTAACCATAAAGCGATTAGACATAAAATCCAAGCTTCCAAGTGAAACATAACTCATATCTTCAGGTAAAAAACAAATGTCAGGAGCATCTGTTAAATGTTCACCAGAAAAGGTTTCTTCTCTTTTATAAATTGGGCCTATTAATCGACCATTGTTTTTTGGGTCTTTTATTTGACGTAATTTTTCTATAACTTGATTGCGTACTCGCTCATATTCTTCGCCAGGCGCAACACTTCCATCAATTTCACGCCCCTTTAAGTTAACAAATATTTGACCGTAATTACCCTTAGAAAAAGCTGTAGTCTTTGACCAATCTACATCATTAAAGGATAAAAAGAATTTATTAATTAAACCTACTTTAGATTTTTGTGTACCAACTCCCCTTGAAGGGCGTAGGCTTTTAAGCAAGGGATTACGTAGCAAGGTATAAGCAAATTCTGGTGTTAAGCCTAAAGAAAACATCAATTTTTTTAATTTAGTAAAAGCATCAGGCTTTAACTTAAGAAAACCTTCTTGCATCAACCAAATATTAAAAGCGCAATAAGTATAAGCTGGCCCAAAACCATGATCAGAAGCTATAAAAATAGCTGTATCTTCTCCTGCGGCTGATAACATATTGCCTACTTCACGATCAACTGTATCCCAATAGTCATAAATTCTTTCACGATAAAGTTTAGCTTCTTCTTTGTCATGTCTTGGATGAGTATCATCAAAAATATGCCAAAGTTCGTGTTGACAACGATCAGTTCCCCAAATATGGGTTACAAACATTTGCCAATCATAGTTTTGCATTAAATAGCAGTTAACTTTGGATTTATAATCTAACTCTTCATGAAGTTCCTTTAAGACATTATCCACATTACCACGAGCATAAGTTTCAGTCATATAAAGTTTATAAGGGCCAAACTTTGCTTCTAGTTCTGCTAAAACTGCTGATGGTTGGGTAATATCACGCCGTCCCCTTGGAGTCATAAAGTCAGATATCATTACTCCATTAATTGGGCTAGGTGGATAAGTAACAGGAAAATTAGTAGAAATTGCTGGACGATTTTCTTCTGAGAAAAGATCCCAAAGAGCTTTTCCGCTTCGTTGAGTTGCATTAGCGGCAGTTTCGCGGGCTTGACCCTGGCGGCGTTGAATAAATTCAAAGATCCCATGTTTACCAGGATTTTTACCTGTAATAAACGATGTCCACGCAGCAGAAGTAATTGGAGGAAAAATAGTTTCCAGTGGGCTGCGAATGCCTTCTTTCATCAACTTGGCAAGCACAGGCAACCGACCTTTAGCTATTAATGGATCAATAAAATTAAATGTTGTACCGTCTAAACCAATAATTAGGATCTTTTTACTCAAAACTTACTCCAAACAATGAATTGCTATATATTTAGGTTAAACCTTGGATTTTGTAATAGGTTGAACGGAAAATAAAACTCTAACTATAACGCGCCTGATTTTAGCAGGGCAACCTATGAACGCTATAGGGTAGAAAAGACATAAAAATCTATGTAAGAACTTGCCAGAATGCTTAGCCCAAGGCTATAATTAACGCAATACAGCCAACCGCCCAAGAAATTAGTTTCTTGGGCGGTTTTATTTTTGGAGGAAAAATTATATGAATAGAGATTATTTTATTGCTGAATTAGTAAAAGACTTTGAGCAAGGAACTTTATCACCTGATAAATTTCATCATTCTGAGCATGTACAAGTTGCTTGGTGGTATTTATCCAACTACTCTTTGTTAGAGGCTTTAACACGGTTTGTTACAGGGTTAAAAAGTTTTGCTAAAAGTCTAGGTAAAGAAAACCTTTATCATGAAACTATTACTTGGGCATATATTTTGTTAATTAATGATCGGTTAAACAGATACAAAGAAAAATTGTCTTGGGATGAATTTGCTAAAAATAATGAAGATTTGCTTGATAGAAAAAATAACCCTTTAGAAAACTATTACCAAACAAATAGCTTAAAGTCTGATCTAGCTAGAAAAACATTTCTTTGGCCTGATAAATAAATTTTATCAAACCAAGTTGCAAGAGCTTTTCAAAGTAAAACAATGCTAAGATGCACAAAACATACTTTAATTATTGAGATGAATATATGCAACTAAGAGATTTTGCTAATACTGGTATAAAACTTACACCTTTAGCATTTGGTGCTGGGTTAATAGGCGATGAAAATATTAGTGAAAAGCAAGTAGAAACACTATTAAATTCAATATTAGATCTTGGAATTAATTTGATAGATACAGCTAGAAGTTATGGTATTTCCGAAGAAAGAATAGGGAAGCATCTTTCTAGTAGAAGGAATGAATTTATTCTATCAACAAAAATTGGCTATGGAGTAGAAGGATATAAAGATTGGACAGGCGATTGTATTAATGCAGGAATAGAAAGAGCATTAAAATTCCTGAAGACAGATCATATGGTAGCTCTCCAGGTAGCTCTCCAATTAATCGGGGCCAGGGGAAAAAGAAAAAGTACCAAGTAAA
>CAZBMZ010000004.1:0-106830 GCA_964492845.1 uncultured Clostridia bacterium
ATAATTGTGGGCGGTTATCATTTATTCCACTCCCTACTTCCTTCACTATTTTATTTACTTGATAGCCTTTCGCCATACAATAACTTACTAATCTCTCACTTTGTTGTTCTAGCTTACTTTTATTTTCCGTTGCTGATACTCGCGTGTAAATGGCTGTTTTTTCTACTTTTTCTCCTAGATTTTTTCTTGTTACTTTTTCTGTTATTATTACTGTTCCTGTAGGCATTTGATGACCTTGAATTTTTCCTTCTTTATACCATCTCCATGCTGTTCGATAGCTTACGCCTACCTCTTTTGCATAATCGCTTAATTTCATTTTGTTATCTTATCAGAGTTATCCGTTATTGTCTATACTTTTCTATAAAATGATTAATCGTTTCTAATACATATTTTGATTTTGGCAAAGCCAACTTAGTTAAAACGCTTTAGATAGCTGATAAAAACAAATTAGGGTAGCAGCATTTTGCTACTACCCTAACTTTTTGTTTAGGTAAACCAAATTAAAATATGTAACGAACACCAACTTGAGCTTGGAAAGGAGAGCCAGCAGAATTATTTAGAAGGAAGCGTCCATTATTGTCACGTAAGCGACGGAAATTAACATTTGGTGTAACTTGTACTAATTGACCGTTTTGGACAATAGTACCTGGGCCAAATACTTGGTTAGCACCTGCTACTTGAACATTATCAAAACCAAGTAAGTTAAACATTTCAATTGAAAATAGAATTCGACCCCGTTCACTAGGAACAACAAAACCCTTTTGCAATCTTAGACTGATATCAGAAAAACTAAAATTGCGGAAAGTGTTACGCTTAAATTCTTTACCGTTGATAATAGGTCTTTCATTAAGAGCAGTATCTCTATTTAAGTCAGAACCCACAAGAGCAGAAAAAGGTGTTGCAGAAGTAAAACGAGAAGTTGCAGAGATTTCAAACCCATACGGTAAACTATAAAGACCATTCAAAGTTACTTGATGGCGTTGATCTAAATTTGAGAAGTTATAATCATTTCTCAAATTTAATGGATCAGCATATTGTAAACCTGCAAAATTACGTTCGTTGTCATCATCAGAATAATTTGTTGACAAAGTGTAATAGGTATCAAATACAAATTTAGATTTGCGTACATTAAGTGAGAAGGTAACAGAGCGATAAAGAGAACGAGCAGAAGATTGTTGTGAGCGAATTAAAGCAAATCTTGGATCTAAACGTGGGTTAGAAAAAATACGACGACCTGTTTGATCAATAACTGGCGCGCCTAAGTTAACATCTAGTAAGCGTTGCAATCTTGTAGTGTTAATATAAGCAAAATCAACACCAGCTAAAATTCCTGGAGCTATTTGATGCTCTACGCCAGCATTAAACTGTACTGAGCGTGGATTTTGGAAATCTGGGTCAAAGAAAGCTACAGTTAAAGCACTTGTTGGCCCAGCAAAAAGTTGTCTAAACTGTGCTTCACTAAATATAGGTAAATTACCTAAAGGAGCAGCACCAAGATTAATACCAACACTGTTAAAAGTGTTAATAATGCTAGTAGCACCATTTAAGGTAACACCAAAACCTACATCCAAATTACCACCATTATTAGTAATAGCTTGGTTATAAAGTAGCAGAGGGGTACGGCCATAGAAAAGACCACTTCCAAGACGAACTACAGTTTTACCTTTATTGCCTACATCCCATGCAATACCTAAGCGAGGAGCAAATTGATTGGTTTGATCAGCAATGGTAGTCGCTTGAGGAGCGCGAAATTGGGGAGTAGTTGCAGGAAGTAAATCTGGGTTATAGTTAGCTTCATAACGAAAACCTGGTGTAATTGTAAGACCTGGTAATGGTCGCCATTCATCTTGAACATAAATTGCTAGCTCTTTTTGTGATGCAGCAAATGCTCCACTACCAACAAATTGACGATACTGTCCTGGTCTACGAGCAATGAAGTCTGCTAGAGTATCAAAACGATATACCCCACCAGCATCACTACGGAAAATTTGATCAACAAAAGCTCGGTTAAAGTCAAAACCAAATTTGAAAGTATGTTTACCAGCAACTAAAGAAACATTGTCCGTTATTTGATAACGATCATCAAATTGTTCAACAGGTAAGAAAGCTCTTCGTCCATAAATACCAACATTAGCACCATTATTACGAACTGTTACTTCAGGGCCTGTGCCATTATTTTCACGAGGTCTTTCTTCACGAGCAAATTGGAATCTAACCTCATTTAATAATTTGCTAGAAATTATTGAAGTTAGTTGAGTTACTATTGTATAGGTTCGATTTCTTTCTGTCCCATTATTAGAAAGTGCATTAATAGTAGTTGCTTGTAATAAATCACCTACAGTAGTAGCATTGTCGGCTTTATTATTACTATAATTAAAACGAGCAGAAAGGTTATTATTGGTAAGTAGTTGATGATCAACACGTCCCAAAATAACTTGAGAATCATTGGTAGTGCTAAAATTTTCTTCTGGAGCAACACCTAAAAGGGCTTGTCCACCAGCAGTATTACGAACATTTTGAGTATCTAAGTTAGGAAAAAGAACTCGTACAGGTTGATTTACTTTTTGAAAATCAAAAGCACTAAAGAAGAAAGTACGATTCTTAACAATTGGGCCACCTACTGAACCACCAAATTGTTGTTGACGAGCTAAAGCTTGGCGTTCAAAAGCATCTTGTGCAGTTAATACTTCATCACGGATCAAATAAAAGGCTGAACCGTGAAATTCATTTGTACCAGATTTAGTAATAACATTAACAACACCGCCTGTTGAGCGTCCAAATTCAGCAGAGAAAGTATTACGAGCAACTTGGAATTCTTGAATTGCTTCTTGACTAACTGTAGGAGCAAAACCAGAACGTTCCCCGCCACGAATACCACCAAAGAATGGTTGGTTATAGTCAGCACCATCAATATTAATATTTATATTAATGCCTCGTTGTCCAGAAACAGAAAGACCATTACGGCTTGGTTCAACAGAAACAGCAGGAGTTAAGAGCAAGAAATCTTGGAAACGTCGGCCATTAGCAGGTAAATCTCGTATTTGTAGATCACCAATGACTTCTTGTGCAGAAGTACGGCTAGATTCAATAGTTAAATCTGAACCTGCATTAACTTCAACTACAATACTAGTATCTGCTACATTAAGGCTAAAATTAGCATTTATAGAACTTCCTAAAGTAACAAGCGCGTTCTGCATTGCAGAAGAAAAGCCTGTTAATTTAACAGTTACTTCATAGGGCCCGGCTGGAACTAATGGCACAATATAAAGCCCTGCATCATTTGTTACAGCTTCCCTAGTATAATTTGTATTTACATTACGGACGGTTACTTCGGCTCCGCCTAGAGCAGCACCAGTTGTATCAAGTACTTGTCCTGTGATCTGGCCGCCTGTTGCTGAAGATTGTGCAAAGGTATTTCCTTCTAAAGCACAAAATATCCCTAGTAACAAAGTGACCGATACAGCTAAACGTATTAGGGAGCTAATCCCCCAGAGGTTAGCTGGTACCATAGTAAGTCCTCCTCCTCTAAAAGGTAGAGTTAATTTTTATTTGTTGTATTGGAAAAATTTAAGATTTTTTTTGCCAATATGTTTGATTAAAATGCGAAAGTCTGTTGCTATTATATTAATATCCATTGCAAAGGTCGAGTAACAAAAACGCAACATTACATAAATTTTCGGCAAATCATTAAGAAATTGTAAATTAGGTAATCAAGTTAGGCGGATATTACTAGTAAGTTTAGTTAGCTATACTATTATTTATACTAGAAGAACTTATAAAGAAGAAGTTAGGTTTGCTTTTTGTTTAATTTAAGTTTTCTGAGGGAATTTTATGAGGGAAACTGAGTTGGTGTCAAAACGGCCGGGTTGTTTTAAGACCAACTCAGTAACGATATGTTAAACCTCTTGGCTATTAACGCGAAAAATTTTTGAAAATTGGGGAGCAGATCTGGAAAATTTTTCCGAATAAATTAAAAAATTTTTCCTATATTAAATTTTTCCTAAAGAAAATAATTTAATATAGCCTAAAGCAACTTTTTTCTGTTACTTTAACACTAACAATTCTAAACCTTTACCCAGTCCCTAAAAAAATCCCTACTTTTTGAGGTTGTTATGCAAAAAAGTTGGTGGCCTGTTCTCTTTTTAGTAATTAGTTTTATAATTCTATTTCCTTTATTTCTTAATCCAATTAATGTTTTAGCTCAGTCTCGCAAAGTAACTAAAACTAGTAAATTTACTCTTACATTACCTGCTTTAAATCTCCTACGTATAGAAAACCAAATAGGAAATATCAAAATCTCTGCTGCACAAAATACTAGTATAATAGTACAAGCTATTTATCGTAATAATTCTAGTGTAAGTGTTAAAGAAAAAGAGATCTATTTAGAAAAAGAAAGCGATCAAATTTATCTTAAAATTTCCCCTACTCAAGCAACTAGCCCAATAGATATAGAAGTATTAGTACCTGAAGGAACAAATTTGCGGCTATTTAGCAATACAGGTAGCATAGATATTAGTCTAGCTGTTAATAGCTTAGTAGCAAATACTAATAAGGGCAATATTAGTTTAAACCTACCTGAAAAGGTAGACGCAGATATTTCTTTAGCAAGTGGTTCTGGTATAGTTCGAGCAGAAAAATTACTTAAGACAGCAACAAACTCTGCTAATTCCCCTACACGTTCTCTTTATAAGCGTTTAGGCAAAGGTGGAACCGTAATTTCTCTTACTAGTGAACAAGGTAACATTACCCTAAATAATAGTTATGTTAGATCAAATAATGTAACTCAAACAACTCCAACAGATGTAAATTCAACGCCTGCTAGTATTTCCATAAATAAACTGCCTTCAGATTCAACTACAAGCACAAAACCTAGTCCAAAACTAGATAATGATTCTGTAAGTATTGTTGGTTCGCCTAAACCTAATAAAATTACAAAACCTGAACTACGCCGCAATGATGGAACAAATTCAGAAGTAACAACTAATAATTCGTCCATTCCAAGCAATAATGATAGCAATAATGATAACAATGACGATGTAATTAGAATTGAATCTGAGTTAGTAACACTTAATGCTAGTGCAGTAAATACAGTTGGACAGCCTATAACTAATCTTACAGAAACAGAATTTTTACTCTATGAAGATGGAATAGAACAAGAAATAGTGCATTTTCAATCAGTTAACACACCCTTTAATTTAGTGTTATTAATTGATCTAAGTGGTAGCCTTAAAGAAAGACTTAAGCTAATTCGTAAAAGTGCTTGGTCATTTATTCAAGCCACCCGACCAGAAGATAAAGTAGCTATAATTACTTTTAGCGGTTCAGCACGTTTAATTTGTCCTTTAACCAATAACCGGGAGCTTTTAAGACAAAAAATTGAAAGTATTAAAGATGCTGATGGTGGAACAAACTTTTATGATGCTTTAGAGCGTTCTTTACTTTGGTTATTGCAACAAGCTCAATCAGAACGTAATTCAATTGTAATAATGACAGATGGTGTAGATAATGCTTTGCCTGGTGTGCCTGGTAGAGGTTCATTAATAGGTTTTAATGAATTGCTAGCTAAAATTCAGGAATCAGACACAATAGTTTTTCCTATATATATTAATACGGAAGAAGAAGTAATAAATGAAACCGGATTAGACGTTTCTGAGGCTTATTATCTATCTCGTGAACAATTAAAAACTTTATCAGACGCTACAGGTGGAAGTATATTTTATGCCAATAGATTAGAAGATTTGTCAGGATGTTATGAAAAAGTAGCGGCAGAACTTCGGACAATCTATAGTTTAGGTTATTATCCAACAAATTCAGCACATGATGGGGGTTTTAGAAAGATTCGTCTAAAAGTAAAGAAAGATAATGTTAAGGTAAAAACAAGACGTGGATATTATGCAAAGAAATCTTAAGCAATTAGCTAAATATTTGGGCATAAGCAGTATAAACTTCTTCTTTATTTTCTAGGAATTTAGCTACAGTGTCTGGGCCATCTAGCTCTTGTTTTAATCTATTGATCACTTCTATTGCTCGAATCATATGTTCAAGAGCTAGAGTTTCTTCCAATTGTTTTTTTAGACATTCAGCTAAACCAAAATGAATCCGCCATTGAACTTCAAGAAAAGGAATAGTTTCTGATATTTTTAAGGCATTTCGATAATTAGCTATAGCATTTTCAACAGAACCTACTTTAGCTTCAGCGTCAGCTAAAATTATTATGCCTTCACAATAAGCAATCATTTCTTTTTGCTTAGCTAATCCACTAGTAATTTCACGTAATTTATCCAAAATAGATGGGTCAGGCTGTGTCATAAGCTCTAACTTAGCAAGTTCTTTTGATACTGTTAATTGCCCCATCTTATCGTAAGTTTCCTGCATAATAGAAAAACTACGAGAAAGCATTTCTTGAGCTAGCTCAAAGTTTGGCTCTACACTACGTAAATAACTACGTCCTAGTACATAATATTGATAGCCTTCCCAATTACGCCAGCCATAGTTATGAGATATTTTAATTCCTTCATCTGCTAGGTCTTTTACTTTAGAAAGATTATTTTCAAAATCTAGTGACCAGGTAGAGAAAAGTAGCACTTGACATTGTGCAAAAGGATCAGAGGCAAATTTAGCTAAATGGTGTGCTTCTTCAATATAGGCTCTGCCTTTACGCCATTGCCCAGTAATATGTAGTAGGTTACCTAGTGTAGATAATGAGCGAGCTTGTAAGGATATATCCCCGGCTTGTTTAGATAGTTCAACAATTTGTTGGAAAAGTGTTAAGCTTTCTGAAATAGGAGTAATACGAACTCTGCACCAGGCCAGGTAAAACATCATATATCGTACACATTCTTCATCATTAATCTGACGTGCCAGGACTAACCCTCTGGAACCAAGGTTAAACCCTTCTGTGTTACGACCTGTCCAAAAACATAATTCTGTTAAAACCAAATATAGTTGAGCTTGAAGTTCAGGAGCATTTAAGCGTTCAATAAACTCTTTTACATCTTCTGCTTCTGTTTGTGCTTCCTTAAAATTACCTAAGCGCATTAAAGCAATAGCTCGTTTAAGCCTTGTTTGACCTATCAAACGCCGATAATTTGTTACATTTATACTAGTATCTGCTTCTTCAGATAAACGGTTTAGGGCCTCTTCTGCATAACGAGAAAGCCTAACTACTTCATCCATAGCCTGTTTACTTAAAGCTTGTTCAATTGCCGTTGAGCTATGTTTTAGAACTGCTTCCCATTCTCCAGCAGAATAATAATGATAGGTCAAAGCACTACTAGTTAGTTCTGTTTTTCCTGCATTGAGTTTAGCTATTGCTAAAGCTGCTCGTGAATGAAGCCGTCTCTTTTGCCGTTTAGGAATTTCATCATAAATAACTTGACGAATAGTTGTATTGTAAAACTGGTATTCATCCTTATTTGTTTCTTCATCATCTTGTAGTAAAGACTCTTTTACAGCTTTATTTAGCAATTCTTCAAGCTCGTTTTCATTAATGTCTAAAATCATTTGTAGAAGTTCAAAACTAAAATTATCCCCAATTACCGCTGCTGCCCCCAACACTTCCCGTAGTTGCTCTGGACAAGCTTCCAATTTATAACGTACTACATTTGTTACTGTATCTGGTAATTTTACTTCATCAAATCCGCTGCCATACCAAACAGAGTTTTGAAAAACTATTTTTTGGCTATTCATTAGCAGCTTAATTACTTCAATTAAGTATAAAGGATTACCTCCCGTTAGCTGATAAAGCATATCTACATCTTTTTGGCTAACTTCAATACATTGAAATATAGCTTGAAGTAAGGTATTAACTCCTTTTTTATCAAAAGGATGCAGTTCCATTTTTTCATAGTGAATATATTGTGCTTGTTTAATTAGCCAAGAGCGAAAAGGATGTGTTTTAGATCTTGTTTCTTCTAAATGAGAGCCTCCAATAAAGTAAAATTTACGTGTTTCTGTAGTTCTTAGTAAATAGCCTACAAATTCAAGACTTAAAGCATCTGCCCACTGTATATCATCTAGGATCATCACAATAGTTCGATTTGGAGCTAGTGAAGTAAAAGTGCTGGCTAAGCTGGCAAAAAGCTGCCATTTTTCTTGACTAGTTGTTTCTGGAACTAAAAGTTTGCTATCTCTTTTTGCTGGATTAGCATTAAGAAAAGGGTTTGGCATGCTTTTAAGCAATCCTGTAGAAACTAGTCCTGTTAATAGCTGCTTAAATGTTCTTAATGGTTCGTTAATACTACCACCATAATCAAAAAATTTGCCTAGTAAAACTACTGCGCCTTGTTCATTTGCCCAATCTCTAAACCTAGTTAGTAGTTGAGTTTTCCCAAGTCCAGGACTACTAATAATAAACATCGGGTTTGCTCTACCCTCGCAAGCTTGGGAAAATCCATCTTGTAGCCTTTTTATTTCCTGTTCTCTTCCAATATAACAATTAAAGTTTGGCTCTAGTTGCGATGCTGTTCTTGTTCGTGCAGATAAAATATCATCCACTCTAAAACCTGCACTAGAAGTAGCTAAAATTGCTCCTTCATTAAGTGAATTAAATAAACTGTCCACTAATTCCTTAGCTATTTGGTAACGTTTAATAGGAGTTTTCTCTAAAGCCTTTAGTATAATACTGTCATATTTACCTAATAATTTTGGATTTCTCTGGGATGGTAGGTCTGGATCTGTATGCGCATGAGCCATCATTACTTGCATACTACGTTCAGATTGAAAGGGTAATGTACCAGTAAGCATTTTATAAAGCACTACTCCTAGCGAATAAATATCTACACTATGAGTAATAGGTTCTCCCAGTACAGATTCAGGGGCCATATAAAAAGGAGTACCAAAAATTTGCCCTTGTTGGGTTAGGGAAACCGCCTCTTGTTCATTAGCAGAACTAAGACGAGCAGTACCAAAATCTAAAACTTTTATCTGCTCTTTACCTCCACTATCTCGGCAAAGCATTAAGTTAGCAGGCTTAATATCACGATGAATAATGCCTAAGCTATGGGCTATATCTAAGGCTTGTGCTACTGGATGTAGAATTTCCCAGGCTCTTTGAGGTGTAACTATAAGTTTTTCAGCTAAATATTGTTCTAGAGTTTGTCCTTTAACAAACTCCATCACCATAAAAAATAAGCCTTCTTCAGTACTATTAAAATCATAAACAGCAACAGCATTAGGATGAGCTAAACGCCGGACAGCTTGAGCTTCACGACGAAAACGAGCAAGCATTACAGAATCCTGGGTATGTTCCTCAGAAATAATTTTTAATGCAACCGTGTCCCCTATTCCCAAGTGTCGTGCGCGAAACACTGCACCCATTCCACCTTGGCCTAATTTTTCTTCTATTTGGTAGGTACGGTTTAATACCTTCCCAATTAACCCAGTCCAATGATCTACTTTTTCTAACTTTTTATTCTCTTTATTTTCTTTATTCTCTTTATTACGTAAGGAAGGACGAATAGAATTATCTCTTGGAGCAATATCAACTACAGTAGTTCCATCAGCAGGACAGAACTTGGTATTATCCGGCCATTGTTTGCCGCACAAGCTGCAAACTTTCATTAGTGTGACTCCAGAGATGAGATTTATATTTACTAATTTTTAGACTTAAATTTTATAAAAAAGGCTAATCGATATAATCAAAGCTATTAGGAATCTTTATATATTACTCGCCTAAAGAGTATCAGACAACTGAAAGCTTGCAAGAAAAATCTTCTTATTTTTGCAAAATTTTATGCTTAAACTCTCTAGCATTAACTCCACTATAGGTAGCAACTATTTGCCCTGATCCAAAGAGTTTATATTTATAGGAAACAAGTCCTTCAAGTCCAACCGGGCCACGTGCATGAAGCTTACTTGTGCTAATACCTACTTCTGCACCAAAACCATAACGAAATCCATCGGCAAATCTAGTGGAAGCATTATGATAAACCCCTGCCGAATCAACGCTATTTAAGAAAATCTCTGCTGATTCTTTGTTTTCACTAATGATTGTATCTGTATGAGAAGAACCAAAATTATTGATGTGATCAATGGCTTCATCTAAAGTATTAACTATTTTTATTGATAAAACTAGGCTGCAATACTCTGTTTTCCAGTCTTCAAGGCTAGCTTCTTTTATTTCTAGCCCTTTTAACAACTCTTTTGTTGATGGGCATCCTCTTAACTCAACATTTGCGCTTAAAAGTCGATCTGCTAATTTTGGCAACACATCTTTAGCTATGTCTTTGTGAATAAGAACTGTTTCAACAGAATTACAGGCTGATGGATATTGAGTTTTAGCATCATAAACTATACTAATAGCTTTTTCTATATCAGCATCATTATCAATATAAATATGACATAAACCTTCAGCATGTCCTAAAACTGGAATACGTGTATTATTTTGTATATATCTAACAAGCTCATTTGAACCACGAGGAATAACTAAATCAACATAAGAGTCTAGTGCTAGGAGTGCGTTTATTTGCTCGCGTTCTGTTACTAAACTAACGCTACTTGTTGGTATTTCTGGAAATCTCTCAATAGCCGCTTTTATTGCTGTTACTAAGGCTAAATTAGAGTTAGCTGCTTCTCGTCCACCCTTTAAGATTACTGCATTACCTGACTTTAAGGCTAAAGCACTAATTTGTGTTACTGCGTCCGGCCTGGATTCAAATATAACTAGCAAAACTCCTAGAGGACAACTTACTTTTTCTAGTTCTAGTCCATCATCTATCAAGGTTCTAGCTAAGATTTTTCCTGTAGGGTCATCTAGTGCAGCAACAGTTCTTACACCTTCTATCATTCCAGCTAATTTAACTTTATCTAATTTAAGCCGGTCAAATAAGGATTTAGCCATCTTACCGCTAGCAACTAGGCTTTTAGCCTCTTTTTGATCTAACTCATTGGCAGCTAAAATTTTATCTTGTTGATTTTCTAGTTCTTGAGCAATTGCTAGTAAAGCTTGATTTTTTACTGAAGTATTAGCTATAAGTAAACGACGAGAAGCTATTTTAGATTCCTTTGCTATTTTGCTAATTTCATCCATAGCTAAATTAGGTGTAGTCATTATAACCCCTTATAAATCATAGTATTAGTAAGTAGCTAACTTAAAATAACAATATTATCTCGTGTTATTAAAGCATCATAATTTTTTTGTTCTACTAAATATTCAATCTTATCTGAGTGGATGCCAATTAATTTTTTTGCTTCTTCACTAGAATAATTAACTATTCCACGAGCATATTCTAAACCTGATTCATCAGTAATACTTACAACTTCACCACGATTAAAATTACCTTCTAAATAAACAACCCCCGCAGGTAGTAAAGATGCTTTTTTCTCTAATAACGCACTTTTAGCACCATTATTAGTAACAACTGTGCCTGTAATTGTTGAAGCAAAAGCTATCCAACGCTTTTTACTAGATAAATGACTAACAGGTAGAAAAACTGTTCCTACAGCTTCACCTGCTAATACTCTATCTAACATCCCTAAAGCTTTACCATTAACAATTATCGCTAATCCTCCAGAATTTATTGCAATACGAGCAGCTTCTACTTTGGTTTTCATCCCACCTCTTCCCCTCAAACCAGCACCTTCAGCTATAGCTTCAATTTCAGGTGTAATTTTAGGGACTACAGGAATTAAAGTAGCATCTTTATCTTTTGTAGGATTACTAGTATATAACCCATCAACATCAGAAAGAATAATTAGCATATCAGCAAAAATCTTACTCATCACCAAAGCTGATAACTTATCATTATCACCAAAAACAGGAATTCTACCCTGTTCAGCCGTTACAGTTCTTTCTAGTTCTAATGTAGAAACAGTGTCATTTTCATTAATAATTGGTACTACACCCATTTCAAGTAATTTTAAGAGTGTATCCCTAAGATTTATATAGCGAATCCGGTTAGTAAAATCATCTTCTATAAGAAGTATTTGTGCAGTTATTACACCTAATTTTTCAAAAGCATCTTCATAAACTGACATTAGACGGCTTTGTCCAATAGCAGCACAAGCTTGTTTTAATATTAATTGTTTTGGTTTTTGAGTAAGTTTTAAGCGTTGCGCACCTAATCCAACTGCACCAGAAGAAACAATTAATACTTCTTTATTCTGCTTACGTAAGTTTGCAACACATTCTATTAAGTTATAAATACGTCCTAAAGCAATTGTGCCATCATCCCGCATAATTACATTAGTACCTATTTTTATTACTATTCTTTGGGCATTGGTAATATGTTTTTTTATTGCTTCATCTAAATTATTCATATTAAGTTAGTTGGTCTTTTCTACTTTCCCAAATCACCTGCTACTTTAGCGGCTGTTTCAACACCTCGCGCTAGTACAGAACGAATACGTCCATCTTCTAAAGCTAAAATACCAGCAATAGTACAACCTGCTGGAGTAGTAACATCATCCTTTAATGCTGCTGGATGTTTTCCTGTAACTAAAACCATTTCTGCGGCACCTAAAGTCATTTGTGCAACTAATTCTGTAGCAATGCTACGTGGAAGTCCTCTCATAACTCCACCATCAGCTAAAGCTTCTATAATGATATAAATAAAAGCTGGCCCGCTTGCAGAAAGTCCTGTGACTGTATCCATGTGTTTTTCTTCTAATTCAGCAAAACGCCCCATGGTAGAAAAAATTTCTTTTGCTAGTGCTACATGCTCATCTGTTGCAGTAGTTCCCTTTGAAACAACTGTCATACCCTTACCAATAAAACAAGGTGTGTTTGGCATTGCTCTTAATACTGGGCAATCCGTCCCTATAATGGTTTCTATAAAATTTGTTTTTGTTCCAGCAGCAATAGAAATAACTAATGGGTTATGCTTAAGCACAGACTTTTCAACTAAAGAAGTAGCTATTTTTTCAATATCTTTAGGTTTAACAGCTAAAATAATAATATCTGCTTTTTCTGCTACTACTGCATTATCTGTTAAACATTCAATCCCAAGTTCGGTTTTAATCTTTTCTGCATTAGCTTTCGTTCGTACAGTAGCGCAAATTTGACTCACGTTCACAACTTGAGAACGTAGTAACCCATTTACTACAGCACGTCCCATTGTCCCTAAACCCAATATAGCTATATTTTTATTGGCTAACATTTATTCTCCTAAAATCTTGAAATTAATAGTTGTACTAATTAAATTTAAAGTAAATCTAATTAGTACAACCAAAAAGCATTATTTTTTCATTGAATCTATTAAGATTTGTGCAACTTCTGGGCGAGTAAATTCTACAGGTGGAATTTCTCCTTGCTGCAACATATCTCTTACTTTAGTTCCACTAAGGAAAACATGGTCATTGCTAGTATGTGGGCAAGTTTTAGCCGAAGCCATTGCACCACAACGACGACAAAAGAAAGTGTGGTCAAAGAACATAGGTGTAATTGCTAGTGCTGCTGGGTCAAACTCATCAAAAATATAATGAGCATCATATGTACCATAGTAATTTCCTACACCAGCATGATCTCGGCCAACAATAAAATGGGTACAACCATAATTTTTACGCATAATTGCATGAAAAATAGCTTCTCTTGGCCCTGCATAACGCATTGCTGCTGGTAAAACAGAAAGTAAAGTATGTTTTTTAGGGTAGTAGTTTTCTAGTAAAACTTCATAACAACGCATCCGAACATCTGCTGGAATATCATCAGATTTTGTTTCCCCAACTAGTGGATGAAGTAGAAGCCCATCAACAACTTCCATAGCGCATTTTTGAATATATTCATGCGCACGGTGTACAGGATTACGTGTTTGAAAAGCAACTATTCTACGCCATTTCTTTTCAGCAAAAGCTTGGCGTGTTTGTGTTGGAGTAAGTCGATATTCTGCAAAAGAGACATTTAGCGGATGATTTACTACTTTAACATCTCCTGCTAGTAAAACTTCGCCTTGTTTATAAAGCGCGCTAACACCAGGATGTGCTTCTTCTGTTGTACGGTAAACGTGTTGTGCTTCTTTTTCCTTATCATAAGTATATTTTTCTGTAAGCGTTAATACTGCTAATAAATGCTCTGAAGTTTGATAAAGAGCTATTTCTTGACCTTCTTTATAGCTGTCGGCAACTTCTTTGCTAGTAGACAAAGTTATAGGAATTGTCCAGGGCAACCCAGATTTTAAGTGCATATCCTTACACACACTTTCATAATCTTGTTGACCCATAAAACCTGTTAAAGGTGAAAATGTACCAATAGTAATCATTTCCAGGTCTGATACTTCTCTAGCATTTAAGACAATTTGCGCCATATCTTTAGCACGAGAGATTAAGTCTTGTCGTTCTTCACCTATTACTTCTCTATTAATTAATTGTCCCCCGTGAGGTTTAATTGTTTCCATTTACTTGCAACCTTCCTTATTAATATTATCTTGTGATTATTAAGAATATTTCCTTATAGGCATCTTTATAAAAGGCCAATAAGCTTTTATAAATAATTTTGCAGGCTCAAAAGCTTCTGCAAAACCAATATTTCTAAATGTTTCTGTCCCTAGTTCTAGTTTTTGTTCTGCTAAAAATCTTAGGTAAAAAGGCCCTTGGTCAACTTTGTAGGTTTTGTCTATATTTACACTTAAGTTTTTTTCTATAGAGTTAAGGTTTATTTGGGAAAAATATTCTACTCCCATTAAATCTTTTTTTGGCTTAAATTGATATATAGCTTGATTACAATAAATTGTTTTACCCTCATCACTTAAAACCATCAAAAAAGCTTCTGGCTCATTATTATTTTCAATAATGTAGTAAATTACGGTTTGCTCTTTGGTATGAACACGTCCCCAATGCCATCTTTTCATATCCTTGTGCATTGGGCGAGAGCCATAATTGTGATCATGGTAGCCAATTGCTTGCAAAGCGATTTTACGTTTTTTAATTAATCCAGTAATAGTCATCTCTCCGTGAACTTGGCACCGAGGAGCAACACAATTCCAAATATGTTCACTATCCTTTGACGGCCAATTTATAAAGGGAAAAAACTCTGGCTTAAAAGCTATTTCTCCTTCTACTTTTCTACCCCAAAGAGCTAAATCATTGATTTTAATCAAAAAACCCTTATCTTGATCATAAGTTAGTAAATTATTTCCTACTTTTACTTCTACTTTTTTTTTAGAAGCAAAAAAATTTTTACTAGTATACTCACTTAATATATAAGCTATAGGACGAGCATTTTCATAAAGACAAAAATAAAAGGCTACATGATTACTAGGATCTGCTAAGTCTTTTCCTTGCTCTAATTGGACAATTTTTTCATTATAGTAAGGAGAAAAAGGTAAGCCATAAAAAAATGTTATTACAAAACTATAACCATTATCTGCAATAGCATCAAAATACCACCATTCATAAGAACTATTGCCTAATTTATGCCAAGCATTATCACTAAGATCAGAAATAATTTTCATAAATCAAACTAACAAGCTAAAAGCCTGTAAGAAATAACTCTTACAGGCTTTTACTTTTAAGCAAAATTTTTATTTAACTTAATAATTTATAAGCTAGAACCAGCACTTGCACTTTTATGATGTACTGGTGTTTCTGATGGTTTAACACCCTTTTCATCTTTAGCGGTGTTAGTTTGACCATTAGATTTTAATATTTCTAAAGCTTTCTTTAATTGAACATCATCGGCTGTAGGCTTTTCAATAGGTAGTTGTGGGCTTTCTGCTTTAGCTTGATCATCTTCTTCTGCTTCATTATCTTCTGGTAAAACTTCTTCTGCTACAACTGCTTTTGCTTCAACTGTAGGAGCAATTCCTGGGTTTTCCTTTAGAAAAGCTATACCACTTGGATCAGCATATCTACTAATAGTTAATAACATTGCAGAACCATTTTTTAACTCAAATAATTTTTGTGTTGAACCTGCACCAAAAGTCTTTTCTCCAACAAGTTCGCCACGTTTATTTCCTAAAATCGCTCCTGCAATTACTTCCCCTGCATTTGCTGTACTACGATCAACTACTAAAGCAATTTGACCATTAAAAATAGCCTTACTTGGATCAGCTTCAAAGGTTTTTTCTATAGCATTTTTATGGCCTATAACCTTTGCAAGTGTACCAGACTTAACAAATAAATTAGCTACTTCTACACCTGTTTCAATTGAACCATTAGCAGCACCTCGTAAATCTAAAACTAACTTTTGCATACCTTTAGATTGAAGTTCTGCCAATTGTTTTTTAATCTCTGCTGCTTTGCCATCAGCTAAAGAAGTGACTTTTAAGTAAGCAACGGCTGATTCTAAAACATTGGATTCAATTGCAGGTTGGTTTACAACTGCACGTTTAATTTTGGTTTTATAGGCACGACCACGACGAAAAACTTTTAATTCAAGTTCTGAAGCCGCTTGTCCTGCTAATAATTCTTCTGCATCATAAAGGGTGACATCTCTAGTAGGTAAAGTATCAATATATTCTATATAATCTCCTGCTCTTAGTCCGGCTTGCTCTGCTGGTGAGCCTTTTAAGGTAGAGACAACATAAATGTAGCCTGATACTTTAGAAATAATCATACCTGTGCCAGCCAAATCTGTACGGGGGGAATTAAATTTCTTTACTTGTTCTGGACTTAGGTAAGCACTATAAGGGTCTAGCCCATCAGCTAAACCACGTAATGCACCAATTTTAACTTTTTCTAAATCTGGCTCATCAACATAATCACGTACAATATGACGTAGGACTTCACTAAAGATCCGCATTTGTACATAAGGATCCCCTTTAGCAAAAACGTCCTTATGAACTGAAAGAAAGCCGCCAACTACAGCATAAAAAGCTATGGCAGCCGATAAAGCAACAATAAGAAGTTTTCCTTTTAGCGACATTCGCCCCCCTAAAGAAAATAGGTTTTTAATTATCAAAATTAATATAAGTTTTTGATGCAGTTATCAAATAAGCTGTTGCGCTTAATTTGGTAGAGTGCTGCCCTGATAATACACCATCAACAGACCTAGCTGCAAGATTTGAAAAGGTATTAATTTCTTATCTGTCTTTATAAAGAGCTATCTAACCTGGTTAACTCTTTGCTAACTTGCCAAAGTCTTTTAGCTAACCCTTCATCATAGGAAATAGGTTTAGAGTTACGCTCTTTTTTCTTAATAAAATACTTGCCTGTTACCGCTTGAACTTCTGTAGAACTAGCTAAATAAATGCTAGTTTCTGCTCCTTCTTTATCACTAATAGAAAATATTTTTAAGTACAGTTGTATAAGCTTTCCCATTAGTCCTTTATTATTTGTTCCAAAATTTGTGCCTACTACCCCAGGATGTAGCGTGTTAGCAGTAATTTTTGTTTTAGATAACTTACGTGCTAACTCATAGGTAAATAGCAAATTAGCCAATTTAGATTGGCAATAAGCTCCCCAACCAGAATATTTTTTTTCTCCCTGTAGATTTTCAAAGTCAATATTTCCATTTTCATGAGCAACAGAAGACACATTAACCACTCTAGCCGCCTGGCTAGCTTTTAAGCTGTCTATTAGTAAATTAGTAAGCAAAAAATAATTTAAGTGATTTAATGCCCAGGTCATTTCAATATTATCTAGGCTTAACTCACGAGATAAAAATAAGCCTCCTGCGTTATTAACCAGTACATCTAGCCTAGGGTACGAGTCCGTAATTTGTTTAGCTAATTTATGAATTTCTTTTTGACTACTTAGATCTGCTGCAATAAAATCGACTTCGCTATTGGCAGTAAGTTTTTTAATTTCTTTTACAGTAGAAGCACATTTTTCTTTATTTCGGCTAACTATAATAACTTTTGCTCCTTGTTTGGCTAAACTTTGAGCCGTTACTTTTCCAATTCCTGATGTAGCTCCGGTGACAAGACAAATTTTTTCTGCCATTGATTTAGAAGAACTCATAAAATTTTCCCTGAATTAATACCTAATTAATAATTATGCTGCTAGTAAATACTTTTGACTCATTATCAAATCATCCTGACAAATTAAAATGGGATCAAAAATATTTAGCTACAACAAAAACTAATTTTCTACCTCATCCAATTTTAGATGAATTAACTAAATTATCTTTACCTGCGGCACCTATTTTAGAATTAGCTTGTGGATTATCTGGCAATGTTTTATCACTAGCAAGACTAGGATACAGTGTTATAGGGGTAGACATCTCAGAAGTAGCATTAGAGTTACTAGCTAAAGCTGCTAGGGAAAACAATTTAGAGTCAAAAATAACTCTTTTACAAGCAGATTTGTCCCTCTGGCAACCTGAAAAAAACTCTTTTGCACTAGTTTTAGGGTTAAAATATTGGGAAAAATCATGCTTTCTATCTGCTTGTGGGTCAGTAATTAAAGGTGGTTTTATTGCTTGGGAAACTTTTAATCAAAGGCATTTATGTTATCATCCCTCCTTTCGTTCTGAATGGTGTTTAGAAAGTGACGAACCAAGAAAATATTTACCAAAAAACTTTTCTATACTAATTGATCAAGATATAGACAATGGGCAAACTTCTACCCGTCGTCTTATAGCAAAAAATTATTAAATTATTAAATAGTTTTTAAGGAGCAAAGTTAACATTATGAAATATATGAACTTAGGACGTTCAGGCTTACAAGTCTCTAGAATTTGCTTGGGTTGTATGACATTTGGTAGTAAAAAATGGCGTGAATGGGTATTAGAAGAAGAGGATTCCCGACCTATCATTAAAAAAGCTCTAGATTTAGGGATTAACTTTTTTGATACAGCTAATATGTATTCCCTAGGTGTAAGCGAAGAAATTGTAGGACGTGCCTTAAAAGATTTTGCCCATAGAGATGAAATAGTATTAGCAACAAAAGTATTTTTCCCTATGAACGAGCTTCCAAATCAAGGTGGGCTTTCTCGTAAACATATTTTTGCTTCTATAGATGCTTCTCTTAAAAGACTAGGAACAGATTATGTAGATCTTTATCAAATTCACCGATGGGACTATAACACCCCTATAGAAGAAACTATGGAAGCACTAAATGATTTAGTTCGTATGGGAAAAGTTCGCTATCTTGGGGCTTCTAGTATGTTTGCATGGCAATTTGCTAAATCGATTTATTTGGCTAAATCAAAAGGTTGGAGCAATTTTATCAGCATGCAAAACCACTATAATTTAGTCTATCGTGAAGAAGAGAGAGAAATGCTTCCTCTATGTAAAGAAGAAGGTGTAGGTGTTATTCCTTGGAGTCCGCTAGCTAGAGGGGTACTTTCTGGAAATCGCTCTAAAGATGGTCAAAGTAAGACTCTTAGAGGGGAAACAGACGATTTCTCTAAAAAGCTTTATAATCTTATATCAGATTTTGATATTGCAGATAGAGTAGCTCAAGTAGCTACAAATAAAGGTGTTAGCCCAAGCCAAATAGCTATTGCTTGGCTTCTAAATAAGCCCTCAATTGTGTCTCCAATAATTGGAGCAAGTAAAGTATCACAGTTAGAAGACATTGTAGTTTCTTTAGATGTTAGTATAACAAATGAAGAACAAAGCTTCTTAGAAGAGTTATATCAACCCCATAATATTTTGGGACATAGTTAATTAATTAATTTTTATTTAACAGCTTGATTTTTTTCCTTAAATTGTGCATTCATGGTGTTAAACAAAACATCCAAAACTGGTAAGATCAAAAAATCTTCTGTTATCAAAAATTTTCAGAAAAAGCTAATTTTTTCATATTTTTACCCAGTTAAAGCTTATGTTATACTCTGACATTTAAATCAACGTGAGCTATCAAGGAGTTTATCTTTAATGACTGAACAAACTGAACAACTAGCAAGCGGCAATGTCCTGGCTAACAGATACACTATAGTAAAATGGCTTGGTGGTGGTGGGATGGGCAATGTTTATCTTGCAACAGACAAACATTTAGCTGAGGCTCAACGCGCTGTCAAAGAAATGATAGGCAAATTTCCTGATGAGGCATCCCGTAAAAAGGCTGTAGAAGACTTTAAGCGTGAATCTAGTGTACTTTCAAACTTAGAACATCCATCTATACCTACAGTTTTTGACTACTTTGCTGCTGGAGAAGGCCGCTACTATTTGGTCATGAAATACATCCAAGGCCGGGATTTAGAACAAGAATTAAAATCCTCAGAAACCGGCTACCTACCTGAAGCTATCGTAGTTGATTGGGCCATTCAGCTTTGTGATGTGTTTGATTATATTCATAACCTTGATCCTCCTATTATTTATCGTGATATGAAACCTGCTAACGTAATGCTAGACAACAAACTTAAGAGAGTTATGTTAGTAGACTTTGGTATTGCCAGAACAGTAACACCTGCTCAAAAAAATGTAACTGCAATCGGTACAATGGGTTATGCTCCACCGGAACTTTTTGCAGGTAAAGTTGAACCTCGTTCTGATCTTTATTCACTTGGTGCAACAATGTTTCACCTCTTAACAGGAGAAGATCCACAATCAAATCCTTTGCTACTTTTTGATTTTTCTCGTTTTCCTCGACCAATGCAAATTAATCCTAAATTAACTAAAGGGATTGATGAAATAATTGGAAGATGTGTTTCTCATAAACCTGTAGATCGCTTTAAGTCTGCGGCTGAAATGAAAAAAGCCTTAGAAAGACATAGGTATAATTTAGAAAATGCAGAAATAATTACCCAGGAAAAACCTGTAGAAGGGATGCTTAAAATTATTCATAGCATTTCTGGGGCTTCGTTCTCCTTTAATATCACAAAGGAAGCTAACTTAATTGGCCGTAATGACCCTGCTCGTGGAATTACTCCAGAAATTGACTTAGGACAATTTGATAGCTCTGGTAAAATTTCCCGTCGCCATGCAATGGTTCATTTTGATGGTAAAGACTTCTTTATTGAAGACTTAGGAAGTGCTAATGGCAGTATGTTAAATGGCGCAGTCTTACCAGCACAACAACGTAAAAAACTCAGCCCAGGCGATCAAGTTTATTTAGGTGAAACCGTGCTAGAGTTTATACTTAAATAGTCAACATTTTAAGTGTTAGTAAGTTAAAGAGTAGCGATTAATTGCTACTCTTTTTTATTGTTAAAACTATTACTTCTGGAGGAACACAAAATCTTACAGGAATAATACTAGTACCTACTCCACTACCTATAAAAAGATTTTTGTTATTTTCCTTAACATGCCCAATAGCATAACGTTCACCATATTTAGAAGGAACTACAGGTCTGCCCAACAAAGGTAGCTTTACTTGTCCACCATGAGTATGACCAGCTAAAGTCAGGCTTACTTGCTCTGGAATTTCAGGAAAAACATCTGGATTATGTGTTAGAAGCAAAATGGGGTTATTGTCTTTAGTTTCTTCTAAAGCTTTATTTAAGTCTATTTTTCTTGTCCAAAGATCTGCCAGGCCAGCTAACCAAATGTTTTTTTCATTTTTACTAAAACTAATTGAATTATTTTCTAAAACAATAATTCCAACATCTTGCAAAGCTTTTCTTACACGTTCTCCGTTATACCACCAGTCATGATTGCCTAAAATAGCTACTATTTTTTCTGCCTTCAAGCCTTTTAACTTTTCTGCAATTGGCTCAGGTTCAATAAATTTGCCACCTTTTACCCCAGTAATTACTAAATCCCCTAGAATTAGCACTAGATCAACATTTTCTTTATTTGTTTCTGCTACTAAAAGAGAAAGTTTTTCCAAATTTATATGGGGTGAACCAACATGCAAATCCGTCAAAATAGCAATTTTTAAGCCGTCATGTTCTTTATGCCAATTCTTTAGTTTTAGCTCAACTTTTCTAACCACTAAACTATCAGGCTCAAACCAAAATGCCCAAATAGCTAAGATAAACCCTAACAAAACAAAGCTTAGTGTAAATACCATAATCACTTTTTTTACCTTGCTTCTAGTTAATTTTCTCTTAGCTAGATTTGCTAATAGTTCATCTTTTGTTAACTCATTGTTCATAGAAAATTTAGTCTGATTTTTTAGGGACAAATTTTAGAGATACAGAATTAATACAATAACGTAAAAAAGTAGGTGCTGGGCCATCTTCAAATACATGCCCTAGATGAGCATCACACTTATTACAAGTAATTTCTTCCCTAACCATAAAATGGCTATAGTCTTTTTCTACATGCACACTGTCTTGTGTAACAGGTTGCCAAAAACTAGGCCAACCACTACCGGAATTATACTTAGCATCCGAATTAAATAATTCATTACCACAACATACACATAAATAAGTGCCTTCCGTTTTGTTGTAATAATATTCACCAGAAAAAGGTGCTTCTGTGCCTTTCTTACGACAAACTGCGTACTGTTCCTGACTTAATTCTTTTCTCCATTCAGAATCTGACTTATTAATTTTATCAGACATAAGTAATTTGCTCCTTAAAATTAATTATTTTTTTCCTTGAGCAATTTTCATTGCTTCAGGTAAACGTCTTAGGTAAAGCATTGCTAGAGTGCCTAGTATTGGGCCTGGGGCTAGTATAACAAAGGCATATTGCCAGCCAATAATTTTTTCCAAAACTCCTACTAGTTTAATAGAAACCATAGTAAGTAAAAAGCCTAGGCAAGTTTGTAATGTCAATGCAGTCCCAATGTATTCAGCCTCTCCAAGTTCAGTAACACAAGTAGAAAATTGTGCTGAATCTGCCACAACACTTGCACCCCAAATAACAGCTAAGATTATCAACCAAACAGGGTTAGCATTAAAAAGTAGTCCAATAGTTAAACAACACAGTCCGCTAATTGCCATAGCTAAAGAAGTTATTAAAGTTCTACCAACTCTATCGGCTAAAAAACCTGCACCAATACAACCTAAAGCACCAGCACCAATAACTAAAAAAGACCCATATTCAGCCCATTTAGTTGCTTGTCCTTCAAAACTAGCTCTTAACATTATTGGGAACCAAGTCCACATTGCATAAAGTTCCCACATATGACCCAAATAACCTAAGTTTGCTAGTCTAACACCTCGATTACCAATAATTTTTCTTACCTGCTTAAAATCAAATTTAGCTGGGGGTAAAGAGTAAGGCCCATCAGTAACAAAAAATAATACAATCAATCCCCCAACAGCAGCTAAGAAAGAAACTAGCATTGCATTATGTCGCCAGCTTTCAAACCCTATGGCATTAATTAGATAAGGAAAAGCTTTTCCTAAAGTTAAAGCGGCTATTAAAACTCCAATAGCTAAACCTCGCCCAGCACGAAACCAACTTGCCATTATTTTCATTGCTGGCGGATAAACTCCAGCTAAGCACACACCTGTTAAAAACCTTAGAATTATTGCCAAACTAGCATCACTAGCAAAAATAGCTAAAACAAAATTAAAACTTGCTCCAAGTAAAGCACTAATAACTAAAAAATGGCGAGTGTTAATAATGTCGGACAAGTTAAATAAAGCACTAAATAGGGTTCCAACAACAAAACCAAGTTGCACAGCTAAAGTTAGCCAGCTAGACTGAGATTCTGTTAATTTCCACTCAACTTGTAAAGCAGGCAACATAGCAGCAGTGCTAAACCAAAGCGTCATCCCTAAAAGCTCTGCAATTGATAGTAAGGCTAAAGTTTGCCATTGTTTACTGGTAGTTTCACTCATAAGTACTTTATAAACTGGGGAATTTTTCGCAGTTAGTAACTGCGAAATTTTGCTAGAATAAAGGTGTTTGCGCATTATAACTCAGTTAAGTAGTTGTTTTAAGTCTTGGCATATATTTTGCTGAAAACTAAGTTAATAAAATTAAGGCCGACAAAATTAATAGTGCTAAAACCCTACTTGCACTAACAAAAGGAGTCGTTATGAAAGTTTTAATTGCTACTGATGGATCCCCTTGTAGTGACCTTGTTATTGAAAAGATAACTATGCGCCCCTGGCCTATTGATAGTGAGTTCCGCATCATCTCTGTACTCGAACATTCTGCACTTGGTTCAATTAGTGTTGGTGAATATTCTTTAAAACTTAATGAAATGTGGGAAGAAGTACGAGCTAGCACCAAAAAGATTGCAGAAAGCGCGGCAGATACTTTATCTAGCAGAGGTTTAAAAGCCTCTTATGTAATTTGTGAAGGTATTGCAGCAGAACAAATCATCAATGAAGCAAAGGATTGGGGAGCAGATTTAATTATGGTTGGAACACATGGAAGAAAAGGCTTAAATAAATTCTTACTTGGTTCAGTTGCTCAAAAAGTAGCAATTCATGCTCCTTGTTCAGTTGAAATTGTCCGTAAATCTCCTGCAACAGCTAAATAAACCATTACCAATTAGTAATCAAGTTGATAAACTAAAGTAAATAAAAGCGTTTAATCACAAGAAAGGCTTAGGGTAAAAATATGAAAATCTTAATTGGCTATGATGGTTCGGAAGCTTCTACAGCAATGTTAGATGATTTAAGCCTAGCAGGTTTACCTAATGATACAGAAGCATTAGTAATAGCTGTTGCAGAAATGTGGCTTGTTCCACCACCTAGTTATGGACTAGCACAAACAGAATTTACTGATACTTTTCAACTCGATGTACGCCTAGCAACAGAAACGGCTGAAAAAGCTGTAGAACGATTAAAAACATTATTTCCTGAATGGAAAATCTCCATAGAAACGGCTATTGGCTCTCCTGCTAGAGAAATTCTTAAAAAAGCAGAAAGCTATCATCCAGATTTAGTAATTGTTGGCTCACAAGGTTTATCAGCACTTGGACGATTTTTTCTTGGCAGTGTTTCACAAAAAGTAGCTACAGAAGCCCATACTTCTGTTCGCATTGCTCGTGGACGTGTCCAAGAAGCTGACGAGCCTGCAAGAATTGTTATTGCTGTTGATGGCTCACCTGAATCAAATGCGGCTATTCGTTCAGTTGCAAATCGCAATTGGAATAAAGGCACAGAAGTAGTTTTATTGACTGCTACTGGAAACATTGAGCCTAAAGATTACAAAGCTATTTTAGGCTCTGTTGATGCTAAAAATCCTAGTCCAGAAATTAAGGCAGAAGTAGACCAGCTATCTAGCATTAAACAAGTGCTAGAAGAAGCTCTTGAAGCTCAACTAAAAGCTAAAGGATTAACTGTTTCTACTATTATTAGAACGGGTGATCCTCGCAAAGTCTTATTAGAAGAAGCAGAAAGTTGGGGTGCAGATAGTATTTTTATTGGCTCAAGAGGCTTTGGTAAGATTAAGAGACTACTATTAGGCAGTGTTTCTACTGCTGTAGCTTCCCGCGCTCATTGCTCAGTTGAAATTGTTCGTCTACCAGAAGAAACTAAATAATTTAGCGTTATAAGCTAAATAGCTTAAATATAAATTAGGCTATTTAGCTTTTGCCTACCAAATCATCAACATTATTTAGCACTGTACGATTGCGTACATTTTTTTGACCGGATCTGTACAACTTAGAATCAAGTAGTTACTAAAACTGCTATTAAATCAATTAGTTAGCCTTTGGTACACCCCTTGCAATTATCTTTAATATCTCTATAAAATTTTTAAGCTTTTTAACTTCTACGGAGATATTGAAGATGGATCGTCCCCTTGATCAAAACTACAAATTTAGACAATTGGCACGTCAAATCATAGGTTCTTTGCTAGTAGTTTCATTAGTAATAGGAATTTTTTCTTTTGCTTGGAATTGGCTTACACCTACGCTTAAACGTGTCCGCATCCGTACAGCATCAGTTGATCGTGGGGCGATAGAGTCGACTATTAGTGCTTCAGGGCTTGTTTTACCTGAGTTTGAGCAAGTAATTTCTAGTCCAATAGATGCTAGAGTGCTAAAAATTCTTAAGCGTCCCGGAGATAAAGTAGCTAAAGATGAAGCTATTTTACAACTAGATACTAATGCCTCTATTTTAGCCTTAGACAAAGTTAATCAAGAACTTTCCTTAAGAGAAAACCGACAAGAAAAAGCTAAACTTGCACTAAATGAAAAAATTAGCCAACTTCAAAGCCAAATAAAACTTAAGCAACTTGATAGAGAAGCCTTAAAAAACCAGGCCCAACAAAATCAAAAACTCTTCCAGCAAGGTCTTTTAGCAGAAAACCTTTATAAACAATCAGAGCTTTTAGCCGCCAAAGCATCAATTGAACTTGAGCAATTAGAAGAAGCAAAATTAAATGCACAAGAAGCAAATAACACGGAAATTGCAGGCTTAAAGCTAGAAACCGACATTTTAAGAAAAGAGCGCGACGAAGCAACACGACTTTTAGAGCTTGCTACAACTCGCGCTAACACTGATGGAGTTATAACTTGGGTTGTACTAGAAACAGGTGCAACCATCCGAAAAGGTGATGTAATTGCTAGAATTGCTGACCTTAAAAGCTACCGTGTTGAAGCTACTACGTCAGACATCCACGCTAAAGAAATTTCTGTTGGGCAGAAAGTTAAAGCAAAAATAAATGATGATTATTTATCAGGCTTTATTGCTAGTGTTTTACCAACTATTAAAGATGGTGCAATTACTCTAGCTATTAGTTTAGAAGATAAAACTAGTTCGTTGCTTCGTGCTAATTTAAGAGTAGATGTACTAATAATTACTAGTGAAAAAGACAGCGTTTTAAGAATAAGAAAAGGCCCATTTGTTAATGGTGATGGCAAACAAAATGTTTTTGTTGTTCGCGGTGAACTTGCAATAAAAGTGCCTGTAACAATTGGAATAGCTAATTTTGATACCTATGAGGTAGTCGACGGCTTATTAGAAGGTGATGAAGTAATTATCTCTGATATGCGCGACTATCTGCATTTAGCAGAAGTAAAGCTAGAGTAACCTCTTAAAGCCCTGAAAGGGCGGAATAATTGTAGCCTAGGTCGTAAGACCTAGGTATAGAAATAATACATAATTAAAGTCGCGTAGCGACGACATAAGAAATACGATATTTTAATTATGTAGCTAGGAGATTAATTAAATGATTAGATTAGAAAATATTGAAAAAGTGTATAGAACTTCTCGCGTTGAGACTGTAGCACTGATGAATGTTAATTTAGATGTTAAAGAAGGCGAGTTTATTTCTGTCATGGGGCCTTCGGGCTGTGGTAAAAGCACATTGCTAAATTTAATAGGGCTGCTAGATGCTCCAAGTAAGGGACAACTTTTTATTAATGAAAAGGCTGTAACTAGCTATCAAGATAAGTATTTAGCTAATATTAGAAATCAAGAAATAGGCTTTATTTTCCAAAGCTTTCATCTAGTTAATGACTTAACTGTAGTTGATAACGTAGAAATCCCGCTACTTTACCGCAAGCTTTCTAATTCTCAACGTCGTCAAATGGCACTTAAAGCTTTAGATCACGTTGGTTTAAGTTCACGAGTCTTTCACTTCCCTTCGCAACTTTCAGGCGGACAACAACAACGAGTAGCAATTGCAAGGGCGATTGTTGGACGGCCTAAAATTTTGTTAGCCGATGAGCCAACAGGAAACCTTGATAGCAAAATGGGTGAAGAAATTATGAATTTGCTTATAGGGCTTAATGAAGAAGAAAAAACAACTATTGTAATGGTTACTCATGATAAGCGTATGGCGGAAAGAACTAAACGAATAGTACGCATTTTTGATGGTCGCCAAGTTAGCTAAAAATAATTGGTTCTTAGCCCCATTAGGGGCTGTTGCTAATAGCCCAGCCCTTTAGGGCAGGGCAAGAAATAACAACAAGATAACAAGAAATATTAAAGAGAGGCAGAAATGTTAAAGAACTATATAAAAATTGCTTTTCTAGTGCTAAAACGAAGAAAATTTTTTACTTTTATTAGTCTATTTGCTATTAGCTTTACTCTAGTAGTTCTAATAGTCGTCAGTTCGGTTTTTGACCATGTGCTTGCACCAATGGCACCGGAAATAAACAAAGGGCGTAGTTTGACGATGTTTTTTGCTGAAATTAAGGGGAAAGACTCTATTTGGAATGGTAACCCTGGGTACAAACTACTAAATGATTATTCTAGAAATCTTCCAGGTGTTGAGCTAATGAGTATTCATTCAGAATCTAGCCCAGCAATTTCTTATGTACGAGGTCAAAAAATTGTTTCTTCTCTTAAACATACAGATGGAGAGTATTGGAAAATACTACAATTTAAGTTTTTAGCTGGAAGCCCAATTACAACCGAAGATGAGAAAAACGCTAATTTTGTTGCGGTAATAAATCAAAACACCCAAGAAAAGTTTTTTCCCGGCCAAAGTGCTATAGGCCAACAAATAGAAGTTGACAACCAAAGATTTCAAGTTGTGGGGGTGGTGGAAAATGTTTCTCAACTACATAATTCAGCCTATGCAGATATTTGGGTGCCACTTTCTACTAGTAAAAATGCTGCTTACAAAACAGAACTAATGGGTAGTTGCGAAGCTCTTTTACTAGCAAAAAGTAGAGCCGATTTTCCAGCTATAAAAGCTGAACTTGCTGCACGAATGAAAACCGTTGAGTTTCCTACAGAATTTAAGAAGGAATATGACCAAATAAATTGTTTTGCTGACACACCTTTAGAAGGACTATCTAGAGAGGCTTTCCATTCTGAAGAAGCTAATCCTCATCCAAGTCGTTTTATTGGTCTTTTACTTGGTTTTATGACTTTGTTTATGCTACTACCAGCAATTAACTTAATTAATATTAATGTTAGTAGAATTTTAGAGCGAGCATCTGAAGTTGGGGTACGTAAAGCTTTTGGGGCTTCGTCTCGAACACTTGTAGCACAATTTATTACAGAAAATTTGATTTTAACCTCTCTAGGGGGTTTACTAGGTTTTGTTGGCTCAGTATTAGCCCTACAACTTATTAATCATAGCTCTATTATTCAATATGGAAGTTTCCAAGTTAATTATAGAGTTTTCTTTTATGGAATAATTATCACAGTATTTTTCAGCTTATTTTCTGGAGTTTATCCAGCTTGGCGAATGTCTAAACTAAATCCTGTAGAGGCTTTGAAAGGCGGTAGTTTAAGATGATTAAACAACTTTTTAAGATTGTTTGGAATAGAAAACGGGCTAATTTTTTAATTATGTTAGAAGTTTTTATTTCCTTTTTAGTAGTATTTTCTGTAATGGCATTTGGAGTTTATTTTGTAGATATTTACACTTACCCGCTAGGATTTACTTACAAGGATGTTTGGTCAGTTAAAATAAATAGAGGTGCATATAGTTCAGATGAAGATAAAGTCAAACAAATAGAAGTAATTAAACAACTTATGCAGGCAGCAAAAGATTTTCCAGAAGTTGAATTCATTTCTGGTGTTAATACAAATGTTTTTGATAACAGTGAAAGCATGTCTTCATTTAATTATGGAGGTAAAAAACATCAACCATCAGTAAATTTTGTTACTGATGATACAGCTAAAGTCTTAGATCTCAAGCTTTTAGAAGGTAGATGGTTTACTAAAGATGATGACGCAGAAACTATAATACCAATAATAATTAACCAAAAACTAAGCCAAGAACTTTTTGGTGATGAATCTCCTATCAATAAAGTTATAGATATGGAGTCAAAAGAAGCATTATACAAAGTAGTAGGATTAGTTTTAGATTTTCGTGATGATACTGAACTTGTAGCCCCAAAAAGCTATATGTTTATACGTAATAATATAAACATTAAAGATGCTTCAAACATACGTATGCGATTTGTACCAAATTTTATTATTAAACTTCGCCCAGGAACAACCGCAGCTTTTGAAGAAAAACTAGCAAAAAATTTTCTTTCTATTGCTAAGGATTGGTCTTTTAATATACAAACACTAGAAGATTTACGAAGCAAAAAGATAAAAAGTATTTTATCCCCTGTTTTAGCAGTTGCTATAGTTGCAGTTTTTTTAATGATCATGGTTGCATTAGGGCTTAGCGGAGTACTTTGGCAAAATGTTACTCAGCGAATTAAAGAAATAGGCTTGCGTCGGGCTAATGGTGCAACAAGAGGAAAAATTTATTACCAAATCCTAGGAGAATTGCTAGTAATAACTTCTATTGCCTTAACAGCAGGCACTATAATTGTGATTCAGTTTCCGCTACTTGGATTTTTTGATTTTGTTACAGCTAAAGTTTATATAATCACTATTTTGCTTTCTTGTGGGATAATTGCTTTATTAACTCTTATTTGCGGCTTATATCCAAGCTCTTTAGCTGCACGTATTCCACCAGCAGAAGCACTTCACTATGAATAAATGCTGATTATTTATATTAGGTTTCTTTATGAATAAGACAATTTTGATTATAGATGATGATCAATCCGTAACTGCATCTCTAGCATTGTTGCTTAAACAAGCGGGTTATCGCTCAAAATCTGCCTATTCAATAACTGAATCATTAGAAAAACTAGATAAAGAAAAGTTTGACCTTGTTTTACAAGATATGAATTTTTCACGAAAAACCACTGGCGAAGAAGGGTTAGACCTGCTTTCAGAAATTAAGCTTAAGTATCCTTCTTTACCAGTAATTTTAATGACTGCTTGGGGTTCAATTTCCTTAGCTGTAAAAGGAATGCAGGCTGGAGCAACTGATTTTATTACTAAACCTTGGACTAACCAGCAATTAATACAATCAATTAGAACAGTTTTAGAACTTGCTGACGCTAGCCGAGAACCATTAAAGAAAAAGGCTATTAGCCGAGAGGAATTAGCCGCTAACTATAATTTAACCAAGTGTTTAGGCGAAAACACTGCTCTGTTACAGGTGCTAGAAATAGCTAGCCGAGTTAGTGCTACAGATGCTTCAGTTTTAATTACAGGTGAAAGCGGAACAGGTAAAGAAGTTTTAGCTGAAGTTATTCATCAAAATAGCAATCGTCGTAATAAACCTTTTGTTAAGGTTAACTTAGGAGCAATCCCAGTTACACTTTTTGAAAGTGAAATGTTTGGACATGTTAAAGGTGCTTTTACTAGCGCGATGCAAAACCGCAAAGGACGTTTTGAGCTAGCCGATGGAGGAACAATTTTTTTAGATGAAATTGGAGATTTAGACCCTAACTCACAGGTTAAGTTGCTGCGTGTCCTTCAAGATCGTACCTATGAAGTGTTAGGATCAAGCCGAACACAAACCGTAGATGTAAGAATAATTGCTGCAACTAATCGACCTCTAACAGAACTAGTAACTAAAGGGCTATTTCGTGAAGATTTGCTTTATCGCCTTAATTTAATTTCGCTACATTTGCCCGCTTTACGTGAGCGTTCAGACGATATAGCGTTACTAGCAAAACATTTTATAAAAACCATTGGAGCAAATTATTATCGGACAGATTTAACAGTTAGCCATGACGCGCTTAAATGGCTTCAAGAACTGCCTTGGCCGGGAAATATTCGCCAACTGCGTCATGTTATTGAGCGTGCAATTTTAATCACTAATAATCAAACTTTGCAAAAAGAGGATTTTGCTTTTTCCCTAGACCTTGAACAACGAGAGCTAGAAAAAGCAAAAACTAGTGACATACTGCCAGATGTTGGAAGTATGACTTTAGATGAAATAGAAAAAGCTATGATACTAAAAAGCTTAAAACATCATTCAGGCAATATCTCTAAAACTGCTGAATCGCTAGGACTTACAAGAACTTCTTTATATCGCAGGTTTGAAAAATACGGGATTAAAGTTTGACGTTACGCACAAAATTTATTTTGTATTTATTAATACTTCACACTGTCTTTGTCGGGCTGTCTTTAGCCGTCTTTTTTTTCTATCCCGTTTGGCTATTTTTCTTAGAAGGCTTATTTTTATTCACTCTACTTTATGGACTACGCTTAATTAATTCTTTTTTTGGTAGCTTAAATTTAATTAAAACTGGAACAAAATTTATTGCTGAACAAGATTTTACATCTCGTTTTCCTGAAGTCGGCCAAGAAGAAATTGACCAGTTAATTAATGTTTATAACAAAATGATTGACCAGCTAAAAAACGAAAGAATTCAACTACAGGAACAAAACTTTTTTTTAGATAAAATCCTGGATGCGTCGCCTTCAGGAGTTTTAATTTTTGATTTTGATGGAAAAATTAGTTCTGCTAACCCTAGCTCAGAGAAGATTTTACAAAGCTTAAAACAAGACTTAATAGGAAAAACTTTAGAAGAGTTAAATAAACCTTTTTGCCAAGTTTTACCAGAAATAGAAACTTATCAAGCTAGAGTTATTTCTTTAGCCGCAGGTAGACGTATTAAATGCCAACGTCTGGAGTTTTTTGACCGAGGGTTTGCCAGATATTTTTTCTTACTTCAAGAACTAACCGAAGAATTACAACAATCAGAAAAAGCAGCCTATGAAAAGCTTATTCGTATGATGTCACACGAAGTTAATAACTCAATTGCTGCAACAAATTCGCTACTTCATTCTTGCCTTAATTATAAGCAACAATTAGATTTAGATGATCAAGAAGATTTTGAGACAGCATTAACTGTAATTATTTCTAGAACCGCCCAACTTAATACTTTTATGAATAGTTTGGCTGAAGTCGTCCGACTACCTAACCCAAAATTATCACCAACAAATGTTAAAGAACTGCTAGAAACTTTAGAAATTCTTTTGCGCTCAGAATGTCAAAAACGCTCTATAGTTTGGCATTGGCAAATAATAAAACCGCCTAGACTTGTTGAAATGGATAAAATTCAAATGCAGCAAGTTTTTGTTAACATTCTAAAAAATGCCGTTGAAGCAATTGAAAATAATGGCTCAATCACAATTAAATTAGATGAAAATGATCAAGGCAGTTTTGTCACCATTATTGACACTGGCAAAGGCATTTCATCTGAAGTACAAGCAAAACTTTTTACCCCATTTTTTAGCACCAAAGATAATGGTCAAGGAATAGGTTTAATGTTAGTAAAAGAAATTTTAAGCAACCACCATTTTAGCTTTTCATTAGAAAGCGATATAGGCGGGCCAACACAATTTACAATATTTTTCCAAAATAATTAATTTTCTAGCTTTTTGGGACTTTAACGCCTTTTGTATACTTTTTCCAAAAATCAGATTTATAAATTTCTACACCCTTTTTCATAGCCTTATCCTTAAAGCTTTCTACTATATCCCCTGATAAAAGTCTTCCATCTATAGGACAAAACATATCATCCCCAGACTTTGTAAATGTAAAAATATCTGTGCAATTAACGGTTTTTTCATCCTGTTCATGTGTTTGCATTTCGTGATCATTTAGACCATCAAAAGTATATTTGTACTCACTTTGACAAATTATTTTTTCCGTGTCTTCTTGATAAGTTCCAAGATAGCCAACAACTTTTTTTATATGATCTCCCCAGTCAGAAGAATAAATCTCGGTAAAAAATTTAAACTTACCTTGGTTTTCATTTTCTGCACTAAGTTCTAAATAAACCTGATCACAAGCATTTTTTGTTGGCTCATTTTCTGGAAAATATCTAACAATTGCATATATTTGTTTAGTCATAATTTGATTTTTCCTAGCTAATTTTACTCACGTTTTATTAATGATTGTTTCCAATTAAAACCAATTCCTGCAAGTAAGCTTAAAAAGCCTAAGCTTAAAAGCAAAATCCCTATCTCCATTATTGTTAAGGATTTGCTATAAGTTGCCATTGGTAATAAAAATAGCACTGCTCCAATCAAGGCAGCAGACAATAATTTTAATTGCCAGGCGATTAAAAGCAAACTAACAGCCACTACTAAAGTTAAAGCTAAAGTAAATTTAGGAATATGCCAATAGTGTAAATTCTCTATATAAAAGGCATAGTAAATTGCTAGAATTGCTCCTACCCAAAAACGATGACAAACTAACTTTTTACCTTGCCATAAAAGTCCCAATGCAACTATTAAAAGCGTAGGAACAAACATAGCTGTACTGCTGGGATTAAATAAAACTATTGCTAGGCTTGATGACCAAATCCATTCTTCTTGATTGGTAAAAACTAATACTAACAAAATAAAAGGAGAAAAATGAGCTAATGACAAATTAATGTTGTAAACCATTAGCCAAGAAAGTATATGCAAAGAACAAATACTTAGCCAAATTGCCCAGGTAGCTTTAATTGCTCGATAAAATACCAGATTACCCCAATCATCTAATTCAACATTACAAATAACTTTTGGTTGATACCAGATTAGTAAGCCAATTAAAGCAGCAAAACCCCAAGTGGCTAATAAATGTAGGGCTGATTTTTCTAAAACTCCTAGGCTTAATAAGTTAGGAAATATAACTAGTCCAATTCCTGCAAAAATTGGGATTAAATAAAATAAAGTATCTAGCTTTAAGCAAAAAGCCCAGGCTAGCAATCCTATTTTAAGAACAATTAACGCCACCCAAATTATTGATAGTAATAAGCCTGTTTTTCCTAAAGTTAACAGCACAGTTGTTTCACAAGTGCAATCAAATAAAAATAGCACTTCTAATAGCCCTAAGATCACAGCAGGCCGCTTTTGCCCAAGTTTACGAAATAACAATGCACAACCAAAAATTAAGAAAAATTCATAGACTTGAACTATGGTAGCCAAAATAATTTTTCCTTTTATTAACTGTAATTTTTCTAGTTCATGAGATACTAAAAATACTCCAGCTAAAATACATAAAGCACTAAAAAAGTAAAAAGGGTTATATTGGATAAACCAATAATGAAACAATTCCTGTAATTTGCCATTATCTTTATTCATAAAATCTCCCTTAACTCTGTGTGAAATTTAATTAAAAGTTTTTATTCAGGAGGATTTAGGGCGGCGTTTGATTTTTTTGTTTCTATAAAAACACTCACAACAAGCAAGAGTTTCATTAAATTTAGGATAAGGCTCTAAAATAAAATTCCGGGGTTTTCTGGAAAATTTTAAGATTTTTCCCTAAAAGTTGGGAACAAATTTTTTTCTCTTGGTGTCTGACTAAGCCAAACAACAAAGCAATATAATTTTAATTAAATGTGGAGTAAGCCTTTATGCAAAAACTACTTGTATTATCTTTTGTCGCTATTATATCAGTATTTTTCTTTCAAACACTTTCATTAGATATTGTTAATGCAGAAACTAAAACTGCTGCTACACAAAGCATTATCCGACGTTCAGAAGGTGTACTACGCGGTAGTGCCTTAAATAGAACTGCGCCAGAATATCCAAGAGCCGCCAAGGAACAAAATGTTGAAGGTGATGTAATTGTTGAAATTACTATTGATGAAGAAGGCAAAGTTAGCAATGCACGTGCAATGTCAGGTCATGAACTATTAGTTGATGCTGCTGTAGAAGCCGCTAAACAATGGACTTTTAAGCCTACTAAATTAAATGACCATGCTGTAAAAGTATCAGGAATATTAACATTTCGCTTTAAGTTAGGTAGTTTAGCTGGAACTACAACTAGTGTCGAGGAAAGCCAAACAGATGAAAAAGCTATTAAACGCTCTGAAGGTGTAATTCGCGGACTTGCCACAAATAGAGTTTCGCCAGAATATCCAAAAGCGGCTAAAGAACAAAATGTTGAAGGTGATGTAACTGTTCAAATTCTTATTGATGAAGAAGGCAAAGTTGTTAATGCTAAAGCTACTTCTGGACATGAATTATTACAAGATGTTTCTGTTACTGCGGCTAAGGGCTGGACATTTAAGCCTTTTGAGCTAGATGGTAAAGCTGTAAGGGTTTCTGCTGAATTATCGTTTCGCTTTAAGTTAGGTTCTTTGCAACAAGATTTAGCTTCCAAAGGTATAGATATACCTCTACCAAGCATTATCCGACGCTCAGAAGGTGTTTTACGTGGTAATGCAATAAATAAAGCTTTACCTGAATATCCTGCTGTAGCAAAAGATGCTGAAGTAGAAGGTGATGTAGTGGTAGAAGTTACTGTTGATGAAGAAGGCAAAGTTAGCAATGCACGGGTTGTTTCAGGTCATCCGATGCTACAGGCAAGTGCTATTGTTGCAGCTAAAGAATGGACATTTAACCCTACTTCAATAGATGGCAACCCTGTAAAAGTTTCTGGTGTGCTAACATTTCGATTCCGCATTAGATAAAAATAAATAAATTTGCATAAAATAAAAATGCACCCTTTTTTCCTACTTAAGAGGGTGCATTTTTTATTTCTAAGTAAGCTTAATAAGCAGGTTGAGCATTTTCTAAAATAGCAGTTAGGTCAACATTACCTGGCAATGTACCAAAACAATTGCCCCAATCACCAGCAAGGCGAGTCGTACAAAAAGCATCGGCTGTTGCTTTATGACCAAAACGAACTAGCAAAGAAGCTTGCAAGGCTAGGGCAAGGCGTTCAACTAAACGGCGGGCTTGTGTTTCTAAATTAATTGGATTTTTTGCTAGCTCAAATAAGTCTTTTTCCAGTGATCTAGCATAAGCGTCTAAATAATCATTTCCGCCTTTGGCTAGAGCAATTTCTTTCATAAAAGCCTGCATTGTATTTGGTTCTTTTGCTGCTGCTCGTAAAACATCTAAGCAAATAACATTTCCAGAACCTTCCCAAATTGAATAAAGCGGGGCTTCTCTATAAAGTCGGGGCATCATAGATTCTTCAACATAGCCATTTCCGCCTAAACATTCTAGTGCTTCATAAACATGGCTAACAGTACGTTTACAAGTCCAATATTTAGAAATAGCTGTAGCGATTCGTTGAAAAGGTGATTCAAAATCTTTATCGCTACGTTGGTCAAAAGAACGTGCTAGACGCATCATTAAAATAGTTGCGGCTTGAGATTCTACCGCCAAATCTGCTAGGACATTTCGCATTAAAGGTTGGTCAATAAGTTTTTTTCCAAAAGTGCTACGATGATTAGCATGGTGTATAGCTTGAGTAAAAGCTTGTCTCATTAGTCCAGCAGAAGCAATTACACAATCTAGGCGGGTATGTGTCACCATTTCAATAATTGTTTGTACACCTTTTCCTTCAGCACCAACACGAGTTGCCAAAGCATCCCGAAATTCAACCTCACTTGAAGCATTTGATTTATTACCAAGCTTAGATTTTAAGCGTTGCAAATAAAAATTATTGCGCTTTCCGTCCTCTGTCCAACGTGGTAGTAAAAAGCAGGTCAGTCCGTTAGGAGTTTGAGCCAGCACTAAAAAAGCATCACTCATTGGTGCAGAACAAAACCATTTATGACCAACAATTAAATATTCTCCTGAATTTCCAATAGCAGTTGCCCTAGTTGTGTTTGCTCTTACGTCTGATCCGCCTTGTTTTTCCGTCATTGCCATACCCATAATTGCACCTGTTTTTTCTTTTGCAGGCCGAAATCTTGCGTCATAACTATTACTTGTAATTTTACCTTCCCAATTAGCAGCAACACTTGGTTCTTTTCTAAGTGCTGGCACTACGGAATAAGTCATAGAGATTGGACAAAGATGTCCCGCCTCAATTTGACCAATTAGGCTAACAAGTGCTGCTCTAGCAACATGCGCACCTGCTTTAGGTTCTCGCCAAGGCAGACTATGAAGACCATTTTCTACAGAAATTTTCATTAATGAATGCCAGGCTGGATGAAAATCTACTTCGTCAACTCGGTAGCCATAACGGTCATGTGTTCGCAAAACAGGTTGATTGTCATTGGCTTGTACACCTAAAGCAATAGTTTCTGCTCTGCCCATAATTTCACCAAAACTTTTTAGGTGTTCTTCTGCCCAGGCTGCACCTTCTCTACTAAGAGCTTGAACTAAGGTTTTATCACTAGTAAAAAGGTTATAATCTACTAAAGGAAGAGCTTGATTAAAAACTTCATGAGTTTGTTGGTTAGCAAGATGTTTTTCTGGTGTTGACATGGTGATTATCCTTAAGCAATAAAAATTTTGGTCTAGTTTAGCAAAGTTTACCCTAGTATGAGGCAACAAATAAAGAAAATGCTAGCAACTTAATAAAGTAAAATAGAGTAAAAAGATTGTTTTTAACTTGATGGTAGAGCTAAAATCTGTTTGTAAAGAATTTAACAGGTTAAAGCTTAATTAAACCAAAATTAACTAAACTAAAATTTAAGGGGAGTGAAGATGTTATACAGGTTATTGACCTGCTTATTAATTGTGTCCCTAGCAGGCATTTACCCGCTAGGAGTTTTTGCTAACAAAAAACCTATGTCTAAATCAGATAATAATTCAACTAATGCTAGTTCTACAGCTAGCAAAATTTTTCCTTTTCCAGTTACGGAAAAAACTTTGCCCAATGGGTTAAAAATTTTAATAGTCCCAACAGGATTTCCTAATTTAGTATCGCTGCAAATTCCAGTGCAAACAGGCTCACGAAATGAAGTTGAAGCAGGAAAATCAGGCTTTGCACATTTCTTTGAGCATGTAATGTTTCGCGGTACTAAAAATTATCCTTCAAAAGACTATCAAGCAATTTTAACCAAAATTGGTGCTAGACAAAATGCTTATACAACAGACGACTTTACCAACTATCACACTACTTTTGCTAAAGATGACCTAGATATTATGCTTAAGATCGAAGCAGATCGCTTTATGAATTTGGAATATTCCGAGGAAGATTTCAAAACAGAAGCAAGAGCCGTTCTAGGTGAATATAACAAAAATAGTGCTAGTCCAATCAATAAACTAATTGAAGTTCAACGTGATAATGCTTTTTCTGCCCATACTTACAAGCATACAACTATGGGCTTTTTACGAGATATTGAGGATATGCCAAATCAGTTTGCTTATTCAAAGCAATTTTTTGATCGCTGGTATCGTCCTGAGTATACAACCATCATTATTGCTGGTGATGTAACACCTGAAAAAGCTGTTGAAATGGTAGAAAAATATTGGGGTAACTGGCAACCTGGCAAATATCGCATTGATATTCCTAGCGAACCACCTGCTAAAGGTGCAGTTTATGCACATGTTCCTTGGGCTACACCAACACTTCCTTATGTAACAGTAGCTTTTCGCGCTCCTGCTTTTTCAGAAACAGATAAAGAATATGTAGCAATGGATCTATTGCTAGATCTTTACTTTGGCCCAACATCTGATATTTACCGAAAATTAGTCCAACAAGAACAAAAAGTTGACCAATTTTTCCCCTACCTACCTTCACATGCTGACCCAACACTTGCTACTGTTGGCGCAAGATTAAAGAAAGCTGAAGATGCAATGTATGTTCGGGATTTAATTATGGAAACTTTTGCTACTGCTCGTGCTAATGCAATATCCCCTCAACTACTTGCAGATGGAAAATCTAATGGACGTTATTCTTTTGTTAGAGCTATGGACAATACAGAAGCCATTGCTTCAACACTTGCTCGCTTTGTCCGTTTCCGTCGTTCAGCAGATACTCTTAATAATCTTTATGATCTTTATTTACAACTTTCTCCAGCCGACTTACAAGCTGTTGCTAAAAAGTATTTTACTGATGAAAATCTAGTTATTACTACTTTAGCTAAAGACTCATTTCCAGCAGAAATTGGTAAACCTGCTTCTATAGCCACTTATGAAGCAAAAGTAGCACCTAAAGACGCTTCAGACTTAAAAATTGTTCTGCAAAAGACTGCTAGCCCACAACTTAACGTAAAATTGCTATTTTCTGTTGGTTCTGCTTATGATCCAAAAGGTAAAGAAGGTTTATCTTCACTAGCAGCAGCAATGATTAGTGAAGCTGGCAGCAAGGAAAAATCTATTGATGAAATCAATAAAGCTTTCTTCCCAATTGCAGCTAGTTTTGGAGTACAAGTAGATAAAGAAATGACTACTTTTACTGGTGTAGTCCATAAAGATAACCTAGCAACATTTTCCAGCATGGCACTTACCCAATTACTTAATCCTGGTTTTCGTGAAGAAGACTTTAAGCGTTTAAAAGAGCAACAACTTAACGCGCTTAAAGAAGATCTTCGCGCAAGCAATGAAGAAGAACTTGGTAAAGAAAGACTACAACAAAATATTTTTGCTGGTACACCTTATGGACATCCAGTTTTAGGAACTGTTGCTGGTATTGAATCTATTACTTTAGATGATGTTAAAAACTTTGTTCGCACAGCTTACACTCGCGCTAATTTAATGGTTGGCATGTCGGGTGATGTTCCAGATGAATTTGTTAAAAAACTTAGTCGTGAACTATCAACGCTAGCTGCTGGCCCTGCTCCAAGCATTCCTGGTGAAGTTAAAGGACGTATGCCACAAGGCATGGAAGTAGAAATCATTGAAAAAGACACCCTAGCAACAGCAATTTCTTTTGGTTTTCCAATAGAAGTAAACCGTTCACATCCTGATTTTGCAGCACTTTGGCTTGCTCGTGCATGGCTAGGCGAACATCGTTCTTCTGTTAGCCATCTTTATGAGCGTATTCGAGAAATTCGCGGTATGAATTATGGCGATTATGCTTATATTGAAGCTTTTCCACGTGGAATGTTCCAGTTTTTCCCAGATCCAAACATTGCTCGTCGCGCACAAATTTTTGAAATTTGGATTAGACCTGTAGTTCCTTCTAATGCTCATTTTGCACTTCGTATTGCAACACATGAACTAGAAAAACTTGTGGAAAATGGCATGTCACAAGAAAACTTTGAAGCAGTTCGTGAATATTTAATGAAAAATGTTTTTGTAATGACTGCTACTCAAAATCAACAACTAGGCTATGCTCTTGATAGCAAATGGTATCAAACAGGCGAGTTTACTTCTTATATGAGAGAAAAACTTCAAGCCTTGAGTGCAGCCGATGTTAATAAAGCAATTAAGAAACACTTAAATGCTAAAAACATGCATGTAGTAATGATTACAAAAGATGCTGAAAGCTTACGTAAACAACTAGTAGAAGATAGTTTTTCTGCTATCAAGTACGATGCTAATAAACCTCAAGAATTACTAGAGGAAGATAAACTCATCGGCGCACGTAAACTTAACATCCGTCCAGAAGCCGTTAAAGTCACCAAAGTTGATGACGTGTTTGCACGTTAAGAAACTAAATTTTTTAAGGACGGTACAATTTAATCTTTGTGCCGTCCTTAGTTAATAAACTATATTCTTAGAACTACTTAACTTCTTATAAATATCTTATTTTACAAAGATTTCCTTGCCCTTTAATTCATTAGCAACCCTAGCAACATTTGCCCCGTGATGACGTGCAACTTCAAGCCTATCATCAGCAACGCCGGTTTGCTCCATTTTTTCACCAGCCGACCTTGACCAAGGCCCCCATTGAATGCCGCCTAAATGATAGCCTGGTGTATTTTTTGGTAGTGGGACAATTATCATTCCTAGTTCAGCAATATTAGAAAGTAATGAAAGTAAAGTTAGCTCCCCACCTCCACCAGCATTTCCATAACCGCTACCCGTTGCAAATACTGCTCCAACTTTCCCTGTCATTCCATCTTTCATCCATAAACGACTACAAACTGTGTCTATAAATTTCTTTACTCTCCAATCTGGACTGCCCATATGTACAGGTGTTCCAACAATTACTGCATCACTAGATTCTAGGTCTTCTACTGTAGCATCTTCAGCTAATTTTATTTCTACTTCTGTGCCATTAATAGATGAAGCACCACTAGCAACCGCTTCAGCAACTTTTTTTGTATTACCATAATCAGTAGCATAAATAACTAAAACTTTTGTCATAGTGTTTTCTCCTTAAAAAATATGTTTTATTAATATATATTTAACTATTAAACTGTTAACTAACTAACAATTTAATAAAAAATTATTGCTTTCCTAATTTTTCTAACAAACCATATAGAGTTTTAAGTTCTTCTTCAGAAAGAGGCTGCATAAGTGTTTTTGTAAACTTAATTACTTCTGTTTGAGTATCAGAGAGAAACTTTGCCCCTAGCTTAGTTAAAGAAACTTTTTTTACTCGTCTATCCTGACAACTTAGCCTAATAACAAACTGTTTTTTTTCCAGTAAATCTATTATTTTAGTAACATTTGCACGTGAAGAAACAAGACGGTTGCTAATTTCTGTTTGTGCTAGTGGCTCGTCAGAACCGTTTAAGATACGAAGCACATTATAATGGCTATCTGACATATCCCATTTAGCAAACCATTCATCAGAAAGTCGCCAAAGTTGATCGCCAACACGCATTAATTTTACCAAAGTTTGCTCAGCTAAAATGTAAGGCACTGTTACTTTCATGCCAGCCATAGTAGTTTTATTTTATAAGATTGTCAACTAGTAAATTATTTCTTTGGAAACAAATTTTATAAGATTTCCAAGATTTTGATCCAAAAATCTAAAGAAAATACAAAATCTTGGAAATAAAAAGTTATTTTTAAGTAGAGAAAAATTTATTTAGATTAACAATTTCTTGATTTATAAGGCTTTATTTTTGGCTACCAATATATATTTGGTAAGGTCTAAGAGTTGCATGCTTGTAGGGGTTTTGTTTTGGTTTGAATATGTAAAAGTTACAAACAATTAACAATTAATTGATAAGAATTTAACTTTATTTTTCTAAGATTACAAACTTTAATAAAACTAATTCTGAGCTATCTTAAACATTACAAATTCTTGCGTGAGAGTAGCATTAAAGATTTTCTAAAATTGGCACAAATAGGTTAAAATAGCTCTCTGCTAATTTCAAAATATCTTACATTCTTTGCTTTCATAAATCAGGGTTAGTTTACTTAAATTAACTTAATTATATTAAATAGGCTTGCTAAGTATAAATACAACTGTTACAAAATTTGTAACAAAAGCAATTGGAGGAAAACGTGAATTTAACCGTACTACGTCGATTTTGGTTATCAATAGCAATAGTTTTATCATTAACAGCAATCGCCATTGCACAACAAGCAACAGGAACAATTGAAGGAATTGTGCGAGATGGTACAGGCGCGGTAATTGCTGGCGCAGAAGTAGCCGTAATTAGTACTGAAACAGGAGCAGTGCGAAATTTCCAAACTAGTGAGAGTGGAATATATAAAATTCCATCCTTACCTGTAGGCAAATATAGTGTTCGGGTAACTGTACAAGGATTTGCCCCTAAAGAACTAACAGATGTTATTTTGCAAGTTGGTTCAGTGGCAGAAGTAAATGTAGACTTAGAAGTTGGTAACTCTGCTGGTGAAATTGTTACTGTTACAGCAGAAGCACCATTAGTTGAAACTACACGCACTTATGTTGCTACAACAGTAGATGAGCGTTCTATTAAAGATTTACCTGTTAATGGTCGTAACTTCTTAGAATTTGCGTTGCTTACTCCTGGGGTTAACCAAGACCCTCGCGGTGGTGATATTTCTTTTGGTGGGTTACGTGGAACTAACAATAGCTTACAAATAGATGGTTCTGACAATAATAACACCTTCTTTGGTCAATCTCTTGGTCGTACTGGTTCAGGCCGCGCACCTTATCAATTTTCCAAAGATGCAGTAAAAGAATTCCAAGTTAATACTAATACTTATTCTGCTGAATATGGCCGCGCTGGTGGTGCAGTTATTAATGCTGTAACTAAATCTGGTACAAATGAATATCATGGCGCAGGATTTTTATTCTTCCGGGATCGTTCATTAAATGCAGAAGAAACTTTTGCAAAAGCAAATAAACGTCCTAAAGCACGTAATCGTTTTTATCAATTTGGTGCAATTTTATCTGGCCCAATCCAAAAAGATAAAGCCTTCTTCTTCTTTAACTATGATGGTCAAAGAAATACTGAACCAAACCCTGTTTTCTTTGGTGCTAATGTGCCAAATGATCCTATTTCGCAACAAGTAGCTGCTAGTCTAAGCAGATTCTTAGTCCCTTATGATAGAGAATTTAAGCAAGATGTTTTCTTAGGCAAATTAGATTATCAAGTAACAAGTAATAATCGTTTAACTGTACGTTATAACCGTCAAAATTTTGATGGAGTTAACCTAGAAAATTCTGGTAACCAATCCACTATGGATCATACCGGTAATTCTAACGTAAGAACTGATACTATTACCTCTAATTTAACTACCGTATTAACACCTAGACTAGTTAATGATATCCGTTTCCAATTTGCTCGTGATGACCAACCTGGTCAAGCAAATGGTAGCGATCCAGAAGCAGTTATTCGTTCTGGTGGTGTTACATTCCTACTAATTGGCCGCAATAGCTTTAGCCCACGTTTTACCAATATTAAACGTTATCAAATTATTGATAGTCTTTCCTATACTGCTGGCAGACATTCACTTAAATTTGGTATTGATTTTAATATTGAAAGAGTTCAAAACTTCTTCCCTGGCAACTTCTCTGGAGTTTATCAATTTACCAGTTTAGCCGATTTTGCTGATGGCAGACCTGGTGGCGGCTATACTCAAAACTTTGCTGGCCCTGGGACATCTGGCCCAACTTCAAGACCAAACAACTTTGAAATCTCTTACTATATCCAAGATGATTGGCGTGCTACTGACCGCTTAAAGATTTATTATGGTATTCGTTATGACTACCAACGTTTAGAAGAGCCACAAATAAGAAACACTAGTCCACAACTTGCACAACGACGAATTGATACTAGTTTCCTTAATCAAGATCTAAACAACTTTGGCCCACGTGTTGGATTTTCTTATGCTGCAACAAAAGATAACAAGACTGTAGTACGTGCTGGTTATGGAGTATTCTACTCCCGTACACCTTCTATTGTTACTGGTACAGCAATTACTAACAATGGTGTACAAATTCAAAGCTTTAGTTTCTTTGGTAACAATACTCCTATTTATCCTAATGTATTTGCCGCTCCTCCATCAGGTGCAGCAGCAAGCCGTTCCAATATCTTCTTTTATGATAAAAACTTTGTACAACCTCTAGTTCAACAAGGCAGTTTTGGTATTGAACGCGAATTACCTGGTAAAATTAGTCTATCTCTCTCTTACCTAGTAGTAAAAGGAACTCACTTACTGCGCTCTCGTGATATCAATTTATCTACTGCTGTTTCAACACCAATTAGAGTAAATAACACTGTGACTTCATTCGATCGATTTAGTAATCCAAGACCATTTAGCGACTTTGGCCGTGTAATTATGAATGCCAGTGATGCTAACTCTATTTATCATGGTTTATCTTTACAAGCTACCAAACGCTATGCTCAAAATTTCCAATTGCTCGTCTCCTATACCTTCTCTCGTGCTATTGATGATAAACCAGATTCAACAGCAGTAGTTGTAGGTGCTGATGATGCTAAATTCCTTAATAACCAACTCCGCCCAGACTTAGATCGTGGTTTAGGTGATAGTCATGTTAAACATCGTGCAGTAGTTAGTGGTGTTTACGACCTAAATCTTAGTAGATTTACTGGTTCTGATAGCGGCTTTGCTAAAGCTGTATTAGATGGTTATACATTTAGCGGTATCTTTACTGGTAGTTCTGGCCGTCCATTTAACAACACTGTTGCAATAGACTTAAATGCTGATGGTAATAGCCGAACAGATCGCGCTCCTGGGGTAGGTCGTAATACTTTGACTGGGCCAAATTTCTATCAATTTGATCTTCGTTTTGCTAAATCCTTTAGACCTACAGAAACTACTAAGATTGAACTCTTAGGTGAAGGCTTTAATATTTTCAACCGTACAAATGTTTCTGGTATTAACACTAACCAATTTAACATTTCTGGTAGCGGTTCAACCTTAGCACTAACACCAAATAGAACTTTCTTAGCTCCAACTTCTAGCACTGGAGCTAACAGAGGTGCTAACCGTCAATTCCAATTAGCACTTAAGTTTGAGTTCTAATCTAACTATAAATAAAGTTTTATAACTTTTTGGCCTTGGTAAGTTGTTTCTTACCAAGGCCATTTATATTTTATGCAGATTTTCATTTATGCTTGTTTTTCGCTTTTTTATATAGTAAAAATTTTTTCCATTGATTAAAATACTAAAAATATTTTTTAGCTTAATTATTTTGCCTTATGAGTAAATCTATTCTTCCAAAACAAGTAGATGGACACCCTCTTTCACCAAGAGAAACTTTACCAACAATGTATGATCTGCCTAGTGAAGAAATAGGAGATAGCGGAGTGCCAGATGAGTTTCATGTCATTCAACCATATTTATTAAAAGAAACTTTCCAACCACCTATGTATAAAAGTGAGGAAGTTTTTATTGGTATAGATATAAACTTTTATTTTGATGTTAAACACCAAGGTTGGTATAAACGCCCAGATTGGTTTGCTGCCGTTGGTGTTCCAAGACTTTATGATGGAATTGATTTGCGCAGCAGCTATGTTATTTGGCAAGAAGGAATTAGCCCAATAGTTGTAATAGAGTTTCTTTCTAAAAGTACAGAAAAAGAAGATTTAGGAAAAACAAGCAGAGAAGAAAAGTCTGCTCCTACTAAATGGGAAACCTACGAAACTATACTACGTATTCCATATTATATAACTTTTGATCGCCTAACAAATAAAATACAAGCATTTCGTTTAGAAGGAGGAAGTTATATTAACTTTTTGCCTAATAATAAACAACTCTATGAAATTCCAGAGCTAGAAATAAGTTTAGGCTTATGGCAAGGCCCTTATCAAGACCTAAATCGGCTTTGGATGCGATGGTTTGATAAAAAAGGTGTTTTAATTGCAACACCCCTAGAAAAAGAAACTAAAGAAAAAATATCAGCTTTAGATTTTGCTAATGAACAACAGCAAATTGCTAATGAACAACAGCAAATTGCTAATGAACAACAACAAATTGCTAATGAACAACGGCAAATTGCTGATCAGCAGCGACAAGAAAAAGAAACCTTAGCTAAACAATTAGAAGAGCTTAATGCCAAACTAAAAGCAATGGGAATAGATCTAACAAAACTATAAAAAAAAATTTAAGAAGAAAATTAAATTGTTGCTTAAAGAGGTAGTGTTGTTAAACCTCTGCTTGCCAGCAATTTAATTGCCAATCTTGGCCTTCAACAATAATAGCTGCAATATAGTCTTTAGCTGGTTTTAGCTCTTTTAATGTCCAACGATCAACTTCACTAGGATTTGTTACTACACTTAGTAGTTTTGCTTCAGGTGTTAAAGTGACATTAAATTTACTTAAGGAATAAGAAAGTCCATCCCCAATAGCTTTAATATAAGCTTCTTTACGTGTCCAGCAACGAAAAAAAGCTAATTGTCTTTCTTCTAGTGGTAGACTAAGAAATTCTGCTGACTCTTTAGCCGAGAAAAACCTTTTTGCAATAGCTTCAGCGTCTTTTAACTCTCTTAATAAGTATTCAACATCTATACCTATTTCTTTCTGATAAGTTACACCACACAAAGCTAAATCACTAGAATTAGATAAGTTAAAGAAAAATGGACTGTTTTCTATTTTAGGTTTTCCATGACTACCATAACCAAATACTAGTTTTTCTGGAGCAATTTCCAAGTAACGACCTAAGATTTTTCTTAGCATTACACGTCCAACAATAAAGCGGTTGCGGTCACGGTCAAAATAAAATCTATCGGCTCGTGCTGATTCATCTGAAGACAATATTTTTCTTAGTTCTAGAATTTTTTCTTGTGTTTGTGCCAAGGAAATTGACCAAACATGTACAGAATTTTTATTAATTAATATCTCTTTAGGAGGAGTTGACCAATTGTTTTCTATCATAAAAGGCTGGTTTTATTCCTTGCACTTAAGTTATTTACTGACTAGTCCTATCACTTATGTTAGTATGTTTGGCCTAAAGCTTACCATCTCCCACAGCTAACAAAAACAAATCTTTAAGGGAAGATTGAGCAATAAAAATCTTTTGAAAGGCTGTAAATTTATGAGTGTTGACCTTTCTGTTAATTTTACAGGACTAAAATTTGAAAACCCTTTCTTGCTTGCTTCAGCACCACCAACAGAGTCTGAAAGCAATATTTTAAGAGCATTTGAAGCTGGTTGGGGGGGAGTAGTAACTAAAACTATTGGGCTGCATCCAGTGATCAATGTTCGTGGCCCAAAGACAAAATTTTTACGTGCTTCAGCAGATTCTTGTCAGATTTCCATGAAAAAACGTCCTAATACCGCGCTACATTCTTCTTGGAATTGGGAGTTAATTTCTGACAAAGTATTAGATTGGTGGATTCCTAGAATTAGCAATATAAAAAAACAATATCCTGAAAAAATGTTGATTGCTTCAATTATGGCTGGGTCGGGTAGTGATAAAGAGCTAGCTCATTGGCAAGACCTAGCAAAGTCTTGTCAAGAAGCTGGAGCCGATGGACTAGAGCTAAATCTTTCCTGCCCACATATGGATCGTGAAGATATGGGATCAAATATTGGCAAAAATCAAGAACTTTGTTCTTATGTTACTCAAGTAGTAAAAGAAGTTGCTAAAATCCCGGTTTGGGCTAAATTAACCCCTTCAACAACAGATATTGCTGTAGAAGCAAGGGCGGCTTTTCGTGGTGGAGCAGATGCTATTAGCTCTTCTAACACTTTTCCTTCACTTCCATTAATAGACCCTGAGACTTTAGAATTTGAAATTCATGTGGATGGTTATGTATCTTCTGGGGGACTAGGTGGCCCAGCTATTTTACCTGTATCTTTAGCAAAAATGGCACAAATGACCCTAGCATTTCCTGAAAAAAGTTTTTCTGGTATTGGTGGGATTTCCGATTTTTCCCAAGCATTAAACTACTTTTTATTAGGTTGTGGCACGGTACAAGTTTGTACTGCGGCAATGTTAGACCATGCTATTGGGCCAAATGTAATTAAAACACTAAAAACAGGTATGAAAGAATTTTTAGAAAAACATGCTGATAAGGGTTGGTCTTGTTTAGAAGATTTTCGAGGTATTCGCCGTGATCGTGTGGTATCACAATCACAAATTGCCCGACCAGATGGAGCAGATTATCATGGCGGACACGAAGGAGTAGAAGGTTATTCAGAAAGCCATTAAAATTTTTCAAACATCCCAACAACCTAGCTAGCGTTTAGCTAGGTTGTTTTACAGTTTTTTATTGGTCTTTTTCAACTAACAATTCACTTTTCAAAGCTTCAAATTCCATTTCTAATTCTTTTAATAGCTCTGGAGTATTTTCAATAGAAGTATTATAACCAGCCTTTTCTAATTGATAACAAATCTTCTGCATACGTTTTGCACCTAAATTGCTAGCATTACCTTTTAGTGCATGGGCAATATGTTCAATTTGCGAAAAATCCTTTGTTTCTATTGCATTTTGCAAATTAAGAAGTTTGTTTGGTGATTCTCCAATAAAAATATCTATTAGTTCTGACACTAGATTTGGGTCTGTTTCATCTTGTAGTAGCCTTAAATTTTCTATAACGCTTTTATCAAGTCTAGTTTCTAAATCAAAATTATGTTCTAAATTATTTGGCTTATTTTCTATAACTTTACTACTTTTATCAGCTTTATCAGTATCTATGTTGTTAGTCATTATATTGTTCTCCACCGCTAAATTAGAATCTAAAGTTTTAGACTCACAACGCTCTAATGAAAGTTGTAATTGTTGTACATTAATAGGTTTACTAACATAATCACTCATACCTACGCTTAAACATTTTTCTTTATCACTTTCCATAGCTCCAGCAGTCATTGCAATAATATAAGGGCGTTTATCTTTGGGCCATTTTTGGCAAATTTGACGAGTAGCTTCTAAACCATCCATTTCTGGCATCTGTATATCCATTAATACCACATCATAAGATTGTCTTTCTAAAGCACTTAAAACTTCTAGACCATTAGCAACTGTATCTGCTCGATAGCCCATTTGTTTAAGAATTTGTATAGCTACTTTTTGATTTATAGCGTTATCTTCTGCTAAAAGTATTCTAAGCGGTTTACGTTCCGCCATATTTTTATCAACATCTAATTTCTGTGGTCGGCGAATCCTACCTGTATGCCTACCAAAAAGCCCCATCAAAGTATCATAAAGGTAAGAAATTTTAATTGGTTTGCTTACTAAAACTGCGTTACCAATATCAGAGAACTTTGCTTGTTGTCCTAGAAAAGTCAATAAAATGATAGGTATATTTACTTGTTTAATTAGTTTATTAAACTCAAGGCTAATAGTATTTGTAGATTCAATAGTTTGTACATCTAAAATAGCAACATTAAAAGTTTTTGTTAAAGTCAAAAGATCTATTGCATTTTTATAATCAGTTTCTATTGTAGGTAACATTCCCCAACATTCAGCATAGTATTCCAATATTTTTTGATTAGTTGGGTTATTTATTAAAATTAAAGCTTTTTTATCTAATAACCGAGGTTGTTGTAAAGATAAGTAAGTTTGTAATTTTTCTTTGCTATGTTGAGCTTCAATAGTAAAGCAAAAATTAGAGCCTTTTCCCAGTTCACTTTCTACCCACATTCGCCCGCCTAATAACTCACTTAAGCGGTGGCTAATTGCTAAACCCAGCCCTGTACCGCCATATTGACGAGTGGTAGAAGAATCAACTTGCGAAAAAGATTGAAATAATCTATCAATCCTATCTGCTGGGATTCCAATCCCTGTATCTTTAACAGAAAATTTAATCTCATAGTTACCATTACTTAGTACAAGACTATTAATAGTAATTATAATTTCTCCTTGTTTGGTAAATTTAATAGCATTACTAAGTAAGTTAACTAGTATTTGTCGTAAACGAGTAATATCACTAACTAATTTGCTGGGTGTTTCCCAGTCGATCATATAAGCAAGGGTAAGGTTTTTTTCTATTGCTTTTGGTGCGACTAAATCCATAGCTTCTTCAACACAGCTATAGAGGTCAAAATCCAAAAATTCTAATTCTAATTTACCAGACTCAATTTTAGAAAAATCCAAAATATCATTAATTAATGTTAGTAAAGCATCGCCACTAGTACGAATAGTTTCAATATAATCTTGTTGTTCAGTTGTAAGTTTGGTATTTAGTAGCAAGCCAGTCATACCAATAACAGCATTCATAGGGGTACGAATTTCATGGCTCATATTTGCTAAAAAGAGGCTTTTAGCATTTGTAGCTTCTATGGTTTTTGCTTCTGATGCTAAAGCTTTATCTTTTAACTCTAAGGCTTGTTTTTCAGCTTGTTTAAGTTGGTTAATAGTATTTTTTAGTTCTTCAGTTCTTTCTTGTACTCTTGCTTCTAAAAGCAAGCTACGTTGGTTTAATCTACGTTCACTAAATTTCACAAAACCATAAATAGCTAAAATACTTAGTAGAAAATAAACAGCATATGCGCCCCAAGTCCGCCAAAGAGGTCTATCTATAGTAAAAATATATTTAGCACCTGTTTCATTCCAAACTCCATCATTGTTAGAAGCTTTTACTATAAAAGCATAATCCCCAGGTTGTAAATTGCTGTAATTTACAGAGCGATCTATACTTGCAGTTTTCCAATCAGTATCATACCCTACTAATTTAATCTTAAATTTTACTTTTTCTACAGCTAGATAACTTAAGGCTGTAAAGCGAAATTCTAAGTCATATTTGCCAGGAAATAACCTTAAGGCTTGTTTTGTACCAAAACTTCTACCATTTACTAAAACATCTTCAATAACAACGGGAGGGATTTGTTCATTAAATCTATTTTCGCTTGGGTCAAGAACCGAAACACCTTTAATAGTTGGAAACCAAAGTTTTCCAGCTTTAGTTTTACATCCGGCAGGTTGTGATGAGCCATTACATTGATTACTGTTCATCCCATCAGATTTATCATAGTTGATAGATTTGATTTTACTGATTTTACCTTCAGCAAAACTATCTAATTCTGATTTAACTACTTGAAAAATTCCTTTATTACAACTAAACCAAAGGCTATTGCCTTGCTCTAAAATTTGAAAAATATTTCCAGAAAACAGACCTTCTTCTGGGGTATAGTGAACAAATTTATCAGCTTCAAACCTAGCTAGCCCTTTAGCTGTACCAATCCATAAAACATTATTTTCATCACAATATAATGAAAACACTTGCTTATTTAGCCCTGTGTCCTCACTAAAATTAGTAAACCCTTGACCATTAAACCGACTTAGACCTTCATTACTTGTTCCAATCCAAAGGTTACCTTTTTTGTCTTCTGTTATTACTGTAATATTATTGCTAGATAAACCTTCCGTAATAGTAAATTGACGTAAATTATTATCTTGGTAGCTAAAAATACCATTTCCATTTGTACCTATCCAAAGACGACCTTGTTTATCTATGTGTAAAGCTGTGATGTCATAATTAATTAGTGGGCTTGACCATTGCCCATTTTGAAAAGAATTTAGCCCTGCTATTGTTCCTACCCAAATAATGCCTTGAGAATCTTCTATAATACTACGAATAGCATTATTTACTAAGCCATCTGCTTGAGTGTAAGTAGTGAATTTATTATCTTTATAAGAATTTAGTCCACGTTCTGTACCAATCCAAATATTACCTTTTCTATCTTCATAAACTGTTCTAACAAAATTACTTATAAGTCCTTGACTAGTGCTATAAGAAATTATTTTGCTATCTTTTAAGCATTTTAGACCTTCATTTGTACCAATCCATAAGATCCCTTCTCTATCTTCATAGAAACTACGTAAAGACGTATTATAAAGACTATTTCTTGCTTCATAAGTAAGCATTTTTCCATTTCTAAAACAATTTAAGCCATTATTTGTACCAATCCAAACTACCCCATAACTATCAACATAAAAAGCGCGGATAAAATTATCTAATAGACCATCATTAGTAGTGTAGTTAGTCCATTTAGAGCCATCAAAATAATCTAAACCTTCTTTTCCATACACCCAAATATAATGGTTTAAATCCCTAGTAATTCCTCTAACACCTTTCACTAAAATTTTTTCTTTTTCTGGAATATCTACAAAAGCTTCATTATCAAAAATGATTGTGCCAGCATTGTCTGTACCTAACCAAAGCTTGCCTTGGCGGTCTTCATAAACGGCTCTAATAAAATTATTAGCTGATTTTTCTTTGTCTTGATAAGTAGTAATCTTATCATCCTTAAATTTGCTTAAACCTTTGTCTGTACCTAACCAAATTCCACCATCAATGCTTTCACAAATAGAATAAACTGAATTACTTGCCAAACCATCTTTAGTAGAATAGCTAGTAAACTCTTGCTTTTTGTAAGTAGTTAATCCGCCTCCTAGAGTAGAAATCCAAAGAACCCCTTTTTTATCTACTAATAAGGCCCAAACAGCATTGCTTTTAAGGGCAGGTGTATTATTTTGGTCAAAAACTGTAAACTTTATCCCATCAAAGCGAACTAAACCCTCATAAGTACCTAACCAAAGATAACCATCTTGAGTTTGAGCAATGGACAAAACGCTATTTTGTGGCAATCCTTCTTGCCATTCTTCTAGTCTATATTGGTCTAAATCTTTTTTAGGATCTATTGCTAAAACATAAATAGCAGTAAAAAAAAGGATTAAACAAGTCCATAACAAGCATTTAATATTATAAATAATATGCTTAAACATTCTAAAACCTTAGTTGATGATATTACTAAGAATAATAACTATAAGTTAAAACAAGTATTTTGTAAGAGCAATGAAAATTTTGGAGTTTTAAGATAATAACAAATTATTGTAAAACTTTGTTAATTTGCTCCTAGCTCTCCAACACAGGTTGCTTTCCTGGGGAGTTGCCTATAATTTATCAGATCAACCTTTTTGACCTTTAACTATTTGAGGAGATTACCTTTGATGTCAACTGAAATACGTGATAATTGGACGCTACAGGAAATAGAAGCAATTTATACATTAGCCTTACCAGAATTAACTTATCGTTCGCAAAGCGTTCATCGTATTTATCATTCTAATTCAGAAATACAAGGATGTGCATTATTAAGTATTAAAACGGGTGGTTGCCCTGAAGATTGTGCATATTGCCCACAAGCTGCACGTTATGACACAGATCTAAAGGCAGAACGTCTAATGACTGTAGAAGACACATTAAAAGCTGCACGCAGTGCTAAAGAGCAGGGAGCAACACGGTTTTGTATGGGTGCTGCTTGGCGCAATGCTCCTAACAATTCAGATTTTGATCGAGTTTTAGAAATGGTTAAAGGTGTCCGCGAGTTAAATATGGAAGCTTGTTGTACATTAGGAATGCTTACAAAAGAACAAGCTCAAGCTTTGGCTGATGCTGGCCTAACCGCTTATAACCATAATTTGGACACATCCCCAGATTTTTATGGTGAAATTATCTCTACTCGAACTTATGAAGATCGCCTTCAAACTCTGGACAGAGTGCGTCGAGCAGGTATTTCAGTTTGTTGTGGTGGTATTATTGGGATGGGAGAAAATCGGATACATCGCTATAAATTATTACAACAGCTAGCCAATCAAAATCCACAACCTGAAAGTGTCCCTATTAATACCTTAGTTAAAGTAACTGGCACACCACTAGCTAATCAAGCTGACACAGATGCTTTGGAACTAGTAAGAATGATTGCAACAGCACGGATTTTAATGCCTAAGTCTATGGTGCGTTTAAGTGCTGGGCGGCTTTCTTTATCCGACGAAGCACAAGCATTATGTTTTATTGCTGGAGCTAATTCTATTTTTATGGGAGAAAAGCTGCTTACTACAGCAAATCCAACAAGTGACCGAGATACAGAACTATTAGATAAATTAGGAATGCGTCTACGTTCAGAAGAATTTAAAGAAAACAATATGGTGGAAATTGCTGATGGAGCTACTTGCTAATTTAGAACAAAGAGTTCTAAAAGAAATAGCGGAACTAGAAAAAGCAGGTTTACGACGACAGTTAAGCCCTCCAGCAGGAATAGATTTATCTTCTAATGATTATTTGTCGCTCTCAACTCATCCTGCTATTAAAAAAGCTATGGCAGAAGCAGTGCTAAAAGCTGGTTGTGGCGCAACAGCATCCCGTCTGCTAAGAGGTGAAAGAGCCGAATTTGCTTTAGTAGAAAGTAAGTTTGCTAAATTTAAGGGAACAAAATCTGCACTTTATTTTGGCAGCGGCTATACAGCTAATATTGGAGTTTTAACTGCTTTCTTAAAACCAAATGACTTAGTTTTTTCTGATCAATTTAATCATGCTAGCTTGATTGATGGACTACGTCTTAGTTCTGCAAAAAAAATTATTTTTCCTCATTGTAATTTAACTGCGTTAGAAGAACTATTAACTAAAGAAACATGCTCTGGACAAAAATTTTTAGTCACAGAATCGCTTTTTAGTATGGATGGGGATCAAGCCCCATTAAAAGAATATGCCAAGCTATGCCAAGCAACTAATACAGCATTAATAGTTGATGAAGCTCATGCAATTGGTATTTATGGCAGTCATGGCATAGGTTTAATTGAAAGCGAAGGCGTAGCCAAAGAAGTTTTTCTTTCTATTAATCCTGCTGGAAAAGCTTTAGGTGTTAGCGGTGCTTTTGTTGCTGGGTCAGATTGGGCAATTGATTATCTAATTCAACGTGCTAGACCTTTTATTTTTTCAACTGCTCCACCTCCACCAATTGCAGCAGCACTTTCAACTTCTTTAACTCTAATTGAACAAGAGCCTGAACGTAGAAAACAACTTCTTGAACTAGCTATTTACCTACGTGAACTTCTTATATTAGATGATATTCCAATCCTACATGGTAATTCTCATATTATTCCAGTGATGATTGGGGATAATGAAAAGGCAACAAAAATAGCTTTATTAGTACAAAAGGCTGGTTTTGATGTTCGCGCTATACGGCCTCCTACCGTGCCAGCAGGAACAGCACGACTACGAATTTCCTTAAATATTAACTTAGATGAGCCTACTCTACGCCAATTTACTAGCGTACTAAAAAGAGCTATTGATAACGTTTAACTACTGCTTATAACCAATTTCTGGGTATTCTGGCTTGTCTAGTATATTGTTAGTTTTAACCGTTTCTAGCATTAAAAAATAAACCATCATAATAGCAAAAAATATTACTAAGATTATTTTTAGCCATTTCATAACACACCCCCTAGTTAAAGAGCTATTTTTAACGCATTAACTGTACCAGAAATAACAAAAGTTAACTATCTGTAATTAATTGCAAATACTAGAGATTATAGTTAATAAACAGCTACAAAAAATTTAAGTGTGAAATATTGCTAACTTTGTTTAGCTATATTCCACACTTGAAATTAAGAAAAACATTTATCAGACCTATAAACAATAATTGCCTAAAAATTATTTATTTTCATAAAACAATTCTTTTTTATCGCCTTTTCCAGCTAACCAGCCGACTAAAGCACCAACTCCAGCACCAATAGCACCGCCACCTAAAACAAAGGCTGCTGCCGCTGCATCGCCGTCATCACCACCAATAGCAGCCATAGTTCCTGCTCCAACTGCAAAACCAGAACCGGCCCCAATTAATACACCTTTACCAGGTCTTTTTTTAGTTAATTGATAAATTTTACTAATATCATTTTTTGCTATATCTTTAGACTTTCCTTTTTGATCAATTACTAGCCCGTTATCAGAAACAGAGCTTATTTTTGTCTTCATTGTTTTACCATTTTTTAACTCTATTAATACTTTTTCTTCTTTAACTAAACTATTAACTCTATTCCAATAAATATCATTTGACTCTGTTGGTAACTGTGCAAATGCACTAATTGAGGTTAAACTTAACATTACTGCTAATAAAGAACTTAATAATATTTTTTTCATTTTTGCTTCTCCAGATTATATATAAATTAGTTATTTTTTGAGTTATTTTTTAATTAAATAAATATATATTATTGATTACTTTTTAATCTTTATTTATTTAATTAATAATCACTCTCTTTGCTATTAAGAATGTAGGACAAGTAAAACCTTGCATTATTTCCGGCAAATTGGGATACTATTGCAGCAAAAATTTCTGCCCCTACTTTATATAAAACTTTCAAGCAAATTTTCTTTATGAGTTATGGCCTTTTTGTTACAGGAACGGACACCAATATTGGTAAAACTGTAGTGTGTGCAGCGTTAATTCATCGTTATCGTGCAAGTATGCCGCTATGTTATTGGAAGCCTATTCAAACAGGCATAGAAATAGATGATGATACGGCAACAGTAAAGCAGTTAGCTGAATGCGACAAAACAGAGATTTTTGATAAAGGCTTTCGTCTGCCTCGTCCCTTGTCTCCACATCTAGCAGCACAACTAGCAGGTAAAAAAATCCGCACCTCTCCTTTAGTCAATTTAATAATTGTACGTTGTAAAACAGCTTGGATAATTGAAGGGGCCGGTGGTGTGATGGTTCCTATTAATGAAAAACAATTGATGATTGATTTAGCAGTAGGTTTTGATTTACCTGTTTTGGTTGTTGCTCGTTCGACTCTAGGCACTATTAATCATACTTTGCTAACTTTAACTGCTCTACGTGAGCGCGGTTTGCAACCTGCTGGAGTAGTGATGGTTGGAGAAAAAAACCCTGACAACCGTTTAGCAATTGAACAATATGGTAAAGTGGCAGTAGTCGCAGAAATGCCCCATTTTTCTAGTCTTACTCCTTACGCTTTAAGCCAATGGTCACAAAATAATTTTGACTCTGAAAATGTTTTAAGACCATATCTAGGCGAAAATCACTAATAAGGGTAATTAAATGAAGGATTTAATAGCTAAAGATCGTGCTTATTTGTGGCATCCATACACACAAATGCTTACAGCACCTTCTCCACTCCCAATTGTTAGCGCGAAAGGTGTTTATCTTTATACTGCTGATGGACAAAAGCTTTTAGATGGAATTTCTTCCTGGTGGGTAAATATTCATGGACATAGCCATCCAAAATTAAATGAAGCTTTAGCCACTCAAGCTAGCAAATTAGAACATGTTATTTTTGCCGGTTGTACCCATCCCCCTGCCGTTGAGTTAGCAGAAAAATTATTAGCCGTACTTCCAACAGGTCTAACCAAAGTTTTTTACTCCGATAATGGTTCAACTGCTGTTGAAGTGGCATTAAAAATGGCTTTCCAATATTGGCAAAATCGGGGCGAGAGCAAACGACAAGTTTTTGTTACTCTACATGATGCGTATCATGGTGATACTGTAGGCTCAATGTCTCCTAGCGAGTCCTCTGTTTTTACTGCACCCTTTAAGCAACTACTTTTTCCCGTGACCCGCGCCTTTTCTCCATATTGCTATCGTTGTCCTGTTGGGTTAAGCCGTGATACTTGTCAAATAGATTGCTTAAGCTCACTTAAAAAAATTCTTGAAGAAAACCAGGGTCAAATAGCAGCCGTGTTGGTTGAACCAATGCTACAAGGGGCTGGAGGTATGATTATTTGGCCTAAAGAATTTTTAAGCCGTGTTCGCAAGCTTTGTGACCAATATAATACTTTACTAATTGCTGATGAAGTGTTTACGGGATTTGGACGTACAGGAAAAATGTTTGCTTGTGAACATGCTGAGATTACGCCCGACATTATTTGTCTTTCTAAGGGCTTAACTGCTGGTTATTTACCTTTAGCTGCAACAGTTGTTAAAGAAGACATTTATGAAGCTTTTTTAAGCTCTGATAGACAAAAAACTTTTTTTCATGGGCATTCCTACACTGCTAACCCTTTGGGATGTGCTGTTGCAATAGCAAGTTTAGAGATTTTCCAAACAGAAAATGTTTTAGCACGTGTACAAGAACTGGAAAAATTATTTTATACAAGATTAACACCTCTAGCAGATTTGCCAATTGTTGGAGATGTTAGGGTTATAGGTGGTGTTGGTGTTTTAGAGTTAGTTACAGATAAAAAAACTCGTTCGGCTGGTGGATACCTAGCCGACATTGGGCCTAAGCTTGCTAAAAAATTCTTGCAACGAGGCTTGTTGATTAGACCTTTGGGAAATGTGGTTTATTTTATGCCTCCTTATGTTATTACAAATGAAGAAGCTAATTGGGTGTTAGATGAAATTACTGAAGTGATAACAGAAGTTGCTAATAACAAATAAAAAAGCTCTCTAATTTGAAAAAAGAGAGCTTTTTACAGACAATAACTTAGTCTAACTAGTTAATTTCTTCCAGCGTTAAGTATTCTGAGCAGTGCAACAAAAATATTGTAAACATCTAAAAATAAGTCTAAAGCACCTGCAACATATTCATTTGTTGGGTAACGGTGCAGTATTTGTTGTGTGTCATATAAAACATAGCCAGAAAATAGCAGTAATGACGCAACAGCAATACCAAATGAAAAAGCACTAGAAGTTAGAAAAATATTTAACACAACTGATAAAACCACTACGGTTAAACCTACTGTAAGCATTCCTTTCATAAAGCTAAAGTCTTTTTTAGATACAAATGCGTAGGCTGTTAACCCGCCAAAAATGCCTAGCGTTAAAACTCCAGACTGCACAATAGATGCTGGATTATTAACAGCTAAAATTGCTAGTAGTGGAGAAAGGAATATTCCCATTAAAGTAGTAAAACCAAATAAGGCTAGTAGGTTAATACCTTTTACTAATCTAACAGCTTGTGTCCCAATTACAGCACCAATTAAGACAAACAATGAAATCCAACGATGTTCAATAATAGCAAGCATTATTGAAGGAAAAGAAAATCCTATACCAACGCCTACCATTGCAAATAAAATTCCAGCAAAAAACAATCCGTAAACTTTACGAATAAAACCTACTCTTTCTGCTAATGGAGCAGTTGCAGCAGTAGGTTTGCTGGCTACTTCCCAATTATTTTCACCCCAAGAATTTTGTTTTTGATTTTGTTCTTGAAAGAAACCGCCCATATACACCTTCCTGTTACTTAACTATTTTGACATTCTCTAAAGAGTTAACTATGTTTATGAGTATTTTAGCATTGAAAAAAATATTCCCCAACTTACATTTTTCTTAAAGGTGTTCCTATGATACTAGATAGTTTTGCTAGTTTAGAGATTTTATCAATAGAGTTTGAACTTATAGTTTGCCAGCCAGTTTCTTTACCTAGTTTCTTAGGAACAACTTTACGAGGGGCTTTTGGGCAATCCTTAAAACTAGTTGCTTGTAGATTAGGGGTTGCAAATTGTGCTAATTATTGCACTTATGAGGATTTTTGCCCTTATGATTATCTTTTTGAAACAGCCTCTAAATCTGCGGCTAAACGCTTGCAAAAACAGCAAGATACACCAAATCCTTATATAGTAGTCCCTCCACCGCTTCAAGGAACTGAAACACTTAAAAAGTTTGTGGAAGGGGATAAACTAATTTTTGGAATAAAATTAATAGGAAAAGCTTGTTATTATTTGCCATATGTTATTAATAGTGTTAAAGATATGTGCAAAACGGGTTTAACTGTTAAACGAATACCTTTTGAGTTATCACAAATTACAGTTGGCATAAATGATAAAAAGGAAGTTTTTCAAGCTTTAAATAACACACCTAAAGCAGACACTCTAAAAAGCCTAATTGAAGATCGATTAAAGAGTTTTAATAACCCAACAGAGCTTAAAATAGAGCTTTTAACACCTTTAAGGCTTCGTACTGGCAGAGATTTTTATGTTGGCATGAATGACGAAAATAAATTAACTTTTGAACTACTTATAAAAAACTTGATTCGTAGATTTTCTTTATTAGAACAATTTCATGGCGATGAGTTAAGCTTGAAAGAAACAGAGTTGTTTAACGAACTATTAAAAGAAGCATCTAGTGTAACTCTAACAAATGACAATACTTATTGGTTTGATACAGAACGATATTCTAACCGACAAAAGGCTAGATTAAGATTTGGTGGTTTGATGGGAAGTATGAGTTTTAAAGGAGAAAATTTAACAAAATTTCTTCCTGTTTTACTTCTTGGAGAACACTTAAACATAGGAGCATCCACAGCATTTGGACTAGGACGGCTGCAAATATCTGCTTAACTTGTTGGATAAAAGCGACATGTTTTTATGCTTTTCCTAGCTCAGTTACTTTTTTTATAACAGCATCAAAAACTTCTGTAACTTCAATAGTGTTAAGGCAATTGTGATGCAGGCAAGTAGTCACTTGGCTATCACCTGTTAGCTTAAAACACGGGCTACAAGGTAGCTCTTTTCTAATCATTATATGAAGCCTACCTAATGGAGCAGTTCGACGATAATCCGTTGGCCCATAAATAGCAACTACTGGCGTTTGCATTGCTACGGCTATGTGCATTAGACCGCTATCGTTACAAACTAGTAAATCACATTGGTCAATTAAAGAAGCGGCTTGTGGGATGTTTGTTTCACCTGCGGCAATAATAATATTTCCTGATAAACCCTCTAAAGCTTCCTTAATCATTGCTACTTCATTTTTGGCCCCTAGCATTAATAAAAAAGCTTGTGGAAATCGGCTAGTTAATTTAACAACTAACTCACGATAGCGCGCGGGCTGCCATTGTTTCCAACGCATTGTTGGAGATGTCCCCATTTGAATCCCAATTATTAAAGACTCTGGATCAATTTTTTTGCTAGCCAAAAATTGACGGGCAATCGCTTGATCGCTATCAGCAACATACATAAAAGGATGTTGATTAAGTAATTGTTCATCTACGCCTAAAGCACGAGCAAGAGCAAAATAGCGATCAACTTCATGTTGGGCATCCTCCATTTTTACGCCTACATTGTAGATAAACCCGTAGCGATCCGGCCAACCCGGACTACGAACATGCCCAACTCGATATTTTGCACCACTAAAACTTACCATTAAAGCTAAGAAATATGAATTACTATGAAATTCACTGATAATCATACCGTAGTTGCTACGTCGAACTTTGCGAATATGATTAATCCAGTCTGACCAGCTTTGACGATTAGAAATATCATAGTTTTTTGTAAAATATCCTGCTCCTTCTAGTACATACTCACAACCTGTTTTATTGCCTGTTTGAAGGTGAAATTCAGCATTAGGAAAATGCTTTTTTAGTGCGGCAATTGTTGGAGTATATAAAATAAAATTACCTAAGCCATGATAAGCACAAATAAGAATTTTTTTAATTTCTGAAGGTTCAGGTTGAGGAGGCTTTCTTAAAAAAATAGCACTATAAATGCGTAAGGATTTTTCTATTGCATGTTCTAGCCAATATTCAAAATTGTAATACATTTAATTTAGCTATTTTAAGAAAATTTGGAAACTGGGAGCGCGAGCGTCTCGCTTGTATATTTTTGATAATACACAAGATGCACACAATATGTACGCTCCCAGAATAAACATTGATAATTACTTAATTACTTTGCCTTCCATATCTTGTGGAATAACTTGATCCATATAATGCAAGATTGTAGGAGCAACATCTTTAATATCTAGATCTGTACGGTTAATGCTAGTTTCATCTGTTGGACGCTGCATTAGAAAAATGCCATGCCAATCGTGGTTAGCATCATCTGGGCCTGTATCGTTTTCAAAAGTGTAAATATCACCTAACCCAATTGAACCGACAGAACGCCAGTTTAAGTCATCAAAATAAACAAACAAATCTGGTGGAATATTTTCACATATTGGGTAAACATCTTCTGGTCGAACAACTTTTGTTTGCATAGGCTTGCCTTCATGATTTGGCAAAGCTTCTAATTTTGCGATTAATTCATTACGAAAAGCTTCGTATTCCTCGCCTGGTGCAACTGTACCTTGAGGCTCTCGTCCCTTTACATTAACCATTAGACGGGCATAGTAGCCACCTGAACCCCAAGCGCGGGTCTTTTCCCAATCAACATCACATTTTTCTACTGGAGCAGGTTCTTTTGGCATTTCTTTTAAGGTAAGGTAGCCTTCTTTTATCAACCATTCATTAATACAAATTCCACCGTCCATCTTTCTTGCGCCGTGATCGGAGACAACTAAAACCGTAGTTTCTGGCCCGGCTATTTTTAAGAGTTCGCCTAAACGTTCATCACAGAATTTGTAATAATTTTTAATAGAATTTTCGTAAGGGTTGCCCGGCTCATGCTTTAAGTGTGTTGTGTCCATATATTTCCAAAAACCATGATGAATGCGATCTGTTCCCATTTCTACCATCATAAAGAAATCCCATTCCTTGGTTTGTAGACAATGTTTAGCTAGCTTAAAACGTTTGTCTGTCATTTCAAAGATTTGGTTTAGAATTCGATCCTTGTCATCTGTTCGGAAATTATTACAATCTAAGATATAGCCTTCAGTAACTTCTTCTACTTCAGCCTTAAATTCTTTAGGATAGGTAAAATCGCTTTTAGTGCTAGGTGTTAGAAAACAAGAGACTAAATAGCCATTTAATGGTTTAGGTGGATAGGTTTGTGGAACACCTAAAACAATACATTTTTTTCCTTCTTTTGAAAGAATTTCCCAAACTGTAGGTTCTTTAACCTGAGCAGAATTAGGGATAGACATTTTGGCATAAGAATAATCGGCTCGGTTACGTAGCCCATAAAAACCAAGTCTACCCGGACTTTTTGAGGTTAACATTGACATCCAGGCCGGAACGGTAATAGGTGGATCAGTAGATCGTAATTTACCCCAAACTCCTTTTTCCATCAAAGATCTAAGATTAGGTAAATCATCCTTCCACTTGTCGAAAACCAGTTGTGGGGCTGCACAATCTAGCCCAATCACCATAACTTTTTTCATTAATTTTTGCTCCTCAAACTAGAAAGTTAGCTAACTATCGTAATTTCTTAAACAACAATTGACAAGCAGATGTGCCAAAAACAAATAAAATAAACATATTTTTACTGTTTACTCAGGGGTAAACAATCTTGATCTTTGCCTTGTCTGAAACTAAACAAAAGGTGTAGTATATTAAAAAGCCTCACTCCAAAATTAAGTGTATTCTTTAAGTATTTTGGATGGTTAAAATTTATTGATAAGCTATTGTTAACTAACTACATAAATAATTATTTAGCAATAATAGTTTACTAATAAGAATTATTTAAAAAAGTATTACTAATAAGTTTTTATGATAAGGTAAACTAACACCTCAAAATAACTAGTGTGTTAAGTAAAACAGTTAACTCATGCCAAGTTTGATGCTCGTTTCCCTCTCAGGTAAAGAGAGAGGTAAAACATATATATTTGATAAAGAAATTATACTAATAGGAACAGATAGAAGTTGTGATTTACTCCTTCCTATAGAAGAAGCTACAGAAGAATATAATTTTGTTGCATCAGAAATCATCTTTAAACCTACGGGATTTCACCTAATACATCAGAACAAAGAAAAATGTACTATTTTTATTAATGATAATCCTATTGATAAAATACTTATTGACAACACAGTAGAGTTACAAGATGGTGATTTACTAGGGTTTCAGCTTAAGGATAAAGAATCCCGCTATTCTATGCACATAATTGAAGATAAATCTATTTTACCTCAGCCTAAACAGCCTATTTCTAATAACAATAAGGCCCATCTTTTTCCAGAAGTTGATGTGGTGGGACATATTCATCCACAAACCGCAACCAAATTTCTTAAAGGATTAGTTTCTGGATTGTGGAGTGAAATCCCACAAGGATTTAAGATTTTTTGCGTAATCCTATCACTACTAAGTGTAATAGGACTTATGTTTCCATTAGTTTATATATTTCAATCACTTAAAAATCAATCTCAAGTAATTAATGTATTAAATGAAGAACAAGAAAAAAATCTCCGTACCATTTCAGAGCTAAAAACAAAAAATGAACAGTTATTAGACGCATGGAATAAAGACCGTAAGCGTTTTAATCTAGCACAAACAATTAATGAGACTTATCAAGGTGGGGTATGTTTAATCCAAGGTGTTTATACTTATATTAACCCTCAAACCGGTAAACAATTAAGGTATTTAGATAACGCTTTTAATAATCGACCTTTGATAGATGAAATGGGACAAGCAAATGTTAGTTTTGATGGAACTGGAGCAGTTTTTTACGAAGCATTTTCCGGCACAGGTTTTTTAATTGATGAAGGTGAGGTTTTTACTAATCGTCATGTGGTTCATCCTTGGTGGCAAGACGACACAGACCGTTTAATAATTGCTCAAGGTGGTAAACCTGAAATAGTTGAGCTATATGCTTATTTTCCTGGAATTAAGCCTAAATTTGAATTAAAAGTAAAAACATTTTCTAAGGAAAACGATGTAGCACTTTGCATTTTTGACCAAGGAGATGCTGCTATTACCAAATTACCTATTAACCCAGCAAGTGAAGCAGCAACTATTGGTCAAGCTATTGTTCTTGTAGGTTATCCAACGGGTGTAGATGGTTTAATTGAAAGATTAGATGATAAAGTAAAAAACGAAATTAACCGTAAGGTATTTTCTCCAGAAGAAAGAATTAAAGAAGTCTCTGAACGTGGTTTAATTCATCCACTAATTAGCCAAGGCCATATTAACGGCTTAAATGCAGGCAGAATAATCCATGACGCTGCAACAACAGAAGGTGGATCAGGGAGTCCTATTTTTAATAGTGAAGGTGACGTAATTGGAATCAATTCATCCATTTTAACAACTGATCGCGGTGTGCCAGTGCAAGGCTCAAATTTAGGTATTCCAATAAAATTTGCATTAGAGATAAAACAAGAAAGACTTGCAAAATAAAACTTAGTAACCATATATGCAACCTTTCTTTAGCTACAAGGTGGCTAAAGAAAGTAGCCCAGCCTTGAAAGGCAGGGCGTTAAAGGATCACTGCACTTGTTTACTACTGCTAAATCCCAACAAATTTTCATTTTTATTGCTATTGCCTTCTATATAGTTGCTGGTTTATTGGTACTCAACAACCGGTTTAACTGGTTTGATGATGCTTATTATATAATGCTTGCCCAAGCCTTAGCAGATGGACAAGGCTATGTAGATGTTAATTTACCTACTCCACAAATACATAAACTTTTCCCTCCAATGTTGTCAGTTTTTTTAGCTCTACCTAGTTGGTTTAATTTAGCATTAGATACTAAACTAATTGTTTTTAAGGTAATATTAATCCTTTTTGGGGCAATCGGTTTATATGTTTTTACTAAATTAGCGGCTAAAGAAGGCCATAGTTCAAAAACAATTACTTATTCAATAATAATTTCTGCTACTTCTATTGCTTTGGTTGGTTATACTTGTCGAGTAGCCTCAGAAACAACTTATTTGCTATTTTCTGTCTTAGCTTTAATCTCCCTAAATATTTATCAAGAGAAAAAAAGGCTGTCTCGCTACCTTTTTATTTCTGCTGTTTTACTAGCTATTTGCATACTTACTAGATCAATAGGTGTTTTACTACTACCAGCAATTGTTATTTGTTGGGTTATCAGACAAGAGTTTACAAAAATTTTTTTATTAATCTCTTTATTAATATTGCTACTTTCACCTTGGTTACTCTTAGCTAAACGAACTGGTGGAGGTGGGACAAGCCGCTATTTAACTGATATGATGGTGCAATATACCAATATAGATAGCACAGCAGAAAAAAGTTTAGCTAAAGCATTAGTCAATAAAGCACAAGAAAATGCTCAACTAATAGTAGGCAAGGAAATCCCGCGTATTATTTTTTCACTATCTGCTAGTTCAACAGTTTTAGAAAATCAAATACTTAATTTATTTTCCTATCCAATTAGACTATTTATTAGCCTGTTAGTTATCTTAAGTATTTTAGCTGGTTTATGGCCTAAACCTAAAATCACCACACTTTATTTATTGTTTTACTTAAGCTTAATTTTAGTTTGGCCTTGGGAGCCAAGCCGATTTTTAATTCCAATAATTCCATTTCTTTGTTTAGCTTTTTTTAGTAGCTTAGAAAAATTACTTGATTTTCTATTCACTAAGCTAGAGATAAAAAATAATTTAGCAACAAACTTAACTAATATACTAGTTATTTTGCTAGTTATTTCTCACTTAATAAGTGATGTGCGTTTTATTACTACAGTTTGGCGTACTGGAGATTATAGCCCACAGGCAGCAGAATTTGGGGAAGATACTGTAACAGCTTATAAGTGGGTTAAAGAAAATACACCTAAAGATAGTTTAATGGGCTGTATCCCTGCACTAGAAGCATACACATATATTTATAGCCAGCGCAAAGCAATTCCACTTCCTACTAACCCACAAATTTGTCAACAACTTAAAGTTAACTATCTTATTTTTATAGATGAGAAATTAGTTAATAATAATCAAGAAGCACAATCTGCTAAGGATTTTCGTCATCTGCTTAAGCGTGCAGGAGATGATAGTTTCTTAAGCCTGGTTTATCAAAATAAAACAGTAAAAATTTTTTCTATTGACCATAACCGCTTAGCAGAAATCTTAAGTTCCCAACCTTAAAATCAATTGATCTAAGATAGAAAAATAAGCGTTAAGGTGCTAAGATAACCAAAACTTAAACTCACTCCAAACTTAATAGCAGTTAAAAAAAGAGGTGGAAAATGTATTGTCCTAGTTGTGGAACGGAAGAACGCCAAACTAGTCAATTTTGCAGGGCTTGTGGTTCGGATATGAAAACTTTGCGTAACTTGCTGCAAAAGCCTGATTCAATTACTGTTTCCGCAATTTCAGCCCGTGAAGAAATTGGACGAGCAATTGCAACAAAAATTCAAACCTTAGAATCTGCTAAAGATCTTAAAAAAGTTGCTGAAGAAGTATTACCTGAAGTAGAAAAATTCCTAGAATCGCCCGCTGAACGGCGTTTGCGTCGCCTTCGTGCTGGTGTTATTACGGCTGCTGTAGGTTTGGGGGTAACAGTAATAATGTTATTAAGTAAAGTAACTATTTTTCCTTTAGTTTTAATTGGTTGGCCCGCAGGTTTATTAGTTTTTTTAATAGGTATCGGAGTTATTATTAATGGAGTTCTTTTTAGCATTCCTTCTCAATCTATTCCAGATCGTACTTTAGACCGACATTCGCAATTTGCTTTTGACCAAATATCTAGTAGCAACTCAAGTAATAACACTAGTAATATTGGAGAACCATCCCCTATTAGTTTATTCAATAATAAGTCACAAGATAGCATTAGCAATGATTACTTAATGCCTCCTGCCTCTGTAACTGAGCATACTACTAAGCAATTAAGCTTAAATAAAACAGTTGGTGAAGGAGTTAAAAGAATTACCGCAGAAATTAGAGAATAATATTTTTACAAATTGGAGGAAATAAAAATGGCACTTAATATAAAATTCTCCTTTATTTGTGAAAAGCAATTTTCAGAGTTACAAGGAACAAGCAATGAAGTTCGTTTTTGTGAGAAGTGCCAATTCCAAGTTACAAATCTTGACCCTCTGAGTGATGAGCAACGCTTAGCTTTATTTGAAGACGCTGTAAATAACAATAAGAAAATCTGTGTGTCTACAACATTTTCTGTTGAAAATTCTTTGCCTTGTTCTAGAAAAAAACCATCTATGCCACCTCCAAGGCAAACTGCTGGACTACCTGCTATGCCATCACCTAACATGCTAGCACTTGAGCGCGAACGTATAGAAAAATTAAAAGCTGAACAAGCTAAAAATCAAGAATCCAAACAAGGATGGTTAGCAAAATTAAAGTTTTGGTAATTTATTGATTGTTTGAGAATTTAGGCGAGCGTTTTTCTAAAAATGCCTGCATTCCTTCTTTTTGATCAGGGTGAGAAAATCTTAGAGAAAAAGCATACTTTTCTAAAATTTCAGCTTTTTCATTGCTTAAATACATTCCTTTTTGGCTAACATTTAGAGCAAGTTCTATAGCACTTAAACTTAATTTTGAAATTTTATTTACTTGTTGATTAAATTCTTCTAAAGAGCATACTTTATTTATAAGTCTTAAGCGATAAGCAACTTGTGAAGTAATTAAACTGTTATTAAGCAATATTTCCAAACTATTGGAGTAACCAATTTTTTTTACCAAAATAGAAAAATTATTTGGCATTTCTTTAGCTAATAAATTTGTTGCATCTGTAAAATCAAAAAGGCTTTCTTCGCCAGCATAAATTAATGGTATAGCAATTATTTCTAGCATTTCTGAAAAAGAAAATGTTCCTGTAAGGTGTGCAATTAAAAGGTCTTTATCTTCCAAACCATTAACTAGCTGTCCTGCTTTATTTAAGACTATTAGTTTGCTCATAAATAGTTAGCTAAAATAGGGTTTTAGTCTTTGGTAAGTATTGGTTAGCATTTCTGGTAGGTTTTTAGTCTCTCCAATAACAGTAGTAAAATTTGCATCTCCAAACCAACGTGGCAAAATGTGCATGTGTAGATGTTCAGCTACTCCGGCCCCGGCAGCCTCGCCTAAATTCATCCCTAAATTAAAGCCTTGCGGATGGTATTCTTTTTCTATTGCTATTTGGCACATTTTAGTTAAGTCCATTATTTCATTACTAACATTTTTTTCTAAATCTGCCAGTAACTTAGTGTGAACAAATGGGATAATTAATAAATGCCCACTATTATAAGGATAAATATTAAGCACTATATAGGCATACTTTCCACGATAAAGAATAAAATTTTCTTCATCATTATTTTCACCAGCCAGCCGACAAAAAACACATCCAGTTTCTTTTTTTGTAGCAGTAATATATTGATATCGCCAAGGATTCCATAATCTATCCATAAATTATGTTTATAAACAAACCTTTATTTATTTGTTTTTATTTGCTTTTTTAAGACTCTACTGGTTTGAAATCTTACTACTTTACGTGCAGGGACTGTTATCATTTGCCCTGTATTGGGGTTTCGTCCTTTACGCGGCTTAGCATAGCAGACAGAAAAAACGCCAAAGCCTTGCAAATTAACTTTCCTATTTTCATCTAATGTATTTGTAATTGTTGCAAGTATTTCAGTTATTAACTGATTAATTTGTAAGTTATTTAGCTGGGTATTTTTTTTGATTGCTTGGATAAGTTGTTTTTTGTTCATAAAGGGAAAAGGGCGCAAAACGCGCCCTAACTTCTTATACTGTTTATCCAAGTTTAAGACTGGCTACTTGTTCTAAGCGTTTGTTAACCACATCCCAATTAACATTTTGCATAAAAGCATCCATATATTTACCAACTACAGGGCCAAATTGTAATTGATATGCATGCTCATACATATCCATAGCAAGCAATGGGCGACCCATAGCATAATTTACTGAATGGTCATCTTGGCATATGTTATGCAGCGATCCATCAACTAAGGAATAAGTTAATACTACCCAACCTGAACCACCTGCTAAACCTCCACCAGTCCCACGAAATTCAGCTTCCCAAGCTTCTACACTTCCCCAATTAGCTTTAATAGCATCTACTACTTTACCTGCTGGCTTACCATCTCCTCCCATATTATCAAAATAATGCTCATGTAAAATTACTGAATTCATCATAATTATTTGCCGTCTCTTGAGTCCAGCACGCACAAAAGCAGGAGTATCTTTATTTAATGCAGCAAGGGATTGTTCTAATTTATTTACACCATTTACAGTACCAGTATAATTTTTAGCATGATGATTAGTAATCATTACTTCATCTAAACCCTTTAATTTTGAAGGGGGATAAGGAAGATCTTTTACTTTGCGAGTGCCAGCATATGCTGGTGGTAAAGCACCTTGAATTGTATTCCAGCCGCTTACCTCTGGAACACTTTCAGCTACTGCGGCTCCGACAGTTCCTAGGGTGATTGCTTTCATTGCATCTCTTCTAGTTATCATTTATTTTCCTCCAGATAAATTTGGTTATTTGATAGATAAGAATTTGGTTATTTGATTAAAACAATTAGCCCGTTTTAACTTAAGTTAAAACCGAGCCTGCTAGAAATAAAAGAGCCTAGAAGTTTTTTCCAGGCTCTTAAGCCAAAACTACAAATAGCTATTAATTTTCCTTATTGCTCTTGTCCATCATCAGAACTAGCTGATAAAGAAGAGAATTGAGCAATTTCACCTAAAGAAGCAACAGATTCTTGATTTTGATAAGTGTTGACATCTTCTGGATCTAATTCTTTCGCAGCGGAACGTGCAGAAAGCCCAATTTTCTTTTGTGTTTCATCTAGTTTTAATATCTTAAATGATAGCTCTTGACCAACTTGAAAAGCTGATTCTGCTTTTTCAACTCTTTGATCAGAAAGTTCTGAAATATGGCAAAGACCTTCAATACCACCTGCTAACTCAACAAAGGCACCAAAATTAGCAAAACGTACAACTTTACCTTTTACTACATCTCCAACTTTATGAGTTTGGAAGAATTTATCCCAAGCATTTGGTTCTAAGTCTTTTATTGATAAGCTAATACGAGATTTATCTGGTTCTAATGCTGTAATAATAGCTTCTACTTGTTGACCTTTCTTTAGAACTTCTGAAGGATGTTTAATCCTCTTAGTCCAAGAAATATCTGAAACATGTACAAGTCCATCAATGCCATCTTCAATTTCAACAAATGCCCCAAAGTCTGTAAGGTTTCTTACCTTTCCATGTACTTTTGAGCCAACTTGATAGCGTTCTGCAATTGAATCCCAAGGATTAGATAAGACTTGTTTTAAGCCTAGGCTAATACGTTTTTCTTTGGTATCAATATTTAGTACAACCGCATCAATTAATTGTCCAATAGAGACTATTTTTGCTGGGTGTTTAGTACGTTTTGACCAAGTCATTTCAGAAATGTGTACTAAACCTTCTACACCTTCTTCTAACTCAACAAACGCACCATAATCAATAATAGAAACAACCTTACCTCTAACACGAAGTCCCATTGGGTAACGTTCCTCAACTGTATCCCAAGGATCTGGGAAAAGTTGTTTATAGCCCAAGCTAACTCGACCTTTTTCACGGTCATATTTTAATACTTTTACTTGCAAAGCATCGTCTACCTTAAACATATCATTAGGGTTTTGTACTCTTCCCCAACAAATGTCTGTAACGTGAAGCAGGCCATCAATACCACCTAAATCAATAAAAACACCATAATCTGTGATATTTTTGACTTTTCCTTCTAAAATTACACCTTCATCTATCATTTCTAAAGTAGAGTTTTTACGTTGAGAAACTTCTTCTTCTAAAACTACTTTATGAGAAAGTACAATATTAGAACGACGACGATTTACTTTTAATACCTTGACAGGGATTTCTCTTCCCTTCCAAGCATCTAGGTTGCGTACAGGCTTAATGTCTACTTGACTACCAGGTAAAAAACCAGTAATACCACCTAAGTCTATTTTTAGACCGCCTTTAATACGTTCTAGTACCCGACCCTTTAAGTTTTCCTTTGTATTATAAGCTTTTTCGATTAATTCCCAACATTGCAAGTGAACGGCTTCTGCGCGAGAAAGCTCAACATAGCCTTCACTATTTTCTAGTTGCTTAATCATTACTGCAACTTCATCATTGGGTTGTACCAAAACTTTTCCATCGGTTGAGTCCATAAACTCTTCTATTGGTACAATTCCTTCTGACTTAAATCCAATATCAATAATTACACCTCGATCAGAAACTTTGATTACACGACCATTAACTATTTCTCCTGGAGTTAAAGTCGATTGCGCTTCAAAGTTTTCTAGCAACGCACCAAAGTCTTCGACGGAATTTTGTGGGGTTTTGCCAGCAACATCTTGGCTATAGTCTTTTTCTGCCATTTCAGTACCAGCTTGGTTTAGGTTGTTAGTCATTTAAAGTTAAGGCCTCCTAGCAAGTTAAAGCTTTTTTCTTGCCAAATACAACTAATAAAAATAGTAAATCTGTTTAATAAAAATGAAGTAAGATTGTTATACTGGCTTTAAATTAAAGTATTGAAAATATAAAAAATCCGTTACATTCTACCAACTAACCCTACTTGCTACCAAACTAAGATCGCTTAAAACTTGCAAAGTAAGGTCTTAACCCTCTTTTTTAGGGTTTGTTAGAACTAATAATATTTAACCACACTAACAAAAATGAGGAGTAACATTTGGTAGCGATATTAAGGAAAGCTATTTTGGCTAGACAAATCTACGTAACCAAACACTTCTTTCACTGTTGAATTTTTGCCAGGAAATTTACACTCTTAGGTAGTGCTTGTCAAGATTTTATTAACCGCTAGTCTTTATTAAACAAGATCATAGCCTTAAATTAAAATTTTTTGCTTCTTAAAGCTTAAGAGACTTGACAGCCCTTTGCCCGATAAGTAGACTATCGCTTTCTATAAATTCTATAAAAATCAATGGCGGGGTAGCTCAGATGGTTAGAGCGTGGGATTCATAACCCCAAGGTCGGCAGTTCAATCCTGCCCTCCGCTATATTTAGATCTTTGGGTGCTACTGTTAGCACCCAAAATTATTTAGGCCAAAATTTATTATGCAACTTTCAGATATTCAAATAGCTGCTAGCAAAATCAACCCCTTTATTCATCAAACACCTTTACTTTCTAGTAAAACTCTTTCAAAACTTGTTGGCTGCGAAGTACGCTTAAAGGCTGAAAATCTACAACGTGCTGGAGCATTTAAGATTCGAGGAGCATTAAATAAAATTCTCTCCTTAACAGACCAAGAACGTAGCAAAGGTGTAGTAGCTTTTTCTTCTGGTAATCATGCTCAGGGAGTTGCTTTAGCTGCTAAGTTGCTTAATCTACAAGCTACTATTGTAATGCCTGAAGACGCTATGGAGTTAAAAGTAATAGCTACAAAAGCTTATGGAGCCGAAGTAGTGCAATCAGGAGTAAATGCTGTAACTCGTAGTAAAGTTGCAGCCGAAATTGTAGAAAAAACTGGGGCTATAATGGTTCCGCCATTTGATGACCCTTTTATTATTGCAGGCCAAGGAACTATTGCACTAGAAATTTTTAGAGATTGGTCAGAAGTAGAAACTATTGTAGTTCCTTTAGGCGGTGGCGGTTTGAGTTCTGGCATCACATTAGCAGCCACAAGCATTAATCCTAAAATCCGTGTTTATGCTGTTGAGCCTGCTGCTGGAAATGATGGTCAAGAGTCTCTAAGAAGCGGCAAAATTGTTAGTATCGACCCCCCAAAAACCATTGCTGATGGAGCGCGAACTACTGCTATTGGCGAGATACCTTTCTCAATACTGCGTGAGCGTATTACTGATATTGTTACTGTAGAAGACACTGCGTTACTTTCAGCCATAAAGTTACTAGCTCTTTATTCCAAGCTAGTAGTTGAACCTACAGGAGCATTAGCTGTAGCTGCTTTATTAGAAGGAAAAATCTCTCAGCCTTCAAAAACAGTTGCTGTTTTAAGTGGTGGCAATATAGCCCCAGAAATGCTAGCTCAAGCCTTAACTACTTAGTTTTATTAGTCTTCATACTCATTTACATCAATACCTAATTCTAGTAATTCCTCTTTAGCAAAACGTACAGCATTAGCAACATTAGCTAATGCTACAACTTTCTTAAAATCTTCTATAGCCTTTTCGCGCTCTCCTTTAGCTTTATAAATTAATGCTCGATTAAAAAAGGCTTCTGAATAACTCGGATTAAGTTTAATTGCTTCGCTAAAGTCATTTATTGCTTGGTCAAGATTTCCTTTTTTACGGTAAGCATAAGCACGGTTATTATAGGCATCTACATAGCTAGGATTAATACCTATGATTTGATTATATTCGCTAATTGCGTCATCTATCTTACCTGATTGATAATAAGCTATAGCTAAGTTAAAACGAGCTTCTAAATAATTTGGGTCAATTTTGATGGCCTCTTTATAATCAGCCAAAGCTTTTTCTCTATCTTCTTCACTTAAAAAAGTAACTGCCTTCGCCATATAAACATTGCCGCGTTCTAAAAGAGCTTGGGGATAATCTTTTTTCTTTTTTAATGCGTCTGTATAGTCCTGAATTGCAAGCTCATAGTCTTGTCTATCAAAAAATCCAGCCCCTCGCATTAAGTATTCTTCCGCGCTTCTGAGTTTAGGCTGTTTTTTTGGTTTTGGTGGTTTAAGTGGTTTTAAGAGTGTTCCTGTTTCAGAAGGATCATTAACCCCATTAGGGTTAGACACTTGAGCTTTTACTAGCGAAACACTTGCTAGTAGAAAAATTATGGTAAGTAAACAATAATTAAAACGTCTAGCCATAATCAAAACCTCATAAAATAACCTAATATTTAAGCTATTTCTCTTTGTTTTATTTTATCTTTTTTGTGTAGTTTTTCTTTTTCTAACTCTAATAAAAATTCTGCTACCTGGTTTCTAAGATCCGTCACATGATGGGTAAAACTGGCTAAAACTAGTTTTTTAGCAAAATTATTAGGATCCACTTTTAAGGCTTCTTCATCTTCTCTCAAAATTTCTTCAGCTTTCCTAAGTTGATTTTTAAGTCTTTCAAAAGCTCTATTTTTATCCATAATACTCCAAATTTATCAAATAAAAATTCGAGCAATACCTTTAGGTGTTTCATCTTTGCTAAACCCAAACCAACCTCGCCAATAGCTTCGTCTAGACAAATCTTCCGAAAATGCTAAATGCACATCACATTTATAGATTTCTTATAGACTATATACTTGTAAATTAGTTATATCATTTTGTTTTGCACAAAACACTACATCAATATCATAAAGATAACAAATCTATTTTCTTGAGCAAAAACTAAATTGCTAGAAATTACTTTTTAGCATCTTTAACTCAATTTTCTTAACAGCAAGCTTTATAATTACTTTTTTACAAGAAATTTTAAGGAGATACCCTATCCTTTATGCTTAAGAAATTGTTTGGTTGGTCATTTGTTGCTACATTGCTGCTATTTTTTATTAACTGCGAAAGTCAAAACACTCCTCAACCAAAACTAACAATTCTTTCTGATCCTTCTAGCCCAATTGCTAGTCCAGAACCTGAAGAAACAGCTAGTAACTTATCAGCAAATGAAAATGCAAATAGATTTTCTCCTCAAGACACTATACTAGCTTTTTGTGCAGCAGATTTTAAGGGTGTAAGAACTGCCCCTGATACTTATCAGCAAATTATCCCTTATATTCTTTGGGAAGAAGAATTAACGAATGAAGCTATTATTGTGTCAGATTTTAGAGTAGTTAATTCTACTATAAAAGAAGATGAAGCTAATATTGCTGTTACTTATAACAATGTTGGACATATAAAAGCAGATGAAAAAGGCAAACTTAAACTAGAAAAAATTGGGCTAACAACAGAAACCTTAACCTATAAATTAGTTAAAGATAAAGGGCAGTGGAAAATAGAGTCTCCTCAACCACCCCCACACATATCTTTAGAGGTAGCTAAAAAATTAGTGCCAAAAAATAGCTAGCCTATTGTACCTAATATTTACTTAATTTTGTTAAACTATATCCAAATAACAACTAAAACTGATTGACAGTTATAAGCTTGATTTCTAAAATCCTTGTACTTATGAAATCTTTAACACCCACACAAATAAATGAAATTTCCAGCAATTATTTTGGTTGCTGTATGTCTATTTGTATTAAATCTTGCCTTTCACATAGGCGGCATCGGTGTAGGATGTAAGTACCAAGTTTTTGCACCAACCAAAAAGGCCGCCAAAAATAGGCGGCCTTTTGTTTTTGGAGCAATAAATTTTAGAAATGCACTTTTTTAAGTGTAATTAATTAAGCTTAATTAGCTGTGGAGAAAAAAATGCAAAGTGCCAATAAGTTAGCTCAAATTGTCAAATCTATCCGCTTAAGCCAAAGCCTTTGGCAAGAAAAAATCCATCAATCCTGGAATTTAGGCCAAAACGATGGTCAAGGTTTTGCAATTGGCGACCCAGATGACTCATTAAAAGAAGCTTTAGCTAAAGAGGGTTTTGATTTTGTTATAGAAATTAATGGTATTGCTATAGGAACTGATTGGATTAATACAATTGTAGCTGTAAAGAAATGTTATGGCCCTTGGGCAGTTGATATAACTGATAATTTACTAAAAAGTAATTATTCTATGCCAAGAAAATTCTCTGTCCTTAATAGATTAATTAGATAGCTACTAATATAAGTAAGGAGTTAATCGTTTAACTCCTTACTTAACCAACAAGTTATGGAAGTTTTAATACTTGTAAATATTTACCTTCTTCAAAGGTAAACTTAAAAATTCCCTTAAATCTACTAACATCAGAAACTCCCCCACCGCTTGCAATAGTAGGCATACGATACTTAGTATCAAACTCTGAGTAATCCACAGTAGCATTAATGCTTTGTAGTTTATCTAGTATTTTGTCAAATGCTTTTAGGTTATATAACCCATCTATTTGAACAGTTAAAACTGCTCCGCTTTGAGGATTAAGATAAACTACTCCTGATGCTAAAGTTACAGTAGTAACCCCAGGTTTGGGAGCAAAACGAAAAGCTACTTCTCCCTTATGTTTTTCTGAAATTTGAGAAGCGGGAATTTCTTCAAACTGCATATTGGCAACTTTTTCTGGTAATAATGGGAAAAAGAGTAAATCTAGAAAAGCACCTGAAGCTAAACCTGTTCTTGCTTTAGGGTCAACGTTATTTTTTGGCTTACCTTTATCATCAGTATCTGCTACAACACGGCTATTAACAGGATATTGGCCGGTTTCATCTGGAGCAGTGCTTGGTTCAACCATTACGGTAGTAAGACGTAATTTATCTAATTTTCCTGGGCTACCATTTTTTTCTTTTTTGAAAAGTTCTACTTTAACGCTTTGTCTATAACTGCAATGATCGCGTAGAGTTAAAGAGATATCTTGATTTTTTGCAGCCTTACAAATTAAGTCTGGAGCATTACAACCTCCTTCTGCTGCTACAGAATGCACAGATAAGTTAGTAAGCAAAAATGCACAAACTAGGGCAAAAATTGACCACCAAGTTGCTTTTTTCTTCATGAAAAACACTCCTAAAAATAAATAATTATGGCTAAAAAATATTATTGAATTAAATTGTTGGTTGCTTATAAATATGAGTATTGCTTTGAGCTTAAAATTATAAGACTATTCTTTCTTAAAGCAATACTCATATGTGCAAACTCGTGAAGTTGGACGTAAAGAAATTATAAAATGTTGCTAATCATCTTTTGTATAAGGAAATACAAATGAAAAATAAGCTTTATTCCTTAGAACTTAGAATTGATCAACTCCTAGCAGAGTTAGAAAACTATTTTCGTATGCAGGGCCATCAGGTTCAAATTGTCCCCGTTGCTGGTGGACAGGTTTTACAAGCATTAAAAGAAAGCACCCTTAGTGCTATTACAGGTCAATCTTCAGCACTCACAATTAAGCTTTTACCTCATCCACAAGGAACAATGGTTGAAATAGGCTCTTCTAAGTGGATTGATAAGGCTGCGGCTGGAGTGATTGGTTATGTTCTACTTCCTCCACTAATTTTATTTCCTATAATTGGAATGTATAACCAATATAGACTTAGTGAAGAAGCCTGGCGTATTATTGATTCTTTTGCTGCTCGGACACAAACAGCTAATAATCCTAATAATCCTAACTATACGCCTCCTTATAATCCTGGAGGCTGGGCAGGTAATCCACCTAACGCGCCACCAAATTGGGGTAGCGCAAATACTAGTCAAAATTGTACTAATTGTGGTTCTTGGCTAAGTCCTAGTGCTACTTTTTGCTCAGGCTGTGGAGTACAAGCAAATAGATCTTCTGCTCCTGTTTGTAAAAAATGTGGAACTAATAACTTACCTGGAGCAAGATTTTGCTCTAGTTGTGGTGAAAGATTTGTTTAATTTATTTTGTCTTAATAAAAGCTTTTTGCTAACCAACCAACAAGTCTTAACAGTTGATAAGTTTCTCTGTTATAGTGCAACAAGTGTCTTTTAGGAGAAGCCATGAAAGAAGATAAACTATACATTGGTATTGTTTTAGAAGGAGCGCAGATTAAAACCGCGCTTGTTGATAGCTCTGGTCAGATTTTGTTAGAACAAACCAATACAGTTATCCAGCGTAAAACTACGGAACTAACTCAACAATTAATTGAACTAATTACAAGCTTTAAGCAAAAAGCTCCTCAATATGGGCAATTAATAGCAGTTGGCGTTGGTATACCTGGGCTTATCAATCTTAAAACTAATAAAATTGAAGTTTTGCCTAACTTGCCACAAATATCAACTAATACACTTTATGATGATATTGTCCAAGCTACTGGAATAGAAGTAATTTTTGATAATGATGCTAATTTAGGGGCTTATGGTGAATGGCAATGTGGAGCAGCCCAAGGTTATCAAAATATTATTTATGTAACGGTTGGAACTGGAATCGGCTCAGGAATTATTCTTAATGGTCAAATGTGGCGAGGAACAACAGGTTTTGCAGGTGAGCTAGGGCATACAACTATTAATGTAGATGGAATTGAATGCGCTTGTGGTAATGTTGGTTGTTTAGAAACTGTTGCCTCTGGGCCAAATATTGTCCGACGAATGCAGCAACGTCTTTATAGAGATCGCACTTCTTCTTTAACTCGTCTTTTTATCCCTCGTGATCGAGAAATGACCCACGAAGATATTGTTCAAGCGGCTCTTTCTGGAGATGAACTTTCTCAAGTAGTTTTTGAACGTACTGGTCATTATTTAGGCATTGCCGTAGCAAGCTTAATTAATTTATTTAATCCTGAAATAGTAGTTTTTGGCGGCAGTGTCATGGCGGTAGGAAATATCTTGCTCAAACCAATTATTGCAGAAACAAAGCAGCGAGCTTTTAGACCTTCTTTTGACCATTGCCAAATAGTAGCCGCAAAACTAGGTACATCATCAGGCGTAATTGGTGCTGCAATCCTAGCACGAGATACTTTTAAGAAAACTTAAACTTTTCGCTGATATAAATTTTTCAAGGAGCATTAAGAGGTACTAAATTTTCGTCATGCTAAGTAATATTCGTAACTTTTCTATTATCGCCCATATTGATCATGGTAAATCTACTCTAGCTGATCGCTTATTAGAACACACTGGCGCGTTGTCACAACGTGAAATGTCAGAACAAGTGTTAGATGCAATGGATTTAGAACGTGAGCGCGGCATCACAATAAAAGCCCATTCAGTCAGATTAAACTATCTAGCCAAAAACGGGGAAAATTATATTCTTAATTTAATTGATACCCCAGGACATGTGGATTTTTCCTATGAAGTTTCTCGCTCTCTTTCTGCTTGTGAAGGTGCATTACTTGTTGTAGATGCCTCACAAGGAGTAGAAGCACAAACCCTAGCTAATGCTTATTTAGCTATTAATAACAATTTAGAACTAATACCTGTAATCAATAAAGTAGACCTTCCATCGGCTGAACCCGACAAGGTAAAAGAACAAATTGAAAATGTAGTTGGACTAGATGCTAGCCAATCAATACTTGCTAGTGCTAAAACTGGTCTTGGAACAGAAGATATTTTAGAAGGTATTGTTAGCCGTATCCCATCGCCAAAAGGCGACCCTACAGCCCCATTAAAAGCTTTAATCTTTGACTCCTGGTTTGATAATTATCGTGGAGTAATCGTTATGATGCGTATTATTGATGGGGAACTTCGCCCCGGTATGAAAATACGCTTTATGGCAACTAACCGCGAATATTTAGTTGATGCTTTAGGTGTACTAACTCCTAAAATGAAAGAAATCAAAGCTTTAGGTGCTGGTGAAGTAGGATTTTTAATCTCTAATATTAAAAATGTTTCTGATGTGCAAATCGGTGACACAGTTACTAACAGTGTTAATCCTACTAAAGAAGCTTTTCCAGGCTTTCAAGAAATTAAGCCAATGGTGTTTTCTGGCCTTTATCCTGTAGAAAGTGATAAATATGAAGAACTAAGAGATGCACTAGAAAAACTCCGCTTAAATGATTCTTCATTTTTCTATGAGCCTGAAACCTCCCTAGCTTTAGGATTTGGCTTTCGCTGTGGCTTTTTAGGCTTACTTCATATGGAAGTAGTCCAAGAACGATTAGAACGGGAATTTTCTTTAGAGCTAATTACTACTGCACCATCTGTACGTTATCGTATTACTACAACAGCAGATGAAGTTTTAGAAATTGATAGCCCTTCTAAACTTCCAGATCCATCACGAATTGCTAAAATGGAAGAGCCAATCATTACTGCTACCATTATGACTAATGATGACTTCCTTGGGCCAATTCTAAAACTACTTGAGGAAAAACGCGGAGTACAAAAAGGCTTTGAATATATTACTTCTACCAGGGTAATGCTTACCTATGATGTACCATTAAATGAAATAGTGCTAGATTTTTATGATCGTCTAAAGTCCGTCTCTCGTGGTTATGCCTCTTTGGATTATCATTTAGCCGGTTATCAAGAATCTAAACTAGTCAAATTAGATATACTAGTTTCTGGTGAGCCAGTAGACGCGCTTTCATTAATTGTTCATAGTGAAGGGGCAGCACATCGAGGACGAGCCTTAGCTTCTAAAATGAAAGAACTTATTCCCCGCCAACTTTTTGAAGTCCCAATTCAAGCCGCAATTGGCAATAAAATTATTGCTCGTGAAACAGTTAAAGCTATGGGCAAAAACGTCTTAGCCAAATGTTATGGTGGTGATATTACTCGTAAAAGAAAATTATTAGAAAAGCAAAAAGAAGGTAAAAAGCGAATGAAGAAGATCGGACGTGTAGAGATTCCTCAAGAAGCCTTCTTAGCAGTGCTTCGAGTGGATGAAACTTAAAATATAAATGAAAGTAGCCTTATGTCATCAACAGAATTATTTAACACCAAAGAAATACCTGTTTTCCCATTATCTGTAGTGTTACTGCCAGGTGCATTACTACCACTACATATCTTTGAAGAACGCTATAAGGAAATGATCAAAGATTGTTTAGAAAGTGACAAAGTTTTTGGTCTAACCTACTCAGCAGAAAATGAAACAGGGCCGCCTGCCGTTGGTGCTATTGGTTCGCTAGCTCAAATTATGGCTGTAGTTCCGCTAGACGGCGGACGAATGAATATTTTAACTGTTGGAACTACCCGCTATAAAACATTAAAATATGTTGGAAATAAGGCTTACTTAAAAGCAGAAGTAGAAATTATTTCTGACCAAACAGATGATTATGACAATAACGCTTTGATGGTAGAAGTTAGAAAACTTTATGATCGTGCAGCAGACGCATTAAAAGCAATAAATGATGAACAAACTCTACCAAAAGATCTTCCTGAACCGCCAGAAGATTTTTCTTTTGCTGTAGCAGCCGTGTTACAACTATCTATAGAAAAAAAACAAATGCTTTTAGAACTACGTTCTAGTGGACTAAGGCTTAATAAATTGCGTAAGTATTTATCATCAATTATCGATGATTATGAATCACGCGCTCAAATCCATAGCCGAGCCAAACGCAATGGTCATCATGGCTCGTCAGAAGCATTAAAAACCTTAAAAAGCGAATTTAAAGACTAGAAAATAAGCTACACCCCAGCTAAATCCCAGCGTTTAATAGTATCTTTAACTAAATCTGCTACGGCTTGGGTAACTCGCTCAAAGTAAATTTTTGCTTTTTTCTCATCAAAATCTGGATAGCCTTGACCCGGTTGATAAAGTCCAATGGACGATGGAAACGGGGTCGCGCTCCAGGTTCCCGGACGAGGATAAGCAATTGCCATATCTTTAGAGTATTTTTCTGGATGTACTAATTTAGGATCTATTGCTTGAATAAAAGCTGTTTCATTATTTCCAGCATGTCCGCCGTCTTGACCAAATACCTCTTTAGTAATTTCACTAGTAAAAGACCACCAGTTAATTACAAGTGTTCGAGTGCCACGATTATTGTTAGCTACTTCGCCTGCAACCGCTTGTAGTGCGGCAGTTTGGCCTCCGCCATGACCATTCATAATAATAATATTCTTAAAACCGTTTTGTACTAGGCCCTGTAAGATTTCTTTAACAAATGCTCGGTAAACTGTGTCTGAAATTTCAAAAGCACCTGGATAATTTGACATGCTTCCTGTCATTCCATAGGGCAAAGTAGGTGCAATTAGCGCGTTAATTTCTGGAGCAATTTTTTGTGCAATAGCCTCTGGAGCAATATTATCTGCCCCATTAGCAGTAACTCCATGAGGCTCTAATGTACCTACGGGTAAAATTACAGTATTAATTTTTGTTGGTACAACTTCCTTAAATTCTAGCCAATTAATTTTATTCATTTCCCTTGTAGAAACCAGGTCTTTAGTTTGGCTAAAAGTTGTGTTAACAAAAAGCAAAAAAAAGAATAAAAAGCCTAAGATAAACTTAAACATTTATTTTTCCTTATTTTTAGGAGAGGGTGAAAAATCCCTCTCCTAAATAGATTTAGATTTATTTTTGATTAGAAACTTAAGCGGAAGCCTAATTGTAGTTGCCTAGGAGCAAAAGAAAAAGTAATTCGCTCTTTTGGTAAGATAAAGCGACCGTTTTCTTGTGGAGGAAGATTAAATCTACCATCTGGGCCAGGAGGAAACACATTGCTATTAAAATCTAGCTGCGGGTTAACTCGGTTAAACAAGTTAAATGCTTCAAAAAAACCTTCAATAGAAACATTGTCTTTAATGTTAACTTTTCGAGTAACTCGCAAGTCTACACTAGCAAACCCGCGAGAAATCCCAGCATTTCTAGCAATTCCTAGCGGACGATCTCCAGGAATAATATCTGCATTCATATTTAGGTCTACACCAGCACCAACATTAAAAGGTCGGCCAGATTCTAAAGTGACGATATTGGAAATTTGGAAATCTCTTAAAATTGGGTTTTTAGTGTAATTCATTGTCCAAAGACCAGAAAAAACAAAGCGGTTTCGTACATCTTGAACTGAAAAACCTTTTTCTCCTCCTAAATTTAGCGGGTCGTTATAAGCGACTAGTTCAACTCGGTAATCAACAAAATTGTCTAAAGCTTTAGAAAAAGTATAGTTAGCCAGAAAAACAAAGCTTGTGCCAAAGCGTCTTTGGGCCTGTATTGTTAAAGCATTATAGTAGCTATCACCGCTAGATTCCAGGTTTTGAACAGTTCCGCGAGTTGGATCAATACGTCCTAAAACACGGCTTTGTAAAGGGTTTCCCGCGATTGGGCGGACAATAGGATTTATATCTCGACTTAAAAACAACTTAATCCCACGAACATATTGATAACTAACAGTTACTAAAGTTTGACGAGCAGGAACATAATTAAACCCTACATTAACTTGCTGGGTGTATCCATTACGTAAATCTTTTTGAATGTCTGCTTCAGTAAATAGTTGACGAATAACAGGAACACCTGGCGGGACTTTACTACCTTGTGGAAACATCCGTCCAGGCAAAGAAAATGGAATAATTGAAAATGGAAAAGGTAGAAGTGGAATTACTTGATTATTAACAACTTGTTGGGCAAGTCTAAAAATAGGTGAAAAGGGTGTAACACCATGAAAAATTCCGTAAGAAGCCGTAAAGTTTAAGTTATCTCGGATTTGATAAGCTAAAGCAACTCGCGGGCTAAAATTACCATTATTGGTTGGTGTATATTGAAGACGTTCTAGGTCATAGCGCAAGCCTAACTTTAAGGTAAAGTTATCTTTAATTCTAATGTCATCTTGAACATAGGTAGAAAAATAATTTGTATTTAAGGAAAGAAAAGGATCTCCAAAGCCTTGAATAAAATTAGTTGGAATTGGTAAGTTAGGTAAATCTAGCAAGGGAAAACCCGGCGTACTTCTAACTATATTTTGAGCTAACAAAGTCAAAAACTGTTTTTGCTCTGGCGAACGTAAACTTGGGTCAAATAATTGAAGTCCATTAAAGAAAAGTGCTGGGTTAAATGGTGCGCCTGCTGGATTAAAATTAAGTTGAGTGAAAAATCCTTGACCAGCAGAACCAACAGGAATTTGATTAGTATCTTTAGGCAAATTTACTCGAATATAATCAAAACCAAACTTTAATTGATTGCGCCCTCGTTGCAAGGAAACATTGTTAACTATTTGATAAATAAACTCTTCTCTCTCAGCAGGAAGTTGTGTACTACGTCCAGCAACAACAGTTCCTTGAGTAGTTGTAATATTAAGACGCGGGCCAAAAGGATCTATTGCATTTACACCTAAATCACGTCGAGCAAAAAGAAAGCGTGTTTCATTTACTAAATTAAATTTAGTTGAAACATATGTATTGGACAAAGAAAGCGTATCATCTCGCAACCGTTGTTGGCCGCCTATACTTTCTGTTCTAACCCCTCCAAATGGTTCTATCCTACCATCATAACTTCGTGCGTAATTATACCGAACAGCTAACAAATCATTAGCACTTAATTTAAGGTCTGAGCGAGCTAAAAAAGAAGTATTAGCTTCAGAAAAAGGAATTGCACCAGATCGAGCAGGAAAACCCATACGATTTAATGAAGCAATTGTAGCAGGAAGGATATTAACCGTTAGACTATCAGCAACAGAAAGACGCTCAAAAGAAGTAAAGAAAAAAGCTTTATCTTTTTTGATTGGCCCGCCTAAAGTTGCACCAAATTGATATTGCTCAAAATCGCTTTTAGTTTGAGTAAAAGCATTTCTAGCACTTAAAGAATCATTGCGAAAGAATGAAAACAAGCTACCACTAAATTGATTGCCACCACTACGAGTAACAATATTTACAATTCCACCTTGAGCGCGTCCAAATTCAGCAGAAAAGCTATTGCTTACAACTTGAAATTCTTTTACAGCCTCTTGTGAATAAGTAGCACGTACTGAGCCTGAATTAAGGTCATTATTGTCCGCACCATCAATAGTAATATTATTTTGACGTGCGTTTTGTCCATTAAAGTTTAGTCCAGAAGTATTTTGAATACCTTGAAGCGGAAGACGATCTTGGACTACACCAGCAGTTGTTAAACTAAAATCCAAAAAATTACGTCGGTTAATTGGAAGCCCTGAAATAAGATTTCGGTCAATCGCTGTGCTTTTTTCTGTTTTATTTGGGTCAAGAGCAACTATGCTATCTGCGCTAACTTCAATTATTTCATTAGTTCCACCAACAGTTAAACTAAACTCTAAAAGCGATGTTGTCCCAATAGTTAAAGTAGGCTTAATGACTTGTTGGGTAAAACCATCTGCTTGAACTTTTATTTCATAAGTACCTGGTGGTAGTTGTATTAAAGAATAGCTTCCATCTTCTAGGGCTTGGATGCTACGCTCAAAATTAGTTTCTATTTGTCGTGCAACAATTGTTGCACCAGCAATTGCTCCACCAGAAGCATCTTTTACTGTGCCAAGAACACTAGCAGTAGTTGAGCCGCTAGATTGAGCTAGAACTAAATTATTTTGGCTACTAGCCGAGAAAAACCCCAGCATAGCTATCATTATTATGGCATAACGCCACATAGTAGATTCCTCCCACTATAAATTAGTCTTCAAGTTTGTTAAATTTTGGAAAATTTTGGAAAATTTTTTGAGCAAAATGAGGTGGTGATTCAGCCAAACCATTATAGATTATTTTATTAGTTTTTTGTAAAGTTTTATCCTTAAAATTTACTAGGTTATTTACACAAAATCTTAGGTAATGATTTTGATAAAATCTATTATTTTACTTAAAAATTTATTTTTCATAGGAGAAAAAATGCTATTAGGATTAAGAACTGTCGTTTACTATGTTTCTGATATTAATCAAGCCAAAGCTTGGTACAACAAAGCATTTAATATAACCCCTTATTTTGATACCCCTTTTTATGTTGGTTATAATGTGGGTGGTTATGAATTAGGGCTACATCCTGGAAAAACCGCAACTCCAGAAGATGAAACCGGCGCAGTTAGCTATTGGGGTGTAGAAAATATTGCTAAATCACTTGGGCATTTATTATCAGTCGGAGCAAAGCCAAACAAAGATATTCAAGATGTTGGTGACGGGGTTAAAGTCGCCACTGTAATAGACCCATTTGGAAATATTATTGGGATAATTGAGAATCCTTATTTTTCCTTAGCAGAAAACAGCACAGTAAGTAATTTTTCAGCTTCTTGAGAGTTAACTTTAATTACATTAGGCCCGTCTAGGGGTTGAAGCAAAAGGATCCGACCTTGGCTATTTACCCCTACACGGACAGTAACGCCATAGTCTAGTAAAATTTCATAAGTTGCAAAACCATCACCGCAACTTCTTTTTTCTGGTAAAGTAAATTTTGTTTTGTATTTATCAACAATCCATTCCAACAGCACAGCTAAATATTTTTGGTTAGTTCCAGCGGGCCAAAAATTATTATGATTTTTTATCTGGGTTGTATCAAAATTTTCTAAAATGTGTCGTGCTGCAAATTGCAGTTCATCATATTTAGTCCAATATAGCGATGGCATAAATTACCCTAAATTATTTATTTAAAGATATAAAATGCCTCTATATTTTAAGTTTAGCAACTAGTTGTTGCAAGAAGCGATAATATGAATGATTATTCATTCGACAAAAATTATTATCAAAAAGTAAAGAGGCCATAAATAAATGCGGATAAATAGTTCTTCTAATCTTTCAAATGTAAAAATAAACGATATTGAACCAAGTCAAACAAAAGCTACAAACAATAATTTTTCTAGCTCAGAAACAGTTTCAAATATAACAAACCAAGTGGTAGGCAAAGACCCACGAGCATCTATGCGAAGTGCTGAAAATGGAATTGGAGCTAGAATGGTGGCATCTCAACTTCAAAATGGCCCAGAAGTTTCTTTAGAAAATATAAAAAACAATTTGTCTTCTTACTTGCGTTCTGGCAAAGAAGTTAATGCTGAACCAAAAGAAAAAACAGTATCTCAAATATTTGGAAATGATGCTTTCCAAGATAATCTTACTGGTGATGGAAAATCAAAATCAAAAGATTCTGTGGCTAATGCCAAAGCTGCTAGCTCCACTCAAGCAACTGCCTCAGCAACCGACGGCGCACCAATGTCACTAGGAGCATTACTAGCAATGGTTGGCTCAATAATGGTTAAAGCTATAGAAAAAACTATGAAAAACCTTGAAGATGCTGCTAAACAACTTGATGCGGCTGTAGGTGGTGGTGGAAGTGGTTCTAGCCCTGCAACAGATCCAACAAACCCTACTGGCAATGCAGGAAATACTGATGCTAACCAACCAGGAAACACTCAAGGAGCTAATGGAAACAATGGTGCAGATGGTGCAGATGGTGCAGATGGTGCAGATGGTGCAAATGGTGTAGGTAGTTCGCCGTTAGATCCAATGCTAAAAAAACTAGAAACAATTCTTGTTGGTATGGAAGATTTAGTTCAAGAACTAGCCAAAACTATGAAGGAATTTGACTTAAGTAGTCCTGGCGATTTAGAAAATAACCCAGAACTTTCAAACCTATTAAATAAAATGAAATCTTTGCAAGAAGCAGCTTTACAACTAGGTGCAGATGGGCCAAAAATGATGCAAGAAGCTTTAGCTAAAGCTTCTGTTGACCTTAACAACTTAGATAAATTAGCAGATTCCGCACCTGTACATAATCATCCAACAACAAATAATGCTTCATCTAGTCCTGCTACAGAAGCACCTCAACCTAGCCAACCTAGCAGCCCTAGTCCTAAAAGCAGCAGTGGCGGACAAGCCTCATTAAATCAAAAAATTCAAGAATTAACCTTTAATTTACAACAATTACAGCAATCTCTAAATCGCGTAAACGAAACCGTAACAAATCTATCTCGCTCACAATCAGATGCTCAAAAAACTGCGGCTCAAAACCTAGCTGTTTAGTAAAATCTATAAGCAAAAAAATAGCCTAGAAGCATTACTTCTAGGCTATTTTTGTTTCTATTAGAAAATAATTACTCTGTAAATTCACCTACTAAAACTACTTGATTGTTTGCATCTCTAATCTCTACACGACGAATATTTGTTACTGGATCTAGTTGAGCAGGAATACCGCTAGAAAATCCACCTTTTTTGCTATCTTCCTTATCTTTCTTAGAAGAAAATTCAATTACAAAAACGGCTTCTCTTTCAGTTTTATTTACTTTTGCTTCACGGCTAGTAATTTCATTACCATCAACAAATAATCTATAGCTATTATCTTTTAATACATTAACTCCAATTAATTCAAAGCTTTGTTTTGCATCACCTTCTTTTGGAGTCTTAAAAGAAATGCGTATAATTCCTGTAGCATCTGGAGCCATTGCAGTAGGCTTAAGGCGAACAATTTTATTTACTTCTTTTTCTGGCTTATCCTTTTTCTCTGCAAGATCTTGAGCCATTGCAAAACTACTAAAAATAACTAAACAAACAATAGCTAAAATACTTTTTGGCAAACGTAGCATAATAACTTTCCTCCTTAAAATTTGTTTTTATTAAATCTATCGGTTATTTTGGCGTGACGTTTCGCATTAGGAAAGCCTTTAAAGAGAAAAAGTCTGAAAAATTCTTAAAAAACCCTGGTTGTTTCTAAATTAGTATTTTATAAGCCAAAAAAGTCTTTAATTGAGTGCAAGATATGCACTTGTCTTTCTCCAACTTGTTTATTATCCGCCTCTTTATCTAAGCCATCTGTAACAGATTCTAGCTCAACCTTTCGTTTAGCAAGCATAAGAGCTATATCTTCAGCAACTTCTGGACGTTCAGAAAGAATATTTTGAAAAGCAATTTTATCTAACCTATAGCATTCTACTTCTTCTAATGCTACAACCGTAGCAGCACGAGGCTCACCTGTAAGCAATGACATTTCCCCAAAAAAATCACCTGCTTTTAGTCGAGATACTTCTTTTTCAACTGCTACTAAAGATTTGCTAGGTGGTCTACTTCCATTCAAACTATTACCCGTTACTGCTACTCGTACAGAAACTTCACCTTTACTAATTATATATAACCAATGTGCTTCTGCACCTTGACGAGTAATTACTTCTCCTTTTGCAAAAGGAGCAAAGCGCAAATGCCCAACAAGTTCCCGAAGTTCTGTTTCGTTCATTGTACGGAAAAGCTCAATATGTCGTAAATTTGTTAGACGTTGTTCTATTTCTTGTTCTTGTTTGCGGATTTCTCGCTTGTTGCTTAATTCTGTAACAAAAATACCTTGTGCTGGTATGGACAAAGGTATTCCAGCACGTTTTAAGGCAAAGTAAACCCTAATACGTACATTAGAATCCGTTGGATCATCTGCGGCTAAGTCTGTTAGCCAATAACGCACTGCATAAGAGCAATAACTATCCTTAAAATCCATTAAAACTACATTAATTCTAGGTTCATCTGCTACATTAGGAATAGGATTAGACTGTAAAGCTTGCTCAACACATTCAATAACTTCATTTGGGGTAAAGCGAAAATCTACATTAAAGTATACCCAACGCCTTGTTTGTAAAGGCTGGTTATGTCGTCGTCCATAAATTAATACTGGACTTTTCATTAGATGGCTGTTAGGAACTAAAACTGTTTCCCAGTTTCTTGTTTCTAGCACAGTTTGCCGCCAACGAATTTCCCGCACTCGTCCAATATAAGGCTCTATCTTAATCCAATCATCTGCTTGTATTAGATGCTCAATTTGTAGTGCAAAACCTGCGATAATATTTCCTAGTGTATCTTGCAGAGATAAACCTATTACGGCTGAAATAATCGCAGATGTTGTAAGTAAACCTGTAACATTTACTCCTCTAGAAGAAAGTATCACTAGAATTGTTACTATATAAGTTAAAATTACTGTAGTGTCTCGTAGCAAACGAGGTAACTTTAGATGTAAACTATCTAAAACAACATCAAAAACTAGTAGCGATCCTAAATTAATTAAAGCAACACTTATAAAAGCAGTAGCAAAAGCCCGGCTATAAGAACCATAAATTGGGTCAGTATTTATTTCTAAAAGTATTGCTACTAGTAAAGCAATAGTGTAAAGCACTATAGGAATTAATACAGAACGCAGTCTTTTGCGTTTGCCAGGAGCTATTCGTGCTACTAAAATTGTTCCAAAAATAGTAGCTAAAATAAACCAAGCAGCACCATTAACCACAAACTCTTTAATTAAAGCTTGGGAAAATAGTTGAAAAATAAAACTGGCAATACCAAATAAAGACATCTTTTCTAACCCTAGCTAATTTAGCAATTAAGATAAATTCCAAGATCTTTATAGTTATAAATTCATTGAAAAGGGGATTCGCTCAGTATACCATTTCTTTACAAATCTGTTACATGTTTTTTACATCTTTGTTACATTCTTGTAAAGTTTTACCGGAAATAAGCCTTAAGGATTAGTTTATGTATATTTGTAGGATTAAATTAAAAACTCTACTTATTAGCTTAAGCATATTTTTGTTTATTCTTAGTGTAAGTTTTACTAGCTTTAGTCAAAAATCAAATAAAACCTCTAAGAATACTTTGGTTTTACCTTACCAGAAATTTGGCCCACAAATTGTAGCTTACCCATTAATAGGCTTTGAGTATTATCAATGGAATAGTCATGGCTCAAGCGATCCTAAGCAAATAGATGTTATTAATGTAGTGGTTTATAAAGACATAGACTTAGAACTTGTAAAAAAGCAATACCCAGTTATTAAAGAAAAATCAGACTATCGCTATGTTGAGTTTTCAGAAGCAATAAAATTTATTGATGACAAAATAAATGAATGGAAAAAAGATAAAGAAAAAGAGACAGACAAAGAATTTATATTGCTCTATGACAAATTAATAAATAATTATTTAATTTTAAGAAAAGCAATAGTTAAAAAGTTAGGTCAAAAATCTGTTGTCAAATCTAATTAAAATGTTAAAAGATTTAGAAAATACAAAATTAATTCACTTAAAAGGATGGTTATTTTTATTAATAGGTGTTTTGACAGCTTTATTACTAATTTTAGATAATTATAAGATAGCCTTGCTTTTATTTATTTGTATTTGGTCTTTTTGCAGATTTTACTACTATGCTTTCTATGTTATTGAAAAATATATAGATTCCCAGTTTAAATATTCTGGGTTGTTATCCTTTCTACTTTATTTTTTTCGTAAAAAAACTAAATGAATTTGCTATGAGGCTTCCATATTTGGGAGATTACTATTATATAAGTAAAATAATCTCCCAAATGAATACATTAGCCTTTAGGAATGCTCTTTGCGGCTGGAGCATCTTTCATTGGCAAGGAAAACCGACGAATTCCATCAAATTTATAAAGCGCGCCTGCAACGGCACCTGCTGTAGGGACAAGTCCAATTTCGCCAACACCTTTAGCACCAAATGGGCCTTGGGGATCGTTTTCTTCAATAAAAATAAGTTCGCATTCTGGCATATCTTTAGCTCGTAGTAAGCCCAAAGATCTAATGTTGGTATTAGGCAGTTTACTATCAACAACCTTTAATTCTTCACTTAAAGCATAGCCTAAACCCATATGGATAGAGCCTTCTATCTGTCCCTCTAGTAATTTTGGATTTAGAACTTTGCCCACATCATGCGCCGCAACAACTTTTTGCAACTTGCCTTTATCGTCCAAAATTACTACTTGAGTAGCAAAACCATAAGAAAAATGTGTCATGACTTTTTCTACTTTAGCATTAAGCGCGGTGGTAAAATCTACAACGTGTTCGCCATAATATTCACGGCCAATTAATTCTTCTAGGCTATGATTTTTTAAGTCTTCTTTAAGCTTTGCTGCTGCAATTCGGACAGCATTTCCGCCCAATGATGTAGCGCGTGAAGCCGTTGTCATCCCACAGTAAAGCGGTTTAGAAGTATCAACTAAGGCCCGAACTCGACGAGGGTCAATTCCTGTTTCTTCACATAAACATTGAATTAACACGGTATAAAGCCCTTGTCCCATTTCGGTAAAACCTTGGCGGATTGTAACGCTAGCGTCTTTTTCTATAACCAACAAAACCCGCCCATATTCAGGCATTCCATTACCAATACCAACATTTTTAATTCCACAAGCAATGCCTGCATATTTAGAGCTTTGATAGGCATCTTTCACGGCTAGCAAAGTCTTCTTTAGCCCAACGCTATGTTCAAAAACTTGACCTGTTGCAAAAGTGTCGCCAACATCTACAGCATTACGATAGCGAATTTCCCAACCATCTAAACCAATTTTTTCCGCTAGCAGGTCTAAAGCACCTTCTAAAGCAAATGCAGCTTGATTAGCACCAAAACCACGCATTGCACCGCAAGGAGGGTTGTTTGTATAAACAGCTAAAGCTTCAACATCAACATTATCAACACGATATGGGCCGCAGGAATGCCCCGCAGCACGCTCTAACACTTTTGACCCTACAGAAGCATAAGCCCCTTTGTCACCAATCATTTTAGCTTTTACACCTAAAAGTTTGCCATCGTCGTCACATCCAACCCAATATTCCATTTTGATCGGATGACGTTTTGGATGTAGGCAAATACTTTCATCACGTGAAATTGTGATTTTTACTGGTCGATGCGTCATCATTGCAAGCAACGCGGTTTGACCTTGAATACTTAAATCCTCTTTACCTCCAAATGCACCACCATTAGAAATTAATGTAACTGTAACTTTTTCTTCTGGAACATTTAGAAAAGAAGCTATTTGACGACGATCATCAAAAATGCCTTGACCTTGGCTATAGACCTGCATTGAACCATCATCATTTGGCATAGCAATGCAGCTTTCTGGCTCAAGAAATGCGTGTTCAATTAGCTGTGTTGACCAAGTATGATTTACAACGTGAGGAGCATTTTTTAACGCTTCGTCAGCATCTCCACGCTTGATAAGTGAGGTAGAGAGTAAATTCCCTTTTTTATGTATTTTTGGCGCGTCAGGCAGCATAGCGGCTTCAGGCGAGCTAACTGGCGGCAAAACTTCATATTGAACATCGATTAATTCTAAAGCTTTGCGGGCTAGTTTTGGTGTAGTAGCAGCAACAGCAGCAATTACATCACCGACAAAACGAGTCTCTTCACCTTCAGCAACAAAAAGCGGCCAGTCAGGATAAATTAAGCCTTGAAACCGCTGTCCCGGAACATCTTTAGCCGTTGCAACCGTCATTACACCATCAATGTCTAATGCTCTAGTAGGGTCAACGGAAAGAATTTTTGCGCGTGGATGTGGAGAAAATAACAATGCTCCATAAAGCATGTCTGGAAACGTCATGTCATCAATATAAGGACGTGCGCCTAACACAGCTTCGCATCCATCATAACGAGGCAAACTTGACCCAATACGACCAGAAAAGTCTTGTTCTGGGAGTGGTTCGCCCTGCAAAGCTTTTGCAGCTAGCTCTATGGAATCAATAATTTTTGTGTAGCCTGTACAACGACAAATATGAGGATTAAGCGCACCTGTTATTTCTTCTCGTGTTGGATTAGGCTTTTTGTCTAACATATTTTTTGCACGTGCAACAATTCCTGGAATACAAAAACCACATTGCAAGCCCCCACCTAGCACAAAAGAACGGGAAAAAATATCTCGCTCTCGTTCGCTAACGCCTTCTAGGGTTAAAACATTTTTTCCTGCTATTTTTTCAGCATTAACGACACAAGACACTGTAGCGCGATTATCAACTATCACTGTACAGCAACCACATTGACCTTGAGGACTACAACCATTTTTAGGCGATATAAGCCCAAAGTGTTCTCTTAACAAATCAAGCAAAGTAGTGTCATGATCTATTTGAGCCGTTACTAATGAACCATTGAGGGTAAATTCAACTGTTTTTGTACTCATTTATTTTTTTCCTCCAAGTTGTTTTCTTGTTACTTGACCTGGGAATTTATTTTGTTCTTGGTTATTTTTTATCACTGCTACACCTTGCACAACTACATGTTCAACGCCTATTGGATATTGTCGTGGATCGCTAAAAGTAGCTTGATCAATTACGGTGTCAGCATTAAAGGCCACAAGATTAGCAAAATAATTTTCTTTGATTAATCCATAACCCGTTAAGCCAAGGTTTTCTGCTGCCAGATAGCTTAACTTATAAATAGCTTGTTCTAGGTTTAAGATCCCTAAATCGCGGGTATATCGCCCTAAAATTTTTGGGTAAGTTCCAAAAGCCCTTGGATGAGGACGTGAGCCTAACAGCCCATCAGTACAGGCATTAACATATGGAAGTTGCCAAATTTTTTGCACCACTTCTTCAGACTGGCTAAAAGAAATCATTGAAACGCCCATTTTTTCTTCTAACAACAAGTCAAAAGCAAACTCTATTGGTGCTTTGTCTCTTAATTTAGCAGCGTCGGCAACATTTAGCCCTAACAAATCTTGATTATTTCCTGATGGAATATCAGAAATGATAATTCCTTCTGGCCCTGACCATTTCCAAAAATTATCCCATTCTGCACGCTCGGTGCTAAGGATTTGCTCGCGCATTTTCTCACGATCTTTAGTGTTAGCAAGTCTTTCTAAAGTACCTGCAACACCGCCAGCATGCGCCCAAGGATGCAAAATTGCACCCATCATTGTAGAGCCAGCAATATAAGGATATTGATCAGCAGTAATTTTTAGTCCTGAAGCTTGAGCCGCTTCAATTCGTTTTAGAACTTCGTCAACTTGTGACCAATTTTCTTTTCCTGCTGCCTTAAAATGAGAAATATGCACATGAACACCGCTAGCTTGAGCAATATCTAACATTTCTTGAATGCCTTCAATTAGATAATCGCTTTCGCTACGAATATGCACAACTAGCCGTCCATCCAATTTTGCCAAAGTGCGAGATAAATCAATTAATTCCTCAGTATTGCTATAACAACAAGGTGGGTAAATTAGCCCTGTAGACATTCCAAACGCGCCTTCACGCATACCTTGTTCTAGCAATTCTGCCATTGCAGCACGCTCGGCTATTGTGGAATCTCGATCCTCCATACCCATTACCCAAAGCCTTAAAGCCCCATGAGGAACAAGATAAGAACAATCAACGCCCGGTTTTGCCGCTGTCAAGCTGTTTAGATATTCGTCTACAGTTTGCCAAGGCCAATGCCGGCCTAAAGTTCCTAAAAGTCCTGCTAATTGCTTTTCTGATTGTGTCTTGTCGCTTTCTTTTACTGGAGCAACAGAAATTCCATCTTGTCCAAATACTTCTAGCGTAATGCCTTGACGCACTTTCATAAACAAAGATGGATCATTCAACACTTTAAGATCTGAATGGCTATGAGTATCAATAAAACCAGGTGCAACAATTAAACCTTGGCAATCAATTTCTTCTGCTGCGCTTAACTCGCCGCTAGCGGCAATGCTGGCAATTAAATTATCTTTAATGCCAACATCCCCGCAAAAACGCTCTTTACCTGAACCATCAATGATAGTGCCACCTCGTAGCACTAAACTTAATTCTTTACTCATTAAACTATTTTCCTCTTACGCGAGAGATATCATCATAAAGCTCTGGACGACGATCACGGTAAAATTGCCATTGAGTACGCACTTCTTGAATCATATCTAAGTCAAGGTCTGCTACAACCAATTCATCTTTATCACGGCTAGCTTGAGTAATTATTTTACCTCTTGGATTACAAAAATAGCTCTTGCCGTAAAACTCGCCTATTTTCCAAGGATCTTCCCAGCCTACGCGGTTGATTGTGCCTACAAAATAGCCGTTTGCTACAGCATGCGAAGTTTGTTCAAGCTCCCAAAGATACTCTGAATGTCCTGCAACAGTAGCAGAAGGAATAAACACTATTTCAGCACCATTTAAGCCTAAAGCGCGTGCGCCTTCTGGGAAATGGCGATCATAACAAATATATACACCTACTTTACCAAATGCAGTATCAAACACAGGATAGCCCAGATTGCCAGGTGTAAAATAAAACTTTTCCCAAAAACCAGGTAAACAATGTGGAATATGAGTTTTTCGATATTTGCCTAAATATTTTCCATCAGCGTCAATTACTGCTGCTGTGTTGTAATAAACGCCTGTCATTTCTTCTTCATAAATTGGAACGACAATCACCATATGATACTTTTTAGCAAGTTCCATCATTAGTTGCGTAGTTGGGCCGTCGGGAATGCGTTCTGTTGTTCCATACCATCGAGGGTTTTGTTCTGCACAAAAATAAGGGCCATAAAAAATTTCTTGTAAACAAAGAATTTGCACACCTTGATTAGCTGCTTGTTCAATCATTGCCAAGTGTTTATCAATCATTGATTGTTTAATTACTTCTAGTGATTGATCAACGGAAGTTGGATTACTAGCTTGAATTAGACCACATTTAACAATTCGCGGCATAAGTTAAATTTTATTCTCCTTTTTAATAATTGAAATATTATATTTTCTGCATTTTTTCCCAAAGCTTTACGGCTGCTTGACGAGTTTTTTCTGTTGCTTGTATTAGATCAATAGTTTGATATTTACCATCACGCATCAAAAATTTACCATTCACGATCAAGCTACTTACAGGACTTGCAGACATTCCAAAAATAAAATGCCAAGCAAAATTTCCTGCTGTTAATGGTGTAGGCGATGGGTAATCATATAAAACTAAATCAGCCGTTGCACCAACATTAAGTTGCTGTAATTGCTCGCCAAAAATTTCACTTGCCAGATGTTGACCACCTGCTAAAAGTTCTAAAACGTTTTCTGCTGATAGTCCTAATTTATCATCGCGTGACTTGTAAAAAGCAAATTTAGATTCTTCAAACATATCTGAGCCAATGCCGTCTGTCCCAAGTGCAGCACGTGAACCAAAATCCTTTATTGACGCATAGCCAACGTTATTATTCATATTAGAGCGTGGATTATGAATTAGCCAACTACCCGACATTTTAGCAACTCTTAAAGCTGATTGGTCAAGGTGTGTGCAATGTGCCAAAATTGACCCAGGACGCAAAACGCCTGACTCGGCAAGTCGTTGTATTAATGGCTCTTTATAAGTTTCTTTAGCATCTCTTTCATCCAAACGATCTTCAGCAACATGAATATGTACACCACAATTAAAGTTTTCTGCTAGTTCTGCCAGCATTCTTAAAGAAGTTGGATTAAGTGTAAAAGCAGCATGTCCACCAACTAAAGCCCGGTAAAGCCCTCCGCTACTAGCTAAAGCTTGCTCATTTTCTTTCACTCCTAAATCTCTGTCCATTTCGCCGTTGCGGTCGGTTACTTCATAACAAAGCACTCCACGTAGTCCTAAATCTGAAAGAGCTTGTTTAATAATAGAAAGTGAATTAGTAATATAACTAGGTGAAGCATGGTGGTCAATTAAAGTAGTTGTCCCGCTTTTTATAGCGTCTAGTCCGCCAGCAATCGCGCTCCAATAAATAGTTTCCTCATCTAAAGCGCGGTCAAGTCGCCACCAAACAAACTTTAGGATTTCATGAAAATTTGTAGGTGTTTGTTTAGGTGGTGGCATCCCTCGCGCTAGTGCAGAATAAAGATGAGTATGCGCACAAACAATGCCAGGAAAAACAAGCTTATTTGTGCAATCTATTAGCTCTTCGCCATCTTGAAGATCTAGATTTTTATCTCGTGCAGTAATTTTGCCTGCATTAATGCGTAAATCACAACTTTCAATGCTAATAGGGTCAAAACAAACCACATTAGCATTTTTTAACAAAAATGCGCTCATAGATTTTCTTAATTGATTTTATAGATATTTTGAACACTCTTAAAACAAGTTTGCTAATTATAGCCAATATTTATTAATAAGCTAGAAAGAAACTTGTTAGTTATTGAGTGCAGGAAAATCTTATGTCTCGCACGTGACGAAATACCTTTAGTTTGGAATGTTAGTTCCAAGAATATTAGGTAAAAATTTGAGAGTTGCGTTAGCATTGAGTCCGCAATAGACTACGACTAATGTTTAAGAAACAAACATTAAGCTAAATTTAGCTTGTAGGGTTATTTGCAAGTGCAAAAAGTGGCTCACTACGATTATTTGCCGTTTGGCTATTATTAGCTGCTAGATGTTCTGGGCGGTTGCCAATTAGCTCTAAATGGCTAGCTGTAACTTCAAGGCTGTAGCGGGGTTTTCCTGATTTATCAGTGTATTCTTCAACCCTAAGTGGCCCTTCAACATAAACCTGTTTTCCTTTACTTAAGTAAGATCTAGCGATTTCTGCTTGGCGATCCCAAACCGTGACATTAAACCAAACGGTTTCTTCTCGTGCTTCATTACCATCTTTTTTTCTTTGACTAGTGGCAACAGTAAATTCACAAACAGCTTTTCCTTGGGGAGTATATTTTAGTTGTGGCTCGCAACCTAGATTACCAATCAATGTAACTTTATTAAATGACATAATGGTTAAACCCCTAAAATTATTTAGATTTTTTAGATAATGAAATATAAGAGAAATATACTGCAAAGTCAAGGAAAATTTGTGAAAATCTTTATTTTACCCAACCTAAATTTTTTAACTCTGTAATGGCTGTTTCTACGCTCTTGTTAATGCCTAGGGTAGAAGTATCAATAATTAATTTAGCTTGTTTATAAAGTGGTTCTCGTGCAGTCAGGATGGTTTGGAGTTCTGTCATTGCATTTGGACGATTAGCAACAGGGCGACGATCACCTTGAGCTAAAACGCGCTGCATATGCTCTGTAGGAGTAGCTTTTAGCCAAATGGTTATAGATTTTTCTTTTGTAAGTGTAAAAGCGTCTAAATTGTTAACAATACCTCCTGGCAATGCAATCACGGCTGTTTGTTGACGTGAAAATAGCTCTAACAAGGCTTGTGTTTCTAACCTGCGGTAATAGGTTTCACCATGAAGTGAAAAAATCTCTGTTAAGCTTAGTCCTGCTATATCTTCAATTTTTTCATCTAGTTCCCAAAAAGGAATACTTAGTTTATTAGCTAATTTTTTTCCTATTGTAGTTTTACCAGCACCTCGTAAGCCCAGTAAAGTTATAGTTGTTTGTTGATCTTGTCCAAGTGCTAGGGCTAAAACACGTTTAGCTTGTTTTAACTCGTTTTCTGTGCAACCTATTAGCATTGTGTCTATGTCCGTGTGCAATTGACTAAGATTATTTTTAATGGGTTCAACATTTAATAAAAGCTCTGATAGGCTAACTTTTAAGGCAGCGGCAATCTGAGCAAGTCGAGTAACTGCAATATTTCCTTCTCCTGCTTCAAGTTGTGACACAAAGCGTAGGCTTAAATCTGTCAAACTAGCTAATTCTTTAAGAGTCAATCCTTGCTCTTTACGTAGCATTCTTACACGTTGTCCAAGTTTAATTAGCAAATCAGTTTCATCAACAGAAATTTTTTCAGGGGTAGTTTCTATCATAAAGATGCACTATATTTCATATTCGTAAAAAAAGAAGCATTATTGTGCTTGATTCTAATAAAAAGAGGTTGTATTATTCAAGCCAGAAAAATCAAATCAATTAAATTTAAAAAAAATTTTAAGGTGAAAGAGCTAAATGGAAGCTATTAATTTTCAGACTGACCCTTCCCGCTATCATCATATAGAGCTAGAAATCAATGGCCCGATAGCAACAATAGCCCTCAATATTAAAGAAGATAAACCATTAAAACCTGGTTATGCACTAAAACTAAATTCCTATGATTTAGGCGTAGATATAGAGCTTTTTGACGCAGTTTCTCGGCTAAGATTTGAACATCCTGAAGTTGCTGTAGTTGTAATTACTAGCAAACGAGAAGGTCTTTTCTCTGCTGGTGCTAATATTTTTATGCTAGGAAGTTCAACACATAACTTCAAAGTAAATTTCTGTAAATACACCAACGAAACCCGTTTAGCAATTGAAGATGCAACAGAAAATAGTGGTCAAACCTATATTGCAGCATTAAATGGGATTGCTAGCGGTGGTGGTTATGAACTGCCACTAGCTTGTAAAGAAATTTATCTTGTAGATGATCGTCGCTCTGCTGTAAGCCTCCCTGAAGTCCCTTATTTAGGCGTGTTGCCCGGTACAGGTGGACTTACCCGTTTAGTTGACAAGCGTAAAATACGACGAGATAGAGCAGACATTTTTGTTACTTTAGCCGAAGGAATTAAAGGACAACGTGCAGTAGATTGGAATTTAGTTGATGGTATTTTCCCTTCTTCAAAATTTAATGAAGAAGTGATGGCTAGAGCAGCAAAGCTTGCTGGTGAAGGTCACACAGAGCGTAAAGGAATAAAGCTTGAAGCCTTAAATCCAACTGTTACAGACAAAGAAATTAGCTATAAGTATGTCAAATTAACTTTTGGCCCAGAAACCAGAGTAGCACATATTGAAATCCAGGCCCCTGAAGAAATCTTGCCTATTCCAGATGATCCAACCTTGCTTGGTGGTGAGTGGTATCCAATAAAAATGTATCGTGAGCTTGAAGATGCACTGTTACAACTCCGTTTTAATTATCCTGAAATTGGACTAACTGCAATTCATACACGCGGCGAGTTAAATAAAGTTATTCAACTTGATGAACAATTATTTGCTCATCGTAGTCACTGGTTTATAAATGAAGTAATACTGCTAATGAAACGAGTGTTAAAGCGTTTTGATGTATCAGCTAAAAGCCTTTTTGCAATAGTTGATCAAGGATCTTGTTTTGCTGGAAGTCTTTTAGAGCTAGCCTTAGCTTCTGATCGTGCTTATATGTTAACAGGTACAGAAGTAGCTATCACAGAGTTTAACAAAGGTATTTTGCCAATGGGCAATGGTTTATCTAGACTAACAACTAAGCTTTTAGGTGAACCAAATATAGTTGAACAAGCTTTAGCACAAAGTGAACCTTTTGAAGCGCAACAAGCTGAAGAAATGGGACTTGTGACTTTAGCCATTGATGAACTGGATTGGGATGACGAAGTTAGAGTAGCGATTGAAGAACGTGCATCACTTTCACCAGACGCGCTAACAGGGTTAGAAGCAAGCTTGCGTTTTGCTGGCCCAGAAACTTTAGAAACAAAAATATTTGGTAGATTATCCGCTTGGCAAAACTGGATTTTCCAACGCCCCAATGCTGTAGGCGAGCGCGGCGCGTTAATAATGTATGGAAAACCCGGTAGCCCTGAATTTGATTGGAGGAGAACCTAAGATGTTTGAAAGTATTCCTAATAATGTAAATTTATCTGACAATAAACGTCTGCAACGTGCTTTGGAGCAATGGCAACCCAATTTTATTGATTGGTGGATGGAAATGGGGCCAGAAGGCTTTCAAAAAGATGATATTTATCTACGTACCGCAGTTAGCGTTGAAGCTGGCGGATGGGCGCATTTTGATTATGTAAAAATGCCTGACTATCGCTGGGGAATATTTCTAACACCTCCAACAGATAGAACAATTCATTTTGGCGACAATATTGGCTCGCCAATTTGGAATGAAGTTCCTGGAGAATTTCGTAAAGAACTGCGTCGTATTATTGTTACTCAAGCTGACACCGAGCCTGCATCAGTTGAGCAACAAAGATTGCTGGGCAAAACCGCCCCAAGTCTTTATGACTTAAGAAATCTTTTTCAAGTTAATGTTGAAGAAGGCCGTCATCTTTGGGCAATGGTTTACCTGCTACATCAATATTTTGGCCGAGATGGTCGAGAAGAAGCCGAGGATTTATTAACCCGTCGTAGCGGCAACCCTGATACACCTAGGATTTTAGGAGCATTTAATAAACCAATTAATGATTGGCTAGCATTTTTCTGTTTTACTATGTTTACTGACCGCGACGGTAAATATCAATTAGCAGCATTAGCTGAAAGCGGTTTTGACCCTCTAGCACGCTCTACACAATTTATGTTAACTGAAGAAGCACATCATCTTTTTGTTGGGGAAATGGGCGTTGGCCGAATAGTTAAACGAACTGCTGAACTGATGAAAGAAGCTAAAAATGAAGATGTTAAACCTTTAGGTGGCATTCCTTTAGAAATTATCCAAAAATACATTAATGAGTGGTACACAGCATCATTAGATTTATTTGGCGGTGAAGATTCTTCAAATGCAGCAACATTTTTTGGCGCAGGTCTAAAGGGTCGTTTTAGAGAAAGCGATCCTAAACGTTATAAAGACCATGTAGCTTTAGAGGAAGCCTATAACTTTGAAATTCTTACTAATGAAAACAAGTTATCTTCTGTAGATATACCACTTAGACGAGCTATGAATTTAGTCTTGCGAGATGCTTATAAAGAAGATTGTGAACGTGCCTTAGAGCGTTGGAATGACTCATTAGCAAAAGCAGGTCTAAGCAATCGTCTTTATTTACCATCTCAACGCTTTGCTAGAAATATTGGTGTTTATTCAGGTCATTATTTTGACCCTCAAGGCAATATGATTAGCAAACAAGAATATGATCAAAAGAGATCTAGCTGGCTACCAACCGATGAAGATTATCAATATGTTATGTCTTTAATGAAGCCTGTTTATGAGCATGGCAAAATGGCTAGTTGGATTGCTCCGCCAGCTAAAGGAATTAACAATCAACCATTAAACTTTGAGTATGTGCGTTTTGCATAAGTAAATTATGCTTTCTCTAAATATTTTAACTAGCGGCTTAAAATTGTGGGTTTAAGCCGCTAATTTTATTTGCTTTAACTATTTTTTTTACGCTCAATAGATTTTCTTAATGCTAAAAGTAAATCCTTATTACTTTTGTCTTTAAGAGAAATATTATTGTCATGAACTCTTTTACTTAATAAAGTTTCTGGCATCAAGGCAAAAGGAATTTGTAAATCTTTTGCACGAGAAAACCAGTCAACATCTTCAGAAATAAAAAAGTCTGCATTAAATAGACCTACTTTTTTAAATATTTCCTTACGTGCCACTAAAGTTTCCATAATATGGGCTGGATGAGAGCCTGTTAATAAATTTTTGCGAAACCCTGCTGGAATTTGGCTTTCCACCTCAAGAAAAAACTCTGCATGTGCTGTTGTAAAAGCTACTTCAGCGTGATTTATAAGAAAACTTACTTGAACAGCTAATTTATTTGGCTTCCAAATATCATCAGAAGAAAGAAAAGCTACTAGCTCACCTTTTGCATTATTAATACCTAAATTATAAGCATTAGCTATGCCTTTATCTTGCTGTTCTATAATTTGTATATTTTTGTAGGATTTAGCTATTTCTAAAGTTCTATCCGTTGAATTACCGTTTATTAGTAGCACTTCAAAATTTTGATAGCTTTGAGCAAAAACGCTATCTAAAGCTTGGCTTAAAAACCTTTCAGCGTTTTTTGCTGCAACAATAATTGAAACTAAAGGGCTATCCATTTTTATTTAAGCTCTTTTAATAGATTAATAATTTTTGCTGGTATTTGTTGTCTATCTGTACCCACATTTAAGCGGTAGCAAGGAAGTTGTCGAAAAATTTTTGCTAAGTTTTGAAAAATTTCTCGTCCTGCTGAAGGTTGGCGGGAAATTTGTTGAGGGGCCATTAATTTTATTCCTTCTATTGCAGAAGCTTTTTCTAGCTTAGTATCCGTTAAACCTGTAACTTGTGGAATTAAAATAGCTTTAATTGGAAAGCTTAAGATTATTTTTTCTTTGTAATGTTTATAAAGAAAATAAACTGCCTTTTCTTTTCCAAGATTTTCAGGATTGCTAACAATCGGCTTTAGAAATGGCATATTTTCCAAATCATGGGCATGAGTTTTACCTGTAGCATAAATGCTATAAGCCATTGGTGTCGGTTCGCTTCTAACCAAACAATAATCATCGCTTAAATAAAAAAGCTCAGAATTTAAGCAAGAAAGACAGCTATTAGATTTACCTGCACCACCATAGCCAATTATCAACACTCCGCCATCTTCAAAGCCTACTGCACCAGCATGCAGCATAAAAGTTTGACGAGGACTAAAAAAATAATGCCATAACCAATATAGCGGAATCCCTAATTCATAGTCAGGAACGCGATCAGGCGACTCTATCCAATAAATTGCTTGTTTTTTCTCAAAATTAATTAAAGTAAGCGCGTTATGGCCTAAATCAAAATTTAAGTAAATATTTTTGCTTAATAAACCGCCTATGTCGCCTAAAGTTTTATAATGGTAAATTAACCAATCTGGCTTAGGTATTGTAAGCTTAGTTGATAGACTATCAGCAATAAAAACTGTTAAATCTGTTTCTAAATTGTAGTTAGTAGCTAGATGTTCAATAGCAAGTGTAATTAAAGGCTTTAGCGCAACGTTAGCAAAACATAGATTAATTTTAGCATCGGCAATTAAATAGCTTTGCTCAAAAGCTGTTTTGCTATTAGTTTTGGCGGTTAAATAAAGTTGGTAAAGCTCTACAAAAAAATCCTCTAAGTTAGCTTTAAGTCTTTCTTTATCTATACTTAGGTCATCAGAAAGCATAACTATTTAGTAGCCTGTTTACTTTTTATATTAGGCCAACCTTCTTCATCAACTTCATGAATAGGATCTAGCAAAAGTAATTCTTGCATATCAGTGTATTTATTTAGTGTAGGTTTGCTGTAGTTTAGATCTTTGCTAATAGAATTAAGTGACGTTAAACAAGCTTTATCAGTCGCAGCAATAAGCTCTTCTGCTAGTAGTAGGTCAATAAATTCCTCTATATCTTTTTCAATGTTTGTTGATAACTTAAAAGTTTGACTAAGTTTTTCTACTATTTGCGTGTTGCTAGCACCTTGTTCAATTAAGCCCCAAATCATTGCGCCAACGGGGTCAAGGCTATAATAAATTCCTAGCTCTAAATTAACAATTACAGCTTCATCATCAAAAAACTCTCTAATAACTTGAGGGCTGTTGATTTGAAAAAACTTCTTTTGCATAAAAATTTTTCCTTAAGATCACTAATTTTCGAGTAAAAATAACATAGACTTTATAGCCGTTGCCATATCTCTTTTATTGAATGAAGTGGAATTTCGGAAAGTTTTTTAATTCCCCAACGATCTCGCAAGAATTTTACAAACCCTAAAAAATTAGGTTTAACATTGTTGCCAATAGTATATTGGCGGTATTCTCGATAACAAACCCAAAAAGCTGCTAACGGATTACGCTCATTTGTTGGAGATGTTTTAGTTAAGTAATCTAACTGTTCGCTATAACTTGGTTTATAGTCATCAAGTTTTTTCAAGACTTCATCAGGAATAGGAGCAGCAAAATTATTTTTTAAGTAATTAAGAGCATTTCTAACTAATAGCCCTAGTTGGAGTTTATAAGCTTGATTAACTAAACGTGACCAATCAATTACAACAGGCTCTTTTAATATCATCATAACATCAACAATCCAGCGCAAAGGAGCAACAGGATTCCACCAAGCACCATGCACACAAATATGAAATATCATATCTGTTGGACATAGCGAATAAGCACTAATTTCTTTGATTTGCAGCGGCACAATCGCCTTCCAAAATTCTTTGTTTACTTCATTTGTTTCATCTGCTCTTAATGAACAAATATCAGACATTAAATGCCAATGTAAATCACATTTTTGATCTTGTTTAGTAAAACATTGAGAATGTGACCAGGAAAACCCTTCTTCCCAACCCAAAGAGAGCATTATTTTAATAGCATTATTTTTTTGTTCAGTAGGCACTAAAATATCAAAATCCGACATAGGCCGTAGCCCATAATCTTTATAATAAAGCACCGCCAATGCTAAACCTTTTAGAATGATCGCTTTAATATTATTTTCTTGGAAAGCTTGCAAAACAGGTAGAATGTTATGAAGCATCATTTGGCTTTTATACCAGGCTTGTCGATAAATACCTTTATAAATTTTTAAGTCAGGATGTGCTATATCAGCAGTTTTTAATTTATTGTAAAGCATTGGCAGTAGGCGTTGAGAGCCGTAGTCAAGTTTTTGTATACAAACAAGTTTTTGCCACTCTTGCCAAAAATTTATAGATTCTTCTATATCGCTTGTTAGTACTGCTTTAAGTAGTAGTTCTTGTGTTAGATTAGGCCAACATCCTGCATTAGAAAGATTTTCTGGTAAAGACATTAAAGACATTTGAAAAGAATCCCTTAATCCAAGTTTTTTCGTCTATCCAAAGAGCTTTTTAGAATTTGCAAGTAATCTCTTTGAGCAGCCTTGTTAGTAACAGTTAAGCTAGCATTATGAACACGTCTTTTTAACAGTACAACATTTAACATATAACTGATACATTGTTGACGACTTCGATCATACCAGTCAATAAATTCCCCTATTTTCCATTTAGTTTCAAAAAGTCCAACACGGTCAAAAACTTCTTTTTTTACAAGCATTGTGCTTGGCAAAAAACCTGGCTGTATTTCTTTTGGGCAGTGTAGTTTAGCTTGTTGTTCAAGGCTAAGTTCAGGACTATAAAAATGTTCAACTTGTCCTAAAATAATGTCTGAGGTTTGATTATTTAGAAAGGCGTTTATTTGTAGCTCTAGTTTATTTTTAACCCATAAATCATCTGCATCTAAAAAGGCTATCCAATCATTTTTTGCTAACTCTACGCCTCGATTACGTGCGGCTGCAACACCCTCATTAGTTTGTTTTTCATAATGAATTTTGCTAGAAGGAAAACTTTTTACTATTTCTTCTGTTTTATCTGTTGAACCATCATTAATTACAATAATTTCAAAATCCTGAAAAGTTTGTTCTAATACGCTATTTATAGCTTCTTTAATATATTTCTCACCATTAAAAACAGGAATTATTACACTTATTTTTAGCTGCATTGGTTTTTATAATTGTCTTGCACTGTCTAACTTACGGTTAGATCGTCTAAGGTCTTCTTCTAAATGCTCTTGGCGAAATTGTAATTCTGATATAGCTGATTGAGTGACGCGACGATTTAGCCTTTGCTCTTCCATAGCGGTATCTATTTTGCCATTAATAACTATTATATCTGCACGTAGATTTGCAAATCTTTCTATCATATCAACATGATTTTC
>CAZBMZ010000004.1:106930-149292 GCA_964492845.1 uncultured Clostridia bacterium
ATCTACTTTGCACTCTACTCTAGTTAACTCTTCTATTACATCTGCGCGTAGATTTGCAAATCTTTCTATCATATCAACATGATTTTCATCTACTTTGCACTCTACTCTAGTTAACTCTTCTATTACATCTGCGCGTAGATTTACAAATCTTTCTATCATATCAACATGATTTTCATCTACTTTACACTCTACTCTAGTTAATTCTTTGATTATCTCAGAATGGTTTGCATCTACTTTGTCATTTAGTGATTTAACTTCACTTCGCATTTCTTTTACTTCGCCCTCTAACCTAGTAAATCTATCTAGTAGCAGTTGAAGCATTTCTTCTGCTGTCATAGCTTTTTCTCCTGATTTTTTATTTTTTGCTTATTATAATGCCATAAAGTTGTTGCTAAAAACACATTCATTTCGCGCTTAAGACATGATGAATTGAGCTAAATGGTCTTTATCTCTAAGTGTTAAATTTAGCAAAGCATTGCAAATATTTTGTTCTTTTTGGCTTATGTTGGCCTTAGCTAATTTATGAGCAATATAGAAAATATAAGACAAAGTTTAGGAAAATTTAGCTAGTAAAAACTTTGTCTTATACTTTTTATATCTTAAATTGTTTAAATTTTTATTGAGCTTAAATTGTATATTGCTGGCAACGTGTGCAAAATCCTGTTTGTTTATCAAACAGATCTGTTTGGTGGCAAACGTCACATCGTTCTGCGGTAGATGTCTTTTTGATAGCTATATTTCCACTATAATTTTCTGAAGCTTGATCAATGGGTCGCCCATCAAAAACAAGTTTTTGATGTTTTTGTGCCGCTAAAACAAAAGACAAATAAAACATTAATAAACTTAAAATAGTTTGGGGTAAAAAACCATAAGCTGCTTCTTGATATAAAACAGAAGGTAGTTTTGTTTGGAATAAAGGAAGTAAAAGCAATCCATAAATAGATAGTCCTAATAAAAGAGAAGCCCATATTGCCCACTTTTTATTTATCAATAAAAATGCGGCCAAGATGACTATAAACAAATTTACTGGTAAAAATAACCAAGCCTTTGATAGGACTGCCATTAATAAAAGTGCTATAGCAGAAAGTGGGGCCAAACAGCTATCTTGTGAACGATATATGACTACTGACATAAAAATAAATACTAGTAACAACAAACTAAATTGGATAGGACGGAAAAGACTTTCATTTGCTTTAAGTATTGTCCCAGAAAACTCATTTAATTTTTCTGATGATGAGGCAGAAGCATCTTCCAAAGATTTATTAGAAATTTTAGTTTCAATCAATGACTCATTAGGTAATGCGTCCTGGGGCCAGACATTCTCTCGAATAGTCTTTCTATAAGTTAACATTCCATCAGGATTAACTAATAAAACTGTAAATTCACCTATGCCTAAACTTTTGCAAACTTTATCATCCTTATCTGCTAAGATTGGAGAAGGTAAATTGAAAGTGTCTCGAATTTCTACAAGCTGTTCTTGTGTTCCATGAGGGCCAAGGGCATCAACTCCAACTACACGAAATTTATTTTCTTTTACTCTAGGTAAAATACTACTATTCATAGTTCTTAAAAGTCCTATACAGTGATTACAATCGCCAGCAAAAACATATACAAATGCAGGTTTGTTTGATTGAATATCTTTAAGAGAACGGCTAAGACCTACTTCATCTTTAAGAGTAAAATTTATTTCTTGAGGAGCAAGTTTTGCTACTGGTAAAACTATAAACAAACTAGCAATACTACTACCTGCAAAATAACTTGCTATTAACAAAATACAGGCTAGAAAAATTTCTTGTGTTTTATTCATTACTTGCCTCCTTAAGATTTATTTTTTAACCCTTCTATTAATTTTTCCCAATTTTCTATTATTGGTTCTGCTTCAAGCAAAAAATCCCAATGTTTGCCTATTTTGCCCCGCATAGGTATATTATCCATCCATTTTTTTGCTATTTGGAGTGCTGCTTCTGGATTATTTTCTACTATTATGTAAGCTTCTAGCGAATCAACATATGGGTTAATTCTTTTATCAAATTCTTTTTTTCCAAGCTCTTTACATTTAGCACGTGATTGCTCAAATAGCTCCTTCTTTTTTGTTAGGGCAGAAGAAACAAGTAAAAGACTCATACAAGCAAAATCTTCTTTAGGGTTTGACGAATATTCAAAAGCTTTATCAAAGTGTTTTCTGGCAGTTTGGTAATCTTTGCGTCCTATAGCAATTCTTCCTTTTGTAAATAGTGCGGTGTGATAGCCTCGATCAGCAATGTTATTTTGATATTTTTTCATCACAGATTCTACCAGACGTTCAGCTTCTTCAAACTTTCCTAAAACAGCATAACAATAGCTTAAATTTAACTCTATATAAGGGTTTTGTTGAAACTTAAGAAAATGTTGAAAAAGAACAGATGCTGGATAATAAACACCTTTAGTATAAAAATAATCTAGTGCCACATCAGCAGAGTCTTCTTTATCAATACTTTCAATAAGTTTTTGTAAACATTCTTCTATTTTTTTTAAGTCTTCAGATGTAGAATTTTTATCTTTTATGGTAATTATTTTTGCAATAAGAAGTTGTGCTGGGGAAAGAGCATTATTTTTTTCAGCATCAGCAATAGTTTCTTTCATTTGCTCAAAATCTTTTCTATACATCATCTCAAAAAGGCTGTCCATTAGTGGACTCCAATCATTTATTTCTATACCTATTCCCCCTTTAGCAACAGATACAGTAATTGGTTTTCCTTCCCTTATAAAGGTAAGTATAATTTTATCTACGTCTGTTTTATTCAAAAATTGATCTTTTGCTTTTCCATATTCAATAGTATCTCTTACTTTAATTCCATTATATTCCGTTATTATGTCTTTTCTTTTAAGACCTCCTTTTTCTGCTATTGAATTAGGCTGTATATATTCAATTATTACACCAGATTTTACATCAGCACTAAGCTGTTTATTCATTATTTCTTGTTCTTTATACTTTTCTTTTTGTTCTGTTGTAAGGGCTTTATTAGCTATTAAATCTTGTTTTTTTTCATAAAAAAAACTTTCCATCTTTAACAAACTTATAATAGCTATTCCTATTACTACAGGAATTCCAATTAATAAGAAAACTTTTTTTGAAGATAAACCGGATGGGGGCTTATAGGTATATTTTTGTTTTTCCATGCTTTACTCCTAAGAAAGAAGGTAAGGCAGATTATACATAAAGAGGCTAACTTAATACCATTGAAAAGTATAAAACTTACTAAATTTTAATTAGCATTAAATCCGATTTTTATATTTATCCCTTAAAATAGCTTAAGCAAATTAAATAGAGGGATAAAAAGCTAGTTGTTATAGTTAGACAGAGAAATTTAATTTTGTAACCGTCCAGGTTTATAGCAAACAATAACAGTAATTGAAGCAAATATAAGTGATAGTGCAAAGAAATGAAATTGTTTGTAAATAATAGCTGTATAAAGAAAAATAGATATTCCAATTAAGAGAAAAACTATAGAAAGTATATTTATAGGTATAGAAATAATATCCAGAACTCCTAAAAGTAAAACAATGGCTAAGGCTGTGCCTCCAATGCCTAAAGCATGCCAACCTAACAAACCACCAAAAACAGAAGGCCCAAAAGGAAAGACAATTGCGCCTACCATTTCATGACATAAGCCAATAAATATAATAAGTACAGATCCTGCAACAGCAAAAGCCCTAAGTTTTACTTCTTTGCTGATCATTTAAGCCTCTTTATAATCTAATTAATTTGCTTTAGGTAAATAAAGCTAGTGTACCAAATAATTTGGCACACTAGCAAAAAATTCTGTGGGAGGGTTAGAAATTTTTTATTTGACGCACAATTCTTTCAGCCATAGCCATTTGGCCTTGTGGAATTGGGATGCGAACAGTTTCTTCTTGTCGTCCTGTCCTAGTAGGAAATGAATAAAGTATTTCTAATATTGGTATTTCATCCATTATTATAGAAGCACCATCTAAAGATGCTCCTAACATATTCCAATTATGAAAATAGCCATTTAAGTAAAGCCCTTTAGTCCCAATATAAGCATAACCTAAGCTATTTTGGTTATGCTTATGACGCAAACGAGGAAGAACAAAAACAATACCACTTAGTAATGCAATTAAACCTAACATAACTATAAAAACAACTAGCCCCGCTTCAGGATCAGCAATAGCAAAAATTCCACCTATTATTAAAGAAATAACACTAACTAAAATTAAAAGTGGGACTTTCTCAAACTTAGAAATTTCAAATTCTTTTTCTGTATATCGTTGCCATTCTTGTGGGTTATAAGTCCAATAGGCTAGTAACTCTTGACCTGATAATAATTTATCTAAAGTTTTTGCTCTTACAAAATAAATAACAGAAGTAATTATTCCCATCAACATTACAAAAAAACTAATAAAAATTAGTGCAAATCCCCCATTCATCATATCCATATCAATAGCAAAGGGTAACCCCATCATCATTAATGCAAAACCTGATACAGCAAGCCAAGAAAAAGCTACAGTCTTTTGTGGATTGTTTAATTCTGGTAACTGAGGTGCTGTCATTGGTGCAACCGAGGCATAAGCAGGTGAAGGCGTTTGAGGATAAACTAATTGACTTACAGCTTGATTAGCAAGTCTATACATAGGCATTTGATTAACAGCAAAGGGACTTACAGCAGATGGAGTTAAAACGTTTGACGCTGGTAGATTTGCTGGAATTGAGTTTATAACTGGAGGTGAAAAACTACTTTGGGATGGGTCTGTTGGCTGAGAAAAATTAGCTTGAGATCCAACATTACCAGCTAATGCAGCAGAATTTACAGTTGGAAAATCTGTTAATTTTATGGTTGATTGGGCTGCATCAAAGCTACTTTCTAAAATAAATCTTGTATTTCCAATACGAATTAAATCACCTGTTTTTAAGTAAGTAGGGCTGGTTATACGCATATCATTAACATAAGTACCATTACTACTATTTAGGTCTTGGATGTAAATCCCAGCAGGATCTTTTCGGATCAAAGCATGATGGCGCGAACAATTACTATCATAAATACAAATATCATTATCTACTTCACGTCCTAGCTTAATTTGTTGGTTTAGCAACCGATATGTTCCCACCTCTGCCCCGCTAATACCAACCAATGTCCAATCAATATTAGTAAAATCACTAGAACCAGGTATAAGTGGGGCAAAACTCTTATTGCAAAACTTACAATAAGAGTCAGGAGTTAATTGATTGCCACATTTCTGACAAAGGTTTATATAACTATTGTTGTACATACTGCCTCCTGACTCTATTAGTATTTTCAAAATAAAAATACTAGGTTTCAATGAACATAAAGCTACAAAATTTGGTTGGGAAATTTTCCAAAAAAACTTAGTTAATTTAAGTAACTGCAAAACTTATGCCAATTCATAAAAGATTATTGTTTTGCCTGGCAAAACTTTTAGCAAAATATACAATTTTCGTAAAAACCAAAACTAAATAAAAACTAACTGTGGAATTTTCCCCAGTTTCTAAAATTAACTGGTAAATTAACTAGTAAAATAGTTAACTAATTGATTAACCTAAGGATAGATATCTTCCAATTACCTGGAAAAACAAAACATTTTAATAGGCATAAAGGTTGCATCTTAGTCGTCAGGTACTAATTTAAGGAGAGTCACACATGAACAATAGCTATAAATTAAACCTTGAAGAAGTGGTCAAGAAGCTAAATACAAATATAAACAATGGTTTAACAAGTGCAGAAGCAACCAAAAGGCTAGAAGAAAATGGGCCTAATGAATTAGTAGAACAAGGTGTAAAAAGTCCTTGGCTAATACTTTGGGAACAGCTTACAGCAACAATGGTAATTATTTTGATTTTTGCCGCTATTGTTTCTGCTATGTTAGCTGATTATAAAGATGCTATTGCAATTATGGCTATTGTTGTTCTTAATGCCTTACTAGGCTTAAGTCAGGAACTAAAGGCAGAAAAAGCCATTGCCGCGCTAAAAAAATTAGCTGTTCCTAGCGTTAAAGTCCGTCGGGATGGAACTGTCCAAGATGTTTCTGCCCGTGAACTTGTAACAGGTGATATTGTCTTAATTGAAGCAGGTAACATTATCCCAGCAGATTGTAGAATTTTGGAAAGTGCTAACTTAAAAATCCAGGAAGCTGCTTTAACTGGCGAATCCGATGCAGTAGAAAAAAAGGCTGATTTTGCTGCCAGCACAGACCTTCCCCTAGGCGATAGAATCAACATGTCTTATATGGGAACAATTGTCACCTATGGACGCGGCCAAGCAATTGTTGATGCTACAGGAATGAATACCGAGCTAGGCAAAATTGCTACATTAATTCAAAATGTTAACCAAGAATCTACCCCTCTTCAAAAACGCTTAGACCAAGTTGGAAAAAGCTTACTTATAGGTATTTTAATATTAGTATCTATAATTTTTGTCTTAGGTTTAGCAAGAGGTGAAAGCGTTCATTTTATGATGCTAATGGCTGTAAGTTTAGCCGTTGCAGCAATACCTGAAGCTTTGCCTGCCGTTGTAACAATTACTTTAGCTCTAGGCTCTCAACGAATGCTTAAACGCCATGCTTTAATCCGCAAATTGCCAGCCGTTGAAACTCTAGGCTCAATTACTGTTATTTGTTCTGATAAAACCGGCACACTTACAGAAAACCGCATGACGGTAACTATGCTAGATGTTGCTGGTGATAAGTTAGATTTAACTAATAAAGAAAAGAAATTTGCACTTTCTAATAAAGACCAAGAACTAGCTTTGCTTTTAGTCGGTGGTGCATTATGTACCGATGTAATAATAAAAACTAATGATGATAAAAGTCTTGCTACCAAAGAAGCCATTAACACAATAGGCGATCCAACAGAAAATGCTTTAGTTATTGCAGCAGCTAGTCAAAATATCTTAAAGCCAGAACTTGAAAGAGTTTTGCCTAGAGTGGCAGAAGTCCCTTTTGATTCTGAACGTAAAAGAATGACTACCATTCATAAACTTGCTAGCTCTGATGAAAAAAATAGTGAAATGTTAGCTTTAATTCAACCTGTAAAAGAGCAACTTTTAGCATCCAACCTGCCTTATTTAGCTTTTACCAAAGGTGCTGTAGATGGACTATTGCACATGACCAAATCTGTAATAATCCAAGGAAAAATAGAGCCAATAACAGACAAATTGCGAGAAAGAATTACACTTGCACATGATGAAATGACGCAAACTGGCAAACGTGTTTTAGGTATAGCTTTTCGTCTGTTAGATGCTGATCAAATTAATAAAAGCATGGCTGAAATAGAACAAGATTTAGTTTTTATTGGGATGATGGGAATGATTGACCCGGCCCGGCCAGAAGTTAAAGACGCTGTAGCAGTTTGTAAAATGGCAGGAATACACCCAATTATGATTACAGGCGATCATCCATTAACAGCACAATTTATTGCTAAAGAGCTAGGCATTACCAATAATGATAAAATTTTAACAGGCCAAGAACTTGATAAACTTTCTGTAGAAGAGCTAAATAAAGTTGTTAATGATGTAGCGGTTTATGCTCGTGTTGCACCTGAACATAAACTTAAAATTGTCCAAGCCTTGCAAAATAATGGGCATGTTGTAGCAATGACTGGCGACGGTGTTAATGATGCTCCTGCACTAAAAAAAGCTGACATTGGCGTAGCAATGGGAATTACAGGAACAGATGTTTCTAAAGAAGCTTCTGATATGGTGTTAACAGATGATAACTTTGCCACCATTGTTGCCGCAGTAGAAGAAGGCCGCGTCATTTATGACAACATTAAAAAATATATTAAACAAACTCTTACAGGTAATTTAGCAGCTATTTGGGTAACTCTAATTGCTCCTATTTTTGGACTACCTTTGCCACTTCAACCGCTTCAAATCCTTTGGTTAAATTTAGTAGCTGATGGGTTGCCTTCGGTAGCTTTAGGTCTTGAACCCGCAGAACAAGACATAATGAAACGTCCTCCAAACTACCCTAATGAAAGTATTTTTAGCCGTAGAGTTATCATGCAAATAGTTTGGGGTGGTTTGCTTGTAGGTTCTGTTTTAGCTATGGTGGGTTATTGGTATAAAACCAATAACTTAGCAACTTGGCAAACAATGATTCTTACAACTTTGATTTTTTCACGTATGAATCTAATCATGGCAGTTCGTTCTAATAAATATTCACTTTTTCAAATAGGGATTCTTTCAAATAAACCATTGCTTGGCGCAGTAAGCCTAACTATCTTGATGCAAATAGCAATAACCTATGTACCATTTTTGCAAAAGTTTTTTGATACCGTTGCTTTATCTTTAATGGATTTAGCTATTTGCGTTGCTTTAAGTTTAGTGATTTTTGTTGCAATAGAAATAGAAAAATTTATAGTAAGAGCCACTAATGTTTCCCCTGACCAACCAGCTATGCCAAGAAAACTTTCTAGCAGCAATGTATAAAAATAAGGTGGCAACAACACCCATCAAGGCAACAAATTTGATTGATGGGTGTTATCTCTATATTTTTATATAATTTAGTCAATTTTCATAAACTTATCAGACTTTTTTTCTAATCGTCCAACCATACCACTTAAAACAAAACATACAGTGCCAGAAAAAATAGCAATCTTGCCCGGTAAAATATTAAAAGCCATTGCTAACATAAAAATAATTCCTGCTGTAATTAAAGCTACTGATAATAATCTTGTAGTTTGGCTATTCATAAATATTTACTCCTTAAAATTAACTAGGTTGCAGCAGTATACGAAAGAAATTTTTGTTTATTGACAAGATCCTCTGAACGGTCGATTTTTCCGACTGAATGGTAACTAACAAATTAGTTGCTTGTTGTAGCAGCCTAACTACTTGTGGGAAAATTTAAGCAGTAGCACAACAACTTTTGGAAATAATAAAATTTAACAATGAAAGAATCATGGGAAACTTATTTTAAAGAAAGTGTTAAGTATATTAAGTATATTCCTTTTGGAATTGCTTTAGCTGTTTTCTTTCACTTGCTAAATAATCATTGTTGGCAAAACTGGTATAACTTCGTTATTTGTTTAGGGATTGGGTTAATTTATGGCTCAGTTATAGTTTTAACTGTTTGGGCTTTTCATTTTGGAATTTTTCTTGTTTTTTCCTTGATAAGAGAAAAAACAAACAGCACTCGTAATATACCTTCTCAACTATTTATTGCAGGTGTAGCAGTTGGTTCACTTTTTGGAATTTGGCTTGCAGCACAAATAAAAAGCTATATTACTGGAAATGCAATAAGCAATATAACTCTATTTCCTTTTATTATAGGTGGAACAATAGGACTAATAATTTATCTTCATATCCTTTACCAAAAAGCCAAAGAAGAAGCCCTGGCCCTACAAGCAAAAGTAGCCGAAGCCAATTACAACACGCTTAAAAACCAAATGCAGCCACATTTTCTTTTTAATGTCTTAAATAATATTGCTGAACTAATCGAGACAGACCACTTGCAAGCCTCACAGGTTGCTTATGATTTATCAGAACTTTACCGACAAATTTTAACTAATTCTAAAAACAAAACTGCTAGCTTAGACTCAGAAATCAATATTGTAAAAAAATATTTAGAACTAGAAAAAGTTCGTTATGGCAACAGGTTAAGTTTTTCTATAAATATTCCTGTCAATGCACAAAATATTTATTTGCCTAGCTTGATATTACAAACGCTTGTAGAAAACGCTATAAAACACGGGATTTCTAAACTAATTGAAGGTGGGCATATTTCAATTGATATTAAAGAGTTACCTAATAAAATTTTTGAGCTAATTATAATTAATCCAGCAAGTGAAGCGTCTAGTGTTGGTACGGGAACAGGCTTAATTAACACTCAAGAGCGATTATCTTTGCTTTATGGAGATTTACATAGTTTTTCTATAAAAAAAGATGACAACAATAAAATTGTGACAAGCTTTTGTTTTTTAGGAGAAAAAATTGTCTAAACGAATTTTAATTGTAGATGATGAGCCTTTAGCACTACAAAAACTTTCCCGTTATTTAAGCAAATCAGGACATGAATTTATCGTTCAAGAAGCAAATAATGGAATTGTTGCAGTTGAAGCAATAGAAAATTTTAAGCCCGATATAATTTTTTTAGATATTCAAATGCCAGGTCTTTCCGGTTTTGAAGTGCTGCAACAATTTGCTGAAAGACCTTTTCTAGTAGTCTTTCAAACGGCTTTTGATGAATTTGCTATTCAAGCTTTTGAAGAACATGCTTGCGATTACTTACTTAAACCATTTACATTTGAGCGATTTCAAAAAGCTTTATCAAAGGTTTTAGCACGCACAATTGACCAAGAGCGTCTTCAAGCATTAGAAGAAAAACTAGCCAGCAAAGAAGGTTATTTACAGCGTTTGACTGTAAAACATGGCTCTCAAATAAAAATACTTAATACACAACAAATAACCTGTTTTATTAGTAAAAATCATTATACTTGTGTTTATTTTGATGGTAAGAATGAAGCTATTACAGAACTTTCCTTAAGCTACCTTATAAAACGTCTTGACCCTATGCAATTTAGTCAATTGCACCGCAACAACATTGTCCAAGTTTCTGCAATTAGCGGACTATCTACAACACGAGAAGGAGAAATGTTTATAGATTTAATTAATGGGATGAAACTGCCTGTTTCCCGCAGCAATCGTTCAACAGCAAAAAAATTAATACTAAAAAGCGATGAATAAATTTTTATTTTGTAATGCTTGTTTGGCTTAATTTACCCTTTAGCATATATAATAATGACTAGTCAAAAACCAGAAGATTAATTAACTTTATTTATAAATAAAACAAATAAATTACTAAAGCTAAAACTCTTAGGAGAAAATAATGAAAAGTTATAGGAAAGAACTTTGGTTTCAAGTTGCTGCACGCCGAGGTTTTATCAATATTACACCTCAAGTAGAAACTTGTCTTAAAGAAAGTGGTGTAAAAGAAGGCTTTGTGCTGGTTAATGCAATGCACATTACTGCATCGGTTTTTATTAATGATGATGAATCAGGCTTGCATCATGACTATGAAAAATGGTTGGAAAAACTTGCTCCTCATGAACCTACATCCCAATATCGCCATAACAACACTGGCGAAGATAATGCTGACGCTCATATGAAACGCCAAATTATGGGACGTGAAGTTGTTGTAGCTATAACTAATGGACATTTAGACTTTGGCCCTTGGGAGCAAATTTTTTACGGTGAATTTGACGGTATGAGAAAAAAACGTGTTTTAGTCAAAATCATTGGCGAATAATTGTTTTTCTTTGTTTTCTCGCTCAAAAATCAATAAATTTCCAATAAATCTTAAGGAAAAGGTATGAAATATATTTTACTAGCTAACAAACTTGCATTTTGGCTATGTTGCTTATGTCTTTTAGCTACAAATACTTTTGCTCAATCTGCTGGAGCAACTTCAGCAGGGCTAGCAGGAACAATAAAAGACTCTACAGGTGCGGTAATTGCTGGGGCGCAAGTACTGGTAAAAAGCCCTGCTACAGGCTTAGAGCGAGAAGCAACCACAAATGAATTAGGTGGCTTTACTATGAGTTTATTGCCTCCAGGAGAATATGACATAACAGTTTCAGCAGATGGATTTAGTCCACAATTAAGACGGTTTCAACTTACACTTGGACAAGTTATTAACTTAGAAATAGAGCTTGCAACAGGTGCAAGCCAGGAAGTTATAGAAGTAAGCGGTGCTACACCTATTTTAGAGGTAAATAAAACTGAAGTTAGCACAACAATTGACCGACAAAGAATTGAAAACCTGCCAATTAACCGACGAAATTTTTTAGATTTTTCGCTTACAACACCTGGAGTAAATATTGACCGGTTGCCTATTCAAGGGCCTGCTGCGGCTAGTGGACTTTCTTTTAATGGACAAACGCCTAGACAAAACAATATTACAATTGATGGACTTGATAATAATGATTTAGGGTCGTCTTCTGTTCGTTCAACTTTTAGCCAAGACGCTGTGCAGGAATTTCAAGTTGTTAGTAATAGCTTTTCTGCTGAGTTTGGCCGGGCTTTGGGTGGAATTGTTAACATTGTTACTAAATCTGGAACAAATGAATATCATGGGTCAGCATTTCTTTTTAACCGTAACCAAGACTTAAATGCTCGTAATGCTTTTGCTCGTAGCAATCCGCCATTTTCCCAATATCAATTTGGTTTTTCTATAGGTGGCCCAATTGTTAAAAATAAACATTTTTTCTTTAGCTCTTATGAACGCCTTGACGTTACCGCTACTAATTTTGTAACAATTAGCGATCTTGCTATTGGTGCATTAACCCGTTTAGGATTCCCTACTCAAAATGGAGATATTCCTTTTGATCAATTTAATAATTCTTTTCTGATTTCTACACGTAGCCAACTAAGCAATAAAGATACTTTATCGCTGCGTTATAATTTTTCTCGTGGTGTAGATGAAAACCTACAACCTTTTGGTGGGCTAGTTGCACGTAGCACTGGCGGACTTGGACAACTGCGAGATGATGCTATTGCTGCAACTAATACAGCAATTCTTTCTCCTCAACTAGTCTTAGAATCTCGGTTTTTATATGCTCGACGTAGACAAGTAATAGATAGTCTTGATCCAAATTTAGGCCCGCTACTTAATATTTTTGCTGATGAAGGTTTGATTTTTTCAGGACGAAATACATTGCTACCACAACCAAGATTAGAAAGAATTTACCAAGTTTTTAATAACTTTAGTTTTTCAACTTCTCGACACTCAATAAAAGCTGGAGCAGATTTATATTTTGTTACTTCTGATGAAGACAAAACCGCGCTACCTGTAGTTTATGGCGGTTTAGCAGTATTTCAACCAATAGATTTTGCTATGCAAACAGGCATTCCCGGACTACCAACCATTAGCGCGTTACAAAACCTAGATCCAAGCTTGCGAACTCCTGCACAAAGAGCGTTTTTAACCGTCGCTTTTGGTACAATTCCGGGCTTAGGTGCTGTAGGTGATTTGCCACTACCAGCAGCCTTTGTTCAAGGCTTTGGCAACGCTTTTTCAGGAATTAAAAGCAACTATATTTCTTTCTTTGTCCAAGATGACATTAAAATTAAGCCTAACTTTACAATAAAACTAGGTGCGCGTTATGACCGTGAAGGCTTGGACGATCCTTACCCAAGCACTAGCGGTAATCATCTTAGCCCAAGAATTGCTTTTGCTTACACTCCCGGAAAAAGCAATAAACTCTCAATTCATGGGGCTTATGGGCTTTTTTATGGAGTTACTCAAGTAGGGACAATTTTTGCAACTAAAATTGTGGATGGTGTACGAACTAAAACAGCACTGTTAATTTTGGGAAATCCTGCAAGACCCGGACAACCAGCTATAAACCAAGCTTTAATCAAGGCGTTTTCCCAACCCGGACGGCGTTTTCCTGAAAATGGACAATTTCCAGCCGAGTTAGCTAATACAATTTTTCCTGTTAGAACATTTGTCCCTGACCCTAATTTTAAGAATGCTTATGCTCATCAAGCTAATTTTGGTTTTGATTATTCCATCAATGCCAACACGGTTTTAACAGTTAATTATCAGCTAGTTCGAGGCTTACACTTGCTAAGAACTCGAAATATTAATCCCATTATCAGACCTGAGCTTGGTGACCCAGGCGGGCGAGTTTTTCCAGATCGTGGAGATGTTTTTAGCTTTGAAGGTAGCGGAGATAGTTATTATCACGGCGTAAGTCTGCTAGTTAATCGTCGTCTATCTAACCGAATTAGTGGATTAGTTACTTATACCTATTCAAAAACATTAGATAATTTTGTAGATTTTCAAGCTGAACAAGAGGAAGTTGGAGATTCATTAAACTTAGCTGGTGAGCGTGGTTTTTCGGTAAATGATGTAAGACAACGATTTGTTGCTAGCGGAACGTTTGACATAGGCTATAGTCAAAACGTTTTCTTAAAAGATTTTCAGCTATCAGCAATTATTACAATAAATTCTGGGCGACCATTTAACTTATTGGCTGGCGTAGACTTAAACCGAAATGGTGATAATCCTCCCGGAGATCGTCCGGCTGGAATTGCTCGCAATGCTGGCATTTCACCAAAATTTGCAAGCTTTGATATGAGATTAACTAGAATGATTCGCCTCAAGGATCGCTATCAAGTTAACTTGACATTAGAAGCCTTTAACCTTTTCAATAGAGTAAATATTCTTTCACTAAACCGTGTTTTTCCACCTAATGCAGATGGTAGCTTTAATCTACCACCAATGGAAAACGGGCGTTTTATCGCTACGCCAGACCGTTTTCGTGATGCTAGCCCAGCACGACAACTACAAATAGGCATCCGGTTTAGCTTTTAGCAAAATCTTTTTGGGGTATCTATAGAAAAGTTATGTCAGAAAAACCTAAGTTAAGTACTAAGAAAAAATTGTTTTTTTCTCTATTTATTCTTTTTATTGCACTTATTACTTTAGAAGTCGGCTCACGACTAATTGACCGCACACAAGGCAACCAACTTGATGTTTATAAAAGATTTTCCGATAACCCAAAGCTTGGTTATGAATTAGTCCCAAATTACAAAAGAATTAATGAAAAGAAAAACCGTGAAGCCCTAGTAATCAACTCTTTAGGCTATCGTGGGGCAGAGTTTAGCCCAGAAAAAGCTCCTAACACCACTAGAATTTTATGTATGGGCGACTCTTGCACCTTTGAAGGTATTCCAGAAACAGCACCATATCCAAGACAGCTAGAAGAATTACTTAATCAAGATAGAGGGCAAAAAGTTTTTGAAGTAATTAATGCTGGTGTGGAAGGCTATGATTCAAATAAAGCACTGGAAAGATTAAAGTTATCGCTAAAGTATAAACCCGATATAGTTACAATTTATATTGGTTGGAATGATTTATATAATAATGATCCTGAAAAAATTATTAATCAGGAAAAGCCCACAATAATTGCAAAAATTTCTAATCTGCTGCAATATTCGCGTTTTGCTTCTAAACTACGTAGTCTAATTTTCTTAAAACTTCGCCCTAAACTTAAAACCACAGAACCGCTAAACTCCGCTAAATATCAAGACTTTGTGCCTAGCTGGTATGTAAATAATGTTAAAGAAATGATTTCTTTAGTAAAGAGCAGCAATGCTAAACCAATACTAGTAACACTACCATCAATTTTTCATAATAAAATTTCGGCTGAAGCTTTGGCTAAGGCACAAATGCCATATTTTACCAATAGCAGTGCAGATATGATTTTATTAATAGAAAAGTACAATAAAATTATCAAAGAAATAGCTAAAGAAACTAACATACCATTGATAGATTTAGCAGCAAAATTTGACCAACTACCTAACAAAGAAGAGTTATTTTCTGATGCAATTCATATGTACAATCCAGGTAAGCCCTTAGTAGCAGAAGAGTTTAAGACACAAATTGAAAAACTTTTGCTAAGCGAAAATATAGAAAACAATGCTACAGAAAAAGCCAAGTTAGACAATTAAAATCATTAGGACACTAGAGAAAGTGTACTATCTTAAACTTATATTTAACTTAACCTAAACCTATAATTTTATTGTTGCTATTATGTTTAATTTTAAGGAGAAAAATAAAAATGATCTGGAAAATATTTGCAGCAATAATACTATTAATAATAAGTGGTGTAATAAGTGCAGCAGTTGGTTTAATTATAGGTGCATTAATTGGTGGAAACTTTTTTACAGGTTTTGAACTTTTTGGACTACGCGGCTATGAAGCTATGGGAGTTTTAGGACTTATAATAGGATTTGCTCTTGGCATAATTACACCAATATTGTTATTTGGTTCTAAGTTTGTTAATTGGTTAAGATAGTTTTTTAACTTCTCTCTCTTTCCTCAATTACTTTTTTAATTTCTTCTGGCATTTCAATGGATTTACCTAGTTTATAATCTGCCCAGACCATAACGCTATAGCCTGATGCTACTATGGTTTCAGTGCCAGCTAGGAAAATTGCGTAATCCATTTGAAAAGAACGATTTTTAACGGTAGAGACTCTTACACCTACTTCTAATTGTGCAGGATAATGGACTTGTTGAATAAAATTAAGGTTGGCGTGTGCTAAGGTTGGGCCTTGTTGCAAAGAGGGTTGTAGCTTTAAGTCTAGGGTTTCAAAATAATTAATTCTAGCTGACTCACAGTAAACAAAATACTTAGTGTTATTAACATGTCCAAGTGCGTCCATATCTCCCCAACGAACATCTACACTTACCCAACTTTTGAAATCTAAACGTTTTATAACAGCTTTTTCCAAAACTAAAACTCCTTAAGTTTTAATTGTTGTTAACCATAGGGTTAAATGATATTTAACCCTATGGTTTAGACAAATTTTAGCTTTTAAGCTTTAACATCTAATTTAGCAATTTCTTCATTGTATTGATCTTGAGTAATAGCACCTGACTTAAGTTGTTTACCTAGTTCAGTTAGTTTATTAGCGGCTTCTTTATTAGCATCCACAACAGATTTATTGGCTTGGTATTCTTTTTCGCCTTCAGCTTTCTTCTCTTTGAAAATGCCTTTCATTGCTTCAGCAGAAAGATTGCCGTTAGATTCAAAATATTTAATAGCAACTTGCCCGACGGCGTGAGTTGTTGCATAACCAGCTACTGCACCTACAACGCTACCAAAACCAGGAATAAGTTTAGCTAAACTAGAAACAGCCATTCTAGCTCCAGTGCCTACGCCTAAAGTTCCTAGCAGAGCTTTAATGCTGGTTTTGTTCATTTCTTGACCGTAAAGTCTACCTAGTTCAACTACCATTTTCATTTGTAGGGATAGCACCATAACATCACCAACTAGAGGAACAGGAACAGCACCAGCTAGAGCAGCTAAAACACGATGTAATTTGATAACATCGTTTGATTCTTCTGTACGGGCAGCTTTGCCGGGTGCGCCAAAACTACTAGCAATACTACCTTGGCTTATTTTTAATACATTTTGTAAGTTAGCAACTTCTGATTCTGGAACATTCCATTGAGCTTGCAATTTGTCCAATACAGCTTTTTCGTCAGGGTCACAATCACCGTCTGCATGTGCTAACAAATAGGCAGCAGAAAAGGATTGATGTCTAGCTTCTTCTGATTGTAAGACAGATAAAATAGTGTCTAGTTGTAAATCTTCAGCTAATAAACTATCAACTGTATATTCTCCAGGTAATTTACTATCAGCTAGCGCATCTTGAATTGCATCTCTTTCTTCGTCGGCAATTACTCCATTTGCTTTTGCTACAGCAACTAATAATTGCAATGAGGCTAATGCTTCTTTTGAGTCCATTAAATCGCTCCTTAAACTATTTTTTTCTAGCAGTGTTAATTTATTGGGTATTTTCACTAAATCTTAAATCTAAGAACTTGTGAATTATATAAAGCAAACCTCTATTTAGCAAACAGCGATATACAAAACTAGCCTAAAAATTTAATTATGTTTGCTATTTGGTTGGTTAAAAATGGCAATTCCTCGCCAAAGTGAATCGCCTGTTTCATAAAGCTTGCTTAGAAATTGACATAGCTCTTTTGATATTTTTTGAGGTGAGGCTAACCGCTCATTAGGAAGTAACTTAAGAAATGATAGGGCTGCCTTTTCATCGTTAAATTTACCTAGATGATTTATGACAGGTATTAAATTTTCAAGTAGTTCTTCTGCTTCAAAATCATTAGTTGGTTTAGCAAACTTTTGCACTAGCAATAAATAAAATTTAGCTGTTAATTCAGCAGAAATATTACTTTCTTCAAATAATTGATAAAAAAGCGTTTGCCTTTCGTCCGGGTCTAAAAATTCTGCTGAACCAAAAACAGGTAGAAGTTCATAAGCTAGTTCAGAGTCCAGGTTATATTGATTAATTTTATGAAAAAACTCTGCTGTACCTAATTCTTGAACCTGCAAAAGAGTAGCTTTTGTTAATTTAGTAGATAAAGTTTCTAGCCCGGCTTCCTGGGCCCAGTTTTGGCTAACATAAGCTTGCGCTGCACTAGCCAATTGTTTACGTTTATTTTCGTCAAGAAAAATAGCAAGTGTTTCGTTGAGTGAGCTATCAATTGGTATAGTTTGGGAGTCTGTTTCTAGTTTTAAGGCACAGCCAGCTTTTATGGCTGACTCTATACGTCTGTCTTGTTCATCGGCAATTTTTTCTTGAGCATAAAAGGCTGTAGGCACTCCAGAATATAAAAGCTCGTGGAAAGAATTATAGCCAGCAGCAGAAAAAGCAAAATCTATAGCTAAGTAATTTTCTGAGACATTAAAGTCTGTTAACCAAGTGATGCGTTCACCCCGTAGAGGCTCACCACGATAAAGCGGCCCGGCAGCTACTACTAGATGAAGGTCTTTATTTTCCAAGAGTTTGGCAACTAGACTTTTTAGCCCTATTGCTGCATTTGCATCACCACCACCGCCAGCCGTAATCCAAACAGCTAGTTTATTTTCTGGGATACCAAGACGGTTTCTAGCCTCTTGGCGTGGCCGTAGCTCTACACGCTCGCGCAGCATAATTGGACCTAAATGCTTAACTTTTGGAGTAATTTGCGCGGGAAATTCTGTTGGTTGGCTACCAATTTCTTGAGGAACTAAAATCTTGTCATAGTGATTTAACAAGGGTTGAATATGTGCTTGAAAATCTGCTTTCATTGCTCGGTTAACAAAGACTTTTGAGCCTGGGCCATCGAGAGCATAAAGCAATTCTCCAAAAGAACCTCCAGGAAAAGTATCTACAAGTAAAATATCAGGCTTAATTAACCCTAGGCTATGCCAAACCCATTGCCGGGCTAGTCGTAGGTAATCTTCTTTAGGAATTTGAGATTCACGAATAGAAGTTTTACTAGGAATCTTAAAAGCAGCAAAACCTTCTGTAAGTGCTAAAGCGCAAGCTTCTGAGGAAGTTAAAATATAAATATCTGGATAAACCGAAGCTAAACGACCTAAACGACGCACCCATTTAAGTATTGCAATTACTCTAGTTAAATGACCTAGCCCAGCACCATTGATAGCATAAGCTACTACGCTTAAGCGTTTGCTCATGAAATCTCCACAGATGAATAATCATAATCATCACTATCATGGTAACTATTTTGCTGTAAGGTAGGTTTTTGATAATAATACTCATGACTATAACTATAACCAGGGTGATTAGTATAATAATAATTTACTTCATTAATATAGCGGCCATTATATCGCCCTGCTGTCATTAAATCCCACCAAAGCATATCGCGGCGATAATCATAATAGTCATAATCATCAAATTCATAGACTGTATCATAGGATTTCCAGAACTTGTTGCGTTTCTCAAAAAGCTTTTGCCTAGGGTCAAAATTTAGAATCTGTGCATCTCTATCAGGTACAAAACCATAGTGATATTTCGGACGCTGATATTTAACCACTTTTCTATTTAGCTTATAAACATACTCTTGCAAAACTTCTTTTTCAGCTTGTTGTTGATGACCTACCATTTCTTTTAAGTATTCTAGCTTTTTTTCTAAACCATGAAGTTTTTTGATTAACGCTTCACGAACACGCTCACCTTGCGCCCATTGGAAAAGCTGTTCTCTGTCTACATATTGAAGGTGCTGACGCAGTGCTGTTTGACATTCTTCTAAAACTACCTGTGGAAGATTATTAAGGCGATAGGATGATTTTTCTCGTAAATCGATTAGGTATTTTACATCGTTAATTTGTTTTTCTGCTACAGTTAATTCTTGGTATGTATCGTCGTGTAATTGCTTTATAGGTAAATAGCTGCTACGAATATCATAAAAAGTTTTACTAAATTTTTTTTCAATCGCACTGCCTGCCCGCCAATCCCGGTAATAATCTAGCTGCCAAACTCTACCCATATAATCAGGTGTTCCATAACTGCGTTGGATTAGTTGTAAAAACCTAGGTTCACTTTCATAACGCATTACTGCATCTTTTAACATTGCATAGTTTTGGCGAATTGTATCAGCATTTATCACTAGCTCACCTGAAACAGGGTTTATTAGCTCTTCTCGACGTAAATAACGCTCATCATTATCAATATTGTTAATAGTTTGTGTTAGCCTGGCATGCTCTTCATTCATGGTCATAAACGGGTTTTTTGCCTCAAATTGACCATAACCCGTATATTGACGGACATTATGAAAAGCTTCTTGATTTAATGCAGGTAAATTTACTTTAACAAGTTCATCTAAAGTTTGATCATAAGCTGTTTGTAGTTCATTTCCACCTTGGTTGTGTTTTTGAAAAGAACTCCCCATATTGGCAATTACATTTTGGATTTCATTAATTTTAGCTTTGCCTTGAGATACAAATGCGTTAGCAGGAATTGGCATAATTATTTAGTATTTTTTAAGATTTTTAAGATTTCTAAAGAATTTTAATTTCTGCAAGTTTATCAGAGATAAGTTAGTTAACACAACCTTTGTAAAAAGACAAAATCAGGATTTTCTTTAACCATTAAGCTTAAAAAATAAAATTAAATAAACGGTTTTGATTGATAGTCAAAACTGCTTAACTATAGTAGTATTGCAGCTTACAACGAAAAAAAACTTATCTAGCTCTAATATTTACTTTAAGGAGATTACTATGCAAACACGTGAAGCTATTGCGTCACTACAACTATTAGTTGCTGTAGCTAAAGCAGATGGCAAAATAGAAGCTTCTGAACGAGAAGCTTTAGAAGACTCATTAAAAGATTTAACTCTGCCAGCAGACTATAGCATAGATAAATTACTTTCTCAGGAAGTAGTATTAGAAGCTGTAATTAATGAAGTAAAAAGCACTGAAGCACAAAAGGCTGCTTTTAAGTCTGCTTACCTACTAGCACATGCTGACGGGCATTTTGCTAAAGAAGAACAACATTTATTATCCATATTGCAACAACGCTGGAATATCTCTAGTGAAGAAGTTACAGAGCTTAATAACAGTGTAAATGTTGCAAATGCTACAGTTACTTCCACTGCAACAACAGTAAACACTGCTGAGCGAGGTGCTGTAGTACAAAAGACTATTCGTAATTACCTAATTTTAACTTCACTTGCTGGGGCAATACCTATTCCATTAATTGGTGACTTGATGGTTATCCCTTTGCAAATGAAAATGATGATGGATTTAGGCAAGATCTATGGATTTAACTTAGATAAAACAACTGTTAAAGCTATGTTAGGTTCACTAGGTGTAGGAACAGGAGCAAGAATAGCAGTCTCTAGTTTAGCAAAATTGGTTCCTGGATGGGGTAGTGTTGTAGGTGCAACTGCTGCATTTTCCACTACTTATGCTCTAGGCAATGTTGCTATACAATATTTTGAATCTGGTGGCAATTTATCTATAGATTCTTTTAAGAAAGCTTTCCAAGAGAAAAAAGAAGAAGGCAAGAAGGAATATGAAAAATCTCGTAGCCAAATAGAAGCAAATAAACAAGTTGCTAAACAATTGGAAGACTTAGGTAAAGCTCTAAAAGATGGAAAGATAACTCAAGGACAATATGACGAAGAAGTTAATAAAATTAATAGTTCTCTTTAATCAATAAAAATGCTATTAATTAGATAATTTTTTCCAAAGTAAGTATTAATTTCTTGTCTAAAAGCTTTAAATTTAGATACCTTGATCTTTTGAGGCTATTTCTATTAATATTTACTTGCCAACGCAAAAAGTTTTATTTACTCAACAGCTTAAACTATTTCCTCCATCATTAAAACTCAGGAAAAGCGGTGGAGTGCTTAACAATAACTCACTAATGGAGACCACCAATGCTAAAGTTAAAAAGAGTTGTTTTCCTTTTGGTGTTCTTAAGTGCCATTGCACTTAACATAGATTTTACTGTTACAGATGCACAAACAAAAAAAGGTAAGCCACAAGCTAACCCAGCAGCAACTGCAACAAAGAAAACTCCTAAATTAACACCTTTACCAGTTCGCCCTGGTGTTGATTATTCTGTCTTTGATCATAATTCCCATAGTCCAGATTGTCTTAGTTGCCATATTCCTGATCGAGTACCAACGTTTACTGATAAGCGAATTAAACAACCAGACATTGCTAAAAAACCTTTTACTTATGATGATCGTGTTACGCAATTTCCCCCTCATGCTGCATGTGAAGAATGCCACTCAATAGTGCAATTTTCTTTCCCTGTACCTGCAACAAAAGGTTTTTGTCAAATCTGTCATGAAGCTGATAAAAAGACAGTCCTCTCTGTTTTTCCTGAACAAAGAGACGACCAATTTGGAATGAGATTTCCTCATGATATTCATGTTGGTATTAAGTCAAAAAGCTATAATGTTGGCCCTAAAGTAGAAGAACTAACCGATGAACAAAAACAACTTCAAGCTGTTTCTATTTCTTCTGGTTGTAGTGAATGCCATGTTAAAGATGGTAAAGATAAGGATGAAGAAGATTTCTCTATTCCCTATCATCCAGAATGCGCTCGCTGTCATAGCGAAGCCCCAACAGATCCAACAGCTAAAGATAATCCTAAGTTTAAGCTAAAAAATGAAAAACCTTATATGAGAGAATGTTTAGAGTGTCATAAACCTTTTATGGCTCCACGTCCTGTAGTAAGCGATATTATTGTACAAACTGATCCACCACCAAAATTTAATCCTGAAAGAATTAACCCTGATAAGCCTTACAAAAGTACAGCAATACCTTTTACTCACTCTTATAGCTCTCATGAACAGGATTTACTAAAAGAAAAAGTTACAAAATTAGGCCCAGACAAAAAACCTGTCCTAGATAAAAATGGTAAAGAAGTAAAAGCATTTCCAGAACTCAAATGTCAATATTGTCATGAAGATGCAGCTAAATCTAAGCGTGTGCAAGGAATCTTAATTCCATCTGCTGTTAAATCCTGTATTCCTTGTCATAACAATGGTAAAGGTGGCTTAAAATCCAAAGGACATGAGCTTACTTTAGGTGAAATTATTAATTTAAGGCCATAGAGTTACTTTCGTAAATATAACTAAGCCTTTATTTATTTTGGAATTAAACTTATGAAGGCAAAACTACAAATAAGTTCTACTGTTGGCAATGAATCGTTTGATTATGAGATAGTCAAGCCAGAAACCAAAATAGGACGTTCTCCTCAAAGTAATGATATTGTGTTGATTGATGTTCAAATCTCCCGTGAACATGCAACAATCAACCGCAAAGGGGAGTATTTTTTCTTAACGGATCTGCAAAGTGCTAATGGGTGTTTTGTAAACGGGAATCGTATTTCTGGAGAGCATTTAATTGGTGCAGAAGATATACTGCAAATAGGAAAATATTTATTAAAACTCAACTGCGAAAAAGAAAAAGAAGTTTTGCCTGTTGCTAAAACTGTAGCAAGTCAAGCGGCTCCTTCTCATACTGTTTTACTACGCGCTCCAGTAAATGCTTCAATGCTGATACCTAAAGTAGACTCTGGAATAATACCTGATGATGTCAGCACTCCCGATCTACTTAAGCGAGAACTGGAACAACTACGTAAAAAGTCTGATGTGCTTACCTATTTGTATGAATTAGGAAGTATGTTTAACTCTGTTTTTGCCTTAGAAGACATTTTTGCTCGGATGTCTGAAATGCTCTTTCGTGTTACTCCAGCCGAACGTTGTATTGTTCAACTTAAAGATACAGATACTAAAGAACTAATGGTTAAAGCTGTTAAGTTTCGTTCAGAAGAAAATAACCAAGATAAACATATCACTCCGCCTAGTGCAATTGTTCAACAAGTGATGCAGGAACAAGCTGCTCTACTTTTGCTAGATGCTCAAGATGCTAATAAAGGTGGTGCAACAGCCATTATTCAAGGTGTTCAATCAGTTATCTGCGCCCCTTTAATAGTAGGAGGTCAAACCGTTGGTGTAATTTATGTAGATAATCGTAAAAGCACTAAAGGCTTTGAAATTCCAAAAGTTTTTGGTTCTGATGACTTAGATTTATTAAGTGCTATTGCTTCACAAACATCTATGGCACTTGATAACGCTACGGCTCATAACCGACTTATGAAAGAAGCTTTAGCACGTGAAGCTTATGGGCGATTTTTACCTGATAAAGTTGTAAATAAAATTTTAGAATCTCCAGAATCGCTTAAATTAGGTGGCACAAACGTAGAAGCAACCATCCTTTTTGCTGATGTACGTGGTTTTACACCTCTTTCAGAAAAACTTCAACCCCAAGAAATAGTTGAGCTTTTGAACGAATATTTTACTAATATGACTGATATTATTTTCTCTCATCAAGGCATATTAGATAAATATATGGGCGATGGTCTTATGGCTCTCTTTGGCGTTGCCTATGATGATCAAGAAGCAAAAGAAAATGCTCCTATTAATGCAGCAAAAGCTGCTATTGATATGCAAAGACGAATGGTGATGCTTAGAAAGAAATTCTATGAACAATTTGGTCATGAAGTTAACATAGGCATTGGTATTAATACAGGAGTAATAACAGTAGGTTTTATAGGTTCAAATCGCCGTATGGAGTATACAGGTATAGGAGATCCTGTAAATTTAGCTGCTCGATTAGAAGCAAACTCTAAAAATTCTAACACCCATATTTTAATTAGCTCTGCCACTTATGAAAGAATTAAGGATGAAATTGTTGCTAAACGCTTAGCACCAATAGAAGTAAAAGGAAAGAGTGAGCCTCAAGAAGTTTATGAAGTAGTTTGGGAAGAATAAAACAATTTGCTTCTATTAGTTTCATTAGTATTATCAATAAGTTAAAGGCAATCCAGAGGTTGCCTTTTTCCATTTTATATACTTATAAGTGCAATTATTAGAATATTGGAATTATTAATTGTATAAAGAAAAAATAAAGTTTTTGTATTAGATAAATTATTCTATAGGTTAAATATAATGGTAGAAAAATTTGCTGTAGTAAATATAAAAGAAAAATTTGCTAAATTTAATGAATATTGGACACCTAAAATAGCAGCAGAATTAAATGGGCAACAAATAAAATTTGCTAAGTTAAAAGGGGAATTTTTTTGGCATTTTCATGAAAATGAAGATGAGCTTTTTTTGGTAATAAAAGGTAAACTAATAATAAAATTGCGTGAGCAAGATATAACAATTAATGAAGGGGAATTTTTTATTGTCCCAAAAGGTGTAGAACACCTGCCAATTGCAGAAGAAGAATGTCATGTCATGCTAATTGAGCCACTATCTACACTAAATACTGGTAATATTCATAATGATATTACACTAGAAAACCTAGAAGTTATTTAAATACTACTATTTTCTTATACTATCTACACTACGGTAATTTTCTTACCTACATAAAATACTATGATGATAAAGTGTCAATCATAACACTGCAATGTATATTTGCTAATTAAAGCTAAGTAATTATTTATCTTGACTTAAAAAAAGAGAAATGAAAAACTACTTAGGCTGTCATAGATTTATAAAAAGAAATTTGCAATTTCTTTTTATCATCCAAAAAATATCTAATTTTTCATAAGTAATTCCAATTAAAACTTATATAACTATTTCTATTTTTTAATCATAAATTTAATAAAATAAATGGCCCCTACCCTAACTAATCCTTACACCTGGAGGTTTTATGTATTACTTAAATAAATTAACTCTTGGAGACGTTCTTGCCTGTCGTAATGGTTTAAGAGAATTGACTACTGGGTCTAAATCTATGGAAGAAGCGACAGAACAAATAACACGCTATTTTTACTATCAGCTAACAGATGAAACAGAAAAAAAGGCTTGTGTACTAGCACGTATTTATAAGACTTTTGCTTATAAAGACCTAGATCCATCCTTACGTACTTTTGCAAATAAATTACCTATTGGTCAAGATATAACTGATCAAACTCGTTGTTTAGTTTTAATGGCAACTATGGGGGAAAAAGCTCAATGGAATTCCCGTCTACTTTCTCAAGGGCATCAAGCTATACCACTGCCTAGCGAGTCAGTGATTATTAAGCTGCCAATGATTTCACAGTTAATTAAACAATTAGGTTTAGAAATTCATTCTGTAATTAGACCAAACCCAGCAATGTTAGTAGATAAAGAGGAAAAACTTTATAATGTGTTTTTTGTTGCGGATGCTTTAGGTAGCCCTTATATTCCTGCACAAAAAGATTTTGTAGTTCCTTATGGGGTTAAATCTGTGTTGGGTTTTGGTAGTTTGTTGCCTGGTGGGGATTTAGTAGTAACAATTTTATTTTTAAGAGTAAAAATAAGCTCAGAAACAGCAGAATTATTTAAGACTTTAGCTTTAGGAACAAAGCTTGCGTTACTTCCATTTACTTCTGGCAAAATATGGAAGTAATTAATAAAACACAACTTAAACTAACAAAGGCTATTAAGTATTTTTAATAGCCTTTTTATAAATTCTATAAATTTTTGTAAATCTTTTACGCGCCTAAAATCCCTAAAGCGCGTCGATAATACATATCTCTAACAGATTTGCTATTTATTCTATAGGTAATGGCATCAAAATTTGGTAGTGTGCAAAATGTTCTATGAAAGAGAATGTAATGCTGAAGAATAGTTCATTTTATCTGCAACTTCTTTCTACACTTATTTTCTAGGAAATCCTGAATAATCATTCAGCCTTACGTTTATATCACTACCTAATACGCTTTAATTCTACAACTGAAACTCCGCCTTCTAGATTTTTACTTGGCTCTTTCTCTTTATTCCCCTGACCCCGATTAATTGGAGTGCTTCCGCTAAGCTATTAAACTAGTATTTCCAATATTTTTCAAGTGCAGAGTTAAAATTATGGCAGGAACTATTTAGCAATTAAATGCTTTAACTAAAAATGTATTATGCTAAAATTTTATTTTTATTATCTATTAATTAAAGTTACTTAAACTTGAGGTATTATCTTATGACTCGTAATATATTGTTTGCAATCCTGTTAACTAGCCTAAGCATGTCTACTATTAACATTCCAGAAAATTTATCTACTTCTATGACAATTAATAAATTATCTTCAAGCCTTGAAACCCCTGCGGATAAATCTCCTTATCAAGCAGAAATTGCTAAATGGCGTACTGAAACAGAAGCTAAATTAAAGTCTGACCAAGGTTGGTTAAGTGTTGCAGGGCTTTATTGGCTTACAGAAGGAGAAAACCGTATAGGTACAGACCAAAGCTGCCAAGTAGTACTTCCAAAAGACTCTGCTCCTGCTTATATTGGCTCAATAGTGCTTAATAAAGGTAAAGCCATTTTTCAACCTGCAAAAGATGCTAAAGTTTCTGTTTTAGATAAAGTTTTAACCTCGGAACTAGCTTTAACCTCTGATGTTGACGGCAAACCAGAGGTTTTAACCATTAATGATTTATCTATGTTTTTAATTAAACGTGGAGATCATCGCGGGGATCGTTACGGCATCAGATTAAGAGACAAAAACAGCCCTTTCCGCAAACATTTTACAGGTTTAACTTGGTATGAAGCAGATGAAAAATATCGTGTAGAAGCAAAATTTATCCCCCACGACCAACCAAAAACCCTTTCTGTCACCAGCATAATAGGCGATATAACAAACGAACCTAGCCCAGGTTATGTTGTTTTTACAATTGATGGACAAAAGTTTGAGCTACAAGCAGAAAACTCTAGTGGTGGACGGCTCTTTATTAATTTCAAAGACTTAACCAATGGCAAGACGACTTATCCAGCAGGTCGTTTTCTTTATACCGATCCTCCAAAAGATGGAAAAGTTATTTTAGATTTTAATAAAACTGTAAATCCTCCTTGTGCTTTTACTGCTTATGCTACTTGTCCCTTGCCTCCTCAACCAAATCGGTTATCAATAAAAATTGAAGCAGGAGAAAAAACTTATCATTATGATGAAGCAGATGCACATAAGTAAATTTTAGGTAAAAAAGCGAGCTTTTCGATAATTTAAGCAAAAATAACGGCGTGGATATAAGAAAGGCTGTTGTAGTTGTTAATCTTTATGCTTTAGTTTGGAAAAGAAATCTTCGATATCTATATTGCAGTTCATTAATAATGTTAGAAAATTAATCAGTAACAAAAAGCCTCAGCTAATTAAACTGAGGCTTTTTTAGTGAAAATTTAGTAAAGAGCTTTACAAAACTACAATAGCAGGTTGTGAAGCATTGCCAGCAGAATCAATAACTACAACTGTATTATTACCTGGTACAAGTCCAAGTTTTTTAACTTTACCTTTAACTGTTATAGAAGTATCTGTGTTAGATTTTATCTTCTTAGATTGATCAACATTATTGATTATCACTCTAGCATTTGTACCAAATCGAGAACCAGTAATAGTTAAAAGATTTTTTCCATTAAATGAAGCTGTTGTAATTATTGGAGCAGGTGGTGTTACAGTTAAAACAAAACTCTTAGCATCAAATAACGGAGGGTTGCCGTTATCAGTCGCACGCAACGCAACAACAAAACTACCTCGGCTACCTGCTGGAGGAGAAATAATTAAACGACCTATTCCGCCACCCATATCTTGAAGGGTAACAAAGCTTGGAGTAGGTGGACGATCAACAGATAAAGTAATTGTGCCATCAGGGTCAACAGCACTAAAATCAACCATAACAGTACTTGTTTCTGGAACAGTTTGGTTTGGAACCATTGATAAAACAGGAGCTTGATTATTACCCTGAGCATTAAGATTAAAGTTTGATACTACAAAAATAGCTCCGCCATTGTTGCGACCTTGGTTTCCCATAGAGGCTGGAGCAGTAATAACTAAATCTGGCATAGTGTCATTATTAAGATCGCCTACTGCAAAACGACTACCAATTTGATCCCCTGTTCGAGGGCCAAGTATTACGCTATCTGGTGGCTTAATTTGCACATCTCTTTGCTCAAAGCGATTACCGCCTTTAAGAAAGATTAAAGCTTGTCCATTTCGCGCACGTCCAGCAGGGTTAGTTGAATTAGGTGCGCCAATAATTAAATCTCTAAATCCATCCCGGTTAATATCTGCTAGCAACATTGGAGGGGTGCTTGGGATTATGTTTGGCGTTCCTGGATTAATTGAAACTGCACTACCTAATTGATCCCCAGGATTAGCACCTGAAAAAGAAGCATCTGCCATACTAGTAGCTAAATCTCTTGTTCCAACTAGCGGCGCGCTACCATAAAATACATAGGCTTGCCCAGAACTAACTCGTCCATTAGCCATATGTCCTGGCGCGCTAATAACTAAATCATCTATTTGGTCAGCATCAACATCACCAACTAATAAACCTTCACCAAAACGAGAGTTAACGCTTGGGCCAAAGGCTACAAAACTTGGTGTAACTGGATTTGGATTACTTTGTAAAGAAATTGGGCCGCTAATAATTATTACCCCTCCTGTAGCTTGACCACTGCTATTAGTAAGTCCAGGAGCAGCAACAATGATGTCTTGTCTTCCATCACTATTTAGATCTCCTGCTGCTACATTTGTACCAAAACGAGCATTAGGAGTGTTGATAGTTACAGAAAAAACTATATCTTGACTTCCACCAAGGTCTATTACTTGATTTCCAACAATGCTAATACCTCTTAAAGCTAGTACTAGCCCATTACCTTGTTGACCTGCAAGCGGTGCGCCAATTAAAAGATCTTGATTTCCATCACCATTAAAATCAGCACTTGCTAAACTTGCGCCAATTTGCGCCCCAGCAACCGGGCCTATAGCCAAAAGCCCTGGTCTAACAGTTGCCAAGTCAATAGTTGAAGAATTAAAACCTGTACCACCAAAAAAGGCATATAATTCCCCAGCATCATTACGAGAATTATTTAGACCATCTCCACCCGGAGCAGCTATAACTAAATCTCGTCTTCCATCAGCATTAACATCAAATAAACCAACATTTGAGCCAAGTAAATCAATTACATCTGCACCTATTATCCGAACATCCCCAGCACTGCTAGCTAAATCAAATGTTCCACGAAAATTTGCTCCACCAAAAAATATTCTTACTTCTCCACAACGAACCCTATTGACTCCTCCATCGCTACTAGGCATCCCAACAACTAAATCATCTATTCTATCTCCATTGAGATCCCCAACCGCTACAGATGCTCCAGCCATAGTTTCAGCCCTACCAAAGATGCTAATATCTGCTGCACCTGTGTTAGCTAAATCTACTGTCACATTCATATTTTGTTGGGCATCAACATAACGCGCTGGAAATAAACTTATTATTAAGGCAAAAAACATCACCAAAATTATTAGTGACCTACTTAAGTTTCTTTTTTGACTCTTCACAAGCTTTCCCCCTTTTCTAACTTAGTTAAACCTTATTTTTTGATCTACTAACCATTGCTGATACCAATCTGGAAATTCTATTGCCAGTTTGCGGCTTAGCTGCGATTCTACTGTTGTTTGGACATGTTCAACAAATTTTTCTGCTGGCATTTTATGATATTTACTGGCGTTTATCCCTGATTGTAACTCAGATTGTACATTAGTAAGTAGTTTCTTTTGCTCAACTTGTGGCAAGCCTTCAAAAGCATGTCGCCCTACCTCAATAAAATACTCTTGATATTCTAGCTCTGCACGAGTTTTTAATAAATGGGTTGTGTTATCAGACTCGTGTTTATCTATTAGGCTTCTTTTTGTAGTTATTTTAGTAGGAGATTTTGCAGAAGTTTTAGTGCTACGTGCTGGAGGCAGTTGTTCAGCAGGTAAATATTTTCTAATTAGACTAACTAATAGTCCTCCTGGATTATCAAATTTTTTTCCCCGTTCACATTCAGAATCAAAATATTTTATTGCTTCTAAAATATCTTTTTCACAACCTTGTGAACGGCTAACAATATCTCGCGCTACACCAATATCAACACCACGCGAAAAAAGTTCTCTAACTACTAAGGGTTCTTCCACAGCGTTTTCTTGTTTTGCTTCGTTAATTTCTTTAACTTCCTTGACTTCCTTAACTTCCTTAACTTGTCTTTTTGCTCTAGTTCGTCTTTGCTCCATAGATGAAGATTCTTCTAGTTGAGAAGCAGAATTTTCTCCTTTGGAACTAACAAGGGGACTAGGTGAAATGTCTGCCAACATTTCACTATATGGGATAGATAAAGAAACCCGACTTGCAAAACCTTCTGCACGAACTAACCAAAGTATTTGACCTTCCAACCGCCAGCGAAGAAGAAAACCTTTTTCTACTAGTTTTTGTAAAGGTAACTCTAATTTTTGCATTAGCTGAGAAGTATAACGATAGCGGCGAGCAACTCCTAAATGTTCATAGCAAAGATCATTAATATTTAAGGAAAGCTGCACTAAACCTTGTTCAAACTGATTATCTAAGTAACGAAATAAACGTTTTTCCAGTGGAGTTTCTAGTTCTTCAAAATAAAAGCTAGCATCCAGATATTTAGTTAACTTTTGACTAATCGAAGCAGCAATACGATCTGACCAAAGCACATAGGAAAGTTTTTCTCGTCCAGCAGTTTCATCAAAAAGCTTATATTCCTGAATAATGGAAAAGCCCATATTGATAAACTTTTTTCTTTCCTTATCAGCAAAAGCATTAGTTGCTTCAATGTGTATGCCGGCGAGTTTGCGAAAACTAGATTCAATTCGGCTGTAATAAAAAGTATTAAGCGGCCATCCTAGCTTTTTACATAGCTGGTAACGGGTAAAAAATATTTTCTTTGACCCTCCTTGCTCTCTAGTTAATTCAAATAGTGCCATTAACACATCATCATCTGCGGGGCCGGGAAAACCTTCTTCACCGTGTGGGAAAACCTTCCAATGTCGTTCAACTTGTCGGCCTGCTACTACAATTGTGTCACGAAACTGCAATGGTTCATGACTACGCTGCGCCTTTTTATCTAAAACCGAAACAGGAAAGGTAGCTAAATTAAACTCATCCAAAGAAACACGTACTAATTCTACATGCTCGCTAGTGTGTAGTTTAGGTCGGTGTTGTTTTGCACGTGCCTCATGTGGCCGTTTTTCCATACTGCCTCCAAAAACATTTATTCCATCTTCTAATAACATCAAAAAACATTAAAGCTTATATGAACATATTTCATTTACATTTATATTCTTTATATAAACATATATATATAGCAATTTAAGAAAAATCTATCTTACTCTATTTATTACACTTAGCTTTTTCACTTATTTCAACTGTTAATAATTTTATTTCAACTATTAATAGTTTTATCTCAACTGTTAATATAAATTTATCCCAACTGTTAATAACTCTTACTTTCAACTGTTAATAGATTGCATTCCAACTGTTAATAACCTGATTTAGGACTTACTTTCAACTGTTAATAGATTGCATTCCAACTGTTAATAACCAGTTATTCCAACTATTAATAAGGTGTTACTCCAACTGTTAACACTTTTATTTCCAACTGTTAATAAGAAATCTTTTGAGATCAATTTGAGATCAATTGTGATCGAAATTGATCAAAAGAGATCAAAAAATGTAGATCAATTGCGATCAACTTTACGATCACATTAAATTGATCTGCGATCATATTTCGATTATTTGATGATCAACTCGATCACTTTATTTTTACTATTAACAGTTGTAGTAAGAGTTATTTTCTTCAAAGAACGTTTTTGTATCTAATTAATGACAAATTAAATAATTTATGAGATAGTAACCGTTAAGTATTTAGCTGAATATTTGTTCTGATAAATACGCAAACTTAATGAGTCTGACAGACTTATTACCATAAATTACAGAAAATCCAATAGTTTTATTTCAACTGTTAAGAGTTTTACTTCAACTGTTAATAAAATTATTTCAACTGTTAATAAAAAGTCTGTAACTCAAATAAGGAGTTGATCTTGTCACCAACACGCACTTTAGCAATTTTTAATCAAGCCGGTGGAGTAGGTAAATCTTCTTTAACTAGGGATCTTGGTTATGAACTAACACAACATAACTTAAAGGTTTTACTAGTAGATGCTGACCCACAAGCTTCTTTAACTGAGTTTTTAGGGTTAAACACTGACCAGCTAGAACATAGCCTTTTTGAAGCAATAATTCATCGGGAAAGCCTACCAATTCATTCAGTACATGGAATGGATCTAGTCCCAGCAACCATTGATTTAGCTACAGCAGACTTTCTTCTTAATGCCGAAATTGGCCGCGAGCTAAGGTTAAGAGAGACTTTGCGAGCAGTTAAAGATAACTATGATTTTATAATTATTGATGCTCCTCCTTCACTTGGAAATATTTCCATCAATGTTTTAGTTGCTGCTGATGAAATATTAATCCCTGTTCAATGTGAAATTAAGGCTTTACGAGGAACAAAACACCTTTTTGATACAATCGAAAAAGTACGGCTTCTTAATCCAAACCTAAAGATTGCTGGTATTGTTCCAACACTGCTTGATATAAGAACTCGTCTAAATACAGAAACTTATGAAGTAATTCAAACTCGTTTTGGTAGTCGATTAACAGTGTTTCCACCTGTTAGACGTGGTGTAGCTTTTGCCGAGGCTGCTGCACGTGCTATGCCTGTACAACTTCATGCACCTAAATTTGAAGGAAATAACGATATTAAAAAACTTGTAGAAGGACTATTAAATGGCTAAAAAACGACTTGGAATAGACGCTTTATTTGCTAGTACAATTGTTCCTGATGCTGATGCTGTAGCGGTCAGAAAAATAGCATTAAATAAAATTATTCCTAATCCAAACCAGCCACGCCGCCGCTTAGAACCAGCCGCTTTAACTGCATTAGTTGAATCTATCCGTCAAAGTGGCATACTTCAGCCCATTATTGTAAGAGAATTAAAATCCGGTGAGGCTCCTTATCAAATTGTTGCTGGAGAACGTCGCTGGCAAGCAGCAAAACTTGCTGCTCTTACAGAAATTCCTGCCATTATTCGCACACTTTCAGATGAAGAATCCCTTCAACTTGCTTTAGTAGAAAACTTGCAACGCGAAGATCTAAACCCTGTAGAAGAAACTGAAGGCTACTTAGCCCTACTTAAACTTAAGCTACGAGATGAAATTGAGTTTGCTGCTTTTGTTCGTCCTAATGATACAGACCCTTTTGGCGATGTCTTAAGGCTACTGTTTGCAATGAATAACAATAGAACTGCTCAAAAAGAAGCCCAAGAAAATGGACGCAGCAAAGTTAATAACAACGTTGTTATTAACTTGACCCCAATTGTTGAATCTGTTTTTTCTGCTATAGGTCGGACTAACTGGCTATCATTTATTCAGCATCGCCTACCTTTAAGACGACTTCCAGCAGATATTTTAACGGCTCTACGAAATGGCAAAATTGAGTATACTAAAGCTCGTGCTATAGGTCGTTTAACTAGCGAAATGCTAAAATGTTCTGAAAGCCAGGCTTTAGCGTTAAGAAAAAATATTCTTAATCAAGCCATTACAGAGTCTTTATCATTAATAGCTATTCGACGTTTAATTGAAGCTGAAAAAAGCAAACTAACAAATGTTGATAAAAATAAAGCGACAGCTACGGAACATTTACAGGTTTTAGCTCGTCAAACAGCAAAAGAATTAAAAGAATTAAAATTATCTCAACTTTCAGAAGAACATCAAAAACAGCTTCAAGAAAAACTTGAAGAATTAACTCAACTAGTCGAGCTAGTTAGATCTACTAGTTAGTTTATCCCCTCGTTGCCCGTTCAATGCTTAGTTTAGCGATCTTAAAGTGATCACACTTGATCATTTTGAGATCAACTGATCGAGTGATCGAGTTGATCTAAGATCAGCTAAGATAGTTGACTAGTCGATCTGATCAATTTTGATCGGAAAATCAAGTGATCGTGCTTAAAAATAGATCCGTTAAAGCGATCTAAAGCTATGGACGGTCTATTAAATTTACTTTTAACTTTAACAAAAAAATAAGGGGCAACTATGGAAAATCAAAAAAATGAATTTGTACATCATCGTACTTGTAACCTTTGTGAAGCAATGTGCGGTGTTGAAATTACGGTTAAAGAAAATAAAATACATAGCATTCGTGGAGATAAACAAGATCCATTTAGTCAGGGGCATATTTGCCCTAAAGCCGTAGCCCTACAAGATCTATATTATGATAAAGATCGCGTTAAACATCCTCTACGCCGCAAAGGTACAACTTGGCAGCGTATTAGCTGGGATGAAGCTTTTGACGAAGTAGCCAAGGAACTCAAAAAAATTCAAGCTAAATATGGTAAAAGCGCGGTAGGTGTTTATACTGGAAATCCTAGCGTCCATAATTATGGGACGTTGTTATTTGGGCCAATGTTTTTTAAGAGTTTGCATAGTCGTAATCATTTTGCTGCAACTTCAGTTGATCAACTAGCACATCATTTTGTTGGCTATTTTCTTTATGGGCATCAATTATTGTTACCTGTCCCTGACCTAAAACGTACAGATTTTTTACTTATTTTAGGAGCAAATCCGGCTGTATCAAATGGGAGTTTAATGACCGCGCCTGATGTTGCTGGACACTTAAAACAGATTCGCAAACGTGGCGGAAAAGTTATTTTAGTTGATCCTCGTCGAACAGAAACTTCAGATTTAGCAGATAATCATCTCTTTATCCGCCCTGGAACGGATGTTTTTCTTCTACTAGCTATTTTACAAGTAATATTTACAGAAAATTTAGTGCGTCTTGGTCATTTATCTCATTTTATAGATCAAGTTGATGTGATAGGCAAATTAGTAAAAGATTTTACACCTGAAAAAGTCGAGTCAATAACCGGAATTTCTGCAACAGAGATTTATAAGCTAGCTAGAGAGTTTGCTGCTTCTAACAAGGCCGTTTGTTATGGTCGAATGGGCGTTTCTACACAAGAATTTGGTGCAGTGTGTCAATGGTTAATTAATGTAATAAATGCTGTTACTGGTAATTTAGACCGTGAAGGTGGCGCACTTTTTACCCTACCAGCTTTTGACCCTATTACAGCACCGGACTCAATAGCTCCTAAAGGAAGCTTTGGACGTTGGCATAGTCGAGTAAGAAAATTACCAGAATTTGCTGGCGAATTGCCTGTTGTAGCATTGGCAGAAGAAATTTTGACTCCCGGAGATAAACAAATAAAAGCTTTAGTAACTTGTGCTGGCAATCCGGTTTTATCTACTCCAAATGGTCAACAATTAGATAAAGCTTTTTCTAGCCTTGATTTTATGGTGTCAATTGATTTTTATATTAATGAAACAACTAGACATGCCAATATTATTTTGCCTCCTACTACATCTTTAGAGCATGACCATTATGATTTAGCTTTTCATCTTTTAGCCATTCATAACACAACAAAATATTCTCAAGCCCTATTTAATGGAGATCCTGATAGTCGCCATGACTGGGAAATTTTTCTGGAATTACTAACTAGAATGGAGTCAGACGGCATTGTTAGTCAAATAATTTCTAGTGTTAAACACAAAGTATTAAAAGCCCTTGGCCCAGCAGGAATGCTTGATTTAGGCTTGCGTTTTGGCCCTTATGGAGCAGGACTAAATCCATTTTCTGACAAACTTAGCCTTAGCAAGTTAAAAGCCTCACCTCATGGAATTGAAATATCCGCACTAAAACCTTGTTTACCTGAACGCTTGCAAACCAAGTCAAAGCGTATCAACCTAGCTCCAGAGCCTTTAGTTAAAGACTTAGAGCGAGTTAGAGAAAGATTTTCTAACAGTACAATAAACAGCAATCAACTACTTTTAATAGGCCGTCGTCATCTTCGCAGCAACAATTCTTGGCTACATAATAGCTTAAGACTTGTTAAAGGACGCTCGCTTTGTACATTGATGATAAATCCTGTAGATGCAGCTAAACGTCAAATTTCTAACGGTCAAAAAGTGTTAGTCTCATCTCGTGTTGGTAAAGTCCACATAACAGTTGAAATAACTGATGAAATTATGCCAGGGGTTATAAGCATTCCTCATGGTTGGGGACATAACCGCGACAACATATCATTAGAAGTTGCAAAACAACATGCAGGAGTTAGCGTTAATGACCTTACGGATGAGTTATCTATTGATGCTCTTATTGGAACAGCCGCTTTTAATGGTGTTATGGTAGAAGTTCAAGCGGTAACAAATGAAATAACTCCACAGGAAAATCTTCCTTTGGCAAAAGCTGTTAATGGTTGATAAACAAAATAACATTTTATTTGCATTTTATTAAATATTGACACTTATCAGCCAAACTAAAATTTGTGTTGCCCTAACAAGACTTTAAGTGCAATTCTTTAAGTCGCGCAAGCGACGACACAATTTTAGCTTGGCACGTGAGTGCCAAGATCGCACGGAACGTGCCAAGAACACGTGAGTGCCAAGAAGATGTAAAATCCAAAAATATAGAAGTCATCTCCAACCTAACATTAATTTTTAGTTATTTTGTTTCACAAGAAACCAACAAACCTTAAATAAGAAACAATCTACCATTAATAATTGCAAACTATTCTGCTCCGATGGCTTTTAGCAACTTTTTAACTTTTTTATGGTCGCCAGCTTTAGCATAACAAGCGGCTGTACTGCCAGTAGAGTCTTTTAAATTGGTATCTGCTCCTGATAATAATAGTAGGTTAACAATATCATCTCGCCCATCAACAGCAGCAAAAAGCAACGCGCTACGTCCATTAATATCAGTAGCATTAACATAAGCACCTGCTGAAAGTAACATTTTGACTATCTCTATATCACCATGAACAGCAGCATGCATTAAGGCTGTTGTGCCAAATCTACTTGCAATCGAAGCATTTGCACCAGATTTAAGCAAAAATTTAAGCATTTTTTTATCTCTTACAGCAAACATTAAGGCTGTCTCACCATAAATATTTGTGCTATTTATGCTTACACCTTTATTTAGCAGAGTTTTAGCTTTTTTGATTTCATTGTTGATAACAACAGAAAAAAACTCTTCTACATCTTCTGTTATTTCAGGCAATGTTTCTTGGCTATCGTCTATTTGTCTTCTTTCTTCGTAGTAACCTAACATTTCCTCTGCGGGAGAAAGAACTCCAACACCTCCAACTGTTACAAATTCTGAGTCCTCTGCTACTTGAACTGCTATTGTAATTTCTGTCATTGTATTTGCTCTGAAATTATTAATTTCAGCAGAATTGAATCCGGCTGCACTAACTAAAATGTTGTATTCTTGTTCTGGCAAAGACTCAAAGTAAAATTTTCCATTTTCATTAGTAGTTGTAGTTTTTGTATATGAAAAAAATTGCCCTTTTAAAGTAACTTCTGCGCCAGGAATAACAGCACCTTGTTCATCTGTAACTGTACCTTTGAGCGAAGCATAGCCGCCTTCCCAAACAGGATCTGGAAGATTAGGATTATTTAGTTTTGTTTCAACTACAACATTATCACCCATTGGAAGCATAGTTTGAGCCATAACAGGAGACGCGCTTAAAGCTGTAGTTAGCAAAACACCTGCGGCAAATTTTAGTAGCGGTGATGGGTTTAACTTAAACTCGCTAGTGCTAGGTTGGAAATTAATTTTTTGATCACTTGTTTTATAGTATCTAACACATAAACGACCATTAGACTTTAAGACTAGCTCAAGGGCTTGCTCGCGGGTCATTTCAGAAATGTTATTAACACTTTTGCTGCAATGTTCACAAAATCTTACTTGGTCATTGCCTACCATTTTTTCCCATTCTGCTGAACAAGGGGAAAGCACTTTTAATCGTTGTTCAAAATTTTTTTTACTCATAAAAAAACACCTCTCCTATCACCTAAAATTTAGGCTAAATTTTTATTATTGAATTGTTTAAGAAAGTCTTAGTGTGGGAGCAGTGCTAAAAGCGAAAACGTGCTGGAGTAGTTAAAATAACTTTTAGGCAAATCCAGTGCCATAAGCAAACTTATGTAAGCCATTTATCTCTAAGCTAATTATAATAATGGACTTAATAAAATTTAATGGATTAACATATAGGTAAATTATCCAAAATACTAAGTAAAAATGTTGGAAAAAATGTAAAGATATGCAAAAATCTGGAAAATTATTTCTATAAATTTTGTAAAGATCAGATAGATAGTTAGCACCTTTTTGACCACCTAAAAGCAAAACTTGTATTTTTAAGCCTTTGAAAATTAAATAAATAGCTTATTGAGGTCTAAAACTTTTCTGTGTCAAGGTGTCACCAACTGTAATTTGCTCAATACACTTTATCTTTGATTAGTTGTAGGATAGTAAGCCAGTTTAACCAGTTTAAGAAGAGGTGATGATATGCCAGAATCCAACATTTTAACTTCCTATGGAGTTGAAACCCAAACATCAGACATGCCTAGTCAACCCTGTGTTATGGTGATATTTGGAGCATCAGGAGATTTGACTAAAAGACTACTTGTACCAGCACTTTACAATCTAGCTTGTGATGGGTTGCTTGCTGATAACTTTGCATTACTTGGTTTTGCAAGGTCGGAATGGACAACCGAATCATTCCGCGAGCAGATGAATGAAGATATTAAGAAATTCCATACACGCCAAAAATTTGATCAAGAAGTATGGGATAAATTAGTAAGCCGTTTTTATTATATGCAAGGTGAACAAAGTAATCTTGAACACTTCCAAACCCTTAAGAAAGAAGTTGCTAATCTTGACTCCCAACATAACACTGGGGGCAATGTACTTTTTTACTTTGCTGTTGCACCACGCTTTTTTGGTATGCTCTGCGATAACCTTTATACTGCTGGTTTTCAAGGTAGTCCAGGTTGGAAACGTATCATTGTGGAAAAACCCTTTGGTACTGACCTTGAATCGGCTCGCAAGCTTAATAAAGAAGTTCTTGCACATTGGGATGAAAATCAAATTTATCGAATTGACCATTATTTAGGTAAAGAAACTGTACAAAATTTATTATCTTTCCGTTTTTCTAATGGCATTTTTGAACCGTTATGGAATAAAAATTATATTGATAACATTCAATTTAATGTTTCTGAGGAAGTAGATGTAGGCTCACGAGGCGGTTACTATGACACTTCAGGAGTTTTGCGAGATATGATGCAAAATCATATGTTCCAAATGCTAGCCTGTCTTTGTATGGAAACACCTGGATCTTTTGAGCCTGATTCTATTCGTAATGAAAAAGCTAAACTCTTGCAATCAATACGAGTTTACACCCCTGAAGAAGTCGAACGTTATGTAGTGCGGGGTCAATATGGGCCAAAACTTGATGAAAGCGGTAATGTTATTAAACCTGGTTATCGCCAAGAAAAGGATGTCCCAGCAGAATCTAAGACTGAAACTTATACAGCAGCCCGCTTTCACATAGATAACTGGCGTTGGGAAGGCACTCCTGTTTATTTACGTTCAGGAAAAGCTTTGTGGAAACGTGGGACAGAAATTGTTGTAGAGTTTAAGAAAGCTCCTCAAGTTCTTTTCCGTAATACACCTGTTAAGCAGCTTCATCCTAACCGGCTTATTTTCCATATCCAACCCTACCAAGGCATTGAAATGCAGTTTCAAGCTAAGATCCCAGGGCCAACACTTCAATTACAGCCTGTTAATATGCGTTTTTCTTATTCTGACGCTTTCAAAGCTTCACGTTATACAGGCTATGAAGTAATGATTTATTCCTGTTCACATGGGGATGCTACGCTGTTTTCACGTGGTGATTTGGTAGAAGCAGCATGGGAAGTAGCACAACCACTTATGGATTATTGGGCTGCTACACCTGCAAATAATTTTCCAAACTATGCTCGTGGTAGTTGGGGGCCAATAGAAGCTTCTGACCTTATTGAAAAAGATGGACGGCGTTGGTTTGAAGTTGTTACAGATGATTTATTAAAACGAGTCGCCTTATTTCAAAACGGGGATATGCTTTTCCTCTCGCAAGTTATTCAAGCACTACGTCCAAATATGGCCGAAGCAGGCGAAATGATTATTAAAAAAGGCGAGATTGGCCGCGAAATGTATTTACTTGCTCGTGGTGAAGTAGAAGTTTTAGATGATTCTGGAACTGTTGTTAAGGTGCTTAAAGATGGAGATTTCTTTGGTGAAATTGCCCTATTAATGTCTACACCTCGTATGGCTAATGTTCGCGCTCGTACAAGCTGTGATCTTTTTGTGCTAGACAAAGCTGACTTTAACCGCATCCTACACGATCACCCACAATTTGCTGAAAGTGTTATGAAAGTTGCTAATGAACGCTACAGCGTAAAATAAACAGAAAATCCCGTAAAATAGAGAATGCCACCTAAAGCTTAAATTTTAGGTGGCATAAATTTAGATGGGTAGCTTAATTATTCTATAACTGCGGAAGTTACATCTTTACCTTCATCATAAACTAGGGTTAATTTTTCAATTTGAGTTAAGTTAAGACCTTCCCATTCTTCATTTCCAGAACCATCGGCCCAAGCTACCATAATATCCCATTTTGCAGCCTTAGCTTTTGGATGAAATTCTATTTTTAAAGCTGCTCCATTCTTAAATGTTTTGCCATGTAAAACTTCATCATCTTTAGTCCAGTCACCTGTACCAGTAGCACCAATATATAGAGCTTTAATGTCATAACCTGTTTTGTTTACAATGGTAAAATCAAGTTCTTCGTTTTGTGCTGCGGAAACAGTTGAAGTTAAGGAAGTGCTGTTAAAATTGCCAGTAAATCCTAGTACACCGAGGCAAAGCATAATGGAAGTAGCAAATACAAAAATTTTACGCATAAATGTCTCCTTAAATTTTCTAAAATCTTTATCTTAAATTTTTATTACTCAACAGCCCTAAAACATCTCTTGGTTATGCTCATAAACAACCTTAATAAGGTGTTACTCTAGCAATTTTGTAGACTGTCTTTACAAGAGAGAATATAATTTAATAAAAATTATTTGTACAGCTAAATTATTCTATTTAATTAAGTTATGTCGACGAACGGGTTTTTTAATCGCTAAAAGGTATTTAGTAGAATTTTTGATAGAAAAACTAACTATTTGATTAAGAAAAATTGCTTATTTTAACTAATATTTTTATACAAGCAAATTCAGGATGCTGGGAATAAATACAGTGTACTAAATAAACAAAAAGTCCCGTAAAATAGAGAATGCCACCTAAAACTTACTTAAGTTTTAGGTGGCACAAATTAGATGGGTAGATTTTTAGTTATTCTATGATTGCAGAAGTTTCGTTATTTTCTTTATCATAAACCAGGGTTACTTTTTCAATTTCAGTTAAATCAAGACCTTCCCATTCTTCATTTCCAGAACCATCGGCCCAAGCTACCATAATATCCCATTTTGCAGCCTTAGCTTTTGGATGAAATTCTATTTTTAAAGCTGCTCCATTCTTAAATGTTTTGCCATGTAAAACTTCATCATCTTTAGTCCAGTCACCTGTACCAGTAGCACCAATATATAGAGCTTTAATGTCATAACCTGTTTTGTTTACAATGGTAAAATCAAGTTCTTCGTTTTGTGCTGCGGAAACAGTTGAAGTTAAGGAAGTGCTGTTAAAATTGCCAGTAAATCCTAGTACACCGAGGCAAAGCATAATGGAAGTAGCAAATACAAAAATTTTACGCATAAATGTCTCCTTAA